>NZ_SJKC01000002.1:0-1681003 GCF_004331375.1 Kribbella speibonae | reverse complement strand
CACGGCGAGAATCGACTTCCCGCTGACCAGCGGGAACGTCAGAAACCCGACACATCTCACACCGTCGCCAGATCGCATCCAATCGTTTCGGCGACAGAACATCCTCAGGTGCCAGAAGTGTAACGGTTTGCGACTTCGTCGCTGCGGCGGTGGATGAGAATCGGGGTGTGCCGTCCGGCGACGTCGAGTCAGACTGGTGCGGGTGAGCCCGTAGATGTGTAAGCGGGGTCTTCGGATGCCGGTGGATTGTTGCTGCGAGCACGTGGGTCTGTGTCCTGGCAGAGGGCCTTCCGGGCGGCGCGTGGCTGCGGGGGGTCGTGGCCGGGGAGGTCCGGCAGAATTTCGGATGCAGCCAGCTCCGCAACGCATCGGCGTCATCCGCCGCCAGCGCCGACGGCCCGTGCTTCCGCTGCCTCGATGACCTGCCCCCGAACCGTCATCGGTCCATTGTCACAATCTCGCCGCGGCATGGGAGCCGGGGCGAACCGGGAAAGGCCATAGGGAAGGCAACAGCTCATGAGTGAACACGCCCTGGCCGTCGAGCTCCGGGACGACGACTGATCGCGCGGGCCTCCGAGGGCCTCCGTGTACCGCTGTTGTCGGGACTTGTCGGTATGGTCGTTCCGTCCGCGGCGAAGGGATGGATCATGGCGCTGACGACCTCCCTGGTGGGCCGAGTCCGCAACACGAGCCTGCCCAAGAGCCACGCGCTCCTGCCGCTCCTCGAGGCGATCGTGAACGCGATCCAGGCGATCGACGCGCGGCACGAGGGCTCCGGCGCGCCCGGTCGGATCGACGTGAGGGTGCACCGCGACGCTCAGGCGGAGTTCGACTTCGGCCAGGCGGGGCAAGGGCGCGCCCCCATGAAGCCGATCGTCGGCTTCACCGTCGAGGACGACGGCCTGGGATTCACCCCGCGGAACATGTCCTCGTTCGAGACGTTGGACAGCGACTACAAGTCGGACCTCGGCTGTCGGGGCGTCGGGCGGCTGCTGTGGCTCAAGGCCTTCGACAGGGTGTCGATCCGCAGCGCGTACGAGGACCAGGACGGGAAGATTCGAGGACGCCAGTTCCGGTTCTCGGTCGAGCGCGAGGTCGAGCACGACGGCGACGCCGACGGGTTCGCGCGCCCCGGTACGGTCGTGAGCCTCGCCGGATTTAAGAAGTCGTTCCGGCAGCACGCGCCGAAGGGTGTCGACGCCATCGCGCGCGAAGTGTTCGAGCACTGCATCTGGTACTTCCTCCGACCCGGGGGAGCGCCCGTCGTGACGATCGCGGACGACGACGAATCGGTGTCGCTGGCCGACCTGATGGACGAGTTCGTCGACTCGGCGATGTCGTCGTCGACGATCGAGGTCAAGGGCCAGAAGTTCGACATGCTGAACCTCCGACTCAAGTCGTCCGCGCGTAACTCCGTCCCGCGTCTCCACTGGTGCGCGGCGAGCCGCGTCGTCATCAACGAGAACCTGAGCGGGAAGGTGCCGGGGCTCCACGGCAGGCTCAAGGACGAGGAGTCCGGCGAGTTCGTCTACGCGTGCTACTTGACCTCGGACTTCCTCGACGATCGGGTCCGGTCCGATCGGACGGCGTTCGACATTCGCGACCGCATCGCGGGGGAGTCGCTCGTCGACGACCTCTCGCTGGACGACATCCGCGAGGCCGTCCTCGAGGAGATCGGGAAGATCCTGAAAGACCCGCTCGAGTCCGCCCGCGAGCAGGGAAAGCAGCGAGTCCACGAATTCGTGAGCAAGCGCGCCCCGCGGTACCGGCCGGTGCTGGCCAAGATCGAGGAGCGCGGCATCACGGTCGACCCGTCGGTCAAGGACCAGGACCTCGAGCTCCAGCTCCACCGGCACCTGCAGAAGATCGAGTCCGAAGCCTTCGTTCAGGGCCAGGAGATATTTGCGGAGGCCGATTCGGAGCCGGCGGAGGACTACGCGGAGCGGCTCGCGGCGTACCTCAGCACGGTCAGCGAGATCAATCAGTCCGACCTGGCCGCCTACGTGTCGCGCCGCCGGACGGTGCTGGACCTGCTCGGGCGTCTGATCCGCGCGGACAAGGACCGGAAGTACAGCCGGGAGGACGCAATCCACTCGCTGATCGTCCCCATGCGGACCGACTCCAACGAGGTCGCCTCCGACGGGTCGAACCTGTGGATCATCGACGAGAGGCTCGCGTTTCACGACTATCTCGCGTCCGACAAGACGCTGAAGAGCATGCCGATCACCGGGTCCGATTCCACCCGGGAGCCCGACATACTCGCGACGCGCCTCATCGACTCGCCGGTGCTCGCGGCCGAGGGACAGAGGCTGCCCCTGCCGTCGATCGTCGTGGTCGAAATCAAGCGCCCGATGCGCAAGGATGCCACCGAGGGCAAGAACCCGATCCAGCAATGCCTCGACTACGTCAAGAGGATCCGCGCAGGAGGCGTGCTGACCGCGACCGGCAGGCCGATCCCGCCGACGCACGAGCCCCCGGCCTTCTGCTACATCATCGCCGACCTCACGGACAAGATGATCGAGCGATGCGAGATCTCGAACCTGAGGCCGACCCATGACGGCCTCGGATACTTCGGCTTCAACGACTCAGCCAAGGCGTACATCGAGGTCATGAGCTTCGACGGTCTGGTCAACTCCGCCACGGAGCGGAATAGGGCGTTCTTCGACAAGCTGGGTCTGCCCAGTTAGGGCTTCGCGAAGTGCAGATGCGCTCATGGCGCTGACCCTCGAACCGATCCAACGCACCGTCGCCATCGACCCCGTCGACGTCCAGGCGATCCGCCACGCCTTCGTGCGCGAGCATCTGGACGCCGGCGTTCCCGGCATCCACGCCGACTCGGTAAGGACGAAATTCTCGCGTACGTGGCCCAGCAGACGTCGAAGCCTCGAGTCTCTCCCCCGACCCGACCGGACCCGGCACGGCAGGCTCTCGCCCGTCATGTCACTCCGATCGTCGTCACTCGGGAGCGGCGTCCTGCATAGGACCCTCCGGCCCGCGCCTCTCGGAAGAGCGACAATCGACGACCGGCTCGTCGGGTCGACAACGGGACGGTAGTACTCCAGCGCACGCACGGTGAGATGGGCGGAGCCGGCCTGCCAGTTGCCCGGCCCGGCGAGGGCGCGCTCTCTCCGTCGTACGGTCGTCGAGAGTCTGCCTCGGGGTACTCTCAGCTGGCGGTCGCGGCACGACGCTCACCGGCCGGCGGCCTCCTTCCACTGATGGGTACCACGCTGGTGCTGCCCGCCGGTGATCAGCGGAGCGGCCTCGGTGAACAGTTCGTCGAATCTGGTCGGCTGGGTGATGACTCCTCTCGCTGCTCTGTGACGAGGTGGACCCAGGTCTTGAGCAGTTTGTTTCTGGCCGGCTCGGTGAAAGCATTCTCGGTCAGCGGGTTTCGAAGCTGAAGTCGGTCGCCCGGTTCAGCGCGGCGGTTGCCGGGCCGGTGACGGGGGGCTTGGCGAGATAGCCAGCTCCGATAGTGGTGATCCGCGCCGGGGCGACTCCCGCCCCGCGCAGAGCCGCTGCGCAGAGTTCGGCGCGAGCCAGACCGAGGGCCTCGTGAGAGGGCCAGGCCGTCGGTCCGTTGGAGGTGCGTCCGCGGATGGTCACGTGCAGGTCGGGGTGCTGCCTGAGGTGGCCGGCGATGGCTGCGATCACCTGCTTGGCCCGCGCAGGGGCGGCGAATTCGTCTTCGTCACTGGTGTATGCGAGAGAGTCTTCCAGCAGACTGACCGTTGTCCGCGCCTTGACGGTCGTGCTGGTCGTTGGGACAAGGAGGGTGGGGGACGGATCGGGGGTGACGCGGTCGGTGGTGAACTCGGTGATCGGCCCGGGGCCGTTGGCGGGCAGGGGCAAGCTGGCCGCCGTACCGCCACAGCCTCTGATGGCAGCCAGGTACTGGCTCGCGATGGCCTGGCGTTGGCGGGCGCTGAGCTGTGGCTGCGGGGCGACCGCCTCGGCGACGCCATAGAGGGCGACGTGCAGGTTCTTCAACCGGCCGCAGGCTGAGTGTTGCTTCACATAATCGGCGACCTCGGCAGGGAAGGCGGAGGTCATCGCGGTATCCGTCATCCGCAGCAGGCCGCTGTCAGAGAGCAGATTGTCGCGGGAGAGGATCAGGCCGTTGGCGCCGCCTGCGCCGATCGAGGTCAGCTGGTCCGCGGCGGTGAGAAGTGCAGCCCAGCTGTCATTACCAGCGGACGAGGCCTTGACCACCGCGATCCGGGACAGCAGGTCGGCTTCGGCATTCTGAAGGTCGTCGGCGTAGGCCTCCGGATTGATGGTGTCGGGAGTGGCCCGGAACCGGACCGCCACATGGGGGACTCCCTCGGCGGTGATGACACTGATCGGCAGGCCACGGCCGATGGCGATCCTGATCAGACACTGCCACTGCTCGGGCATCCCTCCTGCCGGTGCGCCCTGGTGCACCGGCAAGATGAAGGCGACGGCGCGGATCTTGCCGTCGAGCTCGCACAAGGGCCCTGGTGAGGTGGCGGGTGATGCCTGCCCACCGGCGGCTGCGGAACTGCCGCATCCACTCAGCAGTGCCAGGCTGAGAGCCGATGCAGCGAGTGCTGCCACGGTCAGGTATCTGCGGTTACTGTTCATCGGAGTCCTTCCAGAAACGAGAGAGCGCGCGTTGCCTCTACCCTCAGGTTGAGCACGGACCCGGATCTGGGCCGGAACGATGTTCGGTAAAGGCAGTCCGAACATCGTTCGGACTGCTGGAGCATCCGTCGCCGACACTCGGCCCATGACCAGAACGAGTCACGTGGCGGCCGGCGCGCAGAAGACACAGCGCCAGGTCCTGCAGCGCCGATCACCGCACCGGATGTTGTCGTACGACCCGGTGCAGCGGCTTGTCGACGGATGGCAGGCGCGGCGCGCAGCCCGCGCGAGTTCGTGTACTGACATCGACGAGACCCCGTTGGCTCACCGTCTGCGGTGGACCTACAACGAGGCATCCAATCGCCTGCTTGTGCAAGCTCAGGCGGTCAACCATCAGCAGATTCGCCGGCTCGAGGAGAACGTGCAGCTCCTCCAGGACGCGGATGCCGAGGTCACACGACGACTTCTGGCCCTCGAAGCGACGAGTGCTCCCGACGTGGCCCGTAAGGGCGCCGAGCAGCATCTGAGCGACGAGAGTGTCGCCATCAGACGTCGCCGTGAGGCAGATGCCGACCGTGCGGTCGTGCGATCGGAGCTGGAGCAGGCCAGGTGTCGCCGTGACGGCCTCCGTGCAGCGTGCCGGGCAGACGCCGCCGACCTGAGGGAACAGTTCGAGCTCTTGCTCGTCGCGGACAGCAAGTTCCGCGCCTACGCGCATCGGAGGGCGGCGAACTACGGCCGGGCGTGGGACGCCGTCCGGGACACACCGTCCTCCGACGTCACCATTCCCACCCCAGCCTGGGTCGACGGCGGCTTTCCATGGCTCCCGGTCGGTTACGAGCAGCTGGTGAGCGGCGTGGCCACCCTGCCTGAGCCCGTCTCCGGTACAGCCGAGGAGGAGAAGTGACGAAGCGCAACCTGTTCCGTCGCCAGACGATGGTCACCCGGGTGGATCGGCCTGATTCCCTCTCGCCGGCGACGGCGCCGTCAGGGGCAAAGGACATCGACCAGGACCGCGACACCCAAACCGTCGTCGAC
This sequence comes from Kribbella speibonae, assembly GCF_004331375.1. Lineage (NCBI taxonomy): Bacteria > Bacillati > Actinomycetota > Actinomycetes > Propionibacteriales > Kribbellaceae > Kribbella > Kribbella speibonae. The sequence goes on along the minus strand of NZ_SJKC01000002.1, from coordinate 1,675,357 downwards.
GCCATCCGGCGCCTTGCCGCCGCCGGTGCTCTGGACGAGTTCGTCGCCGACACCTTCGACGGGTCGATCGAGGCATGGCGAGAACAGTGGGACGCCCGGGTCGACGAACTTCTCGCGCGCCAGATCGGCACCGCCCTCCACCTGGCCAGTCAGGAATCGGAGAACCTGACGTTGGTGGCGCTGCGCGTCGCGCAGTTGCGCGAGGACGTCGCCGAGCTGGAGTGGGAGGCGGACTGCTGGCGGCGGGTGCTCGGAGGAGACATCAGGCACCTGCCCTTCCCGCAGCGGATGCGTGAGCAGGACGAGACCAGCCTCGCCGGCGAGCCGACCGATCAGGCAGAGCCGCGATCGCTCCCGTCGACCGGCGTGCTCGGGTCTCTGGGCCGCGCGGCCTATCACGGGACGGCATCCGTCCCGGCCGACAGCACCGCACCTGTTGTCCGGCCTTTGACCATGAAGGAGAACCAGTCATGAATCCTCCGCTGTCAACGCCGGGCGCTCGGTCCGGCGATTCCCGGCCCCAAGCATCGACGCCGCACTTGTTGAGGGCGATCGGCTGGGCGAACCCCCATCTCTTGTCCGCCGGACCGCGGTATCTCGCCCAGCTGGGTATCGGCGCGTGCATCGTCTTGCTCAGCATCCTGGACGCCTACCTGATGCAGGGTCCCCTGCAATCGGTGCTGCGGCACGATCCGAGCACCACCTTGAGGATCGCCCTCGGCGTATCCGCCGCGTCGGCACTGTTCGCCGCGTGGGTGGGATACACGCTCAAAGGGGCGAACGGTGAACACCCGGGCAACCGGCGGTACCTTGTTCTCCCGGCAGTCATGGGCCTGATGTGGCTGGCGGTCGGTCTCTGCATCTTCGCGATCCGCATAGTTAGCGGCTCCACCCGCGCGGCGGTCACCTACGACGGCGCGGCCCCGACCGCATCCACACCGGGGATCTCGGCGGCAACGTGGGCGTCGGCAGCGCTCTTTCTGGCTGTTTACTTCCTCGTCGGGCTGGCGGCCTTCGGGGACGTGTACCACCAGCGCAACGATGCCGCCGCGTCACTGCGTCGCACTGCCAGGAAGCTGGCCACTACGCGTCAGAAGCTGCAGGCCGACGAAGCTCTGCTCCGCCGCCTCGTCGAAGGACTCGGGATCCGCCAGCTCGAGGTCGAGCTGCTGCCCCGGCAGGTGGAGCGGGCGAAAACGGGACACCTGGCTCACGCCCTGGCCCTCCGGCAGCTCTCGCGCCACGAACAGGCGATTCACCTGGCCTCCCCGTCGGGAACCGGCATCACCAGCCCCGACCACGAGAAGAATCCCGCGAACACCGGTTCCGGCGTAACGCAGCCACCGGCATGATGAATCGCACGTGGACCGCGGCCGCAGCGATGCGGAGCCCCAGGCCCACGATGAAGGGGGAGTGTCCGAAATGCAGAAGCTGATGAACGATGAGGATGCCGTCAACGACCGGCCGGAGCACGAAGAAACGGCTTTCCGTCCCGGCGTGCCGTTCTGGGGGAGCGTCGTCAACGGATGGTTCACCGCGGGTGTCAGAACTGACTGGTCCCGACGAGTCACTGAGGGACGGGGGTTCAACCACGATCGCATCCGACCGTACGTGACCCGAGGTGCGCTGCTTGTCGGATTGGGAGGCAGCCTGGTCGCGGTCGATGCGAGTCTCTGGGCGCTGCTGTGGCTGGCGGTCGGTTCACTCCAGACCATCCTGGAGATCTGGTTCGAGCCCGCGATGCGGGCCAGGTACGAGAAGCTGGCCGCCATGCCGGCTCTCGGCCAGAATCGTTTCGGCCGATGGATCACCCACATCGCGTACCTGAACTACGAGAAAAGCGTCACCAATGTGACCGGCCTGCTCGGGGCTCTCGCCGCCATGGGCAACATGGCTGCGGTCCTGTACGGAACCAGATGGGATGCCGAGCCGAGCTGGGTGCGTGTGCTGGCTCTCTGTTTCGCGATGCTCTACCTGGCTTCCGGAGCGATCGGGCCGCTGGCCGACGCGGCCATGTACTCGCCGCTCACGCTGATCCCGACCTGGCTGGTGGTGCTGTTCCGGTGGGCCTGGGTGATCGTCGTGGGTCTGTTCGTGGTCCTTCTTCTGACGGCGCAGGGCAGCCGGTTCTCCTGGGGTGCCGAGCTGCCGTACGCGTTGATGGTGGTCGTTGCCATCGGCTACTACCCGATGCTGCGCTGTCGCGAGTTCGAGCGAGCCGTCGCGGCCGGGGCGGATGTCGCCGATGATCTTGCTCACGAGCGGTACAAGGCGATCGTGCTCGATCTGCACAACCTCCTTCAGCCGGTCAAGCACAGCCTGGCCCTGGCGGCAGCCAACATGCCGAACCAGGCGGACCGAGCCGAGTTGGACCGCTTCCTGCGCGATATGCGCTACACCTACGACGCGGCGCGCAGCCGCACCCTGGACCTGAGCCAGGGGCTGGGGATGCCACTGGAGGACCATCTCCGATCGATAGCCTCCGCCGAGCGGGTGAAGCTCGACGTCGACCTGCGGCTACCGAGCCACCTGGGGGCGCAGCAGGCCCAGCGCATCAAGCAGTGGTTGCTGGTCCTGGTACAGAACAGCGTGCAGGCATATCGGAGCTGGGACGACTCCGCGGTCGCATGGATCGGCGTTCGTGCGGACGCCCTCGGTGGCGATCTGGTGGTCGAGGTGAAGGACTTGCTGGAGCCGGTTCCCAGCTCCGTCTGGAACGATCCCGACCGGACGCTTGGACGTGTCCGAGCCGACATCGAGGCCCTCGGCGGGACGATGCAACAGCGCGCCGGCGACCGTGGAAAGGTCATCACTGTTCGCTGGACCGCACTCCAACTGATCAAGGTGCTGGGCACGACGGAGAGGGGAGCCCGATGAGGCTGGCGTTCGCCGCGATGGAGGACACCGGCTACCGGACCGGCCCGCACGGGCTGGGGAGGTTGTGTGCCGCGTTCGGCACCGACAAGGAAGGACGTCCCCGCGCGTCCACCGATCCGGTGGACATCATGACGACCGCCGACGAGATCAGGTCGATCGACGCCGAGACCCTCGCTGCGATCGACGCTGTCTTCGTAGACTTCGACCTGCAGTCGCACAAGGTTCCGGGGAATCTGCGCTGGCAGCCGCTGAAACTCAGGAACGGCGTCGATGTCCCCCCGGTGACGGGGATGTCAGCCCTCTTGTGGCTGCGCGATGTGATGGAGAGCGATCAGTACCGCCGACTCCGGGGACAATATCTGGCCGAGCAGTCGCCGGAACATCGGAAGTGGGTCGGGCCCACCGGCCGGACTCGGCTGTTCGCTTTCGTCGATGCGAAGGACGCGCCTTCGCAGCTGTATGCGGCTGCTGCGTATGCGTGGTTCGGGGCTGCGTACCTGAACGCGCAGATCGACTTCGCGAATCCCGAAGAACTCAGGGACGCCACATCGCAACTGCAAGGCGACCCGGACGAGTACCTGCGAAGCAACCGGCTCGCCCGGTGGTACGCCGAGCAGGGCGGCCCGATGCTCGACCGGCTGCTGGTTGGCGGCCGGGTCCAGAACATGGAACGGCTGATTCCGGCCAGTACGCCTTGGCCGACCAATTTCGATCTCTATCGCGCCTACCGGAAACACTACGGAAAGTCCGGCTTCGGCACCTATGACGATCCGCACGGCTTTCGCGAAGCGTTCCTCCAAATCACCGGCCACGTCATTGCGCCACAGAAGAGACTGCTCGGCGATCCGACCAAAGAGTTCTTCCGTGGGCTGCAGAACTCCCTGGACGAATTCCGGTGCGCGGCCGACCCGAACGCCAGGGACTGGAGCGAGTGGCGGATGACAGGAGCTGATCCTCTCTACGACTACCTGACTGAATCGGCGCGATTCTGGGACGCCGAGGACGTTCGGGTCGCCTTCGAGGAACACCTGCGGCGAGGGAGACTGCGATGACGACGAGTCGCGGAAGCGGCTGCCTTCAGGGGGTCGAGCTGACGATGCGGGACGGAGTCCGGGTCGCGGTCGTCGAGCCGCGGGAGTCAGCGGCGCGCGCCGCTGGCCAGGCGCGGCGCGGACCGTTTGCTGCAGCGCCTACATGCCTTGCTCTGATGGGATTCGGCGGCTGGCTGGATTCGTTCGAACTCCAGCGGTTCGTCCAGCTGAGCCGGCGTCTGGGAGCTCGCATCGTGGTGCCCGAAACGCCCGGCCTGGGACAGATCGCCACCCGTCTGACCCGGCGAGAACGTGGAGCTCTGCTGGCCGGTGACTACGGAGTCCTGGCGCGACGGATGCTGGCTGCCGCGGCTCACGCGTTGCCGGCCGACGAACGCGTGCACCTGCTCGGCTACTCCATGGGGGCGTCGATCGCAGCAGCGATGGCAGCATGCGCGCCGGACCACTTCGTCTCGCTCGGGCTGGTCGAGCCGGTCGGGTTTCGCCGATGGAATCCCGCGACGCTGCTGCGCGCGGTCGCGGTCGAGGACGCGGCGATGGATGGCTACCTCGCTGAGACCTACACCGTGCCGGGGGCGGTGGCCCCGACGGATCGAGTGATCGGGGCAGATCCGCCGGTCAGGAACGAGACGGACCAGTTGCTGCTTTCTTCATCGCTGTGCTGGGGCCGTACCCGCGCGGTACTGGGCAGAGTCGCCCGGCAGAGCCCGCGGTTGCCGGTGATGATCGCGCACGGCGATATCAGCACGCTCTCACCGCTGAGCGATGTCGACGCGCTGGTGGAGCGCCTGCGAGATGCCGGGCTGGAAGTTCAGGATGCCGTCCTGCCCGGCGGACACGGGTTGTGGCACTCCCTTCCACGGGTCGAACGATTGGCGAACGAGATCGAGATGTTCTGGAAGACGGCCAGGTGAAGCGAACCCTGCGCGTCACGGCTGCCCTGGTATTGGCGGTCGGGACGATCTGTCAGTTCGTGCAGCACACCGACAGGACGCCGCCGCTGGCCTACTTCACCGTCTGGTCGGCACTCCTCGGGGTGGTCACGTTGGCGATCAGGGCTGTTCGATCCACCGCCGTGCCGCAGGCGATCCGGGGTGCCGCGGCTGTAGGCTCAGCGGTTTCAGGTCTGGTCTATGCGGCGGTGATCGCGCCCGCGACGTCGGACGGCAGCTGGTTCCAGCCCGGCGACGACCAGTGGGTCCGTACCGCCAACGTGCTCCTGCACGGCGTCGGGCCGGTGCTGATCATTCTCGACTTCGTCGCCACGCGGGCGGTGCTCCGCCGGCCGTGGCGACAAGCGGCGAGCTGGTGCGGCTGGCCGCTCGGGTACCTCGCCACGATGCTCGTGCTCCAGGCGGCAGGTGTGAGCTCGGTGCCGTATTCGTTCCTTGATACTGCGCACAATACGGTGGGCGCGGTGGCAGTGGCCGTGATCGTGCTCACCGGCGTGTTCGTCGTGGTGGGCCGGTTCCTGTTGGCGCTGGCTGCCCTCGCCGCGCGAGGTCGCGCTCGGCCTGTCTGAATGTCGTTCGGCTCCGGAGTCGAGCCGCCTGTTGAAGTTGATGCATGAGCGCAACCGCACCAACCCCGGCAGAAGTCTTTCCTCCGCGGCAGGTCCGCGACGGACGCCGCCCGTTCCTTCGGGTTGCCGACCGGCAACCGCTCGCGACAGGCAGGTCCCGCGGCCCCACGCCGCAGCAGGCCCTCAGCGACTACAAGGTCGGTGACGTCGTACTCGGCCGGCTCGCCGTCGTCGGGCGATCGAACCTTGTGGTGGAGCTGTTCCCCGGCGTCACCGTGCCGGTGGAGACCGAGGCAGCGCAGGCGGCGTGCGACGATCCGACCGATCTTTGGGTAGCTGGAGAGGTGCTGGCGTTCATCGTGCTCGCGCGAGGTTCGGGCGAGAGCGGCTGGCGGCTGGCGCAGGCCCAGGACGGACATCGGGCGACCCGAACACCTCCCGCCCTGCGCGAAGGAGGTACCGCGTGGATCACCGATGCGGATCTGATGGTCAAGGCCACTGGTCATGGGCCGGCTCTGGTCCCGGTCACCGAGGATCGGCGGGCGGCGTCCTTGGCCGATCGGCTCAGCAGAGCGCTGCGTGACGCTGACAAGGCGCGCGCTCAGCTCCGTGTGCTCCGTGCTCAGAACCAGACAGCGCTCGAAGCACTCGACACTCTGGAAGGCGATCACCATCGATTCGCCGGCCCCGAGGAGCAGTTGCGCTTCGAGGTACAGCTGGCCTACGCGAGGCGTACCACCCCGGCAGAGAAGAAGGACCTGCCGATGCGTCCATGGATTCTGGGACCGGACTTCTTGACCTCGCTGGAGAGCGTCGGCGGCATCGCCCGGCAGAAGGTAGTCGATGTCGTCGTCGACATTGTGACAGGCCGGGCCTGTAACAGCGCGGGGCGAAGTCTGCACCGGTTCCGCGCCGGCGACGGCGGTGCGTCGGCGATCCGGACCCGCGCCGACGGTGCGACCTGCTGGCGTATCGCCCTGCAGAAAAACACTCCGGCCGCGCGCCGTCTGCACTACTGGACGACTCCCTGCGGGCAGATCGAGCTGACCGACGTCCGCCGGCACGACGACACCAGGAACTGAGGCGAGGAAGGGAGGTGATCGAGATGACGTCCGACTCCAACTCGACGGAGAAGAAGGGCCAGAACCGTGGCCACATCAACGGCAAGCCGAACAACCCGCAGCCCCGTCCCCGCAAGGACAAGACGAGCCCCCACGGCGACGGCAAGCCCAACCACAATCGCGGCCAGCGGTGATGCCCGGCTGCGTGGCCCCGACCGCGGGGTCACGCAGCCTTACCGGGAGGGACATTCCGGAGAACACCGGGGTCGGCTGCTCGCCGAGGCCGACGCCGTGACCGACCACACCGGGCACTGGCATGTTCGCCGGGTCGCGGATCGCGGTCTTCCGCATCACAGTTCCCGAACCCACCGAATACTGGACATCCAACCTGCCCACCGACACCCCGATCGCCACCCTGGTCCGCCTCGCCAAGATCCGCTGACACATCAGACACGACTACCGCGAACTGAAACCGGTGTCGGCCTGAACCGCTTCGAAGGCTGCAGCTGGACTGGCTGGCACCACCACGCCACCGCCGCCCACATCCTCCTCACCCGACTACGACTCACCCGCCCAAAAGAGCATGGGCGAGCCTGACCTTCCACGCCCTACTGCACAAACTGCAGCAAATCCTGGCCTACTGGATCGGTGCCTGGCCCCACCCGTCTCCTCTGGAGATGAGCGCGCTACGGCAGGGCTGGGTACCACAGGCGGCGATGCGGCGATAGCGGTAGGCCCTGATCTGACGGCCTACTCGACACCACGGGTGCGGCAGGAGCATCACCTCGTAGAAACGCGGGCACGTCGAAGTAGTCGTAGCCGGCCAAAGCAACGTTGTCGGAGACGACGGGAACCATGATCATCTTTCTCCGCGGTGATTGTGATGGCTTCAGCGGCTGGGCGGCTCGGGGACCCAATAGACGCGTCCGTTGCGCAGCCAGTAGTGGCAGCGGGGTTCGCCTTGGTAGTCGATGGACGGGTGCACCGACGGTTCGGCGACTTGGTTCGTGGTGACCTCCCAGCGGGTGCGGGCGGGGTTGGCGAGGTTGAGTTCGATGGTGTGGCCGCGACCGCAGGGACAGTCAAGAAGCGCCCACTTCGGGGCAACTCCTCCGAGGAGGTAAATGCGGTGGGGGTTGAGGGTTTCGGGGAGGTCGGCTCGGCTGGGGACGTGGATTGCGCGGGTGATGCGTGAGCGCCCGTGACGTCGGGTCCGGCGGTAGGCGCGGGTGACCCGGGACCGGGTGCGGTCTAGGAGCCGGTTCACGACCATGCTCCGACGAGGTCGAGGTACGGCGTTCGGGTTCCGCGACCGGTGAAGTCGGCGCTGGTGCAGAAGCATCCGGGCCGGGGCGGGCGAGCGTTGCGGCGTAGTTCGCCGAGGTGGGAGCGAAGCAGCATCTCGGTCGCGTCGACCGGACCTAGGCCGGTGAGCCGAAGGAGGAATTCAGTGGCGCCGAGGGCTGCGACGCTGGTGGTGAGGGTGACGACGGCGGGCCGCGGAGTCTCGGCTGCCTGGACGTACCCTTCACCGGCGAGGCGCTTGCGGGTCTCTGGGTCGAGGTTTTCGGCGTACGCGAGCGTGGCGTCGACGCGGCCGCGACATAGCAGGCACGCGGCACCGGGGGCGACCCAGGTGACTCGCTGCTCGATCTCGACCTTCCGGTTGCTGTCGGCGGTCTCGACCGGGGTGATGAGGACGGCGACGTCGATGACCGGGGCGATGTGGGCGTAGGCCCACCGATTGAGGATGAGGCGGGCCCCGTGCCCGTCGACGCAGCTGAAGATCACGTCGGCGTGGGCGATCGCGGCGATCGCGTCAGGGTCGTGGAGCGGCTTGTTGATCTTGGTGATCTTGGTGCCCAGCCCGATGGCGTTGAGGTGGTCGCCGAGGACTTCGGCCTTCGGCAGGTTGAGGTCAGCGGCCGTCATGCCGTGCCCGCGCGTCGGGGTAGGTTCGGTGACGATGTCGTCGTCGACGACGATGATCTCGCCGAGGCCGAGGCGAGCGATCTGGGCACCGACCGCGCTGCCGGTACCGCCGGCGCCGACGATGGCGGCCCGCACCTGCTTCAGGCTGCGATCGCCATCTTGGCCGAGCATCCGGATCTGACGGTCGAACGCCGACACCTTCTCCTCACCGCTCTCGATGGTGCCGTGTTGGTTGGTGCTGCCGGTCGGGAGGTACAGGCGGAGTCCGGAGCCAGTGACGCGGACGGCGTCGACGACGGTGTGGTCGGGGGCGATGGGGGTGAATGTGTCCCCGAGGTCGTACAGACGGGCGGCCACGCCAGGGTGGTCCGGGGTGCCGGAGATGACGATGGCGGCGTAGTAGGGGGCGCCGAACGCACGAGCGGCGACGGCGAGATCGCAGTCGACCTGGTCGTCGTACTGCGAGAATTCGGGCAGACCGCCCGGGTGGGTGTGAACGAACACGGGGACCTGGCCCTTGGCGACCGCGGCGCGGAAGGCGGGCACCCAGCCGGCCGAGGAGATGGACAGGCCTCTCGGGCCACGCTCGAGGTAGGCACCCTTGGGGACCTGAGTGATCACCTGGGCGAGCAGGGTGACGTGGCCGCCGGCCTTGGCGGAGTCCGCGGCGGTCGTTGCGGCCCCCACAAGGGAGGTCGCGACGACCATCGCGGTTTCGTCACCATTGCCGAGGGCTGCGACCAGCGGCTTGAACTGGTCCTCGGTGAACGCGATGCGAGTCGACATCAGGTGCCGCTCGCGATCGCCAGGGCTCGGCGCACGTACGCCAGGTACGTCTCCAGGTTGTCGACGCCGGGGCGCCACTGCCCACCGATGTGACGGCTCCACCGCTGCCAGGACCGACCGAGGTAGTTCTCGCTGACCTCGGTCCCGGCGATGACCGCCCCCTTGGCCGTCAGGGCTGGCGAGACCCAGAACATGTCCGGCGTCGCGTCGGGGAACCCGAACGGCAGACGGAGGAGCAGGTCGACAGTGTCCCGGTCGAGGCCCGGCGTCGGGAACTCGGCAAGGATGAGGTTCACGAATCCGCCAGCGCTCTCGACGGTGTAGGTAGCCCCCGACGAGTCGAGGATGGCCTGGTCCTGTTCGCGGAGAACTGCCACGAGTGCACCCATCGCTCAGGCCTCCGAGACCTGGCCGGGATTGATGACGCGGGGCACCGTGAAGAACCGCATGTTGGGCTCGAGGTAGACGACCTGGTTGTCCTCGATGAGCTGGTCGAGTTCGTCGAGGATGTCGAGCCACAGATCCCGGTCGGAGCTGACCGGCGGCGACGGCACCGTCCGGAGCTGCGTCCCGGTGAGTTTGTCACCTTCGGGGTGGTACTTCGTGCCGTCGATGTAGATCGGCACCTTGCCTGGCTTCGGGTTCTTCGCCTTCTGGGTCTCCACAGACGCAGTGCGTCCGTTCTGTGGGGTGTCGTTTTCGGTCACGGGTGGGGTCCTCCTTGGTTTCTTGGTCCGCCCGAAGGGCACGGACGGTGCTTGCGCTGCGGTCTGACCAGACCCGATGCAAACGTGCTCACCTGATACAGACGAGCCAACCTTGGAGGGCGAATGGTCAACCTCCCGGAGCGCATCGAGCAGGCCGATCTGGGCGGGCACCGAGCCGGGGCGGAGCGGAAAGCGTCATGGACACGGCTACGCATTCGCCGCATGTGATCGGACCCAAGCCAGGGGGCGACGTTGCCGGCGCCTTTGGGGTCAAGCCGCCCCGAATACAAGCGCCCGCTTGACGAGGCGTATCGGGCTGATGATTGGGCACGGCAATACAGACTCGCTCGTCTAGCTGCGGAATGCTGGCTTCCCCCTCGCCGGACCGGCAGAATGATCTCGGCCTGGGTTATGTAGTCCTTGGCCACTGGTGATCGGGCGGATGAGACGAGCGGATGTCCAACGACGACGAGGAAGACGAGCTGTCGCTAGTTGTTCGTCTCGTCTGGCAGGTTGTCCGCAAGAGCTCCTTCCCGCCGCCGGACCCGCACAACAGCTGGACGCACGACGCGGTGGTCGACCAGGCCGTGAACCTGTACCTCGCCAAGGGCGGGGCCGTCGTCGCCGAAGCCGTGGCCGCCGCCGGTGGAGACCAGGGGCACCTGGAGCGCCGCCTCCTGAAGACCATCCGGAACTACATGATCGATGTCGCCAAGAGCACCCCGATCGGCTTGATGCGGAACCGGCTCGCAACGATGCTGCTGCGCCACCCCGGTTACGTGCGCCTCGAAGGCGACAAGTACCCGCTCGCCGGATGGGCCCCGGCCGGCTCCCAGGGTGCAACCGGCGACCTGTGGCAGGGCGACGAAGACACCCTCCACGCGTCCGCGATCAACACCCCGATCCCCACCGAAATCGTGTTCAACAGGTCGGGTCCGCCGCCCGCTGCCACTAAGCAAGCGCTCCTCGACGTCATCGCCGCAGTCTTCGCCGCTGCTGATGGCTTCTACCTGCCCGACCAGGCACTCGCCAGGGTCGTCGCCCGCCGGTTCGACGAGTTTCTCGACCCCGACGGACGCGACGTCGCCGCCTATACGAGCCCAGCCGACCCCGAGACCATCAGCGACTTCAGTTCCGCCGACCCGACCACCGACGTTCACCTCGAACGCATCGAGGCTGCCGACATCGCGGATTGGCTCTGGACCGAGTTCACCTGGGAGGAGCGGACCATCTACCCGTTCCTCGACGTTCCCGAGAACGAAGACGGTCGCATCGCCTCGGTCGTCATCATCCTCGGGTGCGGCGACGAAGAAGCCAAGGCCACCATCGACGCCATGCTCACAAAAATCCGGGAACACGCACCCAATGTGGAACTGGCTCGTTATGTCCTGGATGAGCTAACTGCCATCCACAAGCGTGAGCACCTCGACGGCTCCCCGGACGGCACCACATGACAACCCCAACCACCCTCAGGGTGATGAGAAGACTGACGCACACGGTCACGTCTAGTGGTGCCGTCCGGACTCTTGTTCGAGATAAGTCGTCAGTTCATCGTGAAAGGCGCGCAACCCTGCCGACCAAGAACCGCGACCAGGTCGAAGCACCCGCTACCACCACCTTCGCAATCGGTGCCCTGTCGGTGCCACGGTCGCGATCAACGATGATGTACGTGGGAACGAGGTGACGATGGGCGACGAACAGCGCACCCCGAATGGTGGTGACACCTTCAACTCTGCTGCGCTAGCAGAAGCAGTTCGCGAACGGCTTCTCGCCGCCCGCGGACTTAACGCTCCAACTTTCGCCGCCGACACCGATCCGCTCCCCGAACCCGGAGCCGGCCAGATCTGGCGTGCCCGCTGGGAGAAGACCGCCACCGCTGTCCTACTCCTCACCAACCCAGACAACGACCACGTCCGGGTCGCAGTAGTCACCTTCGACTCCGACCTCGCCGACTCCAATGCGACCGTCACCTCAGCCGACGAAACAACCATCGGAATACCTGCAGTCCTATGGCTCGATATCGCCCAAACGATCCCGCTCGCCACGCTCGACGCCCACCTCGGCGACATCAGGACACCGGCACCGCAGCACCAACTCGCGGCCGACGAGCTCCGTCACTTCCAAGAGACAGCAACAAAACGCATCGACGACGGAGTGATGCGCGCCAGCGTCATAGACGACCTCCATGCCCTTGCGACGGCCCATTGGGTTCCCGAAACCGGCGGTGACATCACCCAGCTCCTCGCAGGTATCCGGAACTCCGCACTAGCTGACGCAATCGACGTCACTCCTGCGGACGCACTCCAGATCAAACGCGGTCAACGGCCACTTCAACCCGACGAAGCAACCAAGCTCGCACCCCTCACCGGGCATCCCGTCGAGGAACTCGTCGCCGCGGCCAACCCACTCCCCGCTGTGGTCATCGAACTTTTCAATACCCCCGCGGTCCGCGCACGCATCAGCAAGCTCGCCAAAGCAACTGGCGCAGACGAAACCGTGACCCGTCGCAACTGCGCTTATGGGGTCTACGCAGCCGCCGCCCGCGCCACCGGGCAGACCCCGGACAACGAACGCGACCAGTGGCGCCGACGCATCAACCAGTACTTCGACACACACCTGCCCGAGGACAACTAGTGCCTAATCCGATGCCTTGGGACCTCGTCAAGCGAATGGTCCCCATCGCACTCAACGCACTGGACAATCTCATTGGCGACGGCGTTCTGGACCGACACGAACTCGAAAACGACCCTCTCACTGAGCTCGAAATGTGGGACGAAGTCATCGTCCAGCGCCTACCACCATCGCTCGTCGTCACCCCGTCAGCGACCCTCGGCAAAGAGTGCAGCGTCGCTGGTACCTACTACGACCCCACCGACGCCGTCCGCGCCATCATCGCCGTCGCCGAATCCGGCAGCATCCGCCGAGACGCGTTCACCGCTCTCCACGAACTCGGCCACCACATCCAACACACCACGCCCGAAATCGCTGACGAGCTCGCCGACCTCCCCGTCGACATCACCTTCGCCGTCGAAGACCGCGTCTGCGAAGAGTTCGCCGCCGCCATCCTCATCCCCAACACCACGGCCACGACCATCCTCGGCACCGACACTCCAACGGCCGGCGATATTGTCACCCTCACTCAGCGCACTTCGGCATCTCGTTCCGCCGTCTGCATCCGCGCACACGAGAACCTCACCGTCCCCGGAATGGTCGTCCTCCTCGACGCCGACGACCGGGTCCAGATCGCACCTGCAAGAGGTCTCCCCCCGCTGCGACGCGGCTCCACCCAGTCCAGTGCCGAAATCGTGAAGAAGGCCCGCCGCCGCCAGGCCGAAGGCGACTACGATTTCCGCATTACCGACGACGACACCCGATTCCAGTACCGCGACGCCATTGAAGGCGCCTCGCTCTTCGCCCAGGTCGCCGACATCGGAGGCGGCTACCTCGTCATCGTCGCTGTCACCGAGAATCCACCGTGGCGTGACCGCTTCACCCTCCCGAAGTTCGACACTGCCCCCCGCGCGGCTGACTGGGTCTGTCCGCACCCCGAGTGCGGAGAGCCATTCGAGTCTTGGGCTGAAACCCACGACCTCTGTGGCAAGCCACGCTGCACCTCCTGCCACCGGTGCGCCTGCTCTCCGAGCCACGTCAAGGAACGCGTCTGCAAGGGCTGCAACCTGATGCAGCCCAACCACCGCTTCGAAGACGACGGCGCAACCCACTGCAACGACTGTGCGTAGGGGGATAGCCCCAGCAAGAGGTAACGCCCGCAAGTCAACCGCAGTCCGCGTGTCCATGGCCTGAGTTCGCCGGCCCACAGATCGAGGGCTTCGTGATCGCGGCTGCCGGACTCGCCGAAGAGCCGCGCATCGCCGGCGAGGTCGACAACGACGCCGGCGACCAGTTTCTGGCATCGCCCGACCTGCACTAGACATTTCTGGATGCGCCGGTCCTGAACGAGCGTGCATCTTGGCAAGCTCACCGGCGAGAACGAGCGTGCGACAATTTCATCCGTCTCATCGGCGAGTACCTCTGCATGTCCAGCCGCCTGCGGTTGACCGACGATCCGCCGGCGCATCGTTCGACGACCTCATGAGGCAGATCTTCGAGACGTCTGCACACCGCTCAGTGTGCGCCACTAGTGCGCGCTCCGAGACACATGCGACCGTCACCGCCTGTCCGCGATCGGATTCACCAGCCTCCGCAGGCCGTGGTCGAGGCAGTCGAATCCGATCCGCACGCCCGGACCATCGACATTTGCTCGGTTCGGCTCGCAGTCGCCGCTGCATGTCGAGCACGTCCAGTAGCCCGAGTCGCGCGGCGCGAGGCGACGGCGTGTTCCGTGTCAGTTACGTGGAACGTTGGCAATCAGTGGGAGCGGACGACAATCGCCGAGTGTCGAAACCGCAGGCCAGAGGCGGCTTGGCGCCACCCCTCGCAACAATCGGGGGAGCACCGGGGAGATCTACACCATCTTCGCTGGCGGCCCTGGGGCGATTGGCTTGCGATGTCGGTGCCGCGGTGCGCTGGGTTGGGCCGTGCGGTGTCGGCTGACGAAAAGTTGTCTGTGGCATTCGTTGAGTTGCTGTGGTCTGGGACGGAGGTCCTGGGCTGTGGGATCCAGGACTGAACGGAGATGTCAGGTGGATGAGAAGGGTTCGCAGGGCGAGGATGTGCGGCGGCAGGTCGTTGAGTTGGTGACTCGGGCTGAGGCGATTGTTGAGGGGATCGAGGCAACGACCGCTGATGGGCGGTGGGCGATGACCGCGTTCAGCCGGTATCGGCTGTGTGAGTTGCTCGAGATCATGCCGTACGTCCGGTATGAGGGCGATCTCGACGCGGACCCGGCGACGCTGCTGGATGAGGCTGCACTGCTGGCAGATTGGATCGACGTGTCGATCGAGGATTTGAGCTGGCGGCTTGCGCTCGGTGATGCGCTGCGGACGGCGGCGGCTGACATCCGCACGGTTCGCGATGCGCGCGACGGATGAGGAGTTCCTCGGCACTGTCCCGGATTGATGACCCAGGACAGGTGTTCGTCGATCCGATCCGTTGAACTGCACAACCGATCCATCGGGAGGTTGCTGTGGGCAAAGGACAGATGCGAACCCAGGATCTCCACCGTGCGCTCGACGGCCCGGTGCTGTGAGGTGACTTGGGCATGGGAGCGAGTGAGCGTGTCGCCGCGCTGCGGCGTGCACGAGAGCGGCAGGCCAGAATTGAGGCCGCGACAACCCGAACCATCAAGGCTCAAGCATCTTTGGATCGCGCCGTCGAGGCGAAGGCGCTCGCCATCGAGCGGTACGACGAACGCGTCGCCGATGCCGAGGCGATGTGCGCGGCCGAGATCGCAGAGCTCGCACGCGTCTGCCGATCGGCAGAGGCGGCCGCGGAGATTCTCGGCTGGCCGGTCCGTGAGCTGCGCCGTGTCGTGAAGTCAGAGCGAGAGCGATCGTCTCAACCGCCAGCGGGAGGCAGTGATGTCGACTCATGATTCGGATCCGCTGTGGGACATCGACCAAGTCGCGTCGTACCTGAATGTCCCCAAACGAACGGTCTACAGCTGGCGGACGGTCGGCTACGGCCCGCCAGGCAAGAAGGTCGGCCGGCACCTGCGGTACCGCGCCAGCGACGTGATCGCCTGGTTCGCGGAGCTGGGCGACGAGATCTCGATGAGAGGTGGGACTGATGATCGAGATTACCCACACTCCCGCTGAGGGCACTGTGGCCTGGGGAGTGCGGAAGGAAGACGGGCCGGCGGAAATCCTGAGAGCCGCGAACTGGACTTGGTCGCGCCACCTGGATGCGTGGCACCTTCCGGGATCGCGTTACCAAGCGGTCAAGACGTCGCGCGTGGATGCGACTGTTGCCGAGCTCGAGGCCGCAGGCTTCGCTGTCTCTGTCCGGATCGACGAAGCGATCGACGCCGAGCGAACGAACGGGTGGCACTCGCTTCAATGGGTCGCTCGCCAGATCGCGCGTCTGCAGGCGAACCTGACGAAGATCGACCGCCAACTTGAGCATCTCCTGCCGGCCATCGGAGGCGGCCGGGAGGGCTCAGTAGGCTCGGACCTATGGGCGATCCGGCTGCTCAGCCGGCGGATCAAGATCGGAGAGCAGCTGCGCCACTGGCACGAGATCATTGACGTCACGTCGGGCCAGATTCCCGGGATAACCCGAGAGGGCAGCTATGTCCGCATCGCCGTGCACGGGCGAGAACTTGACCGAGGCAACCACCGGCCAGCCATTGCCGAGGTGGAACAGAAGGATGCCGACCGAGCGCCGTACGACACCACCGGTCACTCTCCCGCAGATGATCCGGATGGACCGCGTCCGTAGTCGGATCTCGCCGCGGGCTCGATCGTCACGCGCAAGGTGGTGAAGCTGCGACGAATCCTGTCCTCGAAGAGTACGGCGGCGTCCGCTGGCCCGACATAGTCGATGATCAGGTGCGCGCCAAGCGATGCGCAGACCCGGCGCAACGGCTCGGCAGCACCTGCCTGCGGTGTCATTGGCATGCCTCCGTCGAGCCGGGCGGGGACAGTCGAGTGGGGTGCTGTGCTGACTCTGTCGCCGTCGTTCAGGTCGCTCAACTGCACGGTTGATCCTCCGGGGTCGGAGCTGATTTGTGGCCCTGCCACCGACAGGGGAGGCGGTGGCAGGGCCGGCTCCTCGCGGTACGGCGAGGAGGTGGAAGGGCGCGACCGACGCGGACGTTGAGGAATCACACGTCGGCCTCGCCGGTCTTAGATGGGTTGCGCGGCGGTCTCGGCGAGCGCCGTGTCCTCGTCAGGCTCGAAAGGATCCGGGTCCAGCCATCGAATCTCCGATGCGCCGAGGTGACCGTGGACCTCCAGCAGATCGCCGACGCTGGGCCAGAACGTCATGCAGGGATGCGGTCCTAGCCACTTGGCCGCGACCCACTGATGACCGTCGTCGTTGGGTGGAAATTCCACGACCAAGGCGACGACGCCGGTACCGCTGACCCCGGACGGATCTCGATACCGATACAACTCCCCGCGGCGCATCATTTCCGTCTCCTTGATCTGTCCTGGTGACCGCCCGACGACCGTGTCGAGCGTGTCTCAAGACTCGTCGTTCCGGACTGGACAGGAGAACCGTGTCCTCGGACATTTACGGACATTTCGTGCTACCGTCCGAGTGGACATTTACAGACATCTACCCATGAGTAAGGGTGGGCGATCCGAGTGAACGACGTGCTCCGGCGCGCGATGCACAACGCGAATCTCACTGAGTTGGATCTGTCGGTGGAGCTGGCAGTCGACCCGAAGACCGTGCGGAACTGGATGCGCGGGCAGGTGCCACATCGTCGGACTCGGGTAGCCGTGAGTCGACTCCTCGGCGTCGACGATGACGCGATCTGGCCCGATTCTCGGTCAGGCGACCCGGGGGACAGGCGGCCGGCTGAGATCGCCGGCATCTACCCACGGCGTACATCGATCAGCCCGCAGAACTGGTTGTCGTTCTTCGAGTCCGCGAAATCGGAGATTGGCATCTTGGCGTACAGCGCACTGTTCCTCGCCGAGGATGCCCGCATCGTCCGTCTCCTGGGTGAGAGGAGCGGCAGCGTCCGAATCCGGATCGTGCTAGGCGCGCCGGATGGAACGAATGTCGTCGAGCGTGGCGCCGAGGAGGAGATTGGTGAGGCGATGGGAGCGAAGATCCGCAACTCGCTCGCCTTGCTTGAGCCGCTGCTGAGGAAGGAAGGCGTCGAACTGCGGCTGCACGACACGGTTCTGTACAACTCGATGTATCGCTCGGACGACCAGTTGCTGGTGAACCAGCACGCGTACGGGATCCCGGCCGCGCAGTCGCCGGTGTACCACTACCGGAACTCGGACGACAGTGAGATGTTCGATTCGTACCTCGCGAGCTTCGAAGCTGTCTGGTCGAGGGGGGCAGGTGCAGCCCGTCGCAACCTGAGATGACGGATGCTCCGGCTCGTCGTACGCTCGGGCAGATGATGACTGCAGAGGAAGCGGAGTCGGTGGCCCGTCGGCTGCTTGCCGACGAGTTGCCTCGGCGCTGGGCGCACACCCAGGGCGTTGCCGCCCGCGCGCGAGAGCTGGCGCCCATCCTCGGCGACCGCTCCGGCCTCATTGAGGCGGCCGCCTTCTTGCACGACATCGGTTACTCGTCCGCGGTGTGTTCGACCGGCTTCCACCCGCTGGACGGCGCTCGGTACCTGCACGATGTGCTCGGCGCCGACCTCGTGCTTTGCCAGCTCGTCGCGCACCACACCGGCGCATTGATCGAGGCCGACGAGCGCGGCATCGACAAACTCGCGGCCGAGTTCCCTCTGCCTGATCAGTTTCTGCTCGAGGCGCTGACGTACTGCGACTTGACCGCGGCCGTCGACGGTTGCCAGGTCGACGTCGAGGACAGACTGAACGAAATCCTGACGCGGTACCCGCGCGGGCACGTCGTACACCGCTCGATCGTCCGATCCGGTCCTGCGCTGCGTTCGGCCGTACAGAACGTGCAACGCAGGCTCTGTGCTTAGTCGAAGTACAGAGTTGCGCCGGGCTCGAGGTAGTGGTCGATGCGGCGGCGCATGGTGCTGTTCATCTGCAGGCTGTCGAGATCTGCTGGTGGAATCCAGCGGACTCGGGTGCTTTCGCTGCTGGGTGTGGGTTCGCCGCCAGTCGCTCGGCCGCGGAGGAGGATGGAGAACTCCTGGCGCGCCTCGCCGTTGCTGGTGTAGAGGATGATGTGCTTCGGATCGGTGTAGATGCCGAGGACATCGAGGATCTCGCAGTCGATGCCGGTCTCTTCCTTGGTCTCGCGTACACCGGCCTGGGACATGGACTCGCCGAGGTCCATCGCGCCGCCCGGAAGTGCCCAGTTGCCGTTGTCTGAGCGCTCGATCATCAGGATCTCGCCGGCGTCGTTCTCGATGACGACGTTCACCGACGGGACCAGGCTGTTGGCGGCCGGCGCGTCCGGGTCGTCGTAATAGTCGATTCGCTTGGACATCAGGACTCCGTCATCGGCGTTGCGGCATCCCATACACGTTCGAAGCTGTCCAGGTAGTGGCGGGCGAGTTCGCCGCCGGGGATCTTCCGGAGGTGCCACACCGGCGCCTGTGCTGCAGGCAGGCCGTAGATGTGGGTGTTCACGAACAGCCGGTCGTCGGCCCGGAAGATCGAGTTGTACAGGACAGTCCGATGCACGCGGAACTCGACGTCCGGGACCTCCGACAGGCCTCGGTACAGGACGATTGCGTTGCGGATCTTCGCGGCCAGGGCAGCGCCGATACCCTCCTCTTCGCCGCGCTCGGCGATCCGTGCGTCGCGGGGATCACCGATGAGGATCCGGATGCGTGCGCCGGCCTTGGCCCGCTTGCGGAGGACTCGTTGGAGGCCAGCGTCCTCTGCGAGGAACAGTCCTGCGTAGACCAGTACGCCGATCTCCTCGTCGGCCGACTCGAAGAGCTGCCGCCATTCGTCCATAGTCACATCGGAGCGATGTGGGTATACACGGACGACTTCGCTCTCAGCCACGGCCGCTGCTCGATCGCGGGGGAGTGCGTCCGGCCATAGGTAGCTTTCATCCCGACCGAGCCGGACCGCCAGCCGGTGACGGTTCCGCGGAAAGGGGAGCTTTTCGCCCACGACCCAACGCTCAACTGTCTTGACGTTGACTTCCAGCTCGTCCGCGAGTGCATGATGGGTGAGGCCGTGTTCCACCATCGCGGCTCGGAGTCGTTCGTTAGGCACGAGACCTAACCTAAGACATTTCAGGACATTTTGAGGCGAAGCGAGACATCCCGGAGATGTCTGGTCGTGCCGTGACGCTGTCCTGGCGCCGACGCGCATCCTTGCCGTCATGACGGCAAGGATGCGGATTCATGGTTGACCGGAAGCGTCAGCCGAACACGCTGCTCCGGAAAGCGCGAGGCGGGATGTCCCAGGCGCAGCTTGCGGACCTGGTCAGCGCCGAGATCTACCACGCTACAGGCAAGCAGTTCCTGATCACTGCCAAGGCAGTTTCCGACTGGGAGTGTGGCTGGTACACATGGCCTCGCGCCGAACCTCGCACTGCGTTGTGTCGTGTGCTCGGGAAGTCCGACCCGGCGGACCTCGGCTTCTACAAGCAGCGGATGTCCACCAAGCCGGTACCAGCCTCGGTCTCACTGGTGGACCTGATCGCCGGTCAGTCCGCAGCTCAGCCCGAGGCTCTGCGTCTTCCGGCCGGCCGCTCGTACTCCGGTGTGGAGATCGGCGCGCACTACTGGCCGGTGGAACTGCCGGGGGATGGCTGGCTGATGGTCGATCCAGGCAAGGACGTCTCGCTAAACCGTCCGGACCGGCGCTCGCTGGTCATCGTGACTGATCATGAGCAGCGGCACTACGCCTCGGACGGCCGGCGGTTCGTCGACCGTGGCAGCCGCCGTACGGGCCTGCAACCGATCTCGTCAGCGGCACTCCTCGACGATCTGACCGTCGGCATCATCTGGTCGACTACGAACACAGACGTCGCACTGTTGGCCGATGACGGTCAGCTCACGAGCAGCCAGGCGCGCCTTGCCCACCATGAGGGCCGCCGTACGTCGGATGTGTCGCTAACCGAGGTTCCGACCCTGAACGCGGTCGCAGGTCAGTGGTTGGGCTCTCGGTTCTGCGCTCGCCACATCACCCGGAACCTGGACCGGTTGTCGGATGAGCCGTTCTTCTGGACACGAGAGAACCGTGGCGAGGAGGCCGCATCGTGGCTGCTCTGGCGGCACAAGTTCGAGTATCTGAGGCGCACCTCGCGCTGGTTCCCGAGGATGCGGCGTGGATTCTGCATTACCGAGGCCGATGTCGCAGAGTCGCCGACGTACGAACGGGTGCTGCTCTTGCTCGCTGCAGCCCTGATGGAGGCGTTCGGGATCACCGTAGCCGTGAGCGCTGAGCCGGAGCACGCACAGGTCGAGGGTTTCGTGCTCGCGGATGACGCGATCGTCGCGAATTGGCTGGGCGGCTCCGGGCTCTGGTACGTCGACGCGAGTGCACCGCCGTCGCATCGAGCACTCTTCCGTGAACTGTCGGACCAAGTCTCTGCGAATTCAGTCGTCGGCGAGGATTCGGCTGGCCGTCGGCTGGAGGCGCTCGCGAGCTACCTCAACGTCCCGTGGCAGTGGTTTCTGATGCGCTGCCAGGAACTCGCAGTCGCCGGCGTCGACGACATTGCTCACCCGCGTAGTCGCCTGTTGTCGACGCGCGGACTCGACACCGCGATTCGGTACGTTGCCTACCTCAACGATCCCCGAGGAGCTGACTTTGCGCGCCGCTGAACTGACGATGGGCCGGACGTTCGTCGTCCACTTCGACCATGGTGACGACTTCTATCCGGCGTTGGCTGAGTTCTGTGCGGAGTACGGCGTGCGGCAAGGCTTCATCCCGATGTTCATTGCTGGTATGCGTGATGTCGAGCTTGTCGGGACGTGCGAGAAGCTTGAGGATCCCGATGCGCCCGTGTGGAGCGCCGTGCACCTCGAGAACGTCGAGGCGATCGGCGGCGGGACCCTCGCGTACGACGAAGAGTCTGGCTCTGTCCTGCCCCACATCCACGTGTCGGTCGGTCTGAAGGCCCACTCGGCGACGGCTCACACGAGCCATCTCCTGGGCGCGAAGATCCATTTCCTGACCGAGATGTACTTGGTCGAGGTGAGCACGCCGGCCTTCTCGCGGCCTCGTCAGGCGGATCTGTACGACGTCCCGTTGCTTACCTTCGACTGAGTCCGGGATTCCTTCTGCCGGGTTCAGGGACGGCCGGGTGCTCATGACCCTGATCTCATGGGTACCAGCCAGGCGAACAGAGTTCGGTTGACCGTTGACGATCTCCGCAGAGCTGTCGATTCCGACGTACAGCGGAACTGGTCTGATCGTCAGTGGATGCGGTGGCTCGACGCTGCTGCGGTGCTGCACGGGCAGTCGTTCAGGAATGTCGTTCTGATCAAGCTGCAGTTGCCCCATGCGATGTGGGTCGAGGGGCGACAGGGTTGGCAACGTAGGGGCCGTCGGGTTGTGCGCGGTACGTCCGGCATCAGGATCGTCGCGTCGTCCGACGACACCGAGCATCCGGTCGGGCCAGTGCAGGGTCATGGTGTCGCGACGGTCTGGGACGTCAGCCAGACCGACGGCCCGCGGGCCGCGCAACCAGCAGTCGCGGAGATCCGGCCAGCGGACGTCGTCGACGCGCTGACGCGGGTCGCAGTCGCCGCGGGTTACAGGGTGGGCCAAGGCCAACTGTCGATGAACGCGAGTGGTGCGGAAACCGACCATCGCCGCCGGCGAATCGTCATCGCTGACGGGCTCGACGATCCTGTGGCTGTAATGAGCCTCGCCCACGAGCTGGCTCACCTGCGCATGCACAAGCTGTCTCGTGGCGCAGGTTGCTACGGCCTCACCAGGCTGGAAGCGCAGTCGGTCGCCTACATGTTGCTCGCCAGATTCGGCGTCACGCCGGATGCGGCATCAAGAGACCTGATCACCAGCGCCGCCGGAACGATTGGGAAATCTCCCTCGGTCCGCCTTGTCGAGACACTGGGCGGCCGGGTAGTGGCCACTGCGCGACGCCTGATAGACGCCACCACTCCGCACTTGGGAAGACAAGCGCAGCTGCGCCCGCCAGGCACGCCAAAGCCGTTCGTTTCCGACACAGAGCACCGTGCTCCCGACCTGGGCCTGTGAGCCTCTTTCTGCGATGCGTTGAGCAGGTTTGCGCTGTAGGTGCGGACAGGATCTTTCTGCGCGGCAAGAAGGTTTCCTACGTGTTCAGACCGTTGAGCTTGGGACATGCGTCCTCTCTGCGGTCAGTCGGGAGGTCGTCAGCATTGGACGGAGGGAATGCCGTGCAGACTTCAGATGGGTGGATTCAGATCGCCGACCTAGTCCAGGGGACCGAGGAGATCATCGAGCCCCGGGAACTCGAGGAGTCCGGTGAATGGGCGATGACGGCGTTCAATCGGTGTCGGCTCATGGAGTTGACGGGCCTTGAGCCGGTTGTGCCGTATGGCGAGGTTCCGGACGGCGAGCCTTCTCTACTTCTGGAGGAGGCGGCAAAGGCTGTTGTGCGGATCGCGGTGCCACCGGAGCGGGTCGGGTGGCGTTTGTCGTTGGCAGAGGCACTGCAGTGTGCGCTAGCCGACGTACGGATGGTGTCCGGTGCGTGCGACGTATGAGGCTCTCTTGGTGATCTCCAGGCAGCGGGCAGTGGAGGCGTGCAACTTGGCCTGCTTCGACACCTCGGACGTGGTTTCCGGTTGGCGCGCGACGCTCTCTGCGACGCGGCATCATCTGCGGTGGTTGGGGGTGGAGCTGTCCGTGGAAGATTTCGCGTGGGGGCCGAGGGAGCGGGCGACGGGACCGCTCTTCCAGCTCGCGCAGTCGATTGGTGCGAGCGCGGATCTCCTGGCTGTGCAGAACAGAAGTACGTCGGTTGTCCTGGAGGACGACACGGCGCTCAAGGCTGCTCGGTCCGAGGTCGCGGACATCGCAGGGATGGCAGTTCGCGCAGCGATCACCCGCGTAGTCAGCGGAGGGACGAATCCCGGAGCTGACGTTGTCCTGTTCTACGACCACCTGGTCAGGACGCTCGAAGAGCTTGAATCCCTGTGCGAGACAGGACCGTCCTGGATCGGTCGCATTGGTGGCTTGGCGACCCGGTTGCCGAGTAGTCCGGTCGACAGTTTGTCGAACATCATGCGTCTGGCGGCGGCCTGGCAGCTGGCCCACGAAGCAACCTCGCCTCGTTCGCTGTTGACACGGGACCTCCGGTCTACGACCGCCCAGCTCCGAACTGTTGCAGGTTACCTGGCGCATCTGACCAGGGTCCTTGACACGGTCGGCGGAGCGGACCCGGACGATTTGGCTTCGTTGGCTGAGAGCCTCCGGCACGCAGCTGCGGCGGAATCCCAGGTATCGCACGCATGGCGGACGCGTCTCTCAGACATGAAGGGTCGGGTCGACAGCCCCGCGGAGACTGCATTCGTTTGTCTGCTCAGCGCTGCAACATTGGCTGCGGGAGGGTGACAGGCTCAGACGATGTGACGAGATTGTCGGCGACGCGGCGTCGGCCGAACGGGTCCGAGCGGTCGTCGACGAGCTTGCTCATTCGGGTCATCGGGTCGCGAGTCATCATGAGGAGTCTGTGTGGTTCCTCATCCACGCCGGCCTGCTGTTCGTGCCGCGCTTCGAGCTTGCCAAGCGGGATCCGGAGTTCGCTAACCGGCCGTCGGTCTGGCGTCTGCGGTACCCGCAGCCGGCTTGGGTCAGGACCACCCGAGCCTCTTGCTTCGAGCAATTGACGGCGGCGCTGAGGAAGGCCACGGGGTACTTTGCGGATGCCGCAGACGTCGGTCGACGGCTCGCAGGCACCACCGAAGAGCGCCGGCCGTTCGGCGCAGAGTTCTTCACCGAACCGCGGATCCTCCCACCACCTCGCTGGAATGAAGGATTCTCGGACGAACCGAGTACGTCGATCGACGCAGTACCCCCTGGAATCGACCACTGAGCCGGGTGCAGTGATCGCTCTGTACCCGAGGCGTGCGCTGGCTCAGGAGGACTCACGCGGCCCATGATCGGCTCGGCTCTGTCAGTTCGGCTGTGGCGATTGGATGGGGAGTAGGTAGATGCCGGTGCCCTCGGCCGCGACGTAGCGGGCAACCGCCGGAGTACTTGGCGTGTGGTTTGCGAGTGCTTCGTGGTTTGCGAGTTGCATGTTGGGCGCGTAGTACATCAGCGGTCCGAGTTGATAGGTCTGGCCGTTGAGCTGGAACGTAGCGTTCTCGACGGACATGCGGAGTCCTGGCCCTGGCCGGCTCGCGTGGGCATGGAGGAACTCATTCACCTTGTCCGGCGCGATGTTCAGGGCCAATTCTTCCGTCGCGAGTTGGACAGACTCGCCACGGATCGCGCGTGCGATGGCGTCGAGGGCGCGGAGCTCATGTGTGGATACGTCACCGGGCACCGTGATGTCCCGGCCGGTGTGGTCTTGGAGAGTGATCAGATTTGCGACCAGGCCGGCGAGGTTTTGCAGGGTCGCCAGCTGCGGCAGGCCTGATGGTGCCTTCCCTCGAGCTTTGATTCCGCGTCCGAACCGGATCTGGATCTCATCTCCCTCGTACACGGCGAGCAGAACCTCGAGCGTGGACTGCACGAGATCGGCGAGGCAGCCTGCAAATGGCCCGACCTCCAGCCGCAGCGCGGGCTGAAGATGGGCAGGCGCGCTCGGATCGGGTACCGGGAGCTCGAGGTGCAGACCGCCAGACTCATCGCGGGCATAGAGCGTGGCCCCGAACTTCCCCCGTCGTAGTTCGTACGACGTGATCCTCGTGCTTGCCGTGACTCGAGACCCGGCGCCGACAGCCTCGAGGAAACCCGACCGTGTGGGTGCGTCCGTGTCGGGCGGCGTCCCGAGCTCGATTGACTCGATCGGTCCGCTCAGGAGATTCCCGAACATGTCTCCGGTCTCCTCGGAGGCGGTGATATCGATGGCCTCCAGGTACCTCTTCTCTACCGACATCTGCCCACCGAAAGCCAGGAGTTGGTCGTAGGTAGCTCGGGTTAGCTCGATCGCGGCCTGGTCGGACGCATCAGAGGAGCCGAAGCGCACCTCGACCGCGATCGGGTCCAGTTCAGCCGACTCGGCGTTCTTCGGCTGGACGTGAATCACGGTCTGGCCGTCGACCGTCGCAGGTTCGAACCGCCAGAACGGTGAGAGCTCGTTCGCGCGTTCACCGAGGCCGGTCTGACGTGCGGCGAGATCAGGGATGCCACCTGCGAGTACAGCCTGCTCCATCCCGTGCTGTTGGGCTCGTTTGAGTAGTCGGCTGTCCGGTCCTTCGACGTAGCGGATGAGGTCTTCACGCGAGGCGAACTGGCCGTCGAGCCAGTCACGTCCCCACCACTCAACCGTCACCGGCGCAGCAAGCGTGGCCAGAGTTTGGGTGAACCACTCCTCCTCGCCCGGCGTGTGGTCGTGTGGGATGACCAGAACCCACTCGCTGATCTGCTGGTGGGTCAGAGCGACCTCCAGGGAACGTTGAATGTTGCGCCGTTGGCCGCCGCTCAGCGTGCGCGAGTGCGATTTGATCTCGAACACTCGCATCTTGCCGTCGTCCAGCAGGTACGCATCGCGCCCGCCGTCACCGCCCGACCCGTTCATGCTCCGTAGGCCGGGGTACAACTCGCGCAGCAGGATCTTGATAGCGCGCTCGACCTTCTGCGGATCGAGATCGTGCCAATTGAGCATGTGACCTCCAGACCGTGTCGATCGAGGATAGGCGCGCCGACCGTGAATCCTCGGCAGCCCCGTCGCGGTACCGCGGGACGTCGAACGTTCTAGCCGCGGCGGGCATCGAAGCTGCGGCAGGTGCCCTCGTGGCTGTTCGAGCGCGTCGCTGCGATGGTCAGCGGTCTCACTGGAACCCGTGATAAACCTTGCTGGGCGAATGCGACGGCGAGATGCTCGGACAGGCTAGAAGGCTCGGCTCCAATTCCGGAAGGATCCTGTGCCTCAGGTCGGTGCGGATAGACGTACTCCGCCTCTGCCGGCCGCCGATGCAACTACGGTGATCTCAAAGTTGGCAGAGATGACCCTCGTCATCGCTCTAGCGAGGACCACATCGAGTTCCATCGCTCATAGATCGTGGGGTCTGGGCGGTAGGACGCGATTGCTGATAGCGGGATGTGCATGATGACGCCGCTGGTCATCGCGATCTTGGCCCACGGCTGGTCTGTACCAACCGGATAGTGACGGTGCGGGACGAGGTGGATCACGGCGTCGGAGCGCACGATGTCGGCGGATTCATGTGGTTCCCATGTCAGCCAGCCAGACTCTGCGATTTGGGAGATCTGCACGAGCGCCTCGTAGTTGCGTTCAGGGTCGGAGTCGTCGGCTACCCATGTTTCTGGGTCCGCGGTGGATGTCTGGCGTGCCAGTCGCACAACCTCGCTGATTGGCTGCAGCCCTGTGATCGGAGTGGGGGTATCCACCACGTCGGGCTTGCGAGACATCGCCTTCAGTTCGTCGGAGGCGAGTAGGTGGTAGAGGTCGTGCACGCGTGGGGTTGTCGTGCTGGTCTCGGCATAGGGATGAACGACGCGGTCGGGGTTGAATGGAGTGAACCAGCCCTCGACCGGCGGGAGCCACGTGCCGAGTGAGCGCTGCATGGCGGGGTCGTCCTCGACGCCGTCCATGTCGTCGCTGAACAACAACTCGAAGTCGGTGTCGTCCAGAATGAGGTCTTCCAGGACGACGTCATGTTCGAGGCCGGCGTTGTCCATCAAGTCGTAGGCGTACTTGCAGATCGCGTTGACGATGATCTCTTCGGCGACGCACGCCGGCCGTTCGCTGTTGGGGTTGGCGAGATCGTGGCTGACCTTGACCGCGGAGACCAGGACCTTGGCGTAGAACTCCGGGTCGTACGAGGCCCGGAATCGAGGCGGAAAGTTGTCCCACACGAACGTGTCCGCGTACATCTCGGGGTCGAGATCCCCATCGGGATCCACGACGGCCGAGCCGACCGTCTGTATGTCGTCGATGCACTCATCAATGATGTAGATCGATGCGAGGATGACGGCGCCGAGTAGGCGCCGCTCAGCCAGAAGGTCCTCCTCGGTTGGTGTGTCGTCGCCCCAGTCACCGCGATCCTCGGGCGTGCCCAGGTAGGCGAGCATCGGGTTGCGTACTCGGTCAGCCAGATCGTCGAAGAGTTCAATCATCCCAGGATCCGTCACCTGATCAGGTTGCCACACCAGTCCGCGGCCGATGATGAAATGCTGCACAGCGATGCGGTCGACGGGACCGAGTGACCGCTCCCCGCGAACGGCATGGTTCCGGCCGCAGCTCAGATCAGGTCGGGGTCGTCGAAGGCGTGCTCGAGTGCTTCGGCGGCGGCTGGGTTGGCGGCTCGGCGGCCGAGGTAGACGTCTTGGGTGATGGAGACCTTGGCTTGGCCGAGTTGGTCGGCGATCTGGCGGGCGGTGTGGCCGGCGTCGTCGAGGGCGGTGGCGGTCGTCTTGCGGAGGGCGTGTGATCGGATCCAGGCGAGCTTGTCGGACTCGGCTGGTTGGCTGGCTGCGTCGGTCTCGGCTTCGAGTGTCGGGGAGTCGTCGAGGGTGATGTTGTAGGTCTTCACCAGGTCGACGACGAGCTGGTGGTCGACCTTGATGCGGCCGGTTTCGATGAGCTCGATCCTGGTTTGAGGCCAGCCGAGGGCTGCGGCGACCTCTTTGCGGGTCAGGCGGGCCTTGCGGCGGAGGGCTCTGAGGGTGAGGCCGAGGTTGCGTCGGGCGGTGCTGCCGACGGGGGAGAGGGCGGTGCGGAGGGCCCGGCGGGTGTTGGAGGGGTCGCGGTAGCCGCCGTGGGTGTCGGCGAAGATGGGGTCGTCGAGGCGGATGCCGGCGGCGTGGCGGGCGCGGAGCATGGAGACTGCCCAGCGAGGGAGGCTGAGGACGCGCTTCCCGGCTCGTGACTTGGTGGTCTTGCGGAGGAGGCCTTCACCGGGGATGCGGGCGATGGTGTGGGTGATCTTGACGGTCCCTGCATCGAGGTCGATTTGGTGCCAGTGGACGGCGAGGGCTTCGCCGATGCGGACGCCGGTGCCGAGCATGAAGGTGACTAGATCGGGGAGGTCGGCTTGGACGGCGCGTTGGTCGGCGGCGAGGCTCGTGCGGAGGAGGGTGACTTCCTCTGCGGTGAGCGCGCGGGGTTGGTTCTTGGGTTTGGCCTCGATGGCGTCGACCTCGCGGACGGGGTTGACGGAGGTGGCGCCGTAGCGGACGGCGAGGCTCATGGCTCCGGACAAGATGGCGCGGCAGGTTTTGGCGGTGGGGGCGCCGGCGCGGGTTTTGATCTTGGTGAGGACGGTGTCGAGGCGTGGGGTGGTGGCTTCGCCGATGCGGAGTTCGCCGAGGGCTGGGCGGATGTGGTTCTTCAGGGCGCGTCGGTAGGTGTCCAGGGACGTGGGGGAGCGGGTGCCGTCGGCGACCATCGCCTCGAATCTCTTCTCCCAGAGATCGAGGAGGTGGTTGATCTTGTGCATCGAGGTCAGCTGACCTGACTGGTTCGTCCTGGCGCGGTCCTGGAGTTTCTCCAATAGCCTGCGCTCGGCCGCTGTCTTTGACTTGCCGAAGGCGGTCACGTCTCGGACGCGGCCGTCGTGGTCGCGGAAGTTGGCCTTCGAGAGGTAGCTGACGGCCTTTCCCTTCGCATCGGTCCTCTCGACGCGTGTGGAGATGCGTCCCCAGGTTCCGATCGGCAGTGGTTCCCTCGCCATGTCATGCCTCCAACCGGTGAGATGGTTGGAAGCTCAACGCTGGCCGCCGCGTCGAATCCGAGAGATCGGCAGCAATGCGAAACGATGTGATGTGACGCACAGTCACGATCACTCGGAGATCGGCACGACCATACTCTGCGGGACTCGAGCGGTCCGTCCGCGGCCGGGTTCGGGCAAAGAGGGACGTAAAAGGGACGTAGCGGACATGACGAAGCCCAGGACACTGGCGTGACCTGGGCTGTTGTGCGCCGCCAGGGACTCGAACCCCGAACCCGCTGATTAAGAGTCAGCTGCTCTGCCAATTGAGCTAGCGGCGCTTGGTGTTGCTTTCGAACGAAGAGGATCGTAGCAGGGGGAGTCCGGAGTTGCGAAATCGGTTATCGGGTGAGGATGGTCATGGCGGCGTTGTGGCCGCCGAGGCCGGAGACGGCGCCGCCGCGGCGGGCGCCGGAGCCGCAGATCAGGAGGTTCGCGACGTCGGTTTCGGTGCCCCAGCGGCCGGCGTCGGCGGGGTCGGTGGCCCAGGGCCATTGGAGGTCGCCGTGGAAGATGTGGCCGCCGGGCATGCCGACGGATTCCTCGATGTCGTACGGCGTCTTGGCCTCGATGCACAGGTTGCCGTCCGCGTCCCGGGCGATGCAGTCCTCGAGCGGTTCGGACAGGTAGGACTCCAGACCGGCCAGGACGCGGCGGGTGGCGAGAGCCCGGGCCGAGTCGTTGTCGGAGGCAAATAAACGGGCGGGGAAGTGCACACCGAAGACGGTCAGGGTGTGGTGGCCGGAGGCAATCAGCTCGGGGGAGAGGATCGACGGGTCGGTCAGTGAGTGGCAGTACACCTCGGAGGGCGGTACGGCGGGTAGCTCGCCGCCCGCGGCGGATCGGTACGCCGTCTCGAGCTGGCTGTAGTCCTCGTCGATGTGGAACGTGCCGGCGAACGCCCGCGCCGGGTCGTCACCGGACTTCAACGCCGGCAGGTGACGCAGCAGCAGGTTGATCTTCAGCTGCGACCCCTCCGGCTTCGCGACGCCGGTCTGACCACGCAGCGCAGCCAGGGTCGACGGTGCGACGTTCGACAGCACCCAGGAGCAGTCGACGGATCGCTCACCGTCGCCGCCGAGCCAGGTGACCGATCCACGGGTCCCGTCTGCTTCGACCGCGGTGACTGCAGCGTTGGTGACCAGTGCGGCGCCAGCACGTCGCGCAGCGGCGGCCAGCGCGTCGGTGACCGCGCCCATGCCGCCGACAGGCACCCGCCACTCACCGGTGCCGTTGCCGATGAGGTGGTAGAGGAAGCACCTGTTCTGGATCAGCGACTCGTCGTGCAGTCCAGCGAACGTCCCAATGACGCCGTCCGTCGCCACGACGCCACGGACGGTGTCGTCGGCGAAGCGGCGCTCGATGGTCTCGCCCAGCGGGCGCTCGATCAGCTCGTCCCAGAGCGCGCCGTCGACGCGGGATCGGAGGTCAGCCGCGGTCTGGAGCGGCTCTAGCAGTGTGGGCGCGACGGCCTCGGCCAGCGAGCTGACAGCGCCGTAGAAGTCCGTCCACGCCTCGTACTCCGCGTCGCTCCCGGTGAGTGCACGGAACGAGTCCCTGGTGACCGCGCCCTCCGGCCGCTCGACCATCAGGCCGACGTCGCGTCCAGAGCGACGTACCGGGGTGTACGACGCTACTGCGCGAGACCGGAGCTCCAGGTTGAGGCCGAGGTCTGCGGCGATCTTGTCGGGCAGCAGACTGACCAGGTACGAGTAGCGCGACAGCCGCGCGTCTACACCCGGGAACACGCGCTCACTGACCGCGGCGCCGCCGGTGTGCGGCTGCTGCTCCAGGATGAGTGTGGAGAGCCCGGACTGAGCCAGATAGGCCGCAGCGACGAGGCCGTTGTGCCCACCGCCGACTATGACGACGTCGTAGAAGTCCTTCATCCCACCGGCCAATCCAGCTTGCGGTACGCGGCGTCCCAGAACATCCATTCGTAGCGGCACGTCATAGCGAAGTGCTGGTGACAACGTTCCCGCTCCGCGGCTCCCACGTCCAGCCCGTCCGTGACAGCGAGCACCGACTCGACCACCGCGTCGAACTCCTCGGAGCCGTACGTCTCGATCCACTTCCGGTACGCCGGGTCCGGTGACGACCGCTTGAGCAGCTCGCGCCCCACGTCCCGGTAAATCCAGTAGCAGGGCAGTACTGCGGCGACTGCCTCCGCGTAGGTGCCTGTGGCGCACACAGCGGTCAGATAGGACATGTACGCCGTAGTGGTCGGTCCGGACCCGGCCGCGTCCACGTCCTCCGCAGTGAGCCCCAGTGACGCCAGCAGCGACGTGTGCAGCTCCCGCTCGACCGCGATCGCGTTGGCGGCGTGCAGCGCGAACATGCTGACCGCGTCCTCGTCGAGTGCGCGGCCGGCGATCAGGCTGAGCGCCCGTGAGTACGCGCGGAGGTAGTGGCTGTCCTGGACGATGAAGTACCGGAACGCGTCGTGGTCGAGGGTGCCGTCGGTGAGCCCGGTGATGAACGGGTGCCGGACGATCTCGTCGTACACGGAGGCGGCCCCGCGGTCCCACAGCTCGCTGGAAAACGTCATCCCCACTCCTCGCGGTCGACTGCACCGACCTTATCCAGAGGGCGCGCAGCGATCATCGAGACGCAGATCACGTCCGCGCCGTACGCTGAGACATGGGTATCCAGGGGGAGCAGGCGGAGATGCCGCCGGAGTCGCCGTTGCTGCGGCGGATCCGGGCGTCGGTGATCGGTGACGACCAGGTGATGCCTGGGCCGTACGGTCCGCGCCGCGTCACGTACGCCGACTACACCGCGTCCGGGCGTGCTCTGACCTTCCTGGAGGACTTCATCCGCGAGGAGGTTCTCCCGCGGTACGCGAACACTCACACCGAGTCGAGCGGCACCGGTCTGCAGACGACCCGGCTGCGTGAGGACGCCCGGCGGATCATTCACAAGAGCGTCGGCGGCGACGACGAGACCGCGGTGATCTTCTGCGGCTCGGGCGCGACCGGGGCGATCGACAAGCTGATCGGGATCCTGGGGCTCCGGATCCCGGCCGAGCTTGACGACACGTACCACCTGACCGCCCAGATCCCGCCGGAGCAGCGACCGGTCGTCTTCATCGGCCCGTACGAGCACCACTCGAACGAGCTGCCCTGGCGCGAGTCGATCGCCGACGTGGTGGTGATCTCCCAGGACACGGACGGTCATATCGACATCGACCAGCTCGAGGCGAGACTGCGGGAGTACGTCGCCCGCCCGCTGAAGATCGGCTCGTTCTCCGCGGCGAGCAACGTCACCGGCATCGTCAGCAACACGCAGCGCGTCTCGGCACTCCTGCATCGGTACGGCGCGCTGTCGTTCTGGGACTGCGCTGCGGCCGCGCCGTACGTGGAGATCGAGATGTACGGCGGACGCGACCAGGACCCGTTGTCGTACAAGGACGCGATCTTCCTCAGCCCGCACAAGCTGATCGGCGGCCCGGGGACGCCTGGCGTACTCGTTGCGCGCCGCGAACTGCTCCGCAACCGGGTGCCCGACGTACCGGGCGGGGGCACGGTCGCGTATGTGAACCCGCTGGAGCACCGGTACCTGGACGATCCGGTGCATCGCGAGGAGGGCGGGACGCCGGCGATCATCGGGTCGATCCGGGCCGGGCTGGCGTTCCAGCTGAAGCAGGCGGTCGGTATCGACGTGATCCGTGCGCACGAGGACGCGTACCTGCGGCGCGCGGTCGAGGCGTGGAAGGCCGAGCCGAACCTGCAGATCCTCGGCAATCTGGATGCCGAGCGGCTGTCGATCGTGTCGTTCGTGGTCAAGGCTCCTTCCGGGCGGTATCTGCATCACAACTTCGTGGTCGCGCTGCTGAACGACCTCTTCGGCATTCAGTCCCGCGGCGGGTGCTCGTGTGCGGGCCCGTACGGCCACCTCCTGCTCGGCATCGACCTGGACCGATCGCACGAGTTCGAGGAGGAGATCCTGCACGGCTGCGAGGGGATCAAGCCGGGCTGGGTGCGGGTCAACTTCAACTACTTCATCTCCGACGCTGTCTTCACCTACGTCGTCGAGGCCGTCAAGCTCGTCGCCCGCGAAGGGTGGCGGTTGCTCGGCGACTACCGCTTCGACCCGGCGAACGGCCTGTGGCGGCACCACCGCGGCCCGGTCGAGCCGCCGATGCGGCTGTCCCAGGTCGGGTACGACGCCGACGGCAAGCTCAGGTACCCGCGTCACGACCACACGGCCCCCGAGTCCGCCCTCGACGACTACCTCGCCGAGGCCCGCGACCTGCTGTCCACGTGTCAGGAGCACCGCGCCGACCCCGAGGGCCACGTCAACACCGACTTCGACCACCTCCGCTGGTTCGAACTCCCTTCCCGCTGCCTCACCCGCGACTAGCGGGCTCCGGCGGCGCGGAGGGTCTTGGCGATCTCGTCGTACCCGCGGGACTCGGCGTGCTGGAGCGGGCTCACGCCCTCGGCGTCGGCCAAGCTGGGGTTGGCGCCGGCGTCGACGAGGATCTTGACGATGTCCTGCCACTGCTGCGTGCCCTTGCCGAGGATGATCGCCTCGAGCAGAGCGGTCCAGCCGAGGTTGTTGACGTGGTTGACGTTGGTCTTGGTCTGGACGACTCGCCGGACGTAGTCGACGTGCCCGCGCTCGCTGGCCGGGATGACCGAGATGCCACCGAACCGGTTCCGCAGGGTCAGGTCCGGGTTCGCGGGCAGGAGCGTCTCCAGCATCGCCACGCTCCCGGTGACGCCGGTGACCAGCCAGGCGGAGTCCTGCCGGTCGTCCTGTGCGTCTGGATCGGCACCGAGCGCGACGAGCAACCTGGCCACGTCGACCCGGTCGTTGAGCGAGGCCAGCAACAGCGCCGTACGGCGGTGGTCGTCGCGGGACTCGATCGGTGCACCGGCAGCCAGTGCTGCGGCGACCTTGTTGGCGTCACCTGATGCCGCGGCGGCCAGCAGCGCCTTGGTCGCCGCGTGGGTGTCCCGAAGCTCTGTGTTGAGCGCGGCGCTGACCGCGGTCTGGCCGCGGTCTTTCGCAGCCTGCACCGGCGTCGCGCCGTCGCGGACAGCCGGCTTCGCGCGGTCGGCCCCGCCGGCGATCAGGAGCCGCACGGTGTCGACGTACGCCGGGGTGCCTTTGCCGAGGATGACTGCCTCGTGCAAGGCGGTCCAGCCGAGGTTGTTGACGTGATTGACCGCCACGCCGGCCTTGAGCAGCCGGCCGACCACGGCGGCGTGACCACGCTCGGCCGCCCGGATCAGCGCCGTACCGTCGTAGCTGTCGAGGCTCCGGACGTCGGCGCCGTGCGCGAGAGTCAGGTCGAGGAGCTCGACGTAGCCCTCGCTCGCGGCGATCAGGAACGCGCTCTGGACGGTGTCGTCGACCGCGTTGACGTTCGCGCCCGCGCTGATGAGGCGCTTCGCCTCGGCCACGTCGTTCTTCCAGGCGGCGGCGATCAGCTGACTGTCGAGGGCAGACGGCACAGTGGCGCTCCTAGAAGGCGAGCTGGTCGGTGAAGGAGTAGTGGTCTCAGTGGAACACGCGGTGGTCACCGCCATTAGCAGGACGGCGACTACGGCGATCGGGCGACGCTTCATCGGCGCGGGTTGAGGGTGATGACCTGGTACGGCGGGACCGCGGTCGCCTCGTCGAACTTGCTGTCGACCGCCAGCAGTCGTCCCTGCGCGAGCTTCGCGGTCGTCAGCACCCGGTCCGGGTCGGTCGGCGTCGCGGACACCAGCCGCGCGGTCCGGCCGTCGGCCGACAGCCGCAGCGTGCTCAGCACCTTGGAGAAGTTGCGCACGACCCAGAGGCTGTTGCCCTGCTGGACGAGGCCGTCGGCGTTGACGAGGTCCGCGCCGGCGGTGTCGATCGCGGTGGCCTGCGCCGTCCGCAGGTCGAACCGCCACAGCTTGCCGACGTTGCCCTGGGCCACGACCAGCGCCCGGCGGTCCGGTGACAGCACGATCCCGCCGAGGTTGAAGCCGGTCGCCGTCTCGATGGTCCCGGTCGCGTCGGCCCAGGTCGTGACGGTCCACCGGCCGTGGTGCTCGGAGACCCGGAAGATCTGCGGAGCGTTCGAGTTCGTGAAGTAGGCCGCGCCGTCCGGCCCGATCACGAGGTCGTTCAGGAACGCGTTCGGTACGCCGGTCCGCAGCGCGGCGAGCAGCCGCCCGTCGCGTTCGTAGACCCACAGGTCCGGCGCGCCCGGGTGGTCGATCCCGTTCGGCCCGCCGGCGACGTACACGCGGCCCTGGGAGTCGACGTTCACCCCGCGGGCGGTCCAGCGGCCGTCGGTGCCGTCGCCCTTCAGCCACTCGACGGCGTCGCCGGAGCGGAGCTGACCGCGGTGGATCTCGCCGCCGGTGGTCTCGGACACGTAGTAGTTCTTGGTACGCGCGTCGTACCCGATGCCCTCGAACTTCGAGCCGCCGGCGTCCCCGGGCAGCTCGTACGTGGCCGGACGGGCGGCGAAGGCCGTCGAGGCGCCGGCACCGAGCAGGGTGGCGGACAGCGCGAGGGTGGCGGACATTGAACGGACAGACATCTGGACCCCTAAGCGGTCGGTGGATTGCGAGCTGCCTCCAGCCTCCGTCGGCCGGGCGCCCCGCACGACGGGTGTTCGGCCACCAATCGATAGCCGAACGGATGATTCGGAACCGGGTCCAGGCGGCCTACGATCACCTGAACATGTCTACTGCACACACCCCGTCGATCCTGAGTCACGCGACCCGGCTGGTGACCGCACTGCACGCGGCGCTGGTGGTTCTCGTGCTGGCGTCGGCGATCCGGTACCTCACAGGTCACGGGCTCGACGACCGTGGACCGTGGGTGCTGGTCGGTGCAGTAGTGCTGCTCGCGACGTACGCCGCCTACCGTGTGCTGCCCAGTCGGGTCTGGCTGGCGTTGCTGGTCGTGGAGTGGTGCGTGCTGGTGTTCCTGGCGCCGTCGTTCGCCTGGTGCGCGGTGCCGCTGTCTTTCGTTGCCCTGCGCATCCTGTCGTTCCGGCCGGCCTGTCTGGTTGTTGCGGGCATGGTGGTGGTCACCGTGGTGCAGTGGACCCGGATGACCGACCGGCTGGACCCGACGATCGTGCTGGGCCCGGTGTGTGTTGCAGTGCTTGCCGTAGGCGCCTATCGGGCGCTGGAGCGGGACGCACTGGCCAGACAGGCCCTGCTGGACGACCTGCACGCAGCACAGGGCGATCTGGCCGACGCGCAGCACCAGGCCGGTGTCATAGCGGAGCGCGCGCGGCTGTCGCGCGAGATCCACGACAGCGTCGCCCAGGGGTTGTCGAGCATCAACCTGCTGTTGCAGGCCGCCGAACGCGAGTGGGACGACAGACCGGCTGCCGCACGCGAGCACGCGGCCCAGGCCGCAGCCACGGCACGCGACGGACTGGACGAGGCCAGGAGGGTCGTCCGCGACCTGGCACCGGCTGAGCTCGCGGCTGGTCTGCCGGAAGCGCTTCGCAAGAGCTGTGAGCGTTTGGCGGCCCACAGCGACGTCAGCGTCCGTGTGCAGGTGCACGGTACGCCGGTCACTCTCGACTCGGAGGTGGAGACAGCACTGCTCCGCACGGCCCGCGGCGCACTCGCCAATGTCCTCGAACACGCGCACGCGAAAGCGGCTGTCGTGACGCTCACCTACCACCCGGATGCGGTGGTTCTCGACGTTGTGGATAACGGCCGAGGCCTTCCGCGATCTCATGTCAAGATCGATTCCGACCGCGGCCATGGACTGGCCGGAATCCGAGAACGGCTGAGACAACTGGGAGGAACGCTGGTGCTGGAAAGTGAACCGGGGGACGGGACGGCGCTGGCCGCGTCGATCCCGCTGCGGGTGTATCCGGAGCGGCCATGATCCGGGTTGCCCTGGTCGACGATCATCCCGTGGTGCGCGCGGGAGTCCGGGCGCTGCTCGAAGGGCAGGAAGACCTGACCGTCGTCGGCGAGGCGTCGGACGCGCGCAGCGCGGAGCAGCTCGTCGCGGCCCTGCACCCGGACGTCGTACTGATGGATCTGAACCTCGGCGCCGGCGCTGGTGGGGCCGAGGTCACCGCGCGTCTGAGGGCCCTGGCCGAGCCGCCGTACGTGCTGGTGCTGACGACGTACGACACCGAGGCGGACATCATGAGCGCGATCGATGCGGGGGCCTCCGGTTACCTGCTGAAGGACGCGCCGCCGGAGGACCTCTTCCGCGCGATCCGCGGCACTGCCCGTGGCGAGACGGTGCTCGCGCCGGCCGTCGCCGCACGGCTGGTGCGTCGTTCCGGTCCGACGCTGACCGAGCGCGAGGTGGAGCTTCTCGGCCTGCTCGCCACCGGCAAGTCGAACCGTGACATGGCCAAGAAGCTCTATGTCAGCGAGGCGACGGTCAAGTCCCATTTGGCGCACATCTACTCGAAGCTGGAGGTGGACAACAGAGCGGCGGCCGTGGCCCGTGCGATCGAACAGCGCATCATCCGGCCAGTCAGCTGAGTCCGGCGGGTCAGCTGAGTATGGTCGGACCGTGAGCAGCTCGGAGACCGACACGTCCGGTGGCGAGAGCCTCCTGACAGTGCTGGTCGCGCTCGCCGCGAACCTGTTGATCGCCGTCGCCAAGACGGTTGTCGCGGTGATCACCGGATCCGCCTCGATGACGGCGGAGGCGGCGCACTCCTGGGCAGACACCGGCAACGAGGTGTTTCTGCTGGTGGGGGAGCGGCGGGCGCGGAAGCCGGCCGACCAGTCGCATCCGCTCGGGTACGGGCGGGTCGGTTACATCTGGTCGATGTTCGCCGCATTCGGGCTGTTCACGGTCGGCGCCGCGGTCTCGGTGTGGCACGGCATCCAGTCGTTGCAGCACGGTGAGGCGGAAAGTACGTCGTACGGCTGGGCGTACGCCGTGCTCGGGGTCTCGTTCGTTCTCGAGGGGATCTCGTTCACGCAGGCGCTGCGGCAGACCAAGGCCGGTGCGCTGGAGCGGATGCTGCGACCGTGGCGGTACGTGCGGCTGACGTCGAACCCGGTGCTCCGGGCGGTCTTCGTCGAGGACCTGTCCGCGCTGATCGGCATCCTGATCGCGGCGCTCGCGATCCTGATGCATCAACTGACCGGCGACGCGGTCTGGGACGCGATCGGCTCGATCGTGGTCGGGATCCTGCTCGGCGGGGTCGCGCTGTTCCTGATCAGCCGGAACATGGACTTCCTGACCGGTGAGGCGGTCACGCCGCTGGCCCGGAACCGGGTGCTCCGCGCGCTGCTCGCGCACGAGGACATCGAGCGGATCACGTTCCTGCACATGGAGTGGGTCGGCGCGGACCGGATCTTCCTGGTCGCCGCGGTCGACGTGGTCGGCAACGACGTCGAGTCCGAGGTCGCCGCCCGCCTCTACGCGATCGAGGACGCGCTGAACGCCCGCCCGGAGATCCAGCAGGCGATCCTCACGCTCTCCCGTCCGGGCGACCCGGCCAGCCTCCAGCCCGGCGAGCTGCCGGCCTGGTACGTCGAGCGGCCGGTCTAGGGAACGTTCGCGAGGAACCGTTCGCGGTCGACCACGACGCGTTCGAGTTCGCCGTCCGCGATCAGTTGGCCGGCCGAGTTGGTGGCGCGGACCTGGAAGCGCAGGTGGCGCCCGTCCACCTCGGGGCCGTCCGCGGCGACGTCGACGGTGTCGCCGACGCGGGTCGGCAACCGGTGGCGGATGCGAACCGACGTACCCACAGAGGTCTGGCCGGGTCCGAGCGCGCTCAGGGCGAGCTGGGCGGTCGTGTACTCCAGCCAGGTGATCAGACGGGGAGTCGCGAGCACCTCTACGTCGCCGCTGCCCACGGCTAGTGCGGTGTCGGCGGCGGTCACCTCGTGGCGCACGGCAGGTCCTCTCTGGGCCGTGTACGCTCCCGACCGTGGAGCCCGTACACGTTGCGGTTTCGGCGTTGGCTGCATTGTTGCCGATCATGAACCCGATCGGCGCGCTGGCCACCTTCGCAGGTCTGACAGAGGGTGTCGACCGCGCCGCGATGAAACGCCAGGCGGTGATGACCGGCGTCTACGTGCTGGCGATCCTGACCGTCTTCGCGCTGTTCGGCACGCTAGTTCTGGAGGGGCTGGGCATCGGCTTGCCAGCGCTGCAGATCGCCGGCGGCCTGGTGGTCGCGCACTCCGGCTTCGGGATGATCGTCGCCCGGCAGACCCTGACCGAGGACGAGAAGACGCACGGGGCGGCCAAGCCGGACGTGTCGTTCTCGCCGATGGCGTTGCCGTTGATCGCCGGACCGGGCGCGATCGGCGTGGTGATCGCCCTGACCGCACGGCATCCCGGAATCACGAACCGGCTGAGCGTGATTGTGGCCTCGGTCGTGATCGCCGCGCTCGTCGCGGCGCTGCTGCGCTTCGGAACGCCGCTCGTCGACAAGCTCGGCCCCACGGGCCTGGGCGCCCTCAGCCGCATCATTGGCTTCCTCACGCTGGCGATCGGCGTCGAACTGGTCACCCACGGCGTACTCGCGGCGAAGTAACGCAATGTAACGCCCGAGGCTCTCGGCGCGATAGCAGGCATGACCGGATGGGGTGTCCGGTCCTCGATCGAGGGGGGAACCTTGCGTATCAAGTCATTGCTCGCTGCCGGTGCGTTGGTCGCCGGCCTGCTATCGCTTCCGGCCACGGCGTCCGCGCAGCCGGCCGATGCCCGGTCGGCTGCGGCCGGAACGTGTTCGATGGTGATGCCGGCCCGGTTCAGCATTCGGGCGGCGGTCACGAACTTCAAGATCACGCTCGCTGCGAACTGCAAGACGGCGGGGATGTCGGATGCTACCTGGACCGGGTCGACCACGGGATCGACGTGGTCGGAGTTCCTGTGGTTCGACGACACGACGTACTCGGAGACGCTCACGATGTACGCGCTGAGCACTCCGGTCGGGCGGACCACGTGGATCGGCACGGGGGCGGCCGACCGGAACTACAACGACATCGCGCAGACGAACGCCTCGTCGTACACGAAGTACGGCTCGTCCGCCACACTGATCGGCGGCCGTAAAGGCTCGCGGACTGCCTTCATCGCGACTGTCGGGTACTACAACCCGAAGATCAACGCGTTCGCCCGCTGGTCCGGTAAGCAGGTCCTGCTGCAGTACAAGGAAATCGGAAGCTCGACCTGGAAGGGCCTGAAGTACTTAACCACAAACGCTTCCGGTCAGGCGGCCTACACGTACTACCCGAACAAGACCCGCACTTACCGCCTGTACGTCCCCCAGAACGCGTCGCTCTGGGACTTCTACACCCCGGCCATCAGCCGCTGACCCACGAGCCCATCGCGTCTTCTCCGGGGAGTAGACGCGATGGGCTCACAGGCCTCTACTTCATGCCCTTCGTGGGGGAGACGGGCGGGAGCTTCCAGGCCTTGCTCTTCGCGAGGGCCGAGAGGTCTTCGACCGAGAGAAGAGGCGTGGGGCGGGTGTGCTGCTTGCCCTTCTGTGCCGGGCCGTTGTAGCTGGTGAGGTTGATGTTGCGGCCGTCGGGACGGAACAGGACCACGTAGTTGCTGACGACGCTGAACTCCGCCTGCCGGCTGTCGCTGTACTCGGGTGACTCCTTGGAGACGTACAGGACCGACCCGTCCGGCAGGGTGCTGCACCCCGCGCGCTTGGGGACACACGGGTTCCCCTCGCCGCCACCGGAGAGCAGTACGTCGACCCGTGCGGCGCCGTGACCGTCGTTGACGACGTACGCCGCACCGGCGTAGTCGCCACCGCCCCACGTCTCAGGGCTCACGAAGGTCCGGCCAGGCGCCGCAACGAGTGCCTTCAGCGTCGCCAGCGTCTGCTTCGGGTTCACTCCAGCGGGCTTGGCGGTCGGAGTCGCCTTGGCCGAAGGCTTCGCGATCGGCACAGGCGAACCAGCGACCCCAGCGTCCCTGGGGGAGCCGGCGAGGTGGATCCCGCCGGCGATCAGCCCCGCGGTGGCCAGCACGGCCCCGGCGCCGGACGCGGTGGCGATCGCCGTACGCCGACGCCGCAGCCGCAACCCCTGCGCGACGCTGCGTTCGAGCAGATCGGGTGTGACGGGCTCGAGGTTTTCGGTGGCGCGGTTCATCAAATCGGTGAGTTGGGTGTTCATGGTTCTCCTCAGCGTCAGTGCGCGATCAACTGGTCGGCGCCGTCACCAAGAACCGCCCGCAGACGGTCCAGGGCGCGGGCGGTGCGAGTGGTGATCGCACTGGTCTTCTTGCCTAGATCGAGCGCCACCTGCTCGACGCTGCGATCTTCGAAGAACCGCAGCACCAGCACGGCCCGATCCAACGGCGCCAGCTCCGCCAAAGCACTCTGCAAAGCCACCCGCAACTCCGGATCCCCAGC
Source organism: Kribbella speibonae (assembly GCF_004331375.1). Lineage (NCBI taxonomy): Bacteria > Bacillati > Actinomycetota > Actinomycetes > Propionibacteriales > Kribbellaceae > Kribbella > Kribbella speibonae. The sequence continues at coordinate 1,633,783 of NZ_SJKC01000002.1, read as the reverse complement.
CCGCTCCACCCTCTCCGGCACGTCAGCAGTAGGCCGCTCAGACCAACTCTTACGCCGCCGCTGCGAGACATAAGTCCGCACCAACGCAGTACGCGCATAAGCAGCAGGACTCTCGATCCGCTGCCAGACCTTCAGCAGATTCGCCAGCGTCTCCTGCACCAGATCCTCAGCATGATGCCGATCCCCCGCCAGCAACCAAGCAGTCCGATACAGCCGCGGTATCTGAACCCGAGCAAACTCCTCGAAGTCCTCAGTCGTACCCATCCACACCTCCTGTAGATGCCTCTGTCAGAAGAGACGCATCCACAGCCAGGTCAGATCACACCCCAACTCAGAAGACTTTCGACAGAACCCAAACCGAGAACGCCAGAAACCCCACCACAAACGTCACAACAACCACGACGCCATACCCGAACCAAGCACTCCCACTCAACTTCACCAGAACATCCTCCCACGCACGCCACAAACCGAACGGGACCACCGAAGCCGAGCGAACTGCCCAACCCGACCACGGAAGCCGAGCGAAGCGAAGGCGAAAGGGGGTGCGGGTGGCGGAGCCCCCGCCGGCGGCAAGCGAAGCGCAGCCGCACAAAATGACGAAGCCGACCAAGCCTGCGCTTTCCGCAGGCATGGCCGGCCATCGGGTGAGTGACGGGACTCGAACCCGCGACCACCTGGACCACAACCAGGTGCTCTACCAGCTGAGCTACACCCACCATTGCCGTCTGAACCGCGACGGCTGAGCAATCATAGCGACGAACTGTCAGGACCTGAAATCGAGGGTGAATCCGCTGGTCAGGCGCCGGTTGTGCTGTCCTCGGTGGGTGCTGCGACGAGGCTGGCGGCGGCCCGGGCGGTGCTGGAGTCGGGGCCGGGTTGCGGCACGAACACGGTTTCGCGGTAGTACCGCAGTTCGGAGATGCTTTCGGTGATGTCGGCGAGGGCGCGGTGGTTGCCGGTTTTGGCGGGGGTCGCGTAGTAGACGCGCGGGTACCAGCGCCGGACGAGTTCTTTGATGGAGCTGACGTCGACGTTGCGGTAGTGCAGGTGGGATTCGACGCGGGGCATGTCGCGGACGAGGAAGGTGCGGTCGGTGCCGACGGAGTTTCCGGCGAGGGCGGCCTTGCGCGGCTCTTTGACGTACCCCGTGATGAAGTCGAGGACCTGTTCTTCGGCGTCGGCGAGCGGGATGCCGTTGGCGAGCTCTTCGAGCAGGCCGGACGCGGTGTGCATGTCGCGGACGAAGTCGCCCATCTGGTCGAGCGCGGCCGGGGGTGGCGCGATCACCAGGTCGATTCCGTCGCCGAGCACGTTCAGTTCGTAGTCGGTGACGAGAACCGCTACCTCGATCAGGGCGTCGTTGGCCAGGTCGAGGCCGGTCATCTCGCAGTCGATCCACACCAGCCGGTCGTTCATGGGCACCCACCTTACGGTGAGCGGCCGACAGTGCGGTGACGGCGTGCCCTGTCAGCGCGGCGAGTGCCCCAGGTGGACGCTGCGGACGGACAGTACGGCGAGGTCTGTCCGCTGTCCGAGGTAGTGCGGTCCGTCTGGGTCCAGCAGCTGCCGCCAGGTGTCCAGATCCTCCGGAGCCAGCCACTCCTCATCGGCAACCACGTGTCCGTGACCGTGACCATGACCGGTGCCGGTCAGCCGCTCGATCCTGATCCGGAACGCGTGGACGACGCCTTCGAGCAGCTCGGGAGACAGCGGCGCCGGTGTCTCGGTCAGCACACTCCGTGTGGTCGCGCCGGTCAGCCCAGCCCGGGTCAGCGCCTCGGTCCACCCGTACGGCATCGGCACCGACCCCGGCAGCGATTCCCGCATGACCTTGAACCACCGGTCCTGCGCCAGGTCGAGCCGCAGCTCCAGACCGGGCTCACCGACTCCGAGATCCCAGGGGAGGTGCCGTGCGGGCAGCCCGCCCTCGGCGAGTGCCAGCCGCCCGCCAGGTGCGAGGAGGGAGGCCAGTGCGTCCACGGCGGCCTGCTGGTCGGCGGCGTGGTGAACGGAGGCCGACGCCCAGATCAGGTCGGCCGGCGCGTCGATTGCCCGGCGCAACGGTTCCGCTCCGTCGTCCATCGACGCCAGCTCGCACCGCACCAGGCCCGCGGTGTGTTCCCGCGCCTGCTCCAGTACGTCGGGATCCGCGTCGATCGCCACCACGGTCGCGCCGGGCAACGCCTCGGCGAGCGCCCTGGCCATTCCGCCGCCACCGCAGCCGACGTCCGCGACGACCTTGTCGCCGTCCCGCACCAGACTGCGAGCCACGCCGGCGTTCCAGGCGCCCTCGCCCTCGGCCGCCGCGCGCAGCCGTCCCGCCTCTTCGGCCCAATCGATTTCGATCATGACGACAGTCTGGTCCTCGCGGGTGACGCAGCCCACCTCACGTTGCCGGTTCGGCAAAGGGCGTTACCGTTGCGCGGGTGATCGCCACGGACCGCCTGACTCTGCTGCCGCTCGAGGTCGAGTACGCCGAAGCGATGGCAGCGGTCCTGTCCGACCCTGCCCTCTATACGTTCACCGGCGGCGAGCCGCCGACTGTAGCGGCTCTGGAGGCGCGCTACCGCCGCCAACTGGCCGGTCCGGGACGCCCGGACGAGCAGTGGCTGAACTGGGTGATCAAGTACGACGACGCGCTCATCGGCTACGTGCAGGCGACCGTCATCGACGGTACTGCGGAGATCGCGTGGGTGATCGGCGCCGCGTGGCAGGGCCGCGGTTTCGCGAAGGAGGCCGCCCAGGGACTGGTCACCTGGCTACGGGCTCAGAGAATCGGCCGGATCATCGCGCACGTACATCCGGACCACACCGCATCGGCCGCTGTCGCAGCCGCGATAGGTCTCACCCGCACCGACGTACTGGACGACGGGGAGTACCTGTGGAACACGGCAGACCCGGCGTGAACCGGGTCTGCCGTCTACAGAATCAGACCGGGCGGACGTTCTCCGCCTGCAGGCCCTTCGGGCCCTGGGCGATCTCGAACTCGACCCGCTGGTTCTCGTCCAGGGAGCGGAAGCCCTGCGTCTGGATCGCCGAGTAGTGCACGAACACGTCGGCGCCGCCGTCCTCCTGGGAGATGAAGCCGAAGCCCTTCTCGCCGTTGAACCACTTCACTGTTCCCAAAGCCATTTTTTTCTCCTGATACGACAAAACGCCCGGCGGATTACAATCCGCGGGCGCTTCGACACGAACGTGGAACTGCAAAACTGCAACGGTCAGAAACCCTAGCACGCTGGATGAGCCGTCAGCCACCCCTCGCCACGCCGTACGTCGTATTCATCCGGCGTTCCCGCCCAGGTCACCGCGCATCCGGACGTCCCGCACTCACACGCGAACGGGTACGGCGGCAGCTCGGCCAGCCCGATGTCCGCCTGCCACAACCGCCCCTGACGACACGCCGCGAGGTTCTCGTACCGCCGCTGCTGACTGAGCTCCGCACCGGGCTCCAGCCGGGGCAGCACACCCAACACGCCCTCTACGGCACGAGCAATAACAGCCCAGTCCGGGGAGGCAGAGACCTCGATGACGGCACGTCCCCGCTCGGCGGCCTCACGTCGTACCAGCTCGGTCAGTACGGCGTCACGCGCCAGCAAGCTCTCCAGATGACCACGGTCCGGCCGCTCCTCCCGTGCCCGGCGCGTCTGCTCGGCGTCCGGCAGCAGCCACACCGCTGCCGGAACCGAGTCAGCCATCGAGGGGAAGAGCTGTGGTCCTTCCACCACCGCAGGTACGTCGCCCAGCCCGCGCTCGCGTACATCCGCCACAACCAGCTCCAGGCGCAGCCGTGCGATGTCCACGAACGCGTCCGCGGCGTACTCGGGCCCGACCGCCAGGTCCTCAGCCAGCGGCCGGAGTGGTGGGAGCCGCTCCAGGTGCGCGTAGGTCCACAGGTCCACCGGGTGTAGCGGCAGGTCGGTACGCCGCGCGAGGTCCCGCGCGATCGTCGACTTCCCCGCCCCCGGAGCCCCACCGATCCACACCATCGCCGGCCACGTCACCGGACCATCTTGCTAGGGCCGTACGTACGTCGCCAACGATGCCGCGCCGGTCTGGGTGACTGAGGCGAGCTGGAAGTGGACGGGGGTGTCGGACGGACCGAACAGCTTCTCGCCGCTGCCGGCGATCGACGGGAACGTCATCAGCCGGTACTCGTCGACCAGATCGGCGGCCTGCAGCGCCCGGATCACGCTGAGGCTGCCGGTGACCGCGATGGTTCGCGCCTCGCTCCGCACGTAGTCCGTCAGCGTGCCCTCCATCAGGGTCGAGTTGGAGAAGGCCGACAGGTCTGTCAGCGAGTGGGACACGACCACCTTGGCCATCTTGTTCATCCGGGTCGAGAAGTCGTCGGTGCGGTTCGGCCAGAGCCGGCTGAAGAGCTCCCAGGTGGTCCGGCCGAGCAGCAGTACGCCGGTGTCCATCAGCTCGCCGAGCCGGAACTTGTCGCCGCCGACGGTCTCGGGGCCGTGCCGGAACGCCCAGCCGCCGGCCGGGGTGCCGCCGGAGCCGTCCGGGTCGGTGACGATGCCGTCGAGGCTGACGAATCCGGTGACGATGACGTGGCCCATGGTTCCTGCTCCTCGTGTCGGGTGGTTCATGCCGGTACCTACCGGCGGCCAGGCCCCGATTCATCGCTGCGCACCGAACTTTTTTGGCGAGCGCTTGCCGGGAAGTGTGATCTTGACCGCATTCAGCGTCCAGCCTACTGTATGCCGTATACAAGCCTCCCGGAAGGCAGGGACCCTTATGAGAGTTGCGGTTCTCGGCGCCGGTGCGATCGGCGCGTACGTCGGCGCCGCGCTACACCGCGGTGGGACAGAGGTCCACCTGGTCGCCCGCGGCGCGCATCTGGAAGCGATCCGGTCGGACGGTGTCACGGTGCTCAGCCCACGCGGTGACTTCACGGCCCGGACGCCCGCCACCGACGACCCGACCGCGATCGGCCCGGTCGACTACGTCTTTCTCGGGCTCAAGGCGAACTCGTACGCGAACGCCGGCCCACTGGTCGAGCCCCTGCTGCACGACCGCACAGTGGTGGTCGCGGCGCAGAACGGCATCCCCTGGTGGTACTTCCACGGTCTGAAAGGCCCGTACGAGGGACGCCGGATCGAATCGGTCGACCCCGGCGGTGCCGTCACCCAGGTGCTCGACCTCGACCGCGCGATCGGCTGCGTCGTCTACTGCTCGACCGAGCTCGAAGGTCCGGGCGTCGTACGGCACCTGGAAGGCACCCGCTTCTCGATCGGCGAACCTGGCGGCGGTCAGTCGGAGCGCTGTGCGGCGTTCAGTACGGCGATGATCGCCGGCGGACTGAAGTGCCCGGTCGAGAACGACATCCGCAACGACATCTGGATCAAGCTGCTCGGGAACGCGGCGTTCAACCCGATCAGCGCGCTGGCCCGGGCGACGATGGTGGAGATCGCGACGCATCAGGGCACCCGGCAGATGGTCCGGCTGATGATGGAGGAGTCGCTGGAGATCGCCGCCGCGCTCGGCTGTCATCCGGACATCTCCGTGGACAAGCGGCTCGACGGCGCCGAACGCGTCGGCGAGCACAAGACCTCGATGCTGCAGGACCTCGAGAAGGACAAGCCGCTCGAACTCGACGTCATCCTCGCCGCGGTCGTCGAACTCGCCGACCTGACCGGCGTCAAGGCCCCCACGCTCCGGGCCGTGCACGCGGTAGCCGACCTGCTCGCGAGCAAGGTCGGCGTGTAAAGCAGTACTGATTGCCGCGACTCCGTCGCGGCGGGTCATGGGGCTGGAACTCCCGTCCTTCCCTCGTCGCTCCAGTCGCTTCGCTCCCTGCGCTCCTCAGTCCAGGACGGGAGGCCCCATGACCGGGTGGGTCCGGCCAACAGCGACGCCGGACCCACCTGTTCCATCGTCAGCCGTTGACCTGGAAGCCCTGCTCGTTGCCGTACTTCACCAGCGCGTCCTGCCACGACGTGAGGCCGGCGTTCAGGTCGGACTTCGACTGGTACGCCTTGCCGACCGTGTCGCCGTAGATGCTGTTCGCGTACAGCTCGTACGGCAGGTAGCTCCAGCCCTTCACGACCGAGCCGGCCGCCGCGGTGAGCACCTGGTTGATCTTCTGACCGCCGAAGTACGCGCTCGTCTTGTCCACGAACGCCGGGTCCTTGAGGTCGGCCGTGGTCGCCGGGAAGCCGCCGCTGGCGAGGAACGGCTTGACGCCCTCGTCGTGGTTCAGCCAGCGCACGAAGGCCGCCGCGAGGGCCGGGTTCTTGCTCTGCTTGAGCACGGACTCGGTGCTGCCGCCGTTCTCCGCGGTAGCCGGCTGGCCGTCGTACGTCGGCATCGGGGCAACTGCCCACTTGCCCGCGCCCGCCTTCACGGACGACTCCATCACGCCGGGCATCCATGCACCGGTCGGCAGCGTCGCGATGGTGCCGTCGCCGAGTGCCTTGAACCACTCGTCGGTCCAGCCCGGGATGTTCGAGACGAGACCGCCCTCGACGAGCTGGTTCCACATCCCGGTCCACTTCTTGGAACCGTCGTCCTGCAGGTTGATCGTGACGTTCTTGCCGTCGGTCTTGAACGGCTGGCCGCCGGCCTGCCAGATCATGCTGGTGGTGAAGCCGGCGTCACCGGAGTCGTTGGTGATGTAGGCCTTCGGGTTCGCCGCGTGCAGCTTCTTGGCGGCCGCGACGTACTCGTCCCAGGTCTTCGGCACGGCGATGCCGTACTTGTCGAAGACCTGCTTGTTGTAGAACAGCGCCATCGGTCCCGAGTCCTGCGGCAGCCCGAACAGGCCGCTGCCTGCGTGCACGGCGGCCCAGGTCGAGGCCGTGTACGCCGACTCGTACTGCGAGAACCCGTACTGGTTCAGGTCGACCAGCGAGCCGGGCAGGGCGAACTGGGGGAGCGCCTGGTACTCGATCTGGGCCACGTCCGGCGCACCGGAGCCGGCCTTGATCGCGTTCTGCAGCTTCGTGTAGTGGTCGTTGCCGGTGCCCGCGTTGACGTAGTTCACCTTGACGTTCGGGTACTGCTTCATGAACGCGGTGACCTGGGCCTGCGCCGACGGCGTCCAGCTCCAGTAGGTGATCTCGCCGCCCGCCTTCAGTGCGGCGTCGACGGCGTCGGCCGAGCCGGTCGTCGTACCGCCGCCGGCGGCGTCGGTCTTGGAGCCGCCGCCACAGGCGGCCAGAACGGCGAGCGCCGTCAGTGCGGCTCCGGCAACCACCAGCTGCCGGAGGCCTCGACGATGTGACTTCATGGATGTTCCTTTCACTTCACACTGCCGGCGCTCAGGCCTGACTGCCAGAAGCGCTGGAGAAGGAGGAAGGCGACCACCAGCGGAACGATCGTCAGCAACGATCCGGTGACCACCAGGTTGTAGATGGGGCGGGCGCCCACGCCGGTCGCTTGGTTGCTCCACTGGGTGAGCCCGACCGTGAGTGGGTAGAGGTTGGGTTTGCTGAGCATGATCAGCGGCAGGAAGTAGTTGTTCCAGGTCGACACCATCGCGAACAGCAGCGTGGTGACGATGCCGGGGGCAAGCAGTCGCAGCGCGACGGTGAAGAACGTGCGGACCTCGCCGGCGCCGTCGATCCGGGCCGCCTCGAGCAGCTCTCCCGGTACGGCGTCGGTCGCGTAGACCCACATCAGGTATAACCCGAACGGGCTCACCAGCGAGGGGATGATGATCGCCCACACGGTGTTCGTCAGCCCGAGGTTGGAGAACATCAGGAACGTCGGTACGGCGAGCGCGGTCCCCGGCACCGCGACGGCGCCGAGCAGTACGGCGAAGACGGCCCGGCGACCGGTGAACTTGTACTTCGCCAGTCCGTAGCCGGCCGCGGTGGCGAGCAGCGTCGCGCCGCCCGCGCCGACGACGACGTACAGCACCGTGTTGCCGAGCCAGCGCAGGAAGATGCCGTCGTTGTAGGTCAGCGTGTCCTTGATGTTGGTGAAGAACGCGAAGCTCTTCCCGAACCACAGCCCTGGTGTGGAGAGCAGGTCGTCCTGGGTCTTGGTTGTGCTGAGCAACAACCAGGCGAGCGGGACGATCGTGTACAGCAGGTACAGCACCATCACGCCGGTGAGCAGCTTCGAGCGCTTCGGGCGCAGGGGAGAGGTCACGGTACTCACAAGGCCTCCCGGGATCCGCGGAGCTGGACGACGTACGCGATGATCGCGGTGATGATGCCCATCACGATCGCGACCGTGGCCGAGTAGTTGAACTGCTGGCCGGCGAAGGACAGGTTGTAGGCGTACATGTTGGGCGTGTAGTACGTCGTGATCACGTTCGGCGCGAGCGTGCGCAGGATGTTCGGCTCGTTGAACAGCTGGAAGCTGCCGATGATCGAGAAGATCGTCGCGATCACGATCGCGCCGCGCAGCGCGGGCAGTTTGACCGCGAGGATCGTCCGGAACGTCCCGGCGCCGTCGATCGCGGCCGCCTCGTACAGCTCGCCCGGCACCGTCCGCAGTGCCGAGTAGAAGATCAGCATGTTGTAGCCGACGAACTCCCAGGTGACGATGTTGGCGATCGACGGCAGCATCCAGGTCCCGCTGAGCGGCTGGATGGCGGTCGTCCCGAGCAGGTCGTTGAGATTCGCGGCCAGTCCGAAGTTGTCGCCGTAGATGTAGCCCCACATCAGGACGGCGACGACGCCCGGTACGGCGTACGGCAGGAAGATCACGATCCGGAAGAAGCCGGCCGCGTGCAGCCGCGCGCTGTCGATCGCGAGTGCCGCGAGCAGTGCAAGCCCGAGCATGATCGGTACCTGGACGACCAGGAACACCCCCACCCGGCCGAACGCCTCCCAGAACTTCGGGTCCTGCAGCGCCTGGGTGTAGTTGTCGAGCCCGACGAAGACAGTGCCGCCGAAGAAGGCCTGGTTGCGATACAGGCTGAGGTAGATCGCGTACCCGATCGGGGCCAGGAAGGTGAGCGCGAAGACGGCCAGGAACGGGCCGACGAACAGCCACCCCTTGCCGTCCTTGAACACCCGCCGGCGGCGCTGGCCGGTCGCACCGGCCCGCGCAAGCTGCTGCTGGGCCACGGACTCCGCCACGTCCGGGACCTCCTCTCGCTCTCGGCCCCGAGGTGGGGGCGCGACACGCGATGTTGACGTCAACATCGACGGCGCGACGCTAGCGTGTTTACGTCAACATGTCTACACTCCGGACTCAAACCAGGAGGTGCGATGACAGGGGAGGATTCAGCGGGCCGCCGGCGACGCGGGCCGTCGATGGCGGACGTGGCCCGGATGGCCGGGGTGTCCGGGCAGACCGTCTCGCGGGTCGCGAACGGGCGGAACAATGTCGACGCGGCCACCCGGGACCGGGTCCGGGCCGCGATGAGCCAACTCGGCTACCGCCCGAACAGCGCTGCCCGCGCGCTACGGAACGGCGAGTACCGCAGCATCGGCGTGATCGTCTTCGAACTGCACAGCTTCGGTACGACGCGCACGCTCGACGCGATCGCGACGGCCGCGACCATCAGCGGGTACGCGATCAACCTGGTTCCGGTGCTGGACGTCTCGCAGAGTGCGGTGACGAACGCCTTCAGCCGCCTCGGCGAGCAGGCGGTGGACGGCGTGATCATTTTGATCGAGGCGCACACCCTGGACGAGGCCGGCGTACGGCTGCCGGACGGCCTGCCCGTCGTGGTGGTCGACTCGAGCGCGCATTACGACTTCCCGATCGTCGACACCGACCAGCGGCAGGGCGCCCGGCTGGCCACAGAGCACCTGCTGAACCTGGGCCACGCGACGGTGTGGCACCTCGGCGGGCCGCCGACGTCGTTCGCCGCCGACCGCCGACGGCAGTCCTGGGAGCAGACGCTGATCGACCACGGCCGGGAGGTGCCGCCGGTGTACGACGGCGACTGGACGGCGGGCTCGGGATACGAAGCTGGCCGGCACTTGGCCGCCAACGCCGAGGTCACCGCCGTGTTCGTCGCGAACGACCAGATGGCGCTAGGCCTGCTGCGCGCGCTGCACGAGCGGGGGCGTGCGGTGCCCGGCGAGGTCAGCATCGTCGGCTTCGACGACATGGAGGAGGCCGCCCACTTCTGGCCGCCACTGACCACGATCCGGCAGAACTTCGTCGACGTCGGCCGGCTGAGCGTCGACGCCCTGATCCAGGAGATCCAGGCCGGCGAACACCACCACGAACCGGTCGCCGTCGCCGCCAAACTCGTCCACCGCAGCAGCACCGCACCCCCGCCGCACTCCGCATCTGGTGGGTAGGCCCACGAGATGCAGGGTTTACGACCTGAATACGGGTGGCCAACCCTGCATCTGGTGGGTCAACCAGCGAGATTCGGAACGGCGGGCGCGAGGGTGGTGCGGAGGAGGTGGGCGGTTTCGGTGGGAGTTTTGCCGACGCGTACGCCGGCTGCTTCCAGGGCCTCCTGCTTTGCGGCCGCGGTGCCGGACGAGCCGGAGACGATCGCGCCGGCGTGGCCCATCGTCTTGCCCTCCGGGGCGGTGAAGCCCGCGACGTACCCGACGACCGGCTTGGTCACGTTCTCCTTGATGAACGCGGCCGCACGCTCCTCGGCGTCACCACCGATCTCACCGATCATCACGATCGCGTCGGTGTCCGGGTCGTCCTGGAACGCCTGCAGCGCGTCGATGTGCGTGGTCCCGATGATCGGGTCGCCGCCGATCCCGATCGCGGTCGAGAACCCGAAGTCCCGCAGCTCGTACATCATCTGGTAGGTCAACGTGCCCGACTTGCTGACCAGACCGATCCGCCCCGGCCCGGCGATATCGGCCGGGATGATGCCCGCGTTGGCGCGCCCCGGGCTGATGATCCCCGGGCAGTTCGGCCCGATGACACGCGTCCCACCGGCCTGTGCGTGCGCGAAGAGCGCGGCGGTGTCGTGCACCGGCACACCCTCGGTGATCACGACCACCAACGGAATCCCGGCATCGACCGCTTCGAGCACCGCGCCTTTGGTGAACCGTGGTGGTACGAACACCACCGACACGTCGGCGTCCGCTGCCTTCACCGCATCCGCACACGACCCGTAGACCGGGATCGAGCGCCGCGCGAAGTCCACCGACTGCCCGCCCTTGCCGGGGGTCACCCCGCCGACGATATTGGTGCCGGCGGCAAGCATCCGGCTGGTGTGCTTCTGTCCCTCGGATCCGGTCATGCCCTGCACGACGACCCGGCTCTTCTCGGTCAGGAAGATCGCCATCTCTTGTTCTCCTTCTACGCGGCGAGCTCGGCGGCCCGGGCGGCGGCGCCGTCCATCGTGTCGACCACGGTGACCAGCGGATGGCCGGCCTTGGCGAGGATGGTGCGGCCTTCCTCGACGTTGTTGCCGTCCAGACGGACGACGAGCGGCTTGTCGGCCCGATCACCGAGCTGGGCCAGCGCCTGCACAATGCCGTTCGAGACCGCGTCGCAGGCGGTGATGCCGCCGAAGACGTTCACGAACACACTGCGCACCTGCGGATCGGACAGGATGATCCCGAGTCCGTTCGCCATCACCTCGGCGGACGCGCCACCACCGATGTCGAGGAAGTTGGCCGGTTTCACGCCGTACGGCTCGCCGGCGTACGCCACGACATCCAGGGTGCTCATGACGAGCCCCGCGCCGTTGCCGATGATCCCGACCGCGCCGTCCAGCTTCACGTAGTTCAGGCCCTTGGCATGCGCCTCGGCCTCGAGCGGGTCGGCGGCCGCCTTGTCGTCGAAGCCCGCGTGATCGGAGTGCCGGTACGCCGCGTTGTCGTCGAGCGTGACCTTCCCGTCGAGCGCTTCCAGCGTCCCGTCGCCGAGCTTCACCAGCGGATTCACCTCGACCAGGGTGGCGTCCTCCGCGATGAACGCGTCCCACAACCGCCGTACGACGGTCGCCGCCTCGGCCGGGAATCCCGCGGCCGCCACGATCTCCGCAGCCTTCGCCTTGTCGACGCCGGTCGCCGGGTCGATCCGCACCTTCGCGATCGCATCCGGGTGGGTGTGCGCGACCTCTTCGATCTCCACACCGCCTTCGGTGCTGGCGATACAGAGGTACTCGCGGTTCGCCCGGTCGACCAGGAACGAGAAGTAGTACTCCTCGGCGATGTCCGCGGCCGGCGCCAGCAGGACCCGCTGCACGGTGTGCCCCTTGATGTCCATCCCGAGGATCTCGGCCGCCTTCGCCTGTGCCTCGTCCGGGGTGGCGGCCAGCTTCACGCCGCCGGCCTTGCCGCGCCCACCGGTCTTCACCTGCGCCTTCACCACCACGCGCCCGCCGAGCTCACGGGCCGCGTCCGCGGCGTCGGCCGCGTCCTCGATCACCCGCCCCAGCGTCACCGGAACGCCGTGCCGGGCGAACAGCTCCTTGGCTTGGTACTCCATGAGGTCCACGTCGCCTCCAAGAATGTGTGGTGACGACTGTATGCGGTATGCAATCTGCTCACAAGACCTCCCCAGGTCTGGACACGCCGCGACGGAGGGAGTACCACAGACTTCATACGGTATGCAGTAGTCAGGGAGGCGACATGAATCACGTGACCCGGGATGTGCGTGACGTCTACGGCCGGCGCTACCGGATCGGCGAGGACGCCCGTGAACTCACCGGCCACTCGCGCCGCTGGCAGCTCTGGGCGGCCTGGGCCTGCATGGTCGCGATCAGTCCGTTGCAGTACTCGTTCGGCACCGCGGCCCTCGGCCTGGCCGCGGACCGCGGGTGGGGCGCGGCCCAAACCCTGTGGCTGCTGGCGGTCTTCGTCGCCGGCCAAGCACTGGTCGCGATCCCAGCCGCCTGGGCCCATCGGGTACGGCGGGCAACGCCGACGCAGCTCGTCGTCGGAGGTGGAGTGCTCGCCGCGATCGGACTCGTCACGCTGGCCCACGTGCACAGCTACGCCACGGTCCTCGTCGGCTACTCGCTCCTCGGCGGCACCGGAGCGGGCCTCGTGTACGCCGCGTGCATCACGACGTCGGCGCGCTGGTTCCCGGAACGGCGTACGGCGACCATCGGCTTCGTCACGGGTGGGTTCGCGGTCGGCGCCGTACCGAGCATCTTCCTGCTCACGCGGCTGGATCAGGCGATCGTGTTCGATCTGACCGCTCTGGTGGCGGTGCTGGTCGTCCTGATCGCCGGTGGTCTGCTGAAGGATCCGCCGCGGCACTGGTGGCCCGCGGACCTCGACGCTCAGGCGTGGGCGATCGACCGGAAACTGAACCGCAGCATCCCGCACAACGCGCCCGCGGTCCGCCAGTACCGTCCGGGGGAGGCGATGCGGACCGGCGCGCTGCCACTGATGTGGTTGCTGCTGGCAATCAGTACGGCGTTGTCGCTGCTCGGTATCGGCTTCGTGGTGAGTTACGGCGTGAGCGCCGGCCTCGGTCTCACGGTCGCGGCGACCGCTGCCGGGATGCTTGCCGCAGTCAACGGCCTTGGCCGGTCGCTCGCAGGTCACCTGTCCGACCGGTTCGGTCGCCGCCGCGTGCTGGCCGCCGTACTGATGGTCGAGGGGTTCGCGCACATGGGGTTGGTGGTTGCCGGACCGGGATGGGTGTTCGTGGTGTGCGCGATGTTCGCAGGCCTCGGCGGTGGTGCGTTCTACGCGATCATGGCCAACCTCGTCCTGGAGTTCTTCGGCGAGAACAGCCTGCTGCAGAACCAGGCCATCCTGTACTCCGCGAAGGCGGTCGGCGGCCTGATCGGCATCGGCGTCGCCGCGTCCGTGATCGCCGTCGTCGGTTACCGGCCGCTGTTCCTCGGCGCCGGTCTGCTCGGCGTACTGACGGCGCTGAGCGTGCGCCTCCTCAAACAACCCGGTCGCCCCGCGCTGCCTGTCCGCCCTCAGTTCGGTACGCCGGTGGCGGGCGAGTGAACGGCTACGCGAAGGTGCGCCGGCCGGATCCGTGCGTGATGGAACTGGTGTCACGGATGGCACGAGAACCCTGGACGGATCGCCCCGCGTGCGTGCATCCCGTCCTGAGCTCGGTTGCGCGGGCGGCGCACGACCACAGCACCTCAGACGGCCGTCGGCACCTCCTGCCCCTCGCGCCGCGCTTCATCAATACGAGCAGCGTGGGCTTCGAGGCATCCGCCCGCTTGGTTGCGTTGTGTGTTTCCACGGCACTCGCGGGTGGTGAGCTCACGGGCGACGAGTGGCGCAGGCTGACCGCGGCTCACCAGACGGCGATGCATTTGCTCGGTTCTCATGACAGCCCTGGGGGAGCGGCGCGCTGGTGGATGCCCGCTCTCGGGCGATGGAGTGAGCCGTTCTATCGCTCGTTCGTCGCCACAGAGCAGGCGGCCGAAGCGGTGGCGATCACCGCTCGCGCGGCCAATCCCGACGTACGCCTGCGCAGCTTGCTGAAGCTCTGCCTCGCGTCTCAGCCCAGGCCTTCGTGTTCGGCGTCCGCCCAGAAATCGTGGTCGTAGTCGCCGTCCGGGATGGTCACGAGTTCGTGCCGGCGAGGGGCGCGAACCTGCTGCTCGAGGCGCCGAAGGTCCGCCGTGCAGCGCTCCAGGTCGTCGAGCAGCCGCAGGACATCGAGATGCGGGCCGATCCGATTCCTCAACGCCATAAGGGATTTCTCCAGTGCGAGGAGTGCGGCGCGGGTCCGGTCGAGTTCCTCGGAAATCGTCATCACAGCCTCCTGGGTGCGAACTCTGGACAACCGCTACGCCCTGGGATAAGACTACGACTACACCATACGGTATGCAATCTACATCAAGGCCCACCGAAGGCCCTTCCGAGGAGTTGACTGCAGATGGCGCAGACAGTGTCGGAGACCCAACCCACAGCGGTGGTCAAGGAGCCGGAGACCATCTCCGGTGGTCACCTCGTCGCGAAGGCCTTGAAGGCCGAGGGGATCGACGTGATCTTCACGCTCTGCGGCGGTCACATCATCGACATCTACGACGGCTGCGTGGACGAGGGCATCGCGGTGGTCGACGTCCGGCACGAGCAGGTCGCGGCGCACGCCGCCGACGGGTACGCACGGGTCACCGGCAAGCCCGGTTGCGCAGTCGTCACGGCCGGCCCCGGTACGACGGACGCGGTCACCGGTGTCGCCAACGCGTTCCGCGCCGAGAGCCCGATGCTGCTGATCGGCGGCCAGGGCGCGCTGAACCAGCACAAGATGGGGTCGCTGCAGGACCTGCCGCACGTCGACATGATGACGCCGATCACCAAGTTCGCCGCGACCGTTCCGCACACCGCGCGGGCCGCGGACATGGTCTCGATGGCGTTCCGCGAGTGCTACAACGGCGCGCCCGGCCCGTCGTTCCTGGAGATCCCGCGCGACATTCTCGACAACTCGGTGCCGGTCGAGTCCGCGACCGTCCCCGAGGCCGGGCATTACCGGGCCTCGACGAAGAGCATCGGCGACCCGGCGAGCGTCGAGGCGCTGGCCGACCTGCTCGCGCGGGCCGAGAAGCCCGTCGTACTGCTTGGCAGCCAGGTGTGGACGTCCCGCGGCAGCGACGCGGCGATCGACTTCGTCCGGACGCTCGACATCCCCGCGTTCATGAACGGTTCGGCCCGCGGCACGCTGCCGCCGGGCGACCCGCACCACTTCCACCTGTCCCGGCGGTACGGCTTCAACAACGCCGACCTGATCCTGATCGTCGGCACGCCGTTCGACTTCCGGATGGGGTACGGGCGCCGGCTCCCGAAGAGCGCCACCGTCGTCCAGATCGACCTCGACTACCGCACCGTCGGCAAGAACCGCGACATCGACCTCGGCCTGGTCGGCGACCCGGGCGCGATCCTGGCGGCCGTCACGCAGGCGTCGTCGGGCCGGCTGCAGAAGACCGACCGGAAGGCCTGGTTCGCGGAGCTGCGTTCCGAGGAGGACGCGGCGTACCAGAAGCGGCTGCCCCGGCAGCTGTCCGACGCGAACCCGATCCACCCGCTGCGGCTCGCCCACGAGATCAATGAGTTCCTCACCGAGGACTCGATCTACATCGGCGACGGCGGCGACATCGTGACGTTCTCCGGCGGCGTGGTGCAGCCGAAGTCGCCCGGCCACTGGATGGACCCGGGCCCGCTCGGCACGCTCGGCGTCGGCATCCCGTTCGTGCTCGCGGCGAAGTACGCGCGACCGGACAAGGAAGTGGTCGCGCTGTTCGGCGACGGCGCGTTCTCGCTGACCGGCTGGGACTTCGAGACGCTGGTGCGCTACAAGCTCCCGTTCGTCGGTGTCGTCGGCAACAACTCGTCGATGAACCAGATCCGCTACGGCCAGGAAGCCAAGTACGGCAAGGACCGCGGCCGGATCGGCAACACCCTCGGCGACGTGAAGTACGACGAGTTCGCCCGGATGCTCGGCGGGTACGGCGAGGAAGTCCGCGACCCCGCCGACATCGGGCCGGCGCTGCTCCGGGCCCGCGAGTCAGGGCTGCCGTCGCTGATCAACGTCTGGGTCGACCCGGACGCCTACGCCCCCGGAACCATGAACCAGACCATGTACAAGTAAAGGGGACCCAGCATGACAAAGGCCCTCGAGGGTGTCCGTGTTCTCGACATGACCCACGTGCAGTCCGGACCGTCCTGCACCCAGCTCCTCGCCTGGCTCGGCGCCGATGTGATCAAGCTCGAGGCACCGACCGGCGACATCACCCGCCAGCAGCTGCGCGACCTGCCGGACGTCGACAGCCTGTACTTCACGATGCTCAACTGCAACAAGCGCAGCATCACGCTGAACATGAAGTCCGACCGGGGCAAGGAGATCTTCATCGACCTGGTTCGTGACTCAGACGTCCTGGTCGAGAATTTCGCCCCCGGTGCCATCGACCGGATGGGGTTCACCTGGGAGCGTCTGCAGGAAATCAACCCCGGCCTGGTCTTCGCGTCGATCAAGGGCTTCGGCCCGGGACGGTACGAGAACTTCAAGGCGTACGAGGTGGTCGCCCAGGCGATGGGCGGCGCGATGAGTACGACGGGGTTCGAGGACGGGCCGCCCACCGCGACCGGCGCGCAGATCGGCGACTCGGGTACCGGCATCCATCTGGTCGCCGGCATCCTCGCCGCGCTGCTCCAGCGGACGCACACCGGCAAGGGCCAGCGGGTCACCGTGGCGATGCAGGAAGCGGTCCTGAACCTGACCCGGGTCAAGCTGCGCGACCAGCAGCGGCTGACGCACGGTCCGCTGCGCGAGTACCCGAACGACAACTTCGGTACCGAGGTCCCGCGCTCGGGGAACGCCTCCGGTGGCGGCCAGCCGGGCTGGGCGCTGCGCTGCGCACCCGGCGGACCGAACGACTACATCTACGTGATCGTCCAGCCGCCTGGGTGGGCGCCCATCGCCCAGCTGATCGGGAAGCCGGAGCTGGCCGAGGACCCGGACTGGGCGACGCCGGTCGCGCGGCTCGACAAGCTCGACAAGATGTTCGCGCTGATCGAGCAGTGGACCGAGCAGCACACCAAGTTCGAGGTGATGGACAAGCTCAACGCGCTGAACGTGCCGTGCGGGCCGATCATGTCCACCGCCGAGCTGATCGCGGACGAGACGCTCGCGGACCTCGGCGCGGTGGTCGAGGTCGAGCACCCGCAGCGCGGCACGTTCAAGACCGTCGGCTGCCCGATCAAGCTGTCCGACTCACCGGTCGAGGTCCAGACGTCACCGGGCCTCGGCGAACACAACTCCGTCATCTACGGCGCGCTCGGTATCGACACCGGCGAGCTGCAGGAACTGAAGGCCGCCGGCGTCATCTGACCGTCCGACAGGACACAGGTTCTTCGGACGCAAGCATCGATCACAGAGGAGTTGCAGCGCATGACCTATGACAAGGCAGCAGTCCGGACCATCCTCGACCAGGCTCTGGCGGACGGCCGCACCTCGCTGAGCGCGCCGGAGGCCAAGCTGGTCGCCGACGCGTACGGCATCCCGACGCCGGGCGAGGGGCTGGCCACGACTGCCGAGGGGGCCGCCGGCCTCGCGGCCGAGATCGGTTTCCCGGTCGTGCTGAAGATCGTCTCACCGGACATCCTGCACAAGACCGACGCCGGCGGCGTGGTGGTCGGCGTCGACAGCGAGGACGCCGTGCTGGCGGCCTACAAACAGATTGTCGACAACGCGACTGCCTACAAGCCGGATGCCGACATTGTCGGCGTCCAGGTGCAGAAGATGCTGGTCACCGGCGGTGACGTGCAGGAGGTCATCGTCGGGGCGGTCACCGACCCGACCTTCGGGAAGGTCGTGGCGTTCGGGCTGGGCGGCGTACTCGTCGAGGTGCTGAAGGACGTCACGTTCCGGCTGGCGCCGCTGTCCGGCGACGACGCCCGGGCGATGGTCGACGGGATCGACGCCCACGAGATGCTCGAGGGCGTCCGCGGCGCACGGCCGGTCGACAAGGAGATTGTCGGCAATCTGATCCAGCGGGTGTCGGACCTGGTCACGGACTTCCCGGAGTTCGCGGAGGTGGACCTGAACCCGGTGCTCGCCGGGCCGGACGGCGCCACCGCGGTCGACTTCCGGATCATCGTCGACGCCGAGGCCGGCAAACCGATCGAGCGGTACAGCCAGGAGCAGATCCTGACCGCGATGACCCGGATCATGAAGCCGCGTGCGGTGGCCGTGATCGGCGCGTCCAACGAGGACGGCAAGATCGGCAACTCGGTGATGAAGAACCTGGTCAACGGCGGGTACGCCGGGGACATCTACCCGATCAACCCGAAGGCCGACGAGATCCTCGGGCTGAAGGCGTTCCCCAGCATCCTGGACGTCCCGGGGGACGTCGACGTCGCGGTGTTCGCCGTACCCGCCAAGTTCGTCGGCGGGGCGCTCGAGCAGTGCGGTCAGAAGGGTGTCGCCGGCGCGATCCTGATCCCGTCCGGATTCGCCGAGACCGGTGAGCAGGCACTGCAGGACGAGGTCGTCGCGATCGCCCGCAAACACAATGTCCGCATTCTGGGACCGAACATCTACGGCTACTACTACCTGCCGGAGAGCCTCTGCGCGACGTTCTGCACGCCGTACGACGTCCGCGGGTCCGTCGCCCTGTCGTCACAGAGCGGAGGCATCGGGATGGCGATCCTCGGCTTCAGCCGGTCCAGCCGGATGGGAGTTTCCGCGATCGTTGGGGTAGGCAACAAGGCCGACATCGACGAGGATGACCTCCTGACGTTCTTCGAGAGCGACGACAACACCAACCTGATCGCCATGCATCTTGAGGATTTGAAGGACGGCCGGGCCTTCGCCGAGACGGCGGCCCGGGTGTCGAAGAAGAAGCCGGTCGTCGTACTGAAGGCCGGACGTACCTCCCTGGGCGCGCGAGCGGCCAGCTCGCACACCGGCGCCCTGGCCGGCAACGACAAGGTGTACGACGACATCCTGCGGCAGAGCGGGGTGGTCCGGGCACCGGGGCTGAACGAGATGCTCCAGTACGCCCGCGGCATCCCGCTGCTGCCGACGCCGAAGGGCGAGAACGTCGTCATCATCACCGGCGCGGGCGGTTCCGGCGTACTGCTGTCGGACGCCTGCGTGGACGCCGGGCTGACGCTGATGGACATCCCTTCGGACCTCGACGAGGCCTTCCGGAAGTTCATCCCGCCGTTCGGCGCGGCCGGTAACCCGGTCGACATCACCGGCGGCGAGCCGCCGTCGACGTACCGGAACACGATCGCGCTGGGGCTGTCCGACGAGCGGATCCACGCGCTGATCCTGGGGTACTGGCACACGATCGTGACGCCGCCGATGGTGTTCGCGAAGCTGGTCGCCGAGGTGGTCGAGGAGTTCCGGGCCAAGGGCATCGACAAGCCCGTGGTCGCCTCGCTGTCCGGTGACGTCGAGGTCGAGGAAGCCAGCCAGTACCTGTTCGACCACGGTGTGGTCGCGTACCCGTACACCACCGAGACCCCGGTCCAGGTCCTCGGTGCCAAGTACCGCTGGGCCCGCAACGCCGGGCCGCTCGGCATCAGTTGATCGTCAGTTGATTGGAGGCAAGAGCACGCGGGGGACGTTGATCCGCTAGTTGGCGTCGAACTAAGGAGTCCGCCTTGGACGTCACGAGCAAGACCTCAGAAGTACCCGAAGAGCCGGCCGCGGCCTCTGCGACCGAGAAGGTCTGGAAAGCGGGCAGGCTCGAACCGATGCCGATCCGGAAGCTTCCGGACGCACCGCCCTCCTTGCACATCCTCGGCCCGACCGTGTTCCTGGTCGCGCTGGGTGTGGGTATGGGGGAGTCGTACATGTGGCCCCGGCTCGTCCTGGTGTTCGGGCCGGACATCCGCTGGTTGTTCATGGTCGGTGTCACGCTGCAGGCGTTCGTGCTGCTCGAGATGGCGCGTTACGCGATGGCCACCGGGGAGAGCATCTTCTTCGGCGCGGCCCGGATCTTCAAACCGCTGATGTGGTTCTTCTACGCGGCGGCGATCCTGATCTACATGTGGCCGGGCCATCTGTCCGCCGGCGCGGCCGCGTTCGAGGAGATCACCGGCATACCCTGGCAGGTCACCGCGTGCGTGGCTCTGGTGTTCGTCGGTGTGCTGTTCAGCCTGCTGTCGGTGATCTACAACTTCCTCGAGAAGCTCCTCGGTCTGCTGATCGGGTTGCTGGTCGTCGGTACGTCGGTGATCGCGGCGATCGTCGGCAACTGGGACGACCTCGGCCGCACCCTGTCCGGGATGTTCGCGTTCGGGTACTTCCCGGACGACGCGATGACGTCGGCCTGGTTCCCGGTCGTGGTCGGTTCGATCGCGTTCGCGGGGCCGTCCGGGATGCAGCAGATGTGGTACACGCTGCAACTGCGGGACAGCGGCGCCGGTATGGGCGCGCACATCCCGAAGATCCGCGGGCTGCGGGCCGCGAACGAGGCGGAGTCGATGCCGTCGCGCGGGTTCATGTTCGACACCGAGGACCCGGCCGAGATGGCGAAGTGGAAGGGCTGGCGCAAGTGGGTCACGTTCGACGCGCTGCTGCTCTTCTGGGGTATCACGATGCTGGTCACGGTCTCGTTCACCGTGCTCGCCATGTCGGCGTCCCGGGAGAACCCGAACGTCGCCACGCTGATCGAGGGCGGTGACCGGGAAGCGGCGCTGAAGGCGATGTCGGACGCGTTCGCGTCGGCCGGCTCGCCGATCCTCGGGACGCTGTTCTTCGCCTTCATCGCACTGATCGGGCTGAACGCGACCCTCGGTCTGTTCGACTCGTTCTCCCGCGGCCAGGCGGACATGACGTACTACTTCGTACCGGGCGCCAAACGGTTCTCGATGTCGCGGCTGTACGCCGGGTTCCTGTGGGGCGTGATCCTGTTCGGGATCCTGATCCTGCTGTTCGGGCCGGCCGACGGTCCGGCGGGGATCCTGGACACGCTCGCGTTCCTGTCCACGTTCGCGATGGGCGCGTACTGCATCGTGTTGCTGCTGACCAACAACCTGCTGCTGCCGAAGAAGATCCGTCCCGGCCCGGTGCGGAACGTGATCATCGGGTTCGGAGCGGTGTTCTACCTCGGGATGCTGTTCTACTGCCTCTTCCGCTTCGGCGTGGCTGTGGGCTGACATGGCTTCCTACAAGCAGTTGGCGGAGTACTGCCTCCCGGCCGCGTCGGTCGGCGCGGCAGCGGGACTCATCGCCGGAGGGCTGGCCGCGTTCGTCGGCCAGCCCGCCGGCTGGGCAGTCGTCACCGGGCTCGGTCTCGGCGTACCACTGATGCTGTTCGGATCCGGGTACGCCGTACTGGTCGCGCTCGGCAAAGTCCCCGCGGGCGTGTTCGCGCCGGCGGCGGTCTACTGGGTGATCGCGTTCCCGCTGGCGCTCCTGGTGCACTCGGTGGTCACCGCCTGGGTGATCACCGGCTCACCCGGCCTGCCACCGGAACCGTGGAAGTTCCTCGCCTTCCGTGCCCTGGTGAGCATGGGATTCGCCATCGGCTTCCTCTGGATGCAAGAACAAATCGGTCGCTTCTGGTGGCCGCACATCCTCGACCGCAACCAGTACGCACGCCGCGTGGTCGAGCAATACACCCACCTGGCCACCGCCCTAGCAGCCCGAAAAGCCGCCACCGGCCGCCGAAGCTAACCCAGTCGCCCGCAACCCACCCCGGGTTGCGGGCGCCTACACGAAACGACACCGCTCCGCGGCGGCACTCTTGTTGCCGCCTCCGGCGGTGGCGCGTCTCGTGCTGCCGGATCTGCAGCACTCATCAAGCGCGGCGATCAGCGGACAAGCAGCCGGAGCGGAGCGGGAGGACGCCCCACGCAGTCCGGTTGGTGAGTGGTACAGGTCCGCTCACGGGCTTCACGGTGGCGGTCGAGTGCGCCCGGCGGGCCGGTCGCGCTGCAGGAGTACGCCGGACGTCTGTGGACAAGGTCCGTTCGGCCGGGGGATGGTTGGTGGGATGGCGATGGGGTGGCGTTCTGCGGGTGCGGGTGACGTGGTGTTTCTGGCTGAGTTGGCGAGCGAGGTGTCGGGTAGCAGCGTCAGCTCTGATGAGGTGTCGGCTTTCCTGCGGTCCTGGCGCGTCGAGATCGCCGACGAGGGGACCGCGGCGGTGGCGGTTCTCCCGCCGGCCGATGGTCATGCGCGGGGCTACGGTGCCTGGTGGGTACGTCGGGACTCGGAACAGCACCGTGAGGTCTTGGACCGCTTGATTCGCCTGGCGAGCTCTACGCCTGGCCAGAGTGTCTTGCAGATCTCGTTGCCCGACGAGCAAACGGTCGATGATCCCCGGTTCGAGCGCGCCTATCCGCTCTGGACGATGGTCCATGACGGGACTACCTGGCCGCAGGGGGCGCCGGCTCTTCCTGTGCCTCTTCGCGTCGGCCGATGGTCGGAGGTACTGCCAGGTGAGTTCGAGACCGCCTACGCGCAGTCGTACCGCGACCAGCGGGTGGTCGAACCCCATGGCGCTGAAGCCTGGGCGCTGCTCGCCGGCAGCGATGCGTTTGCCGCGGAACTCGGCGTACTGGCGTTGACTCCCGAAGATCAGGTAGCGGGCTTCGTTCTTGGGTTCAGGCGCGGGCACCGTGGCGTCGAACTCGGTCCGATCGGAACCGTCCCGGCTTGGCGAGGACGCGGCATCTGCTCAGCGCTGTTGGCGTCCGTGCTGATGTATTGCCGAGAGAACGAGCTGACCCCGATGACGCTCACGGTCGACGGTGAGAGCCCGACGCATGCTCAGGAGCTGTACCTGAAGCACGGGTTTCGGGTGATCGAGCGTCTCGTTGCCTACCAGGTGCGGCTTTAGCCCCGGCGACGGCGGCGGGTGGTTTCGGGTTCGGGTGTTTCTGCGGGATCCGTTGTCGACTGGAGGTCGTGGTAGGCCTTGCGGGTGTGTTCGGTGTGTTCGCGCATGATCTGGGCGGCTTTGTCTTCGTCGCCTTCGCTGATGGCCTTGACCAGGCGGTTGTGTTCGCGCCAGGACGCCGCTCCGCGGACGGGGGCGACGGGGGTGTAGTACCAGCGGACGCGGCGGTCGACCTGGGCGGCGAAGTCGACGAGGAAACGGTTGCCGGACATCTGGGTGATCAGGCTGTGGAGCTCGGCGTTCGTCCGTACGGTGCCGTCGATGTCGCCGGCTTCCTGGTACGTCGTGCCGACCTTGCACAGCTCCCGCAACTTGGCGACATCGTCCTTGGACGCGTGCCGGGCCGCGAGTCGCGCGGACTCCGACTCGAGCGCGGCGCGGGCCGCGAGCAACTGGTCGACCTCGTCCTCGGCGGGAACGTGCACCATCGCGCCGAACCCTGGCCGCAGATCGACCCAGCCCTCGTTGTTCAGCCGCTGCAGGGCTTCGCGGACCGGCTGTCGCGAGACGCCCAGGATCCCGGCGAGCTCGACCTCGACCAGGTGCCGGCCGCGCTCGAGGGTGCCGTCGATGATCATCTCGGTCAGGGCCTCGTACACCGATTCCCGCAATGGCTGCGGGCGCTTGACGTGCCGCACACCGGCCGGTTCCGCACCCGCCCCTGGGCCTGCGCTGATGGTCGTCATGAGGTCCCTTCCGGTCCTACAGTCATGGCACTTGGTAGACAGTCTACCAAGTGCCATGACCGGACATATAGCTCCGGTGCGAGGTGTCTCGCACGCCGGAGGTCAGGCGGCGGACTCGCCGGCTGCCCGGCGGTCGTCGTCGTGAGTGCTGCGGGCGTCCTCGGCCGTCAGCTTGGCGAGCTCCGCGTCGAGGTCGACCGGGGTGCTCAGCTCCTGCAGCTCCGGGGCATCCGGGAACTGCGGCCGCGCCGCCAGAGCACCGAACCTACGTGTGAAGATCATTTCAACCCTTCCTTGAATTCTGGCTTCTGTATACATTCAACCAGGTGTACTGACGAGTCATGCCCAGATCTCACGTGATCCCGCTTACACAGTGGCTTGCACCGCGGTGGAGTACGCGTGCGCACCGGCGCCGGCCAGTCGCCCGCCGTCGACGATCAGGTACTCGTCGCGGATCGGCGTACCGCTCAACCAGGACTCCAGGATCTCCCGCGTACCCGCGGCGTACCGGGTCTGCGCGGACAGTGACGAGCCGGAGATATGCGGTGTCATGCCGTGGTGAGGCATGGTCCGCCACGGGTGGTCGGCCGGTGCCGGCTGCGGGTACCAGACGTCCCCGGCGTACCCGGCCAGTTGGCCGCTCTCCAGGGCCCGCACGATCGCGTCGCGGTCCGCGATCTTCGCCCGGGCGGTGTTGATCAGGTACGTGCCGCGCCTCATGCTGCCGAGCAGATCGTCGCCGAACAGCCCTTCGGTCTCCGGGTGCAGCGGCGCGTTGATCGTGACCACGTCGCAGTGCGGGACCATCCCGGCCGCGCTTGGGTGGAACGTCAACCCGAGTTCGCGCTCCACCGACTCCGGCAGCCGGTGCCGGTCGGTGTAGTGCAGCTTCACGTCGAACGGCGCCAGCCGCCGCAGTACGGCGGTCCCGATCCGGCCGGCGGCGACGGTGCCGACGTGCATCCCCTCCAGGTCGTACGAGCGCGCGACGCAGTCCGCGATGTTCCAGCCGCCGTCGACCACCACCTGGTACGACGGGAGGTAGTTCCGCACCAGCCCGAGAATCATCATCACCACGTGCTCCGCGACACTGATGCTGTTGGAGTACGTGACCTCGGCAACCGTCATACCGGCGTCGATCGCCGCGTCCAGGTCGACATGGTCGGACCCGATCCCGGCGGTGACGGCCAGCTTGAGCTTCGGCGCCTTCGCGATCCGCTCAGCCGTCAGGTACGCGGGCCAGAACGGTTGCGAGATCACCACATCGGTATCGGGAAGCTCGCGGTCGAGGGCGGCCTCCTTGTCGGAGATGACGACGAGCGTATGCCCTTGTTTCTCGAGGAAATCGCGCAGTCCGAGTTCGCCGGACACGCTTCCGAGCAGCGTTCCCGGTGTGAAGTCGATCGACTTCGGGCTCGGGGCCGTCTGACCGTCCGGGTAGCGTTCGATCGAGGGGATGCCGTCGCGCGCGTACGACGACGGGTAGCCGGCGGCGGGGTCGTCGTACAGCACGCACACAATCTTCGCCATGATGGGAATCTCCTTGTTCTGGAGGGATTTCCACCATCGCCGGGTCAGGGACCGACGGTCAAAGACTTGCTCGCTATGTCGAGATAGCCCGAACCCATCAAGTGCACGTCGAGCAGGGCGTCGAGAGCTTTCTGGACGCCGGCCTGCCGGGCGACGTCGAGCAGTGCGCGGGCGAGTACGGGCTCGGGGCTCCGAGCGGCGATGACCAGGCCGACCCGCGGGCCATGCGCCGGACGTTTGAGCGGTACGACGCGCATCCCGTCCGGTACGCCGAACATGTGCAGCCACGCGTGCGAGATCACCGTCGACCAGTGGTTGCCGTGCAGGTGACTGTAGAGACCGGAGACCGTGTCGCTCTCGATGGACGGTGTCGCGGTCACGCCGTCGTCGGTGAAGTACCCGTTCATGATGCGGCGGTTGCGCATGTCGGGGGAGAGCAGGCAGAGCGGCAGCTCGGCGACCTGCGCCCACGTCGCCACCGGCAGGTCGGCGAGCTCACTGTGGTTCGGGGTGAGCAGCAGGTAGCGCTCCTCGTACAGCGGCGTCTTGCGCACCTGGCCGAGCGTGTCGTCGTCGAGGTACGTCATCGCGACGTCCAGCTCGAACTCCGCGAGCTTCTGCGTGATGTCCCGCGAGGACAACGACTCGAGCGTGACGCGGGTGTTGGTGTGCCGCTCGCAGAACGGTGTCGTCAGCAGCGAGACGACCGGCATCGCGGTCGGGATCGCGCCGAGCCGGAGCGTGCCGTTCAGACCGCCGCGCATCATCGACAGCTCGTGCCGGAGTGCGTCCTGCTCGGCGAGGATCCGCTGAGCCCAGAGCAGCACCCGCTCGCCCTCGGGCGTCAGGCCCTCGAAGCGGCGTCCGCGGCGCACGATCGGTACGTCGAGTTCCTGCTCGAGCTTGCGGATCGCGGCGGACAGGGACGGCTGGGAGACGTAGCAGGCATCCGCCGCCCGGGCGAAGTGCTTCTCGCGGGCGAGGGCGACGAGGTACTCCAGCTGCCGGAGCAGCATCAACGATCCCGGGCTGGTGTGCAGTCGCCTGTATACATAATCCAACTGTAGTGACGGATGCAGGAGCCCGGTAGATCCTGACCTCGATGTGAACTGGGTCACACTGTGTCTTGCTGTGCCGGCGTCGTTCGACGGTTTGGCAGAAGTACTTCTGCCAGAAGGAGCTGTGTGATGAACAAGGTGGTTTCGAAGGACGGCACCGAGCTCGCGTACGACGTGACCGGCAGCGGACCCGGTCTGGTGCTGATCGCCGGCGCGTTCACGGGCCGCGCGTACTTCGCGGAGTACGCCGAGGCGCTGTCGTCGGCGTTCACGGTGGTTCCGTACGACCGGCGTGGTCGCGGTGACTCCGGTGACACGACGCCGTACGCCGTGGAGCGGGAGTGGGAGGACCTGCACGCGATCCGGTCGGCGACGGACACGCAGTTCGCGTGTGCGTTCTCGTCCGGGGTGATGGTGCTGCTGCAGGCAGGTCTGCAGTTCGAGAAGCAGGCGGTCGTGGAGCCGCCGTTCCGCGTTGAGGGCGCCCCTCCGGCGCCGGAGCGATACCTGGAGCGGCTGCAGGAGCACGTCGCGGCCGGGAACCCCGCTGGTGCGGCTGAGCTGTTCATGGTCGAGGCGGTCGGTCAGCCACGGGAGGTGGTCGAGCAGATCAAGCAGACGCCGATGTGGGCCGGTCTGGAGGCTATGGCGCACACACTGGTGTACGACGCGCTGCAGATGCGGGACAGCGCCGTACCGGTGGAGCTGCTGACGTCCGTCGACGTACCGACTCTGGGGCTGTACAGCAATGCGAGTCCGGAATGGCTGCAGCGGTCCGTGCGGGAGGCAGTCGCCGCGATACCGCAGGGCACGGTGGAAGGACATGACGGGACGTTCCACACGCTGCCGCCGGAGACGCTCACACGAGTGCTGTCGGACTACTTCCTCACTGCGTGAACTGGGCGCCGGTCGAGTAGGCGTTTGAGGCGTGGCGCCAGCGGCTGCTCTACGCCGTGGTGCAGCGCGGCCGCGACGCCGGTCATCAGGAGCATCGTCGCGGCGACCAGGAGGACATGGTTCACCTGGTCGCCGAGGCGCTCGAAGATGATGAAGCCGATGTGCGCGTGCACCAGGTACAGCGGGTAGGTGAGTGCGCCGAGGACCGCGAACCACGGCCGGCCGATTCTCGAGGTCAGCTTGAGCGCGACGGCGAGCATGATCGCGAAGATCGCGACGATGATCACGACGACGACCGGGCGGTGCAGGTCGGTGTGGTACCGGATCCCGACCCGGTCGGCGAACCCGACTCCCCGGTAGATCGCGTTGCCGAGTGAGATCGCGACGATGGCGAGCGTCTGCGGCGTCACGCCGTACCGATGGATCAGGCAGAGCGCCATACCGGCGATGAAGTAGTGCGAGAACTGGGTGTTCAGGATCAGGTCGGTTGCGTGCGGCAACAGCCCGGCCTGGAACACGAAGGTCGCGGCCAGCCAGGCCCAGCAGAAGTACGTGACCCGGCGCGCGGTGATGCCGGCCCAGGTGAGGACCAGGATCATCGCGTAGAACCGCAGCTCGGCCCACAGCGTCCAGTAGACGACGTCGACGTTCTCGATGTTCGGCAGCGAGTTGAACATCGTCAGGTTCGCCAGGTACTGCGGGAGCGAGACCGGGAACCGTCCTTGGCTGAGTCCGACGGAGACGATCGTGGTGAGCGTCACGGCGACCCAGTACGCCGGATAGAGGCGGACCGCCCGCGAGATCACGAACGACCGCGGGCTGCGATCCCACGCGCTGAGCAGCACCACGAACCCGCTGATCGTGAAGAACAGGTCGACGCCGAGGTACCCGTACCGCGCAACCACGTCCGCGTGCGGAAAGCGCAGGTCGCTGAGCCCACCGGCGTACGCGGAGAACAGATAGTGGTACGCCATCACCGAGACCGCTGCGACGATCCGCAACAAGTCGATCTCGTGCAACCTGGCCCGTGAGGGTTCCACAGCCATCCTTTCGTCCGGGATCGCGTCCCAGTGTGCTGGCGGACGGTCCGGTGAGCGTCAGCCCTGAGCACGATCCCGAGGTGCGACCTACGGATGACGGCCGGACGCCGGGTACGCGGCAACGAGACGGTTGTAGGCGGCAAGTACTTCCCCGGGTACGTCGATGTGGTCGATGAAGTTGCGGCCTTGAGGGCCGTAGACGTCGGGGGAGAGGCGGTGGATCTCGCCGAGGATGAGAGAGCAGAAGCGGTCGAGGGTCCAGATCTCGGGGGTGTCCGGGCCGGCGCTGACCTGGTCGCCGATCCATGGGATGAGCGGGGCCTGGCTGAGCAGCGTCGTACCGGGGAGATCGGCGAAGGAGCGCTCGAAACAGGCGTGGGTACGGCGTTGCATGGTCGGGTCCTGGATCAGCAACAGGGTTTGCGGCGTGCTGATGATCCGCCGGGTGAACTCCGCGTTCTCGCCGCAGTTCGTCGACTGATCCTCGACGCTGACCTCTTTGGCCGGTACGCCGTACCTGAGCAGGAGGTCCCGGAACACGTGCGACTCGGGCCGGCCCGTGGCCAGGTCGAGTCCGCGTCGCCGTACCGCGTCATCGAGGTACTGGGTCGAATGCCCGATCCCGCCGCTCACCAGGATCGGGGCGGAGTACACCCGATACGCCTCCGCCGCGACCTCCACCGACTCGAGCACCGCCGAGCCCATCAACACGATCAGCTCCACCGGGTGATCGACCGGGTCGCGTCGCGCGAGGTACCGCGCGATGACGTCCTCATCCAAAGCTGACTCGCTCCCGGTAGTAGTCGAGGAGGTCCCTGTCGCCCTCGACCTCGATGCTGTTGTCGCGGCGCTTGTACAGGTGGAGCAGGAGGTCGGTGAGCGGGCCGCGGACCGTCACCGCGGTCGGCTCCACGCTGTGCCGCCAACGGATCGCGTCGCCGGTCAGATCGACGACCCACGACTGCTCCGGGGCGGCGAACCTGAGCGTGCGGCCCGGGGCGAGGAGCTCGCGCATCCACGGGTGCACCTCGAAGTGGAGCGGGAGCGCCCCGAGCTCCATCCACTCGTCGATCCCGTCGGTCGCGACCTCAGGATCCAGCTCGTACGCCGCCCCGAGCGCGAGCGCCGCGTCGGCGCGATGCATGACGGTCTCGTGCGCCATCCGCCGTGCCGTGAACCGGGTCGTCGGCTCGTCGATCGGCATGTGGATCGGTACGTCGGGACCGGCCGTACGCAGCGCCTCGGCCAGCTCACGGGCTCCGTCGACGATCCACCCGGCGAGCTCGCGGACGGCCGTGACGGTGCGATCGGACGGATCGGCGTACCAGCGCGTCGGCTCGCGGAACTCGTCGTCAGGCGGCGTCTCGCCCGTCCTGGCGACAACCGTCGCCTCGCGATGCGCTCCGCCGACGTGGCGGACCAGCTGCCCGACGTTCCACCCGGGACACGACGGGACCGCGGTACCCAGGTCTGTGCCTTCGGTCAGGTGGCCGGCCAGCAACTCAGCCTGCTCGACGATCAGGTCGCAGTGCCGCTCGAACTCCATCTGCTGCTCCTCCGCTCGGTCTTTCCCGGTGGTCGGAGCCGAGGGTGGCAGTTTGACATCAGGTCGGTAGGCGCATGGGCATCAGGATGTAGGCGGAGTCGGGCGTCGGTGCGTCGTCGGGGGAGCGTAGGCCGGTCAGGTTGGCTGGTTTGGTGGGTTGGGTGAAGGCGAAATGTGCGATCGGGGTGCCCAGCGACGTGAGTCCGTCGAGGAGGTAGCCGGCGTTGAAGCCGGTCACCACCGGGTCGCCGGTCAGTTGAACCTCGACCGCCTCCGACGCCTGTGCCTCTTCGCCGCTGCCCGCGTCGAGCGTCGCCGCACCGTCTGCGAACGTGAGTCGCACCGGCGCCGACCGCTCCGCGACCAGCGCCACCCGCTTGACGACCTCGATCAGCGCCGCCGTCTCCACAGTGACGGTGCTGGTGATCGCACTCGCGGCCGGGATCAGGCCGCGAACCTTCGGGAACTCGCCGTCGATCAACCGGCTCGTCGCCCGCCGCCCACCACCTTCGAACCCCATCAACCCGTCCCCAGTGCGGGTCGAACCGAGCGCAAGCGTCAGTTCGTGCCCGGACATCGCCTTGGCGACGTTCGCGAGCAGTTTGGCGGGAACCAGCACGTTCGCCTCGACGCCGGCGTCGACCGGCTCCCACGGCAACGTCCGCACCGCCAGCCGGTATCGATCGGTGGCGAGCAGTGAAATCGCCGACCCGCGGAGCTCGAGCCGGATCCCGGTGAAGACCGGGAGCGTGTCGTCCCGGCCGGCCGCGCTCACCACCTGCGCGACCGCATGCGCGAAGACGTCCCCGTCCACCACGCCGCTGACCGCCGGCATCTCGGGCAGCGCCGGATACTCGTCGAGCGGCAGGGTGTGCAGGACGAACCGGGCCGCGCCGCTACTGACCTGGACCCGAGCGGCCTCACCGCTCAGATCCACCGAGTCCCGGGGCATGCTCCGGCAGATGTCCGACAGCAGCCGCCCGGACACCAGCACCCGCCCCTCGTCGGCCACCTCGGCCGGCACGCTCACCTGCCCCGAGCTCTCGTAATCGAACCCGGACAACGTCACCTGCCCGTCCGCCGCCTCGACCACCATCCCGGCCAGAATCGGCACACTCGGCCGGCTCGGCAGCCCCCGCGCGACCCATCCAACAGCCTCGGCCAGCACCTCACGTCCGACCCGAACCTTCATCCCAGCTCCTCCCCATCGAGAGGAACAACTCAATCAGGCGCCGCCGACAGTTTTCGAACGCGAACGGTCCGGCCGGGCGGCCGGACCGTTCGTTGATCGAGATCATTCAGTAGACAGTCACGCCGTACGCGCTCGCGGCTTCCGTGACGGGCTGGAAGAACGTCGTACCTCCGCTGCTGCAGTTGCCGCTACCACCCGATGTGATGCCGAGCGCCTTGGAGCCGTCGTACAGCGGGCCGCCGGAGTCGCCCGGCTCGGCGCAGACGGTGGTCTGGATCAAGCCGCCGACCCTGCCGCCGCCTGAGTACCGGACGGTGACGTTGAGGGCTGTCACCTTGCCGCTGTGCACACCGGTCGTCGAGCCCTTGCGGGTGACGTTCTCACCGACAAAGGCGTTGGCCGCGGTGAAACCGCCCGGGTGGCTCAGCGAGGTGTTCGTGTACTGCACCAGCGCGTAGTCGTTGCCAGGGAAGCTGTAGCCCGCGGTCGGGCCGATCAGGGTGCTGTGGTTGGAGTTGGTGTACCAGGTCTTGGCGACCTTGCCGCAGTGGCCGGCGGTGAGGAAGTAGTAGCTACCGCCCTTCTGCACGTTGAAGCCGAGCGAGCAGCGGTACTGTCCGCCGTAGATCGCGTCGCCGGCCGCCAGGAGCGGCCTGAAGACACCGCTCGTGCGCTTGACCTGCACACCGTCGCGCTGCAGCGACGCAAGGTCTTTGGCTGACACGGTGCTGTCGGCGGTCACGACAACCTTGCCCGCGGCCGCGTCGGTGTACCACGCGACCCCTCGTACGGCGGACTGCTCAACAGCGGACTGCGCCGCGGACAGCTGCGCGGCCGGCGACGCCGCTTGCGCAGGTACGGCGTACAGGGATGCTGCGACCGCACTGACAACGGCCAGAAGTTGCGCGGTACGGCGCACGCGTGACGTACGTTCGATCCTCACGGGTCCTCCTGAGGCATCACGGGACCGAGTGGGCGGGGTCCCTGGACAACCCACATGTTCCCGTGTGAGGTCAGCCGCAACCAGACCTCACGGTGTGGTCACCGAACGCGATCTGCTCCACCTGATCGGCTTCGTACCGTGACAGAACGACCGCCGACAGCGCCCCCGGCACCACGTCGCCCGGGTCCGTCGCGGCCCTCGCGACCACGTCCGGCCACCGTCTGCAATGGGTCTCCATGCTGGTCGACCGCACGACCCGTCCGCGCGCCCACTGACCGGAGCGGGCCACGTCTCCTGGTACGTCGAGCAAGATGAGGTGGAGCGGCAGGCCGGCTCGGCGGGCTCGCCAGCCGATCAGGTGTCGTGCCCAGGGGCGGGTCGCGCAGTCGTGGATCACCAGGGGCCCGCGTCCTGGGCGCATCGCGTTCAGGAGAGTCACGTAGTACACGAGATGGACGAGTGGTCGCCAAACGGCGTACGGGATCGCTCCGAGAACGGGCATCCAGCGGTCGCGGATGTGCGCAGAGTCGAGCACGCGCACTGTGTTGTTGCCAGCGAACACACGGCGTAGGAACGTGCTCTTTCCGGCGCCGGGGATGCCGGCCAGTACGACGACAGCGTCGACGGCGTACCGCAGCTCCCGGCCCCGTAGTACTCCTTCGATGACTCCTGCATGCATCGGTCCGTCCTTCCCACGCGTACAGGTAAGACGAACGGCGCGCGTGAATCGCCCCGAGAACCAACTGAGAAGTCACTAGGAACTCCCTGAGAGCGCCCCATTAGATTCACCCCATGACCGCTGGCACCGTCGCGCCCAACCTCGCACCGCTCACCACCGGGCCCCGCCGACCCGTCCTGACCGCCGCGGTGTTCCTCGTGACGCTCGCCTGCGGCGTCGCCCAGCTCGTCCACCGACCGCTGTACGACCACGTGGTGCGCGACGCGGCCCGGATCGACGACGGCGAGTGGTACCGCCTGATCACAGGCATGTTCTTCCAGGACGGCTGGACGGCCGGCCTGATCGTCAACCTGGTCTGGCTGGCCGTGGTCGGCACGCTCGCCGAGCGCGTGTTCGGCCGACTGCGCTGGCTGCTCCTGTACTTCGGCTGCGGCCTGTTCGGCCAGTTCATGAGCTACATCTGGCTCAACCCAGTCGGCGCAGGCAACTCAATGTGCAGCGCCGGCCTACTCGGTGCCCTGACAGTGGTGGTAATGGTCGCGTCCCGCCGCTACGGCGTCACCTTCCCGACGAACCTGCGCATGTCAGCGTTCGTCGTACCGGCCCTCGCCGTGATCGGCACAGCCCTCCACGACAACCACGGCCTACCCTGCCTACTCGGCATGACCCTCGGCTACCTACTCCTACCGCCCCGGCCGCACCGGCCCGCTCAGTTGTAGGTCGTACCGTCTTATGGCAGCTGGGTCAGAGCCGCAGGAGCCCTGCGGCGAGGGACTCGCGCAGTCCGGCGGGCGGGTCCTGGTAGCCCTCTTCCCACAGCGCGCCGGGAAAGCCACCGGCCGCGAACGCGGTGTTGAGATCGTCGACAAACCAGATCGTCGGCCCCACCTTTCCGTCGATTCCCAGGCCCGGCACGTCGATGCCGTAGGGCGCATCGCCGCTGATGTTCGCCTTGTGGAGCTCGTCGGGCGCGTAGTCGAGTTGAAACGAGATGCCGGCGTCCTGGCGCACGGTGTCCTCCAGGTACGCCTCGTGCTCAGCCTCGTAGTAGGAGCGCGAGCCCCCTTGCTCTGCGCATTCCAGTTGCACCACCAGCGGATCCGCGAGCACGCTGGACGGCCAACCCGGCAATTCCCCGACGAGCCACACGTCGCCCACCTGCCGGATCCACGCGCTCACCGTCATCGGGAACGGCGCGAATGTCTCCTCCAGCCAGTCCGCCAATGCTGGCGCGCCCGGCGACGGCGGAACGTGGGCGGGACACGGCGTCCCCTCGTCGTCGTTCACCTCCGCACGGAAGCCCTGGGCGTGCAGCCGCTCGACGAGTGTCTCGACGTTCCTGCGAGCGCGGTCGGCGAACTCGCGCGCCACGGCCTCGGCGTCCTCGCGGTAGGGAGTGTCGAAGACCCGTAGACCAAGATCGCGCAGGTCGCGCCATACATCGTCGGGTTCACCGGACACATACCGCGAGTGGAAGCTCACCATGGCCGCCATCCTGGCAGAGACCGACGAGCGCGGTGCGCGCCTTAGCGCATCGGGGACGGGAGACCAGGACGCGTGTTCGAAAATTTGTTCCAAAAGTCGAGCCAAGGCAGACACCGATTCCGGTATCTGCCCTGGTCACAGCTGGCGCGCCCGGCAGGATTCGAACCTGCGACCAACGGATTAGAAGTCCGACGCTCTATCCAGCTGAGCTACGGGCGCGTGGCAGGGAAGAGTCTCTCAGATCGGCGGGTGATCGTGCCTCTGGGTTCCTGATCGCGGCGGTTCGGGGCGGGGCGAAGTACAGGGTTGTCGTTCCATCCCGGTAACGCTGAGTGGGTGGTCCTGCCGCTGGATCTGGACCCCAACTAGGCTGCGGGGCATGAGTTACCCCTCACCAGGCCAGTCCGGCGCGCCGCAACCCGCGGCGGGGTCGGTGTACTCGCCCGGCGGACCGTACCCGCAGCCCAACGTACTCGGGAAACATCCCGTGCCCGGGCAGCGCCGGAACCGCGGCGTGCTGATCGGCATCGTGATCGCGGTGGTCTTCGCGATCGCGGGCCTGGTGATCTTCGGAATCGTGGCCAAGTCGACCGGCGCCGGCGGCTTCACCTGGGGCCTGGTGTTCGCGTTCGTCCCGGTGATCCCGGTGATCGCGCTCTACCTCTGGCTCGACCGGTACGAGCCCGAGCCGACCAAATACATCGTCTTCGCGCTCTGCTGGGGCGCGTTCATCGCCACACTGGCCGCGATCTTCATCAACACCGAGGTGTCGCACCGGCTGGCCGAGACCGGCGTCGGCGGCGACCGGTCCGCCGTCTTCGTCGCGCCCCCGGTGGAAGAGTTCGCCAAGGGCTCCGTGATCCTGCTGCTGGCGCTGGTCCGGCGCAAGGAGTTCGACGGCATCATCGACGGCCTCGTGTACGCCGGGATGGTGGGCGTCGGCTTCGCCTTCACCGAGAACATCCTGTACTACGGCCGCGTCTTCAACACGCTCTCCGAGGAGGCCGGCAGCGACGCCGGTCTGCGCGGTGCGTTCGCGCTGTTCATCATCCGCGGCGTGATCTCGCCGTTCGCGCATCCACTCTTCACATCGTTCACCGCGATCGGCATCGGCGTCGCGATCCGGCACCGAAGTACCGTCGTACGGTATCTGGCGCCGGTGGTCGGTTATCTGGCCGCGGTCCTGGCGCACGCGGCCTGGAACGCGTCCGCGAGCTGGGCCGGCGGCGGGGGCTTCATCCTTGCGTACCTGTGCCTGATGGTGCCGCTGTTCATCTGCCTCGTCGTCTTCGCGCTCGTGATGCGGTCCCGGGAGGGGCAGATGATCGCGTCCAGGCTGTACGACTATGTGCGGTTCGGCTGGCTGGTGCCACAGGACGTACCGCTGATCGCGACGCTGCGCGGGCGCAAGGCGCTGCGGCAGAACGCGCGCCGGTACGGCTCCCAGGCGGAAGTCGCAGCGAAGGCGTTCCAGCACAACGCCACCGAACTGGCCTACCTGCGAGACAAGATCGTCCGCCAGGTGATCGGGCCCGAGGCGCTGGAGACCGAGAAGGCACTCCTCGACGAGCTGCGCGCGCGGCGCCCGAGCATCCCGTTCCCCCCGATGCCGGCCTTTGCTCAGGCCGCCCCGCAGTACGCCGGTGCGCCCGGGCAGCCCGGCATGCCGATGGGACCCGGCGGGGGACTGCCCGGACCGGGCGTTGGCCCAGGCGTTGGACCCGTTGCGGGACCGGGGGGTGCGCTGGGTGGGTCGGGCGCTTATCCGCGGCCTCAGGACGGTTATCCGCCCGCTCAGCCGGGGTATCCCTCTGGGCAATCCGGTCACGCAGCCGGTCAGTCCAGTTACCCACCGGGACCCCCTGGTCAACAAGGACCGCCGGGAGGATACGGTCCGTATCCACCACCGCAGTGACTGCCACCCGTCCACGCCGCCAAACGGGGATGACGATGACTTTGCTTCTGCGCTGTCCGACCGGGCACTCTGTGCTCGTGGGCGGACACCGTGGCTGACACCAGGTCAGCAGCTGGTGAAGGTTCGGAACCGCGGGTTCCGGGCCAGGATCAGCCTGCCCAGGAGCTGGCGAACCTCATTGCTCAGTCAACCCCCAAGCCGCGCGGCTTCTGGCGGCGCCGGCGGCGCAAGGCTGCTCCTGATGACTCCGGCCCGAGCAATCAGCCCTTGGCTCCGGCTGTCGAGGAGACGGGTTCAGGCTCGGTTCCGGCGTCGGGTGACTCGGCTGTTGTAGGTGCGGGATCTGGTGCCGGTGACTCGTCCGCCGCTGGCGACTCGCCGTCTGATGCCGCCAAGGCGGCAGACGCGGACGGCTCGGCCGAGCAGGTGCCCGTTTCTGCTGAGTCGACAGACAACGCGGAAGCCGACGCGGCGGGCGGCTCGGCCGATACCGCCTCGGCAACGGGTGCGGGCGACGCCGAGGCGGCGGCGCAAACAGGTGACGTGGACTCGGATCCGCAGGCCGGCTCAGCTGAGGCTGGTTCGGCAAAGGACGGCTCAGCTCAGGCTGACTCGGCTGACGACGGCTCTGGCGAGGATGGCTCCGGAGCGGGCGGGCAGGCTTCGGGTGGGTCGGCGGCGGTTGAGGCTGGTGCGTCGGGGGCCGAGGTGGCTTCGGAGGGTGCGGACGAGCGGGTGCGCTCGGCTGTTGGGGTTGTGTATGAGCCTGACGAGTCTCCTGACGGCTTTCCGCTCGAATTCGGGAACATCATCGTCGGGCTCCCCAAGCAGCCGGAGAGCGCCGGAGAATCGGCTGTGGTGGACGCTGCGGGCGATGGGCAGGCGGAGGACGGGCGGGCTGCGGCTCAGGCTGACGAACCAGCGGGCGCGGACGCGACGGTTGTCGGCGACGGGGAGTCGGATCACGACGCTGCACCCGTTCACGACGAAGCACCCGTCGGAGCGGATGAGGCTGCCGGTGACGCTGCAGTTGAGGCTGGAGCTGACGCTGCGGGTGCCGATGGCGGTGATGAGGTTGCGGCGGACGCGGCCGACGACGCGCAGGGTGAGGGCATAGACGAGGAGCTTGCGGACGCGGAGTCTGCGGGTGCGGAGGATGGCTCGGCTGAGTCGGTGGCTGATTCTGCGGATGGGAGCTCCAGCGCGGACGCTGAAGCTGCTGTGGCAGGCAGCGCGGGTGAGGGCGATGGCTCGGCTGCGGATGAGCAGGCGGATGACGCTGCCCGGTCGGATGGTGCCGACGAGAGCGTGGCTGCGGATGGTGCTGGCGAGGATCCGGGTGCGGATGGGGCTGCGGGCAACGACTCGGCGGGTGGGGCCGAGGAGGAGGCTGAGGCGGCTGGAGACGCTGAGACATCTGGAGCGGTTGACGGGGCTGAGGCTGCGGGTGGGGCGGCTGTTGAGGAGACGGCGGACGCCTCGGAGGGTGGCGAGGACGCTGCCGGGGAGGACGCCGGGGCGGCTTCGGATGGGGCTGCGGGCAACGACTCGGTGGGTGCGGGTGAGGACGGTGCTGACGGAGCTGGCGACGCTGCTGACGAGGCTGAGGATGTTGGCGGGGGTGTAGGCCGGGCTGATGGTGCTGCGGGTGTGGCGGCTGATGATGCGGGCGAGGGGTCGCCTGGGGACGCTGCTGTGGATGGCTCCGGGGACGAGTCGGTGGAGGTCTCTGGCGACGGGGCGGACGGAGTAGCTGCGGAGGGCTCCGGTGAGGGGTCGGCGGGAGATGCCGCGGACGCTGGCGGGGAGTCGGCTGGAGATGCTGGCGGGGCGCCGGTAGGAGAAACCGCGGAGGACGCTGGCGGGGCGCCGGTAGGGGAAACCGCGGAGGGCGCTGGTGACGGGTCGGCGGGAGAAGCTGCGGACGACGCCGGCGAGGGGGTTGCTGCGGAGGAGCCTGGTGAGGGGGCGGCTGCCGGAGATGCGGAAGATGGCGGTGAGGAGGGGGAGTCTGGGGAGGAGTTGACTGCTGAGCAGTTGGCTGAGCGGTTGGTGGCTGAGCAGGCTGCCATGGCTTTGATTACTGCTTTGATGAAGTTGCGGGGGGTGTTGGCGGGGAGTCAGTTGCCGCTGGAGGTTGTGGGGGCTGACGAGGCTCGGCAGCAGCAGAAGGCGATGCTGGATCAGCTGGATGACTACTTGCTGCCTCGGCTGGTGCAGCTCGAGGCGCCGATCTTGGCGGTGGTCGGTGGGTCGACCGGGGCCGGAAAGTCGACGCTGGTCAACACCGTGATCGGCAAGGTTGTCAGCGAGCCTGGCGTACTGCGGCCTACTACGCGGTCGCCGGTGCTGATTCATCATCCGGCGGATGCCGACTGGTTCGTGGGGGACCGGGTGCTGCCGGGGATGGCGCGGACGAGTTCGGACGAGCCGGGCGGGATGGAGGACGCGGGACAGCTGCGGCTGGTCGCGGCCGACAGCGTGCCGCGCGGGCTGGCGATCCTGGACGCGCCGGACATCGACTCCGTCGTCGAGGCCAACCGTGATCTCGCGACCCAGCTGCTCGCGGCGGCCGACCTCTGGCTGTTCGTGACGACGGCGGCCAGGTACTCCGACGCGGTGCCGTGGGAGTTCCTGCAGAGCGCGTCGGATCGCAGTACGGCGGTCGCGGTCGTGCTCGACCGCGCGCCGAGCGAGACGATCGACGACATCACCGGGCACCTCGCGCAGATGCTGCTCGAACGCGGGCTCGGCGACTCGCCGCTGTTCTCGATCCAGGAGACGGTTGTCGACGGCAACGGGAT
This sequence comes from Kribbella speibonae, assembly GCF_004331375.1. Taxonomy (NCBI): domain Bacteria; kingdom Bacillati; phylum Actinomycetota; class Actinomycetes; order Propionibacteriales; family Kribbellaceae; genus Kribbella; species Kribbella speibonae. Next base: position 1,594,823 of record NZ_SJKC01000002.1, on the reverse strand, counting down.
GTTGCCGCAGTCGTCCGTTGCCTCGATCAAGGACTGGCTGGTCGACCTGGCCGCCGACGCGGAGGCGCGGGCGTCCGTCGTCCGCCGGACCCTGCAGGGCGCGGTCAGTGCGATGGTGAAGAAGGCCCCGCCGTTCGCCGCCGCGGTCCGGGCGCAGGCCGAGACCGCTGTCGAACTGCGGACGTCGGTCGAGTCGGCGTACGACCAGGGCGTCAAGGACATCGCGAAGGCGTGCCAGGACGGGACGGTGCTGCGCGGCGAGGTGCTGGCGCGGTGGCAGGAGTTCGTCGGGACCGGCGAGCTGCTGAAGGGCCTGCAGTCTAACGCGGGCCGATTGCGGGACCGGTTGAAGACCTCCCTCGGCAACAAGCCGGCCGAGACCCGCGACGTCAGCGACGCCATCCAGTCCGGCTTGGAGTCGCTGTTGCGCGAGCACGCGGTTGCTGCCGCGGAGCGTGCCGAGAAGGTGTGGCAGGCAACTGCCCCCGGTCGCCAGCTCCTGGCCACCTCCGAGGCGAACCGCGCCGGGGCCGCTTCGAGCGCCGGCGGTAGCGGGGGATCCGCGAACGGTGCCGAGGGCAACGGTGCGTCGCTGGGTGCGATGTCGGCGGAGTTCCCGGCGGCGGCGAGCCGCACAGTGCGGGAATGGCAGACCTTCGTCCTCGATCTGGTCCGCAAGGAAGGCGCGGACAAGAAGTCGACGGCACGGATTCTGGAGTACGGCGTCAACGGGCTCGGCCTCTCGCTCATGGTGGTGGTGTTCGCCAGCGGGACCGGGATCCCGAAGGGTGCTCAGGCCAGTGCCGGAGCGGGCAGCGCGGTCGTCGGAAGACGGCTGCTGGAGGCAGTTTTCGGCGACAAGGCAGTTCAGGGCATGGTCGATAGGGCACGCGAGGATCTTGACGGTAAGGTTCATGCCCTGATGGATGCCGAATTCGCCCGCTATCTGGCTGTCCTTGACCAGCATCCGGTCGACGCCGAGACGGCCAGGCAACTGACGGAGGCCGCGCGCGCGGTGGAGGACTGCACGTGACGGAAACAGTGGATACGGTCGAGACCCCGACCCGGGCCGAGACCGATGTCCTGAAGAAGATCGACGCGCTCAAGGCGGCCGCGGAGGCCGGTGACGGCCGGCTGGATCCGGTGGTGCTGACCGAGGCCACGCAGATCGTCGACCGGGCCGGGCAGCGGCTGCGGATGTCGGGTGACCTGACGGTGGTCGCGCTCGCGGGCGCGACGGGCTCGGGGAAGTCGTCGCTGTTCAACGCGCTGACCGGGCTCGACCTGGCCGCGATCGGAACGCGCCGGCCGACCAGCTCGATGCCGCTCGCCTGTGTCTGGGGTGACGAACCGGCCGGTGAGGTGCTGACCTGGCTGGGCATCCCGCGCCGGCACCAGGTGCAGCACCGCAGCTCGCTCGAGGACGCCCGGTCCGAGGACCTGGACGGACTGGTCCTGCTGGACCTGCCCGACCACGACTCGACCGAGGTGGAGCACCGCTTGATCGTCGACCGGCTGGTGGAGCTGGTCGACATGCTGGTGTGGGTCGTGGATCCGCAGAAGTACGCCGATGCGGCACTGCACAACCGGTACATCAAGCCGTTCGCCTCGCATTCCGGGGTGATGGTGTTCGCGCTGAACCACATGGACAAGCTGACGCCGGAGCAGCGGAAGAGCTGCCTCGACGACCTGGACAAGCTGCTCAAGTCGGACGGACTCAAGTCGCCGACGGTCGTTGCCACGTCGGCGGTCAGCGGCGACGGTCTGGAAGAGGTCCGCTCGCTGCTGGTCAAGCGGGTCAGCAACAAGCGCTCCGCGCGCGTGCGGCTCGCGGCCGATGTCGATCGGGTCGCGGACCGGATGGCGAGTCAGTGCGGCAACGCCAAGACGCCGGAGATCGCCGAGGCCGATGTCACCGAGCTCGTCGACTCGCTCGCGGACGCGAGTGGGTTGTCGGTCGTGTCGGACGCCGTCCGGCGCTCCTACCTGCAGCGGGCCCGGGCTGCGACGGGATGGCCGCTGACCAAGTGGCTGGGCCGGTTCCGTCCGGATCCGTTGCGGCGGCTGCACGGCGACCAGGTGTCGCGCGAGCAGGGCAAGGCGTTGCGCAAGTCCGCGGCCAGCGAGGTCGCGATCGCCCACTCTTCGTTGCCTGCGGCAACGCCAGTGCAGCGGGCGCGGATGGACGCGGCGGTCCGCACGATCACGAACAAAGCCGCCGAAGGTCTTTCGCGCCCGTGGGCGGACTCGGTGCGTTCGGCGATCCGGCGGCGCGAGGAGTCGCTCGGCGACGAACTCGACCAGGCCGTCGCGCGGACGGACCTCGGCGTGTCCAGCAACCCCGGGTGGTGGAGCTTCGCCCGGGTGGTGCAGTGGCTGCTGTTCCTCGTGACGCTCGGCGGTGCCGCGTGGCTGATCGCCTTGCTGGTGGCGCGGATCGCTGATCTGAACGATCCGCCGCTGCCGGAGTGGAACGGCATCCTCTACGCCTGGATCATGCTGGTCGGTGGTGGCGTCCTGGGACTGGCGCTGTCCTTCGTCTGCCGGGTGGCCGCCACGAACGGAGCGTTGCGGCGGTCCCGGCAGGTGGCGACCGCGCTGCGGGCCGAACTGGTCAACGTCGCCGACAGCCACGTGGTCGAGCCGGCCCGCGAGGAGCTGGCGGCCTACACCAAGTGCCGCGACAGCGTCGCCACCGCCCGCCAGTAGTCCTACCGGCGGGCGGGCGACGCTCGACGGCTGCGAGTCCCGGCTGAGAGGACGCGCAGTCAGAGTTCGGCGTCTGGCGCGTACTGCGACAGGGAGATCTTGGCGGCGCTGAGGAGATCCTCCTCGGTGGTGGTGCCGGACGCCCGGATGGCTTCGATCCAGGCCCGGACGGACTGCTCGTTGTAGTCGATGACCTCGGGGAAGTCGGCCATCTTGACCGGGTCGGTGTCGGCCGGCAGCTCGCCGGAGAGGTACAGCGCCAGGCCGAGCAGGGCGCCGTCCCAGCCCGGGCCGACCCACAGCGCGCCGGAGCCGCCGGGGGCCGGGGCCTCGCCCATCGAGTGTTCGAGCTCGAGCTCGGTGGAGGAGCCCGCGCCTGGGAGCAGTCGCAGCTCGAGCAGGCTGTTCGGGCCGCCGAAGGTGACCTTGAAGCTCTTCGGCGGGTCGCATTCCAGGATGTCGCCGCCGGCGTTGCCCTCCAGCTGGAACGAGCCGCCGATCGTGAGGTCCCCGCTGATGGGCATGAACCAGCGCCGCATCCGTTCCGGGTCCGTCAGGGCGTCCCACACCTCCGTCGGCTCGGCCCGATAGGTGCGGCGCATCACCACCGTCACGGTCTCGCCGGTCCGGCTGACCTCGCGCTGGACCGCGTTGATGCGCTCGAGGATGTCGATCACGAAGGGTTCCCTCTCTTGCTCGGCTGCTGAGACGATTCTCAGAATGCCGGTCAGGGTTTATATAAGTCAAGAGTGAGATAGTCATGCCGCCTCCGCTGCCGGGGCGGTCGGGGCGAGGGGGAGGGTGGTGGTGGAGAACTCGTCGGCGGGGTACGGCGAGGCAGTCGTCTCCGCCGGGCGGGACTCCGCGCGCTGTGGTGAGGATTCGGTGAGGGACTCCGAGCGGGGCGGGGTCTTGGTGAAGGTCGTCGTACCCCGGCTGAGGTCGTGGCCCACGGAGAAGGCTTCGAGGATGACGCGGCTGTGCTGTTCGCCGGAGTCGTCGGTCCACTCGTGGGTGCGCAGGCGGCCGGTGACGATCACGGGCTGGCCGATGCGAACGGATTCGAAGGCGTTCTGCGCCAGGCCTCGCCAGCACTGAACCGTGAACCAGGTGGTGGGTTTGTCGACGAAGGTGTTGAGCGATCTGTCGAACTGGCGAGGGGTCGAGCCGAGGCGGAAGCTGGTGTGCGGGGTCTGGCCGATCTCCTTGAAATCGGGATCGCTGCCGATCCAGCCCAGAACTGTCAGATGGGTGTCGCCGAGACTCATGGTGGGCGCCTTCCGTCGCAGAGATGTGCGGTCACCGGAGAAGGTGCACCGATCCGCGCCGGATCGGGCGGATGAACCTCCAGCCTGTGGACAGCCGTGAAGGGCTGGTTGGGAAACGGCCGGGTGCAGCACATAGGCTCTGGGGTATGGCGGAATTCATCTACACGCTTCGCAACGTCCGGAAGGCACACGGCGACAAGGTCGTACTCGACAACGTCACGCTGAACTTCCTGACCGGCGCGAAGATCGGCGTGGTCGGGCCGAACGGCACCGGTAAGTCCTCGCTGTTCAAGATCATGGCGGGGCTCGACCAGCCCTCCAACGGCGAGGCCCGGCTGGCCGAGGACGCGACGGTCGGGATCCTGCTGCAGGAGCCGCCGCTGACCGAGGGCAAGACCGTGCTGGAGAACGTCGAGGAAGGGGTCGGCGACACCAAGCAGAAGCTGGACCGCTTCAACGAGATCTCCGCCGAGCTGGCCGACCCGGACGCCGACTACGACTCGCTGCTGGCCGAGATGGGTGACCTGCAGACCGAGCTGGACCACCGCAACGCCTGGGATGTCGACGCCCAGCTGGAGCAGGCGATGGACGCGCTGCGCTGCCCGCCGGCCGACGTCCTGGTGGACAACCTGTCCGGTGGTGAGCGCCGCCGGGTCGCGCTGTGCAAGCTCCTGCTGCAGCAGCCCGATCTGCTGCTGCTCGACGAGCCCACCAACCACCTCGACGCCGAGTCGGTGCTGTGGCTCGAGCAGCACCTGCAGAAGTACCCGGGCGCCGTCATGGCGATCACCCACGACCGGTACTTCCTGGACAACGTCGCCGAGTGGATCCTCGAGCTCGACCGCGGCCGGACCTACGGGTACGAGGGGAACTACTCGAAGTACCTGGAGACCAAGAAGCAGCGGCTGGTCGTCGAGGGCGCGAAGGACGCGAAGCGGGCGAAGATCCTGGAGCGCGAGCTCGAATGGGTCCGGTCGAACGCGAAGGGCCGGCAGTCCAAGAGCAAGGCCCGTCTGCAGCGGTACGAGGAGCTGGCGGCCGAGGCCGAGCGCGCCAAGAAGCTCGACATCGATGAGATCAACATTCCGGCCGGTCCGCGGCTGGGCAGCACGGTCCTCGAGGTTTCCAAGCTGGAGAAGGGCTTCGGCGACCGCAAGCTGATCGACGGCCTGAGCTTCTCCCTGCCGCGGGCGGGCATCGTCGGTATCGTCGGCCCGAACGGCGTCGGCAAGTCGACGCTGTTCCGGATGATCGTCGGCGAGGAGCAGCCGGACGCCGGCTCGCTGAAGGTGGGCGACACGGTCAAGATCTCGTACGTCGACCAGTCCCGCGGCGGTCTGGACCCGAAGAAGACGGTCTGGCAGCAGGTGTCCGACGAGCTCGACTTCATCAAGGTCGCGAACTTCGAGATGCCGAGCCGGGCGTACGTCGCCTCCTTCGGGTTCAAAGGCCCGGACCAGCAGAAGCCGACCGGCGTCCTGTCCGGCGGTGAGCGGAACCGGCTGAACCTGGCGCTGACGCTGAAGATGGGCGGCAACCTGCTGCTCCTCGACGAGCCGACCAACGACCTGGACGTCGAGACCCTGCAGTCGCTCGAGGACGCCTTGCTGGAGTTCCCGGGCTGTGCGGTGGTCGTCTCCCACGACCGGTGGTTCCTGGACCGCGTGGCGACCCACATCCTGGCCTGGGAAGGCACCGACGAGAACGAGGCCAAGTGGTTCTGGTTCGAGGGCAACTTCGCGTCGTACGAGGCCAACAAGATCGAGCGCCTCGGCCCGGAGGCGGCCCGGCCGCACCGCGTCACGCACCGCAAGCTCACCCGCGACTGAGCTTCTGAGCGTCTGAAGGACCCCGTCTCCACGCCGGAGACGGGGTCCTTCGTGCTTTCCAACACTTAGCCCTTGCGCTAACTATTGGATCACAGCAATACTTAGCCTCATGGCACAGTATGAGGCGGAGGTCGACGGCGTGTTCGTGGCGCTGGCCGATCCGACGCGACGGCGGGTGATCCGGCGGCTGGGGCGTGGGCCGACGAGTGTGGGGGAGCTCGCGGCCGAGTTCCCGATCACGTTGCCGTCGTTCATGAAGCACGTCCGGACGCTCGAGTCGAACGGCCTGATCCGCACGGTCAAGACCGGGCGGGTGCGGACCTGTGTGCTCAATCGTGAGCGGCTGGACCTGGTGGACGACTGGCTCGCCGAGCAGCGGCGGATCTGGGAGGACCGCACCGACCGGCTGGAGCGTTTCGTCACAACCGAGGAAGTGGAGGAATTGTGAGTCGTGAACTGTTCGACCCCGAGCTGGATCTGCTGGTGGAGCGGGTGATTCGCGCGCCGCGGGCGGCGGTGTGGCGGGCGTGGACCGATCCGAAGCGGTTCGAGCAGTGGTGGGTGCCGGCGCCGGCGGTCTGCCGTGTGGAGCGGCTGGACGTGCGGCCGGGCGGGGGTTTGGTCACGCGGCTGAGCGAGGACGGCCAGGAGTTCGGTCCGCATCTCGACGCGGTGATTCTGGTCGCCGACGAGCTCGAGCGGATCGCGTTCACGAATGCGGTCGACAGCACGTGGCGTCCGGCGGATCCGCAGCCGATCGCGGTGACGGCCGACGTGTTCCTGGGCGATCACCCGGACGGTACGGCGTACCGGATGGTGGCTCGGCACGGCGATCCGACGAGTCGCAAACGGCATGCGGAGCTCGGGTTCGCGGACGGGTGGGGCACCGTCATCGAGCAGCTCGCCGTACTGGTGGAGCGATGAGGATCGTACTGACGGAGTTCGTCACCCTCGACGGCGTCAGCCAAGGTCCGGGGTCTGCGAGCGAGGACACGAGCGACGGTTTCACCCGCGGCGGCTGGCTCGTGCCGTATATCGACGAGCTGTTCGTACGGCGGACCACCGAGTGGCTGGAGCGCGCCGACGGGCTGCTGCTCGGGCGACGCACGTACGACGCGTTCGCGCGGGACTGGCCTGAAATCACCGATCCCGGCGACCCGTACACCCAGCGGATGAACTCGTTGCCGAAGTACGTCGTGAGCACCACGCTCACCGCAGGCACCTGGCATCCGACGACTGTCCTTCGCAGCATCGGCGACGTCGAGGAGCTGAAACGCCAAACAGGCGGTGAACTGCAGATCCACGGCAGCGCGCGACTCGGCAACGCGTTGCTGACAGCAGGAGCGGTCGACCTGGTGCGCTTGGCCGTCGCGCCGACCGTGCTCGGCAGTGGGCGGCGGTTGTTCGAGCAGCCCGGTGACGCGGCGGGGCTGCGGCTCACGGCGCAGGAGGCGACTCCGAGCGGTCTCCTACTGCTCGAGTACGAGACTGTCGGCGCTGCACCAGTGGCGGAGTACGAAGGCGTGACGGCGTACCTCTGAGTCAGCCGTCGCCGCCGCCACCGCCCTCGAATCCACCGCCGTCGAAACCGCCCGTGTCGAAGCCGCCGAAGTCGTGCCCGCCGGTGTCGCCGCCCCAACCGCCGGGCATACCACCCTGCGCCTGGAAACTGGCGATCGCGATGTAGCTCGCGCCCGCGCCGGCCGTGAAGTACCCCATGCCGTACGGCGCGATTGCGGCGCCGGCCTCCCAGTACGGGACCACGCGGCTGCCGTACCGGACATAGCGGACCTCTGGCTCGTCGCCGGAGCGGATGCGGGCGGCGTCCTGCGCACACGCCGGCACGGTCCGGGTGCCGACCTTCGGCTGCGTCCAGACGATGTCGGTCGTCGACGGCCCGTGCTGCGGGTTGAAGAAGCACGGCACCCGCCGCTCCGGCACGCGCTCGCCCCGTAGCCGGGCCTGCACGCAGGTGATCGCGTAGCGCCCGGTCGCCAAGGTGTCGGTGACCGAACTGATCCCGTCGGCCTTTCGGATCCCCTTGACGGCCCGCTGCGCCGCCTCGTACGCGTCGAGGGCGACCTGGTAGTCCGACCGCGCGTCCGGGTCGAGCGGGTGCCCTTCGACCTGCGTGTCCAGTCGTCGCAGCTCCTCGCCGAGCAGCGTCACGTCTTCGTCGGCCAGCTTGCGGATCTCTTCCAGTTCCTCGGCGTCACCGCGCTGCGCGGCTCGCCGGTCCCAGAGGTACCGGCCCGCGAGTGCCAACCCTCCGCCCCCCAAGGCGGCAAGCAACCACCACATCTTCCGACGGTAGCGCCGGTGAGCACCCGGCTAAACGGCCTGAGCTCGATAGTCGGCCAAAACGTTGTCAACGACTCGGAGGTCCTCGGTGATGAGGGCCTTCCAGAGGGCCCAGCCGCGAGCGCGGGCCCAGGTGCCCGGATCCTGATCGACAGCCTCCCGGAACGCGGCGCGGGACGAGCCGGAGAAGAACGTGTAGGCGATGACCAGGTCGCATGCGGGGTCGCCGACACCTGACGTACCGAAGTCGATCACGGCGGACAGCTGGCCGTCCTGGACCAGCAGGTTGCCGTTGGCGATGTCGCCGTGGAACCACACGGGCGGCCGGTCCCACGACGTCGCCAGCGCCGTGTCCCAGACCTCGCGCGCGAGATCGGTGTCGACTCGGCCCTTCAGCGTGGCGAGGGCCTCGATCGTCTCGTCGTGGTAGTACTCCGGTGGGGCGCCACGATGGAAGCTGTGCGCACCGGCGAGCGGTCCACCGGTCGCGTCGACGTCCTGCAGGGCCAGGATGAACGCCGCGATCGACCGCGCGAAGTCGTCCAGGTCGGTGATCGTCTCGACCGTCGCGGTCTCGCCCGGGATCCACCGCCGGATCGCCCACGGATACGGATAGCCCTCACCGGGCGCACCCTTGGCCACCGCTTCGGGAATCTCGACCGGCAGTTGCGGGCCGAGGACCGGCAGCCACCGGTGTTCCTTGTCGACGGCGGCCACATAGCTCGAGTGCGTCGGCAGCCGCGCAGTCAGCCCCGAGCCGAGCTGGTACGTCCGGTTGTCCCAGCCGTCGACCTTGACCGGCGTCACCGGTAGATCGGCCCACTGCGGGAACTGTTGTGCGAGCAAGCGCCGTACGAGCGCAGCGTCGATGCCGGCGCGGCCGTCCTGGTGAAAATCCGTCACACCGAGAAGGCTCCCGGAGTGCGGCGCCAGGCTCAAACGCTTTAGCTATCGGCTTCAGCGACCGAGTCGGCAAGGAACTGCGAGATCGTCTTCAGCTCCTCGACGGAGCGCGTCGCCAGTACGGCGTGCATCCGCTCGCCCTGCTCGGCGTACAGCGGGACGAGCTTGTCCTGGATCGCCTCCATCGACGGCGTGACGACCACCTTGCGCCGGTCGCGGGGATCGGGTCGGCGGGTGACGAAGCCGTGCGACTCGAGCCGGTCGATGACACCGGTGACCGTGCCCGACGTGAGGCCGGTGTGTTCGGCGAGCTGGCGCGGCGTGAGCGGCCCGTACGTCTGCAGCAGCGTCATGAACTGGGAGTCGCTCGCACCGAGTCCGACCTTCGCCGACACGGAGTGGTTGTACAGCACCACCTCGGCGATGAATCGGATCAGCCGCTGCTGGATCTCGCCGGCGAGCTCTTCGCGAGTACTGGTCATGGTCCGCCTCAGCATAGGGCTTGTATTTCTCTCGGATATCCAAGATACTCGGATTACCAAGATACTTGAAGGGATGAGAGATCATGAGAGTGCTGGTGATCGGCGGCGGGACCGGCGGACTCGCGTTGGCGCACGGGCTACGGCGGGCCGGGATCGACGTGTCGGTGTACGAGCGCGACGCGCTGCGAACGGACGGTCTGCACGGTTACCGGGTCGGGATCGACCCGGACGGCAGCCGGGCGCTGCACGCACTGCTGCCGACTGAGCTGTACGACACGTTCGTGGCCACGAAGGCGCGTGACTCGAAGTACTTCAACATGCTGACCGAGGATCTGAAGGAACTGCTGTCGCTGGAGCTGCTGGAGTCGACCGACCCGGTGGAGAGCGAGAAGTCGATCAGCCGCATGACCCTGCGGCAGGTGCTGCTGACCGGCCTCGACGGCATCGTCGAGTTCGGCAAGGAGTTCACCCGCTTCGAACAGCACGCAGACCACGTGACGGCGTACTTCGCCGACGGTACGAGCGCCACCGGTGATCTTCTGGTCGCGGCCGACGGATCAGGATCCCGGGTACGCCGTCAGTACCTGCCGCAGGCGAAGACCGAGGAAACCGGGATCGTGGCGATCGCCGGCAAGCTGCCGATCACCGCGGAGAGCGCGAAACTCGTGCCGCCGAAGGTGTTCGAGGGGATCTCGCTGATCAACGCGCCGCGCGGGTTCGGCTGCATCGTGCACGTGATGGAGTTCCAGTGGGACCACGACGGGAACGTCAAGGACGGGATCGGCGGCAACACCGAGGAGCTGATCCGGCGCTGGCCGGGCCTGCAGTTCGACAACACCCGTGACTACATCAACTGGGGGCTGTCGGCGGCCAAGGACAAGCTGCCCGCGAACATCATGGAGCTCCGCGGCGCGGACCTGATCAAGACGGCGCTGGACGTCACCCCCGGCTGGCATCCGAACCTGCGCCGGCTGTTCGAGCTGACCGATCCGGGCACCTGCTTCCCGGTGAACATCTGGACCTCGGTCCCGATCGACCCGTGGGAGAGCAGCAACGTCACGCTGCTCGGTGACGCGATCCACACCATGACGCCCGGCCGCGGTGTCGGCGCGAACACCGCGCTCCGTGACGCGGTGAACCTCTGCCGGAAGCTGATCGACGTCCGTGACGGCAAGCAAGAGCTGGTCCCGGCCGTGCACGAGTACGAGGCGCGGATGATCGAGTACGGCTTCGACGCGGTGCTCAAGTCGCGCGCGCAGATGACGTCCGCCGATCCGGTGCACAAGCCGGGGATCGGCCGGTTGGCCCTGGCCGGCCTGCGTACGGCGATGCGCACGGTCAACCACCTGCCGCCGGCCAAGCGGCGGATGCGCGATCAGATGATGACGTTCCGCGGCGCCGACCGCGATGAGCTGACGCTGGACATCACGCCGGCGCCGCAGCCCTGATCAACGCTGGCCGATATGTTCGGAGACGGAGTCGAACACGCGGCCGACGGCGGCGAAGTCCTCGGGGCTCGCGAGATCGACCAGGTTCTCCCGGACGCCCTCGACGTGGTACGGCGCGGCCTGCTCGAGCAGGCCGAAGCCCGCGTCGGTCAGCTCGGCCCAGACGCCGCGCTTGTCGCTCGTGCACGACGTACGGCGGACCAGGTCGGCTGCCTCGAGGCGGCCGACGGTGTGTGTCAGGCGGGATCGGCTCTGGTGCAGCCGGTCGGCCAGGTCGGCCATCCGGAGCCGCCGGTCGGGCGCCTCGGAGAGCCTGACCAGGATCTCGTAGTCGTTGATACCGAGGCCGAACTGGCGCAGGTCGTCGTCGAGTTTGGCCATCAGGCGTGCGGTGCCCAGCAGGTACGCACGCCACGCGACCTGCTGCTCGGCGTTGAGCCACCGAGTCCCCCGGTCCATCTCAGTCTCCATCGTCACGGGAACAGTGTAGCGGGAATGTAGTTGACTTTTAAACCGTTACTGCCTACTGTCGTAGCCATCGGTTGAAGTTTTAACTATAACGGCTGCGTCGCCCCCGACCAGTACGCACTCCCTTCCCGAGAGGACCCCATGAGCGACACCACCACCGGCACCCCGACCAGCACCATCCCCGGCCTGGTCGCCGGCACGTACGCCCTCGACACCGCGCACAGCGAGGTCGGCTTCACCGTCCGGCACCTGATGACCAAGGTCCGCGGCACCTTCCAGGAGTTCGGCGGCGAGATCGTCGTCAAGGACTCGATCGAGGAGTCCACCACCAACGTCGCGATCGAGCTGGCGTCGGTGCACACCCGTAGCGAGCAGCGCGACGGTCACCTGCGCTCCGGCGACTTCTTCGACGCCGAGAACAGCCCGAAGATGACCTTCGTCAGCACCGCGATCAAGCCCGAGGGCGACGACTACGTCCTGGCCGGCGAGCTGACCATCAAGAACGTCACCAAGCCGATCGAGCTCGCGGTCGAGTTCCTCGGTGTCGACCAGAACGCCTACGGCCAGACCATCATCGGTTTCGAGGCCTCCGCGTCGATCAGCCGCAAGGAGTGGGGCATCGACTTCAACGTGCCGCTCGAGGGCGGCAAGCTCCTGATCGGCGACAAGGTGGACATCCACCTCGACGTCCAGGCCGCACTGCAGGCCTGATCTCCAACGACTGGAAGACCAGCAACTGAAAGATCCCGCACCCAGGTGGTGCGGGATCTTTGCTATGCCTGGACCATTCGCTCGGCAAGGTCTGCGTAGAGCTTGCCGAGGGCTGCCGGGTCGCCGCGGTGGGGGGTGTACCAGCGGGCTACGTCGATGGACAGCGACAGTACGGCGAGGGTGGTGCCGGGCAGGTCGGTGACGTCGAAGGAGCCGTCCTGTACGCCGTCTGCCAGCACCTGCTCGATCTGGGCGGAGATGGCGCGGCGGATCGTGGCGACCTCGGCCAGATGTTCGGGGCTCAGCGATGCCAGTTCGTACTGGACGACGCGGGCGATCGTGTGGTGTTGCGCGTGCCAGGCGGTGAAGGCGGCGACCAGCGAGCGCAGCCGGTCGGCGGGCGTCGGGCCGGTGTCGGCGGAACGCAGTACGTCGAGGGCCGCGTTGTGGCCGTACAGGCTGATCTCGAAGAGCAGGCGTTCCTTGGACGGGTAGTGCACGTACAGGGCGGCCGGGCTCATCCCGGCACGGGAGGCGATGTCGCGGGTCGTCGTGGCCTGGTAACCGCGTTCCGCGAACGCGTCGACGGCACCGGTGAGCAGCCGGCGGGCTGCGGCCGGCTGAACGTGCTCCCACACCAGGGGATCGGTGACTGCGGACACGTTGACACCTTGCACCAAACGCGTGAAGCTAAGCAAGCGCTTAGCCAGAGATCTCATACTTGGGGAGGCCTAGATGGAGCGCGTCATCTTCAACGAGGACCACCATGCTTTCCGGGCCAGTGCGAAGGAGTACTGCGACCGCTCGCTGGTGCCGCGGATGGACCAGTTCCTCGAAGAGAAGACGATCGACCGCGCCGCCTGGCTGGAGGCCGGCAAGCAGGGCTTCCTCGGGCTCGACGTGCCGGAGGAGTACGGCGGGTCGAGCGTCGGCGACTACCGCTTCAACCAGGTGTTCGCCGAGGAGGTGTCGAAGGTCTCCGCGTCGCTGTCGAGCTGTTTCGGCATCCACTACGACTGCGCCGCGCCGTACTTCGTCGACCTCGGCACCGAGGAGCAGAAGCAGCGCTGGCTGCCCAAGTTCTGCTCCGGTGAGTACGTCGCCGCGATCGGGATGACCGAGCCGTCGGGCGGCTCCGACCTGGCCGCGCTGACGACGACCGCGAAGAAGGCCGACGGTGGCTGGGTGCTGAACGGGTCGAAGACCTTCATCACCAACGGCGACATGGCCGACCTGGTCATCGTCGCCGCCCGCACCGACCCGTCCAAGGGCGCGAAGGGCATCACGCTGTTCGTGGTCGAGGAGGGGATGGAGGGCTTCGCCCGTGGCCGGAAGCTCGACAAGGTCGGCCAGACCGAGTCCGGTACGTCGGAACTGTTCTTCGAGGACCTGTTCGTCGCCGACGACAACGTGCTCGGCGAGATCGACCGCGGCTTCATCCACATGATGGAGCGGCTGGCGCAGGAACGGATCGGCGCCGCCGTGTCGAACATCGCGCACGCGACCCAGATCCTCGACGAGACGATCGAGTACGTGAAGCAGCGCAAGGCCTTCGGGCAGTCCGTCGGCTCGTTCCAGTACAACAAGTTCCTGATCGCCGAGCTCGTCACCAAGGTCGAGGTCACGCAGGCGTACGTCGACAACGGCGTGGTCGCGCACGACGAGGACCGGCTGTCCGCGGTGGACGCCGCGAAGACCAAGTGGTGGAGCGCCCACGTGCAGAACGAGGTACTGGACGCGTGCGTCCAGCTGCACGGCGGGTACGGGTACATGAACGAGTACCGGGTGGCCCGCGCCTGGCGCGACGCCCGGGTGACCAAGATCTGGGCCGGCTCGAACGAGATCATGAAGGAACTCATCGGCCGCGACCTGGGGCTGTAGAAAGGGAACTGACCATGCCTGAAGCAGTCATCGTGTCCACGGCCCGCTCGCCGATCGGCCGGGCGCACAAGGGTTCGCTGACCACGATCCGGCCGGACGACCTCGCCGTCCAGATGATCAAGGCGGCGACCGAGAAGATCGGGCTGACCGGGGACCAGATCGAGGACCTGGCGCTCGGCTGCGCGGAGCCGCACGACGAGCACGGCGGCAACATGGCGCGCCGGGTGGCGGTCCAGCTGGGGTGGGACAACACGCCGGCGGCCACGGTCAACCGGTTCTGCGCGTCGTCGACGCAGACCGCGCGGATGGCGTACCACGCGATCAAGTCCGGTGAGGGCGACATCTTCGTCAGCGCCGGCGTCGAGTGCGTCTCGAGGTACAAGAACTTCGGCTCCGCCGGGGTCGGCGATCCGAGCTCGTTCAACGAGGTCTTCACCGACGCGGTCGCGCGGACCGAGAAGTACGCCGAGACCAACGACACCTGGCACGACCCGCGGCAGGACGGGCAGGTCCCGGACATCTACATCTCGATGGGTCAGACCGCCGAGAACGTGGCGACGCTGCGGGGTATCAGCCGCGAGGACCAGGACGTGTTCGGCGTCCGCTCGCAGAACCTGGCCGAGAAGGCGATCAACAACGGGTTCTTCGAGCGCGACATCACGCCGGTGACGCTGCCGGACGGGACCGTGGTGAGCAAGGATGACGGTCCGCGGGCCGGTACGACCCTGGAGAAGGTCAGCCAGCTGAAGCCGGTGTTCCGTCCCGACGGCACGGTGACGGCCGGCAACTGCTGCCCGCTGAACGACGGCGCCGCGGCGGTCGTGATCATGAGCGACACCAAGGCCCGCGAGCTCGGCCTGACGCCGCTGGCGCGGATCGTGTCGACCGGTGTCAGCGGGCTGTCGCCGGAGATCATGGGCCTCGGTCCGGTCGAGGCGTCGAAGCAGGCGCTGGCGCGGGCCGGGATGAGCATCAACGACATCGACCTGGTCGAGATCAACGAGGCGTTCGCGGTCCAGGTGATCGGGTCGGCGCGTGAGCTCGGCATCGACGAGGACAAGCTGAACGTGCACGGCGGCGCGATCGCGCTCGGCCACCCGTTCGGTTCGACCGGCGCGCGGATCATGACCACGCTGGTGAACGGCCTGCAGTTCGAGGACAAGCAGTTCGGCCTCGAGACGATGTGTGTCGGCGGCGGTCAGGGGATGGCGATCGTCCTCGAGCGCCTCAGCTGATGGGCCTGGACGGCCGTACGGCGATCGTCACCGGAGCCTCCCGCGGCATCGGGCTGGCGATCGCGCAGCGCCTGGTGGCCGACGGCGCGCGCGTCGTCATCACCGGCCGGACCCAGGAGACCCTCGACGAGGCGGTCAAGACCTTGGGTGGCCGGAAGCATGCGATGGCCGTGGCCGGCAAGGCGGCCGACCCGACGCACCGGGGCGCGGTCGTGGCGGCAGCGGTGGCGACGTACGGGTCTGTGGACCTGCTGGTCAACAACGCCGGTATCAACCCGATCTACGGGAAGCTGCTGGACGTCGACCAGGCGGTCGCGGCCAAGATGGTGGACACCAACGTGCTGGCCACGATCGCCTGGGTGAAGGCCTGCCGGGACGCGTGGATGCGCGCCCACGGCGGGGCCGTGGTGAACCTGTCCTCGGTGGCCGGTCTGGGGCCGTCGCCGGGGATCGGGTGGTACGGCGCGACCAAGGCGATGCTGTCCCGGGTCACACAGGAGCTCGCTGTCGAGCTGGCTCCGGAGATCCGGGTGAACGCCGTGGCTCCGGCGGTGGTCAAGACCAAGTTCGCCGGAGCGCTCTACGAAGGGCGTGAGGACAAGGTGGCGTCTACGTACCCGCTGCGTCGGTTGGGCCGGCCGGAGGACGTTGCGTCGCTGGTGTGGTTCCTGCTGTCCGACGAGGCCTCGTGGATCACCGGCCAGACCGTCACGATCGACGGCGGCCTGATGCTGAACGGCGGGATCGCCTAGGGCTTGCGGCCCTGCCACCCGGCCAGCTGGTCGTACGGCGACGCGTCGGCGGGCACTGGTACGACGGGACCGAACGGCACGTGCCCGCCGCGCTGCTCGGCTGGGACGTACTGGCGGACCATCGGAAGCACCTGTGCCGCCAGGGCGTCGTCCAGCTGGCTCAGACGCCCGGTGGCCTTCGCGAGGTCCCAGGAGTGCGTGGCGAGCTCTCCTGTGTACGCACCGATGGCAGCTGCACCCGGCAGAGTGCCCCAGGGGAGCTTGCAGATGCGTCCGAGGACCGAGTCGTCGGCGAGGGTGTTGTCGAGGGCGACGCGGCGTTCCTTCCACGCGGCCGGTACGTCGTCGACTCCTGTGGTGACGACGGGGATGGTCAGGGGGTCGCCGCCGTTCAGTGCCAGGTTGATCCGCGCGGTGACCGTGAGCAGGTGCCCCAGCAGGGTGCGGACGTCGTACTCGTCGCAGGGGGTCGGTAGGTCGAGGTCGTCGGGGCCGGTGGTGTTGACGAGTTGCTGGGTCTGGTCGAGGGCGCGGACGAACAGTGCGCGTGGGTCGTTGGTCATGGAGACAGCTTCGCGGGGTATATACGACATCTTCTGTCCCATATTGTTGGTGACATGCGAGCGGACCGGTTGTTGCAGATCATCCTGTTGCTGCAGCGGCACGAGCGGTTGAGTGCGCGGGACCTGGCCGAGCGGCTGGAGGTGTCGACGCGGACGGTGATGCGGGACATGGAGGCGTTGTCGGCAGCCGGTGTCCCGGTGTACTCCGAGCGAGGGCGCAACGGGGGATGTGTGTTGCTGCCCGGGTACCGCGCCGATGTGAGTGAGCTGACCCCGCGGGAGGCGCAGGCGTTGTTCGCGTGGTCGGGGCGGGCGGCGCTGTCGGAGGAGCTCGGGCTGCAGGACGCGCTGCACTCCGCGATGGGGAAGCTGTCCGCGACGTTGCCGGTGGAGCTGCAGGGGGACGCGGACGCGTTGTCCGGTGCGATCGTGGTGGATCGGCGGCGGTGGTTCGCGGAGGCGGAGGACACCGGTGCGTTGCCTGTACTGCGACAGGCGGTCGTCAAGCGGCGGCGGGTACGGCTGCGGTACGCGTCGGCGAGTGAGGGCGTTCAGCAACGAACTGTGGACCCGTGGGGGCTCGTCGAGCAGGCGGGGCGGTGGTACCTGGTGGCGGCGCATCGCGGGGCGGCCCGCATGTACCGGGTGTCTCGCGTCGAGCAGGCCGACGTACTCGAAGAGCCGGTCGAACGACCTGAGGGACTGGATGTTCGGGCCGAGTGGGATCGGCTGCGCTCGGGACTCGAGCGGCAGATGCCGAACACGGTCGATGTGCTCGTACGGGTGCGGCCGGAGCGCGTCGACCTGCTGCGGCGGATCGCTGCGTCGATGCTCGCCAAGGGTGAGGTCGCCCGGGATGTTCCGACGGACGATCCCTGGCCGCACCTGCGCATGCTGTTCCGGGTTCGGGAGTCGGCCTGCGGGGTGCTGCTCGGATTCGCGGGGGATGTGGAAGTGCTGGAGCCCGCCGACCTGCGGGTCCGGATGCTGGAGCTGGCCCGAGCAGCGGTGGCGACCTACGCCTGACGGGTGGCGACGAAGGTCTGCCGCAGGATGACGTTGCCATCGGCATCGATATCCTCGTTGCGCCAGTGGAAGCCGGACTCGGTGATCCCGGTGAATTCCCAACGGGTGCTGGCGTTCTGTGCCTTCAGCGTGATGGTGTCCGCGGTCGCGTGCGCGATGAACGGCATCACGAACGCGGCCTTCGGGCCCAGCCAGGTCGAGCGGAACGCCCGCAGTTCCGGATCGTAGATGCGGATCGACAGGCCCCACTCGCCGTCGCCGTCGGTGGCCCGCGCCGCGCGGCTCGGCGTGATCCAGACGTCCGCGACGGCGCGCCCGTCGAGCGCCCACGCGAAGTGCCACTCGCCCTTCGTCTGCCGGTTCACGGCGCCGCTGTCGTCGTACCAGGCGACGTCGAGGTCCCAGCTCCCGATCAGCGGGGCGAAGGGGCGGAACGCGTCGGCGTACTCCGGGCGCGGGCTGTCGGCGACCACGAGCCCGGCGAGGGTCCGGGCAGCAGCCGCTCCGTCGGTAATCTCCATGAGTGCTGTTTACCCCTGACGCGAGCGAGAGGTCAACAGAAAATGCGGACGCCCCGCCGCCGGTGACCCCGTCGCGTGGAACCACGATGGCACTTCCGGCGGTCGGGGCATTCAGTCCGACAGCACCGCGCCACTCTAGTACGAGTTCGGTGCACATCCGAATCACGGGAGTCGCGCGATCACGTCTCTTAATACGTGGCGGGCGTACGGCGTGCTGGCTAAGGTCCGGGCCATGACGACTCGGGCGGTGATACGGCAGGCGGCGGCGGACGACGCCGAGGCGGTGGCGGCGGTGCGGGCGCTGGTGGCGCCGTACAAGATCATGTCGCCCGCGGCGACCCGGCACATGCTCACCGTCCAGTCGCCGGGGGAGCGGTTCCTGCCGCTGGTCGCCGAACGCGACGGCGAGCTCGTCGCCTGGGCGTCGGCCGGCCTGAACGTCTGGACGAGTGACCCGGGTCAGGCCCACCTGAGCATCTACGTGCACCCGGAGCACCGCAAGCAGGGCATCGGCAGCGAGCTCGCCGATCGGCTGCACCAGCACCTCACCGAGGTCGGAGCGATCCGGGTGCGGACGTTCGTGCAGCCCGACGGCCTCGAGTTCGCCCGCAACCTCGGGTACGACGGGACGCGGCAGATGCACTTCGCCGGCGTCGAACTGAAGTCGTTGCCCGAGCCCCCGGAGACGCCCGAGGGGATCGAACTCGTCGCCTTCGACACCGTCGACCCGCACACGGCGTACACCGCCGACGCGATCGCCTCGCTGGACGAGCCGAGTGACTCGCCGCTGGATGCAGTCGACTACGACCGGTGGCTGGAAGAGATCTGGAACGGCCCGGCGATGGACAAGGCGCTCAGTGTCGCGGCGATGGCCGGCGACGAGATGGCGGCGTTCACCGTGGTCGAGACGCACGGTGACCGGATGTGGTCGGGCATGACCGGCACGATTCCCGGGTACCGCGGGAAGGGATTGGCGAAGCTGGTGAAGTCGGTCGCGCTGCGGCGCGCGGCGGCGGCCGGGGTCACCGCGGCGTACACGTCGAACGACGACGAGAACGGGCCGATGCTTGCCGTCAACAACTGGCTGGGGTACCGGCGGGTGCAGACCGAGCTGGGGCTGCTGAGAACCCTCTGAAACAGAGCTGTCATCAGTTTCCTCCCGGTATGCACCTGAAAGAACGTTACCTTCCGGGGGACTTCGTCGTTGGAGTTCCCAAGGAGTTGGGATGGAGATCAGGGCAGCAGGGCCGGGGGATGTCGACGCAGCGGTGGCGCTGCATGACGCGCTCGTTCCGTATCTGGTGATCACGCGGAGTTCACTGACCCGCTGGGTGGCGGCACCGGCCGACCCCCGGTACGGGTCGTTCGTCGCGGTGGACGACGGAAGGATCGTGGGTTGGGCGTGGAGCGGGCTGATCGGTGGATCGGACCCGCTGGACGGTGAGCTGCGGCTGCTGGTCCGGCCGGAGTACCGCGGACGGGGGATCGGCACGCGGTTGCTCGACGCAATTCACGGCAGCTTGCGGGCTGCCGGAGCCACGTCGGCGCGGGTGTTCGCCGACCCGGCCAGTGTGGAGTGGGCGACGCGGTTCGGGTACCGGCAGACCCGTCAGGTGCACTACGCGGGCATCGATCCGCGCAAGGCGCCGGACCTCCCCGAGGTCCCGAGCGAGGTGCAACTGGTGCCGTTCACCGAGATCGACCCCAGATTGCTGCACGCCGCGGACGAGGTTGCCCAGCGCACCAAGCCGGGAGACGCGAAGATCTCCTCCCAGCCGTACGACGCCTGGCTCGCCGACATCTGGAACTCACCGGACCTGCTGCGCGCGGTGAGCGTGGCTGCGACGCACCAAGGTCAGGTCATCGCGTTCACCCGCAGCCACGGTGACGACGCCAAGATCTGGTCGAGGATGACGTCCACGCTCCCGGAGTACCGCGGCCGCGGTCTCGCCAAACTGGTCAAGGCCGCCGCTCTGCGCCGCGCCGCCGAAGCCGGGATCGAGGCCGCCTACACGGCCAACTACGACGGCAACACCCCGATGCTCGCCGTCAACGACTGGCTCGGTTACGACCGGATCGCCACCCACGCGGTCCTGATCTGCCCGCTCTAGGGAACGAGCAGTACGACGGTTTCCGCGACGCAGGCCGGCTTGGTGGAGTTCTCCAGTTCGATCACCCAGTTGAGGGAGACCTGGACGCCCGCCGGGGTCTGTACGGCGTTCGCGATCGAGGCGCCGGCGCGGACGCGGCTGCCGACCGGGACCGGGGCGGGGAAGCGGACCTTGTTGACGCCGTAGTTGAGTTTCGCGGTCACGCCCTCGACCTTGAACAGTTCCTCGCCGAAGCGGGCGATCAGGCTCAGCGTCAGGTAGCCGTGTGCGATCGTCCCGCCGTACGGGCCCTTGGCGGCCCGGTCGACGTCGACATGGATCCACTGGTGGTCACCGGTCGCCTCGGCGAACTGGTTCACCTGCTCCTGGGTGATCTCCAGCCACTCGGTCTCGCCGAGCGGGGTGCCGACCGCGTGCACCACCTCGTCGACGCCGTCGTACGTCTGCGGCATGGTCTCCCTCTCAGTTCCGGGGTCCGCCGGCAACGTACAGGACCTGGCCGGACACGAAGCCGGCCTCCTCGCTGCAGAAGAACGACGCGGCGGCGGCGATGTCCGCCGGCGTGCCGGTCCGGTTCACCGGAATGGTGGCGGCGGTGGCCTTCTTGAACTCCTCGAAGTCGACACCGACCCGGGCCGCGGTGGCCGCGGTCATGTCGGTCTCGATGAAGCCCGGCGCGATCGCGTTCGCGGTGACGCCGAACTTGCCCAGCTCGATCGCGAGCGTCTTCGCCAGACCCTGCAGGCCGGCCTTCGCGGAGGCGTAGTTCGCCTGGCCGCGGTTGCCGAGCGCCGAGGTCGACGAGAGGAAGACGAGGCGTCCGTATTTGGCCTCGACCATGTGCGCCTGGCAGGCCTTCGACATCAGGAAGCTGCCCTTGAGGTGCACCGACATGACCGTGTCCCAGTCGTCCTCGGACATCTTGAACAGCAGGTTGTCCCGCAGTACGCCGGCGTTGTTGACCAGGATCGTCGGCGCGCCCAGCTCCGCGACCACACGCTCCACCGCGGAGCTGACCTGGTCGGACTTGCTGACGTCGGCTCCGACGGCGATCGCCGTGCCGCCGGCCTCGGTGATCGCCTTCACGGTTCCCGCGCAGGCACCCTCGTCGAGGTCGATGACCGCGACGGCGTTCCCGTCCGCGGCGAGCCGCTGCGCGACAGCCGCGCCGATTCCCCGGGCCGCCCCGGTCACGATCGCCACCCGCTGCGTGCTCATCAACCACTCCAATCGATGCACTGGTCTGCAGAAGATGACATTACCCACGGTCAGTCACCCGGGAAGTACCCCGGATGACATGATCGTCGTGTGGATCATCACAACCGCCACGTCTACCACTGCCCGTTGCGGTGGGGCGACATGGACGCGCTCGGTCACGTCAACAACGGCCGGTACGTCGACTACCTCCAGGACGCCCGCGTCGATTTCCTGTTCCGGACCGCGGCCGAGCTGGGTGCGGACGCGCTGGAGACGGGTCTGCTGGTGGCCCGGCACGAGGTGCAGTACCGGGCGCCGCTGCACTTCCGCCCCGAACCGGTGCGGATCGAGCTCTGGATCAGCGAGATCCGGGCGGCGTCGTTCACGGTCGACTACGAGATCCTCGACGCCGAGCCGGAGCGCCGTACCTATGTCGAGGCGAAGACGAAGCTGGTCCCGTTCGACTTCGCGGCCAACCGCCTGCGCCGGATCACCCCGGTCGAGCGCGAGGCCCTGCAGAAGCTGGTGGGCGCCTGATGTACACACACCCTGTCCTGGTCAGGTGGTCGGACATCGACTCCTACGACCACGTGAACAACGTGCGGTACTTCGACTACCTGCAGGAGGCCCGGATCGCGTTCCTCGGGCAGGTGATGGAGACCACGGGCGACTTCTTCGCGCAGTACCCGTGCGTGCTGGTCAGCCAGACCGTCGACTACCTGCGGCCGATCCTGCTGCGGCACCCGCCGTACGACGTGGACGTGTGGATCGCCGCCGTCGGTACGTCGTCGTACACGCTCGGCTCGCGGATCGTCGACCGCAGTGGCGAGTCGGAGGACGTGTACGCCAAGGCGGAGTCGGTGATCGTCGCCGTGGACGGTACGACGCACGCGAAACGAGCCCTCGGAGACACCGAACGGGCAGCCCTGCTCAAGCATCTTGTGACCACTTGAGAGACTAGGTCCGTTATGACTGAGCAGCAGAGCTTCTATGACGCCGTAGGTGGGGCGGAGACCTTCCACCGCCTGGTGGCAGCGTTCTACCGCGGTGTTGCCGCCGACCCGGAGCTGCGGGCGATGTACCCGGAGGAGGACCTCGGTCCGGCCGAGGTGCGCTTCCGGATGTTCCTCGAGCAGTACTGGGGCGGCCCCAAGACCTACTCCGAGCAGCGCGGGCACCCCCGGCTGCGGATGCGGCACGCCCCGTTCGCCGTCACCCCGAGCGCACGGGACCGCTGGCTCGGCCACATGCGGGCCGCGCTCGACGAGATCGCCCTCACCCCTGAGCGGGACGAGGAGATCTGGCGGTACATGGTGATGGCCGCGCACAGCATGGTGAACACCGACGAACCGCAGTACCCGGGCGCGATCGACGTGTCCGGCCGCTGAACCCTCTTCTAAGGAGACAACACGAGCATGGCTGCTACCCGTACCGCCAAGGCCCACTGGGAAGGCTCGCTGCTGGAGGGCGGCGGTCAGGTCAACCTGGAGTCGTCCGGCCTGGGCTCCTTCGACGTGACCTGGGCCGCGCGCACCGAGCCGGAGGCCAGCGGGCGGACCAGCCCGGAGGAGCTGCTCGGCGCCGCGCACTCGGCGTGCTTCTCGATGGCGCTGTCGCACGCGCTCGCGCAGGCCGGCAACCCGCCGGCGTCGCTGGACACCCAGGCCGACGTGACCTTCCAGCCGGGTGAGGGCATCACCGGCATCAAGCTGTCCGTGAACGGCAACGTGCCGGGCCTGACCGCCGACGAGTTCGCGGAGTTCGCCGAGGGCGCGAAGAAGAACTGCCCGGTCTCCCAGGCGCTGGCCGCCGTCCCGATCACCCTGGACGTCACCTTCACCGCCTGAGATCTGTCAGAGTGCCCCGGCGAGCTTCGCCGGGGCACTCTGCTGTTCACAGGTGGTACTGCGCGATGCACCCACGCCACACCAGACAGACGAGCCGTGAATCTGTCGGTGCGGCCGAGCAGACTGCTCGCATGGTTGATGCGCTGCTCGACAATCACCTCGCGTTCCTCGCGGCCCACCGAGGTTCGGTACGGCGGTCTGCTGATGCGGTCGAGGTGGTGGGGGAGTCGGAAGAGTTCTCCGCGTGGATACCGCTCTCGCCCGAGGCGGAGCTGCCGGCCGGGGTGCGGACGGTTCGGCTCGTGCCGTCGAGTGGACCGGGGTGGGAGGCGCGGCTGGCCGCGGTGGGGTTCAAGGCTGCAGAGGTGCTGGTGCACATGGAGGCTTCGGCCGGGTCAGCGGTTGGAGAGCCGGTGGCGGCGGTCGGGTCGGAGGCAGACGCGGTGGGGTTCGCGGAGGTGCAGAGCGCGGCGTTCCTGGAGGTGGGGGAGCCGGACTACGACTGGTGGCAGAAGATGTTCGTCGAGAAGGCCCTGCAGAACTACCGGGAGCCGGACCAGTCGCTCTACCTGCTGCGCGTGGACGGCGACCCGGCATCGATCACGTTGGTACTGCGGACCGGGCCGGTCGCCGGCGTCTACGCGGTCGCGACCAAACCGCAGTACCGCGGCCGTGGTCTGGCGACGCGGCTGCTCGCGCAGGCACGCCGGGACGCGGCAGGTGGGCGGCTCACCTTGCAGGTGGTCGAAGGTTCCGACGCCGAGCGCCTGTACCTCAGCCTTGGCTTTCGTCCTGCGTACCGCTCGCCACATTTTCGTCGGTCTTGACTTCTTCCTTCTCGGTGCCGGAGCCGACGCCGGAGGAGGCGGTGCTGTTCGGGTCGCGGGTGGTCAGGTTGCCGACCCGGAGGACCTCGCCGTTGCGGACGTACCAGGTGGTGCCGTCCTCGCCGCGCAGGGTGGTGATCCGCAGGCCGACCGCGACCACGACGCCGGTCGCCTTCTCCATGTCGATCAGGTCGCCCACGCCGTACTGGTCCTCGAAGATCATGAACACGCCGGCCAGGAAGTCCTTCACCAGCGTCTGCGCGCCGAAGCCGAGCGCCACGCCGATGATGCTCGCGGACGCGATCACCGGCAGGATGTTGAAGCCGAGCTCGGCGAGCACCATCACGACCAGGACGGCGGTGAGCACGATCGTCACGACGCTGCTGAGCAGCGAGGCGATCGTCTCGGCGCGCTGCGTCCGGCGTTCGGTGGCGAGCGTGCTCTCCACGAACCCCTGGCCGAGCTTCGACTTGGCCAGGACGCCGGCCACGGCGCCGTTCCCGGTCCGCCGGGCGAACCGCCGGATGATCTTGTGCAGCAGCCAGCGGAGCACGAAGAAGCCGATGATCAGACCGGCGATCCGGGCCGGCACGACCACGATCTGATCGGTCACCTCCAGCTTGCCGTCGTTGCCGGTCCGGAAGAACGTCGGGAACGCCTCCGGCAGACTGAACAACGGCGAAAACAGGGGGTGACTGACTAGGGACTGAAGGTAGCTGGTCAGAATAGGCATCTCGCCGCCTGATGTTAGTAGGGCTGACAAGGAGACGGAAAAGCATGTCGAGCCGGCTGGACGACGAGCTGTCCAGGCTCGTGAGCGCTGGTGTGCTGCGCCAGTACCAGGCCGACTCGATCCGGGACGCCGCCGACGCGGAGATCGACGCGGCGCTCGCGGACCCCGGCCGGCCGCGCCCGCGGCCCGAATCCGCCGAGCCTGCCGGTCCTGAGTCGGCCAAGGAGAAGCCGACGCCGGCCGCGCCCCACACCAGCGCGCTGGTCGAGGTGCTCGGCTACATCGGCGGCGCGCTGCTGCTCGGTGCGGTCGCGCTCCTGACCTTGGCGAACTGGGGCGAAATGGGCCGTGCCGCGCGGATCACCACTGGTACGGCGGCCGCGGTCGTCCTGCTCGGCTCGGCTGTGGTCCTGGCGCTGCTGCGGCGGCGGGAACAGCTGAGTTCGGCGCTCGCGGCGCTCGGGTGTTGCGTGGCCGGGTTCGCGACGTACGTGGCGGTCGAGGGCGAAGCCGGACGGGTCGTCGGGGTGGTGGTCGCGCTGGCGCTGGCCGCCGGCGGAGTGTGGTGGCTCAAGGAGCCGTCGTTGCTCGTGGCAACTTTTGGGATCCTGGCCGTGGGTGTGTTGGTGATCACGGCGGATGTCCTCACTCCGGACACCGGGTCGGCCCCGAACAGCGCGGGGATCGCCGGGACCGGGTTCATCCTGGTGGCCTTCGTGTTCGCGATGCTCGGCCTGGTCCGCGATCAGGTGACGTCGTGGTCACTGGCCGGAGCCGCGATGTTCAGCTCCTCGATCTGCTGGCTGGTGCAGGAGCGCGGCGAGATCATGGCGCTCGCAGTCGGTACGGCGGGACCCGCGGCCTTGCTGGTTGCCTACGGGCGGACACGACGTTCGGCGTACGCCGTGGTGGCCTGTTCGATCCTCCTGGTCATCTGGCCGACCGCCCTGTACCAGCTGACCGACAACCTCGCCGGTGTGGCCGTCGGCCTCGTCGTAGCCAGCGCGGTGCTCCTTCTCGCCGTACTGATGCTCAGCCGCCGTCGCTCGAACGAGTAACGCAACGCGCGCCGTTTGGCCGTTGGTGCGGTTGATGCGGCAGACTCGCTGGGGTGACTGCTCCTACTCCGGCCCTTGTCGAGCTAGCGGTTGCCCATGGCGTGGCGACGGAGTACTGGAACTGGCAAGGCGAGCATGTGGTCGTCTCCAGCGAGGTAGTGGCCGACGTACTCGCGGCACTCGGTGTGGACGCGTCGACGCCGGAGAAGGCGGCCCTGGCGCTGGCGGAGCACCAGCAGGCGCGCTGGCGTCGTACGTTGCCTGCGACCGTGGTGATGCGGGAGGGGTGGACCCCGTGGTTCGCCGTACACCTGCCGCACGGGTCGTCGGCGGAGGTGTGGGTCGACCTGGAGGACGGCGGTCAGCGACGGGACATCCCGCAGCAGGACCACCTGGTCGAGCCGGAGTGGATCGACGGCGTACAGGTCGGTGAGGCGACGTTCCAGCTGCCTGGGGATCTGCCGCTCGGGTACCACCGTCTGTGCGCACGGATCGGTACCAACCCGGAGATCTCAGTCAGCACGCTGATCGTGACGCCGCGGAAGCTGGAGCCGGAGAACCTGCACCGGACGTGGGGCTGGGTGCTGCAGCTGTACTCCGTTCGTTCCCGGCGCTCCTGGGGTATCGGCGACCTGCATGACCTGGCCGACCTGGCCGCGTGGTCAGCGCATGATCTGGGCGCCGGCTTCGTACTGGTGAACCCCCTGCACGCGGCGGAGCTGGCGGGCCGCATGGAGCCCTCGCCGTACCTCCCGGCGTCGCGGCGGTTCGCGAACCCGATCTACCTGCGGATCGAGGACATCGACGAGTACGGCGACCTGGCACCGGCGGAGCGGGACCTGGTCCGGACGCTGGCGCTGCAGGCGCGGGCGCTCAGCGAGGACTCGACAGCGCTCGACCGGGACACGGTGTGGGCAGCGAAGCGTGAGGCCTTGCAGGTGCTGTTCCGCGTGCAGCCGTCAGTGGGGCGCATCGCGGAGTACGGCGCGTACTGCGACCGCGAGAGCCAGGGGCTGATCGACTTCGCCACGTGGGCCGCGATCGCCGACGTCCACGGGCCGGAGTGGAGCAAGTGGCCCGAGGAGCTGCAGGAGCCGACCACGCCGGAAGTCGTTGCCTTTCGCAATGAGAACCCGGATGCGGTGGAGTTCCACTGCTGGCTGCAGTGGCAGCTCGACGAGCAGCTTGCGCGGACCCAGGCCCGTGCGAAGGCAGCCGGTATGTCGCTGGGCGTCGTCCACGACCTGGCCGTCGGTGTGCACCCGGACGGCGCGGACGCGTGGGCCCTGCAGAACGTGCTGGCACCCAACATCCACGTGGGTGCACCGCCGGACGCCTTCAACCAGCAGGGGCAGGACTGGTCGCAGCCGCCATGGCGGCCCAATGCGCTCGCTGAGACCGGGTACGCCGCTTGGCGGGACCTCGTGCGCGCGGTGATGCGGCACGGTGGCGGGCTGCGGATCGACCACATCCTCGGGATGTTCCGGCTGTGGTGGGTGACGTCACCGGAGCGGCCTACTGAGGGCACCTACGTGCGGTACGACCATGAGGCGCTGGTGGGCATCCTGGTGCTGGAGGCGCAGCGCTCCGGGGTGACGGTGATCGGTGAGGACCTGGGGACCGTAGAGCCCTGGGTGCGCGACTACCTGACCGAACGCGGCATTCTCGGTACGTCGGTGCTGTGGTTCGAGCGAGACGCCAATGGGAAGCCGCTGGCGCCGGAGCGGTGGCGGGAGCTGTGCCTGGCCACTGTCACTACCCACGACCTGCCGCCGACCGCCGGGTACCTCGCCGGTGATCACGTGGAGCTGCGGAACCGCCTTGGTCTGTTGACTCGCCCCGTGGAAGAAGAGCTCGCTGTCGACGAGGCGGACCGTGACGCCTGGCTCGACGCGCTCCGCGAACGCCACCTGCTCAGCAACACGGACGGCGAGGTGGCACGGATCGTCGAGGCCATGCATCGGTACGTCGCCCACACGCCGGCCAAGCTCGTCGGTGTCGCGCTGACGGATGCCGTCGGGGAACGCCGTACGCAGAATCAGCCCGGCACCACGGACGAGTACCCGAACTGGCGCGTGCCGCTCGGCGGGCCGGAGGGCGAGCCCGTGCTGGTCGAGGACCTGCCCAACAATCAGCGTCTCCGGCGGCTGATCGGCTCGCTGAATATCTAGCTTTCCGTATTCATCTGCTCACGAACCGTTGACAATAGATTCGAACGGTTGTTTTCTATTGAGCAGGAGAGGCGCCCTTCCTTCACTGTCCACCGCCCCAACAGTGCAGGAGTTCGCATGCTGCGAAAACCGAAACTCAGCATGGCCGGAATTGCCGTCGGAGCATTCGCCTTGACGGTGTGTACGTCGGTTCCGCTCGCCTACGGCCACGGGTACGCCACCGGGCCGGTCAGCCGGGCCAAGAACTGTCAGGACGGGGTCGTCACGAACTGCGGGCAGATCCAGTGGGAGCCGCAGAGCGTCGAAGGCCCCAAGGGATTTCCGCAGAGCGGTCCCGCGGACGGGAAGCTCTGCTCGGCAGGGCTCGGTCAGTTCGCCGAGCTCGACGACCAGCGCGGCGGGACCTGGCCTGCCACGCAACTCCAAGGCGGCCAGGGGTTCACGTTCTCGTGGCACCTGACCGCGGCGCATTCGACCACCGACTTCAAGTACTACATGACCAAGCAGGGCTGGGATCCGACGCAGCCGCTGACCCGGTCCGCACTCGACCTGAACCCGTTCCTCACCGTCGCCATGAACGGCGCGCGGCCGCCGAGCGACGTGTCGCACCCGGGGACCATCCCGGGCGGCCGGTCCGGACGGCACATGGTCCTCGCGGTCTGGACGATCGCCGACACGGCGAACGCCTTCTACCAGTGTTCGGATGTTAATTTCTGATTCAACCTGAGGTTTCGGCAATATCTTTCCTGGGCAGTGCACTCCTTGAAATAACCGCCCCATATTTCAAGGAGTGTCCCCATGAAGTCATTGCTCCGTCGCGTCGTCGTACCCCTCGTCGCCGTGGTCGTCGGCCTGCTGCCCGGTGTGGTGGCGGTCGAGCAGGCGTCCGCGCTGACCAAGCTGACGCACTCGCAGGCCACGTCGATCTTCCGGGCCGCGGGCCTGACCTGGTCGTCCAGCGGTGGCTGCTCTGACCGCTACAACTCCACGTGTACGTCGTTCGAGCAGATCAACGACAGCACGGCGTACGGCGTGCGCACGCTCAAGACCGCGAGCGGGTGCGCGGTCAACATCACCGGTGGTACCGAGGTCGGGCACGCGAGCGGTACCTACAGCCACTGGAACGGGTACAAGGTCGACATCTCGAAGTACTCGTGTGTCGGCAACTACATCCACAACACCTTCACCCGGATCGCCGACCGCGGCGACGGCGCCGCCCAGTGGCGCTCCGGCGCCGGCAACATCTACGCCGACGAAGGCAACCACTGGGACATCACGTACTACAACTGTGGTGGCTGCTGACTCGCTCTCTGGGACCTGTGCGGGAGGGGTGTGGGCCTCTCCCGTGCAGGAGGTACTAGGCTTCAGGCCGTGATTGTCGAATTGTCCGGGCACTCGTTGCTGGTGTTCGTCGGGATTCCTGTGCTGGTCATCGCCGTGCTGGCGCTGCTGGTGTTCGCGTCGTCGATCGCGAACGGGCCGCGGTACCGCCCGGGCCTGTCGTGGTGGGCCCCGCCGGTCTGGATCAACGGACCGACGGCGACCAAGCCGGACCCGGCCAACCTGCCCGAGCTGCCTGAACTGAACAGCGCGCCGGGTGCCACCGCGACCGCCACCGGCGTCGCCCGCACGCTCGGAGGCGCAAGTGCCAGCTGGTGACGCATTCACCCCGGACCAGCTCTACGACATCGAGCGCGCCGTCCGGTACGCCGAGGAGACCTCCGGCCTGCACTTCTCGGTGTACGTCGGCGGCGCGGACTCGGAGACCCGCCCGTTCGCCATCGAGCTGCTGAACGAGCTGGACGACCCGGACCGCACGGTCCTGGTGTACGTCGACCCGGCCGGCCGGCGTCTCGAGATCGTCACCGGCGAGCTGGCCAAGCGGCAGCTGTCCGACACGTCCGCCGGGCTCGCCGCGCTGACGATGCAGACGTCGTTCGCCACCGGCGACCTGACCGGCGGTTTGGTCACCGGCGTCCAGCAGCTCGGTACGCACGCCCACCAGCCGCCGCTGCTGCACGCCAACGACGAGGCGCACAAGCTCTGACGTGGCCGCCCTGCAGCCACACCGCGTCGACCTGGGCGACGTAGTACTCCGCCCGTTCGTCGCGTCCGACGAGCCCGCGGTCGCGCTGGCCCTGGAGGACCCGGGGATCCTGCGCTGGACCGCGGGTACGGCGGTGATCAGCTCACCCGCCGACAAGCGCGCCCGCCGCTGGCTCGAGCCGCGTATCGACGGCTGGGCGCGCGGCAACGCCGTCTTCGCGGTCGCGGACACGGCGACCGATCAGGTGATCGGCAGCGTCACGCTCCGGGACGTGCACCGGGTGCCAGACCAGGCTGTCGCGGCGTACTGGGTCAGCCCACTGGCCCGTGGCCGCCGGCTGGGCGCCCGCGCTCTAGACGCGGCGGCGCGGTGGGGCTTTGCGACGGATGGGCTGCGGCTGCACCGCATCTCGCTCGACCACTCACTGGTCAACGAGGGCTCGTGCCAGGTCGCCCTGCGCGCCGGGTTCCAGTTGGAGGGCGTGATGCGGGACTACTACGTCGAACCGACCGGGCAGCGCCACGACTCGCATCTGCACGCCCGCCTGGCGACGGACGCCGTACCTCAGCCTGCTGGTTCGTAGGTCGCGCAGGCGCTCTGGTACGCCGCTTGCGTGCGCGGGTCCAGGCACAGGTCGGAGAGCTGCTCCGAGGACGTGCCCGGGCCGAGGTACACCAGCCAGGTGCCGGTGACCGGTGCCAGGGAGCTGTTGGTGATGCCCGGGTACTGGCCGTCGACCAGCATGGCTTTCGCCGGGATGCCGGCCCGCGTGATCTTGGCTGCGGTGTCCTTGGCCATCTGGCCCGCGTCAGCCGGGTACTTGTCCAGCACAGCGATCCACTGGTTCTGCTTGAACTTCGGAGAGGTCGGACCGGTGTTCACGGCCGGCGGTGTGGTCGCCTTAGCCTTCACCGACGGGCTCGGTGCCGCAGCGGACGTCGGCGGCTTCCGGTCCGCCTTCGAGGCGGTTCCGGTGGTGCCCCCGGTCGGCTCGGCCGGTGCGGCGGCGGCGTTGTCGGTACCCGAACCCATCCGGAGCCCGTCGGCCGGCGAGTCCGACGGCGTACCCCGGGTGAGGATGAAGGCGAACACCGCGACAATCGCCAGAGTGGCGACGATCGCCGCTCCGACGGCACTGTGCGAACGCTGTGCCTTCCGCGGGCGCGCCTCGGGCGAGCTCCGCCTGGCCGCGGGCCGCTGCTGCCTGCGGGCAGCGCGAGCGGGTGGCTTGCGGTGGTCGACGCGTGTCACGGCAAGGGCCCCTCCCCAGACACCCTGGATGGATATATCCGGTGCAGCTTAAACCGAACCACCGGAGAAGTGAGCCTCTCTCAGGTGGCGAGAATCTCTTTCTCCCCAAGGGAATCGCGCACCGCACACGCCCCCTCACAATCCGCCGACGAACAACCGTTTGACCCTCACCGAACGCAGTCGGATGTCGACCCTAGGTGCCGGAGGGGATGCCGTCGAGTTGTGGTTTGGGGCGGGTGTCCAGTGCGTCGTCGAGCCAGGAGTCGACGTCGACGTCGCCGGACAGGATGTGCTTGACGTACGCCGTGCGCTCGTGGCTGAGCACCTCGAGCTCCCACACGCACGGGGCAGCGCCGATCGGTGCCGGCCGGAGGTCGTCGACATCCATCCCGCTGAAGATGCTGAGCCGTGACTGGAAGTCCTTCGCCCAGCTCTGCACCACCAGGTAGATGCCGTCGTCGCCGAGGTGCAGTACGACGACGCCGAGTCCGACGGACCCCATCGCGTCGTCGAACTCGAGCTGGCGGGTGGCGGTCGTGCGGGCGAGGTCGACCATCTGGTCGTCCCATTGCCGTCCGCGGGCTGTGACGACGTACGGCTTCACCAGGCGGTTTGCGTAGCGCCAGGGCATCAGCGGGGTGACGGGGCGGGGTCGGTACGCGTCTGCGAGTCCGGTCAGCGCTACAGCTGCCGCACCGGCCAGGGCGGGATCAGAGGCGGGCACCGCTCCAGTCTTACCTCAACTCGGGGCCTTACGTCCGAAGAACTGTGGGCGCAGACCCTCAGTTCTTCGGACGTAAGCGTCGGTCAGGCGACGTTGTCCTGCGCCTGCGCGGCGATCGCGCGGGTTAGGTCCGCCTGGGCCTCGGTGACGTACCGGAGGGTCGGGGCGTCGACGGACGACGACTCCACGGCCAGCCAGCCGGTCAGCGCGTCCAGCGCCGCCTGGTCGGCCAGGTGCCGCGGCGACAGGTAGACCAGCACGTTCTCGCCCATCGACGAGCCCAGCCGGGTGTACACGTCCTTGGCCGCGTTCAGGTACTTGTCGACGTACGGCCGCAGCAGGTCCTCCTGGCCCGGCTGCTGGAAGCCGAGGATGGTCCGGAACTGGGTCTCGTTCGGAGTGTCCTCGGACTCGACGGCGATCCGCCAGGCCTCTTCCTTCGCCTCCACGGTCGGCCGGGCGGCACGGGCCTGCGCGGCCCGCTCCTGACCGGTGATCGTGGTGTCGCGGGTCAGCTCGTCGTCGATCTCGTCCGCACCGAGGCGGCCGAGCCGGGACAGCGCCACGATCAGCGTCCAGCGCAGGTCTGTGTCGACGACCAGACCCTCCGGCAGGTCGCGACCGTCCAGCCAGCCGGCGAGACGATCGGCGCCGGCGTCCGAGAACACCGCCGAGCTGTAGGCCCGGACGAACGCGAGCTGGTGGTCACTGCCCGGCTCGGAGCCGGCCACGAGACTGGCCAGCTCCTCCTCGAACTGCGCGCGCAGGGCGGGCCGGTTCTGCGGGGCGGCGTACTGGTTGATCGCGCTGCTCGCTTGGTTGAGCAGGGAGCGGACACCGGTCAGGTCGGTCTCGGCCCGGATGCCGCGCAGCACGATGCCGACGTACTGGCTGGCCGGCATCTCCGCGTCCCGGGTCATGTCCCATGTCGAGCCCCAGGCAAGTGCCCGCGGCAACGACTCGGTGAGCTGGTCGATCGACTCCACCAGCGTGGCCCGCGACCGCTCGTCCAGCCGGATCTTCGCGTACGTGAGGTCGTCGTCGTTCAGCAGTACAAGGTCGGGCTGGGTCGCACCGGTCAGCTCCGGGAGCTCGGTCCGCGGCCCGTCGATGTCCACCTCGAACCGCTCGGTGCGGACCAGACCCTCGTCAGTACGCCGGTACAGGCCGACCGCGAGGCGGTGCGGCCGCAGGACCGGGAACTTCTCGGTCGCGGTCTGCTCGATCGCGAACGAGGTGAACGCGCCCTGGTCGTCGACCGCGAAGTCCGCGCGCAGCGTGTTCACGCCGGCGGTCCGCAGCCACCGCTCGGTCCAGTCGTCGAGGTCGCGGCCGGACGCCTTCTCCAGCGGCTTCAGCAGGTCGGTCAGCTCGGTGTTGCCGAACGCGTGGTCGTGGAAGTACTCCTTCAGCGCGGTGACGAAGGTCTCCTCACCGACGAACGCGACCAGCTGGCGCAGCGTCGACGCGCCCTTGGCGTAGGTGATGCCGTCGAAGTTCACCTCGACCGCGTGGAAGTCGATCATGTCGGCCGCGATCGGGTGCGTCGACGGCAGCTGGTCCTGCCGGTAGGCCCAGTTCTTGCGGGCGTTGCAGAACGTGGTCCACGCGTCGGAGTACTTCGTCGTCGCGACCACCTGGGCCCAGTGGCTGGCCCACTCGGCGAACGACTCGTTCAGCCACAGGTCGTCCCACCAGGTCATCGTCACCAGGTCGCCGAACCACATGTGCGCGAGCTCGTGCAGCACAGTGTTGGCGCGCGCCTCGAGCTCCGCGTGCGTCGTACGGCTGCGGAACAGGTACTCGTCCCGCAGTGTCACGCAGCCTGCGTTCTCCATCGCGCCCATGTTGTACTCCGGCACGAAGGCCTGGTCGTACTTGTGGAACGGGTACGGCGTACCGAACGCCTCCTCGAACAGCGCGAAGCCCTGCTTGGTGACCTCGAACAGGTCCTCGACGTCCAGCGCCTCCTTCAGCGACGGACGGCACAGCAGCGACATCGGGTACGTCCCGTGCGGACCCTCGTACACGTCCGTGACGACGTGGTACGGGCCGGCCACGACCGCGGTGATGTACGTCGAGATGCGCTCGGTCGGCGGGAACTCCCAGCGGGCCAGCTCCTCGCCGTTCTCGCTCTGGTACGGCGTGGGCTCGGGCGTCGGGGCGTTCGAGATGACGACCCAGCGGGCCGGTGCGGACACGGTGAAGGTGAACGGGGCCTTGAGGTCGGGCTGCTCGAAGGTCGCGAACACCCGGCGGGCGTCCGGCACCTCGAACTGGGTGTAGAGGTAGGTCTCCTTGTCGGCCGGGTCGACCGAGCGGTGCAGCCCTTCACCGGTCCGCGAGTACAGGCAGTCCGCCGCCACGGTGAGCTCGTTGCGCTCGGCCAGCCCGTCGAGCTGGATGCGGGCGCCGTCGTACACCACGTCCGGGTCGAGGGCGACGCCGTTCAGCGTCACCTCGCGGACCTTGTCCGCGATCAGGTCGGCGAACGTGCTCGCGCCGGCGGTGGCCGCGAACGTGATGGTGGTCACCGACGGGTACGTCGGGGCGCCACTCGGGGCGTTGGCCAGATCGAGCTCGATGGCGTAACTCACGTCACTGACCACGCCCGCACGGGAACGCGCCTCGTCGCGCGTCAGGTTGGTTCCAGGCATGTCGGCATCCTATGCACCTGGCTGACGGGTTGGCCGAGGGATTACCCCCGACATTGGGTATTGGATACCGAGTCGGTATAACCGTTCCTTCAACTTTGTATGATGGTGAATATGACTGCCTCCGCTGATTTCTGGTTCGACCCGGCCTGCCCCTGGGCCTGGATGACGTCCCGCTGGATGCTCGAGGTCGAGCAGGTCCGCGACGTGACGACGACCTGGCACGTGATGAGCCTCGCCGTCCTGAACGAAGACCGCCGTGAGCACGACGCCGACTGGCTGCGACTGCTCGGCCGGGTCCGGGTGCTGATCGCCGCCGAGCAGGCGCACGGCAACGAGGTCCTGCTGCCGCTCTACACCGCTCTGGGCCGCCGGATCCACAACGAGGGCCGCGGCGGCAAGGACGACGCCGTACTGGTCGAGGCCCTCGAGGAGGTCGGCCTGCCGGCCTCGCTGATCGAGGCGGCGGACACCGACCGGTACGACGACGCGCTGCGGAAGTCGCACCACGCCGGCATGGACCAGGTCGGCATGGAGGTCGGTACGCCGGTGATCGCGGTGGAAGGCACCGCGTTCTTCGGTCCGGTGGTGACGCCGGCGCCCAAGGGTGAGGCGGCCGGCAAGCTCTGGGACGGCGTCCGCCTGGTGGCCGGCACCGAGGGCTTCTTCGAGATCAAGCGCACCCGGGACCGCGGCCCGATCTTCGACTGACGGTTCAGGGGTTGAACTGGAGCCGCCCGGACGGTGAAAGTTACTCACTCAAGAGTCCGTCCAGTCGTGAGTAGGTTTCAGATGACCTTGCCCCAGACCCTGACCGCCGGCATCGCCGTGTTCGATCGCGAAGCAGGGCGGTTCGTCCACCAGCAGGACGCCGACCGGCAGTTCCGGTCGGCGTCGGTGGTGAAGCTGCTGATCGCGCTGGACTTCTTCTGGGACCGCGGCCCGGAGTACGACGTACCGCTCGCGGACCGGGAGCGGCTCGACGTCATGCTGCGCAGCAGTGACGACGACGCGGCGAGCTACTACTGGGAGCAGCTCGGCGGTGCGGCCATCGTCGACCGCATGGTGAAGCGGCTCGGTCTGACCCACACGGCCGGGCCGCCGGCCAGCCACCCGGGCTTCTGGGGGTACGTCGCGCTCACGGCCGCTGACACCGTGCGGATCTACCGCTACGTGCTGGAGGACGCTCCGCCGCCTGTGCGCGTGTACGTGATGGGACAGCTGCACCAGGCGACCCGCCACGGCACGGACGGCTTCGACCAGTACTTCGGGATCGCATCGGTCTTCGAGACCGGCTACAGCATCAAGCAGGGCTGGTCCGGGTTCCACGGGTCCAGCGGCTACCGGTCTGACAAGGCGAAGCCGCAGGCCGTGGTGGACCTGGTCAACGACGCGCTGCACACCACCGGGACCGTCGGGGCGGACGACCGGAGCATCGTCGCGGTGTTCACGCTGCACCCGAGCGGTACGCCGTACGAGCAGGCCTATGCCGCTGTGACGCGGCTGACCGCGGGCCTGACTGTGCCGGGCGGCGTACGCGTGCTGACGGCTGACAAGTAGATTGCGGCCCATGCGAGTGCACATCGGCTCCGACCATGCCGGCTTCGAACTGAAGAACCACCTGGTGCAGCACCTCACCGCTGCCGGGCACGACGTCGTGGACCACGGTCCCGCGGTGTACGACGCCGTTGACGACTACCCGCCGTACTGCCTGCGCACCGGACAGGCGGTGGTCGACGAGCCGGGCAGTCTGGGCATCGTGATCGGTGGCTCGGGCAACGGCGAGCAGATCGCCGCGAACAAGGTGAAGGGCGTCCGGGCAGTGCTGGCCTGGAGCACCGACACCGCACGGCTCGGCCGCGAGCACAACAACGCCAACGTGATCAGCGTCGGCGGCCGCATGCATACCCAGGAGGAGGCGACCAGCTTCGTCGAGACGTTCCTGGCGACCGACTACTCCAACGAGGAGCGTCACACCCGCCGGATCGACATGCTGTCCGCCTACGAGTCGACCGGCGAACTCCCACCGCTGCCCTGATCGTCCCGCTCGTCCGCGTCGGTCTTCGGCAGCACCGGCCGACGTACGACGGGTTGACGGGGCCGCGACACATCACGAGCCCGCATACTCCGCGCCGTACCGACCACAGCAGGCGTGGGCGCACGACCTTTCGCTCCGTCTGTCACTGGGTTGGCCGCCCCTGGAAATCGGGGGACTGTCGGTCCTGGCTGATTGGATGCGAGCATGTCCCGGTTCCGAATGTATCCGGCTCCCGCGCAGCGGGCGGCACTGCTCGAGCAGTGCCGCCATGCTCGGTACGTCTGGAACCTCGCGGTCGAGCAATGGTCGATGTGGACCCGCGACCAGGGCCCGACGCCAGGCTATGCCAAGCAGTGTCGGCAGCTGACCGAGGCACGGGCTGCCTTCAGTTGGCTGCGCGCGGGAGTGCAGATCATCCAGCAGCAAGCACTGCGGGACTTCGATCAGGCCGTCAAGAATTTCTATCGCGGTACCCACCAGCGACCGACCTGGCGGAGAGCCGAGATCCACGAGGGGTTCCGCATTGTCGGTCCCGAAGCTTCCAAGGTGGTCAAGTTGAACCGGAAGTGGGCCGCGGTGAACATACCGAAGATCGGTTGGGTAAGGTTCCGGCTCTCGCGAGCTGTACCAGAAGCTAAGTCCTACCGGATCAAGCGTGACCGGTCGGGCCGCTGGCACCTCGTGCTTGCGGCCATCCCGGAGCCGATCCCCGCGCCCGGCACCGGTACGGTCGTCGGGGTGGATCGCGGCGTCACCGTCTCGGCGGCACTGTCCACCGGCGAGCTGCTCAAGTGCCCTGTCCCTCCAGCGGGCGAACAGGCGCGGCTCAAGCACCTGCAACGCCGTCTCGCCCGCAGCCGCCCCGGCTCCAAACGCCGTCAGCTGGTGAAGGCCGCGATTGCGAAACTGTGTGCCCGCGCCGGTGACCGGCGCGGGGACTGGACGGAGAAGACCAGCACCGACCTCGCCCGGCGCTTCGATGTCATCCGCGTGGAGGATCTTCGGATCGCCCAGTTGACCCGGCGGCCGAGGCCCAAACCCAACCTCGAACAACCAGGTACCTACCTGCCGAACCGACGCCGCGCGAAAGCCGGATTGAACCGCGGCATCCTGGCCAACGGATGGGGAATGCTGGTCCGGCGTCTGGAGCAGAAGGCGCCGGGGCGGGTCGAGAAAGTGAATCCTGCGTACACGTCGCAGACCTGCGCGGTCTGCGGGCACTGCGCACCGGGAAATCGCGAGAGTCAAGCGGTCTTCCGATGTGTGGCCTGCGGTCACCAGGCGAACGCCGACGTGAACGCTGCAGTTAACATCGCGGCTGGACGGGCCGTCAGCGCACGCCGAGAGACGCCCGTACGGGTCTCGCTGAAGCGTGAACCACAACCTGCTACGCCCGCGTAGTAGCAAGAAATCCCTGACCGTGAGGTCGGGGAGGACGTCAAAAGAGGAAACTATGCCTGAAGGTCACACGTTGCACCGGCTGGCGAACGATGTCTGGGACGCGTTCGGTGGGCGTTCGGTGCGGGCGTCCAGTCCGCAGGGGCGGTTTGCCGAGGGTGCCGCGTTGCTCGACGGGCACCTGCTGCGCCAGACGGAGGCCCACGGCAAGCACTTCCTCGCCGACTTCGAGGGTGCGGGCTGGCTGCACATCCACCTCGGGCTGATCGGCAAGATGGACATCTCGCCCGCACCGGTGCCCGAGCCCGTCGGCCAGGTCCGGCTCAGGCTGCAGAACGCCACGTCGTACGCCGATCTGCGCGGCGCGACCGTGTGCGAGGTGATCACCGACGAGGAGCGCGACCGGCTGCTCGGCCGGCTCGGTCCGGACCCGCTGCGTGATGACGCGGATCCGGACCTGGCATGGAACCGCATCCACCGTAGCAAGCTGCCGATCGGTCAGCTGCTGATGAACCAGGACGTGCTGAGCGGCGTCGGCAACGTGTACCGCGCCGAGGTGCTGTTCCGGGCCAAGCTGAACCCGATGACACCCGGCAACGTCGTGAAGAAGCGCGAGTGGCAGGGCATGTGGGACGACCTGCTCGCGCTGATGAAGTACGGCGTGGAGACCGGCCGGATCGACACCGTCGCCGACGACCACACGCCGGAGGCGATGGGTCGTGACCCGCGCCGGGACGACCATGGTGGTGAGGTGTACGTGTACCGGCGCCAAGGGCAACGGTGCTACGTCTGTCAGTCGGTGATCCGGACCAAGATCCTGGCGGGTCGTAACTTGTTCTGGCGTCCCAGATGCCAACGAACAGGGCTCACTCGCAAGAGCTGAAAGCCATCAGTTGTGTTGCGAATTGATGCGCGGACCGATCGGTACCGTTATCTTCTTCACACCATGAGGAAGAGCGGCGGTCTTGCGCTGGTACGACGCATCGGCCGCCGGGTCGAGGCGCTGGGTCGTCGTGCCCGGCGTTCGCACCGGGCGGCGTTCGTCGCGCTGGTGCTGGTGCAGCTGGTGATCTCGGTCGCGAGCGACGTCTGGATGACCCTGGTGCCGGCGTCCTTCCTGATCGTTCCGCTGGTGGTCGGCGGCGTTCTGCTGCAGTTCGGCGAACTGGTGGCGCTGACCGGCATCACGACGGCCTTCGGTGCGTACGTCGTGCTCTCGCGGGGCATGACACTGCCGCGGATCGGTTTCGTCCTGGTGCTCGTGGTCGTCGGCTGGATCATGATCACCAGCGCCAAGGTGCGCAGCCGGCTGGGGGTCGCCGGTACCCGGAGCGAGTCGATGCTGATGGAGCTGCGGGACACGCTCACCGCGCAGGGGCTGATCCCGCAGTTGCCCACCGGCTGGCGGGTCGAGGTCGCGATCCAGTCCGCCGGCCACTCGACGTTCTCCGGCGATTTCGTGGTGTCGACGATGCACGACGACCTGCTCGAGGTCGCGCTGGTCGATGTCTCCGGCAAGGGCATCGACGCGGGCACGCGCGCCTTGCTGCTGTCCGGTGCGTTCGGCGGGCTGCTCGGCGTCGTACCGGTGGAGGAGTTCCTGCCGTCGGCGAACCGGTACATACGGCGCCAGGACTGGGACGACGACTTCGCGACCGTGGTGCATGTCGTGCTGGACCTGCGGACCGGCGACTTCGACGTCCGGACGGCCGGGCATCCGCCGGCGATCCAGTTCGACGCGTGGTCCGGGCGGTGGCAGACGCGGGACACCGACGGGCCGCTGCTCGGGCTGATGGAGGCGCCGGAGTTCGAGGTGAACCACGGGCTGCTGAAGCTCGGGGATGCCTTGTTCCTGTACAGCGACGGGATGGTCGAGACGCCGCGGCAGGACATCGGCCGCGGCACGGACCGGCTGGCGGGCTTCGCGGAACGCCTGGTAGGGCAGGCGTTCCTGGGGGCTGCCGACGCGCTGGTCGCCTCGGCGGGCGGGTCGGGTGACGACTCCGCGATCGTCATCATCCACCGCCTGGCGCATGCCTGAGGCAACCAAGTCTCTCGTTGTCAGTGGGCTGATTCGTTGACTTGGGCAACGAGAGGGCCATACTGGCGCTGAGATGTCCGCCCGGGCTATGACCACCGGTGAGACAGGGGACTGGGGATGCAGGTCAAGGGGGTTCGCGCACAGGCGGCCGGGATTGCGGCCGCGGCTGGAGCGCTCACGGTTCTGATCGGCGCCGCCGCGATGTTCGTGCGGCCGGACGCGGTACCCACGGCGGTCGCCGCGCCGCCGGGGAACAACGGGACGATCAAGATCGACGGGGTCGAGGTCGGCGACAAGCCGCCGGAGAACAACCCGCATCAGGGGTGTTCGTTCACCGTCGAGTTCTACAACTACGAGCAGGGGCCGTACAGCGCGCGGGTGATCTTCCAGGACCAGGCGCCGACGGCCGATGGCGGGTTGCAGGTGGTGTCCGGGGATCTCTCGCCGTTCATCGGCGGGGATGCCGCGGGTGGTGGCAACGACCTGGACGCGCGGGTCGTGTACACGCTGAAGTTCACCGGGCAGCCGCATCCCGTCCAGGGCTACCACGTGAAGGTCACCATCCACGCCGACGGCTCGATCGGCAACGACACCAAACACAAGGTCTTCTGGGTCAAGGGCTGCGACGCCCCACCCCCCACCACACCCCCGACAACACCGCCGACCACGCCACCTACGACGCCTCCGACGACGCCTCCAACGACGCCGCCCACGACGCCTCCGACGACACCACCGACCACGCCTCCGACCACACCGCCCACGACGCCTCCGACCACGCCTCCGACCACGCCTCCGACCACGCCTCCGACCACACCGCCAACGACGCCTCCGACGACGCCACCTACGACGCCGGCGAGTACGCCGCCGACCACGGTGACGGTCCCGCCTGGTACGCCGTCCAGCACGGTGCCTAGCAGCGTGCCGGCGACGACGCGGCGGCCGAGTACTCCGGTGGCGAGCTCGACGACGCAGACCACGACGTCGGCGAGTACCGGCGTACCGACGGCTGTGGATGCCGGCCTGCCCGGTCCGCCGACCAGCGCGGTCGCGGCAACCACCGACGGCCGAACCACTCAGACCGGCGGGATTCTGATGACGCTCGGAGGCATGCTCCTGGCGGGTGGCGCGATCGCCTCGCTCCGCCGCCGCGGCCGCCACGCCGGCTGACCCCGGCAACGACCGAACCACACGCGGACGGTCACCCCGATCCACCGTGCGTGTTGTCCACAGGCCTCGCTGGGAGGGCCTGTGGACAACCATGCAAGACACGCGACCAATCGTTACCGAACAAACTTGACTGCTGTAACGAAACCGAAATACTTCTCTAGGTTTATCCCTGCACTCGTTCGAGGACGGACATGACCCACACGGGCGTTCGCTCCCGGGCCGCCGGCATCTTCGCCGGCGCCGGAGCACTTTCTCTGCTTCTCGGCGCAACGGCATTGCTCGTCGCGCCCTCCGCCAACGCTGACCAGTCCGGCGGAGGCCACAACCCGCCCGGCAACAACAGCACCATCAAGATCGAGGGTAAGGACATCAGTTCCCCGCCCGACAACAATCCGCACCAGGGTTGCGAGTTCCGGGTCGAGTTCTACAACTACGACAAGGGCGCGGACTACTACGCCACCGTGACGTTCGCAGACCAGGCACCGACCGCTGACGGCGGGGTGACAGTCGTCTCCGGCGACCAGCATCCGTTCATCGGCGGGGACGATGCCGGTGGCGGCAACGACCTGGACGCGAGCGTCCTCTACACGCTCAAGTTCACGGGCGAGCCGCATCCGCAGCAGGGGTACCACATCAAGATCACCGTCGAGGCGCCTGGCTCGATCGGCAACAACAAGAAGTTCAAGGTGTTCTGGGTAGAGGGTTGTAAGACAACGCCTCCCACCACCCCGCCGACGAGCCCGCCGACAACGCAGCCGACGACGACGCACACGCCGCCCACCACGCCGCCGACGACGCCGCCGACCACCACGGACACGCCGCCGACGACCACCGACACCCCGCCGACCACGACGGACACGCCGCCGCCGTCGACTCCGCCGACGACGACCGACACTCCGCCGGCGAGCCCGTCGGAGACGCCGTCCTCGCCGGGTACCTCGACCAGCCCGTCGGACACGCCTCCGCCGGTCACCGAGTCGACGCCGGTCTCCGACGTACCGAGTGACACCCCGACGGTCGGTGTGCCGACCGAGGTCGACGCCGGCTTCGGCGGTCCCGACGCCAACTCGGTTGCCGGTAGCAACAGCCCGTTCGGTCTCGCGGGTGGTCTGCTGCTCGCGGCAGGCG
Source organism: Kribbella speibonae (assembly GCF_004331375.1). Lineage (NCBI taxonomy): Bacteria > Bacillati > Actinomycetota > Actinomycetes > Propionibacteriales > Kribbellaceae > Kribbella > Kribbella speibonae. The sequence continues at coordinate 1,552,334 of NZ_SJKC01000002.1, read as the reverse complement.
GCGCGATGCTCGCCGGTGCCGGGGTCGTCGCGCTCCGTCGACGCGGGAAGCACAGCATCTCGTAAGGAAGCACAGCGTCTCGTAAGGTCGTGACATGAGTTCTGCCCGTCGGCGCGGCCGCCCTGCTCCACTTCGGTGGAGTGGGGTGGTCGCGCTCGTCGGTGTCGGCGTCCTCGGGACCGGTGCGTACCTGCAGTTCGGCGGCGACGAGCAGGCAGGAGCGTCACCGTCCTCGGCCGGTGCGCCCGCGTCGACCCTGCCGGCCACCTCCGCGGTGCCAACACCCAAGGCAGCCCTGGGCAAGCCTGGGGGTGCAGCAGTTCCCAAGTCGTCGGCCAGTCCCAAGTCGTCGACCAGCCGTACGGCGCCTGCGCGCGCGGGCAAGCCGACGGGTATCAGCATCCCGCAGCTGGGCGTGACCGCTCCTGTCCTGGCGATCGATGCCGTCCATGCCGCGTTGACCCCGCCGTCCGACGCCTCGAAGGTCGGCTGGTGGTCCGCCGGCGCGCAACCGGGCAGCAAGCGCGGCTCCGCGGTCATCACCGGCCACACGGTGCACAACGGCGGCGGCGCGTTCGACAATCTCGACAAGCTCGTTCCCGGATCGACCGTGCGGGTGTCGACGTCCCGCGGTCAGGTTCAGTACCGGGTCGCCACTGTGACGACGTACCGGAAGGCCACGCTGGCGAAGCGGGCCGCCCAGTTGTTCGACCAGAGTGTTCGCGGGCGGCTCGTGCTGGTGACGTGCGAGGACTGGAACGGCGAGGTCTACCTCAGCAACGTGGTCGTCGTCGCCCTGCCGATGGCGTAGCCTGCTCCGTCGTGACGATCGATGGGCTGGGCGACGCGTTCGGCGCTCGCGCGGATCGGGCGGCGCCCGAGGTCTCGTTCGAGGAACTTGTCGCGATGATGCCGGAGACGTTGCGGGAGGTGTTCCCGCCGTACCGCTGGCAACTCGGGAAGTTGTGGGAGCTCGATCTGAAGGTCGAGCCGGTCGAGATCGCGGACCTGGTCTGGATGTTCGACCTGCCGCTGTGGCAGCTCGAGGGGGAGCGGTTCAAGGTCACGCCGCATCAGGTCGCGGAGACGCCGATGAACTTCCGCGCGCACTACCAGCGGGTGATGGACGCGGATCTCGACTTCCCGATCAACCTGGTCGCGTACCGCGGCCGGCTGGTCGTGCTGGACGGCGTCCACCGGCTGCTGAAGGCGCATTTCCTGCGCCGCCGATGGATCGAGGCGACGATCGCGACCGCAACGCAACTGCGGTCCTGCGCCGTGTGAGGGGGAGGATGGTCGGCATGGACAGCGTGGAGCGTGAGGTGTACGTCGAGGCTCGGCCGGAGACCGTGTGGGCAGCGGTGACGCAGCCCGAGGTGTTCTCCCGGTGGTACGCGTTCGGCGGTGCGGAGATCGACCTGCGGCCGGGTGGGCGGCTGGTGATGCGGTGGGACGAGCACGGTGAGTTCTTCGGGTTCGTGGAGAAGGTCGAGCCGGGCCGGCGGTTCGCGTTCCGGTACGCCGTCGATCCCGGAGTGGAACCGGCGCCGGGCAACGCGAACCTGGTCGAGTTCACCCTTACGCCGGAAGGCGAGGGGACCCGCCTGCTGGTGGTCGAATCCGGCTTCGACCGCCTGGACACCGAGCAGGATCCCGACCAGTCGGCCCAGGCCTGGGGCAACGCCCTCGCCACGCTGACCGAGCTGGCGCCGACGCTCTGACCGGCGGTTCGACGCGCCGGAGGTGTCGATGTTGATGTGTCACCATTATGCTTGGTGACATGACATCGAACGTTGACGACGAGTACGCGCCGAGCACCGCCGGCTGGGTGCGGGACCAGGTCGAGAAGGTCACCGCGGCAGGGACGACCGACGCGGTCGACATCATGGGGATGCGAGTAGTGCTGCTGACCATGCGCGGCGCCAAGTCCGGCAAGATCCGGAAGGTCCCGCTGATGCGGGTCGAGCACGACGGTGTGTACGCCGCGGTCGCCTCGCTCGGCGGCGCGCCCAAGAACCCGGTCTGGTACTACAACCTCAAGGCCGACCCGAAGCTCACCCTGCAGGACGGCGAAACCACCAAGGAGTACGTGGCCCGCGAGGTCGAGGGCGCGGAGTACGACGAGTGGTGGCCGCGGGCGGTCGCCGCCTACCCGCCGTACGCCGAGTACCAGACCAAGACCACCCGCAAGATCCCGCTCTTCCTGCTCGACCCGGTCGAGTAGTAGTTCCCCCGCGCCCCGTGACTGACTAAGTCCTTGCAAAGATCTGGGGGAGATGACGGTCGGTCACCGGGGCGGGGCCAGGCTTGTGAGACGCTGGCGACGGCTGGGTCCACCTCGACCCGGCCCGGCGCGCTGCGTCGCCTGAGTTCTGGGAGTTGTCCTGACCACACACGACGCGGTGCGGGAACCGTTCGTCGGGTCGACGCGGCTGCGTCTGGCCGGACTTGCACTGCATGCCTATACCGCGAGCGGAACGGTGCTCGCGCTGCTGATCGTGATCGCCGCCATCGACGGCGACGCCGTCCGGGCGCTCTGGCTCGGGCTCGCGGCCCTGGTGATCGACGGCACCGACGGGATGCTCGCACGCCGGCTGCGGGTGAAGGAGACCATCCCGTGGTTCGACGGCGCGATGCTGGACAACATCGTCGACTACTTGACGTACGCGTTCGCGCCGATCGTGCTGCTGTGGACCGGCGGTTATCTCCCGTCCGGGACCTGGGGCGCGGTCCTCGGCGCATTGCCGCTGCTTGCTTCCAGCTACCAGTTCTGCCGGGTCGACGCGAAGACCGAGGACCACTTCTTCCTCGGCTTCCCGAGCTACTGGAACGTGGTCGCGTTCTACGTCGTGATCCTCGGCCTCAGCCCGGTCACCACCGGCGTCCTCCTGGTCGCGTTCTCGGTGCTCGTCTTCATCCCGGTGAAGTACGTCTACCCGTCGCGGACCAAGGCGTTCCGTTCCCTGAACCTGTTGACGACCGCGATCTGGCTTGCGTCGTACGCCGTACTCCTCGCGCAGATGCCCAACCCGAACGCGATCGTGGTCGCGATCTCGCTGGCCTACCTGGTGTACTACGGCGGCCTCAGCCTCTACCTCACCTGGCGTCGTAAGGCCGTTTCGTAGTGGTTCTCGGTCTCGGCGCGGCGCTCGGAGCCGCGGTGCTGTTCGGTGTCGGGGCGATCCTGCAGGCGGTCGGTTCGCGGAAGGTGCCGACCGAGTCGGAGCTGGATCCGCGGCGGCTTGGCGGGTTCGTGGTCGCGCTGCTCAAGCAGCCCGCGTTCCTCGGGGCGCTGGCGCTGAACCTGGCGGGGTTCGGACTGCATTTCGTCGCGCTCCGGCTGTTGCCGTTGTATCTGGCGCAGGCGGGGATCGCGGTCAGTCTGGTCGTGACGGCGTTGCTCGCGACCCGGTTGATGTCGGACAAGCTGAGTGCGCTCGAGTGGTCCGCGGTGATCGGCGTCTGCGTCGGGCTCGGTCTGCTCGCGGTGGCGGCGGGCGATGCGGGCGAGAACGCACAGCATCAAGGGCTCACGATCGGCATCATCGTGGGGCTGGTCGTCATCGCCGTACTGGGCGCCGTCGCCAGCCGTTCGCAACACGGCGTCTCGACCGCCCTGCTCGGCATGCTCGCCGGTCTGGGGTACGCCGGGGTTGCGATCTCGGCCCGGCTGCTGCAGGACGGGTCGATGAGCGAACTCGTCCGGAGCCCCACGCTGTACACGCTGCCGATCAGCGGGGCGCTCGCGTTCATCCTGTACTCCCTGGCGTTGCAGCGCGGCTCGGTGACGCTGGCCACCACACCGATGATCGCGCTGCAGACCATCACACCGGCCGCCGCCGGCGTCTTCGTCCTCGACGACGCCGTACGCGCCGGATGGTGGCCGGCCGCCATCGCCGGCTTCCTCCTGTCCGCGGCCGGCTCGGTCATCCTCGTCCGCTTCGAGTCGGTCAAGCCCTAGCGGGACGGCCACTTCCACGGCGGTTCGTCCAGAGGGCCTTGGCCGGTGATGGTTGTCGCGCCGTTCTCCTTCACGAGTTCGATCGTCTGGAGGTCGGGGGAGAGGGCCTCCATCGACGCGATGAACGGACGGGAGTGGGTGACGACGATGACCTGGGTCTCCTTCGCCGCGGTGACCACCAGGTTGGCCAGCGCCGGCAGGAGATCTGGGTGCAGGCTGGTCTCGGGTTCGTTGAGGACGAGGAGTTCGGGCGGCCTCGGGGTGAGCAGCGCGGCGACCCACAGCAGGTACCTCAGGGTGCCGTCGGACAGCTCGGCGCCGGAGAGCGGGCGCAGCAACCCGCGCTGGTGAAAGGCGATCTCGAAACGCCCCGCGGTGTTGGTGATCTGGACGTGGCTACCGGGGAACGCGAGCTCGATCGCCTCGTCCAGCGCCCCGCGAGGACCTAGCTCCCGAACCGTCTGCAGGGCCGCGGCCAGATCCGCGCCGTCCCCGGAGAGTACGGCGGTCCGCGTGCCGACCTGGATGCTGCGGGCCGGCGCTGTCGCGTCGGTCCGGAAGTGGTCGTAGAACCGCCACCCGCGCAGCCGTTCCCGCACCAGCAACAGCTCGGGTGCGCGCTCCGGGTCGGCGAACTCGCTCAACATGCTGTCGAACGACTGGAGCGGATGCCCGCCGCGCTGCCACTCGCCCTTCGCCGTACGGATCCGGACCTTGTGGTTGATGCGCTCGACCAGCAGGGCCGCCGGCCGCAGAAACGGCCCGGCCCACAAGGCTTCCCGCTTGATCTCCGGATCCAGATCGAACGCGGATCCGTTCGGGATCGGCAGCCCCAGATCCATCAGGTAGCCGTAGTCGTCACCCGCGAACCCCATCCGCAACGTGACCGGGCCGGTCCGCCGCGTGCCTTGCGCAGGCCGATCCTTCCGCACATGCTCCGGCCCCGCCCACAGCGTCGACTGCAACCCGCCCTCCCGCGCCAGCGCGGCCACAGCACCGTTTCGCGACGCGTCGGCGAGCAACCGGAGCGCCCGGTACAGGCTGGACTTACCCGTCCCGTTCGCCCCGGTCACCACGTTCAACCCGCCCAGCGGCATAACAACCCGCCGCAACGACCGGTAGTTCTCCACCGCCAGCGCCGACAACATACGCCCAAGCTACAGACGCCCACGGACAAGACAGCGGGCGCGCGGAGGATCCACGCGCCCGCTGGCTGTCGGGTTGTCAGGCCAGGGATTCTTCCCAGGCCTGGTGGAGGCCGGCGTAGTGGCCGTCGTCCACGGTGATGAGTTGGTCGGGGGCGCCGTCCTCGATGATGCGGCCGTGTTCCAGGACCAGGACGCGGTCGGCGGTCTCGACAGTGGACAACCGGTGGGCGATGACGATCGCCGTACGGTCGGCCAGGATGGTCTTCAGTGCCCGCTGGATGAGGCGTTCGCTGGGGATGTCCAGGCTGGACGTCGCCTCGTCCAGGATCAGTACGGCGGGGTTCGCCAGGAACGCCCGCGCGAACGCGACCAGCTGGCGCTGACCCGCCGAGAGCCGGGAACCGCGCTTCTCGACCGGTGTGTCGTACCCGTTCGGCAGGGCCGTGATGAAGTCGTGCGCGCCGATCACCTTCGCGGCCTCGACGACCTCCTCCATCGTCGCGCCCGGTTTGCCGAACCGGATGTTGTCGGCGACCGAGCCGGTGAACAGGAAGTTCTCCTGCGTCACCATCACGACCCGCTCGCGCAGGTCGTCCTCGGTCAGGTCCCGCAGGTCGACGCCGTCGAGCAGCAGGTGCCCGCTCGTCGGGTCGTAGAACCGCGCCACCAGCTTGGCGATCGTGGTCTTTCCGGCGCCCGTTGTCCCGACCAGGGCCAGGGTCTGGCCGGCCGGCACGTCCAGCTGCAGACCGGGCAGCACCGGTACGCCGTCGACGTACTCGAAGCGCACGTTCCGCAGCTCCAGATGACCGTGGGCCGGACCTGGTTTGGCCGGCTTGATCGGCTCCGGCACGTCCGGCGTCTCGTTCAGCACACCGGACAGCTTCTCCAGTGCCGCCGACGCGGACAGGAACGTGTTGTAGAACTGCGTGATGTCCTGCAGCGGCTCGAAGAACTGCCGCAGGTACAGCAGGAACGCCGTCAGGACGCCGACCGTCACGTGCCCGTGGTACGCCTGGTAACCGCCGTACGCCAGGATCGCGACGATGGTGATGTTGCCGACGCCCTTGATGGCCGGCATGAAGATCGCGTTCAGCCGGAACGCCTCGAGGTTCGCCTTCCGGTACCGGTCGTTGACGCCGTGGAAGATCTCCTCGTTGCGCGGCTCCCGGCGGAACGCCTGCACCGCGCGGATCCCGGTCATCGACTCGACGAAGTGCACGATGACCAGCACGACGGCCTCGCGCGTCTGCCGGTAGACCGCCGCGGACCGCTTCCGGAACCACGCCGTCAGGATCAGCAGCGCCGGGAACGACAGCAGGGCGAGCAGACCGAGCTTCAGGTCGAGCGTGAGCAGGATGATCGACGTACCGACCAGTGTCAGTACCGCCGTGACCAGGCTGTCGAACCCGCTCGCCAGCATCTCGTCGATGACGCCGACGTCGGACGTCAGCCGGGAGATCACCCGGCCCGACGTGAACTTGTCGTGGAACGCCGGGCTGAGCCGCTGGAAGTGGTCGAACACCCGCTTCCGCAGACCGAGCAGGATGGTCTGACCGAGCCGGCCCGAACGCATCAGGAACAGCTGCCGCGCCCACGCCTGGAGCAACGCCGCCGCCAGGACGGTGATGACGATCGTGATCAGCTCCTGGGAGCCCTTGCCCGCCAGGATCGGCGGGATGCCGTTGTCGATGCCCAGGTGGACCAGGTACGGCACGGCGAGCCGGGCGCCGTTCTCGACGATCACGATCGCGATCAGCAGCCAGATCAGCTTCTTGTACGGCCGGAGCAGCTCACCGAGCAGCTTCCGGGAGTCCTCCTTCAGCCGGATGCTGGTCGCGCGGGAGATTTCCCGGTCGGGGTCCTCCTCGAACAGACCCCGCCACTTCTGTTCCTCCGGCTGCTGCTCGTCCTGAGGCTTCTCCGGTTCCGAGGCCTGAGGAGGTGTTTGCTGGGTCGTCGTCATGCGTGCACCTCCTCCTCCTCCTCCGCTGCGAGCAGGTGCCGGTACGCCGGGACCGTGGCAAGCAGCTCTTGATGGGTACCTACGTGGGTGACCGTGCCGTTCTGCAACAGAGCGACCTGGTCGGCCAGCATCACCGTCGACGCGCGGTGCGCAACCACGATGCCGGTGGTCTCGGAGAGCACGTTCTGCAGTGCTTCCTCGACCAGTGCCTCGGTGTGTACGTCGAGAGCGGACAGGGTGTCGTCCAGCACCAGTACGGCGGGCTTGGCGAGCACTGCGCGAGCCAGTGCGAGCCGCTGCCGCTGACCACCCGACAGCGACATGCCCTGCTCGCCGACGCGGGTATCGAGGCCCCACGGGAGGTCGTTCGCGAACTGCGCCTGAGCGACGTCCAGCGCCTGCTGGACCTCTGCCTCGGTGGCGTCCGGACGGCCGAGGGTCAGGTTCTCCCGGACGCTCATGGAGAACAGGGTGGGGTCGTCGAACGCGGACGCGACAGCCGTCCGCAACGACACCAGGGACAGGTCCCGGATGTCGTGCCCGTCGATGGTGATCCGTCCGGCGGTCACGTCGTACAGCCGGGGGACCAGTGCGGTCAGAGTGGTCTTGCCGGACCCGGTGGCGCCGACCAGTGCGAGTGTCGTGCCAGGGGTCAGATCCAGGTTGATGTCGTGCAGTACCTCGGTGGAGTCGTCCGAGAACCGGAACCCGACGTGCTCGAAGCGCAGGTGGCCCCGGGCGTTCGTGAGCTTCTCCGTGCCGTCCTTGATCACCGAGTAGGTGTCCAGGATCTCGCTGATCCGGTCGGCCGCGGTCATCGACTCCTGCGCCATCGCCAGGATCGCGCCGAGCGAGGTGACCGGCCAGACCAGGGACAGCATCAGCGTGATGAACGCGACCAGGGTGCCGAGCGTGATCGCCTCGCGGCCGACGGCGAGTGCGCCGAGCAGCAGGACGATCACCAGGGTCAGGTTCGGGATCACGCCGAGGAAGCTCCAGAACCGGGACGCGAGCCGGACCTTCTCGACCTCGGTGTCGTACAGCGTGGTGGCCTCGTCGTCGAACTGACCCTGGACGTGCGGCCGCCGGCCGAACGCCTTGATCACCCGGAAGCCGAGCGCCGACTCCTCGATCCGGGTGGCCAGGTCACCTTGCTGGTCCTGGACCTTGCGGGAGATCCGCAGGTACTTCTTCTCGAACTTCAGCGACACCATGACGATCGGCACGGCGGCCACCAGGACCACGAGGCCGAGCGGCCAGTACAGCTGGAGCAGCAGGACCGTGACCACGGCCAGCTGCAGGATGTTCATCACCAGGAACAGCAGACCGAAGCCCATGAACCGGCGGATCGTGGACAGGTCGGTGGTGACGCGGGAGAGCAGCTGACCGCTCTGCCAGCGGGTGTGGAACTCCATCGGCAGTGACTGCAGACGGACGTACAGGTCGTGCCGGAGCGTGGCCTCGAGGTCGCTGACGGTCCGGGACTGCGCCCAGCGGCGCATCCAGACCAGGATGACCTCGGAGATGCTGAGCCCGAGGGCCAGCAGTGCCAGGGGGACCAGCATGCTCAGCTCGCGACGGGTGACCGGACCGTCGATGATGGCTCGGGTGACCAGCGGTACGGCGAGGCTGACGCCGACGCCCAGCATGGCGGTGGAGAACATCACCGCGAGGCGCCAGCGGTGTGGCTTCAGGTAAGGACGGAGCCGCCACAGGTTGCGGCTGCGTTCTGGGGCACGGGTGGTAGGGGCTGCGATCGACGGCGCTTGGACAGTGTGCTCTGAGGGCATCTGGACGGGCGCACTTCCCATCTACTTCGAATCAAAGGGGTTTTGCGACCTGAAAACGGCGCACTTTCCAGTATCGCTCAGTAGGTAAGCGCTTGTCGCGCCTATTCCATTCCCGGTGAATGAATCGCAATAGCCCATCCGACCCCCACGCGGGAACCCGGCCGGTACCTATCACGATCCGCAATCAGTACTAGGCCATCGATCGCCCGGCCGGTGCCTCTTCGGGCAGATCCCGGAGCTCGCGGAGCGGTGAGCAGGCGGCGACCAGGAGGCCGGCGAGCATGCCGGCGGTCGCGATCAGCAGGGTGGGACGGATGTGCAGAGCGGTGGCGACCACGCCGGAAACCGCCGCGCCGACCGTCTGGCCGCCGATGACCAGGGTGCGCCAGGAGGCGGTGACCTGGCCCATGAGGTGCGGCGGCGCGAGCGCTTGGCGCAGGGTGCGTTGCGGGACGGCGAACAGCGACATACCGAGTCCGGCGAGTACCTGTCCGAGGAGGATCACCGGCGTCACTCCGGTGAACAGAGCGACGCCGTTGAGTGACGCCAGGAACACACCGGACAGGTAAGAGTGGCCCAGACCGACCCTGCGGCACCAGGCCGGGGCGATGAACGTACCGGCCACCGCAGCAGCTCCGAACATCGTCATGGACAGCCCGACGAACGCCGGTGACCTGTCCAGCTCACGGATCAGGAAGAGCACCACCAGCGGCCCCTGCATCGCTCCGGCCATGGCAGCGATACCCGCCGAGACCACGAGCGGTCTGAGCATCCGGTGGCCGAAGAGCATCCGCAGACCCGCCGACACCCGTACTTCGGACCGCTCGGGTGCAGGTGCGCGGCTGGGCTCGCGCAGGAGGTACGCCGCGATGGTGGACACGACGTACGACGCGGCGTCGACGAGGATCGCGAACGGTGCCGTGAGCACCTGTACGAGCACGCCGGCCGCGGACGGTCCGAGCGTGGAGGCGAGGTTGAGATTGAGCAGGGCGGCGCTGTTCGCCCGCATCAGGTCCTCACGGGGCACCAGCGACGGGATCATCGTCTGCGACGCGGTGTCGGACAGCAGAGTCAGCACTCCGGTCAGTACGGCGACGGCGTACAGCTGCTCGATGCTCAGCCACCCCAGTGCTGCCGCTGCGGGCACCGAGCCGAGCAGGAGGAGCCGTCCGACGTCGGTCCAGATCAGGACGCGACGCAGCGGCCACCTGTCGACCCAGACACCGGCCAGCAGCCCGAACACGAGATGCGGAGCGATCGTCAACGCTGCCAGCGCGCCCATCTCCACGGCCGACGCCTGCAGAGTCACCACAGCCACCAGCGGCAGCGCCACAGTGGTGACCGCACTGCCCGACGCGGACACCAGCTGTCCGATCCACAGCTTCCGGAACTCGCCCCTCACGACCCATGCCATGTCTGTGAACCTGTCACTCAGCAGAGTCAGTCGACTACGCCTGTTCGCTCGGAGCAGACGAGTTCACTCCAGGCGAAACACCGGGCCGCGTGCGGTGAAGGGGAGGGACCCGCCGCGGGGGATCAGCCACGCGTGCTCCCGTCGTACCCGGACGACGTCGCACTGGCCGTCGGTGATGAGCAGGATCGGACCGTGGACCGGGAAGTCGTCCGCGCGCTCCAGCAGATCCACACCGGGCTGCAGAACGGTCCCGCCGCGCCCGTGCACCTTGACGCGTCCGGCGATGTCGTCCACCGGCACGTAGCCGGCGTCGTACGCCGCGGCGTCGCAGTACACCACCCGCGCGGCCGGTACGTCGCGGGCGCGTGAGTACGACGCGATCGCTCCGAGCGCTTTGCCGAGCAGCTCGCGGTCCATCGAGCCCGAGCTGTCCAGGACGACGCCGTACGTCGGGAGTCGTTCCAGCTCGACCGGGCGGATCCAGCCGGGGCGCGGGATGTCCGGCGTACCGGATTGGCGTCGGGAGGCCCGTGCGTACGTGCGGGCGTTCTCGACCGCGGGGACGTGCTCTTCGAACCAGCGGGCCAGCTGTGCGTCCCAGGCGAGCGGCGGGTGGTCGAGCGCGCGGATCTCCTCGACCAGTCCGGCAGGCAGCGTGCCGCGGGCTGGGTCGTGGTAGGCCAGTCCGGTGCTCAGGGCGCGTCGGTAGATGTCGTCCAGACCCGCGCCCCGAGCGGCTTCACCAGAGTGCGGGAGTGGGTGACCGAGTACATCGCCCAGGCCGACGCCGCGCAGCGTCGCCAGCTTGCGGTAGCGGCGCAGGTCCGTGGTGATGCGGTCGTAGACCTCTTCCGCGGACATGCCTTTCAGCGCCGGGTCGTAGAGCCCGCCTTCGGGCAGGGTTCCGACGCCCATCTCCAGAAGCCAGCCGTTGATCACCAGATCGGCGGCGACGTTCCACAGGTACGGGTCGCGGCCGCCGACGCGCTCGCCGTGGCGCAGAGCGGCGTGCAGCATCTCGTGTGCCATGACGAACCGCCACTCGCTCAGTGTCAGGCTGGCCAGCGGGTTCACGTAGATCTCGCCGGCGGACGCGTTGACCGCCGCGACCCGGATGTCCCAGCCGCGGGCGAGCTCAGCCTCGGCGACGACCTTCATGCTCGCGGCGATCGCACCGAGCAGCGGGTACGACGACACGAACCAGCCGAGTGCCAGGTCCCACTTGTCCCGGCCGCCCCCGCCTGCGGTCAGCGACGAACGTGCGCCACCAGCAACCTCTACAGCCGCAGCAGCCGCGGCGGACAGGCCTGCGGCGAACAGCTCGCCCCAGTTCGGCGGCTTGCCCCAGCCGTTCCAGCGGGCAGTCCGCACATCAGGCGCGTGACCGGCCACTCCCAGACGCTCGTACCCCGCCGGTACGTCGGTGCGCCGCCACAGTCGGGCCAGCGCGTCCTCCTCCATCGCAGGGAAGTCGGGAGGCAGCTCAACGACCGGTGTACCGAGTTTGAGCGACTGGAGGTAGCGGTTGACCGCCACGTCGTTCGCGGCGCCGGCGGCCTGGTCAGGTTCTGGCAGGTCACGGTCGGCGTGGCCGAGGCCCAGGTGGATCAGCAGGTGCGCGAAGACCCACGACCATTCCTCTGAGGTGGCGCGGCGCGTCCGGTGCGTGCGGATCTGCCCGTTCGAGTCGACCGTCGCCCAGCCGTCTGCCGGGCAGCTGTCGTCGCGCAGCGGGCTGTGGGCCCAGTCCGCCATCGGCGCGAACAGCGGGTGCCGCGCGATGACGCCCCAGCCGGTCTGGATCGCCTCCCATGCCGGGTCCCGCTGTGCCTTCTTCCGCTTAGGCACGTGCCGCCACCAGCCGCGGCAGGTCGCGGCTGACTTCGACCAGGAACCACGTCGGCAGCACCGGGCGACCGTCGTCGTCAGCTGCGATCACCACCTGCGCCACCTCGAGCGAGATCTCCGCGAGCTCGACCAGCAGCGCCTTGGCGCGGTGCGCGAGCTGACGTGCCGCAGGGCTCGCCGACGCCTTGTCCGCGGCCAGTTCCTTGATCAGCCGGGCACGGAACGTCTCGGCCAGGAAGTACAGCAGGTCCCGGTCCTCCGGGGCGGACGGCCAGCCGGTCTCACCCTTCAGCACGGCGTCCAGCCCGAACGCGTGCCGGACCGTCTTCACGTACGCGCGGAACGCCGACGCGTGCGCCGCGGACAAGGTGCCGAAGGCAAGGACCCGGAGCGTCTCGTCGGCCACGTCGTCGCCGTACGAGTGCAGGGAGTCCGACAGCATGTGCCAGCTTCGCGGTGTCGAGAACGGCTCCTCGGTCTTCGGCGGCGCGGTCCACAGGTGGTCGGGGCGGTTGCGCAGGTAGTCGAGGACCCACGGGTGGATGCCCGCCGTACCGGCCCACCGCAGCCAGTCGGTCGCGGAGGCGCGCAGGTGGATGTGCACGAGCCGGTTCACCAGGGCGCTCGCCATCGGACGGGCCAGAGCGTTGTCGGTGGCCCGGTTGCCGGCGCCGATCACCACGGATCCCTCGGGCAGCTCGTACTCGCCGATGCGGCGGTCGAGGATGAGCGAGTAGAACGCCTTCTGCACCTCGGCCGAGGAGGCGTTCAGTTCGTCGAGGAACAGGCAGTACGGCTCGTCGCGGGCGATCGCCACGGGTGGTGCGAATCGGCTGCGGCCGTCGACGATCTGCGGTACGCCGATGAGGTCCTCCGGCGCGAGCTGCGTGCCCAGGAGCGTGACGCACTCCAGACCGAGCGATTCCGCGAACGCCCGTACCAGGCTGCTCTTCCCGATCCCCGGTGCACCCCAGAGGAAGACCGGGCGTACCACTGCCACGTGCAGCAGTACTTCGGGCAGTTCGGCTGCCGATACCGTGATTCCCGCTTGCATCCGTCCCTTTCGTCGCTGGTCAGCCTTTCAGGATCCTCTCGAGGTACCGGTGTGTCACCTCGTTTTCTCCACTACGCTGCCCTGGTGCTGGGCTTACGTATCAAGGCGGCCGTCGTGTGTGCCGTCGTACTGCTGCCGTTGACGGCCTCACAGGTGATGGCGGCCGATCCACCGCAGCACCTGGGGGAGGGCGCACTCGTCCCCGGGCGTACGGCGGTGGACGTCGGCATGTCTGGCGCCCGCGTGGTCGTTTCGAACCCTGTCTACGAGACGAGCAACAACGGGACCACCTGGACCGCCTCTGGTGGCTCGAACGACGGTAAGCCGCTTCAGGTCGAGGGGGCTGCGCTACTGACGTTCGACGGGAGTACGGCGAAGGTCGGCGGCCTCACGTTCCCGGCCGCCGACGAGGTGGTGCTCGGGAAGGGCGGCAAGCTTGTCTCGCATCGTGCACCTGCTGCCGCAACTGCTGAGGTGTACGACGTTGCCAGCAAGGCCAAGCTGGCGGACGTCGCTCAGCCATTCGCCATGTCCGGCGACACGGTGTGGAAGGTGACCGAGCCCGGGCACCTGGATGGCAAGAACCTGACCACTGGTGTCGTGAAGACAGTGCTGGTCGCCAGCGCATGCACCGTCGGCCCCGACGACGTCAACGGACGCTGGGCGATGCTGAGCGGCTGCAACCAGGTTGTGGACGTCAGCGGGCCGCAGCCGCCGCGGAACCTGACCGTGGCCGCGGACGCCCAACTGGGCAACGGCTTCACAGTGCAGACCTCCGGCTCCGATCTCCTGGTCACCGACCTCAACGACCCCGCACTCGGGCAGCGCCGCTACGGGCCGATCCGTACCACCACCCCCAGCTTCCGCGCGGACGGCTCCGGCCTGGCGAAGATCGTGTACGCCGACGCGACCAGCAAGCCCCGCGTGATCACCCTGTCCTGGCTGACCGCCGACCCGCAGCAGCACCCGGACAGCGTTGCGCCCGTACTGACCACTGCGTCCGCGGGCGATCGCATCCGCGACAACACCAGCCTGTCCTTCGAGTGGGCGTACGACGACCCGCAGGACCCGAACTCGCCGGCGACCGGTGTGGACAGCTACGACCTGCGAATCCAGCAGCGCCCCAACCGCACCTCGCCGTACGGCGCCTGGAACCAGGTGCCCGCGTGGCAGGGGCTCAAGACCAACGGGGCGAGTCTGACCGCACCGATCGGCACCGACACGTGCTGGCAGGTGCGTGCGCGCGACTACGCCGGCAACCTCAGCGCCTGGAGTACGTCGTACTGCAGCGAAGTGGACGGTACGGCGCCGTCACTGGTCACGTGGCGCATCGGCGACCGCGTACAGCTGAGCGGCTCCGCGACAGTGCGGTGGGCCTACAAGGACGACACCGACATCGCGTCGTACGACGTGGTCTACAAGGTGGCCGCACCGGGTGTCGCGTTCGGCAAGTGGATCTACCCGGCCGTCTGGCAGAACACGCGCATCACTGGGATCACCTGGTCGCCGCGACTCGGCTGGGACGAGTGCTTCATGGTGCGCGCCCGGGACTACCTGGGGAACCTCTCTGCCTGGTCCGCACCGATCTGCTCGGTAGCACCCGAGGACGACCGCGCACTGACCTCCGCCGGTACCGTCACTCGTTCCACGAGCACGCTGGCGTTCCAAGGCACCACGACCATCCTCAAAGCCAACGGCGCCTACCTGACCAAGGCCACCGAGGCCGGGCTACGCATTGCCCTGGTAGCGATTCACGGCCCGGGCCAAGGCCGCGTCGACATCTACCATGCGAACATCAAGATCGGTACCGTCTCTCTGGCCGCTGCCACCACCGGCCGCACGGTCACCTACCTCCCTGCAACCCCTTTCCGTACAGGGATTCTGAAGATCGTCTCCCTCTCCACGGCCCCAGCCGCCGTCGACGGCATCGCCTTTCTCAGGGCGCCGTAGGAATTTCGGCACGTATCAGTCCGGTTCGCGGTTTCAAGCCGTTCGGCGCGGGTAGGTTGCGGGCTGGAGACACCACGAAGGCCATTAAGACTCGGGGGCTGGACTGGGAGGGAACCCTTGTCGACGCAGTGTCCGTCGGCCGATTCGGCCGACGACCGGCAATACCTGGTGCCCGCTTGCGGGCCGTACGTTTCAGTCGAGGAGCTGCCTTCTCGAGCCGGATAGCGAATCCCGATGGATGCCAATGCCCTCCAGCGCAGCTGGGACCGGGTGACAGAGCACGGAGAACAGGTACCGCTGTACTTCTACTCGCATTTGTTCGTGTCCTATCCCGAGGTGCGGCCGATGTTTCCGCTCTCCATGTCGAACCAGCGGGACAAGTTCGTCGGCGCGCTCGGCCGGATCGTCAGCCATGCCGATCAGATCGAGAACGATGCTGCCTTCCTGCAGCACCTCGGCCGCGATCATCGCAAGTACGCCGTCGTCGCTGACCACTACAACGCGGTCGGCGCATCGTTGTGCGCGACCCTGAAGCACTTCCTCGGCCCGGAGTGGGACGAGGAGCTCGCCGGGCACTGGACAGCCGCCTACCAGGTGATCGCGCGGATGATGGTCGAGGCGGCGGAGGCCTCCTCGGAGTCCACGCCCGACTGGTGGGACGCCGACGTGACCGCGGTCGAACGGCGGACCATGGACCTGACGCTGCTGACGATCCGGCCGCGGCGCGAGTTCCAGTTCCTTCCGGGCCAGTCGATCTCCATGGAGATCCCGCAACGGCCCCGGTTGTGGCGGTACTTCAGTCCGGCCAACGCCCCGCGCCGGGACGGCTCGATCGACCTGCACGTGCAGCAGATCGACGGCGGCCAGGTGAGCCCGGCGGTGGTGCGGTCGCTCAAGGTCGGCGACGCCGTGAAACTCGGCGCCCCGGTCGGCGAACGGCTGACCCGGCGCGCGAACGACGTACGGGACGTGCTGATGGTCGCCGGCGGAACCGGACTCGCGCCGCTGCTCGCGGTGCTCGAACAGATCGACAACGAGTGGGCGCGGTCACGCACTGCTCCACGGGTCCACCTGCTGCACGGGGTCCGGATGCCCTGGCATCTCTACGACCGTCCCCAACTGCGTGAGATGGCCCAGAAGCGGCCCTGGTTCGACTACACCGAAGTTGTGTCCGATGACGCGTCTTACCCCGGGACGCGCGGGAAGGTCGGCATGATCGCAGCCCGGCAGGACCTGTACGGGCGGACGGCGATGGTGTGCGGCGGCCCGCAGATGGTCGCGCACACGCTGGAGCGACTGGCCGGCGCCGGCATGGACCCCGAGCACATCAAGTACGAGCACTTCTACTACGCGCCCATGGACGAGCACATGGGTGACCCAGCGCTCACCAGGTCAGGAGATATCAAGTGACCAACGGAAAGCACCGCCACGGCTCTCCGCACTACCAGACCCCAGATGCGATCCGGGGTGAAACGTTCCGGCGCAGACTCCGGGGCCTCGATTCCGAGCAGGTGTACGGGTACATCGACCTGCTGGCAGACCAGGTGCACGCGACCGCCAGAGAGGTCAGCGAGTGCCGCGCCGAGAACGAACGGCTCCAGGGGGAGTTGCGGCGGGCCAAGGCGGAAGTGCAGCGGGTGCAGCGTGAGTTGGACGAGTACGAGCAGGTCGGCGAGCGGGTGAACGACCAGATCGTGCAGCTGTTCAGCCAGGCGCAGCTGGTGGCCGAGGAGATGGTCGAGGACGTCAGCCGCGACACCCGCGAGCGCATCGGCCAGGCGCGCGCACACGAGCGCCGGATCGTCGAAGAGGCGATGGACACGGCCGGCCAGCAGGTCCGCTCGTACGCCCAGAACGCGCAGTCGCGGATGCAGTCGATCGTCGACTCGTTCTCGACCGAGGTCGAGCGGCTCGGGAGCACGGGACAGCCCGGCGAGCAGGCGCCCCGCCAGAAGGACGCCTGGTTCGACGACCTGAGCGACTGGCAGGTCCGCCTGCAGAACGGGCACGGGCACGGGAACGGGCACGGGGGAGCGAACGGCAGCGGTCCGAGGTCTCCAGGCTCGGAGTGACCCGTGCGAACTCTTCCGAACCCCGCCCGGACGGAGGATCCCCGCGCGGAAGCTCTGCCAAGCCGGCGGACGGCTCGAAGCAGCCGGCCCCTGGCTCTGCCACTCGCAGTCCTCGGACTGGCTGTGGCAGGAGCCGCCCTCGGCGCGCTCGAACTCGGCCGGAGGGCGCCGATCGGCGTTCCGACCGAGCTGGCGATCGCGCTCAGCCTCGCAGGCCTCCTGCTCGCCGTAGGAGTCTGCGTCCGCCATGTCGTCTCGGTCAGCGCCGGAGAGCAGTTGCTCCAGGTCGCCGGCGCACGGTGGGGCACGGCTCGACGAGCCCGCCGTACGGCGTCCCGGCGCCCGGTGAGGGTCGCGCCGCCGCCCGTGCCCGGGCATCCGCCGGTCAGCCGGTCCGAGCCGGAACTCGACGTCGAGGCCGTTCGGGCCGCCGCAAAGGAGTTCCTCGAGCTCTTCCACGGCGAGGACCCGCAGGCCGGGCCGATCGAGCCCCGGATGACCGAGGTGCTGCGCGAGATCGACACCACCGGCACCTACTGGCACACGGCCGAGGAGCTGACGTTCGGTGCGCGCGTCGCGTGGCGCAACAACAAGCGGTGCATCGGCCGGCTGTACTGGCGCAGCCTGCAGGTCCGGGATCTGCGGACCGTCACCGACGCGGGCAGCGTCGCCGCACACTGCTTCGAGCATCTGCGGTCGGCGCACAACGGCGGCAAGATCCGGCCGATGATCAGCGTGTTCGCTCCCGAGACGCCGTCCCGGCCCGCTCCCCGGATCTGGAACGAGCAGTTGATCCGGTACGCCGGGTACGAGCAACCGGACGGTCGCGCGCTCGGGGATCCCCGGTACCGCACTTTCACGACCAAGCTGATCCAGCGCGGGTGGCGGCCGCCCGAGCAGCCGGGCGCCTTCGACGTACTCCCGCTCGTCGTCGAGACCGTCGAGGAGGGGCCGCGGATGTTCCAGCTGCCCGGGCAAGCGGTGCACGAGGTCCCGCTGGAGCATCCGGAGCTGGCGTGGTTCGCGGACCTGGAACTGCGCTGGCACGCGGTCCCGGTGATCAGTAACAACCGGCTGGTGATCGGCGGCGTTTCCTACCCGGCCGCACCGTTCAACGGCTGGTACATGGGCACCGAGATCGGTGCCCGCAACCTCGCCGACAGTGACCGCTACGACATGGTCCCGGAGGTCGCGGAGCGGATGGGGCTGGACACCTCGAACGAGGCGACGCTGTGGCGCGACCAGGCCCTGGTCGAGATCAACCGGGCGGTTCTGCACTCGTTCCACACGAACGGCGTCACGGTCACCGACCACCACACCGAGTCACGCCGCTTCCTCATCCACCTGGAGAAGGAAGAGCGAGCCGGCCGCGGCTGTCCCGCCGACTGGAGCTGGATCGTCCCGCCGATGTCCGGCTCCCAGACCCCCGTCTTCCACCGCTACTACGACGCCGACAACCAGGTCCCCAACTTCGTCAACGACCCCGAAGCCGCCTGCCGAGCCCTCCGAGGCGGCCCCCCGGCCTTCCCCTGAACCCACCAGCCCAACCCAGCCCAGGCGGATGGGGGTGCGGGTGGCGAAGCCCCCGCCCGCGCCCAGCGCAGCGCAGGCGCACAAAAGAAGAGGGCGAGGCCGCCTGCGCTTTCCGCAGGCACACCTCGCCCTCTCGACCGAGCGGGTGACGAGAATCGAACTCGCGTAGTCAGTTTGGAAGACTGGGGCTCTACCATTGAGCTACACCCGCGTGTCCGGACATGATTCCATATGCGGCGGTCCGACTCAAAACGGGATTGCCGGGGCCCCGGTGGCGCGAGCACTGGTTCCGGTCGACTACACTCGACCGGTCACTGCGGGGCGTAGCGTAGTGGCTAGCGCGCCTGCTTTGGGAGCAGGAGACCGCAGGTTCGAGTCCTGTCGCCCCGACAAACCCCCTGTAGCACCGCTGCAGCGCGGGCTGTCGCGCGTGCTGTGAATGTCACCGAATCAAGGAGAACCGCCACCGTGAAGAGCACCGTCGAGTCCTTGAGCCCGACCAAGGTCAAGCTCATCGTCGAGGTGCCGTTCGAGGAACTCAAGCCGAGCCTCGACGCGGCGTACAAGAGCATCGGCCAGCAGATCGTCGTGCCGGGCTTCCGCAAGGGCAAGATCCCGCCGCAGGTCATCGACCAGCGCGTCGGCCGCGGCCCGGTGCTCGAGGAGGCGATCAACGACGCGCTCCCGAAGCTCTACTCGCAGGCGGTCAGCGACAACCAGGTCAAGGCCATCGGCCGGCCCGAGGTCGACGTGACCGAGTTCAACGACAAGGAGAGCCTGCAGTTCTCCGCCGAGGTCGAGGTCCGCCCGGAGATCACCCTGCCGGACCTGGAGGGCCTGGAGGCCGAGGTCGAGGACATCGCGATCTCCGACGACGAGGTGACCGAGCAGATCGAGTCGCTGCGGCAGCGGTTCGGCTCGCTGAACCCGGTCGAGCGCGCGGTCGGCGACAACGACTTCATCACCCTGGACCTGTCGGCCAGCAAGGACGGCGAGAAGGTCGAGGAGGCGCAGGCGACCGGCCTGTCGTACCAGGTCGGCAGCGGTCAGCTGCTGGACGGCCTCGACGAGGCGGTCCTCGGCCTGAGCGCCGGCGAGAAGAAGACCTTCGTCACCCAGCTGGTCGGCGGCGCGCTCAAGGGCGAGGACGTCGACGTCGAGGTGACCGTGACCGCGGTCAAGGAGCAGGAGCTCCCGGAGTTCGACGACGAGTTCGCGCAGACCGCGTCGGAGTTCGACACCGCCGACGAGCTGAAGGCCGACGTACAGACCCGGCTGGAGCGCGGCAAGCGGCTCGAGCAGGCCGGCGAGGCGCGCGACGCGGTGCTGGAGAAGATCCTGACGCTGGTCGACGTGCCGGTCCCCGAGGGCCTGCTGACCGACGAGCTGGCCGCCCGCAAGGAGAACCTGGAGCAGCAGCTCGGGTACTCCGGGATGACCATGGAGCAGTTCCTCGAGGGTGAGGAGCAGACCCAGGACGAGTTCGACGAGGACCTGAAGAAGCGGTCCGAGGACGCGATCAAGGCGCAGTTCGTGCTGGACCTGGTGGCCGAGCAGCAGGAACTGAGCGTCAACGACCAGGAGCTGACCGAGCACATCGTCCGGCACGCGCAGCGTTCCGGCGTCAGCCCGGACCAGTTCGCGCAGCACGCGGTGGAGAACAACCTGGTCCCGAGCCTGGTGTCCGAGGTCGTCCGCGGCAAGGCGCTCGCGTACCTGGTGGAGAACGCCAAGGTCACCGATGCCTCCGGCAACACGGTCGAGCTGAAGACCCTGCAGCCGGACGGCTCGTACGCCGACCCGGAGGCCGAGGCAGCTGAGGCCACTGAGGCCGCCGAGGAGCCGGAGCCCGCGAAGGCCTGATCCGCACGTGCCACGGCCCGGACCCCCAGGTGGGGGATCCGGGCCGTAGTCGTTTTCGCCGGACGATTGCGACGCGACCGTAAGAAATGTCGCCTAGCGTGGCGGTGAAACGATTTCCAGGCGAAAGGGGCGGTGTGTGGCCGCGCTGCTGCAGGAGCCTGAGGTACGGCGGGAACCGGAGCTGCCGGAGCACCGCGAAGTACCTGACGAGGCAGCGGTCGACGAGTCCGGATCCGTGGTGCTGTGCGGCTGGTGAACGCCGCCGAATTCGCTGACAGCAGACGAGCGGTGCGCCGTGAGCGAACACCTCCGGCCCCGCCTTAGGTCTGTCGCTCTCGCCCAGTAGTGTCGGGTTCGTGAACGAGACATTTGCAGCCAGCCCCACCGCCGCGGGCGGCAACGGATCCGGCGGACAAGACGACGACATCTACCGCGAGCTGCGGAAGAACCGGATCATCTTCCTGGGGTCCGAGGTTCGTGACGACAACGCGAACGCGATCTGTGCGCAGATGCTGCTGCTGAACGCCCAGGACCCGAACGCGGACATCTGGCTGTACATCAACTCGCCGGGTGGCTCGGTGGACTCCGGCATGGCGATCTACGACACCATGCAGTGGATCTCCAACGACGTCGCCACGGTCGGGATGGGCCTGGCCGCCTCGATGGGCCAGTTCCTGCTCTGCGCCGGCGCGAAGAACAAGCGGTACGCGCTGCCGCACGCGCGGATCATGATGCACCAGCCCTCCGGCGGTATGGGCGGTACGGCGTCGGACATCAAGATCCAGGCCGAGCAGTCGCTGCACCTCAAGGCGCTGCTGTTCCGGCTGATCGCGGACCACACCGGCCAGCCGCTCGAGCAGGTCGAGAACGACGCCGACCGGGACCGCTGGTTCACCGCCGACCAGGCGAAGGAGTACGGCTTCATCGACCACGTGGTCACCAGCGCCGCCCAGCTCAGCCAGGGCAGCCCGAACTCCTGATCTCCCACTCCGTCAGTTAAGGACGCACCATGAACTACTTCATCCCGCAGTGGGAGGAGCGCACGTCGTACGGCATGCGCCGGATCGACCCGTACACGAAGCTGTTCGAGGACCGGATCATCTTCCTCGGTACGCCGATCACCGACGAGATCGCGAACGCCGTGATGGCGCAGCTGCTGTGCCTGCAGTCGATGGACTCCGACCGCGACATCAGCATCTACATCAACTCCCCGGGCGGCTCGTTCACCGCGCTGACCGCGATCTACGACACCGTCCGCTACATCAAGCCGGACGTCCAGACGGTCTGCCTCGGTCAGGCCGCCTCGGCCGCCGCGGTGCTGCTCGCCGCCGGTACGCCGGGCAAGCGGCTCGCGCTGCCGAACAGCCGGATCATCATCCACCAGCCGGCCACCGAGGGCACCTACGGCCAGTCGAGTGACATCGAGATCCAGGCGAACGAGATCCTCCGGCTCCGCGCGCTGCTGGAGACGATGATCTCCGAGGCCAGCGGCAAGGACCTCGAGGAGGTGTCCCGCGACATCGAGCGGGACAAGTTCCTCACCGCCGAGCAGGCGATCGAGTACGGCCTGATCGACGACGTCCTGCAGACTCTCAAGACCCCGGTCCCGGCCGGCGTCTGAACGGGTTCAGTTCGGGTCCGACCGAT
Source organism: Kribbella speibonae (assembly GCF_004331375.1). NCBI lineage: Bacteria > Bacillati > Actinomycetota > Actinomycetes > Propionibacteriales > Kribbellaceae > Kribbella > Kribbella speibonae. The sequence goes on along the minus strand of NZ_SJKC01000002.1, from coordinate 1,530,088 downwards.
CTGACCGGTTGTCAAGAGCACAACGCGTTCGCCACCGGCGTAGTCACAACCCGGTGGCGAGCGCGGTTTTTGGGCCCCGTACGGGGTACCGTCGAAATCGGTCTGACTGCGCATAGAAGGGATCTGCCCCGGTGGCACGCATTGGTGACGGCGGTGACCTGCTCAAGTGCTCGTTCTGCGGCAAGAGTCAGAAGCAGGTCAAGAAGCTCATCGCCGGTCCCGGCGTCTATATCTGCGATGAATGCATCGATCTCTGCAACGAGATCATCGAGGAGGAGCTGAACGAAGGCTCCGAGGTCGGTCTCACCGAGCTGCCCAAGCCGCGCGAGATCTACGACTTCCTCAACGCGTACGTCGTCGGTCAGGACGTGGCCAAGAAGGCACTCGCGGTGGCGGTCTACAACCATTACAAGCGGGTCCGCGACGGTCAGGGCGCCTCCAGCGCCGGCCGGCACGCGAAGGACGAGGCCGTCGAGCTGGCCAAGTCGAACATCCTGCTGATCGGCCCGACGGGCTGCGGCAAGACGTACCTCGCGCAGACGCTCGCCCGGATGCTGAACGTCCCGTTCGCGATCGCGGACGCGACGGCGCTGACCGAGGCCGGGTACGTCGGTGAGGACGTCGAGAACATCCTGCTGAAGCTGATCCAGGCCGCGGACTACGACGTCAAGAAGGCCGAGACCGGCATCATCTACATCGACGAGGTCGACAAGATCGCCCGCAAGAGCGAGAACCCGTCGATCACCCGGGACGTCTCCGGTGAGGGCGTGCAGCAGGCGCTGCTGAAGATCCTCGAGGGGACGACGGCGAGCGTGCCCCCGCAGGGCGGCCGCAAGCACCCGCACCAGGAGTTCATCCAGATCGACACGACCAACGTGCTGTTCATCGTCGGCGGTGCGTTCGCCGGCCTGGACCACATGGTCGAGCAGCGGGTCGGCAAGAAGACCCTCGGTTTCAACACCTCGCGTGAGCCGGAGAAGCCGAAGGAGCTCGGCGGGTACGCCGACGTGATGCCGGAGGACCTGCTCAAGTTCGGTCTGATCCCCGAGTTCATCGGCCGGCTGCCGGTCATCACGACCGTCTCGCCGCTGGACCGCGAGGCGCTGATCAAGATCCTGTCCGAGCCGAAGAACGCGCTGGTCAAGCAGTACCGGCGGCTGTTCGAGATCGACAACGTCGAGCTCGAGTTCAGCGACGACGCGGTCGAGGCGATCGCCGACCAGGCGCTGCTCCGCGGCACCGGCGCCCGTGGTCTGCGGGCGATCATGGAAGAGGTTCTCCTCAACGTGATGTACGAGGTGCCGAGCCGCGAGGACGTCGCGAAGGTCGTCGTCACCGGCGAGGTCGTCCTGGAGAACGTGAACCCCACGCTGATCCCGCGCGACCAGATCGAGCGCACCAAGCGCGACCGCCGCGAGAAGAGCGCCTGACAAACAGTTTCCAGGAGGAGGCCGGGTCCGCCGTACGGCGGGTTCCCGGCCTCCTTCTCGTGGTGGACGCGACCTGAGGACCGGCCCGCCTACGGTCGGTGCCATGACGCCCAGAAGAATCCTTCGAAGACTGTCTGTCGCCGGCGTGGCCCTGGTACTGCTGACTCCGATGACTTCTGCCGTAGCTCAGCCCAAGGCTGGGATTGCGTGGGGGAGCTGCGGATCGGATCCGAAGCTGAAACCGTTCCAGTGCGCGACGGTCGAGGTCCCCACCGACTACGACAACCCGCACGGACCGACCACGACGATCGCGCTGACCCGGCTGCCCGCATCGGATCCCGCCCACAAGATCGGGACGTTGTTCACCAACCCCGGCGGACCGGGTGGCTCCGGTGTCGACTTCGTCCAGCAACTCGGCCAGGCCGCCTACACCCCGGACGTACGGGCGAAGTTCGACATCCTCGGCTTCGATCCCCGCGGGGTCGGAAAGTCGGACCCGGCGACCTGCTACCCGACCGCCGCGGAGGAGGCAGCCGCACTGGCCGGAATGCCGGCGTTCCCGGTGACGCCGAAGGAGGAGTGGCAGTTCGTTGTGACGAGCGCGAAGATCGCCGCGAGCTGCCGGACCACCTCGCCCGACCGGCTCAAGCACTACTCGACCGCGAACGTGGCCCGGGACATGGACCTGCTCCGGCAGGCCGTCGGTGACGAGAAGCTGACCTACATCGGCTACTCGTACGGCACCTACCTCGGCGCGACGTACGCCAAGCTGTTCCCGAAGAACGTGCGGGCGCTGGTCCTGGACGGCACACTCAGCCCGGAGTGGTACTCGGGCTCGAACGGTGACTCCGATCCGGTCGGCGTACGGCTGAAGCAGGGCGAGGGTGCCGCTGACACCTACAGCCAGTTCCTCGCCGAATGCACGAAGGCCGGCTCGAACTGCGTGCTGAACAAGCTCGGCGACCCGAAGACCGTCGTCGAGAACACACTGGAGCGGCTGAAGACGCATCCGGTGGACATCCCGTTGCCGGACGGGTCGAGTGTGAAGGTGACGTATGCGGTCGCGGTTGCCGTCATGTTCACCAGCCTCTACGATCCCGCCGGCTATCCCGACCTCGCCCAGTTGCTGGCTCAACTGGCGACCTCGATCCGTGCCAAGGCGGCGGTTGCTGCTCCGAAGGCGCTGGTCGAGTGGAACCGTCGTAAGGAGGACTACGCCACCTCGATCGGCACCGTCCTGCAGCCGTGTGTCGAGGCTCGGCAGTCCGGTCGACCCCTGGCCTACCCGGCGTACGCCGACGCCGCGGACCAGCGGGCGCCGCACTTCGGCCGCTACCGCGCGTGGGTGGGACTGCAGTGTGAGTTCATGGGACTGCGCGACAACGACGCCTTCCGCGGACCGTGGCAGAACAAGGTGCAGCAGCCGGTCCTGGTGTTCGGCACCCGCCACGACCCGGCCACGCCGTACGAGGCGACGCGGCCGTACGCCGACCTGTACCCGGATGCTCGGATGGTGACCGTCGAGGGCTACGGGCACACCACGCTCGGCAAGAGCACCTGCGCCGACGCGATGATCACCGATTACCTGATCCGGCTGAAGGCTCCGGCCGACGGCTCGAGTTGCGCGCAGGACCGCAAACCCTTCGATCCGTTGCCTACAGGGAAGAAAGCACTGACTCCGCTGCCGCAATAGTCTCGTCGATCTGGTCCGCGGTGTGCTCGGTGGACAGGAACCACAATCCTCGCGGGACGATGCTGATCCCGGCAGCGAACAGCCCCGCGTGGAAACGAGCCATCGCGGCCCGGTCGCAGGCAGCGAACGTGCGGTAGTCCGTGACGGCGGCCTGGTCCGTGATGTACGTCTGGAACACCGGACCGGGCCCGTCCACGAGCAGCGGTACGCCGTGCTTCGCGGCGGCCGCGCGCAGACCGTCCATCAGCCGTTTGCCCGCCGCGTTCAGTGGTGGGTACACGTCGGCGCGGTGCTCGTCGAGATGACGCAGTACCGCGTCGGCGGCGGCCATCCCGACCGGATGCGAGTTGAACGTGCCGGCGTGTGCGACCTTGCCGTCCGCGATCGTCCCCATCACCTCGGCCGAGCCGACCAGGGCCGACACCTGCATGCCGCCGGCCATCGCCTTCCCGAACGCGGCCAGATCGGGTACGACGCCCAGCAGCTCACCCGCCCCGCCCGGAGCGACCCGGAACCCGGTGATGATCTCGTCGAAGATCAGCAACGACCCGTGCTGTTGCGTGAGCTCCCGGAGCCCTTCGAGGTAGCCGGGCGCCGGTGTGATGCAGCCCGTGTTGCAGAGCAGTGGCTCGAGGATGACGGCGGCGATGTCGTCAGTCATGATCTCTTCGACGGCCTGAAGGTCGTTGTAGGGCAGGACGATCAGGTCATCCGCGTCGTGCCGCGGCTGGCCCGCCGTACCGCCGACAGCGGTCGGGTGCCGGGCGTCGCCGGCCAGTGCGAGGTCGGGGTGCACGCTGTAGAGGACCGGGTCGAGCCAGCCGTGGTAGTTGCCCTCGAACTTCACGATCTTCGGTCGTCCGGTGTGGCCGCGGGCGAGCCGGATCGCGCCGTGTACTGCCTCCGAGCCGACGCTGTTGAAGCGGACCAGTTCCGCGGCGGGCACCATGCTGCACAGGCGTTCGGCGACCTGTGCTTCCAGTTCGTGCTGGGCGGCGTACGCGACACCCCGGCGTACCTGGTCGGAGACTGCGTCGGCGACCAGTGGCGCGGCGTGGCCGAGCAGGTTCGGGCCTTGGCCGAGCACGTAGTCCAGGTACCGGTTGCCGTCGACGTCCCACAGCTCGGCGCCGCTGGCGTGGTCCACGAACAGCGGCCGGTCCGCTCGGCGGGCGTCGCTGGAGACACCGCCTGCGATCACCTGTCGGGCACGCGCGTACAGGCGGTCTGCGTGGTCGTGACGGCGAGTCTGCACAGGCTTCTCCAAAGAGGTTTAGTCGAGCTTCTCGGTGAGCAAGCGGAACTGCTGGCGCGGACGGCCGCCGGCGGTCGAGCGAGCCGGCGGCAGCGGCCAGGCGAGTCCTGCCTCGACCAGTTCCTTCAGCATCCGGCGTCCGGTCCGCTGGGTGACCTGCATGATCGCGGCGACGCTCTCGACGTCCACGACCACCTGCCGGCCCGGAGCCGGACTCATGGCAGAGGCGATCGACGTGACGATCTCGAACGCCCGCTGGTCAGTCGTCGAGGTGGCGTCGACCAGTGCCGCCTGACTGGTCGGCTGGCCCGGCTCAAGGTCCACCCGGTCGCTGCTGCCGTCCAGATACACCGCAACCTTGCCGCCTGCGGCTACAGACTCCTCAACGGCCATCAGAGCGTTTGCCTCGGCAGCACGGGCGGTCTGGCCGGTTCCCGCACCAACAGCAACCGGAACGCCTAGCTGTGCGGTCAGCGAGCCCAAGAACGGTGCGAGGGCGAATTGCTCAGTCAGCCGCAGCAGAGCGCCGTACGTCGTGGTGACCAGGAAGAGCGTGTCGGACCGGCGCGTGACGGACGCACCGACCTGGCGGGCCTCGGACAGCAGCTTCTGGTGCGTCGACAAGGCCAACTCCTGCTGCCAGTAGTCACCCGACTCAGCACCCGAGGGAATGACCTGTACCGCGATCATCGCGAGCTGATGCGCCCCCATCCGGGTGCCCTGGCCGAGCAGTACGGCGGTCTCCAGCGCATCTCGCACACTCGACCGCGTCGGCGCGATCCGCAGCACCGGTACGCCGTCCGCGCGCAGCTCACGCTCCACGGACAGGATCGTGGTCAACGCGACCGTGGTGTGCTGGCGCTCCCACTTCTCCCGGTGGAACGCAGCGAAACCCGCAACGGACTCGGGGCCTACGTACGGGACGTCGTACACCTGCGTGGTGTCCAGGCCGATCTCGCTGTACGCCTCGGAGACGTCGGCGAGGGAGAGCGAGTCGATGCTGACCCGGGTCAGGTCGACGTCCTTGATCGTCAGCGAGGCCCGCAGCAGGGCGGCGTACAGCGCGGCGCCGGTCAGCGGCAGGTGCGTGGACGGGACGGTGAGCCAGTGGCCGGTCGTCGCCAGGTCGAACGCCCACGGGCCGGGGAACACCGCTGCGTCGATCCGGTCCCGCAGCCGCAGGTAGCGCTCCTCGGCCTCGGACAGGTCGTCGTACCCGCCGGTGAGGAAGCGGATGCCGTTCACGGACCGCTCCGCGACCTCCTGGCCGACCTCCGACATCGTCTTGACCAGCCGGCGCGGCCCGAACAGCCCGACGGTCACGGACGGCAGCCGCTCGCCGGAGACCTGCTCGGCCTGCTGTGCTTCCTCAGTCATTGGTCAACCCCTTGTTCTCCGGGGAGCGGCCGCCACCGGAACAGCTTGCGGGCGTTCCCGCTGAGAACATCTTGGCGTTGACTCTCCGTCAGCGGTGCACAGACCACCCGGCCGAGCGACATCCGCTGGTCGATGAAGGGGAAGTCGGAACCGAACAGCACCCGGCCACTGCCCACCTGGTCGACCATCGCGCGGATCAGCGGCCCGGTCATCTGCGAGCCGCACACCTCCAGCCAGAGCGAGTCGTACCGGCGGGCTGCCTCGATCGCCTCGTCCACCCCGGCCGGTGTGATCCCGGCGTGCCCGAGGACGATCGACGTCCCCGGGTAACGCTCCGCGACCGTCTGGAACAGCACCGGCGCGTCGTACGGCGACAGGTGCTCGGAGTGACTGAGGACGGGACAGCCGGTCGACTCGGCGAACTCCCAGACCGGGGCGTACCGCGCGCCGGTGACCGGGTAGCGGTGCAGGCTCGGATGCACCTTGATACCCACGAACCGTTCGTCGCCCGCGAGCCGCTCGAGTTCGCGCTCCGGCTCCTGCCACGGGTTGATGACCGCGTACGCCGCGATCCGGTCCGGGTACGCGTCGACCGCGGCGAGCGACTGTGAGTTGCCCAGGTGCGCGTCCTGCTGGATCGCACGATTCGCGGACAGCACGGTGACGTCGGTGCCGGTCCGGTCCATCACCGCGACCATCGTCGCGGCGTCCGGCTCGGGGATGAAGAACAGCGAGTACGGGCCGAGGTGCGCGTGCACGTCGACGATCCGATGCTGCGGCCGGCGCCCGATCATGCGCGGACTCCTTGGAGCAGCCGGCGAGCGTTCTCCGCGCCGACCAGGCGGACCGTCGCGTCGTCGAGGCCGGACCACGCGAGCCGGACGACGCTCTCGCCGGGATCGCGGACCCCGAGACCGGTCGCGAACAGCAACCGGTCGGCGAGGCCGTTCGCGGCGAGCCACTCCACGCCCTGGTGCGCGGCAAAGTCGACGAGATCGACGAAGACATTGGGGTGGCCAACGAGCGCGGCCCAGAGCTCGCGAAGCTTCCGGTAGCCGAGGTTCGACACGATGATCGGCAACTCCGGGTAGCGGGTGGCCATCGAGGTCAGGTCCGGCCAGGCGAGTTCCGCGGAGTCGACGCACAACGGCAGACGGTTGGTCTGGAGTGCGTCGTACAGCTCGTCGAGCAGAGCGGGGGAGTAGCCGTGCGACGCCGGGTGGATGCGGAAAGCCGCCACGCCGTCGTCCATCGCGCGATCGACGAGGTCCGTCAGCGATTCGAGCTCACCGGACGTCGCGGGGACCGCGGTCCAGCACGCCAGTACGCCGCGATCGGCCAGGTCGTGCGCGATCGCGGAGGCTTCCGCGTTGCCGCCGATCGGGTCGTGCAGCCACGACGCCATCGCGCTGACCAGTGCGCCGGACAGCGCGTACCGGTCGAGATGCGCGGCGATCGCGTCTCGGTCGGTGGCAGAGACCAGCGCGGCAGGATGCGCGCCGGTGACGATCCGCGCGTCGAACCATCCACCCGTCACGTCACTCATAGCGAACCCCGTCAACAGTCCACGCCCCGGCGTACGGCAGCGTCAAGTGCGCCCACTCGTTCTCGATCGTCGCGTCGACCGGCATCCCATTGAGCCGGATCTCGCCGCGGGCGCGAATCCACAGCCCGCAGCGTCCCTCGCACGTGATCTTGAAGTGGAGCCTGTCGCCGGTGGGCCTGGCCAGTACGGCGACGTCGGCGGTCGCCCGGAGGAGGCCCGGCAGCGTCCGCACCCGCCACCCGGTTGCCCAGGACAACTGACCGTCGACGGTCCGTGTCCACGTGGACTGCCCGATGCGGTCGACCGTCTCGCCGAGGGCGACCACCAGCTCACCATCGACCCGCTCCACCGACGCAGTGGGAGGTTCACTCCCTTCGTGCGGTACGAGCGCCGTCGTGAAGTCGCCGGTCGACCGCGTGACCGTGAGCGAATGCAGCGGCCCGTACTCGGCCGCCCGACGCTCCAGCACCGGATGACGAGCCACACCCTCGGTCAGCTCGACGGCAGCAGCCTCACCGGCGTCGATCAGCAACAAGCCCGGTCCATCGGGCGCGGAGGCGTCGTACGCGAGCGGCCCGACCTCACGCCACGGATGCAGCGCATGCCAGTGAGCACGAAAGGTGTGTGCTCCTGGCGCGTGGTCGGTGACGACGACATACGACGGGCTCTCGCGGACCAGTGCGATCGTTCGGGTCTGCTCGACACCGTTGCCGTGGTGACGGCCGGAGAAGACTGCGAGCACGTCGGTGTCCACGAGCGGGTCGACGACCACACCACGGTCCGTCGACAGCTCCTGGTCATCCACGAGGACCGTGTTGTGGCCGCGGCCCGACTGGAACCACGTCAGGTACCCAGGGTCGTCGTAGCTCGGCGGACCGCCTGCCTCCCACAGCAGCGGCTGCTGCCACCCGTCCAGCACCAGGTCCAGTACGGCGCGATGTGAGTGCGACTCCAACTCGTGCTCGACATGCGGGCCGTGGTTGATCACCGCACGCAGCTCAGCGCTCCGCAGGATCGTGTACCCCGACTCCGGTAGCACAGTGGCCTGCGGCAACGGAGGAACCGCACCCGGCGACAACCAGGTCTGCGGCCCAGCAGGGAACGTCGCTACCTCAGCAGCGAGCTCCGACGGCGACATCCACTGCGCTGCGACTCGCGCGAACACAGGGTCGTTCAGCAGGTAGCTGCCGCGCAGCAACGACACTGCGGGCCACTCGATCCCACTGTCCTGCAGATGTGGCAGCCAGCCGCCCGACGACACCAGCTCGCACATCCACGTGTGCATCGCCGCAAAACGCGGATGCGCCGCCACAGCCGGGTCGATCCGCGCTGCGGTCTGCAGAGCTGTCAGCACCATTCGGTGGTATCCGGGGGAGCGTTCGTAGTGCCCACCGTCCGGATAGATGTCCAGCAGCAGGTGCTCCTCGATCCGCTGCCGCGCACGCTCCGCCCACGCCTCAGACTCCACAAGAGACGGCAGTACGGCGCTGAGATGCAGCAGCTCGGTTGCGCACACCAGTTGCCAGTTCCCGTGCCGGAAGACGTCATGCTCGTCGTACGACCAGCGGGCGCCGCCGACGAGTGTCGCGACCAGGTGGCCCCACGTGCGGTCGGAGAGCGGCGAAGAGGTCAGTACTTCGAGTGTTGGCAGCAGACTGCGGCAGCGGGCCCACGTGCCGAGCGAGTACCAGATGACATCGAGCCCCGGCCACTCACCGGTCACGGAGTCGCGTTGCTCGACCCACTGATCCAGGTGCTGCTCGAACGCCTGCAAGTAGCGCTCGTCACCAGTCAACAACCACGCCTGCACTCCAGGCGCGAGCCAGCCGAGGTAGTGGAACCCGTACAGCTGCGACCGCCCGAGTCCCTGTCCGGTGACATCCACACCTTCGAGAAGCGGAGCAGCAGCTGTCAGCACGGCGGCCGGTGTGGACCGAGTCGCCTCCGCCCACTCCGGCAACGGCCAGGCCGGACGCTTCAGCTGCTCACCTACGAACGAGCGGAGTCCTGCCAGATCGCCGGCAGGTGAGCCGAACGCCTTGAGCAGGTCGTCCGTCCCGATCCGATTGATCCGCCCGTCGATGTGCCGCGGCTTCTCAATGCTCATGCATCGGCCAGCATCGAGACGTCAACGGGCTGGCGCGTCTCGATCGACAAGTGTGCGGCCTCCAGTACGGCGGTGACGTTGCGGCTGCTCTCGATCGTGATCAGCGGTTCCCGGCCGGTACGGCAGCAGTCGACCCAGTGCGCGATCGCGTCGGCGTACGCACCGGACGGGACGCCGTGCATGACCCGCTGCAGCATGTTCCGCGGGTAGCTGTAGCCGTCCGGCTTGGCCAGTACGACGTTCTCCCGCTGCCGGTCCAGCTGCACCACCCCGTTGTCCGCGACCACCGCGACGTACGAGTCGACCGTCGTCGGGAACGTGTTCGGGTAGATCCACGCGGACTCGAACGTCGCGACCGCGCCCCGCGAGTACTCCGCCTGGATCTGGATCGCGTCCGGCGTCTCGATCCCGAGCGACCGGAGTTTGCCCCAGCGCGCGGTCGCGTAGACCCGGCGGACCTGGTCGCGGAGCAGCCAGGACACCAGGTCGATGTCGTGGCTGGACAGGAACCAGGCGCAGGTCGTGCGATCGGCCCAGGACAGCATCTCGGTCGGCACGAAGATCGTGTCGTCCTTGCGGGCGTACGCGACCGCGACGTCGCCGAGGTCCGCGAGCAGCTCGTGGGCCTGGGCGTAGGCCGGCACCCACCGGTGGTTGAACAGGCACATCGCGATCACGCCGTTCTCGCGGATCGCCTTCACCGCGGCGTCGGCCTCCGCGACCGACGTGGTCATCGGCTTCTCCACCAGGATGTGCTTCCCGGCCTCCGCGGCGCGGACCATCATCTCGCCGTGGACGTCGTCGGGCGTGGTCAGCACGACCGCGTCCACCGCGTCGTCGGCCAGCAGGGCGTCGAGACCGGGATGGATCGCCGGCCGCGGCGCGCCCCGCTCGGCGATCTCGTCCGCGAGCCGCGCGGCCGCGTCCGCCGAGCGGCTGGTCACCGCCGTGATCTCGGCGTCGGACCGGCCGGACAACGACAGCGCGTTGCCCCGCCCCATGATCCCGGCGCCGACGATTCCGATCCGCAGCACGCTACTTGCCCTTCGCCAGTGTGTCGTTCCACGCCTTCTCGGCGTCGTCCAGAGCCTGCTTGGCCGACTTGGTGCCGGACATGAACGCCCGCACCTGTTCGTCGAAGAGCTGCCGCAGCTGCTCGTCGTTACCCGAACCCATCGACGCGTCGACGCTCTGCTTGAAGGTGTCGACGAGGATCTTGCGCGCCTGGTCGGCGGGCGTGGTCCCGGTGATGTCGGCGAAGAACGGATCCGCGAGCGCCTTCACCGAGGACGGATAGATCGGCACCAGCTTGCACAGCGCGAGCTGCTGCTCGGGCGCGGCGACGTACTTGAGCCAGGCGGCGGCCGCGGCCTGGTTGTCCGACTTCGCGGGGATGCCCATCACCTGCTGGCCCGGCATGTAGAACTTGCCGTCGGCGCCGGTCACCGGCGGGCCGACCGTGATCGACGAGTAGACCGCGGGCGCGTTCTTCTCGACGTTCAGAAGCGAGCTGGACACGGCGGCCGGGTTGAACGCGATGCCCTTGTTCTCCAGCGACTGCGGCATGTCCCGCGGGTTCTCACTGAGGCTTCCGGGAGCGATCGCGCCCGAGCTGAACAGCGGCTTGAACTTCTCCAGCAGCGCCAAGGTCTCCGGCGTGTTGAAGGCGGCCTTCTTCCCGTCCTCCGACAGCAGCGGGATGCCGTTCGCCTGCACCACGCTGGAGTACGCCATGAAGTTGGTCGCCGACTTGCCGGTCGCGTCGTGGTACGACTTCGCCAGCGCGAGCGCGTCGTCGTACGTCTTCGGCGGCTTGGCCGCGTCGAAGCCTGCCTTGGCCAGCAGATCCTTGTTGTAGAACGCCAGCGACGTGCCGCCGTTGTACCAGGGGATCGCGATGCGCTTGCCGTCGACAACCAGCGGCTCGGCCAGGTTCGGCAGGTACGCGGCGACGTCCTCCTGGCTGAACAGCGAGCCCAGGTCGGCCATCGAACCGGCGAACAGGCCGGTGGTCGCCGAGGTGAAGTTGACGACGTCCGGCACCTTGCCGGCGGCGATCGCGGCCAGCAGCTTGGTCGTGATGTCGGCGCCCGGCACGTCCACCCAGTTGATGTGAACCTTCGGGTGCTCCTTCTGGTAGGCGTCGATCCACTTCTGGATGTCCGGCCCGTAGTTCTTCTGCAGATTGATCGTCCACCACTCGACGTCACCGGAGTAGGCGTCGCCGGACTGTTTCTGGTCGTCGTCACCGCCTGCGGGACTGCCGGAGACGCAGCCGGTGAGTGCGAGGACGAGCGTGGCGGCAACAGCGGCGAGTCGGAGTCGGGCCATCAGTGGCTCCTCAGAACGGAATGTCCTAAACCTGGCTTACAGACACCAGAGTGTTCGCCATCGAATCGCGCTAGTCAACGGAAGATGCGGAAATTTTCTGGAGTTACCGCTTCCGAGCCGCTGGGTTCTGGGTTACGGTTCCCGTCAACTTGGTATCTGAAATCCGGGTTTCAGACACGAGGAGTGATGCATGCCGGGTCTGAAGGGCCGCGTAGTCGGTCAGCACTGGTACACGCCGTACGTGTTCATGCTGCCCGGGCTGCTGTTCTACGCCGCGATGTTCGCGTGGCCGGCCGTGATCGCGATCCAGCTCGCGTTCTCCGACTACGACATCGTGCACCCGGTGCGCTTCTCCGGGCTGGACAACTTCGCCCGGCTGGTGGACGACCCGCGGGTCTGGATCGCGCTGCGCAACTCGCTGCTGTTCGTGCTGATGTTCCTGCCGCTGACCGTGGTCGCGCCGCTGTTCCTGGCGATGCTGGTGAACCTCAAGCTGCGCGCGATCCAGGCGTTCCGGATGCTCTACTACCTGCCGGTGATCACGTCGATGGTCGCGGTGGCGGTCGCCTGGCGGTACGTGTTCAACCGCGAGGGCGTCGTGAACTGGATGCTCGGCCTGTTCGGCGCCGGACCGATCGACTTCCTGCTCGACCGGCATTGGGCGCTGCCCACCGTCGTACTGCTGGAGGCGTGGAAGAACGCCGGTCTGTTCATGATGATCTACCTGGCCGGCTTGCAGGCCGTGCCGTCGGACCAGATCGAGGCGGCGACGATCGACGGCGCGAACGCGTGGCAGCGGCTGCTGCACGTCGTCGTACCGGCGCTGCGGCCGACGTTCGCGGTCACGCTCGTGCTCAGCATGCTCGAGGCGATGCGGGCCTTCGAGTCCGTCTACGTGCTGACCCGCGGCGGGCCGCTCGACTCCACACTCACCCTCGGCTACTACATCTGGTCGAAAGCCTTCGAGGACTACGACATGGGTTATGCGAGCGCCGTCGGCCTGCTGCTGTGGGCGATCATGATCGTCCTGGCCGGGTTCAACCTGTTGGTGACCCGGCGGAGGGACGTCTGATGGCCCGCCGGCTGTACCGGTCCAAGCCGCGGATCACCGGCCGGCGAATCGGTCTGTACGTGCTGCTGATCGCGGTCGCCGCGTTGTTCATCGGGCCGTTCCTGATCCTGCTGAGTGCCGCGACCAAACCCGCCACCCAGGACGTGTTCGGGTTCCCGCCGGACCTGATCCCGCGGCCGCCGGTGGCCGAATGGTTCCGCGAGGCGTGGACGACGATCCCGTACGCGCGGTTCCTGGTGAACTCGGTGATCTACGTCGGCATCACGGTCCCGGTGTACCTCGTGGTGTCCGCGCTGACGGCGTACCCGCTCGCTAGGATCGCGTTCCGCGGCCGCGGCGTCTTCTTCATGCTGTTCCTGTCGATCATGTTCCTGCCCGGCGAGCTGATGCTGATCCCGCGGTTCCTGGTGATGAGTGAACTCGGGCTGACCGACACGTTCGCCGCGGTGATCCTGCCCGCGATCCTGTCGTCGCTCGGGATCTTCCTGCTCCGCCAGGCGTTCTCGCAGATCCCGGACGAGATCGTCGAGGCCGCGCGCGTGGACGGCGCGAACGAGTTCGCGATCTTCTGGCGGATCTGCGTGCCGATCGTGGCACCGACGCTCGCGGTGCTGGCGATCCTCGGATTCGTGTCGGTGTGGAACAGCTTCATCTGGCCGCTCGTGGTGCTGACCACCCAGTCCAAGTTCCCGATCGCGCTCGGTATCGCCTACCTGAGCGGCGTCTCCGGCACCGACGTCCGCGGCCTCGCCGCGGGCACCGTCATCTCGCTGATCCCCGTCATCGTCGTCTTCCTGTTCCTCCAGAAACGCATCCTCAACAGCATGGGCGGCGCAGTCAAAGGCTGACCCCTCGACCCCGTGAGGCAACCATGAACCCCACCCGCCGCACTTTCGTTCTCGGAACCACAGCGGGCGGTATCGCCGCCTGGGCCGGCCTCCCCGCCCTCTCGGCCTCCGCCGATCCACTCGTCTACGACTCACGAGAAGCCTTCGACGTCGCCCAAGCGGGCTACCTCGCGTCCAACGCCCAGGACAACGAGGCCGGCCTGTACGCCTGGGGCGAGTCCTACTTCCTCCTCGGCCTACTCCGGATGTACGAGGCCTACCAGGACGAGAAGTACCTGCGTACTTTCGAGGACCGCGCCCGGCACCTGATGAAGACCACCGACCACGCCCGGCACGTCAAGGACTACGCCGGCCGGTCCGGCAAGGTCTGGCGCACAGCCGGCAACTACACCGCCGGCCACGGCGTGCTCCCGGACGGCACCGGTGCTCCGGCGGTTCAGCTCCGCTGGGCCGGGATCAGATCGGCCGAGTCGACCGCCGAGGTCCTGAACGTTGCCAACGGCACCTTCGACCTCGTCCTCCGCAACCCCGCCACGACCAGCGTCGTCACGCTGCCCGCCGTCAGCCTCGATCCGGCGTCGCCGACGTACGTCGTGACGGCGGTCAACAACGCCTACAACGCGTCGCGACGCTGGACCGCGGTCGATCTGCGGACAGCTCCCGCGGCCGCGCCCGCACCGGCGGCCGCCACGATCGCGTTCACGTCGCAGTACTACGTCTTCGCAGTACACACCGGCATGATCGCGTTCCCGCTGGCCCGCTACGCCCGGATGGTGCTGCAGTCGCCGAAGCTCCGCTCGCGGCGGGACTTCGCGAAGCAGGTCCTCGACGCCGCGACCGCGGCCGTGGACTTCCACGAACGGGAGTGGGTCTCACGCCCGGACGGCACCGGCGACTACGTGTGGCCGAAGGGTGCGCCGATCCCGTTCGACGGCACGATCCAGCCGTACAACCAGAGCCAGGGCATCGGTCAGGTGCTGGTCGAGCTGTTCCGCGTGACCAAGCAGCCGCGGTACCGGACGCGGGTCCTCCAGATGCTGAAGGCGTACGAGCCCGCGCTGCGACTCGTTGGCGACGCCTACGTCTGGACGTACTGGCCGCCGTACAGCGAGCTGTACGCCGGGTACGCGAAGACCGCGGGTATCTCGGAGTACACGCCGTCGTACCCGGCCTCGAAGCAGATCGAGGATCTGAGCCACGCCGCGATCAGCACCGAGTTCGTGCACGCGGCGTACGACGCCGGGATCGCCGGCGGACCCGCGACGGACATCCAGCGCTTCACGAAGACGTTCACGCAGAAGCTGATCCGGTCCGCGACCGAGGTCTGGTACCGGGTCGACGGGACCGGCGACGCGGTGCCGGCGAACGCGGTGCAGTGTGCGCGGTGGGGTGCGTACGCCGAGCAGGATCTGCTGGTCTATCAACAGTCCCTGCGCGTGTACGACGCCGTACAGCTCGTCCCGGTGCAAGGCTCGCACGCATTGGGTATCGCGTACCTGAACTGGGCCAAGAACTCTGGTTGGAGGAACAAGTGAGACTGCTCCGGATCCACACACCCGACGGGTTGCGGGACGCCGTCCTGAACGACGAGGGAAAGGTGCAACTGCCGGACGGGGATGCTGTGGACCTCTCGGAGGTCCGGCTCGCGGCACCTCTCGATCCGGGCAAGATCGTGTGCGTCGGCCTGAACTACGCGGACCACGCGGCCGAGGGCGGGCAGGAGGCGCCAGCCGAGCCGATCCTGTTCCTGAAGGCGTCCGACACCGTCGTCGGGCCGTACGACGACATCATCATCCCGCGCGGCGGCGAGAAGACCGACTGGGAGGTCGAGCTCGGCGTGGTGATCGGGCGCACCGCGGCGTATCTCAGTTCTACAGAGGAAGCGCTCGACTATGTCGCCGGGTACGTCCTCGTGAACGACGTGTCCGAGCGGCACTTTCAGCTCGAACGCGGCGGGCAGTGGGACAAGGGCAAGAACGCGGCGACGTTCTGCCCGCTCGGTCCGTGGATCCTGACCGCGGACGAGGTGCCGGACCCGCAGAAGCTCAAGCTCGGGCTGGACGTGAACGGCGAGGCCCTGCAGGACAGTTCGACCGCGGAGATGATCTTCGGCGTCGCACACCTGCTGCACTACATCTCGCAGTTCATGACGCTCTACCCGGGCGACGTGATCAGCACCGGCACGCCGGCCGGCGTAGGCGCGGGGCAGAAACCACCACGGTACCTACGCGCGGGCGACGTACTCCGGGTCTGGGCCGACGGGCTGGGCGAACAGCGCAACAAGCTGGTCGCTAGTTCTTGAGCGCAGCGGAGATGGTGTCGGCGATGGGTGTGGTGGGGCGGCCGATGAGGCGGCTGAGGTCGGAGCCCCGGCCCGCGAGGAGACCGCGCTCGATGGCGTCGTCGACCCCGACGAGGATCGGGACGAACGGCGCGGGGATGCCGGCCGCCGTCAGCACCTGGGTCAGGTCCTCGGGCGAGAGGTTGTTGTAGGCAACGTCCTGGCCGGACTGCTTCGACAGCTCGGCGGCGTACTCGGTCAGCGTGAAGGCCGAGTCGCCGTTGAGCTCGTACGCCTTCTTCTCGTGCCCGTCGCCGGTCAGTACGACGGCTGCCGCCGCCGCGAAGTCCCGCCGCGAAGCCGACGCGATCCGGCCGTCCCCAGCGCTGCCGAAGACACCGTTCACGAGCTGTACGGCGATCTGATCGGTGTAGACCTCGCTGTACCAGCCGTTGCGGAGGAACGTGTACGGCAGACCGGAATCGAGGATCGCCTGCTCGGTGGCGATGTGGTCCGCGGCCAGATCGAAGTCAGCCTCGGGTCCGCCGAGCACGCTGGTGTAGGCGATCCGCGCCGCACCGGCCTCGCGAGCGGCCGTGATGACCGCCTGGTGCTGCTCGCGCCGGTTCGGCTCGAGGCCCGAGATCAGCAGGACCGTGTCACCGGCGCCGAAGGCCTTCGCCAGCGCGTCCGGGTCGTTGTAGTCGGCGACCCGCACCTCGACGCCGCGGTCCGCGATCGGGGCCGCCTTCGCGGCGTTCCGCGCGACCGCGACGACCTGATCGGCGGGAACCCGCTGCAGCAGCTCATCGATGACGAGCGTGCCCAGGTGCCCGGTGGCGGCGGTGACGACGATGCTCATTCCCACTCCTTGTCGTAGATGTTCTGTCACCGACAGTAGGTCGCTGGTCTGAGCGGATCTATGTCCATGGAGCGCAAATTTATATCCGATCGTCTTGACCGCTGCGCGTATGATGCCAGGTATGGATGTGCTCGCCGATGTCGTCACCGCGATGAAGACCGGCCCTGCCAGCTCTGGACGCACCGAGGTCCGGGGCCCGTGGGGGCTGCGCTTCGAGGGCTCCGTAGGCGCCGGCTTCCACCTCGTCCTGCAAGGTACGGCGTGGTTGCTGACGCCGGACGCCGACCCCATTCAGCTCGGCCCGGGGGACGCGGTCCTCCTGCCGCGCGGCCTCGAGCACGCGCTCGCCGACCATCCCGACTCGCCGATCACCGACTTCGACCCGGCCGTCGACTTCGATCCGGAGACGGTGTCGCAAGGGCCGGGAGCGCGGGCGTTGCTGCTGTGCGGGACGTACCGGCTGGACCGTGAGCGTCCGCACCCGGTGCTGAGCAAGCTGCCGGACGTGGTCGTCGTACCGGCGGATCCGGGACGCCACCGTTCGTTGCATACGGCAATCAGCATGATGGGTGAGGAGCTCGACGCGCAGCGGCCCGGCGCGGCTGCCGTCGTACCGGCGCTGGTGGATGCGTTGCTGGTGCTGATCCTGCGGGCCTGGTTCGAGAACAACGACTGCCCGACGGATCGGGGCTGGGCGCGGGCGCTGACCGATCCCGCGGTCGTGCAGTCGCTGGAGCTCATCCACGAGCGGCCGGGCGCCGCCTGGACGGTCGCCGACCTGGCGGCCGATGTCGGGTTGTCGCGGGCCGCCTTCGCCCGGCGGTTCACGGAGGCGGTCGGGGAGCCGCCGCTGACGTACTTGTCGCGGTGGCGGATGACGACTGCGGCGCGGCTCCTGCGGGATCACGATCGCCCGCTCGCCACGGTGGCGAAGGAGATCGGCTACACGTCGGAGTTCGCGTTCGCGAAGGCGTTCAAGCGCGACTTCGGCGTACCGCCCGGGACCTATCGCAAGCAGCTCATCCCGGTCTGAGCGTCGCGACCAGCTCGCCGCGGCTGCGGACGCCGACCTTGGCGAACGCCGACTTCAGGTGGTCCTGGATCGTGTGCGGCGAGATCGACAGCCGGTCGGCGATCGCGGCGGTGGTGTGTCCGGCGATGATCTCCAGACAGATCTCCCGCTCCCGCGTGGTCAGGCCGTAGGCCGCGAGCAGCATGCCGACCAGGTGCTGACCGGACGCGGGCTCGATCGTCACCACGATCTCGTCGTCCGTATCGCCGAGCAGTCGGCTGCCCTGCAGCACAACCCACTCGCGGGACGCGGTCTGCACCCGCGCCTGGAACGTGCCGGAGGCCCGCGTGCCCGTGACGACGGCCCGGAGCAGTACGTCGAAGCGGCCCGGCGCGATCTCGTCGAGCTCGTCCTGCCAGGTCCGGGCGGCCGGGGTGATCGCCCGCGGCTCGCCGCTCGGGCCGGTGACGACGATCGACGGGCCGACCCCTCCGCGGTACCCGTGGGCGTCCGTGCGAACGGCGACCCGCGTCGCCGCGCCGATGACCGGCGCCACCGACCCGAGGAACTCCACCTCCCGGTCGCTGAAGTCCGGACCGCTGCGGACGAAGCCGGCCCCGCCCCAGCAGTCCCCGTCGACGACGAAGGTCGTCCGGACCTCGTGCTCGATCCCGAGCGGCCGCCAGACCTCGTTCAGCCGTCGGTGGCCGACGACCTCGCGGTACGGCAGGTCCGACAGGCGCGCGACCTGGTGCGCGGTGCGGGCCAGCTCGGCGAACGAGTTCGGCACGGTTCCGGCGTACTCCGTCTCCGCCAGCCGCGGCTCGTACTCCGGTGGGATGCGGGCCGCGCCACTGGTCATCGAGCTGATCACCAGCGTGCCCGGATCCATCCCGAACCAGCAGGTGAGTTCACTGCCCACGACCTGTTCGACCACCTCGATCGCGGCCGCGTGCAGTTCGGCGACGCCCATCCCCGAGGTCGCCAGTGCCGCGATGTCCCGGCGCGCGGCCCGCGCCCGGCCCTCCCACATGGGCTCAGTATGCGCCGCCGTACCCCGGCCGCCTATCCCTGAAATGTGGGGATCGGGGAGCGCCCGACGAGCCCATCCGCACGGGATGTACCCGCGGTACGCCGGTTCCTACCGTCGCAGTCATGAACGAGACAGTGCATCTGAGCAATGCGGGCAGCGGTGTCGAGTACGCCGCCCCGGACGCGACCGTGACCGTCAAGGTCGGCGCCGAGCACACCGGCGGGCAGTACGAGCTGTTCGAGATCGACGCGCCGCGCGCCGAGGCGTCGCCGCCGCACAGCGAGTCGTGGAGCAAGGCGTTCTACGTCCTGCAGGGCCGGATCCTCGTCCAGGCAGGGGATCAGGGCTACGACCTCGGTCCCGGCGCCTCGATCAGCATCCCGGCCGGCACCGTGAACACGTTCTCGGTGCTGACACCGTCGGCGAAGTTCCTCGCCGTCAGCCAGACCGGCCGGATGAGCGCGTTCTTCGCGGACCTGGCCGGGGTCGACCCGTCCGACTACGCCGCGCTGGGCGAGATCACGCAACGGCACGGGGTGTCGCTATGAGGACCTCGGCCCAGATCCTCGCGATCGTCATCGCGGTGCTGCTGGCCTCGGTCTGGCTGATGGAGTCGTTCTTCTACCGCCACCCGCGGCTGTATCCGCTGTTCCTGCTGGAACCTCGGGACTTCGACGCGGTCAAGTTGTGGATCGTGAACCTCGGGTTCTACAACTTGACCACCGGTATCGCGCTGGCGCTCGGGGTCGTCCTCGCCCGGACCGGGCACGTGCCGCAGGGCGAGGCGCTGGTCGCCTTCACCGCGGCGCAGCACGTTTTCCTGGCCCTGGTCCTGCTCGCAACGGAGCGCCGACTCTGGTTGAACACCCTGCTCGAAGGGGTTCCGGCAGCGGTTCTGCTGCTGCTCGTTCTGCTGTAGGAAATTTACCAATTCTGCGCAATCATGGGCACGGAGCACCACACACACTCAAGGTTCCCGAATGGTCACCCGCAGTTCGGCCGATTCGGGAGCCTCCCGCCCTGAGTACCCGTGAAGGTGAGGCCCATGAGCCCAATCAGTCGCAGGACCCTCGTTCTCGGCGGACTCGCCGCGGCTGGGGCCGGCGCCCTCCCGGCTGCCGCCCAGTCGTCCGTGATCACCGCCACCGCCGCCGTCCCGTACCCGTTCCAGCTCGGCATCGCGTCTGGTGAGCCCGACGCGAACAGTGTCGTGCTCTGGACCCGCCTGGCGCCGTCGCCGCTGAACGCCGACGGCCAGGGCGGTATGGCGAACGCCGACGTCGCCGTCGACTGGCAGGTGTCGACCACCGACACCTTCAGCACCCTGGTCGCGTCCGGCACGGTGACAGCCAAGTACGCCTCCGCCCACTCGGTCCACGTAGTCGCGGGCGGCCTCAGCCCGGACGCCGACTACTTCTACCGCTTCCGCGCCCAGGGCCACCTGTCGCCGGTCGGCCGGACCCGTACGACGCCCGCGGTCGGCACCACCGGCCGCAACCTGCTGATGGCGTTCACCTCCTGCTCGCACTACGAGGAGGGCTACTACACCGTCTACCGCCGGATGGCCGAGGACAACCCGGGCCTCATCCTGCATCTCGGTGACTACATCTACGAGTACGGCGCGACCGCCGGACGCACCCGCTTGCACCTCGGCAACGAGATCGTGTCGATCGCCGACTACCGCCGCCGGTACGCGCAGTACAAGACCGACCCCGACCTCCAGGCGGCACACGCCGTCGCGCCGTGGATCGTCGTACCGGACGACCACGAGGTGGAGAACAACTACGCGGGCACGGTACGGGAGAACAACACGCCCGCGCTGACGACAGCGCAGTGGACCGCGCGACGGTCCGCGGCGTACCAGGCGTACTACGAGAACATGCCGCTGCGGCCCGCTCAGGTGAACAGCGGCAACAGCATTCAGCTGTACCGGCGTCTGCGGTGGGGGAGCCTGGCGACGTTCCACATGCTCGACACCCGCCAGTACCGCAACGACCAGGCCTGCGGTGACGGCTGGAAGGTGTGCTCGGACGCAGACCTCGCGTCACGCAGCCTGCCCGGGAACGCCCAGGAGACCTGGCTGCTCGACGGACTGGGACAGCACCTGGGCACGTGGGACATCATCGGCCAGCAGGTGTTCTTCGCCCGCCGGTTCAACTCGACCGGCGCGAGCATGGACTCGTGGGACGGGTACCGCGCGTCCCGGGCGCGGATCCAGCAGGGCTGGGTCGACCGGTCCGTCCGGAACCCCGTCGTCCTGACGGGCGACGTGCACCGGGCCTGGGCGAGCGATCTGAAGGCCGACTACAACAACGCGAACTCGGCGACGATCGGTACCGAACTGGTGACCAGTTCGGTGACCTCGAGCGGCGACGGCGACGGGTCCACCACGATCCCCGACGTCGGCACCAATCCGTGGCTGAAGTTCTACAACAACCGCCGCGGATATGTGCGGGCGACGCTCAGCCCGACCGAGCTGCGGGCCGATTTCCGTAACGTGGCAAAGGTTTCCGAGCACGGGGCCGCCGCAGCGACTGTGAAGTCGTTCGTCGTCCAAGAGGGCCAGCCCGGATTGCAGGCGGTGTGACTGTCATGAAGAAGACTCTGGCTATTACGGCGGTGGCAGCCACCGTGCTGACCTTCACCGCGACCAGTGCGTCCGCCCACATCGCCGCTCCCACCTGGGTGGCGGCGAACAGTGTGTCCACCGGCGACCAGGACGCCGCGTCCGTTGCGATCAACCGCAACGGGTACGTCGCCGTGGCCTGGGAGGACGACCGCGACACCGACAACGCGACCGACAATGTGCACAGTGAGATCTACCTGCGGCTGTTCCACAACGGCACTGCTGTGTACGAGAAGAAGCTGTCCGCGGGTGGTAGCAGCGGTGTGACGAACTGGCGGCACCTGCACCCGGACGTCGGCCTGGACGACAAGGGCAACGCGGTCGTGGTGTGGCAGGACGACCCGGACGGCAACGGGTACTACAACATCCCGTACCGCGTCGTGAACACCGCCGGCACCGTCACAGCGTCCGGCAACTCCAACAGCAGCTCTACCGGCCAGCAGATCAACCCGCGGGTCGCTGTCGACCCGGACGGCGCACCGTCCGGTGCCGCCGTCGCGTTCACTGTGGCGTGGGAGGACATCCAGACCGGTACGCCGGCAACGGTCAAGGCGGCCGGCTTCACCGGGCCGACCACACGCGCCTGGGAGGTGACCGCCTCGCAGACGACCGGCCAGCACCACAACCCGGATGTGGCCGTGTCGGCGTCAGGTGACGCGGTCGTCGTCTGGGACGAGGACGGCGACGCCAACGCCGACTACAACATCGGACTGATCCGGCTGGGCCGTACGAACGGTGCAGCCACGCTGTCGCGCCGGGTCGCCAACTCCGCCACCACAGGTCAGCAGACGCATCCAGCGGCGGCAGCCAACTTCAACGGCGACTTCGCGGTGGCCTGGGAGTCGGCTGGTGCCGTCGCGACGCGTTCGTTCACCGTTGCGGGTACGGCCCGGTACGCCGACGTACAGGGTGCGACTGCTGGTGTGGCGCCGTCGATCGGCATCGACGACGCGGCGCAGACGGTCGTGGGCTGGACAGTGTCCGGCGCTGACCCGGACGTGTGGGTCCGTGGCTTCGGTACCGACGGCACCGACACAGGTCGGCTGTCGGCGCAGCGGCTCAGTTCTGTTGCCGAAGGTCGGCAGGAGCAGATGACGGTCGCAGTTTCGCCGTTCGCCGAGGTAGCGGTCGCCTACACCGACGACAACGACGGAAACACGTACGACCAGGTCTACCTGGGTACGGGAATCTCCAACAACAGCTGGTGAATCAGCGCGTCGTGGGGGACACCGTGCTCAGTACGGTGTCCCCTGCGTCGACCACTTCGAGGTGGTCGATGTCGGCCAGCGGGATCGACGTACTGGCGGGGATCTTAGCTTGATAGTTGCCGTTCGCTGCCCACCAGCCGGCTGTCTCCACGGTTCCGTCGCGGCCGTGGACGACGAGCATGCAGTGCTCATACGGCTGCAGGTCGGTGAGCCGGAGCTGGATGTCCGTACCCCAGCCACGACTGACCAGCTTCGCCGTCGTGTCCAGGCCGCCGACCCCGTCCGTCGCCGTCCAAGTGGCTGACGCCGGAGCGGACAGCAGACCCCAGCTCGCAACACCAGCCAGCAAGGCCGTAGCCGCGCCGGCCAGCACCCATCGCCTTGGGCGCCGCTTGTTCAGTTGGAGCGGCGCAGGTTCCGGCTGCTCCGCTTCGATGTCCTCGACAGGTACGGCGTGCAGTAGCCCAGGCAGCGGCGCGAACTGCAGCAACGCCGCACGGCACGCCGTACAGCTCACAAGGTGCTCCTCGACCGCGCGACGCTCAGACGCCTCCAGCGCACCAAGCACGTAGGCGCCGATCGACATCGTCTCCGGGCAGGTCATGAGCCGGTCACCCCTCGTTCCTCCAGTGCGGCGCGGAGCGCGTGCAGCGCGTAGTAGCTGCGCGACTTCACCGTTCCCGGCGGTACGCCGAGGACGGCGGCCGCCTCGTTGACGGTGCGGCGGCGGTAGAACAGTTCGACGATCACCTGCCGGTGGTCCGTGCTGAGGCCCCGCAGTACGTCGATCACCTGCCAGACCTGCAGGACGCGGTCGATGTCGTCGGTGAGAGCCGGGAACTCGCGGTCCTCGATCGGTACCTCCGTCACCCGCGCGCTCTGCCGCCGTCGGCCCGAGATCACCAGGTTGCGGGCGACGGTGAACAGCCACCGCCCGGCCTTGTCCGGATCCAGTTCGGCCGCGTGCGTCCAGGCCCGCGCCATCGTCTCCTGCACGATGTCCTCGGCGTACTGCCGGTCGCCCACGGACCGCAGGACGTACCCGAACAATGGCCGCCGGTACTTGGCGTACAACGCGCGGATCACCGTGTCGTCGTCCACACCCAGGAACTACGCGGTACGGCGGTAAAAGGTTCAACTGAACCGCGGGCCCGGATCTCGCGTATCTGTAGGCGAGAGGAGATCTCGATGAAAACCACGATCTTGTTGCTAGGTGCAACGATAGCCGCGATGGGCGCGCTGACCGCTTGCGGCGACGACTCCCAGCCGGCCACGGGCGGTGCTCCCGCCGGGGCCGCGGTGTCGGTCAAGGATGTCGGAGGCGTCGGCCAGACGCTGGTCGACGCCTCCGGGAAGACGCTGTACTTCGCCGATCAGGAGGCCGGCGGCGCGATCAAGTGCACCGCTAGCTGCCTGAGCTTCTGGATTCCCGCGACCGGCGACGCTGGTGCTGTGGCAGGCCTGGGCACGATGAAGCGCACCGACACCGGTGCAGAGCAGCTCACCTTCCAGGGCAAGCCGCTCTACACCTTCAAACTCGACACCACCGCCGGCGAGGCCAAGGGCAACAACCTCACCGACGCCTTCGCCGGCACCGATTTCACCTGGCACGCCGCAACCACCACCGCCGCAGCCCCGACGCAGGCTCCTTCGTCCTCGGACGGCGGCGGCTACGGCTACTGACCCGGTTCGACCAGAATCCGCACGTCCCACGGCCCGAGCTGGAGTTTGCCGTTCGCCGGCTGATCGGCGAGTACGTCGTGCATCGGCCCGGGCACCGTGATCCCGACGCTGTCCCACGACCAGTTGTGGACGAACCGGAGCCGCCGGCCGTCCGTGGCGGTCGCGGACGTGACGGTCACGCTGCTGGGCAGGTCGGTCCAGGGCGTGGGCTTGATCCAGCGGAAGAGCGCCGTGGCGAGGGCTGGGTTCGGCACCGTTCCGACGTAGGTGATTCGGCCGGAGCCGCGGGCCACGGTGGTGATCGCCGGCCACCGGCCGAAATGCGGGTGCTCGTAGCCGGCCAGCACCTCGGCGTCGTCGACCTGCAGCCCGTCGACCCAGCGCGTGCCCGCTACGGACCCGTCGAGTTGCAGGCCGACGCCGCGCACGGGCACGTCTGCGCTGACGTTGCTGTACTCGTCGTACCAGACACCGGCTGCGGCAGCGAGTCTGCCGGGCTGCACGTCGGTGCGGGCACGTGCGTCGAGGTCGGCGTACCCCGTGCGTGGTCCGACGACCAGGTGCCCACCGCCCTCGGCGTACGCGACCAACTGGTCGAGAAGGTCGTTGTCGGCCAGGTAGAGCGCCGGTACGACGACGATCGGGTCTGCACTGGTGAACTGGCTGGTGTGCCGGATGCGGACCTGTAGACCCGCGTCGAAAGCCCCACGGTAGAAGGGGTCGAAGAACCCGTGGTACGAGCGTTCGTCCGGGCTGCCGTCCTGGTGCGCGAGCGCAGGGTACTTCTGCATCAGCCACTTGCTGGGCAGCGAATACAGCATGGTCACGTCGCTGTCCGGTGTCAGACCAGCCACGAGTGAGCCGGCGGCTTCGAACTCGGCACCGAGCTGAGCGACCTCCTGGTACGTGCGACCCGGCTGACCGCTGTGGGGGAGGACTCCACCCCAGTACGTCTCCGCACCGAAGTGCAGCGTGTGCCAGTGCCAGTACTCGATCATGCTGGCCCCACGTGACACGAGGGCCCACGCCGCCTGCCGCCACTGGCCGTCGTACGCCGGGCGGTTGTTCCACGGGTACCCGATGGACTGCGCGTTGGTCTCGGTGACGAGGAACGGGCGCTGCTGGGACGAGTACATGCGGTCCGCACTGAGGTAGAGCGCCCAGGTGCCGTTGGTGGTCCAGCCCTGCTGCGCTACGCCGGCCTCCGGGTGCATGAGCCCGTCCTGCATGGCGTAGTACGCATTGCCGGTGGTGACGTCCAGGCGGCGTACCAGCTCGTCGTCGGCGACGGCAGGGCGCTCGTAGGCGATGCAGGTCGTCACGAACTGCTCAGGTCGCGCGTATTCGCGGACGAGGTCGGCCTGCCAGCCGATGAACTCCGTGGTCTGGTCCGCCTGGAACTGCCGCCACGCGACGTCGTACTGCGGCTGGACGTTGCCGTCCGGTGTCCACAGGTCCGCCCAGTCCGAGAGCCGGTGCGACCAGTAGACCAGGCCCCACGCCTCGTTCAGCTTCTGTACGTCGCCGTACCGCTGCCGGAGACTGTCCACAAAGCGCTGGAAGACACCGTGGTTGTGGAGCAGCTCGTTACCCGGCTCGTTGTCGACCTGGAAGCCGATCACCGCCGGGTGCTCGGCGTACCGCTCGGCGATCTTGCGGATCACCCGCTCGGCGTGGAACTTGAAGCCGGGATGGGTGAAGTCCACCTCCTGCCGCGCGCCCCATCCGATCCGCTGACCCGTTGTCCGCTCGCCGGTGATCTCCGGATAGAGCCTGGCCAGCCACGGCGGCACGGCGTACGTCGGGGTGCCGAGCACGACCGCGATACCGCGGCGGTGTGCGCCGTCGAGGACGGGCTGCAACCAGTCGAGGTCGAAGCGGCCGTTCTCGGGCTCCCAGGTCGACCAGACCGATTCGCCGACCCGGATCACCGAGAAGTGCGCGGCGGCCATCAGATCGAGATCCCGCTCGAGGCGGTCGTACGGCTGGTACTCGTGGTAGTACGCAGCTCCGAAGAGCACACGCTCGTGCACGCGTTTCTCCAATGATAGAAGAGTTTCAGGCCTTGACCCCGCCCGCGGCCAGCCCGGACTGCCAGTACCGCTGCAGCAGCAGGAACGCCGCGATCAGCGGGATGACGGAGAGGAAGGAGCCGGTGATCACCAGCGAGAGCACAGCGCCGGTCGTGCCGCCGCCTGCGCCGGCCTGCGACGACCACTGCGCCAGCCCCAGGGTCACCGGGTACAGGTCGGGGTTGTTGAGCATGATGAGCGGCAGGAAGTAGTTGTTCCACGTCGCGACCAGCGTGAACAGCAGCACCGTGACGACGCCCGGGGTGAGCATCCGGAGCGCGACCTGGAAGAAGATCCGGAACTCGCCGGCCCCGTCGATCCGGGCCGCCTCGATGATCCCGTCCGGTACGGCGTCCTGTGCGTAGATCCGCATCAGGTACAGGCCGAACGGGCTCACCAGCGACGGCAGGATGATCGCCATCGGCGTGTTCACCAGCCCTGCCTTGCTGAACAGCAGGTACGTCGGGATCGCGAGCGCCGTGGTCGGCACCATGATGGCTCCGAGCACCAATCCGAACAGCGCCGAGTTGCCGCGGAACCGGTACTTGGCGAAGCCGTACCCGCCGAGCGCGCAAAGGAACGCCGCGCCGCCGGCACTGATCACCGCGTAGAGCACCGTGTTGCCCATCCAGCGGGTGAACACCCAGTCCCCGTTCGTCAGCGTCTCGCGGACGTTGGAGAAGAACGAGAAGTCGTGCGAGAACCACAGGCCGAAGCTCGAGAACAGATCGCCGACGTTCTTCGTCGACGCGATCACCAGCCAGAACAGCGGCAACAGGAAGTAGATCAGCAGCACCACCATGGCGGCAGTCAGCAGGTTGCTGCGACGACCCGTCATGACCGGCTCCTTCGGGTCGTGATGAACAGGACGGCGTACGACGCGACGACGATGACCGCGCCGAGCAGGAACGAGACCGCCGCGGCGTAGTTGACCTCCTGGCCGGTGAACGCGAGCGAGTAGCCGTAGAGGTTCGGCGTGTATCCGCTGTCGATCACGCTCGGCGCCAGCCGCTGCATCAGTTGCGGCTCGTTGAACAGCTGGAAGCTGCCGATGACCGAGAAGATCACGCACACCAGCAGAGCGGGCCGCAGCGCCGGGATCTTGATACTCCACGCCGTCCGGATCGCGCCGGCGCCGTCCACCGCCGCGGCCTCGTACAGGTCGTGCGGGACGGCCCGAAGAGCGGCGTACAGGATGATCATGTTGTAGCCGGTGAACTCCCAGGTGACGATGTTCGCCAGCGATCCGAGCATCCAGTCCGACGTGAGGAACTTCGGCGCGGACAGTCCGGCCTTGTCGGCGAGTTGCGCGAACGGCCCGAAGTCGGGGCCGTACAGGTAGCCCCACATCAGTGCGGCGACGACGCTCGGTACGGCGTACGGCAGGAAGATGCCCAGCCGGAACACCTTCGCGACCCGCAGCAGGCCGCTGTCGATGGCGAGCGCCGCCAGCAACGCGACGACGAGCATGATCGGCACCTGGATCAGGAAGAACAACGCGACCCGGCCCACGCCGTGCAACAGCCGCGGATCGGTCAGAGCCCGGGTGTAGTTGTCCAGCCCGGCGAAGACCGTGCCGCCGATCAACCGCTCCTGGAACAGGCTGAGATACGCGGCGTAGGCCAGTGGGAGGACCAGCATGGCGACGAACACCAGCAGGAACGGCGCGACGAAGAGGTAGCCGGTGGAGGCGTGGCCGACGCGGCGGCGCTGCCGACGGGCCTCTCCGCGGCTCGGAGCCTGTGCCCCGAGCCGCTCGGTGGTGTTGACACTCATTGATCGACCTTGAAGCCCTGGTTCTGCGCGTACTTCGTGATCCGGTCCTGCCACTGGTCGAGCGCGGCGCTGCTGTCGGTCTTGTTCGCGAACGACTTGCCGACGGTCTCGTTCCAGTCGTTGACGGTCTGGTCGAGGAACGGCGGCCACTGGAACTTCGTGTCCACCGTGTCGCTGATCCCGGCGAACAGTTTGTTCACCGGCTGACCGCCGTAGAACGCCAGCGGCTTGTCGACGAAGGAACTGTCGGCCAGCAACGCCTTCGTGACCGGGAACAGGAACTGCTGGGTCGCGAACATCTTGGTCGACTCGGGATCGGTGTTGATGAATTCGGCCAGCTTCGCGGCCGCGATCGGGTTCTTCGTGCCCTGGACGACGGCCGTCGTCGAGCCACCCCAGTTACCGGAGACGTTCTTCCCGGCCTCCCACTGCGGAAGCGGTGCGGCGCGCCACTTGCCGCTGGTCGCCTTCGCGCTGCCTTCCAGGAAGACCGGACCCCAGGCGGCGGTGATCCAGGTGGCGTACTTGCCGCGGTTCAGCGCCTGGTACCAGGCGTCGTTGAAGTCGGCGTCGGCCGAGACCGCGCCGTCCTTGACCAGGCCGCCCCAGTAATCGGCGACCTTCTTGGACTCGGCGCTGTTCAGGTTGACCTTGACCGCGTCGGCACTCGGGCTCTCGAACGGTTTCACCCCGGCCTGCCACAGCAGCCCGAACCACACACCGGCCTGGCTCTGCGCGAGGTTCGTCATCGACACGTTCGGGTCGGCGGCGTGCAGCTTGCGGGCCGCCGCGGCGAACTCGTCCCAGGTCTTCGGTACGCCGATGCCGTACTTGTCGAAGATGTCCTTGCGGTACAGCATTCCCATCGGCCCGCTGTCCTGCGGAACGGCCCAGACCTGACCGCCGGCGCCGACCACCTGCTGCCACGTCCACGGCACGAACTTGTCCTTCAGCGCCTCGGCGCCGTACGGGCGCAGATCCATCAGGCTCTTGGTGAGCGCGAACGTCGGGATGTACTGGAACTCGATCTGGACGGCGTCGGGGAAGCCGGTGCCGGCCTTCAGTGCGGTCCGCAGCTTGGTGTACTGCGGCGTGCCCTGGCCGGCGTTGACGACCTTCACCTTGATCGCCGGGTACTTCTTCTGGAACAGGTCGACCTCCTTCTGGATGTTCGGCACCCAGGTCCAGAAGGTGAGCTCGGTCGGCGTGGACATCGCCTTGTCGATGTCGGCCTGGCTGACGGCCTGCGCCTGGCTCGCGCGACCGGACGACGAGTCGCCGCCTCCGCCACAGGCGGCCAGCGCCAGCGCGGCGGCCAGTACGAGTGTGGTGCCGACGGCTGTGCGTCGGCGGATACGGTTCTTGAACACTGCGAACAACTCCTCGAAATGTGGCAAGGCGGTGCCCGGGCGCGGCAGGCGTGCCTGACAGGGGTACGGCGATCAGTACGCCGACCGTGATGGGGTGAGGTGGGCGTGCTCGGGTCAGCGCGCCGTGCGGGGTGCTGCGGTGGATTGACGGACGACGAGCCGGAGCGGCGGTGGCTCCGGCAGCGGAGAGCGGTCACCGGTGGGCGACTCGATCTCTGTGACCAGGTTCGCGATCCCGCGGGCGACGTGGACGTCGAAGTCCTGCGGGACGGTGGTGAGCGGCGGCGTCAGGAACGCCGCCGTCGGGATGTCGTCGAAGCCGACGATGCTGACGTCCTCGGGGACCGATCGGCCGGCCTCGGTGAAGGCACGCAGTACTCCGATGGCCATGTCGTCGTTGGCGACGAAGACCGCGGTGACGTCGTGGTTCGCGGCCAGTTCACGGCCGGCCGCATAGCCGGAGGCGGGCAGCCAATCGCCTTCCAGCACAGGGGGTTCGGGGGCGCCGGCGTCGGCCAGCGCCTGCCGCCAGCCGGCCAGGCGATCGCGGGCGGCCCACCAGCGTTGCGGGCCGGCCACATGCCAGACCGTCTCGTGCCCGAGGCCGAGCAGGTGTTCGGTAGCGGTCCGGCCGGCGCCGATGTTGTCGCCGCCGGTGTCGATGCTCGGCTTCGCACTGAGCCCGGGGAACCGCCCGAAGCTGAGCACCGGGATGTCGACGTCGATCGGTACGCCGTCGCCCTCGTCGATGGGCTCGGACAAGATGATGCCGTCCACGCCTTGCTCGCGCAGGTGCTCGACCACGTCGGCGATCGTGTCGCCTTCGAGCGTGTTGACGATGCTCACCGAGTAGCCGGTCGTCCGCAGGGTCTGTTCGATCGCGACGAGTTGCGTCGACGGCCCGAACAGCGCCGTACCGAGGCACACGACGCCGATCCGCTTCGTCCGGCCGGAGTTGAGCGCCCGGGCCGCGTCGTTGCGCCGGTAGCCGAGCTCCCGTACGGCGGCCTGCACCCGGAGTCGGACCTCTTCCTTGACGTACGGCTCACCGTTCAGGACCCGGGACACCGTCTTCTGCGAGACGCCGGCCAGCCGTGCGACATCCGTACTACTCGGCTTCGCCTCGCTCATGCGTCCTCCATTCTGACTGCGTAGTCAGAATGTGTCTACGTAGTCAGAACGTCAATGGCTCGGCTGATGTGACCTGAGTCACATCAGCCGAGCGGGTCGACGTCCTACCGGTTCACCGGCCCGGGACGAAGACCACCGCGTCGCCGACCGCGCGCTCGGCGCCGCCGGTGCTGCTCGGGTGGTTGACGACCGTGCCGTCGCCGAGAGCCATCGCGGTGGAGCCGCCGCCGTCGAGGTTGATCGCGTCGGACAGGCCGAGCGCCTTCGCGACCGCGGCGGTCTCGTCCATCGTGGTGCCGACGCTCGTGGTCTGGCGGCCGTCGATGGTGGCGAGGACGATCTTGCCGCCGCGGGTCGTGCCGGCGATCGTGCGCGGGTTGCGATCGAAGAAGCTGCCAGTGCCGTCCGGTACGACGATCTCACCGTTCTTGGTCAGCTGATACCGGCCCGTCACGCCGTACAGCCCGCTGCGCAGCGGGACCTTGCGGCCGGTCTCGTCCGACACCGCGAGATCCGTGCGCAGGCAGCCCTTGGCCAGCGCGAGGAGCGCGACAGTGTCCTGGCCGGTCGCCTGCAACGACGTCTGGCTCGGGCTGAGCGCAGTACCGCGGGTGGTCGACGTACGGACAACGCAACCGCGGCGGTCCAGCACGACCTCCACGCCGGCGCCCGCCGGAGTCGAGGCGGCGAACTCGGGAGTGAACCGGACGACGTCACCCGGCACAGTGCAAGCGGTCTGGTCGGGGAGCGTCGCGCAGGCGGCCGGGATCACCGGCGGGTGGTTGAGGAACTCGAGCGGGAGCTCGGCGCCGGTGAAGCGGTTGCGGACGGCGCCGGTCCAGCGCAGGTGGCCGGTGACCACTCTGTTGCTCTTGGCATCGATCACGAGGTTGGCCTCGGTCGGGTCGGCGAGCGGTTCGCTGAGCAGCTTGCCGTCGAACAGGCCGAGCCCGACCGGGTCGCCCGGGTACTGCGGGTTCGCGGTGAAGGTGAAGAACGAGGCGTTCACGCCGGCCAGCGCGCCGGACGACTTCACCAGGTCCGAGGTCTTCTCGACGCGGGCCAGATCGGGACCGTACGTCGCCTTGAGGTGGCCGTTCGCGGTCCGCGGGTCGATCGTGAGCACGTTGACGACCCACGGGCCGCGCGGCGTGGTGTTGATCTGGTCGGCCGGCGCCGGGTCGGTACCGCGGACGATCCGGGTCAGCGTGACGCCGCGCGCCAGCGTCTGGACGGTCCGGGTCTCGGCCAGGTCGGCGTCGCCGATCGGCAGGCCCTGCACGGCCACCTGGTGCTGCGCCGGTGCGGCACCGGCGTTCGGCAGACCGGTGGCCAGGACGCCGAACACCGCGGCCGCGCCGACCGCGGCCTTGATCACTCGAGCGGAAGTAGTCATACGACCATCCTCCGAGGATCCGGTGGAATCTTTCTAGACCTCGGCCTGACTCGTCAGCATCTTCCAGGTTACGGTTCAGCGCCGCTCGACGAGCCGGATGATCGGCAGCTCCCGGTCGGTCTTCACCTGGTACTCGGCGAAACCGGGCGACGCCGTGGTGATGCGCTCCCATGCCTCCGCACGCTCCGCTCCGTGCAGCTGCTCGGCGCGGACCTCGATCGCCTCGCCGGCGACCTCGATACGGACCTGGTCAGGGTTCGCGGCGAGGTTGTAGTACCACGCCGGGTTGCCGGCCGCGCCGGCCGCGGAGGCGACGATCAGCCGGTTGCCGTCGGCGTCCGCGAACCAGGCGACCGGCGTCGCCCGCTCGGCACCGGACTTCCGCCCGATCGTCCGCAGCACCAACGCGTCGCCGCCCCTGAACTTGCCGCCTCCTCGGCGCCGGATGCGACGGGCGTTGAACCTGTTGAACCAGTGCAGGAGCCGGCCGCCGGGCTGCCGGGCGCCGCGGGAACCGGCGCGGGTGTCGAAGCTCATCGGCTCGCCACCGCCTCGAAACTGTGCACGGTCCGCGTCGTGGTGACCTTCTCGTCGTGCGTGAACGGGCGGCCCTCGAGGTTGAAGCTCCAGGACACCGTCGGCGTGATCCGCAGGTACGGCGACGTACCGAACTGACCGTCGCGCTCGACGACCTCCGCCTCGCCGTAGATCCGGAGGTAGCGCGGGATCCACGGGCGCGTCGACACCAGGTCGTCGACGACGAACGCGACCTTGGTCTGCCCGTCGCGGACGTTGCGGTACTTGCGGGTGCGGACCGGGTCGATCCCGCCGATGTACAGGTGCGTCCCGTCGTACTCGAAACCGACCGGGACGGCGTCCGGCTGCCCGTCGCCCGCGACGGTGGCGAGGCGGCCCAGGGGCTGGGACCGCAGATAGGCGATCTCCGCTGCGCTGAACGACATCGGATCTCCTCTGCTCGATAGTTAACGGCATTGATAGTATGCGTCATTAACTATACAGGCCATGTACCGTGAACAAGGTGAGCGAGACGGAAACGCCCCCGGAACGCGCCCGCTCCCGCGGCGCGCGATTCGCCGGGTTCGCGCAGGTCCACGGCGCCGGCGTGGACCCCGCGGAGCTGGACGCGGCCGCTGGATTGGTGCAGGTCACCGGGATGGTCCAGGGCCTGTACGCGGGCATTTCCGAGCGGCACGACCTGACGCCGGTGCAGGCGAAGCTGCTGTGCGTCCTGCTCGACGGACCCAAGGGCATGGCCGAGCTCGCGCAGTGCTTCGGCGTCGAGAAGGCCGCGCTGACCGGGCTGATGGATCGCGCCGAGAAGCGCGGCCTGGCCGAGCGTTCGCCGGTCCCGGGCGATCGGCGGGCTGTGCAGGTGACGCTGACCGATCCCGGCCGCCGCGCCGCGATCGCCTTTCACGCCGAGGTCGGTGAGGCCCTGAACGAGCTGATCGGGCACCTCAGCGACGCCGATCGGGAACACTTCCGGGCAGTCATGGCCGGCATCATCACGAGGTGCCGCACGTCACCATCCAGCTCCTGAGCACCCACCCGCCACGGACAGCGCTTACCCCTACGATCGATGGCGTGTCCACCCCGCTGAGCAGCTGAGATGTCCGCCGTCGTCGGTGCCTTCGCCGCACTGGTCGCTGTGGCCGTGCTCGGGTACGTCGTCGGCGTCTTCGGCGTACTGCGGAAAGAGGACGAGCTCGTCCTGTCCCGGCTGGCGTTCTTCGTGGCGACCCCGGCGCTGCTGTTCACGACCGTCGCGCGGGCGGACCTGAAGGCGATCTTCTCGGTGGTCCTCGTCACCAACCTGGTCAGCCTGTTCGTGGTGCAGGCGCTGTTCCTGTTGATCGCCGCGGTGATCTGGCGGCGGACACGGTCCCAGGCGACGATCGGCGTCCTCGCGTCGTCGTACGTGAACGCGGGCAATCTCGGCGTACCGGTGGCGGCGTACGTGCTGGGCGACGGTGCGTTGGTGGCGCCAATCGTGCTGTTCCAGGTGCTGATCATGGCGCCGGTGGCGTTCGCCGTACTGGACGGTGACCGGCAGGGGAGCGGGCGGCGGGTGTCGCTGCGGACCGTCGTGACCCGACCCTTCCGCAATCCGCTGACGGTCGCGTCGCTGCTCGGCCTGCTGATTTCGGTACTCGGCGTGCGGTTGCCGGAGATCGTGATGCGCCCGATCGACCTGGTCGCCGCGGCGGCGGTCCCAGTCGCGCTGGTGGCCTACGGCCTCAGCCTGAGCGCGGGCACCAAGGACTCGATCACCGTACGGCGAGACGTCGTACTAGCCGTCGCCCTGAAAACCTTCGTACAACCGCTGGCCGCCTACGCAATCGCCCGCTGGGCCCTCGACCTCCACGGCACGGCCCTCCTGGCCCCAACCCTCCTAGCCGCCCTCCCCACAGCCCAAAACGTCTACGTCTACGCAGTCCACTACCGAGCCAGCCGCACCCTAGCCCGAAGCGCAGTCCTCCTCAGCACCCTGCTCTCAATCCCCACCATGATCCTCATAGCCGGCCTACTCACCTGACTCAGCGCCAGGCGGCGAACGGCGGAAGGGCGACTCTCGCGCCACGGGTCTGACTGTGCGACCCTCTGAGTGGCCCGCGCGCGACACAACCAAAGATGAACGTACCAAGTTTGGTTGTCTCCGTTAGGTGCTTCTGGACGCATCTGCGCGGGACGCGGCCGAGCGGGGAGGATTGCTGCTCGGGTTCGTGCAGTACCTGAGGAGCCGGGAAACAAATGTGCGTGGAGTGACCATTTCTTTCCCAGCCACGGCAACTCACGCTCCCCGGGGCGTCGAGTCGTGGCGTTTGGTCGGTCCCCGAAACCGCGACTCGTGGATCGATGCTGCAGGTTCCCGCCAAAACCCACGACTCGACACCCGGCCCGCCCACGGATCAGTCAGAAGAGCCGGATATCCCTGGGGCCCTGACGCCCAGCTCTGACCAGGGTCACAAGCGCGCTCTAGCGCATGGCTTTGAAGGCTTCTTCGGCTATGGGTTCTACCTGGTCTACTGCTACGCCTTCGTTGGCGGATTGGGCTATGACGGTGAGGGTGTTGGAGCCGCGGTAGCACTGGGTGGGGAGGTTGCCGGCGGCTTCGATGCAGGTGGAGTGGCCGATCTTCTTGATCTTGTCGGCGGTGGCGCCGGAGTCCGCGACGACCTTGTCGATGTCGACGCGGCCGCGGAGGGCGATCAGGACGTAGAAACGGTCGCCCTCGAGACTGCCGTACGCCTCGACCATGACCTTCTTGCCGTCGTTGATCCGGCTCAGCGCGTCCCGGGTCTGGTCGAGCTGGGCCTGGCTGCGGATCTCGGGGTCGGTGATGCGGTCGAGGCCCGCGACCTTGGCCGGCGGGGTGATCGCACGCTCCGCGTTCAGGCGGCTGAGCGGGCCGAGACCCCACAGGTACCCGAGCACAGCCAGCACGATCAGTACGACCACCGCACTGCCGACGGTCACCCACGGCCCACGAAGCCTGAACCGTCCCAGCCCCTTCTTCTTCGGCGGCTCGCCCGAGTCTGCCGACGCGTCCTTCGCCGCCACGGCCGTCGCTCCAGCGTCCTTGGCCGGGTCGGTCGCGGGTGCGTCGACGGCCGGGACCGGAGCCAGTTCGGTGGTGTCGTCGGCGGCCTGCTTCTTGGGGTCGGCCGGGTTGGTGGGATCGCTCATCGCTTGGCTCCTCGGACGTCAGGGGCACGGGGTGCAGCGGTCGGCTCGGCCCGATGGTTCCACATCATGACAAACCGTAGTCGAACCTCCGAACGAACAAGCGCCCGCCTCCCCAGCAGGAGACGGGCGCCTGTCCGTGTCATCAGAGCGTCGCGACGACCTTGACCGTGTCGGAGTCGTCCGCGTGCCAGACGATCTCACCGGTGATCCGGCCGGCGGCGCGCAGGTCCGGCTCGGCGCGCTCGGCCAGCGCCAGCCGGGCGGCCGGCCCGGTGACCTCGACCTTGGAGACCTCGGTCTTCATCGAGACCTTCTCCTCGGACTTCGCACCGCGGATCCCCGCGAGCACCTCGGAGACCGCGTCGAGGACCTCGGGTTCCTGCGCCGCGACCGCGAGGTCGCCGTCCGCCGTCGGCCACTGCGAGGTGTGGATCGAGCCCTCCTGCCACCACGACCAGACCTCTTCGGTCGCGAACGGCAGGTACGGCGCCAGCAGCCGGAGCTGAACCGACAACGCCACCGCCAGCGCCGCCTTCGCCGAGGCAGCGGCGGCCTCGCCCTGACCGCCGTACGCGCGTTCCTTGACCAGCTCGACGTAGTCGTCGCAGAACGTCCAGAAGAACCGCTCGCTGATCTCCAGCGCGCCGGTGTAGTCGTACCGGTCGAAGGCCGCCGTGGCGTCCTCGACGACCGACCGCAGCTTCTGGAGCATGGCCAGGTCGATGGGCTCGGTCACCGCGGCCGGGTCGATCGTGGTCGCCCCGAACCCGAGAACGAACTTCGACGCGTTCAGGACCTTGATCGCGAGCCGGCGTCCGACCTTCATCTGCGACTCGTCGAACGGCGAGTCCAGCCCCGGCCGCGCCATCGCGGCCCGCCAGCGGACCGCGTCCGAGCCGAACTTCTCCAGGATCTCCGACGGGACGATCGCGTTGCCCTTGGACTTCGACATCTTCTTGCGGTCCGGGTCGACGACGAAGCCGGAGATCAGCGACCGCGCCCACGGCAGCGTGCCGTTCTCGAAGTGCGCCCGGACGACGCGGGAGAACAGCCAGGTGCGGATGATCTCGTGCGCGTGCGTGTTCAGGTCCATCGGGAAGGTACGGCGGAACAGGTCGTCGTCCCGCTCCCAGCCGCAGACGATGTGCGGTGTCAGCGACGACGTCGCCCAGGTGTCCATCACATCGGGGTCGGCCTCGAACCCGCCCGGCTTGCCGCGCTGCGACTCGTCGTACCCGCGCGGCGCCTGCGAGGTCGGGTCGATCGGCAGCTCGGCCTCGGACGGCATCAGCGGGTGGTCGTAGTCCGGCTCGCCGTCGTGGTTCAGCGGATACCAGACCGGGAACGGGACGCCGAAGTACCGCTGGCGGGAGATCAGCCAGTCGCCGTTCAGGCCCTCGACCCAGTTCAGGTAGCGGTGCCGCATGTGCTCCGGGACCCAGGCGAGCTCGGTGCCGCGCTCGAGGAACTCCTGCTTGAGCCCGGCGTCGCGGCCGCCGTTGGTGATGTACCACTGCCGTGTGGAGACGATCTCGAGCGGCTTGTCGCCGTTCTCGTAGAAGTTCGCCATCCGCTCGGTCTTCTTCGGCTCGCCGTCCAGGTCGCCGCTGTCCCGCAGCTTCTGGACCATCAGCTCGCGCGCGCTGAAGATCGTCTTCCCGGCGAGTTCGCCGTACAGCTCGGAGCCCTCGAGCCAGGCCGGGGTGTCGCGCAGCAGCCGGCCGTCGCGGCCGACGACTGTGCGGACCGGGAGTTGCAGTTCGCGCCACCACTGGATGTCGGTCTGGTCGCCGAAGGTGCAGCACATCGCGATGCCGGCGCCCTTGTCCATCTCGGCGGCCTCGTGCGCCAGGACGGGGACCTCGACACCGAACAGCGGCGACTTCACCGTCGTACCGAACAGGTGCTTGTAGCGGTCGTCGTTCGGGTGCGCGATCAGCGCGACGACGGCCGGGATCAGCTCCGGCCGGGTGGTCTCGATGTAGATCGGGCCGTCCGCGCCGTGGAAGGAGATCCGGTGGTAGGCGCCCGGATACGGCCGCGCCTCCATCTCGGCCTGCGCGACCGCGGTCTGGAACGTGACGTCCCAGACCGTCGGCGCCTCGGCCAGGTACGCCTCGCCGCGGGCGAAGTTGCGCAGGAACGCGCGCTGCGACGTACGCCGGGAGTCCTCGGAGATCGTGGTGTAGAGGTACGACCAGTCGACGCTCAGGCCGACCTGGCGCCACATCGCCTCGAACGCCTGCTCGTCGATATGCGTGAGCTCACCGCACAGGTCGACGAAGTTCTGCCGGGAGATCGGGACCTGCTTCTTCGGGTCCGGCTTGGCCGGCGGAGTGAAGTCCGGGTCGTACGGCAGCGAGGGGTCGCACTTGACACCGTAGTAGTTCTGGACGCGGCGCTCGGTGGGCAGGCCGTTGTCGTCCCAGCCGATCGGGTAGAAGACCTTCTTCCCGCGCATCCGCTGGTACCGCGCGACCAGGTCGGTGTGGGTGTAGCTGAAGATGTGCCCGACGTGCAGCGACCCGGAGACCGTCGGCGGCGGCGTGTCGATGGAATAGACATCGGCACGCTCGGCGGTGCGGTCGAAGGCGTAGGTCTGCTGCTCCTTCCATACGGCAGCCCACTTCTCCTCGAGACCGTCGAGGCTGGGCTTGTCTGGAACACGGGACGTCTGGCTCATGCGCACAATGTTAGTGGTTGTCAAGGGGTGCTCCGACCGCTTTATCCACAGCCCCTCCTAGACTTGGCTTTCTGATGAGCGACCTTTCCTTCGCCGAGGTATCGGCACGGCTCCAGCAGCGCTGGCCGGAGCACAAGATCGAGCCCACCCTGGAGCGCGTGCGGCGACTCGTCGAGCTGCTCGGCGACCCGCAGAAGGCCTACCCGGTGGTGCACCTGACGGGGACCAACGGCAAGACGTCCACGGCGCGGATGATCGACACCCTGCTGCGCGAGACCGGCCTGCGGACCGGACGGTTCACCAGCCCGCACCTGGAGTCGGTCCGGGAGCGGATCACGCTGGACGGCGAACCGATCAGCGAGCAGCGCTTCGTCGACGCGTACGAGGAGATCGCGCCGTACCTCGACGTCGTCGACGCCGAGCAGGAGCACCCGCTGACGTTCTTCGAGGTGATGACCGCGATGGCGTACGCCGTGTTCGCGGACGCCCCGGTCGACGTCGCGGTGATCGAGGTCGGCCTCGGCGGGAGCTGGGACTCCACCAACGTCGCCGACGGCGCGGTGTCGGTGATCACCCCGGTCGCGGTCGACCACGCGCACCTGCTGGGCGCGGATCCGGTCACGATCGCGGGCGAGAAGTCCGGCATCATCAAGGCCGGCGGTACGACGGTGATCGCGCAGCAGAGCCTGGAGGTCTTCGAGGTCCTGCTCCGCAAGGCCGCCGAGGTGGGCGCGCAGGTCGCCCGTGAGGGGATCGAGTTCGGCGTCGTCAGCCGGGCACTCGCGGTCGGCGGCCAGGTCGTCTCGCTCAAGGGCCTCGGCGGCGAGTACGACGATCTGTTCATCCCGTTGCACGGTGAGTACCAGGCGCACAACGCGGCCACCGCCGTCGCCGCGGTCGAGGCCCTGCTCGGCGCCAGTCCGGAGACCGAGGGCCGTGTCACCACCGAACTGCTGCAGGCCGGGTTCGAGCAGGTCACCAGCCCCGGCCGGCTCGAGGTCGTCCGGAACAGCCCGACGATCGTCGTCGACGCCGCGCACAACCCGCACGGCGCGGAGGCGACCGCGGCTGCGGTGTCGGAGGCGTTCCAGTTCCAGCCGCTGATCGGCGTACTGGGCTGTATGAAGGACAAGGACGTGTACGGCGTCCTCGAGGCGTACGAGCCGATCATGGAAACGGTCGTCTGCACCCGGAACAGCTTCGTCGAGCGGTCGATGCCGGCCGAGGAGCTCGGGCAGTTGGCCGCCGAGGTGTTCGGCGAGGAGCGTGTCCTGGTCCGCCCGCACCTGATCGACGCGATCGACGACGCGATCCGGCTCGCCGAGGAGAACGCGGTCGCGCTCGGGAGCGGCGGCGTACTGGTCACCGGTTCGGTCATCACCGCCGGTGAGGCGCGGGCGCTGCTGGTCCGCAAGGGGAAGGGCGAGCAGTGAGGTCGCTCGCGTCGATCGTGCTCGCGTTCGAGTCGGTCGTGCTCGCCCTCGTCACACCGGTGATGATCTCGGTCGCGGACATCCGTCCCGCGGTCGCGATCCCGGTCTGCCTCGGGCTTTTCGTACTGGCGTTGCTCGCAGCCGGCCTGCTCCGGTTCCAGGCCGGATACGTGCTCGGTTCGGCGGTCCAGGTCGGCGCGGTCGGACTCGGCTTCGTCGTCCCCGTGATGTTCGTCCTCGGCCTGTTCTTCGCGGCCTTCTGGGTCGCCGCCATCGTCCTCGGCCGCCGCATCGAAGCGGCTAAGAAGGCGCACGAGGCACCGACCGGTTAGGCTCATCCGCCCCGGCTACTTCGAGAGAGAGTTGACAGATGTCGCAGCGCACCCTGGTCCTGCTCAAGCCCGACACGGTCCGCCGTGGCCTGATCGGTGAGGTGCTGGGCCGGTTCGAGGCCAAGGGGCTCCGGATCGTCGCCATGGACCTGCGCACGATCGACGGCGAGCTGGCCGACCAGCACTACGCCGAGCACGTCGAGAAGGCCTTCTACCCGCCGCTGCGGGACTTCGTCACCAGCGGCCCGATGGTCGCGCTGGTCCTCGAGGGCGACGAGGCGATCGAGGTCGTCCGCGCCCTGAACGGCGCCACCGACGGCCGCAAGGCCGCCCCCGGCACCATCCGCGGCGACCTCTCCCTCTCCAACCGCGAAAACCTCGTCCACGGCTCCGACTCCGAGGAATCCGCCACCCGCGAGATCAAGATCTGGTTCCCCGACCTCCCCTGACGCGCAGCAGCCGACCGCTGATCAGGCTCGAAATCTGCAGCTGAACAGTACGTATATGTCTGCATGCAGACCCTGGTACGCCTTGGAGCTGCCCGGATCACTTGGTAGTGGACGTATACGTACTGTCGAGAGGTACGAGCTGACGTTGTTGTGACGCTGGATGGCCTTGGATTCTTGGTGTCTGCGGGCCGATGCGGACTGGTGGTGGTCGGACCGATACGATCTGTTCTGGGCGGACGGGTCGTGTCGGTCCACGGGCTGTGCGCGGGCGGCGCTTAGCCTGAGTTGGGGTCGATTGGGAGGTGCCGCGGTGGCGAACAGCATGCTGGGCCGCGACATGGCGGTCGATCTCGGGACGGCGAACACGCTGGTCTACGTGCGCGGCCGGGGTGTCGTGCTGAACGAGCCGTCGGTGGTGGCGACCCGGACCGACGAACCGCGCGAGGCGGTCGCGTTCGGGCACGAGGCGAAGAAGATGATCGGCCGGACGCCGGGCAACATCACCGCGATCCGGCCGCTCAAGGACGGTGTGATCGCCGACTTCGACGCCGCCGAGCAGATGCTGCGGTACTTCATCCAGCGCGTACACCGCAGGCGGTACTTCGCGAAGCCGCGGATCGTGGTCTGCGTCCCCTCCGGGATCACCGCGGTCGAGCAGCGCGCGGTCCGCGACGCCGGGTACATGGCCGGCGCCCGCAAGGTGTACATCATCGAGGAGCCGATGGCCGCCGCGCTCGGCTCGAACCTCGAGGTCCGCGACGCCACAGGCAACATGGTCGTCGACATCGGCGGCGGTACGACGGAGGTCGCGGTCATCTCGTTCGGCGGCATCGTCACCAGCCAGTCGATCCGGGTGGCCGGCGACGCCATCGACAAGGCGATCGTGAACTACTGCAAGAAGGAGTTCTCGCTGCTGCTCGGCGAGGCCACCTCGGAGCAGATCAAGATGACGATCGGGTCCGCGTTCCCGACCACCGACGGCCCGGACAGCGAGATCCGCGGCCGGGACATGGTCTCCGGC
The DNA here is from genome assembly GCF_004331375.1 of Kribbella speibonae. Taxonomy (NCBI): domain Bacteria; kingdom Bacillati; phylum Actinomycetota; class Actinomycetes; order Propionibacteriales; family Kribbellaceae; genus Kribbella; species Kribbella speibonae. The sequence continues at coordinate 1,488,353 of NZ_SJKC01000002.1, read as the reverse complement.
CTGCCGCGGACCGTGAAGGTGTCGTCGGCGGACATGCGGCAGGCGATCGAGGAGCCGATCACCGCGATCGTCGACGCGGTCAAGGCCACCCTGGACAAGACCCCGCCGGAGCTGGCCGGCGACATCGTCGACCGCGGCATCGTGCTGACCGGCGGCGGCGCGCTGCTGAAGGGGATGGACGAGCGGCTGCGGCACGAGACCGGCATCCCGATCCACGTCGCCGAGAACCCGCTGGACGCGGTCGTCCTGGGCGCCGGCAAGTGTGTCGACAACATCGAGACCCTCAACCGCATCCTGGTCACCGACAACCGGCGCTGAGGTAGCAGGCGATGCTCAAAGACCTCGGTAGCCCGTCCCGCGGTACGTCGTCCCGGAGCACCTCGCCCCGGAGCGCGTTCCGGTCGGCGGGGGAGGCTCCGCTGCGGTCGGCCGGTACGTCGCGTGACGTGCGCCGCCGCCGTACTGTGCTGTTGCTGGTGGTGCTGGCCTGTTTCACGCTGATCGTGCTCGACGCCCGCCGGTCGGCCGGTTCGCCGGTCGAGCCGTTGCGGGAGGCCGCGGCCGGTGTTTTCGGCCCGCTGGAGTCCACCGCGACCTCGGCCCGGCAGCCTGTGGACAACCTCCGCGACCGATTCGCGGAAATGGATAGGTTGAAAGCAGAGAACGAAAAACTGAAGAAGGACAACGAGGACCTGACCCGGGAGCTGACCACCTCCGACTACGCCCGCAACCGGGCGCAGGAGCTGGACAAGCTGCTCAAGGTCGCGCCGGCGTACACGATGACGCCGGCCCGGGTGATCGGGATCGGCAGTGCGCAGACGTTCAGCCACACGGTCACGATCGACGCCGGGACGGCGGACGGCGTGCACACCGACATGACCGTGCTGAACGGCACCGGTCTGGTCGGCCGGGTGGTGCGGACCACCCAGGGGACCGCGACCGTGCTGCTGATCGGCGACCGGAACTCGACCGTCGGCGGCCGGCTGAACGCGTCGATGGCACTCGGCTTCGTCTCCGGACGTGGCGAGGTCGGCGGCACCCTCGACTACAAGCTGATCGACCTGAAGGCGCGGCCGAAGGTCGGCGACCGGATCGTCACCTGGGGCTCCAGCGGCAACGCGCCGTACGTGCCGGGCGTCCCGATCGGCGTCGTCACGTCGGTGACGGCGAACGAGGGGTCACTGGGGTCCACCGCGACCGTCAAGCCGTACGTCGATCCGACCCGGATCGACACCGTCGGCGTGGTCACCGGGCCACCCGCCCGGGCACCGCGCCCACAACTCACAGGGAAGGGGAACTGATGTGATTGCACTACGGATCGGGTTGGCTGCCCTGTTCCTGATGATCGCCGTCACCGTGCAGACGTCCGTGCTGACGAATATCGCGGTCGCCGGGGTGACGTGTGACCTGACGCTGATCGTGGTGATCGCGCTGGCGCTGTCCCGCGGGCCGGAGTGGGGCGCGATCGCCGGTTTCATGGGCGGTCTGCTGCTCGACGTCGTGCCGCCCGCCGACCACACCGCCGGCCGGTGGGCGTTGTCGCTGGCGATCGCGGGGTACATCGCCGGGCTGATCCGCCGCGAGACCTCCGGCAGCCCGGTCGGGCCGCTCGGCGTCGCGCTGACCGTCGTGCTCGGGACGGCCGTGTCGTTCTTCATCTACAGCGCGACCGGATCGCTGCTGCACGACCCGTCGGTCGACTGGGGCGAGTTCGGCGTCCGCCTCGGCATCGCCGCCGGGTACGACGTGGTCGGCGCGATCGTGGTGATCCCACTGGTGATGTGGATCATGGGCCGCGTCCAGCCCGCGCGCGAACGCCGCCGGGTCGCCCCATGAGCAAACCTCCAGAGCCGCTGTCATGAGCTGGGACGGTTTCGAAGCGCCGTTGAAGGCCCGGCTCCGGTTATTCGTGATCGGGGTGCTGGTCTTCTCGTTGCTGTGCACGCTGTTCGGCCGCCTCTGGTACATGCAGGTGATGTCGAGCGCGGACTACAGCCAGGCGGCCACCCAGCAGCACATCCGCCAAGTGCTCGTCCCGGCGCCGCGCGGCACGATCGTCGACTCGCAGGGCCGGACCCTCGTCGGCAACCGGGTCTCGGTGGTGATCACCGTCGACCGCTCGGTGCTCGCCAAACTTCCGGAGAGCCAGCAGAACGTCGTGCTCGCCCGCCTCGCGAAGGTGCTCGGCCAGAAGCCGAAGGACCTGAAGGCGCGCACGATGCTGTGCGGTGAGCCGGGTGCGTCGAAACCGCCCGCCTGCTGGAACGGCACGCCGTACCAGCCGATCCCGGTCGCGAAGGATGTCAGCGAGCAGGTCGCGATCGAGGTGATGGAGCGCCGCGAGGACTTCCCCGGGATCGCCGCCGACTCGCAGACGCTGCGCGCGTATCCGTCGCCGTACAAGGTGAACGCGGCGCACATCCTCGGGTACCTGTCGCCGATCACGACCGAAGAGCTCGAGGACATGGACAAGGCCGGGCAGGACTCGGTCCCGCACCGCTCGGACCTGGTCGGGCGGGCCGGTGTCGAGCGGTCGTACGACAAGCTCCTGCGCGGTGCGCCGGGCGAGAAGGACGTGATCGTCGACGCGGTCGGGTACACGACCGGTGTCAAGAAGCAGACCGCTCCGGTCCCGGGCGCGACGCTGGTGACGACGATCGACGCGCGCATCCAGGCCTCCGTCGAGGCCCAGTTGAAGAACGCGATCATGACCGCGCGGAAGCAGACCGACCCGGTCACCCACCGCAAGTACGTCGCCGACTCCGGCGCAGCCGTCGTGATGGACACCAAGACCGGGCGGGTCGTCGCGATGGCCAGCTACCCGACGTACGACCCGGGAGTCTGGGTCGGCGGCATCACCCAGCGCGAGCTGGACGCGCTCTACTCGACCAAGTCCGGGACTCCGCTGGTGTCCCGCGCGCTGCAGGGCCAGCTGGCGCCTGGGTCGACGTTCAAGCCGATCACCACGGCGGCCGCGATGAGCGCCGGGTACGGCCCGAAGACGCGGCTCGACTGCTCGTCGTACTTCGAGGTCGGCAACCGCCGGTTCAAGAACTACGAGTCCGCGTCGTACGGGATGATCGGCTTCGACCAGGCGCTGGCGCTGTCCTGCGACACGTTCTTCTACCGGATCGCGTACGCGCTCTGGCTCAAGGAGGGCGGCAACTCCAGCGACATCAGCACCCGCGATCCGCTGGTCGAGATGGCGCAGAAGTTCGGACTCGGTAAGCCGACCGGGGTCGACCTGCCCGGTGAGGTGAGCGGCCGGATCGCGGACCGCAAGTGGAAGAAGACGTACTACGACGCGCAGAAGGACTACTACTGCAAGATCGCGGCCAACCCGCCCGCCGGGACATCCGCGTTCCTCAAGCAGTTCGCCCGCGAGTTCTGCGTCGACGGGTACAAGTACCGCGCCGGTGACGCGGTGAACTTCGCGATCGGCCAGGGCGACACCACGATCACGCCGTTGCAGCTCGCGACCGTCTACTCGGCCCTGTCGAACGGCGGCACGCTCTACGAGCCGCGCGTCGTCCAGTCCTGGATCGGCGCGAACGGCAAGCCGCACGAGATCAAGCCGGTCGTGAAGTCGAAGCTCCCGGTGCCGCGGAACACCTTGAAGTACATCGACACCGCGCTGAAGGGCACCACCAAGACCGGTACGGCGGCGTGGAAGTTCCAGGGCTTCCCGCTCGACAAGATCCCGGTCCGCGCCAAGACCGGTACGGCCGAGGTGTACGGGAAGCAGACCACGTCGTGGCTCGCGTCGTACACCGATCGGTACGCCGTGGTGATGATGCTCAGCCAGGCCGGTACCGGTTCGGGCGCCGGCGGTGACGCGGTCCGCAAGATCTACGAGACGTTGTACAACATCAAGCCCGCGCCGCCGCCCGGCCAAGAGAAGCCGGAGCAGTGATGGCGCTACTGGCCCCGATCCGGACCAGGCCGCGGATGGACCGCCGGTCGACGGTCTGGCACGTCGACTGGATCCTGGTGTTCGCCGTGGTCGCGCTGTCGTTCATCGGCGCGCTGCTGATCTGGTCCGCGACCCACAACCGGACCTCGCTGACAGAAGGCAAACCGGACGCGTTCCTGCTCCGGCACGCGCTGAACTTCGCGATCGGCCTGATCCTCGCGATCGGCGCCGCGATCACCGACCACCGCCGGGTCCGGATCCTCGCCCCGGTGCTGTACGCCGCCTCGATCGTCGGACTGATCCTGGTCCTGGTGCCCGGCGTCGGCTCGACGATCAACGGGTCGCGGTCCTGGATCCAGCTGCCGTTCATGTCGATCCAGCCAAGCGAGTTCGCCAAGCTCGCGGTGATCGTCGGGATGGCGCTGCTGATCGCGGAGAAGAGCGAGACCGACCGTCACGAGGACGCCCGGACCATCGACGTCGCACAGGCGGTCGGGGTGGCCGCCGTACCGGTGATCCTGGTGATGCTGCAGCCGGACCTCGGGACCGTGATGGTGCTCGGGTCGATCGTGTTCGGGATCATCGCGGTGTCCGGCGTACCGAAACGCTGGATGCTGGGGCTGCTCACCGCGGGCGTGCTGGTGGCAGCGATCGCGATCAAGCTGCAGGTGCTGAAGGAGTACCAGATCGCCCGCTTCACCGCGTTCATGCACCCGTCGTCGGATCCGCAGGGCATCGGGTACAACGTGAACCAGGCGCGGATCGCGATCGGGAACGGCGGCGTGTTCGGGCAGGGCCTGTTCCACGGCGGCCAGACGCAGAACGCGTTCGTTCCCGAGCAGCACACCGACTTCGTGTTCACGGTCGCGGGGGAGGAGCTCGGGCTGATCGGCGCCGGCGCGATCATCGTGCTGTTCGCGATCATCCTGTTCCGCGGGCTGCGGATCGCGGTCAACGCGCGGGACGCGTTCGGCCGGCTGGTGGCGACCGGGATCGTCTGCTGGTTCGCGTTCCAGGCGTTCGAGAACATCGGGATGACGCTCGGCATCATGCCGGTCACGGGCCTGCCGCTGCCGTTCGTGTCGTACGGCGGTTCGTCGATGTTCGCGTGCCTGCTGGCGATCGGTCTGCTGCAGAACATCCACCTCCGCTCGCACAGGTACTGATCGGCTGAGCTGACCCGTCAGGTACGCTGCTGCCTGCTCGGCCGCCTGCCCAGTCCGAGAGGCCCCATGACCAGGTACGTGTCGTTTCCGCTGGCGCTCGCTGCCGCCCTCACACTGTCCCTCGCTGCCTGTGGCGGTGAGGAGGACAAGCCCACCGCCGAGCCACTGGCGACCACGCCGACCCCCAGTGCGACCGCGTCGACGCCGGCCGCGCCCGTCACCCGGACCACCACCGAGCTGACCAAGGCGCTCCTCGAGCTCGCGGACCTGCCGACCGGTTTCGCGGAGGACAAGGACGAGGCCGACGAGGACGCGAAGCCGTTCTCGTCGTCGAGCAGCCGGTGCAAGACGCTGGTGAAGTACCTGAACGCCACCAAGGCGCCCGGCTCCAAGGCCAGCGTCGCCCGGACGTTCACCGGCGGACAGGAAGGCCCGTACATCGACTACGGTCTCGACTCGATGGGCACCGCGGACGAGGTCGCCGACCTCCGCGACGCGTACGCCAAAGCCGTCGACTCCTGCACGAAGGTGACCTTGAAGACCGAGGGCTCCGGCAGCACGTCGATGAAGGTCGAGAAGATCACCGCTCCGCAGTACGGCTCCAAGCCGTTCGCGTTCCGTCTCACCGGCACCAGCGGCCCGAAGCGCGGCCTCGAGTACGCCGCGGTCGTCACCGGAGTCGACGACGTGATCCTCTCCGTCGGCGTCCTCGCAGGCCAGGGCACCGAACTCGACCCCGCCACCGAGGCGGCCGTCACGAAGGCCCGGCACGTCCTCAAGCCCGCGTGACCGGTGTCACACGCCCGGTCGTCACGTAGGACGCCCGGGTCGCCGTCGTGTTGGCATGGACGAGCGAATGAACTTCAGCAAGGTCTCGCCGGCCGGCTTCCGAGCCGTGTTCGGCGTGGAGAACTATGTGCAGGGCGTGGTGGACCAGACGTTGCTGCACCTGATCAAGATCAGGGCGTCGATCCTCAACGGCTGCGCGTTCTGCCTGAACATGCATACGACGGACGCGTTGAAGGACGGCGAGAGCAGTCAGCGCCTGTTCGGGCTGGCGGCCTGGCACGACTCGTCGTTCTACGACGACCGGGAGCGCGCGGCGCTGGCGTTGACCGACGCGGTGACGGTGCTGGAGCGTACCGGCGTACCGGATGACGTGTGGGACGCCGCGCTGGCGCAGTTCGGCGAGGAGGGGACTGCGAACGTGCTCCTGGCGATTGGCACCATCAACCTGTGGACCCGTCTGAACATCGCGACGAGGAGACAACCCGAACTGGTCGGTTGATCCTGCGCGAATACGAGTCGGCGCGCGGCATGCTCGCCGGGCTCGCGTACCGGATGCTGGGCAGTTGGCACGACACCGAGGACGTGCTGCAGGAGACGTACGTCCGCTGGTCCGCCGCCGACCGCTCCGACGTGGCCGAGCCGCGCCGCTACCTCACGCGGGTGGTGACGCGGCTGTCCGTCGACGTACTGCGAACCCGGCAGGCGCGCCGCGAGAGCTATGTCGGCGAATGGCTCCCCGAGCCGGTCCCGGCGCATGCGCTCGACCTCGATGAGGTGTCGATGGCGCTTCTGCACCTGATGGAGCGCCTCACTCCGCCGCAACGCGCGGTCTACGTACTGCGGACCGCGTTCACCCTCCCGTACGACGAGATCGCCGAGATCCTCGACCGTACGCCGGACGACTGCCGCCAACTGCACCACCGGGCCCAGCACGCGCTGGCCGACGATCGGCCACGGTACGAGCCGACTGCCGCCGAACAGCGCCGCCTGCTCCTGGACTTCGTGGCCGCCGCCCGCGACGGCGACCTGCCGCGGCTGGAGTCGATGCTCAGGGACGACGTCATCTCCTGGACCGACGCCAATGGCCGCCGGCGGGCCGCCCGCAAACCTGTCACCGGGCGCGAGAAGGTCGCCGTCTTCTTCAGCCACATCTACGGACGTCCTGAGGTGACGTTCACGCTGGTGGAGTTGGTCACCGGGCCCGGTCTGAAGGTGGTTGTCCGCGGCAACCACCATCTGCTGACGCTGGACTCCGACGGCACCGCGATCACCGCCCTTCGAGTGGTGGCGGATCCGGAGAAGCTTTCTGCCGTGTTAGATGACCGGTATGAGTTCTGATCTCGAGGTGGCGATCGCGGCGGCTGCGGCTGGGGCTGCTGTGGTGCGGAGCAAGTACGGCACCGTGGTCGCGCGGCACGACAAGTCGCCGACGGACTTCGCGACCGACGCCGACCTCGCGGCCGAGCGGGCGATCCTCGAGGTGATCCAGGGTGCGCGGCCGGAGGATGCGGTTCTGGGTGAGGAGTACGGCGCCAGCGGGGACGCTGATGCGTCGCGGCGGTGGATGGTCGATCCGTTGTGCGGGACGCTCAACTTCGCCGCGGGTACGCCGCTGTTCTCGGTCAACGTCGCGCTGCAGGTCAGCGGTACGGCAACCGTTGCCGCGATCGCAGACCCGGTGTCGGAGGAGATCTTCTGGACCGATGGGGAAACGGCGAGGGTTCGGCGAGACGGGTCTGATCTCGCGCTGGTGCCGTCGGCGGATTCGCTTCTGGTGGACGTGAACCTGGATCCGATCACGGACGGTGGGTTTCTCGGGTCGCGGCTGCTCGCGGATCCCGGTTTGCGGGCCGTGTTCGGTCAGCGCGTGCTGTCGACGACGCTGGCGGTCGCGTGGGTGGCGGCGGGACGACGTACGGCGTACGTGACCGACGGCAACCTCCGCGACAGCGTCCACTTCACCGCTGGCCTCGCACTGTGCCGCGCGGCCGGCTGCGTCGTGACCGATCTGTGCGGGGGTCCGCTGTACGACGGCCCAGGCGTCATCGCCGCGGCCGACGAGAAGACCCACGCGATCCTGCTCGAACTCATCGCCCCGCACCTTCCGGATTAGCGGTAGAGGGGGAGGGCTCCGGTGAGGGAGTCGATGGTGGGGCGAGGGCCGTAGAGGGCCAGGCCCAGGTATTGGATGTCCTCGGGTTTGGTGCCGGCCAGCGTGGTGGACATCTGGTCGTAGGTGCGGGCCTGCTGGGCGACCTGGTGCATGTCGTGGATGGTGACGTCCGGGCGCGCCGCAGCCTCGGCCCGCAGCGTGCTGAGGGTGTCGGCGGGCGCGCGGAGGATCGGGATCGGGTACGCGCACATGCCGGTGTGGGCGGTCCCGGCAGCGTCGGTGGTATCGGGTCCGACGGTGTCGTCGTGGTGCCTCCCCACGCCGACACCGAGCAGAGCGGCGGTGTTGAGGGCGACGCCGATCGGGGCGTCGGCCGCGATGATCACGACCATCTTGTTCGTCAGCACGGCGGTCACGCTAGCCCGATGGGCGGCCGATCGCGGCGTACTCCGAACATCGTTCGGCGGATCTGCGAAACTGGGCGGCATGGACGAACTTGATACGGCGCTCCTGCGGATGCTGCAGAACGACGCCCGCCGCACCAACCGGGACATGGCGGCCGAGCTGAAGATCGCGCCGTCGACCTGCCTGGAGCGGATCCGCGGGCTGCGCGACCGCGGCGTGATCAGCGGGTACCACGCGGCCGTCGACCTGAAGGCGATCGACCGGTCCACCCAGGCGATCATCTCGATCAAGCTCCGGCCGCAGGCGATGGCCGTCGCGACCGCGTTCCAGCAGTACGTGATGGACCTGCCGCAGACGCTGGACATGTTCATGGTCTCGGGCGGCTCCGACTTCCTCGCCCATGTCGCCGTCAAGGACACGCAGGCGCTCCGCGATCTGGTCCTCGCCCTCGCGAAACGCCAGGAAATCGCCGACATCCGCAGCTCGGTCGTCTTCGAACACCACCGCCGCACGACGATCATGCCGCTCGACTGAGGACCGCCGCCGGGGACTGGGAACAAGCAATAGCCTGTTCCCAGTCCCCGAGGGGTGTGCCATGTTGGGCTCGCGACCGGGTGGGCGAGGGTTTCGTAGGGTGGGGACATGCGACTGAACTACGTGGAGACAGGACCGGCCGACGCGCCCGTAGTACTGCTCGGGTCGTCGCTCGGCGCGGATCAGCGGATGTGGGCGCCGCAGGTCGACGTACTGGCGCAGCGGTTCCGGGTGATCGCGTTCGACCATCGCGGGCACGGCGGGTCCGACGTACCAGAGGGGCCGTACACGATCGACGACCTCGGCGGGGATGTCGTCGAGCTGCTGGACGCGCTGGAGGTCGAGCAGGCGTCGTACGTCGGGATCTCGCTCGGCGGCGCGGTGGGTCTGTGGCTCGCGCAGAACGCACCCGAGAGATTCCACCGCCTCGTCGCCATCTGCCCGCCGTCGAACCTGGCCGCGAACCCGCAGCCGTGGATCGACCGCGCCGCTCAGGTCCGGGCCGAAGGCACCCAATCCATCACCGACGCGACCCTGGGCCGCTGGTTCCTCCCGGAGTTCAAGGACACCGACCCGGTCCGCCAGATGCTCCTGGACTGCCCCGCCGAGGGCTACGCCGCCTGCTGCGAGGCCCTCAGCACTACCAACCTCCTCCCCAAGCTGGCCGACATCACCGCCCCGGTCCTCCTCATCACCACCGACTCCGACACCTCGGTCCCACCCGAAACCGTCGTCCCCCTCGCCTCCCAAATCCCCGGCGCCCACCTCGAAATCATCGAAAACGCCGCCCACCTGGTCACCTACTCGCACCCGGACGTCATCAACCCGCTGCTTGTCGCCCACCTGGCCTGATCACCGACTGGATTCGCCCGGATACGCCGGGGACAATGGGGGAACGGAAAGGAGGCGGCGTGGCCGACCGGGATGCCTGGCAGCGATACGAGCGGTTCGAGTACAGCAAGGATTGGGACGTGCCCGTCAAGTCCAGCCGTGGACGACGGCGGGAGAACAACGTCGCCACCTGGGCCGCGCAGCCGGTGCGCGACAAGAACCACGGGAATCTGCTTGGGCTGGCGTTGATAGCCGGGCTGTTCGCGTTCTTCCTGGCGGACGGTCTGCCGTCCGGCCTCAACCCCATCGTCGCGTTCCTGATCGCCGCAGCTGTTGTCCTCGCTCTGTTCTTCGGCGGGGCGGTGATGTTGCTGGTGCTCGAGCGGCGCCGGCCGCGTGCCGCGGACCGGTCGGCGATCGGCGGGCCACGGACGCAGTGGACCTCGGCTGAATCCTGGACTGCCACGTCGCACCGCAACATGTGGCGGTGGCTGTCTTCGGACGAACTTCCGGACGAGATCCGCGAGAAGTTCGAACAACTCCTGGCCGCCGTCGACGAGCTTCCGTCCGCCGGCGACCGAAAGACATTTCACGCAGTGCTACTCGCGTTCGTCTCAGCTGGGACCGGCGAATCCTGGGTCTACGCGTGGAGCGCCGTACAGGCTGTCGGTCGCCTCGCAGGCCTCGAGCCTCAGTTGGATTGGCTGCGTGAATGGCCGGAGGCCGCGCCGCAGCCGTGGTACGACGAGATGCTCGACATCCTGCGCCGAAAGCTGAGCCGCGGGTGATCGACGACCTGGCGAAGCTCCTCGACAAGGTCTCCTCGCCCGCCGATCTGGCGGTCATCCTGCTGTCCGGTCCGCTCGCGTACCTGCTCGACGCCGGAGTCGATGTCGTGCATTTCCTCCCGCCCGGCTACGTCGCCGTGCTGACGGCGTCGTTCGCGCTCGGGATGAAGAAGGCCGCCGAGGTCGGGACCACAGCGCGCCGCGACCGGCAGCGGACCGAGAAGCGCCGTCTGGAGGTCCAGGAGCGGGTCGCCGCGCTGGACGCCCGGATCACCGAGTACAAACTCGAGCCGGACCTGGCGGTCAGACTGCGCCGCGAACTGGACCTCTACGAGGCCGGAATCACATCCGATACGGAGTTCGACGCCGCGTTTGCCGTACTGCTGGCCAGATTCCGCCGGTACTACAACGAGGTGCTCGATTCCGAAGTAGGCGATCCGCGGCGTTAGGCTGGTGGGTGCTCTGATCGCTGACTGGAAGTGGCTATGACTGTCGAATCGCTGTTCCCGCGCCTGGAGGCTCTGTTGCCGGGGGTGCAGAAGCCGATCCAGTACGTCGGTGGTGAGCTGAACTCGGTCAGTAAGGAGTGGGACGCGGTCAGTGTCCGCTGGGCGCTGATGTACCCGGACGCGTACGAGGTCGCGCTGCCGAACCAGGGCGTGCAGATCCTGTACGAGGTGCTGAACGAGCGCGACCACATCCTGGCCGAGCGGACGTACTCCGTCTGGCCGGACATGGAGAAGGTGATGCGGGACAACGGCATCCCGCAGTTCACGCTGGACACGCACCGGCCGGTGCGGGCGTTCGACGTGTTCGGGCTGTCGTTCTCGACCGAGCTCGGGTACACGAACATGCTCACCGCGCTCGACCTGGCCGGCATCCCGTTGCACGCCACCGACCGCACCGACGAGGACCCGATCGTGCTGGCCGGCGGGCACGCCGCGTTCAACCCGGAGCCGATCGCGGACTTCATCGACGCCGCGGTGCTCGGGGACGGCGAGGAGATCGTGCTGGCGATCTCCGAGGTGATCCGGGAGTGGAAGGACGAGGGCCGCCCGGGCGGCCGCGACGAGGTACTGATGCGGCTGGCCAAGTCCGGCGGCGTGTACATCCCGAAGTTCTTCACCGTCGACTACCTGCCGGACGGCCGGATCCAGCGCGTCACCCCGAACCGCCACGGCGTACCGTTCCGGACGGCGAAGCACACGGTCATGGACCTGGACGCCTGGCCGTACCCGAAGAAGCCGCTGGTCCCGCTCGCCGAGACCGTGCACGAGCGGTACTCCGTGGAGATCTTCCGGGGCTGTACCCGGGGCTGCCGGTTCTGCCAGGCCGGCATGATCACCCGGCCGGTACGCGAGCGCAGCATCACCACGATCGGGGACATGGTGGAGAACGGGCTGAAGCAGTCCGGGTTCGAGGAGGTCGGCCTGCTCAGTCTGTCGAGCGCCGACCACAGCGAGATCGCCGACGTCGCGAAGGGCCTGGGTGACCGGTACGAGGGCAGCAACGTCTCGCTGTCGTTGCCTTCGACAAGGGTCGACGCGTTCAACATCACGCTGGCGAACGAGTTCTCCCGCAACGGCCGGCGCAGCGGTCTGACGTTCGCGCCCGAAGGCGGGTCGGACCGGATGCGCAAGGTGATCAACAAGATGGTCACCGAGGAGGACCTGATCCGCACGGTCGCGGCGGCGTACAGCCACGGCTGGCGGCAGGTGAAGCTGTACTTCATGGTCGGTCTGCCGACCGAGACCGACGAGGACGTGCTGGCGATCGCCGCGCTCGCGAAGCGGGTGATCGAGACCGGGCGCGAGGTGTCCGGCCGGCGTGACATCCGGTGCACGGTGTCGATCGGCGGGTTCGTGCCGAAGCCGCACACCCCGTTCCAGTGGGCGGCGCAGCTCGGCGCGGAGGAGACCGACGCGCGGCTGGCGAAGCTCGGGGCGGCGATCCGGTCGGAGAAGGGCTACGCGAAGGCGATCGGTTTCCGGTACCACGACGGCAAGCCCGGCATCATCGAGGGACTGCTGTCCCGCGGCGACCGGCGCGTCGGCCGCGTGATCGAGGCGGTCTGGCGCGACGGCGGCCGCTTCGACGGGTGGAGCGAGCACTTCTCGTACGACCGCTGGGTCGAGTGCACCGAGCGCGCGCTGGCCGACGAGCCCGTCGACCTCGCCTGGTACACGACACGGGAGCGCGAGTACGCCGAAGTACTGCCGTGGGACCACCTGGACTCAGGCCTGGACCGCGACTGGCTGTGGGAGGACTGGCAGGACTCGCTCGAAGAGGACGGCGCGATCGAGGTCGAGGACTGCCGCTGGACCCCGTGCTTCGATTGTGGCGTGTGTCCGCAGATGGGCACCGAGATCCAGATCGGCCCCACCGGCAAGAAGCTCCTGCCGCTGTCCGTCGTCTGAGGAGCTGTCCCCTCAGACGACGGATGTCCGCGTCAGTTGCAGTAGTACGCCGGGTTCGGGGTTGTTTCGGTCTGGTCCTGCCAGTGGGCGACGCCGACGTAGTAGCCGCAGCCGGTGCCTTCGTCGAACCAGGCGCCGCCGCCGGAGTACGCGTACGTCTCCGCGACCGTGGTGAACGGCCCGCCCGCGCTGTCGCCCTTCTGCAGTTCGACACGTACCTCGGTGACGCTGTTGGAGCAGCCCTCCAGGCCCACGGCGACGTACAGCATCAACGCCGAGTACCCGACCGACTTCGCCGTCACCAGATCGCAGGCCGAGGTCGACGCCTGGGCCGGCGCCGCGACCGTCAGACCTGCCCCCAGACCTGTCACAGCCGCCGCAACGGCCGCGACCGTCGTTACGAGTTTCCGCATCTGACCACCCTCCAGTTGGAAACCTACAGAGGGTCAGCAGATTAGGTCACTCAGTTACGAGCCGTCGACCCTTTCGGCGCGGCGGACAGAAGCAGGTCGGTGAGCAAGAGCTCGTCAGCGCTGCCCAGAACCAGGTCGGCCTCCGCCACCGCGGCGGCGGTGACGTACGGATTGGGTACGGCGACCGCGTACATGTCGGCCGCCTGGGCGGCGGCCACGCCGTGCGGGGTGTCCTCGACGGCGATCGCCGAGGCGCCGGGTACGCCGAGACGCTGCAGGGCCAGCTCGTAGATCGCCGGATCGGGCTTGTGGGTCTCGACCTCGTCGCCGGTGACGATGTGGTCGAACAGGCCGACCGCGCCGACCCGTTCCAGATGGCCGACGACCCACTTGCGGGGCGAGCTGCTCGCGATCGCGATCCGAAGGCCCAGCTCCCGCGCCGCCGCGATCCAGGCCCGGATCCCCGGCCGGAAGTCGAGTTCGGCGTGCAGCCGGTCCCGGTGCGCGACGCGGCGGGCGTGGCTCGCCGTACGGTCGAAGCCGGCGCCGACCGCCTCGGCGAGGATCGCGTACCGGTCCTCGGTGATGTCGCCGCCGTGGCCGGGCCAGAAGCTGTCCAGCTCGAGTTCGAGACCGTGGTGCGCCCACTCGGCCTGCCAGCTCTCGACCATCGTGGTCTCGGTGTCCATCAGCAGACCGTCGAAGTCGAACACGATCGCCTGCACCTCCACCGGCACCAGCCGCGTGGCGAGCCGGTGGATCTGGGCCGCGCTGAGCCCCAGCCAGGACAGGTACGCGCGAACGCCGCCGAGGTCGTCCAGGTGCTCGAGGGACCCGAGGATCGTCTCCGGAAGGGTTCGGCTGAACTCGGGCCCGTCCTGGATCCCGAGGTGTACCTCGCTGATCGCGTAGTCGGCCGCGATCAGGTCCCGCGGTACGCCGGCCAGGTCGAGCAGCACCGCGATGGTCAGGCCGGTCCGGTCCTTACCCGCCTTGCAGTGCACGACGACGGGCCGGTCCGCCGGTGCGTCGGCGATCGCGCCGAAGATCCGGGCGATGTGGGTCGCGTTGCGCGTGAGGCTGTTGCGGTAGACATCGACCAGCCGCGGCTCCGCGTCCGCGTCACGCAGCCGCTCGGCGTCCGGATCGATCCACGGGATCCTCTGGTACGCCGGTGTGCCCTCGAGCGGATGTGGTTGCCGCAGCTCCCAGTCGGACCGCAGATCGAGAACAAGTCCCGGGTCGAGCGCCTCGAACTCGGCCAGGTCTGCGGCGTCGAGGGCGTCGCTGCGGACGACGGCCCGCGGGCGGGTCTGGACGCCGTACCGCGTCGGAAGTCCGCCAACGTCACGCGCATTCGGGCTCCACATACCTGTCAGCTTAGAACAACCCCTCCTAGGGACTCGAAGTCGTGCCAGGACCCGTCGAAAGCCTTGTGGAGCAAGGCGGAATCGGTGCCGACCGCGAAGACGTCGATCCGGCCCGGGCCCCACGAGACGACCGAGCCGGCCGGGCGGGGGCGGACGGCCGCGGGCTCCAGCCAGCCGGCCAGGGCGGCGATGTTCATCCGCAGGATCTCGGTGGCGAACGACCAGTCGATGAAGTTCAGCGTGTCGTTGGCGGAGTGGATGTGACCGTTCGCGCTGTCCGCGCCCTCGATCGTCAGCACCGCGGGCATCCCGGCGTCGATGAACGGGACATGGTCGCTGGCGAACGGGTTCAGCGAGGTCTCCACCTTCAGCCCTGTGTACGTCGCGGCCGCGGTCGCCAGCGCACTGATCTGCGCGGTCGACACCGGTGCGCCCTCGAGCAACACCGTGGGCGTCGCGGTGTTCTTGGTCGCGATCATGTCCATGTTCAGCACGGCGCGGACGCGGGACCGCTCGGCCGGCGGCAGCGTCGCGACGTACTGCTTGCTGCCGAACAGGCCTTCCTCCTCGCCGCCGAACAGGATCAGGCGAAGGTCGTGTGTCCACGATCGGATTGCCAACAATCGACCGAGCTCCAGCACGCCGGCCGAGCCGCTGCCGTTGTCGTCGGCGCCCGGTGCCGACGCGGCCGGGCCGCCCGCCAGGTTGATCGAGTCCAGGTGGGCGGTGACGATCACCAGACCCCGGCTGGATCCGACACCGGCCCGGTCGCCGATCAGGTTCGCGGAGCGGCCGGCGCCGACGGTGACCGACGTCCGCGAGGTTTGGTAGCCGAGGGCAACCATTCGGCCGTCGGCGAAGTCCATCGCCTGCGTGAACGACGGGCTCAGCGAGTGCCTGGTCGGTAGGTTCGCCAGCCAGGTCAGGTCGCTCTGGTACGACGCCGTCGACACCTGGGAGACGAGTTGCGCGACGTCCGGGTCGGCGCGCGCCGGTACGACGGGAGGGGTGTCGACAACCGTCGTACCGGCTCGCAAGGGCTCGATCCGCCAGCAGTGGTTGGACCGTCGACGGGGCTTGTCGGCGGCCGAGATCACCAGATGCCGGCCGTGATCGAGCAGGGGGGTGACGTCGGGGTAGTCGTCCTGGAAGCTGCGCCCCACCTGGGTGACGAGCAGCAGTCCGGGAGCGGTGCGGGAGGCCCGGCCGAGGCGTTGGTCGGCCGGGACCCAGAGCAGCGTCCGCTCCCCGAACCGCGCCGCCTGCGCCCCACCGGCGGCGTCCTCAGTTGGTACGACGAGATAACGCACAGGTCCTGCGCTCATATCACTCCTCGTCCAGCCCCGGGTTGGGGAGGATTCCTGTCCGGATCGGGAGGGAAACCCTCCCCAACCCAGGGGTTCAGTCCTGCCAGTCGATGTCCAGGCGATCGGGGGTGGCTGCCACCACCTGGCCCTTTCCGCCGGTGCCTCGGGCCAGTTGACCGCCGGTCTGCCAGCGGCCAGCGGCTCGGGCCTCGGGGGCGTCGCCGCGACCGATCGCGTACTCCACGAACGTCCCGTCGGCGCGGAACTCCACCCCCCGCCGGCCGCGGGCCGGCGGGAAGGCGTAGTCGTCGCGGCGGTAGACGCTGATCCCGTCGTGGTCCTCCTCGGCGGAATGCGTCCAGTGCCCGAGCGGTGCGGTGGTCAGACCCCCACCCCCTGGATCGGGGCGGGCGAATCGGGAACGGTCAGCCGGAAGTCGCTGATCACGCCGCCGAGCGCCTCGTACCCGTTCCACGCCGAGCCGTCCCACCACTTGTGGTAGAGCTGCTTGTCGGTTCCGGTGACGAACACGTCCAGCCGGTTCGTGTCCCACGAGACCACACGCGGCTCGTCGGTGCAGATCCCGCCCAGGTACTCGTACCCGGTGAGCGACGGTCCCCACGCGGACCCGTCCCACCACTTGTGGTAGAGCGCCGAGTCCGTTCCGAGCACGAAGACGTCCAACCGGTCCGAGCCCCACGAGACCACGGTCGGCGCCGTCGTGCACACACCGCCCATGTACTCCCAGTCGGACCACGCCGATCCGTCGTACCACTTGTGGTACAGCGCCGAGTCCGTCCCGATGACGAACATGTCGAGCCGGTTCTCACCCCAGGCCACCACCCGCGGCGGCGAAGCGCAGACGCCGCCGAGGTACTCGTACCCGTTCCAGGCCGTGCCGTCCCACCACTTGTGGTAGACCGCGTTGTCGGTGCCGAGCACGAAGACGTCCAGCCGGTCGGGGCCCCAGGCAACGACTTCCGGTGGGCTCATGCAGATCCCGCCGAGGTACTCGTAGCCGTTCCAGGCCGAGCCGTCCCACCACTTGTGGTACAGCGCCCGGTCGGTGCCGAGGACGAACGCGTCGAGCCGGTTCGGGCCCCAGGTCGCCACCCGCGGCGGGCTCATACAGACGCCGCCGAGGTACTCGTAGCCGTTCCAGGCCGAGCCGTCCCACCACTTGTGGTACAGCGCGTGATCGGTGCCGAGGACGAACGCGTCCAGCCGGTTCGGCGCCCAGGACGCGACTTCAGGAGCGCTCATACAGATACCACCCTGGTACTCGTAACCCGCGACGGACGGTCCCCAGGCCGATCCGTCCCACCACTTGTGATACATCGCCAGGTCGGTGCCGAGCACGAACGCGTCCAGCCGGTTCGCGCCCCACGCCACCACCGATCCGGCCGGTTCCGGCGTACCGTCGACTGAGGCGAGGTCCGGGAGTTCGCTGCGCACGGTGTCCAGGCACGCCTGCATCCGGGTCACCTGGTCGTTGGTGAACATGACCATGCCGCGGTCGTCGGTGTAGTCCATGTAGTCGTAGAACAGATCGCCGTTCGGCCCGTTGCTGCAGGTCACGTGCGGGAACGTCGGTACGCCGAAGTTCGGGCCGGCCGCGTTCGGGGTGTCGGCGCACTCGTCGCTGCCGCTGCAGCCGCTGCCGTCGTCGCCCCAGATGTGGAACAGGTTCAGGTAGTGCCCGACCTCGTGCGTCGTGGTCCGGCCGAGGTCGAACGGCGCCGCCGCCGTACCGTTCGTGCCGAATCCGCTGTGCAGGATGACCACGCCGTCGGTGTTCGCCGGACCGCCCGGGAACTGCGCGTACCCGAGCAGGCCGCCGCCGAGCTGGCACACCCAGACGTTCAGGTAGTTCGCGGTGTCCCACGGGTCGATGCCGCCGGTCGCCGACGACTTCACCCGGTCGTCGGTGCCGAAGCTCGCGGTGCTCGTCTGGGTCCGGGTGACGCCGGTCGTCGGGTTGCCGTTCGGGTCCTCCGTGGCCAGGAAGAACTCGATCCGCGAGTCCGCGATCAGTCCGCTGAACACGCCGGGCACGATGCTGGTATCCGGGTTGGTGGCGCGGAAGTCGCGGTTCAGGACGTCGATCTGGCTGTCGATCTGGGCCTGCGAGATGTTCTGCGCGTTGGTGTTCCAGACGACGTGGACGACGACCGGGATGCGCGCGATCCCGGCGAACCGTTGCTCCGCGGCGACGTAGTCCATCGTCGCGGTCTCGAGTGCCGATCGCGCCGCGGCGTACGCCGCCGAGGTCGACAGCAGCCGCCGGTGCACGTCCATCACGCCGCACTGGCGACGGGCCGGGTGCTCCGTCCGTCCGCCGTCGGTCGCGCCGCTCATACCGGCACCACCAGCCTGTCCGCCACCGGTCATCCCCGCACCACCAGGCGATCCGCCACTCTGCATGCCCGCGCCGCCGGGCGTTCCGCCGCCGCTCATCCCGGCACCGCCGGGTGCTCCGCCGCCTGCCATTCCGGTACCGCTCGGCGATCCGCCACCGCTCATGTCAGCGGCCGGCGATCCGCCGCCGCTCATACTCGTCGTACCTCCGGCAGCCGGTGCGCCGGCCGTCGGCATGCCGTTCGCCGTGGGCTGTTCGCTGGTGGCGTGCCCGTTCGGCTCGGTCGCCGGCGCCTCGCCCGGCATCCGGTAGTCGTCCCGGTGCTTGTCCGCCCGCCCGTTGGCCTTCCTCGGCATCTCTCCCCCTTCCGCGGGGGCGCACGAGCAGGCCGGCGTACGCCGAACCGAAGAACCCACCCCCAGCGCGCCCTCGATCGAAGACGGTCCTGCCGTCTTCCCCCACCGAACAGTCGGCCCCCAAGTCGCTGCTCCCGTTTCACGATCCGCTCATCACCGCCCGTGCACAACCTCTCGCGGACCGGCAGTCAAATTCACACAATCCGCTGCGGTGGTTGACGAATTTCAAGCGCTTGGACAGGCCCGGCTGCAACGGCCGGCGCGTCGGGTGCGACCCTGTCGTCGTGATCGGGTCCCGGAAGCTCGCCGTCTGGCTGGTGCTGACAGTCAGTGCCGCCGCGGTTGTGCTGTCGTTTCCGGACGCCATCGAACACCGCGGCCGGATCCACGCGGTCGGTACCAAGGTCGTGGTCTGTGCCGCCGAGCACCCGCACGACGGGCGGACCCAGGTGCTGGATCACCTGGCCGACTGCGCCTACCACGCGATGCGCAAGCTATAGGAGCGTTCGCTCCCACATCGTGCGTTGGGCCACCGGGCGGAAGCCGAGCTTGCTGTTGACGGCGATCATTGGCGCGTTCTCGGGAGCGTTCCAGGTGTGGAGTACGGCGGGAAGCGGGACGCCGGCCTGGAGAGCGCGGAGGTTCGGGCCCTTGACGGCGATCCCGAGACGGTGGCCGCGGTGCGTACGACGTACGTAGGTGTCGTACTGGTTGAGGCGGTCCGGGGTTTCCGGCGTACCGCCCATTTGTGTGTACGCCGCCAGCTCGCCGGAGGCGGTGTGTACGGCGGCTGTGGTGTAGGTGAACCGGCCTTGGGCGACGCGGCGGTCCTCGGCGTCACGTACCAGTTCCGGCGTCCAGTGAACCGCCTCCGAGGTGCGTTCGCCGGACGGTACGTCTTCGCTCATCCCGGTCAGCAACTCCACGAACTGCTCGAGCCACTCGTCCGGCGCGTGCTCCCGCCACTGGACGATCTCGTACCCGTCGACCGGTTGCTCCACCAGGTCGGTCATCGGCAGCTCGGCGACCTGATGCAGCTCGGTGTGCTTCTTCACGAACCCGCGCGCCGCCGCGAACGCCGTACCCGGACTCTCGCCGGTCACCGGGTCACCGGCCAGGTTCGTCCCCGACACGATCCGCCGGCCGTCGGCGCGGGCACGTTCGATCGCCGCGTCCAGCAGCTTCGTCGCCACCCCACGCCGCCGGTACGCCGGAGCGACCGCGAGCTCCACGTCCACGGTGCCGGTGTTCCCCACCAGCCACCAGTCGAGCCAAGCAACCCCGAGCCATTCGTCCCCGTCCACCAGCCCGAGCCCATCCGCCCGCATGTCAGCATGCTCCCGAGCCATGAACACCCGAGCCTCTTCCACCCCCATGCCGACCGGAAACTCCAACTCCTCCCGCCGCACCCCGAACTTCACCGCATAAAACCGCCGAAAAACCTCAGCATCCCGCCCATCCACCCACACAATCTCCATCCAGCGACCGTATTCCACCCCCACCCACGCCCGCCCCCGAATTACCATCCCCGTATGGCCCCGGAACCGCAGCACCACTTCGGCGTCTACGCCCGAATCCGCGACGGAAACCACATCCTCCTGGTCCACAAAACCCGCGGCCCGTACACCGGCCTCCTGGACCTCCCCGGCGGCAGCCCCGAACCAGGCGAGTCGTGGCCGCAAACCCTCGAGCGCGAACTGCACGAGGAACTCGGCATCCGCCTCACACCCTCCGGCGACTTCCAGCCGTTCGCGGTCCATGTGCGGCGGGCCTCCGACGGATCACCGATCGACTTCCACCACCGCGGCGTCTTCCTCGACCTGCAGCTCCCGTACGCCCCGACCGCGGTCACGTCGCCCGACACAGCAGGCTCTCAGTGGTTCGACCTTGCGGGCGACCACGCGCGGCTCAGTGCGGTTGTGCGGGTGGTGATTTGAGGATTTCGTCGGCTAGGTGGTCGGGGGAGCGGGGGACGGTCACGTCCAGGTGGGGTAAGGCCAGTTGGTCGACGAGGGTGAGCATTCTCGTCTGGTAGGCGAGGGACCGGGCGAGGAACTTGTCGACCAGGTGGCGGTCCTCGTCCGGCAGGTCGTCGTATCCGCTGGACACGTGCATCCGGGCCGCCAGCAGATCCTCGTGCGCGCTGAGCCAGACGGCCGTCGTGTACGGCGTGGTGAGCTCGGCGACGTACGCGGGCCAGACCCCGGATCCCTCCAGCACCAGCCCGGCTGTCGTACGAGCCAGTTCCTCGATCCGCGGCCACATCCGCTGGTAGTGCTCGAGCAAAGCGTCCACCAGCTGCGAACTGGTCAGCGACCGGTAGTGCTCGACGACATGCGGCGGTACCCCACCCCACGGTCGCCCCGGATGCCGACCCAGCTTGTCGGTCGACACGTAGTCGAACCCGAGCCGCCGCGCGATCACCTCAGCGACCGTCGACTTCCCGACGTTCGACGTGCCGCCGATCAGAACGACGCGGACGCCGTGGCTAATGGTGCGGCCGGAGCGCTCGGTTGGCGGCGGGTTCGGCGATTTGGGTGCGGAACTCGTTGGCGGGGTAGACGCCGAGGATGCGGACCTCTACCGAGAAGAACGCGAGCTCTTCGAGGGCGAGCGCGACGTTCGGGTCCTCGGGGTGGCCCTCGATGTCGGCGTAGAACTGGGTGGCGAAGAACATGCCGCCCAGCTGGTACGACTCCAGCTTGGTCATGTTCACGCTGTTGGTGGCGAAGCCGCCGAGGGCCTTGTACAGGGCCGCAGACACGTTCCGCACGCGGTACACGAACGAGGTGATGACCGGCCCGGACCCGACCGGCGGTACGTCGGGTTCGCGGGACAGGACCAGGAATCGGGTCGTGTTGTGGTGCTCGTCCTCGACGTCGGAGGCCAGCGTCTCCAGCCCGTACAGCCCGGCCGCGGCCCGCGGGGACAGCGACGCGACGGTAGGGTCACCCAGCTCCGACACCTCCCGCGCAGCACCGGCGGTGTCGTCGGCGACCACGGTCGACCACCCGTGCTCGCGGATGATCTTGCGGCACTGCCCGAGCGCGTGCACATGGCTGCGAACGGTACGGATCTGGTCGAGCGACGTACCGGGAACGCCCAGCAACTGGAAGTGGATCGGCAGGAAGTACTCACCGACGATGTGCAGCCCGGACTCCGGCAGCAGGTGGTGGATGTCCGCGACCCGGCCGGCGATCGAGTTGTCCACCGGGATCATCGCGAGTCCGGCACGCCCGCTGCTGACCGCCTCGAGCGCGTCCTCGAACGTCGTGCAGGGCAACTGCTCGCGGTCGGGGAACATGTCGGTGCAGGCCATCGCCGAGTTGGCGCCTGGCTCACCCTGATAAGCGATCGGTCCGTCCACGATCTCCCAGGGTAGACCCACCCGATCTCAGCACCCGGATCAGGTGTCCGACTTGCGGACCTTCTCCGGCGCGCCCGTCACCGCGCGCCCCTCGAGTGCCTTGGCCTTGGTGGCGTACATGTCGAGGTACTCCTGGCCGGACAGCTCCATGATCTTGTACATGATCTCGTCGGTGACCGCCCGCAGGATCAGCCGGTCGCTCTCCATGCCCTCGTACCGGGAGAAGTCCAGCGGCTCGCCGAACTTCACCGTCGGCGAGGCGAACGACGCGACAATCTTCCCGGGCGGGGCGACCACGTCGGTCCCGATCACGCCGCACGGGATCACCGGCACCTTGGCCTCGAGCGCGAGCCGCGCGACACCGGTCCGGCCCTTGTACAGCCGCCCGTCGTGCGAGCGGGTGCCCTCCGGGTAGATCCCGAACAGCTCGCCGCGCTCCAGCACCTTCATCCCGGCCCGCATCGCGCCCTCGGACGCCGACCCGCCGGAGCGGTCGATCGGCACCTGGCCGGTGCCCTTGAAGAACCCGCGCTGGAACCGGCCCTTGATCCCGGCCCCGGTGAAGTAGTCGGACTTCGCCACGAACGTGACGCGCCGCCGCAGCACCAGCGGCATGAAGACCCAGTCGGAGTACGAGAGGTGGTTGCTGGCGATGATCGCGGGTCCGGTCTCCGGTACGTTCTCGGCGCCGACCACGTTCGGCCGGAAGATGCGCTTGACCGGCGGGCCGAGCACCACGTTCTTCAGCACCCAGTAGATGCCCTTGCCGTCGCCGTCGCCGGCATCCACGACCGCAGGGTCCGGCTCCCGCCGCGGCGACTGTGCCGGTTCCGTCATCGAAGTCCTTCCCTCACGTGTTCCCCGAACCCACATGATGCCGCACGAACGCCCGCTTGGCTCGTACGTCGCCACGCGGGAACGCCTCACGCTCGCGGGCGGACCTTCGTAAGCTGCTGACGGCACCGTCGCCCAGGTGGGGGAGAGAACCATGCGTACGAAGCTCCTGACCGCAGTCCTAGCACTGCTAGCCGGCGTACTGGTCACCCTGCCGGCCAGAGCGGCTGCCCCGGACGCGACCGTCGTGCCGATCCAGGTCACCGGCCCGGCGGCGTCGCGGTTCAACCTGGTGGTGATGGGCGACGGCTACACGGCGGCCGAGCTGCCGAAGTTCCGCGAGCAGCTCGACAAGCACCTGAACATCCTCTGGAGCATCGAGCCGTTCAAGTCGTACCGGAACTACGTCAACGTGTACGCCGTCGAGATCGCGTCCCCCGAGTCCGGCGTCGACTGCGATCCCGGTCTGACCGATCCGAAGCGCGACACCCCGCTGCAGATGGGCTTCTGGGCCGGCTGCAACCCGGGCAGCGTTCAGCGCCTGCTGACGGTCAGCCAGGCCGCCGCGACGCAGTACGCCGACCTCGTTCCCGGGACCACGAGCGCCAACCGGCAGATCCTTGCTATCGGCAACAGCGACACGTACGGCGGTGCGGGCGGAACGTACGCCACGGCGTCCGGGGGCAACGCGCTCTCCGCGTTGATCACGCCGCACGAGCTCGGGCATTCGCTCGGTGGGCTGCAGGACGAGTACGACTACTACGCCCGCGGCGAGCGCGGTGCGCCGTACGTCGGTCCTGAGCCGTCCTCGATCCACCACACGTTGCTGACCGAGCAGCAAATGCTCGAGCAGCGCAAGAAGTGGTGGCGCTGGCTGGGGGAGAAGTCCGAGTCCGGCGGCACGATCGGCCGCTACGAGGGCGGTATGTACGCCGGTTCGGGCGTCTGGCGGCCCAGTGCGCACTCGATGATGAAGGCCCTCGGGTACTACTTCGACCAGCCGTCGCGCGAGCGGATGACCCAACGCCTGTCGGCCAAGGCGAACCTGTTCCAGGACAGCACCCCGGCCGGCCCGGTCGCGGCTGACCAGGTGGTCTGGCTGCAGACCCTGCACCCGGTCGACCATGAGCTCGACGTCACCTGGTCCCTCGACGGTACGGCGCTGCCGACCGCGAACGCCCGCTCCGTCGACCTGTCGACGCTCGACCTCGCGCCCGGGCAGCACACCCTGTCCGCGACGATCGTCGACCCGACCGAGTTCATCCGCGACCCGGCCGTCCGCCCGACGGCAATCCGATTGTGGACAATCGACTCGTCGGCAATCGCACCGCAGCCGACGACGCCGACCTTCACTGGGTCCACGTCGACCGAGCACCCGGTCAGCGCCGACGAGGTCGTGTACGCCGAGACCGCCCAGTCGGCCGGAGCGATCACGTGGAAAGTTGACGGTCGGATTGTCAACAATCCGGGCAACGACCGCGACTTCGACCTCGCCCCGCTGCAGCTGACCGGGCGGCACACCCTGACCGCGCAGACCGGCTCCGAAACCCTCACCTGGGACGTCGACGGCGTACAGCCCGTCGTCACGCCGACGCTGTCGAAACCCTTGCTGACAGTGCAGAAACCGAGCGGACCGGAGTACGTCTACAACGACGCGTTCACGATGGGGCTGGCCGCGACGGACGACACCGCGGGGTACGTCGTTCCGGAGTTCCGCGTCGACGGGGACGGTTGGTACAACTACTACGGCTGGCCGACCGACGCGTCCGCGCCGTTCCGGTTCACCGCCGAGGGGACCGCGATCGACCAGCTCGTGTACGGCAAGCTCGGCGTACCGCGGGTCGTGCCGTGGGACGACGTACCGCCTGGGTACGGGCGTCATCAGGTCGAGTACCGCGCCATCGATGCCACCGGCAACATCGGCGACCCGCGCCGGTTCGCCGTCACGCTCCTACGCCCGGCCCCGGCCTGTACGACGACGCTCACCGGAAGGCACGACGGACCGCTGTACCTCAGCAAAGGCGTTACCTGCCTGACGAACGCGACCATCAACGGCCCGGTTCTGGTCGCCGCCGCCGCATCCGTCGTCGCCACCGACTCACACGTCAACGGGCCGGTCCGAGCCGATCGAGCCGCCGACCTGCACCTGCTGCGCTCCACGATCGCCGGACCGGTCAGCGCGAGCGGTGTCACGCGCAGCCTGGTCGTTGTCGGCAGCACCATTCAGGGACCGGTATCCGTGACGAGCAGCCGCACGACCGACCCGGTCACACTCGCCGGGAACACCATCAACGGTCCACTCACCTGCTCGGCCAACACCCCGGCGCCGACCAACCTCGAAGCGCCGAACCAGGTCTCGGGCCCCCGCTCCGGCCAATGCGCCCGGCTGTGAATGGGACGGGTCGGGCGGCCGGTGTGAGTGGGAGGGGTCGCGCGCGGCCGGTGTGAGCCGAGCGGACATGCACGTGAGTTCTGGCGACATGTCCCCGGCAGCTCGGATCTTCTAACTTTCTCGGTGCGGGGAGTTCCCGCCGTACCGAAGGAGTGAGATGAACGGACTGCGGGTGGCTTCGTTGATGGCGGCCACGATGACGACGGGCCTGGTGGCCGGCGTGTACGGGATCTACGCGAACGCGTTCATGCCCGGCCTCGCGAAAACCGACGACAAGACCTTCGTCGGGGCGTTCACGGCCGTCGACCGGGCGATCGTGAACCCGCTGTTCCTCGGCCTCGGCTTCCTCGGCGCCCTGCTGTTCACCGGGCTCGCCGGCCTGCTCAGCCTGAAGGAGAAGGCGCTGCCGTGGATCGCGGTCGCGTTCGTGCTTTACCTGGTCACGATGATCCTCACGATGGCGGTGAACGTACCGCTGAACGACGCCCTGAAGGCAGCCGGCGATCCGGCGACGATCGACGTCGCGGCGGCCCGCGCGGCGTTCGACGAGGCCAGGTGGGTGGCCTTCAACCTGGTCCGCACCCTGCTCGCGCTGGTCTCCTTCGGTCTCCTCGGCTGGGCCCTCTACCTGACCGGAAAATCCGCCGCCCAGCCGTGAACTTATTCGCAGATATTTCCAGGTACCGTTCGTCGCGAATCGGAGCCTGGGGAGGCACAGGGTGCTGGACTCGACGGACTGGTGGGACCACCGGCCGGTCTTCTCGACCACCGACAAGATGTCCCGCATCACCGGACTCGCCCCAGGTGAGCAGCCAGGACACGTGACAACACGCTTGCTGGTCTCGGTTCTGCTGTGCTTCCTGGGGTGGGGAGCCGTGAGCCTGCTGGGTACGTCGGCGCTGTGCGGCACCACGTCAGCGCCGTCCAGCACCTGTGCCGTCGACATCCCTGGCCACATCTCAGCCATCTGGTTCATCGTTGCAGCCGTCGTCGTGCTCTATCTGGTCCTCGCCGTCACGACCGATCTGACCGCCACCGCGCGCGAACGGCTCGGGCAGCGGCGAGCGGCAGCCCTGCTCCGGTCCGCCCCGCTCCTGGCCGGGATGTCCGTCGGGGCCTTCATCTCGGCTGCCACCGCGGTCGCGCCCGATCCGTCCGACGTACTCCGCCGAACGGTCCACGGCGAAATCGGCACCGAGTCCATTGCCGTCTCGGTGGTCGTGGCGGTGCTGACGGGCCTCTGGTGCGTCACCGTGGTGGTTCGGTTGCCGTCGGCCCTTCTGCACGCCCGGCAGCGTCAGCTGACCATCGAGCGACTGCGACGGGACGGGCGCCGGTACGCCGGGCAGGTGAAGCTCGGCCGCGTCGTGATCTGGCTCGGACACGATCCCGAACTGGAGGTCACGATCGCGTACGACTCGCCCGCCGGCTCGCACCAGCTCCAGGCGCGGATGCGGACCTCGCCCGACCGGGTGCCCGCGGACGGCAGCCAGGTCGTCGTCTTCGACGATCTCCGCGGCGTCGTCCACATCGAGCTGGATCCCGAGGCCGAGCCGGCCTTCGAGCCGGAGGCCCGGTACGCCCCGTCGGAGTGAGCGGGTTCTGAGAGACTGTGCGCGTGCCACCAGTTCAAGCTCCGCCGTCGCAGCAGCTCCCCGCGGTCCAGAAGCTGCGGGTGAGGTTCGCCAAGCGCGGGCGGCTGCGATTCACCTCACACCGCGACTTCCAGCGGGCGTTCGAGCGCGCCGTACGCCGCGCCGAGCTTCCGGTGGCGTTCTCGCACGGGTTCAGCCCGCACCCGAAGATCTCGTACGCCGGTGCCGCGCCGACCGGGGCCGCCTCGGAGGCGGAGTATCTGGAGATCTCGCTCACACACGAGCGGGACGCCGAGCAGGTCCGGGCCGCCCTGGACCAGGCGCTGCCGCCCGGTCTGGACGTCCTCGAGGTGGTCGTCGCCGGGCCGGGTGCGCTGGCCGAGCGGCTGGAGGCCAGTGAGTGGCAGATCGCGTTACCGGGTGCGGATCCGGAGGCGGCCGCGACCGCGGTGCGGACGTTCCTCGAACGGGACGAAATTCTGGTCGAACGCATGACCAAACGGGGACTTCGCTCGTTCGACTGTCGGGCTGCTGTTCTCCGACTCACCGTCGCGAGTGAACCGGGGCCGGTTGCGGCATGTGCGATACTGCAAGTGGTGTTACGGCACGGAACCCCGGCCGTGAGACCCGACGACGTTCTCGCCGGCGTGCTCGAGGTAGCGACGCTCCCGGTGACGGGCCCGGCTCTTTTGACCAGGCTCGCCCAGGGCCCGCTCACCACGGACACCGGCACGGTGGAAGACCCGCTCGCTCGTGACCGCGACGCCAACCAGGCGACCGCGACCGGCCAGGCAGGTCCCCGCCAGACGCACACAGCGGAGGGCGACGCCGCCGCTCCCTCTGTGCCCTGAGCGCGGGCGGAGCGGATCCAGCAGGCTTCCGCCGTACCGCGCCCGTGCACCATCCGAGGGCCCGGTGAGGCGAACCGTGACCGCCTTGTGGCCGCGCCGGACCCGTGACAGGGGTCGCCGGATGCGCCGGAAGGCTTGAGGAGACCCGCACTACATGCTCGACAACGAGCCGACCACCGAAGCAGCCGATACGGCTGCCCCCGCCCAGCCCGCCGCCTCCACTCGCAGGACCGCGAAGAAGGCCGCAGCTGCGAAGAAGACCACCACGCCGCGCAAGCGCACGGCGAAGAAGGCCGCCGCCGACGACGTGACGGCGGTCCCCACCCAGTCCGACGACCGGGAGGCCGACCCGGCCCCGGCGCCGGCGAAGAAGGCCGCTGCCAAGAAGACGGCTGCCGCGAAGAAGACCACCGTCAAGAAGGCCGCGGCGAAGGCGCCGGCGAAGAAGGCCACGAAGCGCCCGGCGAAGAAGGCCGCCGCTCAGGACATCTTCCCGGAGTTCGTCGAGGAGACCGAGACGTCCACCGCGGACGCCGGCCCGGTCGTGGAGAGCGCGCCCGTGGCGAAGAAGACCACGCGCAAGCGCACCACGAAGAAGGCCGCCGCCCCGGACCTGGTCAGCACCGACGCCGCCGTCACCGACGGCCCGGTCAGCGACGCCGAAGCCACCTCTGCGGAGGACGCGCCGGCGCGTAAGCGCACCTCCCGCCGCCGTACGACGAAGTCCGCCGCGGCTGACTCCGTGGCGTCCGACGCCCCGTCCACGGCTCCCGACGCTCAGTCGGCTCCTGTGGCTCAGACGGCTCCGGACGCGAACGCCGACACGCAGGCCGAGGCGCCGAGCACCCGCCGTACCCGCCGTCGGCCGGCTGCTTCTGCGGCCGTGCTGTTCCAGGCGCCGACCGCCGACGCGCAGGCCGCCGAGCCCGCGACCGCGAAGAGCACCCAGCCTCAGGCCGGCCAGTCCGCGACCACCGACGCCAAGGCCGGCCAGCCCGCCCAGGCGGAGACTGCCGGAGCCCCGGAGCCGGGTACTGACGAGCAGCCGGCCGGTACGCGCCGTCGCCGGAGCCGTCGCGGTCGCGACGCCGAGGCCCGCGACACCACGCCCGAGCCGACCACCGACGACGCCCCGCAGACCGTGAGCGTCGACCAGGCCGACGGCGAAGCCGACGCGAAGCCCGAGGGCCGCTCCAGCCGCCGGACCCGGACTCGCGCCAACGCCGAGCCCACCGCCAAGAGCGACGACACGGACGAGACCACGGAAGCCGACGCCGACGCGGAGGCCGCCGAGGCCGCCGACGGGCAGGGTGAGGACGGCGAGGAGGGCACCCGCCGCCGTCGCCGTCGTCGTGGCGGCCGTCGCCGCCGCAAGACCGGCGACGCGGACGGCGCGGACGACAGCGCCGACGAGCAGTCCGACGACGAGGACGACGAGTCCGACCAGGACACCGACGCCCAGTCCGGTGACTCCGACGCCGAGGCCGACACGGACGAGGACGGCGAAGCGGGCAGCAGCTCGTCCCGCCGTCGTCGCCGTCGTCGCCGCCGCAAGGGCGAGGACAGCGCCGCGTCCCCCGATGACCCGGACGAGACCGTCGTACGGGTCCGTGAGCCGCGCAGCAAGGCGGTGGCGAACGAGGTCACCGCGATCGAGGGCTCGACCCGTCTCGAGGCGAAGAAGCAGCGTCGCCGCGAGGGCCGCGCCGCCGGCCGCCGCCGTGCGCCGATCGTCACCGAGGCCGAGTTCCTGGCCCGCCGCGAGTCGGTCGAGCGGACGATGGTGATCCGGTCCCGCGAGGACGTCACCCAGATCGCGGTCTCCGAGGACAACGTCCTGGTCGAGCACTACGTGACGACCGCGGAGCAGACCTCGCTGATCGGCAACGTGTACCTCGGTCGCGTGCAGAACGTGCTGCCCAGCATGGAGGCCGCGTTCATCGACATCGGCAAGGGCCGCAACGCGGTGCTGTACGCCGGTGAGGTCGACTGGGCCACCCTCGGTGGCGCCGGCGGCCCGCGCAAGATCGAGCAGGTGCTGAAGTCCGGCCAGTCGGTCCTGGTCCAGGTGACCAAGGACCCGATCGGCCACAAGGGCGCCCGCCTCACGAACCAGATCAGCCTGCCCGGCCGGTACGTCGTGTATGTCCCGCGCGGCGGCAACGGCGGCATCAGCCGCAAGCTGCCCGACACCGAGCGGAACCGGCTGAAGACGATCCTCAAGGACATCGTCCCGGACGAGGCCGGCGTGATCGTCCGGACCGCCGCCGAGGGCGCCTCGGAGGAGGAGCTGACCTCCGACGTCAGCCGCCTGCAGGCCGCCTGGGACGAGATCGACAAGAAGTCCAAGAACGGTCAGGCCCCGCAACTGCTGTACGGCGAGCCCGACCTGCTGATCCGCGTCGTACGGGATCTGTTCACCGAGGACTTCGCCAAGCTGGTCGTCTCCGGCGACCGTGCGTACGACCAGGTCCGGGAGTACGTCGAGGGCGTCGCGCCGCACCTGGTCGACCGGGTCGAGAAGGCCCACAGCGACGTCTTCTCGGACTACCGGATCGACGAGCAGATCAAGAAGGCGCTGGACCGCAAGGTCTGGCTGCCGTCCGGCGGCTCGCTGATCATCGACCGTACCGAGGCGATGACGGTCGTCGACGTCAACACCGGCAAGTTCACCGGGTCCGGCGGCAACCTCGAGGAGACCGTCACCAAGAACAACCTGGAGGCGGCCGAGGAGATCGTCCGGCAGCTCCGGCTCCGCGACATCGGCGGCATCATCGTCATCGACTTCATCGACATGGTGCTCGAGTCGAACCGGGACCTGGTCCTGCGCCGGCTGGTCGAGTGCCTGGGCCGCGACCGGACCAAGCACCAGGTGGCCGAGGTCACCTCGCTCGGCCTGGTCCAGATGACCAGGAAGCGGATCGGTACCGGACTGCTCGAGGCGTTCAGCGAGAACTGCGACCACTGCGGTGGCCGCGGGCTGATCCTGCACGACGAGCCGAAGGAGTCCCGCCGCCGCGACGGCCGGAACGGGCAGAACAACGGCAACGGTCAGGACCAGAAGTCCGCGCAGGCGGAGGAAGGCGGCCGGAAGAGCTCGCGCCGCCGCCGCGGCAAGGGCCGGGGCGAGGACGAGCAGACCACCGAGCCCGAGGCGCCGCAGCACAACGGCGACGCCGCGCAGAAACTGGCCCAGATCGCCGCCGCGTCCTCCAAGACCGACGAGCAGGCCGACGGTACGCCGGAACCCACCGGCTACCCGGTGTCTGCCGGCGCCGACGAGCACGTGAGCCCCGAGGCCACCGGCTTCCCGGCCCCGGAGACGGCCACCGCGGCCGGATCCGAGACCGAAGCTGCCGAGGTCTCGGACGCGGCGCAGAACGGCGCCCCGAAGAGCACCCGGCGGCGGCGCAGCAGCCGCAGCCGGAGCAAGACCGCTACCGAGGGTGAGAGCACGGAGCCTTCCGAGCTCGTCACCACCGGCAGCTAAGCCGATTTCAACTTTGCAGGCTCAACCCTGTAAAGTTGAGCGGGTGCGCTTGGCGCACCCTACTCGTGTCGGTGTGTAAGTGTGAGGATCACGTCCTCGCGACGACCTCACACCATCACACCCGTAAGTTTTCCGATCCAGCAGAGAGTGAGATCCACGGTGTACGCGATCGTGCGCAGTGGCGGCACCCAGCAGAAGGTCGCCGTCGGCGATGTCATCGAGATCGACAGCTTGACCGACCAGGTGGGCGACACCGTGTCGCTGCCGGCGGTCCTCGTCGTGGATGGCGACACCGTGACGGCCGACGCTGCGGCGCTGGCCAACGTGGCCGTGTCGGCCGAGGTCCTGGGCCGCACCAAGGGCCCGAAGATCAACATCCTCAAGTACAAGAACAAGACCGGTTACCGCAAGCGCCAGGGGCACCGTCAGCACTACACCCAGGTCAAGGTCACCGCGATCGACGCGAAGAAGAAGTGAGCTGATCTGAGATGGCACACAAAAAGGGAGCAGCGTCGACCCGTAACGGTCGCGACTCCAACGCCCAGCGCCTCGGCGTGAAGCGGTACGGCGGTCAGCTGGTCAACGCCGGCGAGATCATCGTCCGTCAGCGCGGCACCCACTTCCACCCGGGCAACCTGGTCGGCCGTGGCGGCGACGACACGCTGTTCGCGCTGGCCGAGGGCCACGTGGAGTTCGGCACCCGGCGCGGTCGCCGCGTCGTCAACATCGTCCCGGCCCCGGCGGAGTAACACCGCCACCCGGACGTATCAGCAGCTCTGCAAAGGGCGGGTCGCGGAATACCGCGGACCCGCCTTTTTGCTGTCTTTGTAGTAGTTGGCTCCTCCAGGAAGTAGAGAACACCGATGGCCATCCCCAGCTTCGTCGACCGCGTTACGGTGCATGTCACCGCGGGCCGCGGCGGAAACGGCTGCGCCTCGGTGCACCGGGAGAAGTTCAAGCCGCTCGGCGGCCCCGACGGCGGCAACGGCGGTGACGGCGGCAGCGTGATCCTGCGCGTCGACCAGGACGTCACGACGCTCGTCGACTACCACCGCTCCAGCCACCGCACCGCCACGAACGGTGCCCAGGGCAAGGGTGACCACCAGGCCGGCGGCAACGGCGGCGACGTGATCCTCGGCGTCCCCGACGGCACCGTCGTCAGTGCGGCGAACGGCGACGTACTCGCGGATCTGGTCGGACCGGGTGCGGAGTTCGTCGCGGCGCAGGGCGGTAAGGGCGGTCTGGGCAACGCGGCGCTGGCGAGCAGTTCGCGGAAGGCGCCCGGGTTCGCACTGCTCGGTGAAGAAGGCGAGGAGCGCACCCTCGTCCTGGAGCTGAAGGTCGTCGCGGACGTCGGCCTGGTCGGGTTCCCGAGCGCCGGCAAGTCGTCGCTGGTCGCCGCGATCAGCCGCGCCCGGCCGAAGATCGCCGACTACCCGTTCACCACCCTGATCCCGAACCTCGGCGTGGTCGTCGCCGGTGACACCACGTTCACCGTCGCCGACGTACCCGGTCTGATCGAGGGTGCCAGCGAGGGGCGCGGGCTCGGGCACGACTTCCTGCGGCACGTGGAGCGGTGCGCGGCGCTGGTCCATGTCATCGACTGCGCGACGTACGAGCCGGGCCGGGATCCGTTGAGCGACCTGGACACGATCGAGGCGGAGCTCGAGGCCCACGGCGGGCTCGAGGACCGGCCGCGACTCGTTGCCCTGAACAAGATCGACGTACCGGACGCCCGCGAGATCGCCGAGATGGTGCAGGCCGAGCTGGCGGAGCGCGGGTACCGGGTCTTCCCGATCTCGACGGCTTCGCACGAAGGCCTGGAGGCCTTGAAGTTCGCGATGGCCGAGATCGTCCTGCGGCGGCGGGCGGAGCAGGCGAAACCCGACACCACGCGGATCGTGATCCGGCCGCAGGTGCAGGGCGGGCCCGAGTTCAAGGTGAAGAAGCTGCCGGACGACGGCGGCTGGCTGGTGCAGGGCCAGAAGCCCGAGCGCTGGGTGAAGCAGACCGACTTCGCGAACGCGGAGGCGACCGGGTACCTCGCCGACCGGCTGAACCGCCTCGGCGTCGAGGACGAGCTGCTCAAGCTCGGCGCGACGCCGGGCGACGCGGTCGTGATCGGGGACGGGCCGAACGCGATCGTGTTCGACTTCGCGCCCGACGTCCAGGCCGGTGCGGAGATCCTCGCCCGGCGCGGTGAGGACCACCGGCTCGAGGAGGACCGTCCCGCGGCGCAGCGGCGGCGGGCGAAGGACACCGAGTACCACGCGTTCCGCGAGGGGGAGCGGACCGAGGACTGGTCGGAGTACGGCCAGAACTGGGACGCCGACGAGGTCGACCTGTCCCCGGCCGAGGCGAAACGAGCGGCAGAGGCCGCGGCGAAGCAGGCGCGCAAGGAAGCGCGCGAGCTGGCCGCGGCGGAGGATCTCGACCAGAACGGTTGATTTCATGACATCTCGCGCGGAGGCGTTGAACGCCACGCGAATCGTCGTCAAGGTCGGCTCGTCGTCGCTGACCCAGCGCGGCAAGATCGACCTCGAACGGCTCCGGCTGCTCGTCGACGCCATCGCGGCGCGCCGGGTGGAGGGCGCCGAGGTCGTACTCGTCTCGTCCGGCGCGATCGCCGCCGGCCTCGCCCCGATGGGGTTGCGGACCCGGCCGCGTGACCTGGCGACGCAGCAGGCCGCTGCTTCGGTCGGCCAAGGACTGTTGATGGCCCGCTACAGCGATGCCTTCGCGGCGCACGGGTTGCGAGTCGGGCAGGTGTTGCTGACCGTCGACGACGTGACGCGCCGATCGCACTACCGCAATGCCTACCGGACCTTTGCGCGGTTGCTGGAGCTGGGCGTCGTACCGATCGTGAACGAGAACGACACGGTCGCGACCACCGAGATCCGTTTCGGCGACAACGACCGGCTCGCGGCGCTGACCTCGCATCTCGTGCACGCCGACCTGTTGCTGCTTTTGTCGGATGTGGACGGGCTGTACGACGGGGATCCGCGCAAACCCGGTACGTCGATGGTCACCGAGATCCGCGGCGCCACCGACCTGGAACCGCTGGCGATCGGCAAGACCGGCTCGTCGAACGTCGGCACGGGTGGCATGCAGACCAAGGTCGAAGCGGCCGCAATCGCCACGGAGGCAGGGATCCCGGTGATCCTGACGTCCGCCGCGCGGGTCGGCGAAGCGCTCCGCGGCGAGCCCGTCGGCACGCTGTTCCACCCGACCGGCCGACGCCGCAAGACCCGCCTCCTGTGGCTGGCGCACGCCACGTCGGGGCAGGGGATCTTGCGCTTGGACGAGGGAGCCGTGCGCGCGGTGACGCAGCGCCGCGCGTCGCTCCTCCCGGCCGGAATCACCGCAGTAGAAGGCACCTTCTCCGCCGGCGACCCCGTCGACCTCGTCTCCCCGTCCGGCGTCGTCATCGCCCGCGGCCTCGTCAACTACGACGCCGCCGAACTCCCCGACCTCCTAGGCCGCTCCACCCGAGACCTGGCCCGCGAACTAGGCGCAGCCTACGAACGCGAGGTCGTCCACCGAGACGACCTCGTCCTCCTCTGACGGTGGTGTCCCGATCGCCACGCCATCACAATGCGCGATCGGTGACCGCTTTTACGCTCGGCGGCGCATGATGCGAGCGATTGTCATGGCGTGGCGGTCGCCCACCACTCAC
Source organism: Kribbella speibonae (assembly GCF_004331375.1). Classification (NCBI taxonomy): domain Bacteria; kingdom Bacillati; phylum Actinomycetota; class Actinomycetes; order Propionibacteriales; family Kribbellaceae; genus Kribbella; species Kribbella speibonae. The sequence continues at coordinate 1,453,387 of NZ_SJKC01000002.1, read as the reverse complement.
CAACCTGACCGGACGGGCTATCCGTCGGGGTGCTCAGGCGTAATCGTGGCGAGGAGACCGTGGTTGGTGAGTGGTGGGCGTCCGGGCCGTCTGGTGAGATCGGCGTGCTTGGTCGCGGGTGTGGGGTCCTACGATGAAGGGGTGAGCGAGATCATCGAGTTGGCGCGGCGGGCGCGGGTTGCGTCGTACGCATTGGCGGAGGCGTCCCGGGCGACCAAGGACGCGGCGTTGCACGCGATGGCGGCAGCGCTGCGAGCGAACACGGACACGATCGTCGAGGCGAACGCTGTCGATGTCGCCGCGGCGCGGGAAGCCGGTACGCCGGAGTCCACCGTCGATCGTCTGGCGCTCAACCCGTCGCGTGTTGACGGGATGGCGGCCGGGCTCGAGCAGCTCGCTGGGCTGGCGGATCCGATCGGCGAGGTGGTCCGCGGGTACACGCTGCCCAACGGGCTCGAGCTCCGGCAGGTGCGGGTGCCGTTCGGCGTCGTCGGGATCATCTACGAGGCCCGGCCGAACGTGACGGCCGACGCCGCGGGCATCTGCCTGAAGTCCGGCAACGCGGTTCTGCTTCGCGGTTCCTCGTCCGCGGCCGCTTCCAACGAGGCGATCATCGCCGTACTGCGGGACGCCGCCGAGTCCACCGGGCTGCCGGCGGACGTCGTCCAGGGCGTGCCGACGGACCGGGCCGCGGTGAAGGAACTGATGCAGGCGCGCGGGCTGGTCGACGTACTGATCCCGCGCGGCGGCGCCGGGCTGATCCAGACCGTGGTCAGCGAGTCGTCGGTGCCGGTGATCGAGACCGGCGTCGGCAACTGTCACGTGTACATCGACGCGGACGCGGATCTCGACCTCGGCCTGGAGATCCTGCTCAACTCCAAGACCCAGCGCCCGAGCGTCTGCAACGCGGCGGAGTCGCTCCTGGTCCACTCGGCTGTTGCCGATGAGTTCCTGGCCCGCGCCCTACCCGCCCTCGCTCAAGCCGGCGTGACCGTCCACGGCGATCCCAAGGTAGTTGCTGCTGGCAAGGGTGTGGTGGAAGCGACTGAGGAAGACTTCGGGACGGAGTACAACTCGCTCGATCTGTCGGCGGCCGTCGTCGACTCGCTCGAGGACGCCGTGCAGCACATCCGCCGGTACAGCTCCGGTCACACCGACGCGATCATCACCCGCTCGCAGGCGGCCGCGCGCCGGTTCACGACCGCGGTCGACTCGGCGGCGGTCGTGGTGAACGCGAGCACTCGCTTCACCGACGGCGGCGAGTTCGGCTTCGGCGCCGAGATCGGCATCTCCACCCAGAAACTCCACGCCCGCGGCCCGATGGGCCTCCCCGAAATGACCTCCACCAAGTACGTCGTCACCGGCGAAGGCCAGATCCGCACCTAGGTCTTAGTCGAGCAGTTGCTGCCCGTCGTGCACCTTGACGACAGGCGCGTTTGCGTCGACCACCGCAAGCGCCGCGCGATGGTCGACGCCGACGTCGAGATCCTGCACCTGCACACCATCCGGCACCGCGGCGCGCAGATCGCCGCGTAGTCCTTCGCCGGTTGCTTTCACGACGGCTTCCTTCCGCGTCCAGTACGTCGTGAACGCCCGCGCCCTCGCGATCCCGTCGTACCCGCTCAACTCGCGCACCTGGGCCTCCGTCAACGCAACCCGCGCCACCGCGTCGACATCGACCTCCGTATCGACCTTCTCCACATCCAGCCCGACCGGTCGATCGGCCACCGCGATCCCCACCAGCTCACCCGAATGCGTCACGGACAGCTCAACCCCCGTGGCCCGCACCTTCCCGTGCGGCTTCCCGCACTCCGGGCAGGTCCGATCCAGCACAACCTTTGCTGCAGGCAACGAAAACCTCTGAGCCAGCACGCGGCGCACCAAAGTCACCCCCAGCAGGAACCGCGCCTGATCCACCTCGCGCAGGTAACCCGCCAACCGCCCCCGCTCGACCTCATCCAGATCCCGCACGAACTCGTCCCGAGCCGCCCCAACCCCCACCCACCAAACCTCAACATCCGGGCCGCCGCCCCGGCCCTCGGCTCCCGTCACGCCCCGGGGTGTTGTCATGCCGGGCCTGGGGTCCAGGTGAGGGTGCCTGTTCGGAGGTCGTGGAGGACTGCGTCGATCCATTTCGCCTCGGCCACGGCGACCGCAACCTGGTACTCCGTCTCGAGCAGCGCGAACCGCGGGATCGGCTGCCCGTCCACCTCCGCCCGGAGCTCCAACTGCAGCTCCGCGATCCGCTTGGTCAACCGCTCCCTCCGCTGACCAAGCAACTCACCCGCGGCCTCCGGCGGGAGCAGCATCACGAACGACAACCCGGCCGGGAACTCCGGGAACTCGTTCCGCGGCGTCGTCAGGATCTCCGCCAGCCACTCCCGGCAGACCGCCCGGCCCTCGTCAGTCAGGTGGTAGACGGTCCGCTCCGGATACCGCTCGTCCTGCTCGATCGCGCCGGCGGTGATCAAACCGGCCTCCTCCAGACGCACGATCATCCGGTACAGGCTGGTCCGCTGCCCGACGTTGACCACCTGGTCCTTGCCCCATTGCTTGATCAGCCGCTGGATCCCGTACGGATGCAGCGGTCCGTTCTCGAGCAGACCGAGGATCGCCAGCGCCAGCGATGAGCGTCGAAAAGTCACCCCACCACCATAAGGGTGCAAAGATACTAGTTGCAATGTAACTAGACCCCATGTAACTATCGATCCATGAGAGCAGCAGAACTGACCCAAGGCACCGTCACCTCCCGCGACGGCACCGAGATCGGCTATTACAAGACTGGCGAAGGCCCGGCCGTCGTCGTCCTGCACGGCAGCATGGAGTCGGCCCGCAGCCACACGCTGTTCGCGGAGGCGCTGGCCGACGAGTTCACCGTCTACCTCCCGGACCGCCGCGGCCGCGGACTCTCCGGCCCGCACAAGCCGGACCACACCGTCCGCACCGAGATCGAGGACCTGGACGCCGTACTCACCGCAGCCGGAGCGGAACGCGCGTTCGGTGTCAGCGCCGGGGGAGCGGTGGTCCTGGAGGCCGCCCGCACCCTCCCGAACCTGAAGCAGATCGCGCTCTACGAGCCCGCAATCGTCGCCGACGGCGCGCCGCATCGCGAGTGGCTGGCACGGTTCGACCAGGAGATCGCCCGCGGTGACGTTGCCGGGGCGATGGTCACGAGCATGTTCGGCTTCGAGATGGCGCCGGCGTTCCTCAAGGTGATGCCACGCGGTCTGCTGCGCTGGACCACGGAGAAGATGATGGCGAAGGAGGAGCGCCAGGCCGACGCCGGCGCGATCACCATGCGCCAACTGGCCCCGACGATCCATGCCGAGGGCACGATCGTCGCCGAACTGGGCGGGTCCTTCGACACGTTCCGCACCGTCGAGGCCGAGGTCTTGCTCCTCGGTGGCAGCAAAGGGCTTCACGGCCTCGGTCCCGGCCGGGCGACCCTGGAGAAGGTCCTGCCGCACTGCCGCCGCATCGAGTTCGACGGCTACGACCACGGCTCGTCCTCGGATCCTGGCGGCGTCAACCCGAACGGCAAACCCGAGGCCGTACGACGCGTCGCCGCCGAGGTGAACGCGTTCTTCAAGCAGTCGTGAGCGCCCAGTCGACCGCATCCGCGATGTCCGTGACGGGGTATCGCACCGCCTGCACCACCCGGTCCGCGCCCACCACCAGCACGACCCGCTTCAACCGCTCGTACCCACCGGCCCGGAATGTCGGCAATCGCAGCGCAGCCACCAGTTCCAGCTCGAGATCGGACAGCAGCAGGTGTGGGATTTCCTCCGCCCGAGCGAACGCCTGCTGCTCATCGGTCCGCTGCGTGCTCACCCCGCGGACCGCGATCCGCTGCGCTGCGAACTCGTCGTACCGGCCGGCGAAGAGCCGGTTCTCCAGCGTGCATCCGGCCGCTCCGGCGATCTCGTCCCAGCCGTCCGGTAGGCGAGTCGGTCGTCCCGTCGCCGGATACCCGAAGAGCACGGTCGCGCGCGCGTCCGGGTCCACGACGTCGACCGTCGTACCGGCGATCGACGGCAACGCGACGTACGGCACCCGTTGGCCCACCAGTTCGTGCAGGCGCTGCGCCGGCGGCTCGTCCGCGGCGTTCGTCCCGGTCAGCGACCCGTCCCCGAGCAGCCAGCGATCGCCCCAGTCCTGCAGTGCGACGAGGACCGGCAGTAGCGCGCGCCCGCGCGGCGTCAGCTCGTACGCGTAGCGCGTCGGCCGGTTCTGGTAGGCGGTCTTGTTGACAATCTGACTGTCGACCAGGCCGTTCAGGCGCTCGGTCAGCACCTTCCGGGAGATGTGCAACGACCCCGCCAGTTCGTCGAACCGCGCCAGCCCGCGGGCCAGATCGCGGACGATCAGCAGTTCCCAGCCGTCGCCGATGACGCCGAGGGACTGCGCGATCGCACAGTCCGGCTCCGGCGAGAAGGTGCTCCGCCGCACGTCCGCCCTCCTTGGAATCCCGGTTGCCGCCGAATCGGTCCGTCGAGTAAGTTCCCAACAGGAACTCACTGTACCGGAGGGGGCGGACGTGTACTGGCGCCGAATCGCGGAGCTTCCCACCTGGCTCCAGGCGGTGATGGTCGGCCAGCTCGTCAACGGGGCCGGCGCGCTCGCCTGGATCTACCTCACGCTCTACCTCGTCGAGGACCGCGGTATGTCGGCGCAGCAGGCCGGCTTCGCCGCGGCGGCGTACGGCATCGGCCTGCTCGGAGGCAACCTCGGCGGCGGTTGGTTCGGCGACCGATTCGGGCTGCGTACGGCGGCAGTCGCAAGCCAGCTGTTGTGGGCGATCGCTTGCACCGCCATGCCCTTCGCGCCAGGAGCCTCGCTAGCTTTTCTAGCAGCGCTAGCGGGCCTGTTCGGCGGCGCCGGTCGCCCGAATCTCAGCGCCCTCGTCGCCACCTCGCTCCCACCCGAACGCCGCCGCGAGGGCATCGCGCTGTCCCGCACCGCAAGCAACGCCGGCTTCACCATCGGACCGCCCCTCGGCGGCCTGCTCGCGGCGTACGACTTCTCGCTGGTCTTCGTCGTCGACGCCGTGACCAGCCTGGTCATGGCCGCGATCATCTGGCGCTGGGTCCCGAGCGGACAGCAAACAACCAGATTGTCGACAACAGGATTGTGGCGGACCGTCTTCAGAGATCGCTCGGTCCTGGTGGTGCTGGCGACGATCGTGGTGGTCGACACCGTCTACCGGCAGATCTTCGCCACGATGCCGCTGCTTCTGCGCGATGCGGGGACGCCGGCGGTCGCGTACGGCGTACTGCTCGGGGCGAGCTCGGTCGTCATCGTCCTGTTCGAGGCGCCGATCGCCGTACGACTCCAGGGCCATCGCGCGACCCGGGTGATCGCGGCCGGCTTCGCGTTCATCGGCCTGGGGCTCGCGGTCCTCGGCGTCTGGCCGGCACTCGGCGGAGCTGCGCTGGCGATCGCGGTGATGACGGCGGGGGAGATGCTCTACAAACCGACCGCCACTGCCCACGTGGCTGACGCGGCGCCGGAGGGGATGGTCGGCCGGTACTCGAGCCTGTACGCCGCCGCGTCGATCAGCGGCATGTTCCTCGCGCCGGCGATCGGCGGTACGACGTACCAGCACGCGCCGCAACTGCTCTACCCCGTGGCCGCGGGCCTAGCGCTGGCTGCGGGCGCCGTACTGCTGCTTACTCGGGTAAAGGTGCGGGACGTCCTTCCCAGCGAGTCGACAGCACAACCGTCGTCCGGGTCCTGACCACACCGTTCACACGGCGCAGCGAGCCGACGACCGCCTCCAGTTGCGTCACGTCGGCGACCCGGACCTTCACCACCAGCTCCTGGTCGCCGGCGACGAACCAGCAGTCCTCGACCGCGGGGATGTCGCGAACCTGGTCGACGATGTCGTCGGTCTCGACATCGTCGCGCTGGAACAGGCCGATCAGCGCGCTCGTCCCGAGACCGACCTGGTCAGGGGCGACCACCGCGCGATAGCCGAGCAGTACGCCGCGCTCCTCGAGCCGGCGCACCCGCTCCTGGACGCTCGGGCCGGACAGGCCGACCTCCCGGCCGAGCTCGGCCCAGCTGGAGCGGCCGTTCAGCCGGAGCGCCTCGATCAGCTGCCGATCGATCGCGTCCATGACGCCTCCTGTTCACCACAGATTCCAAGGCCAGGAATGCCCTGTGCCTTTAATTCGTTTGTGAGAGCGTAACTCTTGCCGTACAATTTGAGGTACCGGGGACAGTCCGCCCCGGTTCCGCCGTACCAACCCTGTGAAGGAACCATGATCACCCCCGAAGTTGCCCGTGCCCGTATCGACGAGATGCATCGCGCCGCCGCGCAGGCCCGCCGCGCGCACGCCGTACCGTCTTCCTGGCGCCGGCTGCTGACCCGCAACAGCCGCCACAGCTGACCTTCCTATCGCGACCGGTGTCCCGCGGCGAGTGTCCGCGGCCACCGGTCGCTCTCGTGTCGACCGCCACGAGATAGGCTCTGCCTCATGCAAACGCACCTGATGCCGCTGATGGCCCTCGTCGAAGAGGCCGCCGTCGACGCCGAGCACATCTCGAAGTGGTGGTACGGCGGGTTCGCGCTCTTCGTCCTCGTCCTGCTGCTGCTCGTCACCGTCATCATGGGCAAGGGCCGGCCGCACAGCTGAGCGGCGCGATGGGCATGGCTGCGGTGGAGCGGGTACGACGCATCGGCGTGATGGGTGGCACGTTCGACCCGATCCATCACGGGCACCTGGTGGCGGCCAGCGAGGTGCAGTCGTACTTCGACCTCGACGAGGTGATCTTCGTCCCGACCGGCCAGCCGTGGCAGAAGTCGGACCGTAAGGTCTCCCCGCCCGAGGACCGGTACCTGATGACGGTCATCGCGACCGCGTCGAACCCGCGGTTCTCGGTCAGCCGCGTGGACATCGACCGGCCCGGTCCGACGTACACGATCGACACCCTGCGCGACCTGTCCAGGCTGTATCCGGACGCGGAGCTGTTCTTCATCACCGGTGCCGACGCGCTCGCCCAGATCCTGACCTGGCGGGACGTCGACGAGATGTTCAAGCTGGCCCAGTTCGTCGGCTGTACGCGCCCCGGTACCGAAGGACTCGAACTGCCGCTGGACCAGCTGCCGATGAATCGGATCACCCTGCTCGAGGTACCCGCGCTGGCGATCTCGTCGACCGAGTGCCGCGCCCGGGTCGCCAAGGGGAACCCGACCTGGTACCTGGTACCGGACGGCATCGTCCAGTACATCGCCAAGCGTGAGCTCTACACCAACCGTTAGGACGTCAATGTCTGCCAGTGAACGCGCCATCGAGCTGCTGACCGCGGCTGCGGAAGCGGCCCACGACAAGAAGGCCGAGAACGTCCTCGCGTTCGACGTGTCCGAGCAACTCGCCATCACCGACGCGTTCCTGGTCGCGTCCGCCTCCAACGACCGCCAGGTGCGCGCGATCGTGGACGCGATCGAGGAGAAGCTCCGCGTCGACTTCGACGCCAAACCGGTCCGCCGGGAGGGCGCCCGCGAAGGCCGCTGGGTGCTGCTCGACTACCTCGAGATCGTCATCCACGTCCAGCACGACGAGGAGCGCTCGTTCTACTCGCTGGAGCGCCTGTGGCGCGACTGCCCGGTCATCCCGCTGCCGTCGCCGGTCCCTGGCTCGGCTCCGGCCGAATGAGCGCGGGCCGACTGATCGTCTGGCGGCACGGCCGGACGGAATGGAACCTGCAGGACAAGATCCAGGGCCAGGCCGACATCCCGCTCGACGCGGTCGGCCTCGGCCAGGCACGCGCCGCCGCCGCTCGGCTCGCGTCCCTCGCGCCCACGCGGCTCTTCGCCAGCGACCTCAAGCGCGCCGCCGCCACCGCCGGTGAGCTTTCGTTGCTGACCGGCCTGAAGATCGAGTACGACGAGGCGCTCCGCGAGATCGACGTCGACGACTGGGCCGGCCTCACCATGGCCGAGCTCGCCGCCATCAACCCGGAGGCGGCCACCCGCATCCGCAGCGGCGAACCCCAGCGCCGCGGCTCCAACGGCGAAACCGTCGAAGAAGTCGCCACCCGCTTCGCCGACGCCCTGACGCGAATCTCCGCGGAGGGCTCCTCCGAGGACACCATCGTGATCGCCACCCACGGCCTCGCCGCCCGCGTCGGCATCTGCCTGTTCCTCGGCATCCCCCAGACCAGCTGGCCCGCCTTCGGAGGCCTCGCCAACTGCAACTGGGTCTCCCTCCTCCCCGGCCGCGCCGGCTGGCGAATCGAAGAATGGAACGCCGGCTCCCTCCCCGAACCAGTAATGAGCGACGACCCCCAACGCTAAGGACACCGCTCCGCGGCGGCAGTCTCATGGCCGCCTCCGGCGGCGCGCAACCTGTGCCTTGACGCACCGCCCACGGCGTACGAACTGTGGTGGTGGACTTAGCGGACACCGCTTCGCGGCGGCCGTCTTCTAGCCGCCTCCGGCGGCGCGCGGACTGGTGCTTGGTGTACTGCTCCGGCGGATCAGATGTACGCGTGGCGCGGTGCGACAGACGGCTACTGAGACGGCTCCCGTCCGCTTCCGCGGAGCCCGCGCACTGGCGCTGCGACGTACCGTGAGCAGCAGACAGACCACGCCCATCGACCTCCCGTCGCACCCGCCGGCACACCGCAAAGAGCTTGTCGCGTACCTCACCAGCCCCACCAGGGAACCGATTTTTCTTTGCAGGCCCTCATCCGCTAAGCTTTCGGAGTCGCAAGACACCGCGGGGCTTTGGCGCAGTTGGTAGCGCGCTTCCATGGCATGGAAGAGGTCAGGGGTTCGAATCCCCTAAGCTCCACCGCAGATCAGAGGCCGGTCTCCCGGTGGGAGATCGGCCTCTTGCATGAGCCGGCCAACTCACGGATGTGCCGATGAGCGCTGGCGAAGGTCAAGTCGGTGATACGGCGAGCGCGGCCACCGACGGCGGCCTCGTCCGGCGCGAGGAGCACGGCGCAGGCAGGGTCGCCCGTAGGGTCTTCCAAGCCCGCGAGGCGTAAGGACGTATAAGTCGTTTCCGCCAGCCGTTGCATGGTCTCCCGGAAACCTAGTGTCGGCACCCGATGTCTTCAACGTCGCCGGCACGACGGCGGTAGATGGTCAAGAGGTTCGAGGTCGCCACAGCATCCGTGTCCGTCCAGTCGGCATGAACGCTGGCTTCCGGCTCGTCCAAGACCGCCAGGCATGTCGCCACGGTTTGTCCGTGTGCGTCGGCCAACGCTCGCCTGAGGTCATCTGGACGCACGACGCCATCATCGCCCAGAACGCACTTTCATGCCGCGGAGCGGGCGCTCACGAAACGCGGGATAGCAAGAACTCCCGCATCGAATGCGTGGGCTCGTAGAAGCCCCAAGCGGCATTCGAGAATTCTCCAGCCGCGAAGAATGCAGCGGGCTCGACTCCCGAGAGCCTGTAGACGCTCATGGTGTGTCGCTGGGTGGGGTAGGTCGGGTGGGCAACCACCACGCTCCCCACTGGCACAGGCTCCCACTCCACCTTCCACGGGTTGACGCCAGCGATATCAACTGGGTCGCCCTCGATCACGATCGCTCGGAACTCCCAACCCGTAGAGGTGTCCACGCCGTCATTGTGTCCCATGGTTGCCCGGCCACGTGTGTCCCGGCCAGTGCCGGCCGGAGTTCGTGCTGGCAGACCATCTCCGGTTGAGGATCGTGCCCGACGCTAGGCACCTCATCGAGGAGGCAGTTTGGAGATTTGGGTCGTTCTGGTCACGCGGACGGTGGGTCTCCCGGTCGGGCAGATTGGTGCCGGGCTACGCCGGTGGCAGTTCAGCGAGGAGGTGCGAGCACTTTGCTGACGGCGTGCTGTGCGTAGTTTGTGAGGGCTGGGTTGGTGTTTTTGAAGTGCTGTAAGACGATTACGGCCTGGGATAGGACTCGGCCGCGGGCGCGGAGCCAGGTTGGGTTGTCTACGTTCAGGGTGGTGCGGAACTCTTCGTGGACGGTTGCGGGGAGGAGGTACCAGGCGGGGAACAGGTCGCATGCTGGATCGCCTACGCCGCTTGTCTCGAAGTCGAGGACTGCGGTTAGGCGGCCCTCGGCTGACACCAGCAGGTTGCTTGGGGTCAGGTCTGAGTGGACCCATACCTCGTGGCCGTCGTACGGCGCGGCTAGTGACTCCTCCCATGAGGTCAGGGCTGCGTGGGTGTCGATCAGGTCGTCCAGGTCGTTGATCGCTTTTCGCGTTGGGGAGTCCATTGAGGACATTGGTGCGCGGGTTCGGCGTTCGCCTGGGTAGGTCGGTGGGCGGTCGGGTACGTCGATTTGCCGGAATGCGGTGATGAACGCTGCGAGGTCTGTCGCCAGTCCACGTGGATCAACCAGTGCGTCGGGGATCGGGTGCGTGCCGGTGAGCCAGCGGTGGATGGACCACTCGCCGGGGTAGGCCTCCGTGGGTGAGCCGATCGCTTCGACCGAGGGGATGGGCACTGGCAGGTACGGCGCGAGGGCCGCGAGTTTCGCCCGCTCCCGTCGGATGATGTCGGTGGTCGAGGGGCGGTGCGGAAGTCGTACGGTCAGGTCGGTGCCGAGGCGGTAGATCGCGTTCACCAATCCAGCGGAGTCGACCCGCTCCAGGGGTAACGTGGCCCACTGCGGGAACTGCGTGGCGACCAGTTCGCGGACGAGGGGTGTGTCGATTTTGGCCTGGTCGGCGTGGGTTTTGCGGGGGCTCACGAGCCCATCCGATCGATCGGCGCTGTCCGCTGTCAATCGGGTATCCATCGAGTGTGAGCGGATTGGAGGGAGGCGGACGGCTCAGTTGTCACCGAGTCCGCGAGGGTGTGGCTCAGCGCGGATGCGGCGGGTGCCTCAGGGGCGGCTTATGAGGTGCTGTTCTGCACTGGGTAGTGGACGACGACCACGCCACCGGTGGCGTAGTTGGCGACGTCGGCTGAGAGTTGCTGGCCCTGCGGAGAGGCGCTTGCCGCTTCGTACGCCGCCTCGTCGGCGAACTCGGCCTCGAAGATCGCGAAGTATGGCGAGTCTCCCTGTTTTGCTGCTACCTCGAAGCTGTAGCGCCACGCGAGTACGCCTGGCCATTGCGCGACCAGTGGGAGGTGCTTGTTCACGTAGTAGTCGCGGAAGTGGTCGGGGTCGATGGGTTCGGGATACAGGACCAATACCTTGTGCATAACGGTCTCCGGTCAGGGTCGTCGCTATCAAGTGCTTCGGAAATCGAAGCACAGAGGGCACGATAGTGTGTCGGATATCGAAGCGGCAAGAGGGGCGGTACGGCGGATGGCGGTACCTAGGCCGGGGCAGGCGGTTCGAGGGTCGAGTACCGGTCGGCCGTTGATGGCCGCGCTTGACCTGTTCGGTCGTCGGTGGAATCTGCGGATCGTTTGGGAACTGCAGCACGGGCCGGTCGGGTTTCGGGCGTTGCAGGAGCGCTGCGACAACATGTCCTCCAGCGTGCTGCGGCAACGGCTGACTGAGCTGGTCGATGCCGCACTCGTCGAACAGCATCCGGACAGCACGTACGCCCTCACCGAGCTGGGACACGGCGTCCACCGCGCACTGCGGCCGCTCGGGCGGTGGGCCGCAGAGTGGGCCGCGACCCTCTCCGCCGATTCCGAAGACGCCCCTAGCGCTTCTGATGATCGCTCTGGAAAATCCTTATCGCCAAAAGGATCTGACGCCTAGGCTCGCGGTTGTGACCGAAGGTGACTGGAGAGAGAGCGGGTTCACGCAGCGGCGGCCCTCCGCGGAGACTCTTGCCTGGGTCGCGGCGTCGATGGGGCAGGGCAGTCGCGTCGTGGGCCATCGCCGACTGACAGGTGGCGCGTGCTCCGCCGTGCATCGGCTGACGGTCGAGCGAGGTGGAACGCGAACGTTCGTCGTACTGCGTCAGTATCCGGGCGGGCTCGGCCTGCAGGAGGCCCTGGAGAAGGAGATCGCCAACCTTGGTGTGGTGGCGGGAAGTGGGCTCGCGGTTCCGAGCATCCTGGCTACTGACGTTGCTGGTACGTCGACGGGCGGCGAGCCGTCGGTGCTGATGACACGGTTGCCGGGGCATGTTGAACTCAATCCGGCGGACCCTCAGGAGTGGATGACGAGGATCGCGGAACTTGCTGTGTTCCTGCATTCCCTCGATCTCCCCGCGAAGACGTTCAGTCCCTGGACGGATTCGTGGATCGCTCCTCTGGATGACCTCCAGGTGCCGGCCGGTGCACAGAGGCCGGCTGTGTGGAAGGCGGCGTTCGATGCCATGGCCGCACCGCCGCCTGAGGACCCCGCCGTTTTCCTGCACTGCGATTTCCTGCCGGTCAACCTGCTGTGGTCGCGCGGGAAGATCACCGGGCTGACCGACTGGAACGGCATCCATCGAGGATCGCGCGCGATTGACGTCGGGCAGTGCCGGCGATACCTGGCGGCGCTCTACTCGCCCGAGTGGTCGGAGGAGCTTCGGTCGCTCTACGAGTCGATCGCCGGGGTCACTCTCGATCCGTGGTGGGACCTGTATGCCCTGCTGCACTATGACGACAGCGGGGCGAAGTGGATCCATCGTCAGGTCGCTGGACGCCGTCCCGTCGACGTTGCCGGCATGACTTCCCGGGTCGAGGTCGCTGTCGAGTCAGCGCTTCGGCGCCTCGGTTGAGATTTCGCTCCAGTGGCGTCCGGTCCATGGTGGCAGGTCGAGTGAGCGGGATGCCCAGCTGAGGCAGATCACGGCGATCCGTTGAAAGACCGTGCGGAGCCACTCCGGAGCCTGAGTCTCGTGAACGGCCCGGCGTGCGCACTGACCGGCGATGTGGGCCGCCCAGGGCCCTCCGTCAGGGAATACGCCGTACGGATCCGGGCCGCCTTCGAGGGGCAATGTAGAGAGTGCCCAAGCGAGGTCCTGCTGCGGATTCCCACGAACGGCCTGGGCCCAGTCCACCAGCACCACCCGTCGACCGACGAAACACAGGTTGTCGCTCCGTACGTCGTTGTGCACCAGCGCATCGCCCGCGACCGGGACGTTGCCCTCCGCCTCCACCAGCCCGGCCAGCGCAGCGCTGAACCAGGCCTCGCTGCACAGGCCGAGCGCCAGGAAGTCATCTGCGTCTTGCTCGATCCACGGCCAGTGCGGCCGGAATGCGTCTTGGGCTGACGGCAGGGATGCCGGCGCGGGCAGCTCACCGACTCGCCGCAGTGCCGCGAACAGGAGCTCGAACTGACCGGGCTTCCACATCACCGGGTCATGGTCGGCCGGCCAATGCGCCGTACGCAGGTCCTCCATCACGAGGACCTGGCGATCGCCGTCCTCGAGCCAGGCCAGCTCCCGAGGGACCAGATCGCTGTCGACACTGGAGACGATCTCGTGTTCTGTACGGAGCCCTTCCGCCGCAGTCTTGACGAAGGCACCCGAGCCGTCGGCAAAGCCTACGGCGAAGGACTCGGCCGACCGCCCGGTGTGCGGCCGATGCCAGTCGATCGGCTCTTTGCCTAGTGCCGACGCGATCAGCGTATGCAGTTCCTGCGTCGGACGCCCCTGCTCTGTCAGAGCCATACTGTGCTTCTCCAAGCTCAGTCCGCGCGGCGGTAGTGCATGGCGACGATGCCGCTGCGGAGCGGCTGCGCCGACACCAGTTCGAGCTTGCGCGTGGTGGGCAGCCCGCCCTCGTACAGCGTCGGGCCGTGGCCGGCGATCCTGGGCTGGACGAGCATCCTGTACTCGTCGATCAGGTCCAGCCGGTCGAGCTCCGTCGCGAGCTTGCCGCTTCCCAGGAGGACCCCGGCCGGGGTCGCGTCCTTGAGCTTCTGTACGCCGTCGCGCAGATCGCCGGTGATGTGATGGCTGTTGGCCCACGAGAAGTCCTTGCGCGTCGAGGACACCACATACTTGGGTTTGGCCTCCAGCTTGACCGCCCACTCGCGCAGGGCCGGCGGCGCTTCCTCGTCGCCGCGGGCGACGGCCGGCCAGTAGCTCTCCATCAGTTCGTAAGTGACGCGACCCCACAGCATCGCCCCGCCTTCGTCCATGACACGGGTGAAGTAGGCGTGCGACTCGTCGTCGGCGATCCCCACCTGGTGGTCGACGCAACCGTCCAGGGTGACGTTGAGGCTGAACGTGAGAAGTCCCATGCCCGGCGAGTCTAACGCTCCGACAACAGCACGTCCGCCGTGCGCCGCACCACCTCGGCGAAGGCCAACTAGCCCGGGTTTGAACAGGTACTGGAGGCAGGGAACAGGCAATAACCTGTCTCGCGCCCCCGGTGGGGGTGCTCAGGGCCTTGGCTTGAGGCGGGTGGTGAGGAAGGCGAGGATCTCGTCGCGGGCCTTCAGGGTGGGGTGGCCTGCCTTGTTTACGAGGTGGGCGGTGACGACGCTGTGGGGGGTCTCGACCACGTCGCGGAAGAACGGGGGTGGGGTGGGGTTCGAGGAGCGGCCTGGGAGGACGCGGCCGTCGAAGGTGTCGCCCAGGAGGGCTTGGTAGGCGGCGAAGCGTTGGCCGGTGCACCAGCGGTCGTTGTCGAAGCGGTACGCGAGGACGGTCAGTCCGTCGCGCGCGATGCGATCCCGGACCGCCTGCGCGTCCTCCTCGCTGAGTTCGAGCCCGGCGGGGTCGTCCAGCGGGAGTGACGGGTGGTTGACCACCGGCGCGATGACGGCCGGCTCGAGTGCCATGGTGAGTGCGAAGTTGCCGGTGAAGCACAGGCCGACCGCGCCGACTCCCGGACCGCCGCATTCGGCGTGAGCCTGTCGTGCGAGACCACGGAGCCACGCGGTCACAGGGCTGGTGCCGCCGTTGGCGAACGCGCGGAACTCGGCGCTGACGCACGCGCGCCGTACCACCTCGCGACCACCCTCGACCGTGGGGTACGCACCGTCGATCCCGAAGAGCGACGGGACGTAGACGGTCAGGCCCGCATCCCGCACCCACCGCGCCAGCCGAAGTACGTCCGGGCTGATCCCGGGCATCTCCGGCATCAGCACCACAGCCGGGCCGGTACCGGCGACATACACCGTCTTCACCACCCCGTCCACGTCCACTTCTCGGCGGGCGAAGTCGGTGATCGCGTCATCCATGCCGACAGCGTGGCCTGGTACGCCGTACAAAGCGCTGGGCCAGATCGCCACATATGGCGGTAATCTCGCCACAGGAGGTGATCGTGAGCGCACTACGGATCGGTGTCCTGGCCTATCCCGGGTGCTTCGCGTCCGAGGTGTTCGGCGTACCCGATCTGTTGACGATGGCCACCCACATCGCTGGCCCGGACCACGTCGGCTACGAGGTGTCGATCGTTTCGCCCCGTCGGCGGGTCGCCGCATCGGGCGGTACGGCGTTGGCGGTGTCTCCGCTGCGTGACGTGGATGTCCTCGTCGTACCGGGGTTCGAGTTGGCGCCGGGTCTCGACGTGGACGCAAAACTCGCGTCGCTCGCCCCTGAGGTCGCGGCGATCCGCTCACATGCGAGTGCGGGCAACGTGGTGGTGTCGATCTGTGTCGGTGCGTTCCTGCTTGCGCAGGCGGGAGTGCTCCACGGCCGCCGGGCGACGACGGCATGGCTGTTCGCCGACGAACTGGCTCGACGCTGCCCTGCCGCCGACGTCCAGCCCGAACGTCTCGTCGTCACCGATACGGGAGTCACCACGACCGCGGCCTTCAGCGCCATGTACGACTTCGCGCTGGAACTGATCCGCGAACACAGCGGTGCCCGCGTAGCACGATCGACCGCGCGGATGGCGCTCGTCGACGACGCGCGATCGTCCCAGACGCCGTACGTCGACGCGCACCTTCTTCCCCGCCCCGGAAACGAGTTCTCCCGCCGCGTCATGCGGCGGCTCGACCAGAACCTCGTCGCACGCTACGATCTCGGTGCGTTGGCCGCAGACTTCAATGTCAGCACGCGAACGTTGCTGCGCCGCTTCGCGGACGAGACCGGCCAGAGCCCACTCGACTACCTGCAGGCGTCGCGCGTCCGTCGCGCCCGCCACCTCCTCGAGACGACAGGCCGAACGGTCGCAAGCATCTCCGCCGCAGTCGGCTACCAGGACGCCGGCACCTTCGCCGCCCTCTTCACCCGCCACACAGGCCGCCGCCCAAGCGACTACCGAGCAGCCTTCCGGCGTGGTCCCGCCTGATCGGTCGACCCCTGGCCTGCCGATGTAGTTTCATGCAGGTCGGCTGGTTGTGGAGGAGTTGGTGGTGGGATGACGGTGCCTACGCAGGATGAGGTTCTTGGGTACTTTGAGGGGTTGTCCAACTGGGGGCGGTGGGGGGAGGACGATGAGCTGGGGACTTTGAATCACGTCACCGACGAGGTTCGGTTGGGGGCGGCGCGGGCTGTGCGGTATGGGCGGAGCGTGTCGTGTGCGTGGGAGGTCGCCGTACCGGAGGAGATGGAGCGGGCGACGAACTCGTGCCCGTGTGCGGCCGACATGCCGGGGGCCGAGCACATGCCGTCGCTGTTCCACAACGACCGCCGCTGGGGGTTTTCGAACGAGCGGCTCGGCATGATGTTCCACGGCAACACGATCACGCACCTGGACTCGCCCTGCCATCTGTTCTGGGACGGCAAGATGTACAACGGGCGGTCGCATGAGTTGGTCGACGCTGCGACGGGATCAGCGTGGGCGGCCGTCACGGCGGCGGCGAAGGGGATCGTCACACGTGGTGTCCTGCTGGACGTTGCCGCGGTCCGCGACGTCCCCTGGCTGGAGCCTGGCGAGGGTGTGTTCCCCGAGGACCTCGAGGAGGCCGAGCGTCGCCAAGGTGTGCGGGTGCAGTCCGGCGATGCGGTCCTTCTCCGGACCGGGTACGGCCGCGCCCGCCACGAGACCGGCCCGTCCGGCGGCATCACGCAGGCCGGGTGGCATGTGTCCTGCCTGCCGTGGCTGCAGGAACGGGAGGTCGCGTTGATCGGCGCCGACACGCCCCAGGACGTACAGCCGTCGGGGTACGACGACGTACTGATGCCGGTGCACGCCGTGAGCCTCGTCGCGATGGGGCTGTGGATGCTCGACAACTGCGACCTCGAGGAATGCGTGGCCACGGCTGCCGAACTCGGCCAGTGGGACTTCCAGCTCGCGGTCGCGCCGGTCCGTTTCGCCGGTACGTCGGGCAGCCCGGT
This sequence comes from Kribbella speibonae, assembly GCF_004331375.1. NCBI lineage: Bacteria > Bacillati > Actinomycetota > Actinomycetes > Propionibacteriales > Kribbellaceae > Kribbella > Kribbella speibonae. The sequence continues at coordinate 1,436,313 of NZ_SJKC01000002.1, read as the reverse complement.
CAACCCGATCGCCACGTTCTGAGCGCGGTCTGCCCGATAGGGAAAAACCAGGAGTCCGGGATCCGCACGTCGGCGTACTCTCGAACGATGGACGTGGGGGCGGGCCTTCAAGGGCGTGTAGAGCAAGGGTTGTGGCCGCTGGTCGAGAGCTATGTCGGCTCGCATGACGTGGCTGGCCTGGCCGTTGCGGTGGTGCGCGATGAGGAGGTCGTCGCGCGCGGGTTCGGCGTTCGTGACGTCGGGACCGGTACGCCGGTCACGCCCGAGACAATGTTCCACCTGGCGTCGGTGTCGAAGCCCTTCGTCGCGACCGCGATCGTGTCCGCGGCCGTTCGCGGTGAACCGGTGCTCGATCTGGATGCTCCGATCACCGAATGGGTGCCTGAGTTCACGCTGGCCGACGGCCGGGAACGTGAGGTCACAGCCCGGCGCCTGTTGAGCCACTCGAGTGGACTCCCGGACGTCGCGGATTACGGCTGGCACGATCCTCAGCTCGCGGACGATGCGCTCAGCGAGTTCGCTCGCAGCATCTCGGACTGGCGGTTGCAGTCGGAGCCAGGCTCGAAATTCTCCTATTCCAATGCGGGGTTCGAGCTGCTCGGGTTGTTGCTGTCCAGGGTGACCGGCACGACGTTCGAGAACGCCATGCGGCAACAGGTTCTGGCCCCGCTCTGGATGCGGAACAGCACGTTCCTGCGCGGCGACGTACCTCCGGACCTGGCCGCCGCACCGCATGTGGGTATGCCGCTTGCGGTGCCTGAGGGCTCGTACCCGTACACCAGGCGCCATGCCCCGAGTTCGACGCTGCACTCCAGCGTGGTCGAGCTGTGTCGCTGGATGGTGGCATACTTCGAGCCGGCCGAGGGATCCGACGGGCAGTGGGCGCGGCTGGATGCTGCTGTGCGCGGGCAGCTGTGGCAGCCGGTGATTCCGGTGGGGAATCCGCCGTGGATGGGGGAGATTGGACTCGGCTGGTTCGTGGGCGACTACCGCGGGCATCAAACCGTGAGCCACGCCGGGTCGGACCCTGGGTTCGGGTCGAGGTTCGTGATGGTGCCTGAGTTGCGGACCGGTGTTGTCGTGCTGGCCAACTCCAACAACATCCCTGCGTCGGACATCGCGGCGGCGGCGCTCGACGTCGCCCTTGCCGATGTCCCGCTCTCTGCGAAGCCTGACGGGATGGTCGACCTCCGCGCGATGCCGCGCTCGGTTGTTGGGCCTGTTGCCGAGGTGCTGGCGGCGTCGGGGCCGGAAGCCGCGAAGGCGGAGTTCCGACGGCTGGCCGCGGTCGACCCGGCCGAGTTCGACCTCGACGACGAGGGGTTCGCCGACGCCACCTGGGGAGCGATCGAACTGCACCGCCCGAGCCTCGTCTGGCCCCTCCTGCGCCTGTGGACCGAGCTGCGGCCGGACTCCTCCGAAGCCTGGACGATGACCGGATGGGCCCACCAAATGGACGGCCAACACGACCTCGCGAGAACCGCCCTTCGCCGCGCCGTCGACCTGAACCCCGACAACGACGACGCCACCGAACTCCTAGCCGCGGAGCTGAAGGTGGGCCAGTAGGCCGATGTGGTCTGAGAGGTACGTCGGACCGCTCGGGAGCGCGCGCTTGTCGGTGAACAGAAGATCGGTGCGGTCCACGCCGATCGTCTCCGTGGCGAGGATGAAGTCGATGCACTGCGGTTTGTTGCCTGGTGCAAGGTACTCGGCGTGGAACGTCGGTGGGCACAGGCCGTCGAACGCATCGCGCAGACCGGTCCGCTGCTGAAGTTCACGATGCAGCGTGCTCGACTGGGAGACGTTGAAATCTCCGCACACCACCGCCGGTGAGTCGTCGGCCGTGACCGCCCGCGCCAGCGCTCTGAACTGATCGCGCTGCAGCTCATAGAACCGATTCTGCTCAGACCAGTCGCCGTCGGTGTTGGCCATCGGGTGGACGTTAAGTACGCGGATGCCGGCCAGCCGAACTGTGAGCATCCCGCTGTGGATGGCATTGAGCCGCGCGCGAACGGGTAGTGCCGAGGCACGTGGCGACCATGGAAGTCCGGCGTACGTCGTGCTCGTCGGGCGCAGGCGTGACAGCGTAACCTGGCCGCCGGCGGGGCCGATCGCCGACGGCCGGTAGGCGACGTACGGGAAGGACGGCATCCGTTTCCGGAGGTGCGAGAGGTGGTGGTAGGCGAACACCTCTTGTAGGCAGACCAGATCGATGTCGGCGGCATCGAACTCGGCCGCGATCGCGGCGAAGCGCTCGCGGAGGCGGGAGCCCTTCAGGGGAAGCCCACGCATGTTCAGGGTGGCGACGGTCAGACACGTGGTCATGGTGGGCCATATCGTATGAGGCATGGAGGAACGTCGGCTCGACGGAGGCATCAACCAGGTAGTGCAGGTTGGGCAGACGGTTCGGCGTACGGTCGGGCCGTGGTCGGCGTCTGTTCATGAGCTTCTTGAGTACCTCGAAGCCCGCGGGTTTGCTGGAGCGCCGCGGTTTCTCGGGATAGATCAGGATGGGCGGGAGATCCTGTCCCTGGTGCCGGGTGAGACTCCTGGCCCGATCTCGGGGGTGCTCGATAGCGCGGCGGCGCTGTTGCGCAGGTATCACGACGTGGTCGAGGGGTGGAGCCCGGCGAACGGTACCTGGCAAGTGGCGCCTGTGGTGGTCGGTGAGCCGGAGGTGATCTGCCACAACGACATTGCGCCGTGGAACCTGATCGCTCGCGACAGTTCGGTCGTGGCGTTCGTGGACTGGGACACCGCGGCACCCGGGCCGCGTATGTGGGATCTGGCGTATCTGGCCTACACCCTCGTCCCATTAGCGGCGCCCGAGAACCTGGGTCCTATGGGCTGGGGCCCGACTGCGGTGTCCGAACGGCTTGCGCGTGTTCGGGACGCCTACGGCTGTACAGAAGAGCAGTGGGAGACGTTGCTCGACACCATTCCCGTTCGCGTGCGCGCCGCTTACGACACCATGCGGATCTGGGCCTCCGAAGGCCGGCCCGGCTGGCGGGCGCAATGGGAACAGCCCGAGCCGTGGCGGCGCGGCGCCGGATACCTCCGCGACCTTGCCTACATCGAGACCTCCCTCGACAGCTGGAAAGCATCCAGGAGCTAGGGCCGGAGTACGGCTGATGCCTTCTGAGCTAGTAGGTGGAATCCGCAGGTGGTGGCGATGGTGAGGGCCTGGTTGGCTGCGTGGCTTGCTGAGGTTGGTTCGTTGGCGGCGAGGCGGGCGGTGGCGAGGCCGAGGAGGGCACGTGCCTCGATGAAGGGATAGACGCCGCGGGCGATCGTCAGGCTGTCGTCGAACCATTGGGCGGCCGCGGTAGGGTCGCCGAGGGCGAGGTGTGCCTGCGCCACGGTGGCTGCCGTCTGCGCGATTGCCTTTCGGTCCCGGACCGTGGTGGCCAGCTCGTGGGCGCGTGTGGCGACCTGAAGCGCCGTGGCGGTGTCCCCGCGCTGCCGGTGCAGCTTGCTCCATTCGTCCAACGTCGACAACTCACCGCGAAGGTTGGATCTCTTGCGGTATTCCGCGAGTACGTCGGTCAGCAGTGCGGACGCTTGCGTCTCCTCGCCGGCCTGACGGAGCGCGCTCGCCAGGTTGCCGCTGTTGGCCAGCGCCGACAGCTCTCTGCCGTTCTCCTTGTTGATCTCCAAGGCTGCGGACAGCAGATCGGCGGCGTCGCGGAGCTGCCCTTGGTGCAGGCTCATGACGCCGAGTGCGTTGAGCGCGACCGCTCTCACGTGGCTGGTCTTGTCGTGTTCGGTCAGCCGAAGTGCACGGTCGAACCAGTTGTGCGCCTCCGCGAGCCGGCCGTGATCGAGGTGTAGCCAGCCGATGTCGTGGGACAGGTACGCGACGGCCATCGTCCAACCGGTGGCGACCGCGAGCTGCTCGCCGGCGAGAAAATCGGCCAGCGCCTCGTCGTCGCGACCGACCGACCAGTGCGCGTGGCCGCGGCTGATCAGCATCGCCGTCCGTGCGGTGGCATCGCCGGACCTGGTGGCGGCGTCGAGCCCTGCCTCGGCCGCGTCCAGCCAGCCGTCGACGTGCCGACGGATCATGAAGTAGCCGCGGAGCTGGTCGGTGATCTGCCAGGACAGTGTGGGTTCGGCGGACCGAGCCGTCGCGCCGACCACGGCAAGCAACGCCGGCAGCTCGGCATCCAGCCAGAACAGCGCATCCGCCTCGGACGCGAAGAACGCCTCGCGCGCCGGATGCCCGCTGAGTCGCACGAGCTGGCGATAGGCCCACTCCATTGCTGCCGTCGCGGTTTCGGCGTACCAGGAGTACAGCTGGGACCGCGCGGTGCCGGTCTCGGCGTCGTCGCTGAGCAGCCGGCGGGCGTACAGACCGAGCAGGTCGTGGAATCGGTAGCGGTCCGGTGCGTACTGCATCAGCATGTTCGTCTCGAGCAGGTTCTCCAGCAGCCGGTCGGCCTCGGCCGGCGGCAGGCCGAGCAGTACGCCGGTACCGTCCGCGCCGAAGTCGTCGCCGGGATGGAGGCTGCACAGCCGGAACGCGCGTTGCGCCGCCGGGCTCAGGTCGGCGTAGCTGAGCTGGAAGCTGTTGAGCACGCTCGAGTCGTCGGTGGACAGTTCGGTGAGCCGGTGATGTTCGTCGCCGAGTCTGCGGGTCAGGTCGTCGATCGTCCACGTCTGCCGGGTGGCCAGCCGCGCGCCCGCGATGCGCAGCGCCAGGGGCAGCCGTGCGCAGGCCTCGGCGAGCGCACTCGCGGCGGCGGGGTCGGCGTCGACCCGGTGCGATCCGGCGGTCGCGGCGATGAGGGCGACCGACTCCTCCGGATCGAGTGGTTCGAGGTCGAGCACGAACGCACCCGCGAGGCCGTGCATCCGGCGCCGGCTGGTCACGACGACATCGCTGCCGCCGGCCCCTGGCAGCAACGGCCGGACCTGGTCCGCGTCATGAGCGTTGTCCAGCAGAATCAGCATCCGCCGGCCGGCCAGTTCGCTCCGCAGCAACGCCGCCGCCTCGGCCTCGTCGGTACCGATCTGTCGGCTGGGTACGCCGAGTGCTCGCAGGAATCGGCCGAGCACCTGCATCGGTTCCGGCGCGGTCTCGGTGGCGCCGCGCAGGTCGGCGTACAGCTGACCGTCCGGGTACTGCCCACGCAAGCGCTGCGCCGCGGCCAAAGCGAGCGCGGTCTTGCCGATGCCCGCGACGCCGGCGATCAGGACGATCCTGGGTGCGGCCGGTGCGGGTGCCTCGCCCGGCCGGGACAGCGCGGCCTGGATGGCGGTCAGTTCACCGTCCCGGCCGACGAAGTCCGGCGGCGCGGCGGGTGTCTGCTGGATCGCTGCCGGCCGGATGCGACGTACCTCCTGCTGGCGGAGTACAGCGAGCTGAACCGACCGGAGTGACTCTCCCGGGTCGATGCCGAGCTGATCGGCCAGTGCCAGCCGGATCCGGTCGTACGCCGCGAGCGCTTCCGCCTGGCGGCCACTCGCGGCAAGAGTGAGGATCAGCGCGACGTGCAGCGGCTCATCCAGCTCACGCCGTACTGTCAGCTCCTGCAACGGCTTCAGCGCGTCGTCCGGCCGGCCGAGATCGCGAGCAAGCGCTGCGAACATCTGAACGACGGCGCCGTACTCCGCGACGGTCGCGGCATAGAGGGGGCTCGACGCCACTCGGTCGGCGTCGATTTCACCGCGCCACAGCGCGACGGCATCCGCGAGCCGGGCGAAGGCGACCTCCGGGCCGCAGTGCGCCGCCCGCGAGGTGAGGTCTCGAAACGCCAGCAGGTCGAGGTGCGCGGTGCCGACTGTGAGCCGGTACTCCTTCTGGCCACCGACGAGCACGCTGCCGGTTTGCGATCCGGAGTCCAGCAGCCGTCGCAGCCTGGCGATGTGGGTGTGCAGCAGGCTCATCGTTCGCGGGGCTTCACCCGGCCCCCACAGAAGCTCGACGAGTTCGTCCTGGCTGACCGCCGCACCTCCTGCGAGCGCGAGCCGCGCGAGCAGCGTGCGTTGCCGTTCGGAGCCGAGTGGTGCCTGGACCTCGCCGTGCCAGACCTCGATCGGACCGAGCACGCGAATGCGCAAGGGACCGCCCTCGACCGCCGGCGCGCCGGTGCGAGCACGGGCTCCGGCAGCTGCGTGCAGGTTCGCTGTGTCAGGCTCGGGCAACTCCAGAGCCGTCGCGATCGCCTGGACCGACTCCCGTTTCGGGTATCTCGTCCGGCCCTGCTCGAGGTCGCGGATCACGGAGGGGCTCACACCGGCCCGGTCGGCGAGCTGCCGCTGGGTCAGGCCGGTCCGCTGCCGATGAGCGCGAAGCAGCCCGGCGATATCGGTTTCGATCACTCGTACCTGCTCAGGGCGGGCAGACCGTCGGCCTGCGGTTTCGAGGTACCGCGCTCATCCTACCGACGAGGAACGTGTACGGGCTCGCCCGAAGCGCGCCGTACCGGCAGTACTGGCGGAGTACTGGCAGCAGCACGTCAGCGGCGACTCCTAGCCTCGGAATCCAGTTCGCCCGCACTACTGGCGGGCACCGCCTGAGGAGGAGAAGCGATGAGTTCCTGGGTTCGAACGCGAACGGCGGCGCTGTTGGGAGCACTGCTCGTCGCGGTCGGTTCGATCGCCCTGAGCCCGGGGCCGGCCGCCGCGGCTGGGGCCGGGACCAGTGCGGTCACGCTGTGCGAGATCGAGCTGGAGCTGGGCGAGTCCGGGAGTTGCGTCGAACGGTTGCAGCGGCGGCTCAACGAGCTGGGGCTCAACTGCGGCAACCAGCTCGACGTCGACGGACAGTTCGGTACGGCGACCCGGATGCGCGTGTACGCCTTCCAGGGCCGCAACCGGCTGGACATGGTCGGCGTGGTGGGATCCGTGACCCGAGCCAAGCTCGCCGACCCGGACGAGGGTCTGGCCGTCGCCTGTGACGCGACAGTCGAGAGTCAGATTCGCGCCGTCTTCCCGGCAGCGATCGCGAACAAGGCCGTCCGGGTCGCCCGCTGCGAGTCCGGGCTCAACCCGATCGCCGTCGGTCTCAACACGAACGGAACCAAGGACGTCGGGGTGTTCCAGTTCAACACCGGCGGAACTCTCCAGGAGTACCTGCCGGGCAGTGACGCCGGCGAGAAGATCGACCGGGCCCTGAGCTCGGCCGACAACATCCACGCTGCCTACGACCTGTACCGCGCTCGCGGCTGGCAGCCGTGGGACAGCTCCGCAAACTGCCACGGCTGACCGTCGACCTTTTCTCGTGCACGGAACCCGCCCGAAAGGAAAGCGCACCATGAAATGGAAACATCTCACCCGGAGGATCACGACGTCGGTCCTGGCCCTCGTCACCGCGCTCACCGGAGCCGTCGTCATCGCCGCGACACCGGCGTACGCCGATGGGCTGGACAACCCGAGCGGGACGCTCACCGTCGAATGCCCGGGGGCGTCCGCCTTCATCCAGGTCGACTGGCTGGGCCCGAACCGGGTGACGGTCCGCTGGTCCCTCGAAGACACCGGAACGGCGTCCGACTTCTCTCCGGTGCTGCGCGTCCAAGCGGTCGACGGTGACGGCACCGTGGCGCCCATGGTCTTCCCCAGCGGGGACACCTACTTCATCCTCCGGGGCGGCAACGGCCACAGCCAGGTCGGTCTCGAGGCGGACTGGAACCCCGGCAACATGGCCGACCTCAATCACCTGAAGGTGAAGGTCCAGAACGGCACCACCGAGCAGGGGACCGCCTGCACCGAGTCCCGCAACATCTTCAACTGGAGCAGGATCGCCTACAACAACGCCTGGAGCCAGGAGAAGAAGCCCTACGAGTGGGGAGGGGTAGGGCCGAACGAGTACGACTGCTCCGGGCTGACACTCTGGTCCTACAACCAGATCCCGCTCTTCCCCGGTTTCGGCGGTGTCCGTACAGCCGACTCGATCTACAACTGGGCGACGTCGCACACCTCGCCCGCGAAGGTCTACGCGAAGCGGGTCGACCGGGCGGACGCGAAGGTCGGCGACCTGTTCTTCTACAACACCGACGGCGACGCGGCGATCGACCACGTCGACTTCTACGCCGGAAACAACGAAGCCTATGGCGCCCTCAACGAAGACCTCGGCATCGCCACGCACCCCATGTGGAGCGGCGTCGTCGGCATCTACCGGATCCTCGGCGTCTCCACCGACGGCTGACAAGCACCGCGGGTGCCTCTGCTGGGGCACCCGCGGTCAGTGGGGGAGTGTGTGAAGGAAGCGGGTGGGGGTGGGGGTGTAGCCGTGGGACTCGTAGAAGGTGTGGGCTTGGGAGCGGTGGGTTGCGCTGGTTACCTCCATGCGGAGGCAGCCGTGGTTGGTGGCGAAGGATTCTGCGGCCGTGATGAGGTGGGAGCCGACGCCTTGGCGGCGGGCTTTGTCCGAGACGACGAGGGCGACGATGCGGGCCCAGGTGCCGTCGCGTTCGAAGAACGGGCAGGTGTGTACGGCGATGACGCCCAGGAGACCCTGCTCTGTGTCCGCGACGTAGACCGCTCCGTCCGGGTCGTCGGTCCAGGTCTTGATGCGGGCCGCCGTCGTGGCGGGATCAGACTGCGGATAGCCCAACTGATCCAGTAGTTCGTTGATGGCGGCAGCGTCCGTACTGCGGGCGAGACGGATGTCCATCAGGCGATCGGGAAGTCGAAGTAGGTGTCCGGGTAGGGCTCGTCCAGCAACGTGTAGTGCCACCATTCGTGGTCGCACCGGCTGAACCCCGCGGACTCCATGATCGAGCAGAGGTGCCGCCGGTTCTCGGCCTCGAGTGAGGTGATGCCGGTGGCGCCGTGGTGCGAGATCGAGTCCATCAGGTCGTGGTGGCCGCCCATCGGAGCCAGTTCGCCGGTCGCCAGGTCGTACAGCGTGAGGTCGACCGTACTGCCGCGGCTGTGCCCCGATTTCGTTGCCACGTAGCCCTTTTCGAACATCTCCAGACGGTCGATGTTCGGATAGTGTCGCGGCTTCGTACGGCGGTCCTCGGGCTGTCGCGCCCAGCGCAGGAAGTTGTCGACGGCACGTTGTGGCCGATAGCCGTCCCACAGCAGGAGCCCGAAGCCGAGCGGTTCCGCCTTCTCGCGTGCTCTCTCCAGCGCCGCGCACAGCGCCCGCGTCCCGGCGATCCGGTTCACCAGGTAGCCGTCCACCGGTTTGCCGGTGAAGTTGTCCCACGTGGCGTACTTGGAATCCCACCGGATCCCCGGCGCCATCTCGTCCACGAAGGCGAAGTCAGCGTTCACTGGAGCTTCCCGGTCAGGGTCACCGACACTAGCCGGTCGATCACTTCACTCAGCGGTACGCCGGCCGCCGCCATCATCCTGGGATAACGGCTGTACGACGTCATACCGGGCAAGGTGTTGACCTCGTTGAGGACTGCTCGACCGTCCGCGGTGAGGAACAGGTCGACACGGGCCAGCCCGCCGCAGCCCAGCGCCCGGTACACGGCCTGCGCGGTCTCCTGGATGAGCGCCCGCGACTCCTCCGAGATGTCTGCGGGAACGACGAACGTCGCGTTCTCGGAACCTGTCTCCGGCGAATCCTCCTGGTGGATCTTGAAGAAGCCGTGCGTCAGCGCGACGCGATCCAGCTCGCCGGTCATCAGGTCCACGTCGTTCCCGAGGACCGCGCAGCCGACCTCACTGCCGACGACGGCCTCTTCGATCAGCACCTTCGAGTCGTACTGGCCGGCGGTCTCGAGAGCTTCCCGCAGTTCGGCGGCGTCGGACACCTTGGTGACGCCGAAGGACGAACCCGATCGGGCCGGCTTCACGAAGACGGGATACGGCAGCTGCTCGGGATCGAGGTCGGGCGTGGCGAACCAGAAGTTCGGTGTCGCGATGCCGGCGCTGCGGGCGACGGTGTAGGTCAGCGACTTGTCGATGCACTGCACGGAACTCTGCACATCGCAGCCCACGTAGGGGATCCCGGACAGTTCCAGCAAGCCCTGGATCACACCGTCCTCGCCGCGTTTGCCGTGCAGCACCGGAAACACCAGGTCCAGGTTGATCGTCCGGTACTGCCCCTGCCTGATCCGCGAACCCATCCGGTCGGACTCCAGGACGAGCAGGCCCTGGACGCTGCTGTCCGGCGACAGTACGACCGGTCGGCAGTTGCCGTTCTCCCAGTCCGGGCCGGGGCCGTCGCAGAGTTTCCACGCGCCGCGCTCGGTGATCCCGATGTAGAACGGCTCGTACTTGTCGAGGTCGAGGTTCTTCGCGATCTCCTGCGCGGACTTGACCGAGATGTGGTGCTCCTCGGAGATGCCGCCGAAGAGGACGGCGATCTTGACCCTATTCATGGTGTTCCCTGCTTCCGAATCTCAGGCAATTGATGATGGAGTTCTCGACCGTGTCGCGGAGTGCGTGGTCGGTGTAGTAGGCGGTGTGCGGACTGACGATCACGTTCGGCAGCTTCTGCAGCCGCAGCAGCAGGTCGCTCTCGACGGGTTCGTCGCGGCGGTCGGCGTAGAAGATGCCTTCTTCGCCTTCGAGTACGTCGAGGGCGGCGCCACCCAGCCGCCCGCTTTCCAGGGCCGCGAGCAGCGCCTCGGTGTCCAGGAGTGCCCCGCGTCCGGTGTTGACCACGAACGCGCCGGGCTTCAGCTGCCCGATCCGCCGGCGGTCCAGGAAATGATGCGTTTCCGCGGTAAGCGGCGTGTGCAGCGTCACGATGTCGCTCCGCCGCAGAAGCTCCTCGAGCGGAACACGTGTTCCGGGATCCTTGTCATAGGCAAGCACCACGCACCCGAACCCGCGCAGCCGGTCGATCACCGCGCTGCCGATGCGCCCCGTTCCGACGACGCCGACGGTCAGGTCGCGGAGTTCTCGCCCGCGGGTGGCGCTCAACCGGTAGTCGTGGACGTCGGCGCGCCGGAGGACCGACTTCATGTTCCGGACCGCCATCAGCATCAGCATCAGCGTGTAGTCCGCAACGCTGTCGGGTGAGTACGCGACGTTCTCGACGCGGATGCCGACGCGCTCGGCGTACCGCACGTCGATGTGGTTGTAGCCGACGCTTCGGGTGGAGATGTAGGTGACTCCGACCCGGCTCAGTGCGCGCAGGGTGGCGTTCGTGACGCGGGTCTTGTGGCCGACGCTGACGCATCGACTGCCGAACGCAAGGTCGATGTTGGCCTCGGAGACCGCGGCGTCGGTGATGGTCGGCGCGATGCCGAAGCGTGGCGCCAGTTCCCGGAACAAGGCGGCTTCGTCCGGTTCACACCCGAAGACGGTGAGGTCCGTGACGGTACGCCGTACCGCCAGAGCAGCTGGTTCGGTCATCTTCGCTTGCCTCTCAGGTGTTCGCGCCGCTTCATGTAGAGGTCGAAGGCCCGGTACATCACCGGCCGCAGGGGCAGGTCCCACTCGCCGACGTACCGGACCGCCTGACCTCCGGTGCCGACCTTGAACTGGATCAGTCCGACGTGCGGGTCGTCGACGTCGAGGGTCGGGGTGATGCCGCGGAGGTCGTACACGTCGCAGCCGGCCGCGAGCGCGTCGCGGATCATCGCCCACTGGCACGCGTTCGAGCCGCGGACCTCCCGCTTCTCGGTCGCGGAGGCGCCGTACGAGTACCAGGCGTAGGCCCCGACCTGGACCAGGATCGTCGCTGCGACCAGATCGCCCTGGTGACGGGCCAGATAGAGCTTGATCCGCGAAGGGTCCTCCGCGCTCAGCTCGGCGAACATCGTCTCGAAGTACCGCAGCGGCCGCGGCACGAAGTGGTCGCGCTCGGCGGTGTGCACGTACAGATCGTGAAACGCCTTCAGATCCGTGCCGACCGTGACCTCGACACCGGCTCGTGCAGCCTTCTTGATGTTCCGCCGCCAGAGCTGGTTCATCCCCCCGAGTACGTCGTCCGCGCTGCGGCCGGCCAGCGGGACCTCGTACTTGAACTGCGGCTGCCCGGCCCCGAACCCGTCCTCCGGGTTCTGCGCCAGCCACCCGGCGCCACGCAGCCAATCAGCCACCCGCCGACCCACCGGATCGAAGACCGCCTCGGGCATGTCGGTGAGCTTCCCGATGCCCGGATCCGCGATCCCGGCCTTGACCTGAGTGGCGCTCCAACTGTCCGTCCGCAGCGGCGGAACGAGCCGGATCGCGAACGCTCCCTGCGCCTTCAGGTACGCCGCCAACGGGTCGAGCCACCCGCTGAGATCGCCGGTCCAGTCGATGGACGGCCCCTCGGGCAGATAGGCCAGCGTATGACGCTCGAGCCGAGGTACCGGCCGGTGCAGCACGAGTCCGGCGCCGACGAGCCGAGGACCGTCGTACCAGCCGAGGGATTCGCTCCGCCATTCGGTCTTCACGCGGCCCCATGCCGGGGTCTGCAGGAAGCTGACCGACCGCTGGGTCCGCACGTACTCCAGATGCTCGATCGAGCTGATCGGCGCGACGGTCAGCGTCACCGCTGCATCCTCGGATCGTGCGTCGGGTCGGCGTACCTGGGCGGGCAGCCGCGCGTGACGGCCTCCGGGCGCAGCTCGTAGTGCCACGGCTCGTTGTCGTAGATCTGGCACAGCCCGTACCTGGCGCCATGCTCGGACAGCCACGCCGTCGCGTCGGAGCGCCCGATGTCGATCGCCTGCCCCGACACATGCGGCGACGTCGTCGGGGTCGCGACCCAGCGCGCCGCCTCCTGCTCGGAGCCGTACTTCGACACCGCCTCGCGGAGCAGGTGCTCCTGGTACGCCGGCGTACGCCAGCCGCTGTTGACGAAGAACTGCACCCCGTCGTCCGCGGCGTCGGTCGCGGCCTTGCGCAGGGCAACGAGCAGCGCGGGATCGAGGTTCGCGACCGCGGGAATGTCGTCGAAGACCGTGACCCCGTCGGGTACGGCGCCGTCGGTCTCGCCGAGCGTGGATCCGGCCGAGTACGACGGGACCGCGAGTGATTGGTGGATGAACACGCCGATGATCGCCACGTTGGCGACGACGAGCGCCGCCCGGAAGGTCATCCGGCGTGAAGGTGCGCTGACGGACATGGGTCCAGTCAAAACAGGCGCGTGTTGTCGGCGCGTATCCGGTTTTGGATATGCGGGCGATATGCGCCGCCTCGTACCATCGAGACTGTGCGGGTACTGATCGTCGAGGACGAACCTGAGATGGCGGACGCCATCCGTGCCGGTCTGCGCCTCGAAGCGATCGCCGCCGATGTGGCCGGCGACGGTGACGTGGCGCTGGAGCTGCTGAGTATCAACAGCTACGACATCGCTGTTCTGGACCGCGACATCCCGGGCCCGTCCGGCGACGAGATCGCCAAGCGGATTGTTGCCTCGGGCAGCGGTATGCCGATCCTGATGCTGACCGCGGCCGACCGGATCGACGACAAGGCGTCGGGGTTCGAGCTCGGCGCCGACGACTACCTCACGAAACCGTTCGAACTCCAGGAGCTGGTGCTCCGGTTGCGGGCGCTCGACCGCCGACGCGCCCACAACCGGCCGCCGGTGTGGGAGATCGCGGGCCTGCGGCTGGACCCGTTCCGCCGGGAGGTCTACCGCGACGGCCGGTACGTCGCGCTCACCCGGAAGCAGTTCGCCGTCCTCGAGGTCCTGGTCGCTGCCGAAGGAGGGGTCGTCAGCGCGGAGGAGCTGCTCGCGCGGGCCTGGGACGAGAACGCCGACCCGTTTACGAACGCCGTACGGATCACTGTCTCGGCACTGCGCAAACGCCTCGGTGAGCCGTGGCTGATCGCCACCGTGGCCGGCTCCGGCTATCGCATCGACACTGGAGCTGAGGGTCGTGAATAGGGAGCCCGGGCTGAGCGTTCGGCTCAAGCTGACTCTCAGTTATGCGGGATTCATCATGCTGGCCGGTGCCTTGCTGCTCGCGGTCGTGTGGGTGTTCCTGCTGCGCTACGTGCCTGACGTGACAATGGGCCCGCTACGCACGCCCGACCGCTCCGACCTGATGCGTGCCTTCGTCCCGAAGGTCACCATGATGCTGGCGTTCCTGCTGGTCTTCGGTCTCGCCGGTGGATGGATTCTGGCCGGCAGCATGCTCGCGCCGCTGACCCGGATCACCAACGCGACCCGCCTGGCCGCGAACGGCTCGCTGTCGCACCGGATCCATCTGGAGGGCCGCACCGACGAGTTCCGCGAGCTGGCCGACGCCTTCGACGTCATGCTCGCCCGGATCGAGGCGCACGACGCGGAGCAGCGGCGGTTCGCGGCGAACGCCTCGCACGAACTGCGCACCCCGCTGGCGATCACGCAGACACTGCTCGACGTGGCCCGCAAGGACCTGAACCACGACCCCGGCGAACTCGTCGAGCGCCTGCACCTGGTGAACACCCGGGCGATCGACCTCATCGAGGCGCTGCTCATGCTCAGCCGCGCCAACCAGCGGACCTTCATCCGGGAACCCGTCGACCTGTCCCTCCTGGCGGAGGAGGCCACCGAGACGCTGCTCCCACTCGCGGAGAAGCGCGGCCTCACCCTTGAGACCTCGGGAGACGTGGCCCCCACCATGGGTTCGACCTCGCTCCTCCTGCAGCTGACGACGAACCTCGTCCACAATGCGATCGTCCACAATCTGCCGGTTCAGGGCAGCATCTGGGTCCGGACCGGCGTCGGCCCCCGGACCGTGTCGCTCACCGTCGAGAACACCGGCCAGAAACTGACCGCGCACCTGGTGTCCACGCTGGTCGAGCCGTTTCAGCGGGGGGCCGAGCGCGCCCGCTCCGACCACGCGGGCGTCGGGCTCGGCCTCGCCATCGTCAACAGCATCGCGCAGGCCCACAACGGAACCCTCACCCTCACTCCACGCGACGGCGGCGGGCTCCGCGCCACCGTGGAACTGCCCTTGCGGAGTGTCGAGAAGAGCTGGACGCGACGAGCCCGTGGAGCCGCCGGGCCGGAAATCTGATCTTCAGCGGTTCTTGGCCGTGAGAGTCAGGTGCGTGATGCCGCTCGGACTCGTGACGACCTCGATGTCGTAGGTGTCCTCGAGGGCCTCCAGGCCGTCCCACAGGCGGACGCCGCGGCCCAGCAGGATCGGGACCTGGGCGATGTGCGCGTAGTCGACCAGGCCCTCGGCCAGGAACTCGCGGACGACGGTCGGACCGCCGCCGACCCGGATGTCGGCGCCGTTCGCCGCGGCCCGGGCCTGCTCGATCGCTTCCTGGGGCGTGCCGTCGAGGAAGTGGTACGTCGTCCCGCCCTCCATCTCGACCGACGCGCGCGGGCGGTGGGTGAGCACGAACACCGGCGAGTGGAACGGCGGGTTCGGGCCCCACCAGCCCTTCCAGTCCGGATCGTCCTGCCAGCCGGGCGGGCCGAACTTCCCGGCGCCCATGATCTCGGCGCCGATCCCCGGCTCGTGCCGTTCGGCGAACGCGTTCTCGGTGCCGACGGTGCCACCGGGCAGACCGTCCGCCGCGTGGAAGAACTTGGTGGCGACCAGCCACTCGTGCAGCCGCTCGCCGGCATGCCCGAACGGCGCCTCCAGGGACTGCCCGTCCCCAGTGGCGAACCCGTCGAGCGAGATCGCAAGGTTGTGAACACGAACTTCGGACATCGCACTACTCCTTCGTTCCGGCACCGCCCTTCGGCGCCCTCACGGAAAGGTCGGCACCGGCCGCCCCGTCTTGACATCACCCCACAGAAATCTCCATTTTGCCGCTGGTTCACCGGCGGAATGAGTCTGATTAGCGTGTCCGGTATGGAGAGAGCTCACATCAACAGGAGAACGGTTCTGGGCGGCCTGGCCGGGGCTGTCGGCGCCACGGCACTGCCGGGCGGAACGGCGTACGGAAGCAGTTCGCGGTATCCGGCGGCCTGGCCCGAGCTGACGCCGTACGGCGTGGCTGACACCCGGCTCGACCTGTGGCCGCGGGACAACAACTCCTTCGTGCTGCCGCTCGAACTCCGGCCCCGTGACGAGGAGCTCGGGCGGGTGTGGATGCGCGACACGTATGTCAACTGCTTCCGGGTCGATGGCCGCCCGCTGTACGTCGCAACGGGTACGACGCGGGTACCGGGGCGGCCGGGCGCCGGTCCGTGGAACGACGGGATCTTCGTCTGGACCGCATCGTCGCTGCGCGGCCCGTGGCGACTCGCCGACACGAGCGGGATCCGGCCGGACGCGGAGCGGGGCAAGGTCTGGTCACCCGAGTTCGCCGGCGAGAACACGCCGGGCCGTACTGTCGTCGCTCCGTGGCAGGAGTACTGGTACGACGACCAGTTCGGTAAGCGAGGAAACGCCTGGGCTCCCGAGCTGCACTACTTCCGCGGGACCTGGTACATCGTTGCCTGCATGGGCGACCACTCGCGCAAGGTCGGATCGTTCCTGCTGATCAGCGAGGGCGGCGTCGAGGGCCCGTACCGGGTTGCCCAGGGCAACTACGACAAGCCGTTCGGCGACTCGTTCATCGGCGGCCCGCCGTTCATTGAACCCGGCGCCTACCACCACATCGACGGCGGCCTGTACTCCGAGGGCGACGACGCGTGGCTCGTCCTGCACAACAACCTCTACGCGAAGTTCCGCGACGACATGGAGGACATCGTCCCCACGACCAACCTGCCCACGTTCCAGCAGACCGCCTACACACCCGAGCCGTACCTCGAGGGCGCGTACGTGATGAAGCACGGCGGAAAGTACTACCTCATGCACGCCGCCTGGGACCGCGCCTCGACGAACCCGGACGGCACTGCACGCAACGCCTACGACCCGCCCGCACCGGGCCGCGTCCAATACCAGTACGACCTGATCATGGCCGTCGCCGACCACTTCGAAGGCCCGTACTCGAAACGCTGGACCGCAGGTGTCGGCGCCGGCCACAACAACCTGTTCACCGACGCCGCCGGCCACCTATGGGCCACGTTCTTCCGCAACCCTGCCTTCGGCTACTGGGCAGACCCCACCCGCGTCGACGATGCCGCCGTACCAGGCGTCGTACGGATGGAATGGACCGGCCCCGAGACCAACCGAATCTACGTCAAGCGCCGACCGGCCAACGGCTGAACCGGAGCTTTGTCATGCCCCGTGTGCTCACCCGCATCCTCCTGGTCGCCGGCGCGCTGGTCCTGGTGAGTGGTGGCTCCCTCAGCGGAGCCGCCACCCCCGCGCCAACCGCTAACACACTCCCGGCGCTGGGCGCGCTCGGTGCCAACTACAACGAGAACCTGGATCAGCTGAACTATCGCGAGCTGCGCGCGGCACGCGCGACCTGGGTCCGCGGCTTCTACCCGCTGCCCGAGGCCGACACCGTCCCGCCCGGGCAGAGCGAGACCCTCAAGGTCATCCGCGATGCTCACAACCGCGGCTACAAGACCCTGCTCAGCCTGAAGTTCCCGAAGACCGGGACGTCGTTCCCACGACCAGGCACCCCGGAGATGGCCGCCGAGCTCGAGCGACTCGATCGAGTGCTCCCGCTGGTGCTCGGCACGGTAGACGTTGTCACGATCGGCAACGAGCCGTTCATCGAGAGCTTGCCGGCCGAGCGCGACGTACGCCTCAACGAGTTCTACGAGACCGTCGCGCGCCACATCATCCAGGCCCAGCCCGCAGGAAGCACCACCCACCTCTTCATGGGCGCACTGAACCGGCTGGATCTGCCGCAGAACCGCACACCCGCCGTCGAGCGTTATCTGAGGTTCGTCCGCGAGACACCTGAGCTCGAGGGCGTCGACCTGCATCCGCACGTCGCCGACGAGGCGGCGATCCAGAAATTCCTCGACTACACACTGCCGCGGCTCCGGCCCGGCCAGACGTTCCTCGTCACCGAGTTCTCGCTCGTCTGGTACTGGCAGCAGCACCTCACCGACCGCATCCCGGCGGCCTTCGCCCAGCGGTACGGCTATCTGCCGGAAACGCAGGTGTGGCAGGTCATCGGCGACGCGATCAAGGCGCCGTTCCCCGCGCGCAAGTGGAACGATCTGCTGTCCGAGAGCCCGTGGTTCGAGTCCAAGAAGCACTTCCTGCGGGACGAGTTGGACCGCTTCCGCGCGACGGGCCGGCTGGCTGTGGCGACGTACGGCTTCCGGCAGATCCCGTCCATGACAACCGGATGGAGCGCCACGAAAACGCCCTGGCTGTTGAACTCAGTGTTCGCCCCGCTGACGGTGCGGCCGCGTGACAGCGCCATGTCGACGCCGGGCTATGCCTGGATCGACGACTTCCGCGCACTGCAGTGAGAGCCGTGGGCCCTCGGCTGAGGGCCCACGGGCACTACTCCTTCTGGTACGTCGTTTCGTCGAGGCCGCTCATCGTCGGGTCGTAGGCGACCTCGCCCACGTCGTACATGGACGTCATCCAGTGGTAGAAGTTGTCGCCACGCTCCCGCAGCACCGTGTACAGCCGTCGCAGCATCCGCGACCGTACCTCGGCCTGCTCCGGGTGCTCGTACACGTTGAGCAGTTCGTCCGGATCGAGTTCCAGGTCGTAGAGCTCGTTCACCGAGTCCGGATTCACCACGAGCTTGTACCGGTCCGTCCGCAGCATCCGTTGCGGGTAAGGGAAGTGGTGCCCGTGGAACTCGCACACGATGTCGTCGTCCCACTCGACCGGCTCTCCGCTCACCAGCGGCAGCAGGCTCCGCGAGTCCACGGCCGCCTTCGGATCGGCGCTGGCCAGTTCGAGGATCGTCGCGGTGCAGTCGAGCAGACTCACGAACTCATCCCGTACGACGCCTTCCGGCTGCCCCGGCACGCGTAGCAGACCGGGAGTGCGGTAGATGTCCTCGTACATCGCCGGCCCCTTGTCGTGCAGCCGGTGCGAGCCGGTGAACTCCCCGTGGTCACACGTGAAGAACACCGACGTATCGTCGGCGAGCCCGAGCCGCTCCATCGCGTCGAGCACCCGGCCAAGCTCGAAGTCGATCAGCGCGACGTACCCCTGGTAGATCGCGATGAGCTTGCGCGTGGTCTCGATCGGCATCGTGTCGAATGTCCAGTGCGCGCTGTAGTTCTTCTGCACCATCGGCTTGCCCTGGAACGTCTCCGCCACCGATCGCGGCAGTTCGACATCCGCGGGATCGATCAGGTCGAAGTACTCGTCCGGCAGGATGTACGGCAGGTGCGGCCCGAAGAAGTGCAGTGCGAGGAAGAACGGTTTCCCACCGTCCGCGGCGTACCGCTCCAGCATCTCGATCGCCCGCGTCGCGAGATAGTGCTCGAAGGTCGCCTCCACCGGCTGGTGCAGCCGGGCGGCGAGCAGGTTGCCGGGCCCGCCGTTGGGCAGCGTGCCGCGGATCCGGTCCGAGATCTCGTACGGCGGCAGTCCCCGCTCCTCGAGGTAGGCCAGGTAGTCCGGGTGATCGACCGGGTTGTGCCAGCCCGGGAGATCGGGGCCGTCGAAGCCGAAGTCACCGGCCGACTTCCGCGTGCCGACATGCCACTTGCCGATCAGCCCGCAGTTGTAGCCACGATCGCGCAGCGCCTGCGAGAACGCGAACTGTCCTTCGCCCAGGTCCTCGAGATACCCGACGTTCCGCTCGTAGTTCGCCAGCAGCTTGTGCCGGAACGGCGCCTGACCCGTGAGCAGGCTGGCGCGGGCCGGCGTACAGATCGCCGTCGGCGTGTACCAGCGGTCGAACCGGGTCCCGGTGCGGGCCAGCTCGTCGAGGTTCGGGGTCGTGCCCAACTGGTTGCCGTAGGCACCGAGGGTGTCGGCCCGGTGCTGGTCGGTCATCAGGAACAGGATGTTCTTCGGCTCGGTCACTTGGACGCCGCCGCGGTGAACAGATCGCCCGTGTAGTAGGTCTTCGGGTCCGTCTTCGTCTTGAGCTTTCCGGCCTGGACGAAGTAGTCGGTCATTCCGTTCAGCCACTTGCCGATCGTGCCGTCCTTGGTCTTGGCGTCGAGTTCGTCGACCGGCAGCACCTTGACGTTGCTCGCGTCCGCCTTGACCTGGTCGACCGGCACGCTGAGCATCTTCGCGGTCAGTTCGATCGCCTTGTCCGGGTTCGCGGAGCGGTAGGCCATCGCGTCCCGCAGTACGGCGATCGTCTTCTCGGTCTTGTCCTTCTGGCCCGACACGACGTCGTTGCCGGCCACGAATGCGGTCGGGAACGAGACCTGGGACTCGAAGTCGGAGTTCTTGGCGAGCTCGGTCAGATCCGGCACCTGCTTCTTGATGGTGCCGATGGCGGGGTACCAGAAGCCGGCCGCGTCGATCTTCTTGGACGCGAACGCCGAGACGATCGTCGAGGCGTCCATGTTGACGACCTTCAGGTCCTTCTTCGTCATCCCGGCCTTCTGCAGCGCGAGGGTGAGGATCATGTCACCCGACGTGCCTTCCGGTACGCCGACGGTCTTGCCGCGGAGCTGGTCGATCGAGGTGGTGCCGGAGCGGGCGATCACCCGGTCGGCGTTGCCGAGGGTGTTGATCGCGATGATCTTCGCCTGCCCGGACGCCGGCAGCCAGAACGCGCCCGGGCCGATGTAGCCGAAGTCGAGGTCGCCGGTGCCGAGCGCCTGGATCTGCAGCGGGCCGTTGGTGAAGACCTTGGCGTCGGCCTTCAGCCCGTGTTTCTCCCAGAGCTTCTGGTCCTTCGCGATCGCGAGCAGGCTGGTGCCGTTGTAGTCGGCGATGTAGCCGAAGTTCACGGTCTGCAGGGGTCCGCCTGCTTCGTCTTCGGATCCGCCGCAACCGGCGAGGGCGAGGGTGAGAGCGACGGCACCAGCCGCCAGCTTGCGTGAAAGAGACATGAGGTTCCTTAAGATCGAGCTGCGACAGGGGCCGCGGTGCGGCCGTCCTGGTGGTAGACGGAGTGCCAGACCCGGTTGCGCAGGTCGGCGAACTCGGGGCTGAGGCGGAAGTCCTCCGACCGCGGGTACGGCAGGTCGACCTCGACCACGTCGTAGATCCGTCCCGGCCGGGCGGCCATCACGATGACGCGGTTCGCGAGGAAGACCGCCTCGTCGACGTCGTGCGTGATGAACAGGACCGTGCGCTGCTCCTGGCTCCAGGTGTCGAGGAGCTGCTCCTGCAGCTTGACCCGGGTCAGAGCGTCCAGGGCGCCGAACGGTTCGTCCATCAGCAGGATCGACGGATTCACGGCGTACGCACGGGCGATCGCGCAGCGCTGCCGCATACCGCCGGACAGCATCTTGGGCAGCGCGTCCGCGAAGTCGCCGAGCCCTACCAGGTCGATGAAGTGCTGGGCCCGTTCGCGTCGCTCGGCCTTGCCGACGCCTGCGGTCTTGAGGCCGAACTCGACGTTCTTGCGCACGGTGAGCCAGGGGAAGAGCGCGTACTGCTGGAAGATCACGCCGCGCTCGGGCCCGGGCCCCGACACCGGTACGCCGTCGACGAGCGCGCGCCCCGCGGTCGGTTCCTCCAGACCGGCGAGGATGTTCATCAGCGTGCTCTTGCCGCACCCCGACGGACCGACCACGGTGATGAACTCGTTGTCCGCGATGTCGAGCGACACCTGGTCGAGGGCGGTGAAGGTGTCCTTGCCCAAGGCAAATGTCTTGGTGACGGACTGGACGGAGATCATCGGCGCTCCTGCCATCCGGTGAGTTTGCGTTCGGCCACGAGCAGGATCCGGTCCATCAGCAGGCCGAGGATCCCGATCGAGATCAGGCCGACGAAGATCGTCGGCAGGTCGTAGTAGAGCTGCGCGTTCTGCATCCGGAAGCCGAGGCCCTGCTGCGCGGCGATCAGCTCGGCGGCGACCAGAGTGGCCCAGGCCGACCCGAGCCCCACCCGCATGCCGACGAGGATGAACGGCGTCGACGCGGGCACCACCACCCGGGCGAAGATGCCGGCGTCCTTGGCGCCCAGCACCCGGGCCGCGTTGATCAGCGTGCGGTCGACGTTGACCACGCCCTGGAACGTCGAGATCACGCAGGCGAGGAACGCGGCCAGGAAGATCACGAAGATCTTCGGCGCCTCGCCGATCCCCATCAGCACGATGGCCAGCGGGATGATCGCCAGCGGCGGAACGGTACGGAAGAACTGGATCCACGGCTCGACCAGTCCGCGAACGGCGGCGTACCAGCCCATCAGGAACCCGACGGGGACGGCGGCGGCGGTGCCGAGCGCGAAGCCGATCAGGACCCGGGTCAGGCTGGCCAGGACGTCCTTGCCCAGCGTGCCGTTCCCGATCAGGGTGATCGCCTGCGTGACGACCTCGGGCGGCGTGGGCAGTTTGAGTCCGGCGAGAGCCAGCGCCCACCACACCGCGATACCGAGGGCGACCGAGACCGCGTTCAGGAGCAGGGGAAGACCACCCGTCCGGGTGCGCGTTCGTCCGCCGGCGCGGTCGCGCGGCTTGGCGCCGCGGGCGGTCTGGTCACTGATGACGGCCATCGGCCACTCCTCGGGTCTGCCGCGGGGGCATCGCCGCCCGCGGACCGGCGCCGGTCGGCGCCGGCGTCTCTGGGTAGCCCGCCAGCAGTGGCGAGCTGTGGAACACCGCGGCGAGGGCACCGAGAGCGCCGTCGTCGTCGGCCAGGTGCGCTGCCCGTACGTCGGCGGCGTGCGCGGCGAGGTGCGCCGCTCGTACGTCGGGGGAGGGGGTGCTCGGGAAGCTCTCGTACGCGACTGTTGCGGAGGCTTGCTGGACGATCACGGGCGCGAGGCGGGTGATCTCTCCGCCGATGACGATCTCGGACGGGTTCAGCGCCATCGCGACGGCAGCGAGTACGCGGCCGACCGCGGCGGCAGCGTCGCGCAGTACCCGGTCGGCCAGTGGATGCGAGCGGGCGATCGCGGCCGCGAGGTCGTCCAGGCTCTCCACCGGGAGCCCGGCCGCCCGGCAGGCGGCCAGGATCGCGGGGACCGAGGCGATGGTCTCGAGGCAGCCGTTCTTGCCGCACCGGCAGGGGCTGCCGTCGGCCGTGACTGTGACGTGGCCGAGTTCGCCGGCCAGCCCGGCCGAACCGGACACCAGCCGGCCGCCCACCACGAGCCCGCCGCCGACGCCGTCGGACAGACGGACGTAGAGGAGGTTCTCGATCGCCTTCTCACCGAAGATCGCCTCCGCCAGCGCCGCCAGCCGGGTGTTGTTGTCGACGATCACCGGCGCGCCGAATCGCTCCCCGAAGGCCTCGTCGACCGACGCCTCGTGGAAACCGTCGGCCGCCGACCGGTGCGAGGGGTAGTCGCGTACGCCCGGCTTGCCCGAGTACGGCCCGGGAATGCCGATCCCCACCCCCTGCAGCGCGCCGTAGTGGACGCCGTACTGGTCGCTGAGGCGCTCCACCAGGCGGAAGGCGACATCGAGCCGGGTCGGCCAGTCGACATGGTCCGCATACCGGTCGGAACCAGAGGCCACGATCTCGTGCGAGGCGTCGGCCACGACGACGTGGACGCGGCGATGCCCGAAGTCGACGCCCATGAACTGCCCGGAAGCCGGATCCAGCGCCAGCCGCTCAGCGGGCCGGCCGCTGCCCTCGCGATGGGCCGCGTCGGTGTCGGTCACCACGATCGCGCCCCGTTGCAGCAGGCTCCCGGTGATCTCGGACAGCGTGGTGCGGGACAGGCCGATGGCCCGGGCGATCTGGTTCCGGCTGAGCGCGCCCTGCTCCCGCAGCACCTGGAGGACCCGCTCTTCGTGGGTCCTCCGCACCAGCGCCTGCACTCCTGGATAGCTCTGCACAACGGCGACGGTAGAAACCCGGAATTATTCCGTCAACACTCCGACAAAATTCGGCTTCCTTTCCGACGGCACCGGGCGCAACTCCCCACCGACCGCCAGGCCATCACAATTGATGGACGCCGGGGGCGGGTGCGCTCAGGGTGCGCTGGGGCGGGCAATCGTGATGGCCTGGAGATCCGGGCATCAGGCTGAGCGGAGGGTGATGTTGCCGCCGTGGGTGCGGGCGCGGACCTTGACGGTGCGGGCTGGGTGGTTGACGGACTCCAGTTCGTTGAAGATGCGGCCGACCGAGGTGTGTGCGTCCAGGGCGGCCGCGGTGCCTTCGGGTACGTCGATCGCGACCTCGCCGGTGGCGGTGTAGAGGTCGACGTTGCCGGTGCCGATGGCGCCGACGTGGATGTTGCCGCTCGCGGTCCGGGCGTTGATGTCGGCGCCGGCCGCTTCGACGGTGATGTGGCCGGTGGCCGACTTGGCCCGGAGGTTGCCGGTCACCGTGCCGACCCGGATGTCGCCGTTTGCGGTCTTCAGCTCGCACGAGCCGACCTCGCCCTCGACGACGTACTCGCCCTTGGCGGTGTATCCCTGGACGTCGGAGCCGGTCGGCAGCTCGATCAGCACCACGACCGCGCCGTACCGCTTGCTGAAGATCGAGCGCAGCTTCGGGTGCTTGACCTGCAGTTTGCCGTCGGTGAACTCGACGACCACCTGCTCGGCGGCCTTCACGTCCAGGTCCCAGGCGGGGTCGACGGGCCGGACCTCGACGACGGTGTCGGTACGGTCGCTCGCCCGCACCGTGATGTCGCCGAAGATGATGTCGACGGTGGCCGAGATCGGTGCGGGAGTGGTGAACGTGGACATCTGAGCTCCTTGGGGTGTCGGTTGCCGACAACTCTGGCCGCGCGCGCTGACAGGGCCCTGCGACGAGCGCGGACAGGGGGCTGACACCGTGTAGGCGGCGTGTCAGGTGCGTGTCAGGACGCCCGCCGAAGGTGTTCCCATGACAACTTCGGCGATCGCGGTCACAGGACTGCGCAAGGCATTCGGCGACAAGACCGTGCTCGACGGGATCGACCTCGACGTCCCCGCGGGCACCGTCTTCTCCCTGCTCGGCCCGAACGGGGCCGGCAAGACGACCACGGTGAACGTGCTGACCACGCTGACCAAGGCCGACAGCGGCACGGTCCGGGTGGCCGGGCACGACGTCGCGACCGAGGCCAAGGCGGTCCGGTCCGCGATCGGCGTCACCGGCCAGTTCGCGGCCGTGGACGAGCTGCTGACCGGCCGCGAGAACCTCCAGCTGATGGTCGACCTCAGCCCGGTCACGGACGACAAGCGGATTGTTGACAATCTGCTGCAGCGCTTCGACCTGGCGGAGGCGGCCGACAAGGCGGCGGCGACGTACTCCGGCGGCATGCGCCGCAAGCTCGACCTGGCGATGACCCTGGTCGGCGACCCGAAGATCATCTTCCTGGACGAGCCGACGACGGGCCTCGACCCGCGCAGCCGGCGCACCATGTGGACGATCATCCGCGAGCTGCTCGCCGACGGCGTGACCATCTTCCTGACCACGCAGTACCTCGACGAGGCCGACCAGTTGGCCGACCAGATCGCGGTGCTCGACAAGGGCCGTCTGGTCGCCCAGGGCACCCCGGAGGAGCTCAAGCGGCAGATCCCCGGCACCCACGTCCGGTTCCGCTTCGGTTCGATCGAGGACCTCGACACCGCCGCGCGGATCCTGCCCGACTCGACCCGGGACGACGACGCGCTGACCCTGCGGGTCCCCAGCGACGGCGGCACCCAGTCGGTCCGCACGCTGCTCGACCGGCTTGCCGAGTACTCGCTCGACGCCGACGAGTTCTCCGTCAACACCCCTGACCTCGATGACGTATTCCTCGCCCTGACGGGCCACGACACCGCGGAGGTAGTCGCGAAATGAAGAACCCCTCGATCGTGATGCTGCGCCGCAACCTCAAGCACATCGCGCGGAACCCGACCTCCGTCTTCAACGCGGTCCTGATGCCGGTCGTGGTGATGCTGATGTTCGTCTACATGCTCGGTGACGCGTTCAGCGTCGGCGTCCCGTACGTCGACTACGCGACTCCCGGCATGCTCCTGCTGGCGGTCTGCTACGGGCTCGGCGCCGTGGCGACGGCCGTGAACTCCGACATGACCAAGGGCATCATCAACCGCTTCAAGGTGATGGACGTGCCGCGCGGCGCGGTCCTGACCGGGCACGTGATCGCCAGCGTGATGACCAACCTGATCGCGATCGCCGCGATCATCGGGGTCGCGTTCGCGCTCGGCTTCAACCCGTCGGCGAGCTTCGCGCAATGGCTGGCCGTGATCGGTCTCGTCGTACTGCTCGGACTGGCCACCGGCTGGCTGACCGTTGCCCTGGGCCTCTTTGCGAAGACACCCGAGACCGCGGGTCTGGCCTCGGTGCCGCTGGTGATGCTGCCGTTCTTCAGCAGCGCCATCGTGCCGGCCGACAAGATGGGTCCCGGTGTGAAGCAGTTCGCGCAGTACCAGCCCTTCACGCCGATCATCGAGTCGCTGCGCGGCCTGCTGAACGGCTCGCCGCAGACCGGTGACCTGATCGCCGCGTTCGCCTGGTGCCTCGGGATCGCCGTGGTCGGATACTTCTGGGCGACCTCGACGTTCAAGAAGCGAGCGTGACCTCGACGAGCTCTCGCCAGCTCGCCTGCCGGCCCTCTTCCGTCGCCTCGGTGAACTTCTCGTCACCGAGGCGGCGGCGCGTTTCCTGCTCCAGCCGGTCCGCATCGGGGTTGGACCGGTCGGGCAGTCCGCGGACGACGGCGCTCGCGGCGAGCAGCCGCGCGGCCTGCTCGTCCTGATCGGTGCGCAACGCCAGATCCGCGATCCCGACGAGCATCTGGGCGATCCCGGGCGGGTGCCCGCCCTCGGCCGCCGCCTGGAACGACGCGCTGCGGTGCTGCCAGGCCTGGTCGAGGTCCGTCGCCAGATACCCGAGGACGTCCTGGATCATCGCGCGCAGGTTCGCCCGCTCGGCCTCGTGGCCCAGCATCGTGGTCGCCAGGTCGAGCTGCCGGTGCGCCTCCTCGGCGTCGCCGCTCCACCGTGCGAGCTCCGCCTTGCACAACGCCAACTCGACAAGGGCCTCCGGCCACGCGACACGCTCCGCCTGCCGCACGGCGTCCGTCATCGCGGCTGCGCTCGCGTCCAGGTCACCGGCGAGCCAGTACAGCTGCGCCTGCCGCGACCGCATCCGTACGACGTCCTCGGTCGCGCCGACCTCCGCGGCGACCGCGATCGCCTGCTCGCAGTACGCGCACGCGTCGGCGAACTCGCCGCGGACCGCGAGCCGGTCGGCGAGCTCGGTCAGCGCGAACGACATCCCCCAGCGTTCACCGATCGCGCGGAACTCGGCGAAGGCGGTTTCGATCGCCTGGTCGGCATCCCGGCCGCCGTCGCCGAGCATGATCCGCATCTTGCCGGTCTGCAGCCGCGCCAACGCCCGTACCCAGGGATCGTCGGCGGTCAGCAGCGGTTCGAACGCGGACACGAAGGAGTCAGGCCCTTGCAGCAGGCCTTCCAGCGCGGTCGACAGGGTTACCGCCGGGTGTGTGCTCTTGACCCGCCGGCTGATGTCCGCGGCCTTGTGGATCCAGTCGACCGCGTTGAACTGGTCGCGGCCACGCCCCGACGTCATGAAGTTGGCGACGAACGCGTACACCACGGCGCGGCTCTCGTCGGGCACCTCGCCGGGCACGTCCGGCGCCGCCAGCAGGAACTCACTGCCCTCGACCTTGTGCCCCGCGAACCACCAGTACCACCCGGCGGCCGCGGCGAGCCGCATCGAGCCCGCCGCGTCGCCTGCAGCCAGTGCCCCGCGCATCGCGGCGGCGATGTTGTCGTGCTCGGTCGCGACGTTCGCCAGCCATTCGAGCTGCTCCGTACGGCGCAGGTGCGGGTCGGCGGCCTCGGCCAGCTCGGTGAAGTAGCCGAGATGGGTACGGCGGGCCTGGTCGGTCTCGCCCGCTTCCTCGAGCCGCTGCTGGGCGTACTCCTTGATCGTGCCGAGCAGCCGGTACCGCGGCGCGCCCTCGTCCTTTGTGACCACCAAGGACTTCTCGGTCAACGCCGTCAGTAAGTCGAGCACCTCCCACGACTCGACCTCGCCACCCGCGCAGACCTGCTCGGCCGCCTCCAGGCTCGCACCGCCCGCGAACACCGACAGCCTGCGCAGCGCAGCCCGCTCGGCTTCGGACAGCAGCTCCCAGCTCCAGTCGACCACCGCCCGCAGCGTGCGGTGGCGGGGGAGCGCCGTACGACTGCCGCCGGTCAGCAGGCGGAACCGGTCATCGAGACGGTTGGCGAGCTGCTCCAGCGACATCGTCCGCAACCGCGCCGCGGCCAGCTCGATCGCCAGCGGCATACCGTCGAGCGCCCGGCAGATGCGCGCCATCGTCTCCGGATCCAGGGCGAGGTCCGCGCGGACCGCCCGGGCCCGGTCCTGGAGGAGCTGGACCGCTGGTGAGGAGCCGCCGTCATCCGTTGGAAGTGCCAACGGTGCGACCGGCCACAGCGCCTCGCCGGTGATGCCGAGCGGTTCCCGGCTGGTCGCGAGGATCCGCAGCCGCGGGCACTCGCCGAGCACCCGATGGGCGAACGTCGCCGCGGACTCGATCACGTGCTCACAGTTGTCCAGGATCAGCAGCATCGCCCGCTCGCGGACCGCGGCGATCACCCGGTCCGTCGGGTCCGCGTCCGGTACGTCGCCGAGCAGCGCGTCCCGCAGCGCGAGCGCGCCGAGCGTCGCCTGGGCCACGTTGTCGTCGGCGCCGATCGCCGCGAGTTCGACCATCCACGCGCCGTCGGGCAGGTCGCCCAGGACGGTTCGCGCGGTCTCGCTCGCGAGCCTGGTCTTTCCCGATCCGCCAGGCCCGATCAGCGTCGTCAGGCGGTGCCCCGCGATCAGGTCGCGGACGGTGGCGATGTCGGCGTCCTTGCCGACGTACGTCGTGAGTTCTTCGCGGAGGTTCGTGTTGCGCTTCTCGTCCCGGCGTACGAGCTCGCCGCGGAGGAGGGCGACGTGCAGCGCGGACAGCTCCGGCGAGGGGTCGACGCCGAGTTCGTCGGCGAGGGTCTCGCGGGTGCGCTCGTACACGCGGAGCGCCTCGGTGTCGCGGCCGGAGGCGACCAGCGCGCGCATCAGGGCGGCGACGAGGCGTTCGCGGACCGGGTGCGCGGCGACCAGGTCGGTCAGCTCGGTGACGAGGTCCGCGCCGTGGCCGAGGGTGATCTCGGCGTCGTACCGGTCCTCCATCGCGGTCAGGCGGAGACCGTCGAGCCGGGTCACGGCCGCGTCGAACGCGCCGCTCTCGGTCAGCCCGACATCCTGCATCGCCGAGCCGCGCCACAGCCCGAGCGCCTCACGCAGCAGCCGGACGCCTTGCGGGTCCTGGTCGGTGCGGGCACGAGTGAGGAGACGTTCGAACCGTACGGCGTCGACAGCCTCGGGATCGATCTGCAGCCGGTACCCGTCCGTGTGACCCTCGACCGAGCCGTCCGGCAACACCTTCCGCAGCCGCGACACCAACCGCTGCAGGGCATTCGCAGCATCCGCCGGCGGCTGCTCACCCCAGATCCAGTCGACCAACGTCGCCTTCGGAACCACCCGCCCGGCATCCAGCGCAAGCACGATCAACAGCCCACGCAACCGCGCCCCCGGTACGTCGACAAGCCCCCCATCGTCCGCACGCACCTCAAACGGCCCCAGCATCCCGATCTGCACCCAGCAGATCTTGCCACGCACCCGGCGCCCACCTGACCAGTCCCTGCACAGGCTGGTGATGCCGGCGCAGGTTCGGGTGAGTGGGGAGCAGACCGGCGGGGCCTTCTCGCTGACTGAGAACCTGGCGCGTCGGGGGAGCGGTAGCCCGGTGCACATCCATGAACACGAAGAGGAGTCACTCATCGTGCTGGACGGTGAGCTGCGGGTGGTGCTCGGCGATGACGAACATCTGGCCGGGCCCGGGACCGCTGACCTTGCCACCTGAGCCCGCCGTGCCGCCGGACCTCGCCGCGGTGACGGCGATCGCCGCCCGCCACGGCATCACGATCCTGGCTCCGCCGCCGACGCCTTAGCTGACGGCCCGCTTGACCAGCGCGGTGAGTTGTTTCTCGACGGCGGGGGTCAGCTTGGTGATCGCGTACGACGTGGGCCACATGTCGCCGTCGTCGAGGTTGGCGGTGTCCTGGAAGCCGACGGTCGAGTAGCGGTACTTGAACTTCGCGGCGTCCTGGAAGAAGACGACGATCTTGCCGTTCTTCGCCCAGCCGGGCATGCCGTACCAGAGCTTCGGAGTCAGTTCCGGCGCGATCTGGGGGATCAGCTCGTTCAACCGCTCGGCGATCTCGCGGTCGGCGTCGGCCATCCCGGCGATCTTCGCTGCCTGTGCCGCGGCCGGGTCCTCCTTGCCCTTCAGCTCCTTCGCGCGCTCCTTCATCGCGTCCCGCTCGGCTTCGCTGAACCCGTCGTACGACTTCTTCGTGGTGGCCATCGGACTCTCCCTTGAGTGGTTGCCGTTCCCAACACCTCAAACCCTAGAAGCCGCCGTCCACCCGCCGCTTCTCGAAAACTGATCGATCCGCATGCGTGACGACGGTCACGTTCCGTGCTGTCACGAAGCGGGGGCGCCGCCCGGTCAGGTGGGCATCGGACACGAGGAGGAAGACATGGATGCAGTCCTGACCCGCGGGGCCGACGCCGAGCGGCTCGGTGAGGCGCCGAACCGGACCTGGCTGATCGCCGACGCCGAGCACACCGACGGGATCATGAACGTCGTCCGGACGACGCTCGGCCCGGGCGTCGACGGCCCGCCGCCGCACTTCCACAAGGAATCGCCGGAGATGTTCTATCTACTCGGCGGCGCGCTCCGGATCCTGGCCGGCGACCAGGTCCTGACGGTGCGGCAGGGCGACTACCTGCTGGTGCCGCCGCTGATGCATCACGCGTGGGGTACGCCGATGGACACCGGCGCCGACGTACTGATCGTGAAGGCGCCCGGCAACAGCCGGTTCGAGTACTTCCGGCTCGGCGATCGCATCCGCCGGGGAGAGGCGTCGCCGGCCGAGGTACTCGCGACGGCGGAGCTGTTCGACAATCATTTTGTTGACAATCCGGTCTGGCGGCAGGAGCTTGCCGTACGGGAAGGGGAGCGCGAGCAGCTCGTACCGTTCCAGGGGGTTGAATGAGAATTGGGGCTGTGGACGACGTCGCCGAGTTCGAGCAGCAGCGGCCGCGGCTGTTCGGGATTGCGTACCGGATGCTCGGCGAGGCGAGCGAGGCGGAGGACGTCGTCCAGGACGCGTACCTGCGCTGGCGGTCGGGCCATGGGCCGGTGCAGACCCCGGCCGCCTGGCTGACCACGGTCGTCACCAACCTGTGCATCAACCGCCTGACGTCCGCACGCGCGCGGCGGGAGCGGTACGTCGGCCCGTGGCTGCCGGAGCCGGTTGCCACGGGCAATGACCCGCAGGAACTCGTGGAACGCCGGGACACGGTGTCGCTCGGCTTCCTCGTGCTGATGGAGAAGCTGACGCCGCCGGAGCGAGCGGTCTTCGTACTGCGGGAGGCGTTCGGCTACACGCACCGGGACAGCGCGGAGGTGCTCGGGATCGACGAAGGGCATGCGCGGCAGCTGTACCACCGGGCACTCGGCCGCCTGGGTGACGAGCGGCGGCGGTTCGACGCGCGTCCCGCGGACGGTACGAAGCTGGTCGAGCGGTTCATCGCGGCGACCGTCGACGGCGACGTCAAGGGCCTGGAGGCGATCCTGACCGAGGACGCCGCGATCTGGGCCGACGGCGGCGACAAGGCGATCGCGGCCCGCGAACCGATCTTCGGCCGCTCCAACGCAGCGCACTACCTGGCCGGCCTGGCCGCCGGCCCGCGCGCCCGCATCGCTCGCCTGTCCGTCATCGAGGTCAACACCACGCTCGCCGTCCTGGTCCACGAGTCCGGCGCCCTCACCGGCGTACTCGTCCCCGAGATCCACGACGGCGCCATCACCACGATCCGCGCCGTCCTGAACCCCGACAAACTCGCGTACCTGCGCAGCCAACTAGATTGACGGCGTGTACGACGACTTCCCGGCAGAGCTGACCACCGAGCGCCTGTACCTGCGTCGCTGGCAACCGTCCGACGCCGAGGACCACCGGGGACTGTGGGTCGAACGCGACCACCGCGCCCGCCGGCGGATCGATGCCGACGGTCACCCCACCGTCGAGGAGATGCGCGAGTGGCTGATCGACAACCCGCTCGGCGCCGAACCGGGACTGGGGCTGCTGCCGATCGAGCTGCGCACGACCGGGGAGTTCATCGGGTACTGCGGGCTGACCGTCGGGCAGGCGACGTTCGACGAGCCGGAGATCGCGTACGAGCTGGCGCGGCGGGCCCACGGACACGGGTACGCGACCGAGGCGGCCCGCGCCGTCGTCGACGCCGCGGCGCGAACCGGTCGCAAGAGGCTGTGGGCGTCCGTGCGGCAGTGGAACGCCCCATCGTTCCGCGTCCTCGAGAAGCTCGGCTTCGAGAACAGCGGCCAAGGCATCGCAGACCCGGAACGCGGCGACCTGGTCTGGATGACGCTGCAGCTGGATCAGGCGTAAAGACAGAACGGATGGCCCGCCGGGTCGATCAGCACCCGGACATCGGCCTGCGGCTGGAACTCGGCGAGGGTGGCGCCGAGTTCCAAGGCATGCTCGACGGCCGCGTCCAGGTCGCCGACCTCGATGTCCAGGTGCATCATCATTTGTTGCCGGCCCTCGGCAGCCGGCCAGACCGGGCGTTCCCACGGCGCCGACCTCTGGGGCTGGAACGCCAGGTACGTCTCGGAGTTGCCGGGGACCGCGAGGGTGAACTCGTTCGGCTCGTTCTTGTGGATCTCCCAGCCGAGCACCTCGTGGTAGAACAGGCCGAGCGTCTGCGGATCCGGTGCGTCGATCACCGTCCCGAACCAGTGCCCCTTCGCGGATCGTCCTCTGAGCATCGTCGTACCTCCTCGTGTGGACTACGACGCTAGAGGAGCGATCCGACAGATCAGCGCTTTCGGTAGGTGGCCGTGTATGTGGTGTTGGTGGTTGGTGCAGTGATGGTGTGGCTCTGCGGGCCTCCGTCGGACCAGGACGTGAAGTTGTACGTGAACTTGTTGAACTGCTGTGGCGACGGTGCGCTGACCGAGTTCGCCGAGCCGACCACAACGGTGACGGAGAACGGGGTCGAGCGTGGTGCCTCGTTGACAACCATGTTGGTGAGGTTGAGGCCGCCGGGGTTGGTGCGGAACGTGAGTACGACGGTTCGCGGGTCCAGCCGGACCGAGGTGGTCGAGGACAGGCCGCCGGAGTCGGTCGCGGTCAGCGCCAGTTCGAGCCAGCTCGGATAAGAGTGGTCCGGTGCCGTGAAGTTCCCTGACGACACACCGTTGAACGTCTGCAGCAGGTGTGCGTGGCAGTCGGACGGCGTCGAGCAGTGATGCATGGTCACACCCCAGCTCAACGCGGACGCAGGCAACGACCCGTCCTGCACGTCGGTCGCGTGGCCGCTGAAGCCGATCTGGTCTCCGACCTTCCACGTCAGGCTCGAACCGGGCGTGTCGATCACCGCCGTCGGCGCCGTGTTGCCGGCCGTGACCGTGACCGTCGTCGTACCCGTCGCGCCCTGGTTGTCCGTCACGCGGAGACCCGGGTGATAGACCCCGGCGGTGCTGTAGGTGTACGTCGCCGTCGCGCCGGTCGCGTCGCCGTACGTGCCGTCACCGTTGAGATCCCACGAATAGCTGAGCGGTCCGCCCTCGGGATCGGAGGACGCGGTGCCGTTGAAGTTCACGGTCAGCGGGACGGCACCACTGGACGGCGTTGCCGTGAACACCGCGGTCGGCGCCTGGTTGGCGGCCGTGAACGTGATCCGGTGCACGGCGCCGCTGTCCATGTCGACGTAGAACAGATCACCGCCCGGACCGATCTTCAGGTCGACCGGATGACCGGCCGCGCCACCCGTCGCGTCGACCCCGACGAACGACCGCAGCCGCGCCGGATCGGGCAAGCCGTTCGTACCGGGCAGCATCGCCCAGATCTCGTTCCGCGAGTGGTCGGCGAAGAACAACGCTCCGCTGTACTCCGACGGATACGACCCGCCTTGGTAGAAGGCGATCCCGGTGATCGACGAACCGCCGGTGCGG
Organism: Kribbella speibonae; assembly: GCF_004331375.1. Taxonomy (NCBI): domain Bacteria; kingdom Bacillati; phylum Actinomycetota; class Actinomycetes; order Propionibacteriales; family Kribbellaceae; genus Kribbella; species Kribbella speibonae. The sequence goes on along the minus strand of NZ_SJKC01000002.1, from coordinate 1,402,558 downwards.
CACCCGGTGTAGCTCACCACGCAGGCACCGTGGTTGTAGGCGTAGTACGGCGCCACGACCGAACCAGGCGTCGAGTACAGCGATGAGCACGACGACAACCCCGCGCCCTGGTACCCGCCCTGCGCGCCCGCCCCCTCGTAACAAGGCCAGCCGAAGTTGGCGGCCGTCGTCGGGGACACCACGCGATTGATCTCTTCCCAGGTGTTCCACCCGACATCGCCGATCCACAGCTCGTCGGTCCCCGGGCGCTGCGTCATCCGGAACGGATTACGGACGCCGTAGGCAACGATCCGCCGGGCGTTCGGATCCGCCGACGAGAAGAACGGGTTCCCCGCGACGCCGGCGCCGGTGGCCGGATCGAGCCGCAGGATCGCACCGTCGAGCGTGGCCGGACCGCTCGGACGGCGAATGCTCTGACTGCGCAGCGCACCGCCCTGAGCGTTCGGCGGCGTCAGAGCGGTGCCGACCGAACCCGGCGGATCGCCACACGGATTCGCCTGGTCGCCCGCGTACGTCGCGCCGTACTGCCCGTAGTCGACATTGTTGAAGCTCGCGCCGTCGCCGGCACTGACGTACAGGTAGCCGTCGCGCCCGAAGAGCAACGTACCGACCGAGTGGCTGGGGAACTGCTGGCACCAGTCGTTGATCAGGACCTGCTCGGGGCCGGTCATGACGTTGCCGCTGATCTGCAGCCGGGACAGCCGAGCCGACACGAGGCAGCCGTCGGTGGTCGGACCGGGTGGTGTCGGGCAGGCGTCGTTCCACCGCGGGGCGGTTCCGCCGATCGCGGCGTCGTACGCGTAGAGCACGTAGATGTACGGGCTGGTGGGGAAGTTGGGCGGTAGGGCGAGACCGAGGAGACCGCGGTCCCAGTAGTCCCCGACCTGGAGCGACAGGTCGGCGACAGTGACCGGACCGGTGTCGGTGAGGCTCTGGAAGATCTTGATCACGCCGTTCTTCTGACCGACGACGATCCGCCCGTCCGGCGCGAACTGCAGCACCGTCGGGTTCGTCAGTCCGCTCAGGACGACCGTGTCACGGAACCCGGCAGGCAACGTCGCCGCCCCGGCCGCGCCCTGACTGAGTACCGCGGCGACCAGCAGCATCGCCGCCGCCACACTGATCCACCCGCGCGCACGCCTGACCAGACCCCACATCTCGCGCCCCCACTTCCCAGCGCCTCAGACCCCTCCGCGCGCTGTCTGCTGGTTCAGAATGCGCCGATCCACGCGAACCGTCGAGTGGGTAGCTGCCCGCAGCCACCCGAGCTCAACAGGTAGCCGACACTGGACGGGTGAATCGACAGAACGATCTCGCCGCCGAAGGTGAGCCGGAGCGGGAGTTCAATCCGGGCATCGCCGCCCGTTTCCCTCGCAAGACGGCCGCCGGTGGCGCACTCATCCGCGACCCGGCAGGCCGGATTCTCTTTCTCGAACCCACCTACAAACCCACGCTCGACATCCCCGGCGGCATCGTCGAGTCCGACGAGTCGCCGTACGAGGCCTGCTGCCGTGAGGTGCGGGAGGAGATCGGCCTCGACCTGCCGATCGGCCGCCTACTGGTCGTCGACTGGGTCCCCGCCCACGGCCCCTGGTCCGACTCTCTGGCCTTCGTCTTCGACGGCGGCGTCCTGGACCACGAACCCCTCACCCTCGACCCCACCGAAGCCCGAGCCCACCACTACCTGACCCTCCCCGAGGCCACGCCCCGCCTGCGCCCCTCCATGACCCGCCGCCTCACCCTCGCCCAACAAGCCCTAACCACCGGCATCCCCACGTACGCCGACTTCGGCCGGCCCATCTGAGGGATCGTGTGCAGCTCGACAGGAGGTGTCTGGCCGCGGGGTAGTGCACGTGAGCGTGGCGGAGGTAAACGTGTACGGCGTCTCAGGGTGCTCTACCTGTCGAGAGTGCACACGTCGCGCGCCGCTACCGCTCCTGCGGCCGGCAGGTGATCTGGAGATCGTTTCTCCGGTTAGTGGTAGTGTGGTAATCGGAGAAGTGATCTCCGGTTATGAGGTGGAGACGATGGTTGCGGTGCTGGTGACGGGCGGGACCGGGTATGTCGGTGGATGGGCGATTGCCGGTCTGCTCGAGCGGGGCTTCGATGTTCGGACGACGGTCCGGAGTCTCGGGCGGGCGGATGCGGTGCGTGCGGCGGTGGGAGCGGACGAGCGGTTGAGTTTTGCCGTTGCGGATCTGCTGCGGGACGACGGGTGGGATGCGGCGATGGAGGGCGTCGACTACGTCCTGCATGTCGCGTCGCCGCTCGGGGACGAGAACGCGAGGGAGGCGGACGCGCTGATCGTGCCTGCGCGGGATGGTGCGTTGCGGGTGCTGCGGGCCGCGACCCGCGCCGGGGTGCGGCGGGTGGTGATGACGTCGGCGGCGAACGCGGCGAGTCCCGCGTCGTACGCCGAGGACGGCGTCACGGACGAGGCGCTCTGGACGGTCGACGACCCGAAGCTGCCGGCGTACCGGCGGTCGAAAACCCTGGCGGAGAAAGCGGTCTGGGACTTCATGGCGACGTACGACGGTCCGACCGAGCTGACCACGGTGCTGCCCGGCGCGGTGCTCGGGCCGATCCTGAGTGCGGACAATGTCGGTACGACGCGGATAGTCCAGCGGATGCTCGCGGGCCGGATGCCTGGTACGCCGAGGATCGGGCTGGAGGTCGTCGACGTCCGCGATCTGGTCGACCTGCACGTGCGCGCGATGCTCGCACCCGAGGCGGCCGGCGAACGGTTCCTCGGGACCGGTGAATTCGTGTGGATGCGCGAGATCGCCGCGGCGCTGAAGGACGCGCTGGGTGCACAGGCCGCGAAGGTGCCGACGCGCGAGCTGCCGAACTTCGTCGTCCGCCTGGCCTCGATCACCGACCCGTCGCTGCGCGCGCTCACGATCTCGCTCGGTCGTCGCAACCGGCATACGACCGCGAAGGCCGAGCGTGTGCTCGGGTGGAAGGCCCGCCCTGCCGCCCAGACCGTGGTGGAGTGCGCCGAGAGTCTGATCTCACACGGTGTCGCCGGATGAGCGAGCCTGCCCAGCGCCCCGCCCGGCGGGACTCCGTGCGCAATCGGCAGCGGCTCGTCGTCGCCGCGCGCGAGGTGTTCGCCGAGCACGGCTTCGGCGCGACCTTGGACGACATCGCGCGGCACGCCGGCCTCGGCACAGGTACGGCGTACCGGCACTTCCCGAACAAGCACGCGATCGCCGCGGAGGTACTGCGGGAGGCGACCGAGCAGATCGTGGTCGACGCCGAGGAGGCGCTCGCCGTCGACGATCCGTGGGACGGGCTGGTGCAGTTCTTCGAACGCACCGCGGCTCGTCAGGCCGCGGATCGGGGACTGTACGAAACCCTGACCGGGCAGGGGGATGACGACGAGCAAGCCCGGATCTGGCCGCGGATCGTTGCCGCGGTCACCGAACTGTTCGAGCGCGCCCAACGCGCCGGTGCGATCCGTCAAGACGCCGCACCGCAGGACGTCGCCGCGATCTTCGCGATGCTCGGCCCAGCGTTCGCGATGAGCCGATCCATCAACCCTGACCTCTGGCGCCGCTATCTGGCCCTCCTCCTCGACGCCCTCCGCCCAACGGACGGGCCCGCACTCCCCGTCGCCCCACCCCCACCCGAATCCCTCTCCACAATCCTCAGCTCGGGAAAGAGCTGAGCCGGCTCCCTAGTGAGGAGCCGGCTCGCCGTGTCCTACGGGAACTTCAATCGGACAATCACATTGTCGATTGTTGACGGGGTGCCGCCGTTCTTGTCGTTGTTGGTGGAGGTCAGCCACAGGCCGCCGTCCGGTGTGTGGGTGATGCTCCGCAGTCGGCCCCAGCGGCCGGAGAACAACGCCTGCGGGGTCCCGACGCCGGTGCCGGCCGAGTTGATCTTCGTGACCCACAACTGCTCGCCGGTCACGCCCGCGATGTAGATCCAATCGTTGACAATCTCGATCCCGCTCGGTCCGGCCTGTGACGTCGGCCAGGTGCGCTTCGGTGCGATGTACCCACTGCAGTCGCCGATCGTTCCCTCGCACGCGGGCCAGCCGTAGTTCCCGCCCTTCTGGATCAGGTTGAGCTCGTCCTGGCTGTTCTCACCGAACTCGGCCGCCCACAGCTGGCCCCGCGAGTCCCAGGCGAGCCCTTGCGGGTTCCGATGCCCCCAGCTCCACACGTACCGCGCGTTGCCGCCCGTGCTGTAGAACGGGTTGTCGCTCGGCGCGCTGCCGTCCGGGTTCATCCGCAGGATCTTCCCGTTCAGCGAGCCCTTGTTCTGCGCGTTCCCGGAATTCTTGGCGTCACCAACGGTCGCGTACAGCTTCCCGTCCGGACCGAACGCGATCCGCCCGCCGTTGTGGTACCGGTTCTTCGCGAGCCCGGTGAGCACCGGCGAGGATGTCGTACCGAGCTGCCCGTTCTCGTACTTCATCCGCACGATCCGGTTGTCGCCGGACGCCGTGTGGTAGAAGTACACCCAGTGGTCGCTCGCGAAATTCGGCGACAGCGCGATCCCGAGCAGACCGCCCTCACCGGTCGTCGTGGCCACCCCAGGCACCTTCCCGAGCGTCGTCTTCTGCCCGCTCGCGGTCACCCGCAGCACCTCGAACCGGTCCCGCTCGGTGACCAGCGCGGACCCGTCCGGCAGGAACGCCACACTCCACCCGAGATCGACCTTCGCGATGTCCTTGTCGTACGCCGGAATTCCGCCGGCGCCCGTGGTCGCCGTACGAACCGTCACCGCGTTGCTCGCACCGGACGCGTTCCCGTCCGGGTCCCGCGCCTTCACGGTGAACGTGTACTCCGTGTTCGCCGCCAGCCCGGTCACCGTCGCGGTCAGCGAACCGGTCGACGCGACCTTCGTCGAGCCCTGGTACACGTCGTACCCGGCGATGCTCCCGCTGTTGTCCGTGGACGCGTTCCACGCCAGCGACACGCTGCCCGCGGTGACGCCCGTCGAGCGCAGGTTCCCGGGCACGGTCGGCGGTTGGGTGTCGCCACTGCCCGGCGTGGTGAACGTGACCACGTTGCTCTGCTGCGAAGCGTTGCCCGCGGCATCGAACGCGCCGACCGAGATGTCGTACGCCGTGTTCGCGGTCAACGTGTCGACGGTCGCGGACAGCGTGTTGCCGTCGACAACTTTCAGCACGTTGCCGCCGCGGTTGATCTCGTACCGGACCACGCCGACCTCGTCGGTCGCGGCGGTCCAGTGGAACGTCGCGGCGTTCGACTTGATGTCGCTGACGGTCAGGCCGGCGGGCGCGGACGGGGGAGTGGTGTCGTCGGTGGTCGGTGTGACGGTGAGCTTGTCGGCGTTCGGTCCGCCGTCGGCGCTGGTCGCGCGGGCGCGGATCGTGTTCGTGCCGGCGGCGAGCTGGAGGCGGACGGTCTTGGTCTGCCAGGTCGCCCACGCGCCGGTGCCGGGGAAGGTGATGCCGACGGCGCCGGGCTGCCCGTTGACGGTGAAGTCCATCGGACGCGCGGCCGCCGTACCGTTCGCGTACCGCAGCGTGACGTCGGCCGGTCCGGCCGGAGCCGTCACGGTCCACTCGACGTAGCTGCCGACGAGGTTGTCGTAGTTGACGAAGCCGGTGCCGGTGTAGCCGGTGTGGTTGGACTCGACCACGCCTTGCGAGACGGTCGCGTCCTCGGCCTGGTAATCGGTGGCTGCCGCGGTCGCGGCAGAAGGTGCGCTGAGCCCGAGCGCGGCGACGGCCAGCGCGGTGACAGCCCAGAGGGAGCGTTTCATGAGGTCTCCTGGTGTTCCGGGGCGGAGGAGCTGCAGGGGACAAACTATTAGGAAAGCTTCCTAACGATAGAACCTCGTGTCAACAGCACGAAAGCCCCCGCGGAAGGGCGGTTTCAAGGGGTCGTTGCAACACCGCCTTGGTTTCTAGGTGGTGAGTAGATCACGTAAGCGCTCGGCTGGGGTGTCCCAGCCGAGCGTTTTGCGTGGTCGTCCGTTGAGTTCTTGGGCGACGTGTTCGAGGTCTTCGGGTCCGTGGACGGACAGGTCGGTGCCTTTGGGGAAGTACTGGCGCAGGAGTCCGTTGGTGTTCTCGTTCGAACCGCGCTGCCAGGGTGAGTGCGGGTCGCAGAAGTAGACCGCGATGTCGGTGGCCATCGTGAACTGTTTGTGCCGTGCCATCTCGCTGCCTTGGTCCCAGGTCAGCGAGCCGCGCAGGTGCTCAGGCAGGGTGGTCATCGTGGCGATGAGTCCGTCCCGCACCAACTCGGCGTCGTGGCCGCCGGGCAGGTGGACCAGCATCGTGTAACGGGTGGCGCGTTCGACGAGTGTGCCGATCGCGGACTGGTTGCCTGCGCCCATGATCAGATCGCCTTCCCAGTGGCCAGGGACCGCGCGGTCGTCGGCCTCGGCTGGCCGCTCGGAGATCATGATCATGTCGTCGACAAACCGGGTCTGGCGCTGGTCTGGGCGGCGTTGCGGTTTGCGGCGGGTCCGGCCGGTGCGCAGCGCGGTCTGGACCTCGCGTTTGAGGCCGCCGCGGGACTGGAAGTAGAGCGCCTGGTAGATCGTCTCGTGGCTCACGCGCATGCTCTCGTCGTCGGGGAAGTCCTTGACGAGCCTGTTGCAGATCTGCTCCGGAGACAACTTCTCTTCCAGGCCCTGTTCGACCTGTCCACGCAGCGCCGGGTTGGTGACCAGCTTGGACGGCTTCGGCCGGGCCCTCGCGGCCGCGGCGGTGCGATCAGCCTGGTGGGGCAGGTAGATCCCGTCGACGCTGTGCGCGCGGACCTCGCGGGAGACCGTGGACTTGTTCCGGCCGATTCCGGCTGCGATCGCGGTCAGCGTCTGCCGGTTGATCAACCCGTCGGCGATCACCAACCGGTCATCCAGCGACAAGTACCGCTCAGCGGCGCCGCCGGTCCCCGCACCACCGCTGATCCCCCCATCACCGCTGGTTGTGGTCACACCGGTTGAGTAGCGGGTTCCGGCGGTGTAGTCCACGACCGTGCCGTCGGGATGGACCCGCGTGTTGCCGACCTTGCGGATCCCGCGCCGCCAGTCACGCCCGGTCCGCTCATGCACCCCCACCTCACGCGCCGCCAGGGCGGTCGCCCAGCCCAGCTCCACCAACTCCTCGAACCGGGCCTTCGCGCCGGGCTTGCCCGCTGTCCCCGCCTCGGTCGGCACCAGCCCAGCTACCACCAGAATCCGGCGTGCGGCGCTGTGACTCAACCCAGCCACCTTCGCCGCCCGATTCACGCTCCCCGAGGCGCCGAACTCACCAACCACCTGCTCTCGCAACTCATCGGTGATCCCGGTCCGCGCCCGCCCGACACCCCGCCCCGCCTCCCGCAACAACCGGTACGCCCGCGCCCGAGACACACCCAACTCATCCGCCGCGACACCAACCGGCACCCCAGCATCCACCAGCCTCAACAGACCAGCCAACACCTCCGAAAACGACACGGCCCTCGCAACTCCTCAAATCGAGGTGTTGCGAGGACCGCATGAACCCGCCAAGGTCCGCGGGGGCTTTCGTCTCCGGTTGTTACGCGGTGGCCAGCATGGTTGGGCGGTAGAGCGTCAGGCCCTCCTCGTCGACGACGGCGACCCGGATCGCCGACGGGGTGGAGTCCTGGTGCGGTACGGCGAAGACGGCGGTCGCGCGGCGGCCGTCGTACTTGGCGGCGTAGCTCACGTACCGCCAGTCCTCGTCGTCCCAGTAGTCGTGGATGTCGGAACGCAGCAACCCGTCGACCGCGCGGTACGCCGGGCTGAGCAGGACCCGCCGCTGGGTTGCGACGAGTGGTGTGTCGTCGGACGCGGTGCCGGCGTACGGGTGTCCGAGCCGGATCCGGAACCGCCGCAGTGGCAGCAGCCAGTACCGGTCCAGCTCGGCGGACAGCATCGCAAACGCCGCCGCCTCGACGACGAGTACGAGCAGACCCGCACCCGCCGACCACCAGCCGGTCGACGCCGTGGCCGCGAGGCCGGAAGTTGCCAGTAGCAACAACGCGCGGCCGATCGCCCGGTGCCCGACCGGTCTGGCCGACTTCCCCGCACACCCGCAGGACGCCTCGGGGACGACGATCTTCGAGTAGACGAGGAATCCGGTGAAGCCGACGGACAGTGCGACAGCAGCCACTGCCCCGATCGCCCAGGACCGCAACAGGAGAAGGGCGATCACGATCTCCAGCACGGCGACGCCTCGGTAGGCGGCGACGGCGCGGGATGCGCCGAACCAGCCCGGACGAGCTGCGCCGGACTCGCCGAGGAGGCGGGGGAGTGCTGTGCGGTCCGCTTGGTCCGGTGAGGTGAGTTTTCCGTAGGCCGACCACGCCAGGATCAGCGCGATCAAGAGCGGCTGAGCAGCCGCCAAGGTACCCATCTCAGTTCGACGTGTAGATGGTCGCGATGTCGATCTCGTTGGTCCCCGGACGCCAGGCGCCGATCACCTGGGCGTGCCGGCCGACCTTCAGCATCGACAGGTCCGACACCGCGGGCGTTCCGTTGTACACGGCAGCCGTGGTCCCGGACTGCACGTGCCCGACGACCTTCTGCCCGTGATGGTCGAACTGGACCCCGTTCCGGCCGATCGCCCTGATCGCGACGGTCAGATTGACGATGTTGACCCAGATCGCCTCGGCGGCGAGGATCCCGTCCGGCAGCAGTACGCCGCGCGCGTACAGGCCGTCGCCGATCTTGGCCTGGTCGATCGTGGTCGGGCGGAGCTTCCAGACGCTCGTCACACCGGTCAGCTGGATCCGGTGCAGCCGGCCGTCGGATCCCTGTACCTGCAGGAGATCCTGGTTCCGGCCGGTGATCACACCTTCGGCGAAGTTCGGGTCCGGCTGGCCGGCCTCCGGAGACTGCGCCGCGAACGCGGCTTCCGGGGCGAGCGAGCCCATGGCGGTGGCGGCGACCAGGCCGGTCGCACCGAGGGCGGCGCGGCTGAGCAGCGAGCGGCGGTCCATCGTGGTGGTCATCTCGGTCTCCTCTCAGGCCACGTCGATCGACACGGGGGACAGGCCGCTGCTCAGGCTGAGGCCGAGCGCGCTGAACGCGGCCGGCGTGAAGTCGATGACCCGGTTCGAGGCGCAGTTCCCGCCGCAGCAGGAGCGTTCGCCGCAGAACAGGTCGGTCTGCGGACCGCAGTCGGCGATCGACGTGACGACCCGCTTTCCGGTACACGGGCTGGTGGTGGCGTGCCGGAAACCGCAGGTACGCCGGGACATCCCGGTGATCCCGCAGCTGTCCGGTCGAGTGATCGCGTAGCAGGCGTCCGAGGTGTTCGGCCACGCGTGCTGCATGCTTCCCGAATTGCACGTCCCGCAGGCGCCGTGCCCGGCGCTTCCACAGGGACCCCATGCGTTCCCACAACAGAACCATGAGGCTTCGGCGGTGATTCCGGCCATGACAGATTCCTCCAGGTCTAGGGGCGGTAAGACCTACTGGAACTCTTTTGTACTCCGGTTCGGCGGAATCTCCCAGAGGTAATCGAAGAAACGGAAACTTTTTGCCTAGCGTTCGGTGCTGAGTTGCTGGCCGCGGAGCAGGAACCAGGCGACGACCGCAGTGGTGAGCAGGACGGCAGCGCCGACCCCGGCGGCGATCGAAACCCCGTGGGCAAAGGACTCCCGGGCCGCGTCGAGCAACTGCGCCGCCGCCTCCGGTGGAAGCTGCGCGGCCGCCTCGACCGCCCCGCCCAGCGACTCGTGCGCTCCTGCGGGCGTGCCCGCGGGACCGGTGAAGTCGCGGTAGACACCCGTGACGATCGACCCGAGGAACGCGATCCCCAACGCCGCGCCGAGCTCGTACGCCGTCTCGGACACCGCACTCGCCGCGCCCGCTTCCTCCTTCGGTACGGCGGCCAGGATCACGTCGGCCGTGACGGTGAACGAGAATCCGGCACCCGCCCCGACCACGAGCAACGCCGCGCCGAGCAGCGGATACCCGGTGTCCTGGCTGATCGTGGTCAGCGCCGCGAGCGCCAGCCCGATGGCCGCGAGACCGCCTGCCACCACCGCGCGCACCGAGAACCGGCGCGCCACCTGCCCGGCGAGCAGACCGGCGACGATCGAACCGATCGCGGCCGGCAACTCCGCGAGCCCGGCCTCGATCGGCCGCCGCTCCTGCACCAGTTGCAGGAACTGCGACAGGAAGAAGATCAATCCCGAGAGCCCGAGAATCGTCAGCAGATCGGCCAGTACGGCGCTGCTGAAACCACGGCTGCGGAACAACCGCAGGTCCAGCAGCGGGACCGGGAGCCGACGTTGACGACGTACGAAACCGTAGAGGGCGACCGCGCCGACCAGGACCGCGGCCAGTGGGATCCAGTCGAACCCGTGCGCCGCGAACTCCTTGATCGCGTAGACGATCCCGATCATGCCGACCATCGACAGCACCACGCTCGCCAGGTCCCACGGGCCCGGCTCCGGATTGCGCGACTCGGGCAGCAGGCGAGCGCCGACGACGACCAGAACCGCCATCACCGGCAGGTTGATCAGGAAGACCGAACCCCACCAGAAGTTCTCCAGCAGGACGCCGCCGACGATCGGGCCGATCGCCATCCCCGCGGACGCCGCGGCGCCCCAGATCCCGATCGCGACACTGCGCTCCCGCGGGTCGTGGAACAGGTTGCGGATCAGCGCGAGCGTGGCCGGCATCAGCGTCGCGCCCGCAACCCCCAGCAGTGCTCGCGCGACGATCATCAGCTCGGCGGAGTTCGCGTACGCGTTCAGTACCGAGATCGCGCCGAACGCCGTCGCCCCGATCAGCAGGATGCGCTTGCGGCCGATCCGGTCGCCGAGGCTGCCCATCGACACGAGCAGGCCGGCGAGCACGAACGAGTACGCGTCGCCGATCCACAGCAGCTGGGTGCCTGACGGCTTCAGGTCCTCGGACAGGAACGGGGTCGCGAGACCGAGCACCGTCGCGTCGAGCGCGACCAGGAGCACGGCCAGTACGAGGACGCCGAGCGCCAGCCAGCGCCTCGGCCGGGTGATCGCTTGCTGCTTCATTTCTCTCTCCGTAGCGCGCCGCCGAGCAGCAACTCGGTGACGTTCGAACTCGAATCCTTGGGGGCGATGCGGCCTTCGCAGACGGCCCAGGCCGCGGAAACCAGCAGCCCGTAGAGCGCCTCGGTCAGCCACACCGGGCTGAGGTCGATCCGGAACTCGCCGGCTTCCTGACCGCGCCGGAACAACGCGACCAGGCGCGCGTCGAGCCGGGCCCAGCCCTCGTTCTGCTCGTCGCCCTCGAACAGCTGGTTCTCGGAGTACAGGAACGCGAGCAGTCCCGCAGCAGGCTCCAGCTCGCGCACAAGTCGCCGTACGGCGTCCGGCGCGGGCCCGTCGTCGACGGCGGCCCGCTCCGCCGCGGCCTCGCACTCGGCGATGCCGAGGTCCTCGAGCGCCCGGACCAGCGCGTCCCGCCCGGCGAACTGCCGGTTCAGCGTGGCGCGGCTGATCCCCGCGGCGCGAGCCACCTCGTCCATCGTCGCCGAGGACTTCCGCATCAGCAGACTTGCGGCGGCCCGCAGTACCTGCTCCCGATCAACAGCCATGAGACGAGCATACCTCACATGAGACATTGGTGTCTCATATTGGTGAGTGATCTAGTTTTGCAGGCAGTATGCGGTATACGATCTTCGCGAACGCGCCGGTGTGACCTGCCGAACGGTGAGATAGATCGGGACCCTATACACTTGGCGCGTTTGTGGAGGGGAGTATCCCCGAAGCGGCAGCGTCGTCATCACGGGAGGCCTGGACGGCCGAACCGGTGCTGCCGGCCTGGATCTGTTCCAGGCGGGAGAGACCTCCGGACCAAGCAGCTGTTCGCCGACGTCCGGAGGTTCGTCATGGTCTCTGTCATGTCCCCTGCCGTCTGGGTGCTGACGATCGCCGGGTTGCTCGCGATCGTCGCCTTCGACCTGATCGTGATCGCCCGCCGCAACCACACCGTGACGATCAAGGACGCGACCCGCTGGGTGCTGTTCTACGTCGGGCTGGCCGGGCTCTTCGCGCTCGGGCTGTTCCTGTTCAGCCCCGGGCAGTCGGGCAGCGAGTTCGTCGCCGGGTACATCACCGAGTACAGCCTGAGCGTCGACAACCTGTTCGTGTTCGTGATCATCATGGCGCGGTTCGCGGTCCCGAGCCTGGCGCAGGACAAGGTGCTGTACGTCGGCATCGTGGTCTCGATGCTGCTCCGGGCGATCTTCATCCTGGCCGGCGCGGCGGCGATCTCGGCCGCGAGCTGGGTCTTCTACATCTTCGGCGCCTTCCTGGTCTACACCGCGGTCCGGCTGGCGATCGAGGGCGAGAACGACGAGCAGGACTTCCAGGAGAACGCCGTACTGCGCGCGCTCCGCCGGATCCTGCCGCTGCAGCACGACTACGACGGCGCCAAACTGGTCACCAGGACCGGCGGCCGGCGGATGCTGACCCCGCTGGTGATCGTGATCTCCGCGATCGGGATGGCGAACGTGATCTTCGCGCTCGACTCGATCCCGGCGATCTTCGGGCTCACCCAGGACGCGTACATCGTGCTGACCGCGAACGCGTTCGCGCTGATGGGCCTGCGGCAGCTGTACTTCCTGATCGGCGGCCTGCTGGAACGGATCGTCTACCTGAACGTCGGCCTGTCGGTGATCCTCGCGTTCATCGGCGTGAAGCTGATCATCGAGGCACTGCACGGCTCGCACATCGACGACATCGGCGCGATCCATCTGCCGCATATCGGCATCCTGACCTCGCTCGGCTTCATCGTCGGCACGCTGTTCGTCACCACGGTCGCCAGCCTGGTCAAGTCGTCGCGCGACAACCGCCGCGAAGCCATCCGGATCAAGATCGACGAGTGAGCCTGAGGTACAGGGCCGGGATCGGCAGCCAGATCAGGCCCGACGCGAGCAGCGCGCCGCGCAACGACCGACGGCCGACGGCGCCGAGCGGTGGGCCGCCGACGACCTGACCGATCGCGTTCGCCTGCGACACCATCGAGAGCACGGTCGCCCGGGAACGGGAGTCGACATGCCGGTTCAGCCAGCCCGAGTGGATCGGGCTCGTGAGGGTGTCGGCGATCTGCCGCAGCCAGAGCGCCGCGAGTGCGAGCCAGAGGTTCCCGGCGAACGCGAACAGGAACATGCCGAGGACGTCCAGCGCGGCGAGCGTCGCGAGGATGCCGGTCGGGTGCGCGGCCTGCAGGCGTTCGGCGGAGAAGCGGTTCAGCAGCAGTGACGCACCCAGCGAGAGGACGGTGCCGGCCAGCGCCAGGAGCGTGAACCAGAACGCCGGGTCCGACGTACCGAACACGGTCGGGAAGCTGAAGGTCAGCAGCTTCACCGACCACAGCCGGTCGAACGCCTCGCTGGACAGGCCCGCGATCAGGCTGATGACCACCAGCGTCCGGACGACGGGACGCCGCCGGGCGACCCCCAGACCGTGCTTGAGCGTCTCGGCCATCTGCCGGAACGTCTCGCGCTCCTCGCGCGGCGTGCGATGGAAGTTCTGCTCACGCATGAACACCGCGAGCAGCAGGCCGAGCACCATCGTCCCGGCGCCGGAGATCACCATCGGCAACGGCAGGCTGATCAGTCCGAGACCGCCGGCGGTGACCGTGCCGGCGATCCCCGCGCCCAGCGCCAACTGCTGCGTGCGGATGAACACCCGGCCGGCTCGTTCGGCGCCGATCTCGTCGGTGATCCAGGCCTGGTCGGCGCCGGACGTGAACGTGTAGCCGACACCCCACAGCACCTGCGCGACGAGGATCGCCAGGAACGCCGGCACCAAGCCCTGGAGCAGCAGGCCGGCGCCGATCAGCACGAAGCCGATCACGATCGAGAGCCGGCGGCTGTACAGGTCGGCAACGATGCCGGTGGGGACCTCGAAGAGGAAACAGCTGAGCTCGAGGGCGGTCCCGACCAGGACCATCTGGAGCGGGTCGAGTCCGGCCTCGCGGACGTAGTACACGAGGTTGAGGGTGAAGGAGAGGGCGGCCAGGAAGGACCAGGCGGCGTTGTAGACGTAGTACGTCCGGGTGGGGTCGGCGGACCGGTAGGAAGGCATCTTGAGCTGCTCCTGAAAGCGCGTGCGGGCAGGACGAAGCGCCGACCGGCAAGGTCAAACGCTTGCGTGGCGCACGGACGGCGGCAGGGCCGCGGTGGTGCGCTTTCAGGAGCGGGTTCGCATGGCGAACAGGGTAGGGGAGACCCGGCGCGTCTGCCTTCGAATTAGCCGACCCCGGTTGGTGATCAGGGGTACTATCGATAGTGCCTGGCCCGGCCGTTCCCCCGTGATGGTCGGGTCAGGTTTCTCTTGGCCCGTCGACCGGCTTCCGGTAGCGCTCCTGCCGCTCGACGACGCGATAGCCGGCCCGCTCGTACAGCGCGACGCTCCCCGTCGGGTTCTCCAGCACGGTCCACAGCGACGCCTCCCGTACGCCGCACTTCCACAACGCAGCGTGATTCGCGCGGAGCAGCGCCGAGGCCAGCCCGCGCCGCCGCCAATCCGCCCGTACGCCGACCCACGGGGTGTCGTCACGCCCGCTGACCACCCACCCGGCCAGCCGGTCCCCGTCCCACGCGAGCGACCAGAGCCCGTAGTCCGGGAAGTCGTCGGCCACATCCCGCTCGAACTCCTCGAACGGGTCCTGCACGTACCCGAGCGAACTCCCGCGGAACACCTCCGCGTTCCCGTCGAACACAGCCCGATGATCCGCCGCCGACGCCGCCCGCAACTCCACCCCACGCGGCAGCTCAATCGCGTTCGGGGCGCTCAACGGCATCGTCATCCGCACCCGAGTGAACGCCACCTCATATCCCGCCGCCCGAACCAACGCCAGATCCCGTTCGGACACCGGATTGGTCCCCAGCACCGCCGTACCCGAAATCCCCACCGCCGCCTCGCGAGCCCGCTCCTCCTGCCACGCCAGGATCCGCCGCCCATACCCACGCCCCTGACAGGCCGCGTCAACCTCACCCGTCAGCAAATACAACCGAGTCCCATCCGCCTCGTCCCACCACCGCATCCTCGCCGTCCCCACCACAACCCCATCAACAACCACCTGCCCATCCAAAATCTCCACACCCCAACTATCCCAACCTGCCAGGACGAACGGATGGTCGCGCTGGCCGCGGTCAGGTCTTGACATAGGGCGTCACCGGCAGATTGACTGCGATATAGTTAACCGAAGAAATAAATTGTGGATCGGTCCGGTGCCGGTGGCTCAGAGCGACTCCGGGCGTGATCTCGTGATGCCCGGATCCGGTGGCGAGCCATCGGATCATTCGGCGTTCTGTGACCGTTAGTTGCTGGGGGCAACGCCGGGAATCCCTTGTCTGCAAGGGATTGAGGCGCTTCGGTCACCGTCCGGTATCGACCCGGGCAGGAAGTCTTCCACTCCGCGGGGGTTGTGTGTCATCCTCCGGGATAGCGAAACCCGAGATCCTATCGGATATCGGTTCCACTCCAGCGCGTGAGGGAAAGGATGCGGAGTGAGCGCAACCTTCGAGGTGAAACCGGCCCGCGGGCAGCAGCCGGCAGCGGCGCCGCCGGCGGCATCGACCGACCGGAGACCACCGCGAACGACTCGCCGGACCCAGGCCGCGCGCAGTCTGCGGCGGCACTGGCAGCTCTACCTGCTGGTCGTCGTACCGCTCGCGTACTTCGTGATCTTCAAGTACATCCCGATCGCGAACGCGGTGATCGCGTTCAAGAACTACAGCCCGATCAAGGGCCCGTGGGGCAGTGACTGGGTCGGCTTCCGCAACTTCGAACTGTTCTTCCAGAACCCGGTGTTCTGGACCCTGGTGAAGAACACGTTCCTGCTGTCGGTCTACACGGTGCTCGCGAGTTTCCCGATCCCGATCATCCTGGCGATCGCGCTGAACGAGATCCGCAACGGCCGCTTCAAGAAGACCGTGCAACTGGTCACGTACGCGCCGTACTTCATCTCCACCGTGGTCGTGGTCTCGATGACGATCCTGGTGCTGTCGCCGCGGCTCGGGTTCGTGAACGACGCGATCGGGCTGTTCGGCGTACCGTCGATCGACTTCCTCGGCAGGCCGGACTACTTCCGGCACATCTACGTGTGGTCGGACGTGTGGCAGACCACCGGGTACTCCGCGGTGATCTACCTGGCCGCGTTGTCCGGGATCGACCCGGCGTTGCACGAGTCGGCGCGGATCGACGGCGCCAGCCGGCTGCAGCGGATCCGGCACGTCGACCTGCCGGGCATCATGCCGACCGCGGTGATCATCCTGGTGCTCGGCGTCGGCAACATCATGTCGATCGGGTTCGAGAAGGCGTTCCTGCTGCAGAACCCGCTGAACACCGCGCAGTCGGAGATCATCGCCACCTACGTCTACAAGACCGGTCTGCTGAACGCCGACTTCAGCATGGCGACCGCCATCGGGCTCTTCAACTCGGTGATCAACCTGTTCCTGCTGCTCGGCGTGAACTTCGCCGCCAAGCGCATCACCGGAAACGGACTCTGGTCATGAGCATCACACTGCAAGGCTTCCGGCGTACGACGGGACAACGGTCGGAGCGCACCACGATCGAGGAGACGCGGACCGACAAGATCTTCCTGCTCGGCGTGAAGATCATGCTCTGGATCGCCCTGATCCTGGTCGCGCTACCGCTGATCTACATCGTCGCGAACTCGTTCAGCAGCCCGTCGGCGGTGAGCGCCGGCCGGGTGTTGCTGTGGCCGATCGAGCCTTCGCTCAAGGCCTACCGGGAAGCGTTCAGCGATCCGCTGATCATGAAGGGCTACCTGAACTCGTTCATCTACGCGATCGGCGGGACCTTCATCAGCGTCACGCTGACGATCGCGATCGCGTACCCGTTGTCCCGCCGGACGTTCTTCGGCCGGAACGTGATCATGAGCGTGCTGATCTTCACCATGCTGTTCTCCGGCGGCCTGATCCCGACGTACCTGGTGGTCCAGGACCTCGGGCTGCTGAACACCCGCTGGGCGATGGTGATCCCGAGTGCGATCGGGGTCTGGCAGGTGATCATCGCGCGGACGTTCTTCCGCAGCACGATCCCGGACGAGCTGTACGAGGCGGCCACCATCGACGGCGCCAGCGACCTGCGGTTCCTGTGGTCGGTCGTGCTGCCGCTGTCCAAGCCGGTGATCGCCGTGATCGCGCTGATGTACGCGATCTTCCAGTGGAACAGCTACTTCGACGCGCTCATCTACCTCAAGGACCCCGGCCTGTACCCGCTGCAGATCGTGCTGCGGAACGTGCTGATCCTGAACCAGTACGGCGGCGCGGGCGCGCAGAACCTCGCGCAGCAACTCGAGCAGCAACAGCTGGCCAACGTCCTCAAGTACGCGCTCATCGTCATCTCGAGCCTGCCCGTACTCCTCATCTACCCATTCGTCGCCCGCCACTTCACCAAGGGCGTGATGGTCGGCGCGGTCAAGGGCTGAAACGCCCACTTCAGAAGGGAACAAGAAATGCGCTCATCCGTGAGCAAGGTCGTCGCGCTCGGCATCGCCGGCGCGCTCGCCCTGGCGGCGTGCAGCTCGGACAAGTCGGGCAAGGGGGCCGCGAACGAGACCAGCGCCGACGGCAAGGTCGTCCTCGACGTCTTCGCACCGGCCGACCCTTCCAACGGCACCAACCTGGACACCAACGCGGTCACCAAGGTGGTCAGCGACAAGTTCAAGATCCAGTTCCGCTGGCAGACCACGACGTTCGACGCCGGTGCGGCCAAGGAGAAGCGCCAGATCGCGCTGGCCAGTGGCGACTACCCGGACCTGTTCCTGCTGATTCCGTGGGTCGACGGCTTCAGCCAGGCCGAGGTACTGAAACTCGGTCAGCAGGGCGTCGCGCAGCCGCTGGAGAACCTGATCAAGGACAACGCGCCGAACATCCAGAAGGCGTTGGACTCCAACAAGACGTTCAAGGAAATGGTGACGGCGCCGGACGGGCACATCTACGCCCTGTCGCAGTGGTCGGACTGCTTCCACTGCACGTACCCGGACAAGCTGTGGATCAACAGCACCTGGCTGAAGAAGCTCGGTCTGCAGGTGCCGAAGACGACCGACGACCTGCGCAAGGTGCTCGAGGCGTTCAAGACCAAGGACCCGAACGGCAACGGCAAGGCCGACGAGATCCCGATGACCACCGACGTCCAGGACAGCAGCCTGATCGCGTACCTGATGAACGCGTTCGCCTACGACCCGGTCGGCGCGAACAACGGCGTCCGGTCGCTGCTCACCCTGAACGGCGACAAGGTCACCACGCCGGTGACGTCGGACCAGTGGAAGGAAGGCCTGAAGTACATTCGCGGCCTCTACAAGGACGGCCTGATCGACCAGGCGGCGTTCACCCAGAACGCGCAGGCGCTGCAGGCGCAGGGCAACAACCCGAAGGCCGTCGTACTGGGCTCGGTGCCGGTGCTCTGGCCCGGGATCTTCGTCCAGCTGGACTCCAAGGACGGGCGGGACAAGCAGTACGACGCCGTACCGCCGCTGACCGGCCCCGAGGGCAAGAACTACACCGGGTACAACTACCCGAGCTCGACCGGGTACACGTTCATGCTGACCAACAAGGCCAGCAAGGAGGCCCAGGTCGCGGCCATCAAGATGCTCGACTGGATCTACAGCGACGAGGGCCGTGAGGTCTCGCTGATGGGCCCGGAGAACGTCGGCTGGCGCAAGCCGAAGGCGGGAGAGATCGGGCTCGAGGGGCAGCCGGCGTGGTACCGGTTCTCCGGCGACAAGCAGCCGAAGAACCTCTCGTGGGACGCGATGGCGCAGTACAACATCACGCTCGCCTTCAGGAACTCGCAGGTCGTGCCGAAGGACATCTACTCCGGCGACGGTCTGGAGCGGCGGCTGTTCGAGGCCACGAAGCAGTACGAGGGTCACGAGGACAAGGCACAGTGGTTCCCCTCGACCTCGGTCTGGCCGGACCCGAGCCTGAGCAGTGAGCTCGCCACGCTGCAGACCAACCTGAACACGTACGTGAACCAGAACCAGCTGGCCTTCATCACCGGTTCGAAGAACATCGACACCGAGTGGGACGCGTACGTGAAGGGGCTCGAGAGCACCGGCATGCCGCGGTACCTGGAGATCAACCAGCAGGCCTACGACAAGTACAAGAGCGGAAGCAAGTAATTGTCCCACCTCCTGTGGTTCCACGCCCCCGCGGCGGACTGGTTCGAGGCGTTGCCGCTCGGCAACGGGCACCTCGGCGCGAAGGTGTACGGCGGGGTCGCCGACGAGCGGATCGCGCTCAACCTCGACGACGTCTGGTCCGGTGACGGTCCGCGCTCGCTCGAGGTCGCGGACGGGCCGGCGGTGCTGGCCGACGTACGCCGGTCGTTGCTGGAGGACGGTGATCAGCTGGCGGCCACCGAACGGACCCGTTCTCTGCAAGGGCCTCTGGTGGAGTCGTACCAGCCGCTCGCCGACCTGGTGATCCGGTCGGGCGGTACGGCGACGGCGTATCGGCGCACGCTCGACCTGAGTACCGGCGTTGTGGGCGTGGACTACACGGTGGACGGCACCCGGTTCCGGCGTGAGACCTTCGTGTCCGCGCCGGACCAGGTGCTGGCCTGGACGATCACGGCCGATCGGCCCGCGGCCGTTTCGTTGGGACTCTGCTTGGAGAGTCTGCATCCGGTCTCGGTGGAAGTTGCCGAGGGCACCTACGGTGTGGTCGGGCGGGCGCCGTCGGACCTGACGATCGAGTACCGGGACCGGCCGGATCCGATCCGGTACGAGGAAGGGCGCGGCATCGGGTTCGGTGTCGCGCTGCGCGTTGTCGCTCAGGGCGGTGACGTCACGACGTCGCCTGCCGGGGTCGCGGTGCGCGGGGCCGATCAGCTGACGGTGCTGGTAGCGGCCGCCAGCACGTTCGCCGGGTGGAAGGTCCCGCCGGGCCGCGACCTCTCCGCCGCGTTCGCGAAGGCGACGGCCACCCTGGATGCGGTCGACGTGGACAAGCTTCGTGCGCGGCACGTCGAGGATCATGCTTCTCTGTACGACCGGGCGTCGCTGGAGCTGGGACCGGCCGTGAATCTGCCGACCGACGAGCGGGTACGCGCGGTCGCTGCCGGGGGCAACGATCCGGATCTGGTCGCGCTGGCCTTCAATCTCGGCCGGTACCTGTTGATCGCGTCCTCCCGCCCTGGGACGCAGGCGGCCAACCTGCAGGGCATCTGGAACCAGGACCGGCGCCCGATGTGGGCCAGCGACTGGACCAACAACATCAACACCCAGATGAACTACTGGCTCGCCGACCTGACCGGGCTGAGCGAGTGCTTCGACCCGCTCACCGACCTGCTCGAAGGTCTGGCCGCGTCGGGGGCCGAGACGGCCCGGATCCTGTACGACGCACCGGGCTGGGTGTCGCACCACAACGCGGACATCTGGCGCGCGACCTGGCCCGTCGGCGACGGCGGCGACGATCCGGTGTGGTCGATGTGCGCGACCTGCGGGGTGTGGCTGACGGCGCATCTCATGGAGCACTACCGGTTCGGTTTGGACGCGGACTTCCTGCGGGAGCGGGCGTATCCGGTGATCGCGGGCGCTGCGGAGTTCGTTCTCGCGATGCTCGTGGACGATGGTGAGCAGTTGCAGTTCATCCCGTCGACGGCGCCGGAGCATCATTTCGTCCTGCCCTCCGGCGAGAAGGCATCGGTCGACCTCACGTCGACGTACGACATCTGGCTGATCCGCGAGCTGTTCGCGAACCTGATCGAGGCGGAGGGCGTGCTGGGGTTGAGTTCGTCGCTGGCTGAGCGGGCCGCGGCTGCTCGCGACCGGTTGCCTGCGATCCGAGTGACGCCGGACGGGCGGCTGCACGAGTGGCCGACGGACTGGCAACCGTCGGAGCCGCAGCATCGTCACCAGTCGCACCTCTACGGCCTGTATCCAGGCGCCGAGATCGATCCTCTGCGTACGCCGGAATGGGCCGCGGCCGCTCGTACTTCGCTGGAACTGCGGACCGACGGCGCGGTGAACGGAGGCTGGACCGCTGCGTGGCTGGTGGCGTTGTGGGCCCGGCTGTTCGAGCCGTCCCGCGCGGTCGCGGCGATCCAGGACTACCTGAGCCGGCTCGTGTCCGACAACCTCATGCACCGTGACGGCGACATCTTCCAGATCGACGCCAACCTCGGCATGACCGGCTGCATCGCGGAACTCCTGCTCCAAAGCCACACCGACGTCATCCGCATCCTCCCCGCCCTGCCACCCGAGTGGCCCGACGGCTCCTTCCACGGCCTACGCGCCCGCGGCGGCCTCACCTTCGACATCACCTGGCGCAACAGCACCCTCACCCAAGCCGCCGTACACGCAACCCACCCCGGCACCCACCAAATAGCCCTACCCACCGAGACCCGAACCATCACCCTCACCCCCGGCCAATACCTCCACCTCGTCACCCCCACATAGCCACCACCCGCCCCGCGCAGCCACCACCCGCCCCACGCAGGACGCCACCCGCCCCGCCCCACCTTGTGCATCGGATCCGTGCGCCGCGCGCCCCGCCGTACGGATCCGATGCACAAAGTCGCCCCGGAACGCCCGGCGAGGTGCTCTTTGAGCGCGGGTCAACCGTTTGGGGCGGGTCGGGATGGTTGATGGGGGCTCAAGGTGGGGCTGGTTAGGGCAGCCTAAGTTGGGTTGTTGTAGGGTCAGCGGTTGTGAAGAAGCTGAGTGCGGTTGTGGTTGTCGCGGCGTTGCTGGTGCTGGCCGGGTGCGGCGGCGGGGACACCAAGAGCGCGGACGCCGGCGTCGGTGACAAGGAAGTGGCGACCGGCGGGCGGCTGTTCAAGACGGCCGACGAGGAGACCGCGAAACTCGGCTCGGATGCCGCGCCGGGAGCGTTCCCGCGGACGGTGAAGCACGCGCTCGGCTCGACCGAGATCCCGGCCAAGCCGTCGCGGGTCGTCGTACTGGACAGCGGCGAGCTGGACGACGTCCTGGCGCTGGGCATCACCCCGGTCGGGATGGCGACGACGGCGGGGCAGAGCGGCGTACCGTCGTACCTCGCCGACAAGGCGCAGGGGATCAAGACCGTCGGCGGGATCAGCGAGCTGAACCTCGAGGCGATCGCCGCGCTGAAGCCGGACCTGATCCTGGGCAGCAAGCTGCGGGCCAACGACCTGTACGAGAAGCTCAGCGCGATCGCGCCGACGGTGTTCAGCATCCGGCCCGGGTTCCCGTGGAAGGAGAACTTCCTGCTGGTCGCGGACTCGGTCGGCGCGGAGGACCAGGCGACCTCGATCCTGAACGACTACCAGAAGCGCGCCGACGAGGTGAAGTCGAAGGTGGAGGGTACGCCGACGATCTCGCTGGTCCGGTTCCGTCCGGGGCAGATCCGGCTGTACGGCAACCTGTCGTTCATCGGCGTCATCCTGAAGGACGTCGGCCTGCCGCGCCCGAAGATCCAGGACGTGCAGGACCTCGCCGTCGAGGTCTCCCAGGAGAACATCGGCCAGGCCGCCGGCGACTGGATCTTCTACTCCAGCTACGGCAAGCCCGACAGCACCGACGAGACGAAGGTTGTCAACGGCAACCTCTGGAAGTCCCTCCCCGCCGTCAAGGCCGGCAAGTCCGCCCGCGTCGACGACGAGGTCTGGTTCCTCGGCCTCGGCCCCATCGGCGCCATGGACGTCCTCACCGACCTCGAAAAGCTCCTCGCCCCCAAGGGTTAGGACCTAGTTCTTCACCTGGTAGTGCAGGTGGACGACGCCGCCGGCGAAGCGGTGCTCGTCCACCAGCTCCAGAGCGAGCTGTAGGTGGTGGGGGAGTGCCCGTTTGCCGCCGCCGACGATGACCGGGTTGAGGAACAGGTGGATCTCGTCGACCAGGGCGGACTCGAGGGCCTGGGCGGCCAGTTCGGCGCCGCCGACGCTGATGTCGGCGGCGGACGACTCTTTGAGGAGCTGTACGGCGTCGGCGTCGAAGCTGCGCCAGATGCGTGTTTTCGCACTGGTCACCGCCTGCAGCGTCCGCGAGTACACGACCTTCTCGGCCGACCGCCAGATGGCCGCGTAGTCCCGGGTCGCCGGCGACTGATCGGTCGCGGTCTCCCAGTAGCGCATCGTCTCGTACATCCGGCGCCCGTACAGGTACGTGCCGATCGGGCGCTCCAGCGCGTTGACGAAGGTGTGCACCTCCTCGTCCGGCGCCGCCCAGTCGAAGTTGCCGTCGGCATCCTCGACGTACCCGTCCAGCGACGTGATCGCCGCATAGATCAGCTTCGCCATCTCACCCCTCCAAGCGGCCCCGGTTGGTGACCGGTACGTGTGGCGCGTGCTGGGCGACGGCGGTGGCGAGTTCGTCGTACGGGAGGGTTCGGCCGAGGATCTCGTGGGTGCCGGGCCAGGGGCAGGACGGGCCCCAGGCCTTGGCACTGCGGGGGAGTGCGTCCTCGTCGACGAGCATGACGACGAGCCGCGGCTCCCAGGTCTCTTCGCTGTCCTGGAGTTCGAGCCGGCAGACCCCGCGGACCTGCGCCCACGGGATCGTTCGCGGCTGCTCACCGCCCAGGTAGATGCCGGTGTCGTCGACGGTGAGCAGTACGTCGGCATCGTCCTCCTCGCGGCGTTCCTCGTACGCCGTGATCGCACCGACGACCAGCAGGATCGGCAGCCCGACCGCGAAGATCAGCGGCGTACCGCCCCAGGCCAGCCACACGGCCTCGAGCGGTTCCCGGATCGAGGCGCCCCGGATCGCCTGCACCACGACGATCGTGAGCGTCAGGACGACCATCAGCGCGAAGACCGCGGTACCGAGCGCGAGCGCGGTCTTCGTCGTACCGAGCCCGTGGCGCTTGACGACGAACGGCTCGGTGATCTGGGCTGACGCCATACGGGCATTGTGCGATGCGGTCACCCGAAGGCACCAGAGCTCTCATGGTTTCCTCATCATTCCGGTGCGGGGCGATCGTCCGTACGGATGAAATCGCCGTACCTGACCGTGCACGGACTTTGGTCCGGCCCGGACGTCCGCAACAATCGCTGCATGCCGGACCGCCAAACAGCTGTCGCCACTCGCAAACCGCCGCCGCCGCGCACCAGCGCCCGGCGGAGGAAGAATGGTGGCATGTGGCGACGTGGACGGGTGATCGCGGTGCTGGCGATCCTGTCGGCGCTGCCGCTGCTGTTCCACCGTTACGTTCCGAACTCGTTCGGCAACCTGGGCAGCCTGCTCGACACCTTCCTGCCCTGGGTGGGCGTCGCGGTGCCGGTCCTCGGCCTCGCCGCTCTGGTACGCCGGTCCGCGACGGCCGGTGTCGCGCTGCTGGTCCCCGCACTCGTGTGGGTCCTGATGTTCGGCAACCTGCTCGTCCCGGGCAAGGGCGGCGGGGGAGCGTACGACCTGCGCGTGCTGACGCACAACGTCGACGCCGCCAACCCGGACCCGGAGAAGACCGCGCAGGACCTGATCGCGGCCGACGCGGACGTGATGGCGCTCGAGGAGCTCACCTCGTCGGACCTGAAGATCTACAAGGCCGCTTTCGCCAAGCTGTACCCGTACCAGGTGTCCCGCGACACGGTCGCCCTCTGGTCGAAGTACCCGGTCGTCGAGACCAAGTCCGTCGACGTCGGCTTCAAGTGGACCCGGGCGCTGCGCGCGGAGGTCAGCACGCCGGAGGGCAAGGTCGCCGTGTACGTCGCGCACCTCGCCTCGGTCCGCGTCGGCACCAGCGGCTTCACGTCGGACCAGCGCAACGACACGATCAAGGCGCTCGGCCGGCAGATCGCCGACGAGAAGCTCGCGGGCGTGATCGTGATGGGCGACTTCAACGGGACGGCGAACGATCGCAGTCTCGCCCCGCTGACGGCCGGCCTCCGCTCGGCGCAGGGCGCGGCCGGTACCGGCTTCGGGTTCACCTGGCCGTCGAAGTTCCCGATGGCGCGCATCGACCACATCCTGGTGCGCGGCGTCACCCCGACCAAGGCCTGGGTGATGAGCTCGACCGGCAGCGACCACCGCCCCGTCGTGGCCGAGCTACGAATCTGACGCGATCCCTTTGCGGTAGGCGTACCGCACCGCCTCCGCGCGATGCCGGGCGCCGATCTTGGCGAACGTGTTGTTGATGTGCGTCTTCACGGTCGCCTCGCTGATGAACAGCCGGCCCGCGATCTCCGGGTTGCTGAGTCCTTGCGCGATCAACCGCAGTACCTCGGTCTCCCGGGCCGTCAGCCCGTCGCTGCTCTGGTCGGTCGGTGTGAGCCCCGCGATCAAACGCTTCGAGACCTCGGCGTCGAACGTGGACTGCCCGGCCGCGGTCGATCGCAGCGCGGCGCCGATCTCGGCACGCCCGGCGTCCTTGGTGAGATAGCCGCGGGCCCCGGCGCGGAGGGCACTCGCGATCGAGGCGTCGTCGGCGTACGTCGTCAGCACCAGTACGGCGACATCCGGGAAGTCGGCCGTGATCCGCGCGGTCGCCTGCGTCCCGTCGAGGACCGGCATCCGCAGGTCCATCAGCACCACGTCTACGTTGCCCCGGGCAACCAGGTCGACGGCTTCGACACCGTTCGCGGCCGCGCCGATGACGTCGACGCCGGCGATCAGCCCGAGCAGGGCGACCAGTCCTTCCCGCACGACCTGCTGGTCGTCCGCCACGACCACCCGGATTGCGTCAGTCAACCTCCGCCACCACCAACCAGTCGTCCCCGTCCGCACCTGCCGTCAGCGTCCCACCGACCAGCGCCAGCCGCTCCCGCATCCCTGCCAACCCGAACCCCTCGCCGCTCGTGACCCCTTTGGTTCGCACCGACAGCCGCACGCCGTCCTCGTAGACAAGCCTCATGTCAACAATCTGACCAGGCGCATGCTTCGCCGCGTTCGTCAGCGCTTCACGCGCCGCGCCGAGCAGTGCAACCGTGACGCCTGACTCCAGCCGCTGCCGGCCGGTGACAGTCAGCCGTACGGCGGTGCCATGGTCCGCCTCGTGCTGCTCTGCGAGCGCAGCCAACGCGGCAGGGAGCTCAGGCACCTCATCCGCCCGCAGCGCGGCTACAGCATCACGGGCCTCGGTCAGCCCCTGTACGGCGAGCCGGCGCGAGCGACGTACCCGCTCCAGCGCACCGGCCGTGTCACCACGCTCTTCCAGCAGTGCCTCGGCTACCTCGAGCTGAACGCTCAGTGCGCCCAGCGAATGCGCCAGTACGTCGTGCAGGTCCCGAGCGATCCGCCCGCGCTCCTCCAGCGTGGCCGCGCGGGCCTGCTCGCTCTGCGCCAGGCGGGTCTGCTCCAGTAGCTGCTCGGTCTGCCGCGCCTGCACCTCGTACTGGCGCCGGTTCAACCCGAAGGCGGTCAGTGCGGCGGTCCAGAGCAGCTGGGAGAAGTACCAGGTGTCCGGCTGCCCGAACCACCAGGCCGACCCCGCGTACGCGGCCGCGACACCGATGCCGACAGCAATGATCGGCCGGTTGCCGCGACGGCCGAAGTCGATCACCGCGATGTCGGTGATCGCAACCAGCACCAGGACCAGGGCGTTCGACTGCGGGTAGCCGGCGATCAGCGCGTTGCTGACCGCGACGGTGGCCAGCAGTGCGAGCGAGACGTAAGGACGAGCCGTCATCAGCACCGAGCCGACGACGAAGGCGGCGAAGGTGACAAGGAGCACCACCCAGACCCACGCGGCCGCGGGCCGTGCGGTGGCCAGAACGGCGACCGCGACCCCCGTGGTGAGCACCCGGCCGACCCAGCCGCTCTCGCCGTGCGGACGGGGCGGCAGCAGCGCCTTCAGCTTCACTGGTGGGTGTACTCCTCGGCCATCTGGCTCGCCTTGCTCTGGATGATCAGCGACTGAGTCAACAGGTTCGCACCCATCGAGACCATCAGCGCGCCGCCGCCGGCGACCGAGGCGCCGAGCAGGTGGCCGAGTCCCGCGAGCCCGAGCCGGACGACCAGGTAGGCCACCATGATGCCGAGCCCGGGCATCCCGAGCCGGAAGAACACCTTCCCGGCGCGCCGCTCGACCTGCGCGACCCGTCCGGAGCCGACACCGGCCACGAGCGCGAGTACGGCGCCGACCACGAGCAGTACGACGTCGACGGCGCCGAGGCCGGTGTGCCGGTCGTACAGCTGGTAGACGCCGACGCCCATCAGCACGAGCGGGCCGCGCCACACGTCGGTGTCGGAGTTCTCCAGCTCGGACCAGGACAGCCGCCGGGCGAGGACGGCCACCACGACGGCGATCACGACGAGGGCGTTGGGCAAGGTTCCGAAGCTCATGTCACGGACGGTAGGTCTGCCCGGACATTTCTGGGTACCGACCACGGGTGGAGATCCGGGTGGAGAACCGGCCGGGTCGCCGCGCTGTTTGGTTGAAAGTAGGAGTAACGTTCCTGAGCGGTAACAACACGAGCAGTCACAGCGGTGATCCGGAGGCCCGATGCTTGCCCAACAATCCATCCTCAGACTGGATGCCACGGCGATCGACTACATCATCATCGCCCTCTACTTCGTCTTCGTGCTCGGCATCGGGTACATCGCCAGACGCGCGGTGTCGAGCAGCCTGGACTTCTTCCTGTCCGGACGCTCGCTGCCCGCCTGGGTCACCGGCCTGGCGTTCATCTCGGCCAACCTGGGCGCGATCGAGATCATGGGCATGTCGGCGAACGGCGCGCAGTACGGCATGCCGACCGTGCACTACTTCTGGATCGGCGCGATCCCGGCGATGCTGTTCCTCGGCGTCGTGATGATGCCGTTCTACTACGGCTCCAAGGTCCGCAGCGTGCCGGAGTTCATGCTGCGCCGGTTCGGGAAGCCCGCGCACCTGGTGAACGCGATCAGCTTCGCCCTGGCGCAGGTACTGATCGCGGGCGTGAACCTGTTCCTGCTCGCGACCATCGTGAACGTGCTGCTCGGCTGGCCGATCTGGGTGTCGGTGATCGTCGCCGCCCTGATCGTGCTCAGCTACATCACGCTCGGCGGGCTGTCGGCCGCGATCTACAACGAGGTGCTGCAGTTCTTCGTCATCGTCGCCGCGCTGCTGCCGCTGACCCTGGTCGGCCTGCACAAGGTCGGCGGCTGGCAGGGCCTGGTCGACAAGGTGACCGCGTCGCCGGGCGGCGGCGAGCAGATGTCGGCCTGGCCCGGTAACGCGCTGAGCGGGTTCGGCAACAGCTTCCTGTCGGTGATCGGCATCGTGTTCGGTCTCGGCTTCGTGCTCTCGTTCGGCTACTGGACGACGAACTTCGTCGAGGTGCAGCGGGCGATGGCGTCGAAGAACATGTCGGCGGCCAGGCGGACGCCGATCATCGGCTCGTTCCCGAAGATGTTCGTGCCGTTCATCGTGATCATCCCCGGCATCATCGCCGCGGTGATCGTGCCGGAACTGGCCCAGTTCAAGGCCACCGGCAGCGGCGAGGTCGACTACAACGACGCGATCCTGCTGCTGATGCGCGACCTGCTGCCGAACGGCATGCTCGGCCTCGCGATCACCGGTCTGCTGGCGTCGTTCATGGCCGGTATGGCGGCCAACCTGAGCTCGTTCAACACCGTGATGTCGTACGACATCATCGAGCGCTACGTCATCAAGGACCGGCCGGACGACTTCTACCTGCGCACAGGCCGCTGGGTGACGGTGGCGGGCACGCTGATCGCGATCGGCACGGCCGCGATCGCCTCCGGCTACAGCAACCTGATGGACTACCTGCAGCAGCTGTTCTCGTTCTTCAACGCGCCGCTGTTCGCCACGTTCATCCTCGGTATGTTCTGGAAGCGGATGACCGCCGCGGCCGGCTGGATCGGCCTGGTCAGCGGTACGACGACGGCGATCGTGGTCTTCATCCTGTCCGAGAACGGCGTCATCAACCTGCCCGGTCAGGGCGCCAGCTTCGTCGGCGCCGGTGCGGCGTTCGTGGTCGACATCCTGGTCAGCGTCCTGGTCAGCACGATGACCCGGCCCAAGGAGGACTCCGAGCTGGTCGGCCTGGTGTACTCGTTGACACCGAAGGAACAGCGCACCGAGGTCGCCGTCGCCGGTGACCACGGCTGGTACCGCAAGCCGGTCCTGCTGGCCGGCATCTCGCTGGCGATGACCATCGTCCTGAACATCGTCTTCGGCTGATTGGGAGCTTGTGATGGCGGAGAAGAAGAAGGCCGGGGCGTTCGACATCCGGATCGTGATCGCGACCCTGGTCGGGATCTACGGGGTGGTGCTGACCGTCCTCGGCATCGTCGAGAAGCAGGCCGAGATCGACAAGGCCGCGGGGATCAACATCAACCTCTGGGGCGGCCTCGGGATGCTGGCGTTCACCGCCGTGTTCGTGCTGTGGGCGCGGCTGCGGCCGATCGCCGTACCGGTCGACGAGAAGCCTGCCGACGAGTAGGCATGTCCGTTTGACGAACATCGGCGTCCGGTCGGGTCCTCCCGTCCGGACGCCGGCGTTCGTAGGCTCGAAGTACCCGATCAGGAGGTACTCCGACATGACGATCACAGACGGGCGCCCCGAACTCTCGACGCTCGCGCAGCAGTATGCCGAGAACGGCTTCGTGCTGGTGAAAGGCCTGCTCAGCAAGGAAGAAGCAGCGCACTACCGGCAGCGCAGCCACGACGTGCTGGCCCAGCTGAACCGGACCGACGACCCGACCTGGGGCGCCGCCCGGGACATGACCGAGGCGCCGACGAAACTGCAGCACCTGCACGACGCGCAGTTCTACGACGCCGAGTTCTCGAAGCTCCTGGTGGACCCGCGGTTCACCGACGTGGCCGCCGCGGTGATGGGTGTGGACAACGTGCAACTGCACCACACCAAGCTGTTCGTGAAGCCGCCGGAGAACGGTTCGCCGTTCCCGCTGCACCAGGACTATCCGTTCTTCCCGCACACCTATCACCGGGTCGGGGCGGCGATCTTCCACTTCGACGACGCACCGGTCGAGAAGGGCTGTGTCCGGGTCATTCCGGGCAGCCACAAGGAGGGGCCGCGGGACCACAGCCCAGAGGGGTCGTACCACCTGCTGGAGCCGTCGTTCGACGCGGCGACACCGCAGCCGGCCGAGGCGGGCGACGTACTGTTCTTCACCTACCTGACCGTGCACGGGTCCGGGGTGAACACCAGTGACGAGGCGCGCACCACCTGGCTGGTCCAGTACCGCGACCCGTCCGACCCGCCGACCGTCAAGACGCACGAGTGGTCGCTCGGTCAGGGCATGATGCTGCGGGGAGTCGACCCCACGGGCAGGAGCGCTGTTTGAGCCTCGTATCCGTTGCCGCAGCGGATCGTTTCGTCGACCTCGCCGGACTGCTCGAGTCCTGCGAGGTCGACGGCTTCCGCGCGGACTTCCTCAGCTGGGGCCACTACCGGCCGGAGTACTGGCGCAACTACTGGCACAGCCACTCTTTCCACGAGGTCTGCCTCGCCTACTCCGGCGAGGGCCGCTTCAACAACGGTGCAGTGCAGTACGACGTGGTGCCGGGGTCGGTGTTCCTCGCGCGGCCCGGTGATGTGCACGAGATCGAGTCCTCGCACACGTCGCCCCTCGGCATTGCGTTCTGGGGCTTCACCTTTCGTCCCGGATCCGATGAACGCGGATGGTGGTCCGGGCTGACCCGTGCTGACGGCCCTGTCATGTCCATGAGAAGCGGTGCGTTGCCGGCACTCGTCACAGGCTTGGCTGCCGAGGCGGCTGCGCCGGTGTCCGGGTACACCACCGTGCTGGGCGCACTGGGCGCGACCCTGGTCATGGAAACGGCTCGTGCCTTCGCACTGGATGAGGATCTAGCGGTGGAACCCGTCAGACGGGACCGTGGACCTCTGGTCGTGGAGGCGATGCAGAGGCACCTCCGCGACAACCTGTCCCGGCCCATCACCGTCCGGGATGTGGCAGCCGCCGTACACCTCTCCGAGCGTCACGCCGAGCGCCTCTTCACTCAGCAGACCGGTGCGTCCATCATGTCGACGCTCCGCCGCCTCCGGCTCGAGCTGTCCGCACAGCTCCTCCTGGACCACACCCTGTCCATCACCGAGGTAGCGAGAGCGTGCGGCTACTCCGACGTACGTCCGTTCTCCACTGCCTTCAAACGCAAGTACGGCCGCACCCCCGGCGACCACCGCCGCGCCGGCGGCACAGAGTTCATCTAGAACGAGACCTGTTCCGTGGAGTCGGTACGGAGCACGGACTCCTGCTGGAACTGCTTCTCATAGGCAGAGCGAATCTCTTCGATCTTCTTGCCACTGCCGGCGGCACCGTCCGCCGGGTACAGGATGATGACGAGCTTGGACCGCTCCCGGACGATCTTGCCGTCCGACTTCCACTGCCCGTTGCCGGACAGCACCGTGAGCCCGTCCGGAAACCGCGGCGTCACGGTGTCGTTCACGAACCGACTGAACTGGTACTCCGTCACGTCCGGCCCCGGCCTGTCCGTCCCGAAGAACAACTCGGTCCGTACCCAGGTCTCACCAGCGAGCTTCGGGCCGTCGTCCTGCTGCAGCGCCACCGCAGCGGGAGCGGCCACGGCCGTCATCATCAGCGCGGCTGTGGCGCCGATCTTCCCCAGTTGCTTCATGCGGTTGACGCTAATGACAGAACGCAGGCATCGGCTGGGTTCTGCGGGCAGTCTGCCCGCCCGCTCCGGTGGATCTGCCCCAGCGGACGGTCACAGAAGGTAGTCAAACGAACTCTGGACAGCGGATGACGCCGCTGCTCAAATGCAGGCACATAGTCACGCCGTACCCCTGGAGGGGACACATGAGGAGTCGACTGGGCCGCATCATCGGCATCTGTGCACTGGCTCTCGGACTGGCCGTCACACCGGTTCTGTCCGCCAGCGCCATCACCGGCGGCGAACCCGACGGCAACGCGCACCCCAACGTCGGTCTGATCCTGTTCTACCAACCTGACGGGCGCTTCCGCTGTACGGCGACGCTCGTCTCGCCGACCGTCGTGGTGACCGCGGCGCACTGCACGCTCGGCACGCTCGGCAAGACCCTGGTGACGTTCGACTCGGTGATCGCCGAGCAGCCGCCGTCGCCGTTCCCGGTCGCCGCCGACCCGGCGAAGGGCTACACGCAGGCGGAACTGGAGAAGGCCGGCTACAAGTCCGGTACGGCGTACACGCACCCGAACTACTCCGACTTCACCGACCTGGACAACTGGAACGACGTCGGCGTGATCGTGCTCGACCGGCCGGTCACGAACATCGCTCCGGCGAAGATCGCGCCCGCCAACTACCTCAACGCGTACCAGCAGCCCAAGCTGAACAGCACGATCTTCAGGTCCGTCGGCTACGGCACCGAGGTCCGCAAGGCCGACTCAGGCCCGCAGAAGCCCACCCCGATGTCGTACCCGCTCCTGCGCCGCTGGGCCGACGAGCCGGGCCAGAAGCTCACCCCGCAGATCCTGCAGGTGAACGGCAACGAGCACGACAACCGCGGTACCGGCGGCACCTGCTTCGGTGACTCCGGCGGCCCGACGTTCCACGGCGGTTACCAGGTGACCGTGACCAGTTACGGCTACACACAGAACTGCCGCTACCTCGACGGTCTGCAGCGGATCGACATCAAGGTCGTCCAGGACTGGCTGAAGACGTTCGGCGTCAAGATCGGCTGAACGCTCTGTGTGAGTAACCGGGTGCCGCGACCGTCCCGGACGGTCGCGGCACCCGGTGCTATCCTGCTGCTATGCGAGTGAGCCTGCTCCTTACGTAGCCGTACTGGCAACCAGGCGCAATCTGAAGCGCCGGTCAGTGCGGCACCCCCTCCTGTGTGAGGGGATTTTTTATTTCTGGCAGATTTAGGCTCAACAAGACCAAGAAGCAGGAGTAGGACCGTGACGGAGCAGGTAGAGGACGCCTCGATCGACCGGGGTGGCTACGACTTCAACGCCATGCAGGCCAAGTGGCGTCCGGTGTGGGAGAAGCTGGACCCGTTCAAGGCGAAGGACGACGGCTCGGCGGAGCGTCGCTACGCGCTCACGATGTTCTCCTACCCGTCCGGCGACCTGCACATGGGCCACGCCGAGGTGTTCGCGCTGCACGACGTCCTGGCGCGCTACTGGTTCCAGCAGGGGTACGACGTGCTGAACCCGATCGGCTGGGACTCGTTCGGCCTGCCGGCGGAGAACGCCGCGATCAAGCGCAACGAGCACCCCGCGACGTACACGTACGCCAACATCGAGACGCAGGCCGAGTCGATCCGGCGCTACGCGCTGAGCTTCGACTGGTCGCGCCGGCTGCACACGTCCGACCCGGAGTACTACCGCTGGACGCAGTGGCTGTTCCTGCGGCTGTACGAGCGCGGTCTGGCGTACCGCAAGGCGTCGTACGTCAACTGGTGCCCGAACGACCAGACCGTACTGGCCAACGAGCAGGTGGTCCAGGGACGCTGCGAGCGCTGTGGCTGGGAGGTCACGAAGCGGGAGCTGACCCAGTGGTACTTCAAGACCACTGAGTACGCCCAGCGGCTGCTGGACGACATGGAGCTGCTGCAGTGGCCGGAAGAGATCCTGCTGATGCAGCGCAACTGGATCGGCCGCTCCGAGGGCGCGTTCGCGGACTTCCAGGTCGAGGGCCGCGACGAGCCGATCAAGGTGTTCACCACCCGTCCGGACACGCTGTTCGGCGCGACCTTCATGGTCGTGGCGCCGGACGCGAAGCTGGCGGCGACCCTGGTCACGCCGGACCAGCAGGAGGCGTTCGACACCTATCTGGCGAAGGTCAAGGGCGAGACCGAGATCGAGCGGCTGAGCACCGAGCGCGAGAAGACCGGTGTCTTCCTGGGCTCGTACGCGATCAACCCGGTGACCGGTCAGCGGATCCCGATCTGGGCGGCCGACTACGTGCTGGCCGACTACGGCACCGGCGCGATCATGGCCGTCCCGGGCCAGGACACGCGCGACTGGGAGTTCGCGGAGAAGTTCGACCTGCCGATCGTCCGCACCGTGCAGCCGACCGACGGCTTCGACGGCAAGGCGTTCACCGGTGACGGCCCGGCGATCAACAGCGCGAACGACGAGATCAGCCTGGACGGCCTGGAGGTCGCCGAGGCCAAGTCGCGGATCATCGACTGGCTGGAGAGCAAGAGCCTGGGCGAGCGGACGATCAACTACCGCCTGCGCGACTGGCTGCTGAGCCGCCAGCGGTACTGGGGCTGCCCGATCCCGATCATCCACTGCCCGTCCTGCGGCGAGGTCCCGGTCCCCGACGACCAGCTGCCGATGGAGCTGCCCGACCTGCGCGGCGCCGACCTGCAGCCGAAGGGCGTGTCGCCGCTGGCCGCCGCCCGCGAGTGGGTCGAGGTCGACTGCCCGAAGTGCGGTGGCCGGGCCGAGCGCGACACCGACACGATGGACACGTTCGTCGACTCGTCCTGGTACTTCCTGCGCTACCTGTCGCCGGAGTACACCGACGGTCCGTTCGACCAGGCCACGGCCGAGCGGTGGATGTCGGTGTACCAGTACGTCGGCGGCAAGGAGCACGCCGTACTGCATCTCCTGTACGCGCGGTTCTTCGTCAAGGCGCTGCACGACATGGGCCTGCTGAACGTCGTGGAGCCGTTCACCCGGCTGCTGAACCAGGGCCAGGTCATCAACCAGGGCAAGGCGATGAGCAAGTCCCTGGGCAACGGCGTGAACCTGGGCGACATGATCGACGAGTACGGCGTGGACGCCGTCCGGCTGACCATGGTGTTCGCCGGACCGCCGTCGGACGACATCGACTGGGCCGACATGTCCCCGGGCGGCTCGCTGAAGTTCCTGCAGCGGGCCTGGCGGCTGGCCGGAGCGGTCGAGGCGCCGGTCGGCGCGGACCCCGCGACCGGTGACGCCGAGCTGCGCAAGCTGACCCACCGGACGGTGGCGGACGCGGCCGAGCTGATCGACTCACAGCGGTTCAACGTCATGGTCGCCCGGATCATGGAGCTGGTGAACGCGACCCGGAAGGCGATCGACTCCGGTCCGGGTGCGGCCGACCCGGCGGTGCGCGAGGCAGTCGAGGCGGTGGCGATCGTGCTGAGCCTGGTCGCGCCGTACACGGCCGAGGAGATGTGGGAGGAGCTGGGCCACGAGCCGACCGTCGCCAAGGCCGGCTGGCCGAAGGTCGACCCGGCGCTGCTGGTCCAGGACTCGGTCACCTGCGTGGTGCAGATCGCCGGCAAGGTGAAGGACCGGCTGGAGGTCTCGCCGGACATCTCCGACGCCGACCTGGAGCAGCTGGCGCTGGCCTCCGAGGCGATCCAGAAGGCGCTGGACGGCCGCGGCACCCGCAAGGTGATCGTGCGGGCGCCCAAGCTGGTCAACATCGTCCCGGCCTGATTTCGTCGCCTGATGGACTCCATCGTGCTGGATGTGAACACCGGTGCTCGTGAGGTCGTCCTCGACCTCACGAGCCGGTGTGAACAGTTCGTTTCCGGTCGCGGCGACGGCCTGCTGCACGTGTTCGTGCCGCACGCGACCGCCGGCGTCGCGATCCTCGAGACCGGGGCCGGCAGCGACCTCGACCTGCTGGCGGTCCTGGAGGACCTGCTGCCGCGGGACTTCGAGTGGCGGCACCGCCACGGCTCGCCCGGTCACGGCCGCGACCACGTGCTCCCGGCCCTGATTCCGCCATACGCGACGGTCCCGGTTCTGGCCGGCCGCCTGACGCTGGGCACCTGGCAATCCATCTGCCTCGTCGACACCAACCGCGACAATCCCGACCGCCACGTCCGGCTGTCGTTCCTGGCCGGTTAGCGGACTACCCGGTAATAACCCGGGCCGTATTTTGGTGACTTATCGTGATGTTGGCAGTCGCGTTACGTTTGCGAAACACGGCTCCGCTTGAATTACCGCATGGCAGCCCTGGAGACCTTGCGAGACGTCACGGTTGAGCTCCTGGTTCGGGCGACCCGGGGGATTTCCGACGGCAGTTTGCTGAATGCCGACACCGGGCGCACCGACACCCGGGCCCGGCTCGACGACTGGGCCGGCGTGCTTTCTCTGTACGCCGGGGAAAATGAATCCAGCTCGGTTCGCGCGACTGCTTGAAACGTGCATTTCTGAGTTCGCAGCAATTCGAAACCCGTTGCCCCGATCAACGAATTGTGTGATCCAGGCCGCATCCCGCCGCCCGGTCACGCCCGCCGCCGGGCCGCTTGTCACGCTATGTTGTGACAGGAACGTGAGGCCTAAGAGGGGTGACAGGCTGTGTCGGACACGGATGGCCGGGCGGACGGTCGGCGGGGATTCGCCGATCTGTTGCTCGACTTGAGGGTCCAGGCCGGTCTCTCCCAGGAGGAGCTGGCCGACCGGGCCGGGCTGAGTGTGCGGTCGATCCGCGAGATGGAGGCCGGCCGGGTCGCGCGCCCGCGCAAGGACTCCGTCCGCCTGCTCGCCTCGGCACTCGGTCTGCGCCCCGACGACACCGATCGCTTCCTCGCGGCCGCGGGGCATGGCTCGGTGCGTCCCGTCGTACGGCCGGTGGAGCCGTCCCCGCCGGTCGTCTCGGTCGCGGACGCCGTACCGACCGGTCTGCGCTGGCGAGGCACCCGCCCGATCCCTGACGGTCTGGTGGGTCGCGAAGAAGAGCTGTTCGAGCTCGAGGCGCTGCTGCGGCAGAACCGGCTCGTCACGCTCGTAGGTCCCGGCGGGGTCGGCAAGACCGAGTTGGCGCTCGCCGCGGCAGACCGGTTCTCCGGCGCCGACACCACCGTCGTGGTCGTCGACCTCACCACCGTCCAGCGCGATGCCGCCGTACCGTCGGCGATCCTGGACGCCTTCGGCACAGCACCGGGTACGTCGGACCTCGACGACGTACTGTCCGGACGCCGGCCCGGTGACCTGGTGATCGTCGAGGACAACGCCGAGCACGTCCTCGACGGTGTCGCGACCGTCGCCAACCGGATGGTCCGCAGCTTCCCGGGGATCGGCGTGCTGGTCACGTCCCGGATCCCGCTCGGTCTGCCGGACGAGGTAGTCCGCCGGGTGCAGGTGCTCGGGGTGCCGGCGAACGACGAGGACTTCGAGGCGATCTCCGCTTCGCCGGCGGTCGAGATGTTCTGCCGCCGCGTCGCGCGGGTGCGGCCGGGCTTCACGCTGACCCCTTCGAACGCCCCGACCGTGGCGCGGCTGTGCCGGCGGCTGGACGGTCTGCCGCTCGCACTCGAGCTGGCGGCCGCGCGGGCGGGGTCGCTGTCGGTGGAGGCGATTCTCGCTGCGCTCGACGACCGGTTCCGGCTGCTGTCCGGGCCGCGACGGTTCGGTGCGCCGCATCAGCGGACGCTGGCCGACACGATCGCGTGGAGCGTCGATGCGCTCTCGGACCCGGCGCGGCAGCTGCTGTACCGGACCTCGGTGCTCGGGTCGCCGTTCACGCTCGAGGCAGTCGCGGGTGTCTGCACGGGCACTCCGATCGACGAGAGCGACGTACCGATGCTGCTCGCCGAGCTGGTCGAGAAGTCGCTGCTGCAGCCTGTGCACGAGTTCGAGCAGCTGTACGGCGCGCGGTACAAGCTGCTGGAGACGATCCGGGAGCACGCGTACGCCGGGCTGTCGTCACAGGACGACGACCTCACCGAGTTCCGGAACCGGGCGGTCGAGTGGTGTACGACGTACGTCTCGGGGCTGGAGGGCGCGTGGTCGTCACCGGACCGCGATCGGCGGTACCGGGCGGCGCATGCGAACTCGGCGCTCTTCGAGGTCGCGCTGGCGCGTGCGGGTGAGCTGGGGGAGTGGGACACCGCGGCGCGGATCGTGCTCGGGTTCCGGATCGCGTGGCAGTACCAGGCGAGCGTTGCCGAGAGCGGGATCCGGTGGGCGACACTGTGCGCCTCCAACGTCTCTGACAAGGAGGTTGGCGGTCGGCTGCTCGCGATCGCCGGCCGGCTGTCCAGTCTGACCGGTGACATCCGTGGAGCGCGCCGGCACTACGAAGAGGCACGCACGCTGATCCCGGGTGAGACAGAGATGGGCCTGGTCGCCCGGGGCGGCTGGGTGTCGTCCGGGTCGCACCTGCTCGATACACAGAGCCTGGCCGAGATCCCTGCGCTCGTAGAGGACGCTCGCAAGCATGGCGACGTACAGCGGTCTGCCACGGTGCAGGCGACCTGTGGGCTGGCGCTGCTGCGCTGGGGTCGTTTGGTCGAGGCCAAGGAGCTCCTGCTTGCTTGGGAGGCCGCACTGGTCAATCCGGGCGTCTACCCGGACGAGATCGCGTACATGGCACTCAGCCGCGTCGACCTGGAGCTGGGGAACCTGTCCGGCGCCCGTCACTGGGCCCAGCTCGCCCGCGACAGCCAAGCGTCGGACGACCCGGAGCGCACCAAGGTCGCCGGATGCCTCGCGATGGTCGAGTACCACGACGGCCGGTACGACGAGGCGCGGGCACTGCTCGACCAGGCCGACGCCGACATCCGCGGCCACCGTGGGTACTTCGACTACTTGGTGATGCTCTACCGGTCCCGGCTGGCCCGTGCCGCTGGTGAGGCCGAGCAGGCGCGTGTGACGATCCTGGACGCGCTCAACCGGTTGCTGCTCGAGGGGCGGGTCGTCTACCTGCTCGAAGTGCTGCCGGAGGCTGTGGCGGTGCTGCACGCACTAGGGCGCTCTGAGGCCGGAGACGCCGTCTGCGGCCAGTTGCTGGCGTGGCAGCGGTCGATGGACCCGCCGATGCTGCCGACCGCGTGGGCGGTCCTGCAGGAGTCGTGCGAGAGCGCATCGGCCGCGGACGGGTGGCCGGAGCCAGACCCGTCGGCCGCCGTACAGCGGCTGGCCAACGACGTACTCGGTGCGCTTTCCGCCCCTCTTTTATGACGCGGATCTGCTGAAGCTGCCGGGTAACTGCCGGTTGTTCTGCCTCGTCCTGACATGGCTGCCGGACCAAGAATTACAGCCGTAGGGCAGGTTCCACGAAGCAGAGACCGACATCGGCGACGGGCAGCGAAAGGGGTGGCGAACCATGAAGAGGCCATGGCGAACCGCTCAGCTGCCCAGCCCGGCGAAGGCGACGCGGAGGGCCTCCGGTGGCTGGTTGGTGGGGGCGCCGACCGGCGGCCGAGAGCTCCGGAGTGCTGTGGAGTGTGGATCTGTCCTGCCTGTACCGGGCGCGGTGCACCGTCAGGGCACTGCTTCCGGGGCGGGGTCCCAGCACAGGGTCAGGCACACGACACAGGGGACGAGTGCCACGACCCGGCTGGCGCGGATCAACCGGTGGGTTTGGTCACCCACCGGCCGGTCGGCCGCTGGGACCTCCCGGGACCTCGACGAGCTCGCGGTCAGGCCGGTTCTCATGGAGCCGGATACGGGGAGTAGCTCGCCGAGGACCCACCAACTTCGGCTGACAACCAGGGGGAGTCAGCAGGACGAGCCGGGCTGGTGACGCACAGGGGACGTCAGTAGCCCGGCACAACCAAGAGCGAGGTGAAGGTCCCGTGGAGGGGTGGCCTTCACCTCGCTGGTGTGTCCAGCACAGCCGACTTGTCGAACGCGTAGCCGACCATCCACGACGGCTGGAGCCGGCAGTAGACGATGTCGTCGCCCCAGCTCGACGGCGAGCTGCCGTAGTGGCTGGTGAGGTGCTCCTCGATCTCGGCGAAATCCGGGTGGTCCGCGGTCAGGAACTCGACGTCCCCGTGGCTGAACACGCCGATCCGCTCGCCGTCGACGTACGAGATGCTCGCCGCCGGGCGCTGCTTCAGGTGCCGTGCCTTCGCCGCCGACCCCGACGTCGTGAACACCCA
This sequence comes from Kribbella speibonae, assembly GCF_004331375.1. NCBI lineage: Bacteria > Bacillati > Actinomycetota > Actinomycetes > Propionibacteriales > Kribbellaceae > Kribbella > Kribbella speibonae. The sequence continues at coordinate 1,362,959 of NZ_SJKC01000002.1, read as the reverse complement.
CCGCGCGTGCAGGAAGTGGCCGTCCACAGCGCTGATCCGCGGCTCACCCCGCGCGGTCACGGTGGCCAGGTTCAGCGTGCACATACCGGTCAGAACCTGCACCAGCTCCCCGGCGTCCAGCCGCCGCGGCCCCGTGATGATGTTGCGCAGATGCTCGGTCGACCGCTCGTAGGCCGCGTCGAGGAGCACCTGCAGCTGTGTGACTTCGGTCGCTGTCTCCCTCATCTTGCCGAGTCTGGCACTGCGCTCGGACATTAAGGGCGTGTCTGCCGGTCCCACACCTACTGCGCGGCACTCGGCACGGCACCTCGCCGCACGGGTGCAAAGGCCACGATGCTCCGCATCGAGACCTTCGCCCCCGCACGCCGATGCACCGCACCGAGCACCTGCTCGCGACGGTGTGGGACCGGCAGACACGCCCTAAACTGTCCGGTAACCTCGCTGCATGGCAGCCCGCGTGCAGGTCGTCACCGACTCCACGGCCGGTCTGTCCACGCACGAGCTGCTCCGCCACCCGCTGACCGTCGTACCGCTGCAGGTCGTCATCGGCGGGACGTCGTACGACGACGGCGCCACGTCGGCGGATGCGGTCGCGGAGGCGCTGAAGACGTTCACACCGGTCTCGACCAGCCGGCCGGCGCCGCAGACGTTCGCCGAGACGTACGCGGAGTGCGCCAAGGACGGCGCCGAGGCCATCGTGTCGATCCACCTGTCCGGCGACATGTCCGGCACGTTCGAGGCCGCGATGATCGGCGCCAAGGAGTCCCCGGTCCCGGTCCACGTGGTCGACTCCCGCTCGCTGGCCATGGGACTAGGTTTCCCGGTCCTCGCCGCGGCCGCAGCAGCCGCCGCCGGCGAGGACGCCGTCACCGTCGAGGCCGCTGCTCGGGCCCGGATGAAGTCCATCTCGTCGTACTTCTACGTCGACACCCTCGAATACCTCCGCCGCGGCGGCCGCATCGGCGCCGCCCAGGCCCTTCTCGGTACGGCGCTCGCAGTCAAGCCACTGCTCACCATCAGCGGCGGCCGGATCGTCCCCCTGGAAAAGGTCCGCACCTCCAGCCGAGCCATCGCCCGCCTGGCCGACATAGCCGTCCAACGCGCCGGCGACACCCCCGTCCAAATCGCCGTCCACCACCTCGCCAACCTGGAAAAAGCCCAAACCCTCGCCGACAACCTCGCCACCCGCCTCCCCCAAGCCGAAGAGGTAGTCCTCCGAGAAGTAGGAGCCGTAATAGGAGCCCACGTAGGCCCCGGCCTCCTAGCAGTAGTAATAAGCCCCCACTAACCCCGCCTGCCCGGCGCCGCACCTGCCCGGCTCGCGCCACCCCGGCCTGGCCCGGCCGCCCGCCCCACTGGCCGCCGACCCGCCCAACGTCCGCGCGCCGGCCCCTTCGAGCGACCGCCGCAGGCCCTGGCGACTCATCGAGTCGTGACCTCCGGCGACCAAACCCAGCCGCAACCCACGACTCGCCACTCCCGGATCGCACCAAACGCCACGACTCGACGTACTTGCCGGTCAGCGCCCGCCCAAACGAGCCCGTCCGACCGACCGGCCCTCCCGAGCCGCCCCGGCACAACCCCGCACCTGGCACCCGCCCCGGATAACCCCGCGCGTTGGGGGTTCTCCCCTCGCACACCAGCCGACAACCCCCAACACCCGGGGTTATCCGTACATGCGACTGACCAACGGCGCCGGCGCCGGGTACCGGGGAACTGGGGGACGGGGGACTGGGGGGACTGGCGAGCTGGGGGAACTGGGGGCTGGCGAACCGGGGGAACTGCGAACCGGGGGAACTGCGGACTTGGGGTACTGCGGACTTGGGGTACTGCGGACTTGGGGTACTGCGGACTTGGGGTACTGCGGACTTGGGGTACTGCGGACTTGGGGTACTGCGGACTTGGGGTACTGCGGACTTGGGGTACTGCGGACTTGGGGTACTGCGGACTTGGGGTACTGCGGACTTGGGGAGGATTACTTCCCACATCGGGCAGGAAATCCTCCCCAACTACCTCCGCCCAGCACCGCGCCACGGCATCTGCCCACCCGCCGTCGTGAGTCAACGACCCACGAACCTGGCAGAAACCTCCTCGTCACCGCCCCACGGGACATCCCCACTCCCACAAGCCGACCAACCCACGCGCAATCAGCCGGCGTCCGCGGCCGCCATTGCGAGCACCCAATCCTCCGTTCCCGCCCCGACCGCGCGGTTTCTCCACAGCTTTCAAGTCGCCGTTCCACCCACACCCGAGACTCGTACCTTCTCTGGGCGTGAAGGTCTTCCGCCGAACCCCACCTCCCGACCCGGCCGCCCGAGCCCGAGCCCTCGCCCGCCTAACCCCCCGCCCTCAACACCCAACCCCCACCCACCTTCACACCCCACCCACCACCCAAACCCACCCCAACCGCCCCGCCACCAACCAGCCCCCCACCGCCCCGACAAGTGCCACCGAGCCAACCTCCGACGCGCCAACCTCCACCGAGCAAACGTCCGCCCGGCGAACCTCCGCCGATCGGACCACTCAGACGCCCAGCTCGCGCGCCGCGCCCGGCACGACCGACCGCGACGTACACCCCACCGGCGACCCGCCAAGCGGGCGAGAGCCACCAGACGAATATCCGGAGGAGCGTGATGAGGTGCGAGGCGGATGGACCCCCGAACAACCCCCACCCGACCGACTGCGCGACGCCCGCTGGACCCTCACCCCACGCCACATCGTCGTCCTGGCCGTACTCCTCACCCTCGGCCTGACCTGGGCCGCCTGGACCTTCTTCAAAGCCCGCCCCGAACCCCTCCCCGACACCCGCCCATCCACCACAACCACAGGCTCCGCAGTAATCCGCCCAACACCCCAACCCGGGACCAACCAAACCCAACCAGCCGCCAACCAACCCGCCGCCACCAACCAGCCACCCACCACCAACCCAACCTCAGGCGCGAACCCAACCTCAGGCGCGCCCCAGCCTCCCGGCGACGGATCCTCCTCCAGCCCACCGCCAGTCGTGGTCCACGTCGCAGGCAAGGTACGCCGCCCCGGCCTGATCCGCGCCCCAGCCGGCTCCCGCGTAGCCGACGTACTCACCCTCGCCGGCGGCCCACTCCGAGGCGTAGACCTCACCACCCTCAACCTCGCCCGCCAAGTAACCGACGGCGAACAAATCATCGTCGGCGCAACCACCCAACCCCCACCCCCGAACCAACCATCAGCAACCGCCGGCCCCAGCCCGTCCTCAGCCCCCACCGCCCCCGTCAACCTCAACACCGCCACCCTCGACCAACTCGACGCCCTCCCCGGCGTAGGCCCAGTCCTAGCCCAACGAATCCTCGACTACCGCACCCAAAACGGCCCCTTCACCACCATCGACCAACTCCAGGAGGTCCCCGGCGTAGGCCCCAAGAAGTTCGACTCCCTAAAACCCCATGTCCGCACCTAACCCCACCAACCACCCACCCAAACCAGCTCCCACTCCCGCCCCGACGCCTGGGGAAGCCACCAATCCTGCACTCGCAGAGGCTCTCGGACCTGTGCCCGCGGACGCGGTTGTGCGCGTGCCCGGGGAGGCTGTTGAGCCTGCATCTGCGGAGGGTGTCGACCCGACCTCCGTGGAGGCGACCGAGCATGAGCAGCTCGATGCGCGGCTGCTCATCCCGGCGGCCGCGGGCTGGCTGGCTACCGCGGTGCTGGTCGGCCAGCCGCCAGTCGTCGGCGGGATCGTCGCCGCATGCGCACTGGCACTCGCCGCGATACTCGGGCTCACCCTCCGGCGCACGAGCCGCACACCCTCAACCGCAACCCCTACGACCGATCCGGCAACTGATCCGGCAACTGATCCGGCAACTGATCCCGCGACCGGCCCGGCGACCGGCCCGGCTACCGGTCTGGTGACTGCCCCGGGGACTGATCCCGCGGCCGGGCAGGCAACTGATTCGGCGACTGGCTCGGTACGTCGGTGGGCTACTCGGTGGCTGGCTCGTGCAGCGGCTGGTTGGGCGATCGTTGGTTCGTTGGTCGTCGTGGGTGGTCTGGCGATCGCCGCCGGGCTGCACACCGCCGCCCTCCGCGCCGGCCCCGTGCAGGAACTCGCGTCCCGCTCGGCGACAGTCACCGTTCGGCTCAAGATCGACGGGGATCCGTCGCTCCGGCAGAGCACCACCAGCAGACGGCCGCCGTACGTCGTGGTGAGGGCGACCATCGAGGAGATCCGCACCGGTGCCGGCTCGGACCACGCGATCCGGGAGCGAGTACGTACGCCGGTCCTGGTGGTAGGCACCGCGAAATGGGAGCACGTGAGATACGGCCAGCATGTCGACGCGAGCGGAAGGCTCGAGCAAGTAGAAGGCGGCGCCGAAGTGGCAGCGATGCTCTCGACCAGGTCCCCGCCGCGGACCGTAGATCACCCTCCCTGGTGGCTTCGTGCGGCCGAGCAGGTTCGGGCAGGACTGCGAGAAGCCGTAGCAGGTGAGCCCGAGGACGTCCGCGGGCTGGTGCCGGCACTCGTCATGGGTGACGTCTCCGGCGTATCACCGGACCTCAACGCGGACTTCCAAACCACAGGCCTCACCCACCTGTCCGCCGTGTCAGGGACGAACCTGACGCTCCTGCTCGCGTTCCTCCTCCCACTGGCGCGCCTGGTCGGCGTACGGGCGCGTGGGTTGACCGTGGTCGGGCTGTTGACGGTGGTCGTGTTCGTCGTGCTGGCCAGACCACAGCCGAGCGTCCTTCGGGCGGCCGCGATGGGTCTGATCGCCTTGGCCGCTCTGACCAGTGGGGGAGGGCGACGCCGCGCCGTGCGGAGTCTGTCGGTCGCGGTGATCGTGTTGCTGCTACTGGAGACATCGCTCGCGCGCTCAGCCGGGTTCGCGCTCTCGGTGCTTGCGACCGCCGGGATCATCCTGCTCGGACCAGGCTGGCGGGATGCGTTGGCAAGATGGATGCCTGGCTGGCTGGCCGACGCGATCTCGTGTCCGCTCGCGGCGCAACTCGCCTGTACGCCGGTCGTCGCGTGGCTGTCAGGCGAGGTGTCGCTGATCGCCGTCGCCGCGAACCTGTTGGCGGGACCAATGGTCGGCCCGGCGACGATTCTCGGTTTCGTCGCGGCCGGTGTGGCCCTGATCAGCAGCGAGTTGGCCCAAGTCGTCGGCTGGGCGGCCGGATGGCCCGCTCGCTGGATCATTCTGGTTGCTCGCGAAGGCGCGGATCTTCCGGGCGCCGCCAACGCGTGGCCCGCGACCGTGGTCGGGGTCGTCGTACTGACGGTGCTCTGCCTGGCCCTCGTGCTGGGTCTGCACCGCATCCTGGCTCGCCCGATCGCGATGATTCTGGCGGTGGTCCTGCTCGCGGTCGTCGTACTGCGTCCCGTCGGATCGCTCGGCTGGCCGCCTGACGACTGGGTGTTCGTCGTCTGTGATGTCGGACAGGGCGACGGGTTGGTGTTGCGCGCTGGTGATCGTACGGCGGTAGTCGTCGATACCGGGCCGGATCCGGCGGCGATGGATCGGTGTCTGAAGGACCTCGACATCGAGTACGTCCCGGTTGTCGTGCTGAGTCACTTCCATGCGGATCATGTCGGCGGGCTGGCCGGCGTACTGAACGATCGGCGGGTGGACGAGATCGAGGTGACGCCGTACTTCTCGCCGCCGGCCGAGTACGACCGCGTGGTTGATTTGGCGTCGCGGCACGGGGTGGTTGTGCGCACTGTCGCGTTCCACGAGCAGCGGGTCGTGGGGAAGGTGAGTTGGACGACGCTCTGGCCGGCGAAGGTGCCGGCCTTGCCCGCGCCGGGTACGTCCTCGGCGACGTCGACGGATGAAGGGTCGCCGGAGAACAACGCCAGCATCGCGATGATGGTCGAGCTCGACGGCCTCCGGATCCTGCTCACCGGTGACCTGGAGCCGGAGTCGCAGCGCGCCGTCGTGGCGACGGGAGCTGACCTGCGGGCGGATGTGTTGAAGGTCCCGCATCACGGTTCAGCTCAGCAGGATCCTGGATTCATCGCTGCTGCGAACGCGCGGTTGGCGCTCATCTCGGCAGGGCGGGACAACGACTACGGCCACCCGGCCCCGAGGACCCTGGATCTCCTGTCCCACAACGCGACCCGAGCCGCCACCACCAACGTCAGCGGGCCCCTCACTGTCACCAACACCAACAACCACCTCGCCCTCACCACACACCCACCGCTACAGGAGGCAGCTAGAAGGTGACGGCGGAGGTTGGGGTGGTGTTTTCGGGTTGGTCGCCCAGGGACCAGGCGGCTACTCGGGAGACGACGTGGGCCGGGATCTTGTCCGCTACGCCGGGGACGGCGGGTACGTCGTACGTGGCGTGCGCGTCGTACGGGAGGACGACTCGGTAGCCGCGGGCGAGTGCGGTCTTGGATGTGGCGTGTACGCACATCTCCGACATGACGCCGCAGATGGCGAGCGAGCGTACGCCGGCCGATACCAGGATCTCCCCGAGTGGTGTCGCGTCGAAGCCGTCGTCGCGTGGCTTGCGGATCACGTGCTCGCGGGGCCCTGGTTTGAGCGGCAGGTACAGCTCCGAACCGGGTGTGCCGGGTTCGTCGTCCGCGCCGGGCGGGCCGTCGTTCTGCAGGTGTACGACGAGGGCGTCGGCGGCCCGGGCTCGGTCCAGCAGGTCGCTCGTCCGATCCAGGAGGGCCGCGGCGCCGGGCACAGCACCCAGACCCGAGACGAACGCAGTCTGCAGATCCACAAGAACCAAGGCATCAACAGGCGAGCTCATCGCGCCCGACGAATGCATCGCGTCGGAAGCGGTCGTTGCGTCGCGGGAGTGCATCGCGTCAGGTGAGGTTGTCGCGGTGGGTGGGTGTGGGGCGTTGGGTGGGGGTGTGGGGTCGGGTGGGGGCATGGGGGTCATCCTTGCTGGTTTGGTGTGGGGGTGCACGGGGATTGTCGGGAGGGCGTGGGATGCTGACGGGGTGGCTGCTCGTAAAGGTTCTGCGCCGAAGCTGGGTGATGTGCTTCTCGTGACCGGGAGCGAGTCGTTCCTGGCGGATCGGGCCGTGCGGTCGGCGATCGCGGCGGTGTCGAAGAACGCTTCGGCCGAGGGCGACAGCCCGGTGGAGGTGACGGATCTCGAGGCTTCGACGCTGGACGTCGGGGTGTTCGCGGAGCTGACCGGGCCGTCGTTGTTCGCGACCGAGCGGGTGCTGGTGCTGCGCGGGCTGGAGAACCTGCCGAGTGAGATGGCGCCGCATCTGATCGAGTACGCCGCTTCGTCGTCGGACGACGTACTCGCCGTGCTCGTGCACTCCGGTGGGCAGAAGGGGAAGGGCGTCCTCGACAAGTTGCGGAAGGCATCGGTCACCGAGGTTGTCGCGACGGCGCCGAAGGCTTGGGAGCTTCCGCAGTTCGTGGCGGGGGAGATCCGGCTGCACGGGGGGACGGTCGACGAAGGGGCCGCGTCGGCGCTGGTGGACGCGGTCGGGCACGATCTGCGGGCGTTGGCCGGGGCGTGTTCGCAGTTGGTGTCGGACTCGGGTGGTCAGGCGGTGACTACGCAGCTGATCGGGCAGTACTTCGGTGGGCGTGCGGAGGTCACGAGCTTCGCGGTGGCCGATGCGGCGATCGCCGGTCGGACGGAGCCGGCGCTGGAGCAGCTTCGGTGGGCGCTGGACTGTGGTGTGGCGCCGGTGTTGGTGACGAGTGCGATGGCGGGCGGGTTGCGGGGGCTGGCGAAGTACGCGAGCGCGCCGAGTGGGATGCGGGAGGCGGACCTGGCACGCGAGGTCGGCGTACCGCCATGGAAGCTCAAGCAGCTCAAGCAGCAGTCGCGCAGCTGGACTCCGGGTGGTCTCGCGACCGCGATCAAGGCGGTCGCCCAGGCCGACGCAGACGTGAAGGGCGCCTCCGGCGACGCCGGCTACGCCCTCGAACGCATGGTCCTAACCATCACCCGAGCCCACGGCCGCCGCTAACCACCCACCCGCCGCGAACCACCGCAGCTACCTGCCCGCTCGAGGCTGGTTTGGGTACGCAAAAACGATCGGCCGGTTGGGACCGGGCCGATCGTTGGCGGGGGCGCGTCGGGGACGCGGCCCTGGTGTTAGAGGGAAGCGGCCTTCTTGAAGATAGCCGACTTGCGGTTTGCCGCCTGGTTGGCGTGGATGACGCCCTTGCTGACGGCCTTGTCGAGCAGGCGACCGGCCTTGCGGGCGGTGTCGTTGGCCTTCTCGGCCTCGCCGGCCTCGACGGCCTCGTGGAAGCGGCGAACAGCCGTCTTGAGGGTCGACTTCACCGACTTGTTGCGAAGTCGCGCAGCCTCGTTCTGGCGGTTGCGCTTGATCTGGGACTTGATGTTCGCCACGGAGCAGAGCCTCGATCAGGAGTATGCGGTCATTACGGAAGGTGTTGCGGCGCACGGCTGAGCACCACCCGTGAACGCGCGAACAACCAGATTACCAACAAGCCCCGCCCGCAACCAAACCGGCCCAGCGGGGGAACGGCTACGGAAGAACCTGCGGATCGTCACACTACTGTCTGTGGTCGACGGCAGGGTGGTGCGGGTTGTGGCGCTGGCGGCGCTTGGGCTGGCCGTGGCGGGGGTTGTGGTGCCGGTGGTGCGGGAGGGGGAGCGGTTCTATCCCGGGCGTACGGAGGATGCGCAGGTGAAGGCGCAGTACGAGATCCGTGCGGACGGTGCTGTGGATGTCACCGAGACGATCGACTACGAGTACAACAGGTCGGGACTGCCGCTCGACCGGATTGTCCACCTCCGCCGGCCCGCTGAAGGGCCGATCGACCAGCAGGTCTCGGAGCGGGGCAAGGACCGGGTCTGGAAGGTGACCGACGTCACCGCCACGGACCCCACCGGCGCACCGGTGCCGGTGCGGACGAAGGCGCTGGATCCCGCCCTACCGCCGATGACCGCGACCGGCATCGACGGCTGGGACAGCCGGCTGTCCGATCTGCTCATCCAGCTCGGGGACGACAACCAGCCGGCGGGCCACCGGGCGAGCTATGTACTGCGGTACCGCGTTCACGGCGCTCTGGACAAGACAGCCGACGGCTATGAGCTCAACTGGCCCGACCCGGTCCGGGCGGCCGAGAACTCGTGGGTCGACTATCCACAAGTGCCCCTGAATGAGGTCCGGGTGCTCGCACCGACGAAGGTCACTACGGCGTCGTGCACCGCGTACACCGAGGACAAACAGACTCCCTGCGCAACCAAAGGCGAGCCCACAATCTTCACCCCGGGACGCGTTCCCGCAGGGATGACGGTGAAGGTCGTCGTACCGTCCGCCGGCATCACCGACGGCGGTGCGGAGTACGACGGTTCGCCGCTGAGTCTCAAGCTCAAGATCCTGCTCATCGCCGCGGCCGTGGTCCTGTTCCTGGCCCTCGTCGGCTTGGTGGCTAGTTGCCTGATCAGGGGTTTTCCCTTGCACCTCCGCCGGCGTGCGTGACAGCGGCCACCCCTGACGGCATACTCGGGGCCCGCGAGCCAAGGGCTCCGCCATCGCTCCGTCCAAGCCTGGAGGAACTGCGTGACCCGCAAACGCCCGGCGATCGTCGTGGCCACCGCACTGATCGCCGCCTGTGCCGGCGTACCTGTGCTGGTGAACGCCGCGAGCGCCAGCCAGCCGGCCCCGAGTCCGGCCGCCGATCCGGAGGTCAAGCGCTCCGAGACCGGTTCGTACATCGTTCAGCTCGACGACTCCCCGGTCGCCGAGTACGCCGGTGACATCGCCGGCCTCGCCGCCACCAAGGTGGTGCCGGGCGGCAAGCTGCTGAAGACCGCGGCGCCGGTCGTCGACTACGTGAAGCACCTCGCCGGTGAGCGCGACCAGGTGATCGCGAAGGTCCCGGGCGTCAAGAAGCTCTACGACTACAGCTACACGTACGCCGGGTTCTCCGCCGAGATGTCGTACGACGACGCGGTCAAGCTGGCCAAGTCGTCGGGGGTGAAGAGCGTCGAGCCGAGCGAGATCCAGCACGCCGACACCGTCGACACCCCGCGTTTCCTCGGCCTGTCCGGCAAGGGCGGCGCGTGGCAGCAGGCGGGTGGGATCGACAAGGCCGGCGACGGCGTGATCATCGGCATGATCGACTCCGGGTACGTCCCGGAGCGGGCGAGCTTCGCGCCGATGAAGACCACGAAGACCTCCGACGCGATCGTCGCGAAGAAGTGGAAGGGCACCTGCCAGGCCGGCGAGGAGGCGCCCGTCACCTGCAACAACAAGGTGATCGGCGCGCGGTACTTCGACAAGGGCATCGGCACCCGCCCGATCCCGGACGAGTTCAAGTCGCCGCGTGACTACGGCGGCCACGGCACCCACACCGCCAGCACCGCGGCCGGCAACTACGGCGTCGACATGAAGGTCATGGGCCGCGACTACGGCAAGGGCTCCGGTATGGCGCCGCACGCCCGGCTCGCGATCTACAAGGCGCTGTGGGCGGTCGACGCGACCGGCGGCGGCAGCGGTACGGACGCCGACATCGTGGCCGCGATCGACGCCGCGGTCTCCGACGGCGTCGACGTGATCAACTACTCGATCTCCGGCAGCGGATCGACGTACGTGAACGCCACCGGGCTCGCGTTCCTGCGGGCGGCCAAGGCGGGCGTGTTCGTCGCGACCAGCGCCGGGAACACCGGTCCGGGCGAGGCGACCGTCGGCAAGACGTACCCCTGGGTCCAGTCGGTTGCCAACGGCACCCATGACCGCGACATCCAGACCACGGTGACGCTCGGCGACGGCAAGTCCTACACCGGTGCGGGCATCGGTTCCGGTACGCCGGCGACGCCGGTGGTGCTGGCCAAGGACGCGGGCCTGCCGAACGCCGACCCGGCGAACCTCGCCCTCTGCCAGGCGGGCACGCTCGACCCGGCGAAGGCCACCGGCAAGATCGTGGTCTGCGACCGCGGCGGGAACGCCCGGGTCGACAAGAGCGCGCAGGTGAAGGCCGCCGGCGGTGTCGGCATGATCCTGCTCAACATCGTCCCGGGCACGCTGGACGCCGACCTGCACACGGTCCCGACGGTCCACCTCGACGACAAGGCCACGCCGGCGGTCAAGGCGTACGTGAGCGGCACCGCGAACCCGACGGCCACCATCGGCGCCGGTACGCCGGTGAAGGTCAACGCCCCGAAGGTGGCGGCCTCCTCCAGCCGTGGTCCGTCCCCGGCCGGTAACGGCGACCTGCTCAAGCCGGACATCATGGCTCCGGGTACGAACGTGCTGGCCGCGACGACCGCGTTCAGCGCGGCCGGTGGCGAGTACGCGTTCATGAGCGGTACGTCGATGTCGACGCCGCACATCGCCGGGATCGCGGCCGTGCTGAAGAGCAAGCACCCGACCTGGTCCCCGATGGCGATCAAGTCGGCGATGATGACGACCGCCACCGACAAGGACGCCAGCGGCAAGCCGATCCAGAACGACTCCGGCTCGCAGGCGACCCCGTTCGGGTACGGCGCCGGCCAGGTACGGCCGAAGCTCGGGATGGACCCGGGTCTGGTCTACGACTCGACGTACACCGACTGGACGAAGTTCATCTGCGGTTCCGGGCAGGTGCCGAGCACGCACGAGCTGTGCGCGAACGGCAAGATCGACCTCAGCGACCTGAACTACCCGACGATCGCGATCGGTGACCTGGCCGGCAAGCAGACCGTGACCCGGACCGTGACGAACGTCGGTCAGGTGCCGGAGGTCTACTTCTCGAAGGTCGAGGGCCTCAAGGGCCTGAAGGTGACCGTGACGCCGCGGATCCTGGTCACGCTGCCGGGCCGCAGCGCGACGTACAAGGTCACGATCGAGAACAACGGCGCCCCGCTCGAGCAGTACTCGTTCGGCCGGCTGGTCTGGAAGTCGGTGAAGCACTCGGTCGCGAGCACGCTGGCGATCAAGCCGCTGACCGTCAAGGCGCCGGTGCAGGTCAACGGGACCGGCACCGCCGGGTCCGTGCAGGTGCCGGTCACGGCCGGGTACGCCGGAACGCTCGAGACCACCGCGGTGGGCCTGAACCCGGCCACCGTCGGCGAGGCCGCGCTGAAGAACCCGGGTGGCGTTTCGTTCCCGACGACCGCGCCGAAGGTGAACGACCACGTCGCGAAGTTCACCGTCAACGTCCCGGCGGGTACGACGTACGCCAGGTTCTCCACGTTCGACGCGGACTACCCGGCCGGCACTGACCTGGACGTGTTCGCGTACAAGGCCGGTACGACGACTCTGCTCGGCAGCAGCACCGGTGGCTCGGCTGAGGAAGAGGTGAACCTCTCACAGCCCGCAGGCGGTCAGGTGGACGTGTACGTCGACCTGTACGCCGGAGCGAACGAGCAGGTGGTCAAGCTCGACCACTGGGAGCTGCAGAAGGCGGAGGGCAACCTGACCGTCACACCGGCCAGCCAACCGGTCACAGTCGCCGGTCAGGCGAGTGTGACGGCCAGCTGGACCGGTCTGACCGCCGGTACCAGGTACCTCGGCCAGCTGCACTTCACCGACGGAGCCGACGGCTCCGGCTCCACCATCGTCCGCGTAGACAGCTGAAACAGCGACGAGGGCAGCCCCGCACCCCGGGGCCGCCCTCGTCGTCTGTTACGGCTCGTGGATCGTCCAGCCGTCCGCCTTCTCGACCAGCAACTTGCACTCGCCCGACGTGACGTCACAGCGGAACAGTTGGTTGTGGACGACACCGCCGGCGGCGATCGTCTCTGTGAGCGTCAGCAGTTGGGTGCCGTTCTCGAAGACCGGCAGCGGCAGGGTGTCCGTCATGCGGTCCTTCAGCTGCAGCTTGGTGACCTGACCGGTGTTGATGTCGATGGCCTCCGCCCGCTCGCTCTGGATCATGGTCCGGCCGTCGGGTGACAGCACTGGGTAGAGGTGCGCCTGCCCTTCGGCGCAGTACTCCCGCAGTACCTTGAAGCCGTCGTCTCGCAGTGCTCCGGCCTTGAGGCATGGTTTCCCGTCGACCTTGGCGGACACCACGATGGTCCCGGCCGCCGGTGGAATCGCCGCGCTGCCGTCGAAGCCGGCAATGGACACCGGCCGCCGCCGACCGGATGCCGGCTGCCAGACGACCAGTCCGGCCTTTCCTCGGTTCATCCACAGGCCGTCCTGGTTCCAGCCGAGGAGCTCCGGCGACCCGGCGGCGGCGGGCAGTTGGGCGACCTGCTTCCCGGACTGGATGTCGACGACGATCACCTGGCCGCGAGTGTTGGACAGGTAGTGGAACATCGCCACCTGCTTGCGATCCGGGGACAGGACCTGAAAGCCGGATCGGTCCGGGCCGAGCGTCCGGAAGGTGCCGTTCGGTAGCAGGATGCCGGGGCGGAACCGGCCGGCCCCGGGCATCTGCTGCCCCAGCCAGCCACCGCCGGCCCGCCCGAAGAAGAAGCCGTCGACCCCCTTCGGAATCCGCACTTTCTGCTTGCCGTCGTGGAGCGAGTTCTCTTCGTACACGGTGTACGGGACCTGGGGTGCTGCTCCGGAGACGGGTGGGGCCGGGCGTCGCGCCGGGTCGGGTCGATCGCCTCGGCTCAGCAGGGATGCCGCCAGTACGACGACCACGACGATCGCCGCGGCGGCCGCGAGGACCGGCCAGGTGCGGCGGCGTTCGGGTGGTTCGAGGCCCGGGCCCTGGGCGTTGTCGGGGACGGTGGCGGCCTGGGTGTGCAGGTAGTCGCGGAGGCGCGTTTCGGTGTCGGTCATCGGAGTTCCTCGAGGCGTTCGGTCAGGACGGCGAGACCGCGCGACGACGTGGCGCGGGCGGAGGACTCGCTGATCCCGAGAAGCTGGGCGATCTCGGCGAAGGGGAGATCGAGGTAGTAGCGCAGGACGAGGACCTCGCGCATCCGCCGCGGCAGTCCCTGGAGCGCCTGCTGTACCTGGGTCCGTTCCTCGCTCAGTACGGCGGCGCTCTCGGCGGAGGCGTTCGGCGCCTCGTGCGGTGGGATGTACAGCCGCGCGACCTTACGCCGTCGCAGTACGGACCGGCTGCGGTTCAGCACCGCCGTACGCAGGTACGCCAGGGCCGCATCGGGCCCCCGTAACGGCCAGCGCCGGTACAGCTCGGCAAAAGCCTCCTGTACGACGTCTTCCGCCGCCTGCCGGTCGTCGACCATCAGCACCGCCAGCCGGACCAGCCCGGCCCAGTGCTGCTGGTAAAGCGCCGACACGGCCGCCTGAGCAGGCGCCGGGCGTCCGATGCTCACCATTTGATTCGTCACACCGTTAGAGACGCCCGACCCTCAGAAACGCTGCGTCCGTTCCCGCACCCAGTCCAGATGGACCAGCGCCTGCTCTCGTTGCCACTGCCTGATGGTCGGCAGGCCCGGCGGTGCCGGCTGCGCCCCGCCCCACCACTGGCCGCCCGCGATGGCAGCGATGAACCCGGTGATGGCCTGGTCGTCCGGCAGCTCCGGCAGCTTCACCGACCCGCGCATGTCCGCGTGCACGATGACCGTGTCGGCCCAGCGCGGTGCCAGGGCCGGGTGGGCCCAGTCGATGAACACCACGCGGTCGTCAGTCAGGATCATGTTGTCTGCGCGCAGGTCCCAGTGCGCCAGCGCTTTGCCCTCGGCGAGCACTTGCAGCGCGTACCGGGACAGCTCGGCGAGCTCCTCGACCCGCCCCTCCAGCCACTCAGGTACGGCCAGGCCGTCCTCCAGCACGTTCTCCCACCGGCTCAGGAAGTCATGACTCCGCACAGCTGCCACAGGAGCGTCCGGCCAGGGCGAAGGGTCCAGGGCCTCGGTCAGCTCCTCGAGAGCGTCCAACGCCCGGTCTGCGTCCGCCTGCTCCCACGGGTGGGTCGGCAGCCGGCCCTCGACATCCTCGAAGAGCAGCGCGACCCAGTCCCCGTCGTCGTACACGTCGTACAGCAGCGGAGTCATCGGCAGCGGGCCGATGCTCTGCACGGCGGTGATCTCCAGTCGGAACAGTTCCGGCGTCTTCGGGTTGAGCTCTGTACCGACCGCCTTCAGGAACGCCCGGCGGCCGGAGGCGGTTACCAGGCGGGCTGCCACGCCGGGGGAGAAGCCGCCCTGCTGGGTGACCGCGGACACCACGACCGACCCGAGCGAGCGCTCCACCCAGGCCCGCACCGCGGCGGGCAGCTTCTCGAACGGCAACCGAACCCCAGCAGCATGCGCCATGGGTCACCACGCTAGCGGGCGCGAGCCACTGATTTTCGAATCTGCTGGACCGCCATGGGATGATTGACCGGATATACCTCCGAGACCAGAACTGGATCCCCTCCGTGCCCGTTGGCCCCACGAAAGTGCCGCAGCCGGGTCGCACCGACCCGTCGCTGATCCGGAACTTCTGCATCATCGCCCACATCGACCACGGCAAGTCGACGCTGGCCGATCGGATGCTGCAGATCACCGGAGTGGTCGACGACCGCTCGATGCGGGCCCAGTACCTGGACCGGATGGACATCGAGCGCGAGCGCGGCATCACGATCAAGTCGCAGGCGGTCCGGCTCCCGTTCACGCCCGGCCCGGAGTCCCCGGGCGGCCTGCTGGCCCCGGACGGTACGACGTACATCCTGAACATGATCGATACGCCCGGTCACGTCGACTTCACGTACGAGGTCTCCCGGTCGCTCGAGGCGTGTGAAGGCGCTGTGCTGCTGGTCGACGCCGCGCAGGGGATCGAGGCACAGACGCTGGCCAACCTGTACCTCGCGCTGAACGCCGACCTGCACATCATCCCGGTGCTGAACAAGATCGACCTGCCGAGCGCGCAGCCGGAGAAGTACGCCGCGGAGCTCGCGCACATCATCGGGTGCGACCCGTCCGACGTGCTCAAGGTGTCCGCGAAGACCGGTGAGGGCGTCGAGGAGCTGCTCAGCGAGATCGTCGCGCAGGTCGAGCCGCCGAAGGGCGTGAAGGACGCGCCGCCGCGGGCCCTGATCTTCGACTCGGTCTACGACACCTACCGGGGCGTCGTCACCTACGTCCGGGTGGTCGACGGCGAGCTGACGCACCGGGACCGGATCAAGATGATGTCGACCGGCGCGGTGCACGAGATGCTCGAGGTCGGCGTGATCTCCCCGGAGCCGGTGAAGACAACGAGTATCGGTGTCGGTGAGGTCGGTTACCTGATCACCGGCGTGAAGGACGTCCGCCAGTCCCGGGTCGGTGACACCGTCACTGCGGCCGTCCGCGGCGCGACTGATCCGCTCGGCGGCTACAAGCACCCGCAGCCGATGGTGTACTCCGGTCTGTTCCCGATCGACGGCGACGACTACCCGACGCTGCGCGACGCGCTGGAGCGGCTGCAGCTGAACGACGCCGCCCTGCAGTACGAGCCGGAGACGTCGGGGGCGCTCGGGTTCGGGTTCCGCTGCGGGTTCCTCGGGCTGCTGCACATGGAGATCGTCCGCGAGCGGCTCGAGCGCGAGTTCGACCTGGCGCTGATCTCGACCGCGCCGAACGTGGTCTACCGGGTGGAAATGGAGGACGGCAAGGAGTTCGTCGTCACCAACCCGAGCGAGTTCCCCGAGGGCAAGATCGCCGACATCTACGAGCCGGTGGTGAAGGCGACGATCCTGAGTCCGAAGGACTACATCGGCGTCATCATGGATCTGTGCCAGACCAAGCGCGGCAGCCTCGGCGGCATGGACTACCTGTCCGAGGACCGCGTCGAGCTGCGCTACACCCTTCCGCTGGCCGAGATCGTGTTCGACTTCTTCGACCAGCTGAAGTCCAAGACCAAGGGTTACGCGTCCCTCGACTACGAGCCGACCGGCGAGCAGTCCGCCCAGCTGGTCAAGGTCGACATCTTGCTGCAGGGCGAGACGGTCGACGCGTTCTCGGCGATCGTGCACCGCGACAACGCGTACTCGTACGGCGTCGCGCTGGCCGGCAAGCTGAAGGAACTGATCCCGCGGCAGCAGTTCGAGGTGCCGATCCAGGCCGCGATCGGGTCCCGGATCATCGCCCGCGAGTCGATCCGCGCGATGCGCAAGGACGTGCTCGCCAAGTGCTACGGCGGTGACATCACCCGGAAGCGCAAGCTGCTCGAGAAGCAGAAGGAAGGCAAGAAGCGGATGAAGATGGTCGGCCGCGTCGAGGTCCCGCAAGAGGCCTTCATCGCCGCCCTCCGCACGTCCGACACCGGAGAAAAGGCCGGCAAGAAGTAGGTGCCCGTCCAGATTCCTGAAGGCCTGCTCGTCGTCGCCTCGCGCGGGCAGGACTGGGCCGACTGGCTCGATCGGCTGCCGCGGCTGCTGCGGGACCTGCTCGACGAGTGGGACCTGCGGGTCGACGGTACGGCGGCGTACGGGAACTGCGCGATCGTCGTACCGGTGCTCGCGCAGGGGCAGCGCGCCGTACTGAAGGTGCAGTTCCCGCACTGGGAGGCGGAGACCGAGCACCTGGCGCTGCGGGCCTGGGCAGGCAACGGCGCCGTCCAGTTGCTGCGCGCGGACCCGCGCCGGTTCGCGCTGCTGCTCGAGCGCCTCGAACCGCGTGACCTGACGACGATCGACGTACTGGACGCCTGCGAGCTCGTTGGCGACACCTACAAGCGGCTGCACGTGCCCGCGGGACCGCAGTTCCGGACGCTGTCCGGGGAGCTGAAGCGCTGGGTGGAGCGGTTCCGGCAACTGCCCGCGTCGGCGCCGGTGCCGCACCGGTACGTCGAGCAGGCGATCTCGCTGGCCGAGGACTTCATCACCGATCCCGCGACCGACGGCCGGCTGATCCACACCGACCTGCACTACGAGAACATGCTCGCCGCCGACCGTGAACCGTGGCTGGTGATCGACCCGAAACCGCTGTCCGGCGACCCGCACTTCGAGGTCGCGCCGCTGATCTGGAACCGCTGGGACGAGGTCACCGACGTACGGTTCGCGGTCCGGCAGCGGTTCTGGACCACGGTCGACGCCGCCGGCTTCGACGAGGACCGCGCCCGCAACTGGGTGATCGTTCGCCAGATGCTCAACGTGCTCTGGACCCTGGAGTCCGCCGGCACCGACGACTCCCTGCCCCAGGACTGGCTGACCCGCAACATCACCATCGTCAAAGCCATCCAGGACTGACGTGAGCTAGCAGACATCCGATTGAAGTTAGTAGTTACTACCTACTAACTTCAGTCGTATGCCGACACGGATGAGCGGGCAGGAGCGGCGCGAGCAGGTCCTCGGGATCGCCGAGGAGGAGTTCGCGGCCGCGGGGCTGTACGGCGCCTCGACCGAGACGATCGCGCGGCGGGCCGGGATCACGCAGGCGTACGTGTTCCGGTTGTTCGGGACGAAGAAGCTGCTGTTCCTGGAGTGCGTGGACGCCGCGTTCGAGCGGATGCGGCTCGCGATGGTCGCGGCAGCCGGTGGGGCGAGCGGGGTCGAGGCGCTGGCGGCGATGGGGCAGGAGTACAACGACATGCTCGCCGACCGCACCACGCTCCTGCTCCAGTTGCAGGGCACGGCCGCGGCCGCCGCGGGCGACGGCGAGGTGCGGGACGCCGTACGGACGAGCTTCGCGCGGCTGTGGCAGTCCGTGGCGGACACCGCGCAACTGGACCCGGTCACGGTCAAGGCGTTCCTTGCCTTCGGCATGCTTCTCAACACGAACGCCGCCCTGGACCTCCCGCAGGTCGACGAACCGTGGTCCCATCAGGCCAGAACCCGCATCAAACCGGGCCTCTTCACCCATATCACCACCGACACCAACCAATGAACGCCCCGACCCTGGTGCGGCCCCCGGGAGTGCTCGTGGGGTTCCTGGTCTTCGTCGGACTGGTCGGCGCAGTGATCGGGAGTCTCGGCGCACCGTTGATCACGGCCGTGGCCGAGGCGTACGGCGTTTCGCTCGCCGCCTCGCAATGGACGTTGACGATCGCGTTGCTGGCGGGATCCGTGACAACCCCGGTCCTCGGGCGGCTCGGGTCGGGCCCGCGGCGGCGCACCGTCGTACTGGTGATGCTGGCGGTGGAGGTCGTCGGCAGTCTGCTGACGGTGATCCCGTTGCCGTTCGGGTTCCTGCTGGCCGGCCGGGCGCTGCAGGGCTCCGGGATCGGGCTGATCGTGCTGATGATGGCGGTCGCGCGGGACCACCTGGACGAGCAGCGGGCCGCGCGGACGATCGCGTTGCTGTCCGTCGCGTCGACCGCGGGAATCGGGATCGGCTACCCGTTGTCCGGACTGCTCACGGACATCGCCGGGGTTCGCGCGGCGTACGGGCTCGGCCTCGTGATCACCGCGGCCGCCTTCGTCGCGGCCGTCTTCGCGCTACCGCAGGCCCCGGACCGGCCGTCGTCCCGGCTCGACGTCCGCGGCGCGATCCTGCTCGCGATCGCGCTACCTGCCGTGCTCCTTGCGATCGGTGAGATCGGTGATCACCCTGCCCCGGCCACGGCGCTCCTCGCGGCCGCGCTCCTGCTGCTGATCGGCTGGACCTTCCTCGAGGCCCGCACCGAGAGCCCGCTGGTCGACATCAGGCTCCTTCGCCATCCCGCGGTCGCCGCCGCGAACCTCGTGATGCTCGTCGGCGGCGTCGGCATGTACCTGCTCTTCAGCCTGATCACCCGCTACGTACAGACACCTGCGGCGGCCGGGTACGGCTTCGGTCTCAACTCGTTCCAGGCCGGTCTGGTCCTGGTCCCGTTCTCGCTCCTCGGGTTCGCTGCCGGCCGGCTGATCCCGGCCTTGCGTCTCGGCGCCAGGTCGTTGCTGGCAGCAAGTACTGCGGTGGTCCTCGCCGCGTTCGTACTCTTCGCGGTCGCCCGATCACACCTGGTCGAACCGATCCTTGCCATCGGCATCCTCGGCTTCGGTGTCGGCGCGTTCTCCGCCGCGATGCCGGTGGTCATCCTCGCGGTCACGCCGGCCGCCGAGACCGCGAGCGCGATGAGCGTGAACGCGGTCGTCCGGAGCGTCGGCTTCTCGACCGGCAGCGCCCTCGGCGGCCTCATCCTCGCGACGCACACGACGGGCGTCTTCCCCCGCGAGTCCGGGTACGGCGCGGCCGCCTGGATCGGGGTCTGCGCCACAGCGGCCACCCTGCTGATCGTCGCCGTACTCCCACTTAAACCGGTGGCTCCGGAGCGGTTGCGCGGGAGAGGATGACGGTATGCGGTTGTTGACGGTCAACGTGGTGGAGAAGCTGATCCCGGGTCCCAAGGAGACGGGGTTTACCGCGATCGACAAGCGCCCGCAGTCCGGCCGGGTCCGGGTCGGCGAGCTGGGTCTCGCCGGGGATCGGGTCTGCGACACCAAGAACCACGGCGGCCCGGATCTCGCGCTCTACGCGTACGCCGAGGAGGACGCCGACTGGTGGGCCGCCGAACTCGGCCGCGACATCCCGACCGGTCTGTTCGGCGAGAACCTGCGGACCGAGGGTGTCGACATCAGCGGCGCGCTGCTCGGTGAGGTCTGGCGGATCGGCGACGAGGTCGAGGTGATGGTCCGCGCGCCGCGCATCCCGTGCATCACGTTCCAGCACCGCATGCAGGAGCCGCACTGGGTCAAGCGCTTCCACCAGGCCGGCTGCCCCGGCGCGTACCTGAAGGTGCTCCGCGAAGGCACGATCGGCGCCGGCGACCCGATCGAGATCATCAGCCGCCCGGACCACGAGGTCACCATCGCGGAGATGTTCGGCGCGCAGGACCCGGCGAAGCTCCGGCGCATGCTCGACTCCGGCGTGGACCTGATGGACGAACTCCGCGACACCGCCCACCGCGTCCTCTCCCGCGGCCTCTCCCGCGGATGAGCCCCCGCCCCGCACCCCTCCCGACCGCCCGACCCCCATTTCCCTGGCTGACCCAGCAAATGCGGGGTTCCACACCCGTGTCACGGGTCATTAACCCCCAATCTGCTGGGTCAGCCAGGGAAATTGCTGGGTCAGCCAGGGAAATGCGGAGAGGGGAGGAGCTGGGGTGAAGGGGGTGCTGCCGGAGCCGGGGCCGTTGCGGCCGTTGGCGCTGGCGACGTTGCTCAGCCGGGTCGGCAACGGGCTGTTGATGACGGTCAGCGTCCTGTACTTCACGCGGATCGTCGGCCTCTCGATCGCCCAGGTCGGTCTTGGTCTCACCATCGCGGGCCTGTTCGGCCTGCTGTCCGCCGTACCGCTCGGGCATCTCGCCGATCGGCGCGGGCCGCGCGGGTTGTTCGTCGTCCTGAGCCTGATGGTGTGCGGCCTGTCCTTGGTGTACCTGTTCGTGCACAACTTCTGGCAGTTCCTGGTCGTGAGCATCGTGCTGACGATGGTCGACCGCGGCGCCGGCGCGGTGCGCGCCGCGTTGATCGCCGCCATCACGCACGGCGCCGGCCGGGTAGCGGCCCGCGCGTACCTGCGGGCCGTCACAAACATCGGCATCATGGCCGGGGCAGGCATCGGCGCGTTCGCACTGCATTTCGACACCGGTACGGCGTACCGCCTGATGTTCGTGCTCGACGCTGTGCTCAGCAGCATCGCGGCGTTCGTCGTCCTGGCGATCCCGCGGGTCGC
This sequence comes from Kribbella speibonae, assembly GCF_004331375.1. Classification (NCBI taxonomy): domain Bacteria; kingdom Bacillati; phylum Actinomycetota; class Actinomycetes; order Propionibacteriales; family Kribbellaceae; genus Kribbella; species Kribbella speibonae. The sequence continues at coordinate 1,341,548 of NZ_SJKC01000002.1, read as the reverse complement.
GCCGCAACCCCATGACGACGGCGGGCCGGTGTGGATCGCGCTGCGCGACCGTGGGTACCTCGCGGTCGCCGCGCTCAACGCAGGCATGAGCATCCACTTCGCCGTCCTCGATGTCGCGATCCCGCTCTGGGTGGTCGATCACACCGATGCCCCGCGCTGGACGGTCGCGCTGCTGCTGATCATCAACACCGTGGTGGTCTCGCTGTTTCAGGTGCGTTCGTCGCGCGGCATCGCCGATCCGGCGACGGCCGCCCGCGCCACCCGTACCGCTGGGTTGTTGCTGCTGGCATCGATGGTCCTGCTGGCCGGTGCGACCTGGGGCAACGCCGCGATCGCGGTCGGTCTGCTCGCCGTCGGTGCTCTGGTGCAGGTGATCGCCGAACTGCTGCAGTCCTCAGGGTCGTTCCTGCTCAGCTTCGACCTGGCGCCGAGTCACGCCCAAGGCCAGTACCAGGGCGTCTGGAACACGAGCATGTCGATCAGCACCATGGTCGCCCCCACAGTCCTAGCACTGCTCCCACTGGGCCTGGGCGTCCCCGGCTGGATCATCCTCGGCGTCTGGTTCGCCGCCGTCGGCATCCTCTCGGTCCCGGTCGTGCGCTGGGCCGCGGCGCGCCAGGCGGCGGGTCAGGCAGGGGATCAGCTGGTGGGTTCGCGGTAGCCGAGGGCTGCGGAGATCTTGCGGGCCGCTTCGATGGCGGCGGGGGCCATCAGGGCGACCTGGGCGATCGACTGTTCCAGCGAGAGGGTGGAGATGCTGACCGCGGCGATCGCGGCGCCTGTGTGGTCGTGGATGACCGCGGCGACGCAGCGGATGCCGGGCTCGTTCTCCTCGTCGTCGAGGGCGTAGCCGCGGGATCTGATCTGGGCGAGATCGGCCTTCAGCGTGGCCGCCGACGTGTGCGTCAGGGGAGTGCGGGCGGGCAGACCGGTCCGGGTGATGTGGACGTCGAGCGCTTCGTCGTCCTTCTCCGCGAGCAGCGCCTTGCCGATGCCGGTGCAGTGCAGCCAGATCGCCTTGCCGACCCGTGACGGCATCCGGTACGGCTTCGGGCCGTCGAGCCGCGCGACGTAGATCGCCTCGTCGCCGTTCAGCAGACCGACGTGGACCGTGCACCGCGTCTGCGCGACGAGGTCCGCGAGTACCGGGCGGGCCACGGTGGCGAGGTCGACGTTCGTGAGGGCGTGACCGGCGAGCCGGAGCGCCTTCGGCCCCGGGTGGTACGAGCCGTCGTCGGCCTGTGTGACGAACTCGTGCTCGACCAGCGACGCCATGATCCGGTGCACCGTGGACTTGGCCAGGCCGGTCGCGTTCACCACGTCGGTGAACCGCGAGTGCTCCAGTACGGCGTCCAGCACCATCAACGTCTTGTCGATGGCCGAGGGCGAACTCATGTCCGACATCCTGCCACTCCTCACCTCGCCAGCCAGCCACCGTCGACCGCGAGCACGTGCCCGTTGACGTAGTCCGCCGCCGCCGACGCGAGGAACACCGCGGCTCCGACGACGTCCTCCGGCCGTCCCCAGCGCCCGGCCGGGATGCGCTGCCGGATCGAGGCCTCCCGCTCGGGGTCCGCGCGCAGTTCCGTGGTGTTGTCGGTGCTGATGTACCCGGGCGCGATCGCGTTCACCTGGACCCCGGCCGGTCCCCACTCGTTGGCCAGCGCCCGGGTCAGCCCGGCCACCGCGTGCTTGCTCGCCGTGTACGCCGGGACGGTGATCCCGCCCTGGAAGCTCAGCAACGACGCGATCGTGACGATCTTCCCGGTACGCCGCCGCGCCATCGCGGCCCCGACCGGGCGTGTCACCGCCCAGGTGGAGTTGAGGTTCACGTCGATCACGTGCTGCCAGTCCGCGGTTGTGGTCTCGGCCGCCGGCGCCCGCCGGATCGTGCCGGCGTTGTTGACCAGAATGTCGACGTTCCAGTTGTCGACAATCTCCGCTGCTGCTCGTTCCACCGCGGCCGGGTCGGCGAAGTCGGCGATCACCACGGACGCGTCGCCGCCGCCGTTCTGCTTGATCGCCTCGAGCGTGTCCTCGAGCGCCGCGTCCCGGGCCATCAGGATCAGCTCGGCGCCGGCAGCGGCGTACCCGGCTGCGATCGCCGCGCCGATCCCACGCCGGGCACCGGTGACCAGCGCCGTACGTCCTTCGAGACTGAAAGACGTCACCGCAGGTCCCGTACGTCGACACCGTCCATGTCGCCGAACGCCTGGTTCTCGCCGGCCATCGCCCACACAAAGCTGTACGACGACGTGCCGCAGCCGGAGTGGATCGACCAGCTGGGGGAGATGATCGCCTGCCGGTCCGCGACCAGCAGGTGGCGGGTTTCCTCGGGCTCGCCGAGCAGGTGCACGATCCGCTCGGTCTCCGGGAGCCCGAAGTACAGGTAGCACTCGGTCCGGCGGTCGTGGGTGTGGGCGGGCATCGTGTTCCAGGTGCTCCCCGCGTGCAGCGTGGTCACGCCGAGCACGACCTGGCAGCTCTGAACGCCGTCCGCGTGGATGAACTGGTCGATCGTCCGGCGGTTCGCGGTCTGCTGATCACCGAGCTCGAGGCGATTGCCCTCGCCGGGGTTGACCTGCGCGGTCGGGAAGCTCGTGTGCGCGGGCGCGGAGAACACGTAGAACGCCGCCGCGGGTCCGTCGAAGACGACGTCGCGGACACCGCGTCCGACGTACAGGCAGGCGCCGGTGGTCAGCTCGTACTTCGTTCCGTCGGCGGTGACCGTGCCGGGTTCGCCGACGTTGACGATGCCGGCCTCGCGGCGTTCGAGGAAGAACTCGCTGCGCAGTTCGGGGTAGGTGCCGAGTGTCAGCGGCCCGTCCGTCGGGCGGGCGCCGGCGAGCACGATCCGGTCGTGGTGGGTGAGCACCGCGGTGACGGCGCCGGGGACGAAGAGGTCGTCCACCAGGTAGTGGCGGCGCAGCGCGGCCGTGTCGAAGCCGGGCAGCTGCTCGGGATGGGTGGCGTGCCTGATCTGCAGAGTCACGGAACTAGGTTCTACTGAGCGAAACCACCTGTCAATCGTCGTTGAGCCTTGGAACTGGGCGCGGAAATGTTCCAGGTTCCGTGTCTTGACACCAGGTTCTGGTCAATGGAACCTCTCAACCAACCCATCGCCCCTGGGAGGCTCTCTGATGACCGTTCTGGACTGGTCGGTCCTGGTCGGCTATTTCGTGCTGATGGTGCTGATCGGAGTCTGGTCGCGCACCAAGATCAAGACGGTCGTGGACTACTTCACGACCGGCGGCCGGATTCCCTGGTGGTTGTCCGGTATTTCTCACCACATGTCCGGCTACAGCGCCGTCATGTTCGTCGCGTTCGCGGCGGTCGCGTACTCGTACGGCATCACCGTCTACGTCTGGTGGGCGATGACGATCGGCGTCGGGGTCGGCATCGGCGCGTTCCTGTTCGCGGCGCGCTGGAACCGGCTGCGGGCCAAACACGGGGTCGTGTCGCCGCTGGAGTACCTCGCGCGCCGCTACAACCTGCCGACGCAGCAGGCGCTCGCGTACTCCGGTGCCGCGCTGAAGGTCGTCGACATCGCATCGAAGTGGGTCGCGATCGCCGTACTGCTGAACGGTTTCACCGGCGTGCCGATCCGGTGGGGGATCCTGCTCACCGGCGTCGTGACGATGCTGTACGCCACGCTCGGCGGGCTATGGGCCGACGTACTGACCGACTTCGGGCAGTTCGTGATCCAGTTCGGCGCCGGTGTCGCGATGTTCATCGGGGTCCTCGCGCATCTGGACGGCGTACCGACGCTGTGGAAGATGTGGGACCAGTTGCCGGCCGGGCACGGTGACGCGCTGAACGGGCCGTACACGCCGATCTTCCTGATCGCGTTCCTGTTCATCAAAACCTTCGAGTACAACGGCGGCATGTGGAACCTGGCGCAGCGGTACATGGCCGCGCCGTCCGGGACCGCCGCCAAGAAGTCGGCCTTGCTGTCATCGGTGCTGTGGCTGGTCTGGCCGTTGATCCTGTTCATCCCGATGTGCGCGGCGCCGCTGCTGGTGCACCCGGGCAAGCCCGAGCAGTCGTACGTCGCCCTCGCGCAGCTGCTCCTGCCGACCGGGCTGATCGGGCTGGTGCTGGCCGGGTTCTTCTCGCACACGATGGCGATGGTGGCCTCCGACGCGAACGCGATCTCGTCGGTGATCACGCGGGACCTGGCGCCGGTGATCGTGCCTCGTGTCCGGCAGTTGACCGACGGCGCGGCGCTGAAGATGGCGCGGATCGTCACGTTCACGTTCGTCACGGTGAGCATGCTGATCGCGATCGCGACGAACGGTGAAGGCGTCGTCCTGAAGATCGTCGTCGACCTGGTCGCCGCGACGATGGGACCGATCGCGATCCCGCTGATGCTCGGACTGCTGCCGTGGTTCCGGCGCAGCGGACCACGGGCCGCCTTGGCGTCGTGGGCGATCGGGCTGATCGCGTGGGGGATCGTCAAGTACGGCGTCGGCTCGACCGACACCACCCTGGTCGTCGCGTTGCCGCTGGCAACTTCTTTGGTGGTGTACGTCGGCCTCGGTCTGCTCGCGCCGGAGAACCGCGCGGACGTCGACGAACTGGTCGACTCGCTGAACACCGACCCCGACGACGTCGGCACCCGCCCGGCGGCCGCCCTGTCCTGAAAGCGCTGTCCTGAATCTGAAACACTGTCCCATGTCACGGAACCGTCCACACTAGGAGAACGCCCCTCATGCCGAACATCACCGTCGAACTCCTCTCCGGCCGCACCCTCGACCAGCGCCGCGAGTTCGTCGCCGCCGTCACCGACTCCGCGATCGCCATCCTCGGCGCCAAGCGCGAATCGGTCCGCATCGTCTTCACCGAAATCGAGAAAACCGACGTAGCCAACGGCGGCACCCTGGTCGCCGACGCCTGACCGGCACGCCCAACACCCACACCCCACACCCCGCATCCGCACCCCGCCCCGCACCCGCGTCCCGCACACGGACAACTCACCGGCTTCGATTGATCCCCTTTCGTGGGTGTACCCACCAGATGCTGGGTTTGCGTCCAGGATCCCGGGCGCAAACCCGGCATCGCGGACGCCAACCCACGAAATGCGGGTCTGGGCGGGGCGCCGGATGGTGAAACGGGCGGGCGGGTGTGGTGTGGACCTACTAGGGTCTGACCCATGCGAGTAGGTGTTTTCGGTGCGACGGGTCAGGTCGGCGGCGTGATGCGGGAGTTGCTGGTTGAGCGCAGCTTCCCGGTGGACGAGGTGCGGTTCTTCGCCTCGGCGCGGTCGGCGGGGAAGAAGCTGGCGTTCGGGGACCGGGAGGTTGTCGTCGAGGACTCGGCGACGGCGGACTTCTCCGGGCTCGAGCTCGCCTTGTTCTCCAACGGCAAGACGGCGTCGAAGGAACTCGCCCCGAAGGTCGCGGCGGCCGGTGCGGTCGTCGTCGACAACTCGTCCGGCTGGCGGATGGACCCGGACGTACCGCTGGTGGTGTCCGAGGTGAACCCCGAGGACCTCGCCACGATCCCGAAGGGCATCGTCGCCAACCCGAACTGCACGACCATGGCCGCGATGCCGGTCCTGGCCCCGCTGCACCGCGCGGCCGGCCTGACCCGCCTCGTCGTCTCGACCTACCAGGCCGTCTCCGGCTCCGGCGGCGTCGGTGTCAGCGAGCTCGAGGACCAGGCGCGTGAGCTGGTGCAGACCGGCGGCGCGCTGGCCCGCGGCACCGACGGCGTCACGCTGCCGGAGCCCAAGGTGTACGCCGGGCCGATCGCGTTCAACGTGCTCCCGCTGGCCGGGTCGATCGTTGCCGACGGCACCGGTGAGACCGACGAGGAGCAGAAGCTCCGCAACGAGAGCCGGAAGATCCTGCACCTCCCGGACCTTCCGGTCGCCGGCACCTGTGTCCGGGTGCCGGTCTTCACCGGCCACTCGCTCAGCATCCACGCCGAGTTCGCCGAGCCGATCACCCCGGAGCAGGCGACCGAGATCCTCGGCGCGGCGCCGGGCGTCGCCGTCACGGACCTCCCGACCCCGCTGCTCGCGGCCGGCCAGGACCCGTCGTACGTCGGCCGCATCCGGCAGGACCAGTCCGTCCCGGGCAACCGCGGACTGATCCTGTTCGTCTCGAACGACAACCTGCGCAAGGGCGCCGCCCTGAACGCGGTCCAGATCGCCGAACTTCTCGCTGCACGCTGACCTCCCGTGCCCTAGGGCATGTCTCCCGGTCCCCCGCCTACTGCGGGGCACTCGGCACCTCCTCGCGACGGTGCGGGACCGGGAGACATGCCCTAGGGTTGAGGGCTCTGGCGAGGGAGGTGGCCGGGCTGGAGTTCCGGGTGCTGGGGGCCGTGGAGGTCAGGACGGCCGACGGCGACGTCGTACCGTTGCCGTCGCGCCGGGTTGCGGCGCTGCTGGCTGCGCTCGTCCTGCGGGTCAATCGGACGACGCCGATCGATGACCTCGTCGAGCTGTTGTGGAACGAGGACGAGCTACCGACCAACCCACGCTCGGCGCTGCAGATCTATGTCTCCCGGCTGCGCACCGCGCTGGGCGACACCGGCAGAACCATGGTGCGCACGGACGCGGGCGGGTACTCGCTCCGCGTCGATCCCGAGCAGGTCGACGTCGAAGTGTTCCGGTCCCTGGTCCGCAGCGCCACCGGGATCACCGAGCCTGCCGGCCGGATCGAGCCCCTCGCCGCCGCCCTGGCATTGTGGCGCGGCGAGCCGCTCGCGGGCCTGAACGCCCGTGACCTGATCCCCCGGCTCGACGAGGAGCACCTCCAGGCCCAGGAGTTGTACGTCGACGCGCGCCTCGCAGCCGGTGAGTCCGCCGACCTCGTTCCCGAACTGACCGAACTCGCCGAGCGCCACCCGACCCGCGAACGGTTCTGGGCGCAGCTGATCCGCGCCCATCAAGCGTCCGGCAGCACCGCGCTCGCTCTGGCGACGTACGGCGATGTCGCCGACCGGCTGCGCGATCTTCTCGGCGCCGACCCCGGCCCCGAACTCAGAACCCTGCACGCCGAACTCCTCACCGCAACAGCCACCGCAACAGGCACCGCGCCGGGCACGGCAACGGGCGTTGTACCGCGTCAGCTTCCCGCCACCATTCCCGCCTTCGCCGGCCGCACCGACGACCTCCGGCGCCTCGACGAGCTGCTCCCGACCGCGAACCTCGGCCTGGTCATCGGCGCGGCCGGCATCGGCAAGACCTCGCTCGCGGTGCACTGGGCCCGTCGGGTCGAGGACCGTTTCCCCGACGGCATCCTGTACGCCGACCTGCTCGGCTTCTCGCCCGTCACGGAACCGGCCGACCCGCAGGCGATCCTCGCGCGCTTCCTGGTCGCACTCGGTACGCCGCCCGATCGGCTGCCGGCGAACGCCGAGGCACAGATCGCGCTGTACCGCAGCCTGCTGGCCGAACGGGCCGTCCTGGTCGTCCTCGACAACGCGCGCTCCGCCGATCAGGTGCGCCCACTCGCGACGACCGGGTCCGGATGCTGCACCGTCGTCACCAGCCGCAACGAGCTCGCCGGTCTGGTGGCGACGGAACAGGCAGAGCCGATCCGGCTGGACGTGTTCGACCCGCCGCAGTCGAAGCAGTTGCTGGCGGCAAGGATCGGTGCCGAGCGGTTCGGGTCGGATCCGGCGAGCGTCGACGCGCTGGTCGAGCGTTGTGCGGGCCTGCCGCTGGCGCTCTCGCTGCTCGCGGCGCAGATCGCGCTGCGCCCGCAGCGGTCGCTGGCGTCGTTCGTCAGGGCGCTCGGCGAGAGTCCACTCGACGCGTTGTCGACCGCGGACGGTGTCGGCGTACGGACGATCTTCTCCTGGTCGTACCGGCAGTTGCGACCGGAGCTGGCGCGGATGTTCCGGCTGGTCGCGCAGCATCCCGGCACCGAGATCACGCCCGGAGCGGCGGCCGCGCTGGCCGGGGTACCGATCCGTGCGGCGCGGCGGATGGCCGCGGAGCTGGTGGCGAACCATCAGCTGATCGAGATCGAGCCGGACCGCTGGGTACTGCACGACCTCCTGCGCGCCTACGGGCAGGAGCTGTGCGAGCCGGGCGAAGCGGATGCGGCCTTCGAGCGGCTGCTCGGCTACCTCGTCCACACCGGGTTCGCGGCCGCGGTCCTGCTGGCGCCCAGCAGGGTCCGGGTCGAGCTGCCGGAGCTCCCCGCGGACGTCGAGGTGGTCGCGCCGACGACCCGCGACGAGGCGTTCGCCTGGTTCGATGCGGAGCAGCCGAACAATCTCGCCGTACTGCGGGCCGCGACCGGGCGGGCCGACGCGGCGCTGTGGCTTTGTGTGTGGACGATCGCGGACTATCTCGACTTCCGCGGCCGGTCCGGGTACGCGCAGGCGCAACAGTTGGCGCTCGAGGCTGCGGTACGGCTCGGCGATCTCACCAAGCAGGCGCACACGCGCCGCGACCTGGCCCGCGGGCACATGGCGATGCGCGAGTGGGACGAGGCGATCCGGCAGCACGAGCTCGCGCTCGGCATCGCGGAGGAGCTCGACGACGACGCGGCCATCGCGCACGGATCACTCGGGCTGGGGCGGGTGTACACGCGGATCGGGGACCATCGGCGAGCGATCGAGCACACCCAGCGGGCGCTGCGGATCTACGAGCGCACCGGTCATGTCGATGCGCGCGCCAACGCCCTCAACAACCTCGGGTGGTACCACTCCGAGCTCGGTGAGTACCAGGCTGGGCTGGACTACGCCCAGCAGTCCCTGAAGCTGTACACCGAGTCGGACTCCGAGTTCGGCCGTGCCGTGGCCAGCGACACCAGCGGCTACGCGCTCGCCGGCCTCGGGCGGTTCGACGAGGCGATCGACCTGTACACGGTCGCTGTCGACGTACTGCGGGCTCTCGGCCGGCGGCTCGACACCGCGGACTGCCTGATGGCGATGGCTCGCGTCCAGGACCGGGCCGGCCGTGGCGACGGCGCACGTGCCAGTTACGCCGCGGCCCTGGAGATCCTGGACGCGCTCGACCATCCGGATGCGGAGACGGTCCGCAACTGTCTCGCTCAGCAGCGGTAGAAGTCCTTCGTGTAGACGCCGTTCACCGCGGTCAGGGTGTGGTCGTAGCAGCCGTTCCCGATCGCGCGGAAGCGTACGGTCTGGGTCCCGGTCGCGTGCCGCTGGTCCCGCGGTACGCCGTAGATCCAGGACGCGCGACCGTCGTACGTCTCGGTGCTGGTCCGGGCCGGGGTACGGATCGTGTCGTGGATCTTCAGGTCCGTGACGACGTCGTACCCGCCGGGGGTCGTTGCGTTGGGCAAGAAGGTGAGTACGCCGTTCTTGCCATAGTCGAGGTCGGTACGTTCGACGCGGCCGTTGCTGATCGTCGTCGCGGTGTCGCGCCAGTTCGCGTCCAGTGCGTCGCGGGATTCGCCGGCGTCCCAGGTGTGCTTCGAGACGTTGCTCAGCGTGCGCTGGACGCTTGTCCGGACACGGCCTTTGGAGGTGTCGACGTACCCGCTGATCGTCAGCGTGCGAGATGCCTTGGTGTTCACGGAGCCGGCCGCGTTCGGTGCGCCGGTCACGCCATCGGTCTTGGCCAGCGGGCTGACGGCGTACGACGTGAGTTTGCCGGTCGTTTGCGCGCGGTGGGCGTCGGTCCACACGTGCAGGTTCGGGACGGTGAACCACCCCGACTGGCCGGCTGGTACGCCGTCGACGTGGACGCGGAACTCGTGCGGCTTGCCGTCGGTGAGCAGCCCGGTGAACGGCGTGAGGTCGTACATCAACGGCTTGATGTCGAACGCGCGCGGTGCGGGGGACGGGCGCCACGAGTACGGGTTCGACCAGCCGCCCGTGTAGATGTACGGGTACGGCAGCGCGATCCCGGCGAGTTTGCCGTCGATGCTGACGTCGACCTCGCGGTACGGCGATCCGTCCGGGCAGGAGTACCCGGTCTCGGCCGGCGCGGACGTGTCCCAGAACTCCTCGCAGCCGCCGCCTGATCCGGTGACGTAGACCTCGCCGAGCAGGCGGGTCGTGTTGCGCGGCAAGGTCGCCGTACCGATCAGGTCCGAGTCCTCACGCGTCTGGTTCTGCAGCGGCAGTACGTCGTTGGCGGTCCGGGCGGCCGGGGTGTGGCGGTCGGTGGTGTAGAAGTCGAGCGTCACCGTGATGTCGAGCACGCCCGTGTACGTGTCGTTGACGACGTTGCCGAGCTCCATGACGACGGGTTGCGACGTCCGCAGGAGCGGGCTGTACGACGTGACGTCCTTCTCGACGTCCCAGGCGATACCGTCCGTGCTCGGCTCCGGTGTCGACGTCCGGAAGACGCCGACACCGCCGATCGTGATGTGCCCGAGGCGGTCGTACTGCACGCCCTTCACCTCGCCGTGCATCCGCAGCACGACCTTGGACCACGGACCCTGGCACGCGGCCGGGGGCGTGTACGTCGCCTGGTACGGGTCGAAGTCGCGGAACTGGTTCCGGACGATCTGCACCTCGCAGTGCCTGGTGTCCGGTACGGCGACCTTCGGCGCGGGCGTCCGCGGGTCGTCGTAGTCCGACCCGAACTCCGCCGGCGGGGTCACCGCGTGGGCCGGAGCGCCGAGACCGAGGAGGAGCGGACCGAGTAGAACGGATAGTGAGGCAAGAGCCACCGACCGTATGCGCATGTTGCGGAAACGTAATGGAGAAGGTGCAGGTGGGCAAGCGAGTGCCATGGTCAGGCACCCTGCCCAGCGATTACCCTCCGGTTACTTGACCCCCGATGGAGGCCAGTTATGAAGCCTGTCGCCGATTCCGGCCAGCTCGCGCTTCTCAGCAACCGCAAGGACACCATGGCCCAGATGTTCCTGGACCGGGTGGCGGCGACCCCTGAACGGGAGGCGTTCCGGTTCCCGCGCGCCGAGCAATGGAAGTCGGTGACCTGGCGCGAGACCGAGGCGTTGACCCGCCGGCGCGCCGCGGGCCTGATCGCGCTCGGCGTGGAGCCGGAGCAACGGGTCGCCGTCGCGTCCAGCACCCGGATCGAGTGGATCGAGTGCTACCTGGCCGCCGTACTGGCCGCCGCCGCGACCACCACGATCTACCCGTCGACGATCTCGTCCGATGTGGCGTTCATCGTGGCCGACGCCGACGTCCAGGTGGTGTTCGCCGAGGACGCCGGGCAGGTGGACAAGCTCCGCGAGCACCGGACCGAGACACCGTCGCTGCGCAAGGTCGTGCTGCTGGACGGCACGCCTCTCGAGAGCGATGGGGACTGGGTGATCAGCCTGGGCGAACTCGACGCGCTCGGTGACGACTACCTCGCCGAGCACCCGTCGATTGTCGACGATCGGATTGCAGGCATTAAGCCGGACGACCTGTGCACGTTGATCTACACGTCCGGTACGACGGGACGCCCGAAGGGCGTGCGGCTGCCGCACTCGGTGTGGACGTACGAGGGCGCCGCGGTCGAGGGGATGCGGGTGCTGTCTCCCGACGACCTGCAGTTCCTGTGGCTGCCGTTGTCGCACGTGTTCGGCCAGGTGCTGCTCGCCGTTCAGTTCCAGCTCGGGTTCGCGACCGCGGTCGACGGGCGGATCGACAAGATTGTCGACAATGCGGCCGTCGTACAACCGACATTCATGGCGGCGGCGCCGCGGATCTTCGAAAAGGCCCACGGGCGGATCGTCACGATGATCCAGTCCGAGGGCGGGGCTAAGGCCAAGCTGTTCGACTGGGCGTTCGGTGTGGGTGCCAAGGTTTCGGCGCTGCGGCAGGCCGGCAAGGAGCCGGGCGGGTTGCTGGGTGCGCAGTACGCGGCCGCCGACCGGCTCGTGCTGTCGAAGATCCGGGCCCGGTTCGGTGGACGGATCCGGTTCTTCGTGTCCGGGTCCGCCGCGCTCGACAAGTCGCTGGCGGAGTGGTTCCACGCCGCCGGGCTGCTGATCCTCGAGGGGTACGGGTTGTCGGAGACGTCGGCGGGATCGACGCTGAACCGGCCGACGCAGTACCGGCTCGGAAGCGTCGGGCCGGCGTTCCCCGGGACGCAGTTCAAGATCGCCGAGGACGGGGAGATCCTGATCAAGGGCGACGGGGTGATGAGCGGGTACCACAACCAGCCCGAGCAGACCGCCGAGGTGCTCGGCGCCGACGGCTGGTTCCACACCGGCGACATCGGGCACTTCGAGGACGAGTACCTGTTCATCACCGACCGCAAGAAGGACCTGTTCAAGACCTCCGGCGGCAAGTACGTCGCGCCGCAGGTGATCGAGGGCCGCTTCAAGACCATCTGCCCGTACGCGAGCCAGTTCATCGTGCACGGCAACCTGCGCAACTTCGTCTCCGCGCTCGTCACCCTCGACCCCGATTCGATCGAGGGCTGGGCCGCCGCGAACGGCCTGGCCGGAAAGTCGTACGCCGAGATCGTCACGTCCGACGCCGCGCACACGATGGTCCAGGGCTACGTCGACGAACTCAACGCCGGCCTCAACCGCTGGGAAACCATCAAGAAGTTCACCATCCTCGACCGCGACCTCACCGTCGAGTCCGGCGAAATGACCCCCAGCCTCAAACTCAAACGCAAACACGTAGAAACCCAGTACGCCGACGTACTCGACAAGATGTACGAGTAACAGAAGTCTCCCGCACAGCCCTCCCGGCCACCTCACCCCGCCACGCGAGCGGATATCCACCCGCGTCGGGGGTTCTCCGCTGGTGTGCGAATGGAGAACCCCGATGCCGACGGATATCCCCTCGCGTGGCGGCGGGCGCGTGTGGGCGAGCGGCAGGTGATCTCCGGCGGAGTACCTATCGGGATTGCAGGATCGCGTCGGTGAAGTTGGGGGTGTCCAGGCGGGTTGTGATCGCGGCTACGCGGAGTTCGGGGTGGAGTGATTGCCAGAGTTGGTCCGTTAGGGCGGACCAGGTGAGCGGGATCGCGACTACTTCCGGTCGGCCGTGGGTGATGATGTCGGCTGCTGTGCCGTTGTAGGTCGTGGTGGTGACGGCTGTGCCGGGGGCGATGTGGGCCGCGTAGAGCGACGGGTGCTCGGTTAGCTCGGAGGCGCCGTCGTAGGCGCGGGCGGAGCCGACTACTACCTCTGTCAGGTGCGGTCCGTTGAGTGTCGCGGTTGCGGTGATGCGGGGGGTGCGGATGGGTGGGTCGGGTTCGTAGGTGAGTTGTCGTAGGGCGAGCTGGAGGTCGGGCTGGTGCTCGCGGGTGGCGGTGAGTTCGGCTACCTGGGTGCCGTTGCCGACGATGACCCAGTTGTCTCCGCGGGTGGCCGCTGTGTAGTGGCGCAGGTCGTCCACCGGACCGCCTGAGGTGTCGCGGACGATGATCTCGCGGTCGTGGACGACGAGTTCGCGGGCCTGGGAGGCGGGAGACCGCCCGGTCAGCCAGTACGAGAAGAACGGGACGCCGTCCACATCGCGACCGATCGCAAGACCACGGCCTGGGTACTCAGCAGATGCGAAAAGGCTCATCGGACAAGAAACCTGCGGATCGCCTCGACGTACTCTCCGGGCTGTTCGTCGTGGATCGAATGCGCCGAACGGTCGAAGATCTCGAGGGTCGCCCGCGGTAGCCGGGTTGCGAGGTCGCGGGGCATGTCGAAGCCGACGTGGCGGTCCCAGAGGCCGGCGAGGATCAGGACCGGTACGTCGAGGTCGGCCAGGTCGTCGGCGAGCTCCACGCGTTCGTTGCCGACCAGCGCCATCGCCATCTCCAGGTTGGATTCCGGCGCGTTCTCGTCGGGCGGGATGTTCGCCGGGTCGTGATAGAAGAACCGCGCGGCGTTCGCGCTCCCTGCGATCGCCCCGAGCGCGGCCACCGTACGCTCGATCGACTCCGTGACGCCGTCGAGCTGCGTACGGAGCGCCGTCCGCTCGTCCGGCGTGAGGAACACGTCGACGGCACCCGGCCGCATCGTCCACAGTCCTGGGTGCAGAGGATCGATGATCGGCGGCGCGTGCAGGATCAGCGCGTCCACGTGGTTGCTATGAGCAACGGCGTACTCGGCCGCCAGCAGGCACCCGAACGACGCGCCCCACGGCACGATCCGCTCGACGCCGAGCGCCGTACGCAACTCGTCGAGGTCCGCGACCAGTTGCTCCATCGTGTACGTCGACGGGTCGGCCGGGCGCGCCGATCGCCCGCACCCGCGCTGGTCGTAGAACACGACCGGGGCCAGCTTCGCGACCTCGTCGCCGACCGACTGCTCGATCGAGTACGAACTCTCACCGGGTCCGCCGTGCACCAGGACCAACGGCACGTCGCCGTTCCCCGCCCCAGCCACCCGCACCCAATGCTCAACCCCGCCGGCAACAACCACCCACACCCCATCACTCAGCATGCGCGCGAGCATACGCGCCGCGGCGTACCTGGCACGGGGTCTGTGAACAACCAATGGTGTCTGGGCACAGGAAATAGCTTGTTCACGGACACCGTGGGGTGTTCGCAGTCACGCCCACAGCCATCCGGCCGGCGCGACGGTCCGCGCGAGTCTGGTGCACCGTCGTGATCGGCGGGATGATCCGAAACGGAAGGGGGAGTGAGATGACGGTGGTGTACGGGCCGCTGATCGGTGGGGAAGGATCGCCGATCGGGAAGACGTACCTGTCGGTGTCGGTGCAGGACGACGGTGTGGAGCGGGCGCTGGTACCGGGCACGCGGATCAGGGTGCAGATCCGGAAGAACGGCGTACTCATCGCACGAGCCGGGTGCAACTCACTCAGTGGCGGGATCACACTCGACGACGGCGTACTGCGGTTCCCGACCGTCGAGATCACGGACGACGACGGCGTACTGCGGTTCGCGAGCGGCCCGATCCAGACCCAGATGGGATGCGGTCCCGAGTTCGGGGCGCAGGAAGACTGGGTCTTCGGGTTCCTGCTCCACGAGCCGGAGTGGACCGTCGACGGCGACACCTTCACCCTGACCAACGGCCGTACGACGTTTGTCCTGCTGGACACCCGCCTCTCCGAACCCGACCCTCCACTCGACGGCACCCTGTGGATCGTCGACGCGGTCGTCCGCGGCAAGGACCTCTGCGAGCACCACCCCGGCCTCGCAACCCTCATCATCAACGGCACCCTGGCCACCGGCTCGACCGGCTGCAGCGCCTTCACCGCAACAGTTGCCCGAGCCAACGACACGCTCACCTTTACTCACCTCACCAGCACCCCCACCAACACCGGAGGCGTAGCCGCCGCCCTGGAGCAAGCCTTCCTGGAAGCCCTCCGAACGCCCCTGACCTACATCCTCGAGTCCACCCACCTGCGACTCCGAGCCGCGACGGGAACCACCGGCCTCAACCTCACCGCCGTACGGCCCGACGGCTACCCTCCGCGGCACGTGCTGGCCGGGCGAACATGAACAACTGTTGCTCGGCCGGCAGGACGGCCGCGCCAGTCAGCCGGCGGTGGTGAGGGCCGCGGCGTGTTTGCCGGTGGTGAGGGACTGACCCTGGTCGATCATCTGTTCGGCGATCCGGTCGACGGCGTGCGAGAAGGCTTCGGAGTTCTCCGGGTCCCAGTCGGTCAGGCGGTCGAGCATCCAGATGCGGAAGGCGCCGACGAAGCGCTGGAACATCTCCATCCCGAGCGGGGTGAACCGGTAGTGCCCGAGCGTCTCGGAAAGGTAGCCGCCGGCAACCAGTTGAGTGGCGAGCGGTTCGAGGACCCCGGGCGGCATCCGTAGGTCGCCGGCCATCTCGGCCAGGGTCGCGGAACCCTTCTCGGCGCCGCCGCGGAACACCCGCATGATCATCCAGGCCTGAGCGTGGCTGAGCGGGATCCCGGACTCGGCCAGAACCTCGGGCGCCGGGTTGCGTTTGTGATGCTGTACGACGAGGGCGGCGAGCTTCTGCAGTTCGCGTTCGGAGTCGAACGACGCCGGCGCAGCGAAGTTCTCGCCGACGTCCGAGGCCGCCATTCGCGCGGTGTCGCGGAGCGGAACCTCCTTCAGCAGCAGGGCGGTCAGGAATCCCAGACCGGCGACCGGAACCGCCCAGAGGAACACGATATGGAGCGAGTCGGCGTACGCCGCGGTGATGACGGAACGCGCCGCATCGGGCAACCCACGAACGCCTTCCACCGTCGACGCCAGACGAGGATCGACCTGCGCGGTCTGAACGGCGGCACCGAGCTTCTCCGGCAACTGATGTGCGTAGATCGAGCCGAAGACCGCGACCCCGAAGGAACTGCCCATCGTCCGCAGGAAACTCACGCCGGACGTCGCGACGCCGAGGTCCGAGTAGTCGACCGTACTCTGCACGACGACCGTCGGGACCGGCATGCACAACCCGACACCGAGTCCCAGCACAATCATGAATCCGGCCGTCTCGACGTACGACGTCTGATTGTCCAACAAAGACAGCAGGAAGAGCCCGACGCCGATCAGCACGGTGCCGACGATCGGGAACAGCCGGTACCGCCCGGTCTTGCTGATCACCTGGCCGACGCCGACCGACGCGACCAGCAGTCCCAGTACCAGCGGGAGCATCTGCAGACCGGACTCCGTCGCCGAGGCGCCGTGGACGAACTGCAGGTACGTCGGCAGATACGTGACCCCGCCGAGCATCGCGAACCCGATGATGAAGCTCATGATCGAGCACACCGTGAACACGCCGGACCGGAACAACCGCAACGGCAGCAACGGTTCCGCCGCCCGCTGCTCCGCCAGGACGAAGAGCACCAGCGCGACCACGGATCCGGCCGCCATCGCGATGATCACCGTCGACGTCCAGGCGTACTCGTTGCCGCCCCACGTCGTCACCAGCGTCAGCCCGGTCGCGGCGAGACCGATGAACAGGATGCCCAGGTAGTCGATCTTCGGTCCGACCGCGGCCTTCACCGACGGAAGGGTGATCGAGGCAACGATCAGGACCAGGATGCCGAGCGGCAGGTTGACGTAGAACGCCCACCGCCAGCTCAGGTGGTCGACGAACAGCCCGCCGAGCAGGGGTCCCGCGACTGTGGAGACGCCGAACACGGAGCCCATCACGCCCTGGTACCGGCCGCGCTCGCTGAGCGGTACGACGTCCGCGATCACCGCCATCGCGGTCACCATCAGCCCGCCGGCGCCGAGCCCCTGGATGGCGCGCGAGCCGACCAGCCACAGCATCGAGTCCGCCATCCCGCAGAGCGCCGAGCCGGCCAGGAACAGCACGACGCTGAGCAGGAACATCGGCTTGCGCCCGTACAGGTCGCCGAACTTCCCGATCAGCGCGGTCATGATCGTCTCGGCGAGCAGGTACGACGTGACCACCCAGGACAGGTGATTGGCGCCGCCGAGGTCGCTCACGATGGTCGGCAGCGCGGTCGCGACGATCGTCTGATCGAGGGCCGCGAGCAGCATTCCGAGCATGATCGCGACCACGACCGCGTTCCGGGTGGCACGTCCGACAGGCTGAGCCTCGGTCTCCATGAGCCGAATGTAACCGTCCCAGTACGCTCCGCGACCGCAGAACCGCTGCGATCGGATGAAGAAGTACCGAAGAACGGGTCGTGGTGGGTCGGCGGCCGACGTTCACGGTGCGGCCCAGGCGCCGGCGGTCACCGCGGAGGCGGCCACTACCCGTCGTTCGGTACGCCGTCCGTAGGATGGGTGGGTGCCGTCGACATTGCCCGAGGGGGAGGTTGCGCCCCGGGACGGGGCGTTGCCGGATGGTGTTGTCCGCGAGGCTGCCGGTCGGCCGCTGGGGTTCTACCTCCACGTGCCGTTCTGCGCGTCGCGGTGCGGATACTGCGACTTCAACACCTACACCGCGCGCGAGCTGGGCGGTGGCGGTTCGCAGGCGTCGTACGCCGAGACCGCGGTCGACGAGGTCCGGATGGCGCGGCGGGTTCTGGGCGATCTGGACCGGCCGGTCGACACGGTGTTCTTCGGTGGCGGTACGCCGACCCTGCTGCCGGCCGCTGATCTGGGGAAGATGCTGGCCGCGGTGCGGGACGAGTTCGGGCTTGCGCCGGGCGCGGAGGTGACGACCGAGGCGAACCCGGAGTCGGTGGATCCGGCCTATCTCGAGGCGTTGCTGGAAGCCGGATTCACCCGCGTGAGTTTCGGGATGCAGAGCGCGTCCTCGCACGTACTGCGGATCCTCGACCGGCAGCACACGCCGGGCCGGGCGTTGCAGGCGGTGAAGGAAGCGACCGCGGCCGGGTTCGAGCATGTGAACCTGGACCTCATCTACGGGACGCCGGGGGAGTCGCTCGACGACTGGCGGGCGTCGCTGGAGTCGGCGTTGTCGGCGCAGCCGGACCATGTCAGCGCGTACGCGCTGATCATCGAGGACGGTACGCAGCTCGCCCGGCGGATCCGGCGCGGCGAACTGCCGATGCCGGACGACGACGACCTGGCCGACAAGTACGTGCTGGCCGACGAACTGCTGTCGGCCCAAGGGCTGCGGTGGTACGAGGTGTCCAACTGGGCGCGCAGTACGGCGGCGCGCTGCCGGCACAACGAGCTGTACTGGCGCGGCGACACCTGGTGGGGCATCGGGCCGGGCGCGCACAGCCACGTCGGCGGGGTGCGCTGGTGGAACGTCAAGCATCCGAGCGCGTACGCCGAGCGCATCAATGCCGGTGAGAGTCCGGCGCACGCGCGGGAGATCCTCGACGAGGAGACCCGGCGCGTCGAGCGAGTGCTGCTCGAGGTGCGGTTGTCGGCGGGTCTGCCTCTCGATGTCCTTGACGAGGCCGGCCGAGCCGCTGCGGACCAGGTGGTCGCCGACGGCCTCGCGCTGATCGCGGCCGACAGCGCCGATGGGGTCGACGGCGTTGGCGATGGCGGGTCGTGGGCGGGGCGGCTTGTGTTGACCGATCGGGGGCGGTTGCTGGCCGATGCGGTGGTCCGGGATCTCCTCCCGTGAAGTGATCAGAACTGATCACAGTCAGCTGTTGACGACTGTTACGAGCAGACGGCAGGCTTTGCGGTAAGCGTTTACTACCGCCCCGAGGAGTCCGCGATGCCGCCCTTCATCCGTCGTCGGCTGTTGCTTCAGGCCGGCCTTGCCGCCGGTGCCCTCAGCACGCTCGGGCTACCCACCCGCGCATTCGCGGAGGACGAGTACGACGTACTCCGGGCGCGCTGGGCCGAGCTCAACACCGGCGGGGCGATCGACGCGTCCGATCCGGCGTACGCCGCGGCACTCGCCGGGCTGGGCGCGCAGGCGCAGCAGTTCCTCGACACGATGATCACCTCGGCGGACCGGACGATGCTCTGGCCGGATCTCCCGCTCAGCCCGTCGAGCGGGAACTTCTCGATCAGCTACACGCGCCTGAAGGCGATCGCGCTGGCCCGCGCCACGCGCGGGACGCAACTGGAGACAAGCGCGGGGGAGTTGCTGAGTGGTGGGCTCGACTTCCTGAACGCCACCTCCTACAACGAGACGCTCAAAGAGACCGGGAACTGGTGGTTCTGGGAGATCGGTACGCCGCGGGCGCTGCTCGACACCTGCGTGCTCGCGTACGACGTCCTGTCCGCCGAGCAGATCGCCAAGTACCTGACGGCCGTCGACCGGTTCGTCCCGGACCCGAACCGGCGGACCAACTCGCCGACGCTCCGTGAGACCGGCGCCAACCGTGTCGACAAGGCGCTGATCGTCGCGCTCCGCGGCATCGTCGGAAAGTCGACCGTCAAATTGTCGACAGCCCGTGACGCCCTCAGCGATGTCGCCGAGTCCGGTAAGAACAGCGTCTTCACCTACGTCACGAGCGGCGACGGCTTCTACCGCGACGGCTCGTTCGTCCAGCACGGCAACCTCGCGTACGTCGGGACGTACGGCAACGTGGCGCTCGGCGGTGTCGCGAACCTGATCGCCCTGCTCGGCGGCTCCACCTGGGAGATCGCCGACCCGAACCGCGCCGTCCTCCTGGACGCGGTCGACGCGAGCTTCGCGCCGTTCGTCGTCGACGGACTGATGATGGACTGCGTCTCCGGCCGCGCGATCTCCCGTGAACGCGCCGGCGATCACCGCAACGGGCACGGTACGACGTCGACGGTCCTGCTCCTCGCGAGCGGCGTCGCGGAGCCATACGCCTCGCGGTACAAGGCGCTCGCGAAGGGCTGGATCACCCGAGATCGCCTCAACGACTACCTCCCGGGCACGTCGATCCCGGAGATCTCCCGCGCGAAGGCGCTGCTCTCCGACACCGGCGTCGTACCGGCGCCGGCGCTCCCGCGGCACTACCAGTTCTACAACCAGGACCGCGTCGTGCACCGCCGCCCGGGCTGGACGTTCGCGATCGCGATGTCGTCGAAGCGGATGGCCCGCTACGAGTGGGGCAACGGCGAGAACCTCCGCGGCTGGTACGTCGGCGACGGCATGACCTACCTGTACAACCGGGATCAGTCCCAGTTCAACGACGCGTATTGGCCGACGGTCGACGCGCAACGGATGCCCGGTACGACGGTCAGCACGCAACCGCGCCAGCCGGGCGGCTCCGGGAGCGGCACCGGCACGGTCGCGGCGTACGCCGACTGGGTGGGTGGAGCGTCGTACAAGAACGTCGCCGGCGCGGTCGGCATGCACCTGATCAATCACGACAAGACCTTGCAGGCCAGGAAGTCCTGGTTCTGCCTGCGCGACTCGGTCGTTGCCCTCGGCGCCGGAATCGCCGGGACCGACGGCTACCCGGTCGAGACGATTGTCGACAATCGGAATCTCCACGAGGACGGGACGGCCGCCCTCGCGCTGGACGGACGACCGGCCACGGACGGCACGCACGAGGATCCCTGCTGGGCACATCTGGAGGGCGTCGCCGGCTACGTCTTCCCGGCCGGTGGTCATCTCCGCGTGGAGCGTGAGGATCGGACCGGGTCCTGGTCGGAGATCAACATCGGCAACGACACGGCCGGCTCGACCACGCCGTACACCCGCCGCTACGCGAAGCTCGTCCTGGAGCACGGGACGGCGACCGGCGACTACGCGTACGTCGTGCTACCCAATGCGACCAGTCGGCAGACGGCCGAGCGCGCCGCCGATCCGGGGATGACGATCCTTGTCAACAATCCGATTGTTCAAGCGATCCGGTCGCACCGCGAGAACCTGGTCCTGGCGAACTTCTGGGCGGCCGGTGCCGTTGCCGAGATCGCCTGTGACGGTCCGGCGTCCGTGGTGGTCGGCAGGGACGGCCGGACGACGACGGTCGCGGTGGCTGATCCGAGTCGCACCGCCAGCACGGTCCGCGTGACGATCGACCGGCGGGTCGGTGCCGTGGTCGCGCAGGATCCAGCCGTCACGGTGGTTGCTACCGGCAAGCAGTTGGTGCTGGACGTCGCCGTCGGCGGTACGAAGGGCGCCACCCACACCGTGTCCTTCAACTGAGTTTCCGCAAGCAACCGGGGCCGGCGACAAGCGCCGGCCGGGTCGCCGGGTGCTGGCAAGTTCAACCAGGAGGTTGTTCGATGATGCCGCACGCCCGCCCTCAGCTCGCGGGGCAGTTCACCAGGCGACGCGTCCTGCAAGTAGCCGGAGCCGGTGTGGCGCTGGCCGCCGTACCGGGGCTGGCGCACGCCCAGACCAGCACGATCACGATCCCCGCGTTGCCGTCGGCGCGCACGACCGAACTCGACCGCACGCAGAACTCGCTGAGCGCCAGCGAACTCCGCTCCACCGGCTACTACCTGCCCGCGGACACGGCCCTCAACGTGGTCGTCCACGCCGGGAGCCTGGCACCGACGCTCGTGATCGGCGCACCCGACGCCGACGCGCGCAAGGAGTTCAAGTCGCCCCGCGCGTACCCGCTCCAGGTCGGCCGCAACACAATCACCGACGCCGGCGGCGGCGTCGTCTACCTCAAGCTGATCGGCGACACCGGCCAGGCGAAAGTCAGCATCGGCGAGCAGGCCCAGCCGATGCCGTACTTCGTCCTCGGCTGCACGGGTGAGGCCGAGTTCCAGCGCCAGCTCGACGAGCGCGTCACGCCGTACGTCGAACTTCTGAGCCCGCACGCGATGATCACTGTCGAGCGTGCGTCCGCTCTGACGTACCGCGCCGAGAACCACACCGACCTGTTGTCCACCTACGAGGAGATCATCCGGATCGAGGACGCCACCAGCGGGTACGACGGATCCGCGCCGCAGCATGTCCGCCTCGCGCATCGGTACCACTTCGTCGGGTACCCGTCCGCGATCACCGGGGTCGGGGCGTACGCGACCCACGGCCACATGTCGTTCCCGCCGCCGATCCAGGACCGGATGCTGACCGTCGCGGCGCTGAGGACACGCGGTTGGGGCATCTACCACGAGCTCGGCCACCAGCATCAGCAGATCACCTACAAGCCGAGTTCGCTGACCGAGGTGACGGTCAACATCTACTCGCTCGCGGTGAACGCGGTCTTCGCCACGAAGTACGGCCAGCAGCCGCGGCTGCACGCACCGGATGCGAAGACCGGCCTCACCCCCTGGCAGAGCGCGCCCGGCAAGCTCCGCTCCCCGGACGTCAACTACGGCACCACCTTCGACCCCTACGAGAAGCTGGTCATGTTCGAGCAGCTCCGCCTGGCATTCGGCGCCACCTTCTGGCCGAACCTGCACAAGCTCGTCCGGGTCGAGCGTCCGTACGCGAGCGACTACACGGACGAGGTGCTCCGCCTGCGCAACCTCGTCGTACTCAGCAGCCGTACGGCCGGCCACGATCTGAGCGACTTCTTCCGCGCCTGGGGCGTCCCCGTCGACGCCGAGGCAACCGCCCAACTCACCGCCCTCCACCTAACCCCACCACCCACCGACCCCACCACGATCCGCGAGTAGCGCCGGCATCCGTCGAGTCGTGGATCGCGGGCGCCAAATCCAGCCCCGATCCACGACTCGCGGACCCCAGCGACACCCAATCGCCACGACTCGGCGTACTTGCCCGGGGCGACAAAGACGGAGGACAGGACCTGCGGACTGCGGCCACCCATGAGCGCTGTCCGTTGGTTGCGGGGGGATCGGACACCTTCTGGGTGTTGCGGACAGGAAATATCAGGTGCGAGCCCACCAGAACCTGTGCCACGGTCTCGCAGGTCACCCGCAGCCCAGACAGGACGAAGGCACCCACCGGGTCGAGGTGGGTGCCTTCGTCGTACGGGGGTCAGTCCTTCAGGAAGAGTTCGATGACGCAGCTGTCGACGTCGGGTGCGCGGTTCGGGAGCTTGAGGGTGAGGGTGTTGTCGGGGAGGCCGGTCAGGTAGGTGTGCCCGGGGGCGGACGGGTCGACCTGTACCCGCTTGACCTCGGAGGCGTCGTGCAGGAACTGGGCGTACTCGACCCGATCGCCGAGGTCCGGCAGGTGGAGATGACCCATCGGCCATGCGAACACGTGCAGGTACAGGTGCCGGCCGTTCTGCGTGTAGCGGCAGTCCGCCGGCGGGATGTACGTGCTCGGCCCGCAGTCGCGGATCGAGCGCTCGTGCAGCCGCATCCAGGAACCGATCCCGGACAGTACATCGAGGGCGCGCGGCTCCCACGCGCCGCGTCCGTTCGGGCCGACGTTGAGCAGCATGTTGCCGCCCTTCGAGACCGCATCGACCAGCATCCGGATCAGCAACGCCGGCGACTTCCAGTCGTGGTTGTCGCGGTGATAACCCCAACTGCCGTTGAGCGTGTGGCACGCCTCCCACGGCACCTGGGTACCTTCGCCGGCCGCCACCTCGTTCCCGGGCGGCTGCACCTGCTCCGGCGTCGTGAAGTCACCCGAGCCGAGGCCCAGTCGATTGTTGACCAAGATCCCGGGCTGCAGCTCTCGTACCATTGTCAACAATTCGGACGATCGCCACTCGTCCGGGCCCTTCGCATTGAACCCGCGATCGGCGTACGAGAAGTCGAACCACATCACGTCGATCGTGCCGTACCCGGTGAGCAGCTCGCGGACCTGGCCGTGCAGGTAGTCAGCGTACTTCGAGACGTCGCGGTCCGCCGTACGGTCGATGAAGTCCACGTCCTTGCGCTGCGGGTGGTACAGGTCGACCGGGAATTCCGGGTGGTGCCAGTCGAGCAGCGAGTGGTACAGCCCGATCCTGAACCCGCGCTCGCGGAACGCGTCGACCATCGGCGCGAGCAGATCCTTGCCCCACGGCGTGTTCGGCGCCGAGTAGTCGGTGAGCTTGGAGTCCCACAGACAGAACCCGTCGTGGTGCTTGGTGGTGATCACCAGGTAGCGCATGCCCGCGTTCCACGCGTCGTCCGCCCAGCGCACCGGGTCGTACAGGTCCGGCGAGAAGTGGTCGAAGTACGGCTGGTAGTCGGCGTCGGTGAGCTGTTCGTACGACTTCACCCACTCGTGCCGCGCGGCGGCCGCGTAGATGCCCCAGTGCACGAACAGCCCGAACCTTGCCTCGGTCAACCAGTTCATCGCGGGCTCGCACCGCCGAGCGCCGACTCGAACTCGCCGCGGATCTTGTCGCCACCGTCCTTCTTCCACTTGGCAAGCGCGGTGTCGAACGCGCTGATCGGCTTCCGCCCGGCGATCACGTCGTTGCGGACGTCGGTCAGCGCCTGCCCGATGTCGCCGCCGGACTTGTCGTTGGTCGGCGAGATCAGCGACGCGGTCGGGTCCTTGACGACCATGCCGATCAGCTTGGTCAGGTCCTCGTGCGCGCGCTCGACGTACGTCGGGAACTGCGCGTTGTAGAGCGCCTGCGGTGGTGCGGTGATGTACTTCCACGGCACCGTCATCTCCGCCTCGCCCTTGCTGGTCAGCGTCGGGTTGCCCTTCGCGTCGCGGGTGAAGTCGACACCTTCGACGCCGTACGTGAGCAGCAGGTTCTCGGTGCTGCCGAACGGCGCGGCGAAGAAGTTCGCCACCTGCAGCAGTTCCTTCGCGCGTGCCTCGTCGGCCTTCTTCATCAGCGTGTAGGCGAACAGGATGTTGTCCGACCAGGTGTTCGCCTTGCCGCCCTTGGGCGCCATCGGCACGAACGCCCGCGGGTCGTTCTTCGGGTCCAGGCGGGACATATCCTTCACGTAGCCGGAGTACGCCGGGAACCCGTCGTACACCAGTGCGCCCTTGCCGGCGCGGAACGCGTTCTTCCGGGCGGTGCCGTCGATGCCGTCGGAGCCCGGCACGGTGACGCCGGCCTTGACCAGTTGGACGGCGAACTCGAGCGCAGCCTTGTACTCCGGCGTCTCGAAGCTGCGGACCAGCTTGCCGCCGTCGTCCTTCCAGCCGTTCGGCACGCCGAACATCTGCTGGACCATCGTGAAGAACGTGTTGCCCTTCGAGTTCACGATCGCCCACTGGCCCTGCTGCGGCTTGGTCAGCTCCTTGCACGCGGCCAGGAAGTCCTCGGCGGTGGCCGGGTACTCGATGCCGGCGGCGTCGAAGAGCCGCTTGTTGTAGAAGCCCGCACCGCCGGTGATGCTGCGCGGGATCGGCAGCCCGTAGATCTTGTCCTGCACCACGCAGGCCTGCCAGATCACCTGCGGGATGTTGGCCAGGTTCGGGTAGTCCTTGACCTTGTCACCGGACAGGTACGGCGTGAGATCAGTGCACTTTGCCGACAAAAAGGCCGGTAGATTGTTGACAAGGCTCGAATCCGACAACAGGACGAGGTCCGGCAGTTCGTTGGCGGCCAGGACGGTCTGGAACTTCGTCGCCCAGTCGCTGTCCGGGACGATGGTCAGGTCGAGGGTGCCGCCGAGCTGCTTCTCGACCGCCTGCCAGGCCGCGTTCTTGTCCTTCGCAGGCGGCAGCGGGTCGAAGATGTCGGTCATCACGCTCACCTTGCCGCCCGCCAGCGGCGGCGTCTTCACGGTGGTGACGAGGTCCTTCGGATAGGTCAGGTAGCCGGGCGGTACGCCGTCCGCGGTGCCGGCCAGATCCGGCTTCGGTCCCTCGAACGCGACGTACGTCGGGAGCGTCACGGTGGAGGCCCGCGCGGGGCCGGCCGCCGTACTGCCGTTGCTGCAGGCAACCAGCGTCGGTACGCCGGTGGCGCTCATCACAGCGACGCCGACGGCGCTGCGCAGGAAGTTCCGGCGACTGAGAGATGGGGTGGTCACGGTCTTTCTCCTAACCCTTGATGGCGCCGGTGAGTACGCCCTTGGTGAAGTAGCGCTGCAGGAACGGGTAGACGCAGAGGATGGGGACGAGCGCCACGACGACGACCGCCATCTGCACGGCCTGGATCGACGCCACCGCCTCGCCGGGTGACTCGGTGGCGCCGCCGACCGGTTGGCCCTGCAGGACGTAGAGGCGCAGGACGAGCGGCAACGGCCACTTGCCGGTGTCGCTGAGGTAGAGCAGTGCGTTGAAGAACGCGTTCCAGTGGCCGACGGCGTAGAACAGCGCGACGACCGCGAGGACCGCCTTCGACAGCGGCAGCACGATCCGGAGCAGGATCGCGAGGTCGCCGGCGCCGTCGATCCGCGCGCTGTCGAGCAGCTCGGCCGGGATGTTCTGGAAGAAGTTGCGCAGGACCAGGAAGTTGAAGGCGCTGACCAGGCCGGGGACGATCAGCGACGCGTACGAGTCGTAGAGCCCGAGCGCCTTGATCAGCAGGAAGTTCGGGATGATGCCCGCGCCGAACAACATTGTGAACAATACTGCTGTCAACACGAACCGCCCGCCGACAATCGGACGGCTGAGCCCGTAGGCGAGCGCGATCGTGACGACCAGGTTCAGCGCCGTACCGATGACCGTGATCCCCGCGCTCACCAGCAGCGCGTGACTCACCACACCACCGGCGAAGATCGTCTTGTACGCCGCCAGCGTCGGCTCGCTCGGGAACAGCGGGATGATGCCGCCGCGCCTCGTGATCTCGGACTCGCCGGCCAGGCTGGTCGCGACGATGTTCACGAACGGGTAGAGCACCAGCAGACAGACGACCGCGATCACCACGCCCTTGATCGCCAGCCCGGCTTTCGTCGGTGCCTCCATCCAGGGCGGCCGCTGCGAGGTTTTCATCGGGAGTAGATCCCTTCGTGGCCGAAGCGGTGGGCGAGTTTGTTGGCGCCGAGGATCAGGACCAGTCCGATGACGCCCTTGACCAGGCCGACGGCGGCGGCCGGGCCCCACTGGCCGTCGAGGACGCCGTGGAAGTAGACGTAGGTGTCGAGTACCTCGGCCGCGTCGGCGCCGACGGCATCGCGTTGCAGCAGGATCTGTTCGAAACCGACCGAGAGAATGCTGCCCAGGTTGAGGATCAGCAGTAGCAACGTGACCGGCACGATGCCCGGAAGCGTCACGTGCCACAACCGGCGCCAGCGGTCCGCGCCGTCGATCGCCGCGGCCTCGTAGTGCTCGGTGTCGATGTTGAGCAGCGCGGCGAGGTAGATGATCGTGCCCCAGCCGGCGTCCTTCCAGATCAGCTGCAGCGTCACGAGCCACGGAAAGAAGCCGGAGCTGGTCATCAGGTCGACCCGCGGCAGGCCGAGCTCACCGAGGAGCTGCGGGAGCAGGCCGGTGCCGCCGATCAGTTGCTGGCTGATCGAGATCAGGATCACCCAGCCGATGAAGTGCGGCAGGTACACGACGCTCTGCACGAACCGCTTGATCTTCGGGCTGATGATGCTGTTCAGCAGCAGGGCGAGACCGATCGGCGCGGGGAAGAACAGGACCAGCTGCAGTACGGCGAACTTCAGCGTGTTGAGCAGTGCGCGGTAGAAGTCCGGCTCGGCGAAGACGCTGAAGTTGCCGAGGCCGATCCATGGGCTTTCTTTGAAGCCGAGGTATGGCTGGTAGTCCTGGAAGACGATCACGTTTCCCAGCAGCGGCACGTAGTGGAACACCACGAAGAACAGGAAGCCGGGCAGCACCAGCAGCAGCATCACGCGGTCGCGCCGCAGCCTGGCGCCCAGGCTCGGCCCACCCTGCGCCCGACCCGCCGGTTGACCTGCCGCCCGGCGGGCTGCCCGGCGCGCGGCCCACGATGCGGCGCGGTCCGGCGAGCGGCCGGAGGATCGGCTGACGCGATGCATGAGGCGCCTCCTGATAGTAAGCGTTTGCTGTCCCGGGTGGCAGTAACGATGAAACGTTCACCGCCTTGCTGTCAAGCGCTCGGGGAAGATTGTCTTGACCTTCACCGGATCTCCTGTCTACGGTTTCCAGTAACCGTTTACTAGGAGTGATCCGTGCCGAAACCTGAACCCGACCGGGGCGCCAGTCCGCGGTTGCGCACGCTCGTGGCGATGCCCGCGCAGACCTGGTCGGAGGTACTCACCCCAGCAACCCGCCACCGCCTCGCAACAGCCACCGAACTGCTCGGCGTACAGGCTGGTGGGGTGCCGCGGTTGCGGGGGTCGTTCGGGGAGGTGGCGGACGAGCTGGCCTCGGCTGAGGTGTTGCTGACCGGGTGGGGGTGTCCGCGGATCACCGCCGAGGTACTCGACGCGGCGCCGAAGCTGCGGGCGATCGTGCATGCGGCCGGGACGATCAAGACGTTCGTGGATCCGGTCGTGTTCGAGCGCGGTGTCGAGGTCTCGTCGGCGGCCGCGGCGAACGCGGTCCCGGTCGCCGAGTTCACGCTCGCGGCGATCGTGCTGGCCGGGAAGCGGGCGTTCCGGCATCGGGACTGGTACCGGACCTCCGGGACGAAGCGTCCGTTGCCAGGGGCACCGATTCTCGGCACGCTCGGTACGACGGTCGGCGTGCTCGGCGCCTCGCGGATCGGGCGGTTGGTGCTGGAGCGGCTACGGGGCCTCGACGTCGACGTACTGGTGAATGATCCGTATCTGAGTCCGGCGGAGGCGGCGGAGTTCGGGGCGCGGTGGTGCGAGTTGCCGGAGCTGTTCGCGGCCAGCGACATCGTGAGCGTGCACGCCCCGTTGCTGCCGGAGACCGAGGGGCTGGTGTCGGCGGAGTTGCTGGCCGCGATGCCGGACGGCGGGGTGCTGATCAACACCGCGCGAGGACCAGTCGTGGACCACGCCGCGCTGGAACGCGAGTGCGTCTCCGGCCGGCTCGACGCGATCCTCGACGTCACAGATCCCGAACCCCTGCCGCCCGAATCACCGATGCTCCACCTCCCCAACGTCTTCATCACCCCGCACCTGGCCGGTGCCATGGGCAACGAGTCCACACGACTGGGCGAAGCCGCCGTCGCCGAGATAGAACTCCTCGCCACCGGCCGCCCTCTGGCCCACCCCATCCACCGCGACGACCTGGGACGGATCGCATGACGGCGTGCAGCTGGACAGGAGGTGTCAGTCGACTGGGTAGTGCACCTGAGCGTGATCGTCTCCGCGCGTACGGCGTCTCACTGGTGCACTACCTGTCGAGCTGCACATCACCCGCCCTGTGCCGGCCCGCCACAAAGGGGCGGATCGCATGAAGTTGCCGGGGCCGGATCGGGTGTTGAGCTCGAGGACTGGGTATTCGCGGGGGACCTGGCTGGCGGTGGCCGATCATTTGCTGGACTCGTTGGTGCCTTGGTTTTCGGGGAGTGGGGCGCTGGTGCGGGTGCCGGGGCGGGGAAGTTGGTCGGGGGCGGACTGTGATGGGTTGGAGGGGTTCGCTCGGTCGTTTCTGCTGGCTGCGTTTCGGATTGCGGCGGACGGAGGGGACGATCGGCTGGTCGAGCGGTACTCGCGCGGGTTGGTGGCGGGTGCGGCGGGTGAGTGGCCGCGGTTGACGCCGTGTTCGCAGCAGATGGTGGAGGCGGCGGCGATCGCGGTCGGCCTGCACGAGTCGCGGGCGTGGCTGTGGGACCGGCTGGACGAGCGCGAGCAGACCCACGTCGTCGACTGGCTGAGCGGGTTCGTCGGTTCTCGGACCTGGGACAACAACTGGCGGCTGTTCCAGGTGGTCGGCGAGCAGTTCCTGGCCTCTGTCGGCGCACCGCACGAGCAGGACGACATCGACGCGGGCCTCGACCGGATCGAGGACTGGTACGTCGGCGACGGCTGGTACTCGGACGGGCCGGGGCAGAACTTCGACCACTACATCGGCTGGGCGATGCACCTGTATCCGGGCCTGTGGACGCG
Source organism: Kribbella speibonae (assembly GCF_004331375.1). Classification (NCBI taxonomy): domain Bacteria; kingdom Bacillati; phylum Actinomycetota; class Actinomycetes; order Propionibacteriales; family Kribbellaceae; genus Kribbella; species Kribbella speibonae. The sequence goes on along the minus strand of NZ_SJKC01000002.1, from coordinate 1,311,703 downwards.
GATGGCGGGACCGTCCGCTGACGGTCGACTGGCCGTGTACCGCGAGCGCCTGCATCGCTTTCTCGAGGACGCCGTACATCTCACCGGCTCCGACGGCGCACCGGTTCACTTCGGTCGGTCGCTGTGTTACCGCATGGCCACCGCGGCGCCGTACTGGATGGGTGCGCTCCTCGACGCGACGCCGCTGACGCCCGGTCAGACTCGTCGCTTGTGCTCCGGAACGCTGCGGCATTTCGTCGACCATGGTGTGCCGGATGATCGTGGGCTTCTGTCGCTCGGTTGGCATCATCAGTTCCTGCCGACCACCCAGCCGTACTCCGGACCTGGATCGCCTTACTGGGCTTCGAAAGGGTTTCTCGGCTTGCTGCTCCCGGCTGACCATGACGTCTGGACCGCTCGCGAGTCTGCCTTGCCGATTGATGAGCACGACCAGGTACGGGCGATGCCGGCGCCCGGGTTCCTGATCCAGGCGACCAAGCACGACGGCATCGTGCGTCTGCTCAACCACGGCAGCGACCACGGCGCGGAGGGCGACGCCCACTACAACCGCCTCGCCTACTCCAGCCGGACCGGCCCCGAGCTCACCGACGAACAGCTCGACAACCAGCTCACGTTCATCGAGTCAGGCCGCCGGGAGAGCATTCGGCGCCTCCGGGTGACCGGAGATATGGCCGCGTCGTGGTGGCAAGCTGGCGCGGCGCGGATCGAGGTGGCGAGTGTTGTGCAGGGGCGGATCGAGGTGCGCTGTGTGCTGGTCGACGGACCACCCGGTCTGGTGCGCCACGGCGGATACGCAGTGGCAGGCGAGGACCGACCGGAAGCGACATCACAAGGGACCTGGGCACAGGCAACCAGGATCGACAGGCTGACGTCAACGGTCGTCGGGCTGCACGGGTACCAGACCGCGGCCGTACGTCGTGGGCTCGACGTGAACGCGTTCGGGCCGCACTCCGCGACGCCGTACCTGGAGGCTGAGCACGAGGGGAAAGATCCGCTGGTGCTGGTGTCCGCGGTGGTACTGTCCGGCGACACGGTCTGGCCGCGGCAACTGGCCGAGAGCATCGAGGTGACGGTGCACGGGCTGCACGTCACCGTCCGGTTCGCCGACGGTACGACGGCCGACGTACAGCTGGGTGAGGAGGTGGGTGATGGCGGCGGAACCGCCCCGGTCGAGGGCGCGCCGGCGTGACCCCGAGTCCGCCCGCACCATCCGGGACGTGGCCGCCCGCGCGGGCGTCTCCACGGCGACCGTCTCTCGTGTTGTCAACGGCAACTATCCGGTCGCGGCCTCGACCCGCGCCGCGGTCGAACGCGCGATGCGGGACCTCGGGTACGTCGCGAACGCGCACGCCCGCGCCCTCGCCGGGTCCACCACCCGCGTGGTCGGCATCGTGGTCAGCGAGATCGTCGATCCGTTCTTCGCCTACATCGCCCGCGGTGTCCAGTCCGAGGCGCTCGCGTCCGGCCGCCTCTGCCTGGTCTGCTCGACGCAGGGCGGTGAGTCCGCCGAGCTGCGCTTCGTCGACCTTCTGCTCGAACAGCGCGCCGACGCCGTGATCCTGGTCGGCGGCGCGGTCGAGGACAAGGAGTACTTCGCCGCGGTCGGGCAACGCGCCCGCCAGTTGGCGAACAACGGGTCGAGTCTCGTCCTGTGCGGGCGGCCGGGGCTGGAGGCCGGCGTCCCGGCGTACGCAGTCGAGTACGACAACATCGGCGGCGCGGCGGCGATCACCGATCACCTGCTCAGCGCCGGCCACACCAAGATCCTGTATCTGGGCGGACCGACGACGCTGTCGACGACGACCGCCCGGCTCAGCGGCTTCCGGCAGGCGTTCGCCGCGCGCAAGCTCGAGCACGACCCGAGCCTGGTCCGGACCGGCGCGTTCGGCCGGCAATGGGGTTACCAGCAAACGCTGAAAGCCCTCGACGACGGCCTCGACTTCACCGCGATCTTCGCCGCCAACGACATCGTCGCCGCGGGCGTGTACGCCGCCCTGCGCGAGCGCGGCCTGCGGATCCCGGACGACGTGTCGGTGGCCGGGTACGACGACGTACCGGTGGCGACCGAGCTGCAGCCCGCGTTGACGACCGTCCGGGTCCCGCTGGAGGAGCTCGGGCGGGCCGCCGTACGGGCCGGGCTCTCCGGTCAGGAACCGAGTGCGGACCCGTTCGCGCATCAGCAGCCGATGACCACGCTCGGCACCGTCGTCGTGGTCCGCGACTCGGTCGGCCCGCCGCGGCCACGCTGATCACTCACAGCGAACTCCCAGCGTCGGCGGCCCTCGGTGATCGCGGCGATTCACAGCGTGACCAGCGGTGACACTATGTCAGGACCTTGTGGCGCCCGTGTCTCAGCGTGACGACGAGATGCTTGACATATCCACCGCGGACACCTGAGACTCAGCTCACTTTCGCGATCCGAGAGCGCTCTCAACCCCCGTCCGAGTTCCAGGGAGCTTCGCACATGCGGCCCAGTGCCCGCTATCGCCCCGTAGCCGGCGTTCTGGCCTGCGCCGCGATCCTCTTCGCCGCTGCTTGCGGCGGCGGTTCCGGTACCCCCGAGTCCGGCGCCGCCAAGGCCGACGGGCCGAAGATCGAGCTGACCATCGCCACCTTCAACGAGTTCGGGTACGCCGACCTGTACGCCGAGTACGAGGCCGCGCACCCGAACATCTCGATCGTGGAGCGGCACGCCAAGACCGTCGACGACCACGTCAAGAACCTGGACGCGAACCTCACTCGCGGCACCGGCCTGGCCGACATCGAGGCGATGGAGGTCAGCTGGATCTACAAGTACCTGGCCAAGGACGACAAGTTCGTCGACCTGCGCAAGTACGGCGCGGACGACCTGCGGGACCGCTGGCTGGACTGGAAGGTGGCCGGCGCGACGACGCCGGACGGGAAGATCATCGGGTACGGCACCGACATCGGGCCGGAGGCGATCTGCTACCGGCGCGACCTGTTCGCCAAGGCCGGGCTGCCGACCGACCGCGCCAAGGTAGCGGAGCTGTTCCAGGACTGGCCGTCGTACTTCGCGGCCGGCCGGAAGTTCGTGCAGCGGGTCCCGGGCTCGGCCTGGTACGACTCCGCGGTGCTGACCTGGGAAGCCATGCGCAACCAGCTCATCCAGGCGTACTACTCGAACCAGGACCGCTTCCTCGGCGACGAGAACCCGCTGCTGAAGACCACCTGGAACCAGGTGGTCGCGGGCAGCAAGGCCGGCTTGTCCGCGCGGCTGCCGGCCTGGAGCGACGCCTGGAACGCGGCGTTCCGCAGTGACAAGTTCGCGACGATCGCGTGTCCGGGCTGGCTGCTCGGCGTGATCCAGGACAACGCGGGCGCCTACGGCAAAGGCAAGTGGGACGTCGCCGACGTGTTCCCCGGCGGCGGTGGCAACTGGGGCGGGTCGTACCTGACCGTGCCGGTGCAGTCGCCGCACCCCGAGGAGGCCGCCAAGCTGGCCGCCTGGCTGACCGCGCCGGAGCAGCAGGTGAAGGTGTTCAAGAAGATCGGCTCGTTCCCGTCCACGCTCGACGCGTACAACGATCCGCAGGTGAAGTCGCAGGTCAACGCGTACTTCAACAACGCGCCCGTCGGGCAGATCTTCGTCAACCGGGCCCGCAACGTGATCCTCAAGCAGCACAAGGGTCCTCGCGACGGCGAGGTCAACCAGATCTTCAGCGCCGCACTGTCCCGCGTCGACGACAAGAAGCAGCCCGCGGACGCCGCGTGGAAGCAGGCCGTCACCCAGGCAGAGAAGGTCGCCGACACCCGCGTCGGCAACTGAAGCAACACACCCCTCCGCGTGGCCGACGACTCACGCGCGTTCGGCCGGGGAGGTACTACGGTGTGAACGCGGGCCAATCGAGAACTGAGGAGGGCCGATGAACGAGTCTGGTTCTCCGACGCTGGAGCAGGTCGCGGCGCTCGCCGGAGTGTCGCGGGCAACGGTTTCGCGGGTCGTGAACGGGTCGCCGAAGGTGCTGCCGGACACGGTCGCCGCCGTCGAGCAGGCGATTCTGCAACTCGGCTACGTACCGAACCGGGCGGCCCGCGCGCTGGTGACCCGGCGCACCGACTCGATCGCGATCGTCGTACCGGAACCGGACAGCCGGGTGTTCTCGGACCCGTTCTTCGCCGGCATGCTGAGCGGCGTCAGCCGGACGCTCGCACCGACCTCGTCCCAGCTCGTACTGCTGATCGAGCCGGCACCGGAACCGACCGAAGCCGACGACCAGCGGCTCCTGCGGTACTTGCGCGGTGGGCACGTCGACGGCGCGATCGTCATCAGCCACCACGGCCGCGACAACGTGCTGCAGGAGCTGGCGCAGCTGCCGTTGCCGATCGTGTTCAGCGCGCGGCCGCTCGGGGTCGACGTACCGGTGGCCAGTGTGGACGTGGACAACGTCGCCGGCGCCCGGACCGGCGTCGAGCACCTGCTGTCGATCGGCCGCCGCAAGGTCGCGACGGTCGCCGGGCCGCTCGACATGACCGCCGGCCTCGACCGCCTGACCGGCTACCAGGAAGTGATGAAGGAAGCCGGACTGCCCGCGATGATCGCGTACGGCGACTTCACCGCCGACGGTGGTGAGCAGGCGACGCTACGGCTCCTGGACGAGCACCCGGACCTCGACGGCCTGTTCGTCGCGTCCGACCTGATGGCGACCGCGGCCCTCCGCGTCCTCTCGCAACACGACCGCCGTGTCCCCGCCGACGTCGCGGTGGTCGGCTTCGACGACTCGGTCCTGGCCACCACGACCACCCCGAAACTCACCACGGTCCGCCAGCCGGTCGAACAACTGGGCGCCCGCCTGGCCGAGATCCTGCTGGCCAAGATCGCCGGCGCCGACCTGAGGTCCCCCGAGATCTACGACACCGAACTGATCATCCGCGACAGCGCCTGACCCTCACGGCGGGTCGTTCTCGAACTGGAACTGCACGCGGATGGAGCTGTCCAGCGGCAGCACGACCGTGGTGTTCGACGCGGACCAGTTCGCCGGCACCAGGAACAGCCGGTTCTCGCCGACCACGAGCAGCCGGAGACCGCGATACCGGTAGTTGAACGTCTGCCCCGCACCCGCCCGCAGCGCGGTCTCCTCGATACCGGGGGAGCGCAACGCGAGCTTCTCCTTGGTGTCGAGGATGACGACCGGGAAGCGGTTCGGGTGGCGCGCGTCGGACTTGGCCAGGCCGCGGCCGGTGTACTGCGCGGTGGTCGCCGCGGTCCAGAAGGCGCAGGTGACGGTGACTGCGGCCAGCAGAACGATCAGGACGCGTTGCGAACCGGCGGTCGGGTCGGCCTTGCCGCGGAGATAGGTCAAGTAGGCAAGCACGGCGGCGGACAGACCGATCACGGCAGGCACGACGAGGGCGTAGTAAGCCGCCTGGCCGATCAGCGGATACGCGAGCAGGCACGCCACACCGATCAGCAGGATCACCACGGCGACGCGGGCGGCTCGGCGTACGGCGACCGGCGTCGGGTGGATCGCCTTGTGGAGCAGGAGGGCGGCGACTGCGAGCAGCATGAGCACGAGCAGCGGGACCGAGAGCGGTTGTGGGCTTCGCATCACGTAGTCCTGTGTGCTCAGCCCGATCGTGTCGACGTCGATTCCGAAGTACTCGTACTGCGAACGCGCCGACACGTACCCGAAGTAGAACAGCAGCGCGCTGACCAACGTCACCGGTGTGACGATGCCTGCCGCGAAACTGATCCACCGCTCGGCCTGCGACCGCTCGTCCGCCATCGGTCACCCACTCGACGGTGTCTCGAGCGGAGTTTCGGGTGGCAGCGCGGTGAGGGTGATCTGGCTGCCGCCTAAGGTCTTCAGGGTGTCGCACACCTCTTGGCTGTCGCAGGTCGCGGTGGCGGGGATGATCAAGGAGACCGTCCCTTCGCGGGCGATCTGCTGGAAGCCGACCCAGCACTGCGGTGTGTTCTGCGCCGTCCACTCCAGGCCGGTGCAGGTCTGGGCGTCGGATCGGCAGCCGGACGGGTCGACCTCGAAGACGCCGGTCGGGTCGAAGGACGGCGTACCGAGTCTGATCGTCACCCCGGCGGGGATCTCGCCGGCCAGCCAGCTGATCGGGTTGCAGTTCGAGCCGTCCTCGGGGACACCGCCGACCGGCAGCGACGCGATCTCGATCGACGGCTTGGTCTGCTGCGACTGCGTCGGTTCGGCCTCGGTCGGCTCGGGGCTGGGCTCGTCGGTGGCCTCGACCGTGACGGTCGCGTCCGGCGGCGACGTCTCGCCCGCGCCGGAACATCCCGAGACAGCCAGCACAACCGCAACCGCCATCGCCCAAACGCGCATGACGACCACCCCCACCCCAAGGATGACCCTGCGTGCAGAACTCGACAACCTTTTGTTCACTCTCCGCTGCGACAACCACCACAACCGTGGTATGTCTGAGTGAAAGGGGGGCCGCATGACCGACCATGAGATCCGGATCGCGCTGGTTCTGAACGGCGGTGTCAGCCTGGCGGTCTGGATGGGCGGGGTGACGCACGAGCTGGATCTGATCCGGCGCGCGTCCGGCGGCAATGGCGCTCCAGGGCCGCAGACGTACGACGCGGTCCTCGCGGATCGCTGGCGGGAGTTGTGCCACCGTGGCGAGGAACGGCGCCGGGTCGTCGTCGACGTGATCGCGGGGACGAGCGCCGGCGGTCTGAACGGTTCGCTGCTGGCCACCGCGATCGCGAACGGCTCGACCCTCGACCCGGACGGCGGCGGTGACCCCGGCGGTGGGGCGGGGAAGGAATTCGACGGTCCGTGGCTGCGGCAGAAGTGGATCGGGCTCGGGTCGCTCGACGTCGGCAAGCTGGTGCCGTCCGCGGGATCCAAGTCGACCTCGGTGCTCGACGGCAAGTACTTCCTGCGCCAGCTCGAGGACCTGCTCAAGGGCGTCGCCGACGCGGGCGAGAGTGCCGCCGAGGAGCCGGTGACGTTGTTCGTGACCGCGTCCGGGCTGGGCGTGCAGCAGTTCGAGGCGAAGGACGCCGCGGGCCAGGCGTTCGTCGTACCGGATCATCGGTACCTGTACGGCTTCACGAGTGAGGACGCGCCGACGTACGACGGTGCGCGGCGGAAGTTCGGCGTCGAGGAGAAGAACGGGCTGAAGGACACCGACCTGCTCGCGCGGGCGGCCCGTGCGAGCGCGTCGTTCCCGGCCGCGTTCGGTCCGGTCCTGGAGACGCCTGAGCTGGCCGCCCAGCCACCGCGGATTCAGCCGGGACCGGCCGAGTCCGGATCCTGGCTCGTCGACGGCGGCGTCCTCGACAACGCCCCGTTCGGTCCGGTGCTCGACGTCGTCGCCCGCCGTCCGGTCAACGGCAAGGCGACCCGCTACGTCCTGTACGTCGTACCCTCGGCCGGGATCGGGCACGCGTCGACCGCGTTGCCCGGTGCGAAGGAGCCCAGCTGGCGGGTCGCGGCACTGTCCGCGGTGCAGTTCCCGCGGGAGGTGGACTTCCGCTCCGACGTCGAGCAGCTGGAGCGTCTGCTGCTCGAGGCGGACGCGTCCTGGTCCGACTCCCAGCGCCTCTTCGACCGTTGCCTGAAGCAACCAGAGGAGCGGGCGCGGCTGAAGGCGGCCGCCGAGGCGCTGCAGCCGGCGTACTCGCGGGGACGCGCGGCCGGCGGTGTCTGGGAAGCCGTGACGGTCGCGAGTCACGACCAGTCGACCGTGCTGGACGCGGCGACCGCTTTGTCGGAATCGGAGATCGACGAGATCCTCACCACCGAGCACCCGTGGGTTCCGGCCCCGGACGGCTCCACGGCGGCGCTCCGCGACGATGCCGACGGCAACCCGAGCTGGCTGTGGGGCACCGGCGCCGCCGAGCGGATCGTCCGGTTGATCCTGCGCTCGCTGCGGAACCGGATCAAGGCGGCGCAGCCGGACGAGCGCGCCGACCTGGACAAGCGGCTGACCGCGGCGAGCGACTGCCTGATGAAGGTCCAGGCGGTCCGCGACGCCCTCGAGGTCGAGCTGGCGGCCGCGAATCTCGACCTCCGCCCGGCCGGCGGCGCGGAAGCGGTCGCGGTCGGGTTGAACGACATCTTCGAGCAGCTCCAGATCCAGCGCGCGCTCGGTGACGCGTTCGCGACCCTGATCGCGGAGATCGGCTGGGAACTCGTGGACACCGCGCTCGAGGTCGAGATCGTCTCCCGCTGTACGTCGGCGCGCACGCCCCAGCAGCGCAGCGCCCCGTTCCAGTTCCTCCGCCTCGGGCCGGACATCCCGCTCGCCGTCCTCGACGAGTTGCAGGAAGGGTCGATCGCCAACCAGCTGAACGACCGCATCCTGTACGGCAGCCAGGTGGGCCACTTCGGCGCGTTCGGCGCGGCTGACTGGCGGCGGTGGGACTGGCTGATGGGCCGGTTGCACTCCGTCGCGCATCTGGGTGCGATGCTCGGCGCCGACGCGGCCTGGATCCGCGAGACCCAGCGTCAGGTGCTGCAGGCCGAGGGCTGGCAGCTGAACGAGGTCGCCGAGCGGATCGAGCGGCTGGCCCGGGACTTCCCGGTCGATGCCGGGATCGGCGCACTCGTGACGATGCGGGACGAACTGAACGCGTCACCCGAAGGCCGCGCGATCACCAAGGGGATCGCGGACCGGATGGTCGACGTCTCGGGTGGTCTCGGTCCGCAGGTCGGCAGCTGGGTGAAGGCGGCCGCGGGCCGCAAGCAACAGCCCGGTTCGTGGTTGCTGCGGACCGCGCGCTGGTTCACCGAACCGGCCCGGCAGACCGTGTGGGACCGGATGGTCCGTGGCGCCAAGCTCAGCCCCGCGCACCGGCCCGCGATCTTCGAGCCATGGTTGCCCGCGGCAACAGCTGCGGCAGGCGTCGTACTGCTGGTGCTTTCCGTTGTCGTCGACGCCGTACGGATCCCGGCCGCGGTGCTCGCCGGCGCGGTCCTGGCCCTCAGCGCGGTGCTCGGCGTCATCACCTGGTACGTACGCCGCGCCCGCCGCCGGATCCGCGCCTGGATCGAGAAACGGATGCCGGCGATCAGTCCAGGGTCACGAAATCGATGAGTTCCTCGACGCGGCCGAGGAGGGACGGGTCGAGGTCGGCGAAGCTGTTCACCTTGGACAGGATGTGCTTCCAGGCGGCGGCGACGTCGGCCTGATCGGTGGCCGGCCAGCCGAACGACTGCAGCACGCCCTTCTTCCAGTCCTGCCCGTGCGGGATCCGCGGCCACGCCTTGATGCCGACCGACGACGGCTTGACCGCTTCCCAGATGTCGATGAACGGGTGGCCGACCACGTGCACGTACCGGTTCGACACCTGCGCGGCGATCTTCGACTCCTTCGACCCCTCGACCAGGTGGTCGACGAGTACGCCGAGCCGCCGGCCGGGACCGGGCTGGAACCGGTTGACGATCTGCACCAGGTCGTCGACGCCTTCGAGGTACTCGACCACGACACCCTCGATCCGCAGGTCGTCGCCCCACACCTTCTCGACCAGCTCCGCGTCGTGCCGGCCTTCGACGTAGATCCGGCTGGCCCGCGCCACCTTCGCCCGGACGTTGTCGACGGCCACCGATCCCGAGGCGGTCCGGGTCTTCTTCGCCGGACCGGCCTTCTTCGGCGGCTTCAGGCTGACCGGTTTGCCGTCGATCCAGAACCCCGGACCGAGCGGGTACGTCCGGATCGTGCCGTGCCGGTCCTCCAGATCGACGACGCCGTGCTCCCAGCGCACGATCGCCCCGACGAACCCCGAACTCGGCTCCTCGACGACCATCCCCTTCGCGATCTCGACCTCGACGGTCCGCCCGTTCTTCGGCTTACGCCAGTCCCCACTGAGTACGTCGTTCCCATACCTGTCGGCCACGCGCCAACTCTAATAAGTGGGAGCGGCATGCGTGGCCGTCGACTGGCGGCTCGGCGCGGTGAGTGTGAGAGCGAGGTACGCCACGAAGCCGACGACGAGACCGACAGCCCAGGAGTAGTCGTACAGCGGCTTGAGGAACGGGATCAGGCCGTCCGCGGGGAACGGGCCCGCGCCCGGGTTCGAGTACGCGCCGCCGACGGCGAGCAGTGAGCCGAGGAGCGTGGCGACGACACCGCGCCAGTTCCAGCCGGACGCGTACCAGTAGCGGCCGCCGGGCCGGTAGAGGTCGGCGAGGTTCAGGTTCGTCCGGTCGATCACCCAGTAGCCCGCGATCAGGACGCCGGCCACCGACGCGAGCAGACCGCCGTAGAACGACAGCCACACGAAGATGTAGATCGACGGGTCCGAGATCAGCCGCCAGGGCTGGATCACGATGCCGATCACGCCGGTCAGCAGGCCCGCGGTCCGGAAGTTCAGCCATCGCGGCAGCGCGTTCGCGAAGTCGTACGACGGACTCACGACGTTGGCCGCGACGTTGCAGGACATCGTCGCGAGGATCGCCATCACCAGGCCGATCGTGACGATCACCGGGTTCTCGAACCGGCGGGTGAGCTCGACCGGGTCCCAGATCGCCGAGCCGTACAGCACGACGGTGCCGGACGTGGTGATGATCGAGACCAGCGCGATGAACGACATCGTGGTCGGCAGGCCGATGATCTGGCCCCAGACCTGTTGCCGCTGGCCCTTCCCGAACCGGGTGAAGTCCGGCATGTTCAGCGACAGCGTGGCCCAGAACGCGATCATGCCCATCAGCGACGGCGCGAAGATCTTCCAGAAGTCCGCGTCCCAGCCGAGTTTCGACGGCTGCGACAGGATCGGCCCGAACCCGCCGGCCTTCACCAGGATCGCCACCATCAGCGCCACGAACGCGACCGTCACCAGCGGCGCCGCCCAGTTCTCGAACCGGCGCAGTCCTTCGATCCCGCGGAAGATCAGCACCATCTGCAGCACCCAGAAGAAACCGAAGCTGAGCCACAGCGTCCATGGGTGCCCGCCGATCGCGGACGCCTCGATCCAGCCCTTGCCGAACAGTTCGCCGACGATCACGTAGATCGCCTGCCCGCCGATCCAGGTCTGGATCCCGAACCAGCCGCAGGCGATGAAGGCCCGCAGCAGCGCCGGGAAGTTCGCGCCGCGGACGCCGTAGAACGCCCGCGCGAAGACCGGGAACGGGATGCCGTACTTCGTTCCCGCGTGACTGTTCAGCAGCAGCGGAACCAGGACGATCAGGTTCCCGAGGGTGATCGTGAGGAACGCCTGCAGCCAGTTCATCCCGATCGCGACCAGGCCGGACGCGAGCAGGTAGCTGGGGATGTTGTGCGCCATCCCCATCCACAGCGCGGCGTAGTTGTACGTCGTCCAGGTGCGCTCGGGCAACCGGGTCGGGGCGAGCTCCGCGTTGGCGTACGCGCTGTCTGCCAGGACGGCGGGATCAGCTAGTTCGACGCGTCCGTCGGGGTGAACCGTCTGTTCGGTCGTGGCCATGTAGTTCCACCCCATCCGGTCGGGCGATGTCCGTTCCGAACAAGTTGCGCGACCGGATGACTTCGTGTCAACAAACAACTACCGAAAGGGCACAGGTTCGTGCACTCAGTCGGAGAGGCCGAGGAGCGGGAGGCTCGGGCGTTGCGGCGTACCGAGAGCTTGGTAGCCACGGCGGATGGCGTCCTGGAGTTTGTCGACCGGCCACGGCCAGTCCTCGGTGTGCTCGAGCGCCTTGTCGAGCGGAGTGCCGGCGTGGTGCAGCGTCGAGATCGTGTTCGCGACCTTGCCCAGCTCGATCGCCTGGTCGGTGGCGAACGCGATGTCGACCACGGCACCATGCCCCGGGACGATCGTCGCGTCCGCGGTCATCATGCCGATCGCGCTCTGCACCGTGTCCGGCCATTCGAGCGGGAACGAGTCCTCGCCGTACGACGGCGGCGCCGACTCCTCGATCAGGTCGCCGAGGAAGAACACGTTCACGTCCGGTACGCCGACCACGATGTCGCCGGAGGTGTGCCCGTTGCCGACGTACAGCAGCTCGACGCGACGGTCGCCGAGGTCGATGACCTTCGCGACCGAGAACGTCGTACCGGCGAGCTTCTCCTCGGTAGCGGCGTTCTCGTGCAGGTAGACCGTCGCGTCGGTGAAGACGCTGTTGCCGGCCACGTGGTCGAAGTGCGCGTGGGTGTTGACGACCCACTTCACCGGTGCGTCGGTCAGCTCGCGGATGTGTTCGCGGAGCTGCTCGGCCTCTTCGGTCGTGGCGCGCGTGTCGATCACCAGCGCGCCTTCGGCTCCGACGACGAGGCCGACGTTCAGGTCCCATTCGTCGTACCGGCGAACCCAGGTGCGATCGCCGATCTCGGCCCAAGCGCTCATGATCCTGAGGTTACTTGCCCCGATTACTTGCTCAGTACGTCGCCCCTGGCCACCTGATCCTTGGCGAGGCCGCGGAGCAGCAGCCCGACGTTGTCGCCGGCCGCCGCGGTCTGCACGGTCTTGCGGAACATCTCGACCCCGGTCACCTCGACCTGGAGCAGCGGCTGCCCGGCCCGGCTGAGCAGCACCTGCTCGCCGACCGTCACCGTCCCGGCCTGCACCCGCCCGGTCACCACGGTGCCCCGGCCGGTGATCGAGAACACGTCCTCGACCGTCATCCCGAACGACCCCACCGGCAAGCCGTCCTGCGGCCGCGGCGGCCCCGGAAAACTGTTCGGCTCCGCATGCCCGCGCGCCAGCATCTCCTGCGGATCCATCGGGTTCGACCGCTTCCAGAACTTCCAGCCCATCCCTTGACACTAACGGTTGGCAAGCCATCTGCTCGCGACTTAAGGTCGCAAGTGTTCCGATCGGAACTCCGAAACTTTCGAAGGGTGGCCGGTGTGACGACACGACGTGCTGTGGTGGTCCGGGGCGGCTGGGAAGGGCACTCGCCGGTCGAGGCGACCGACCTGTTCATCCCGTTCCTGAAGGAGAACGGGTACGACGTCACGGTCTCCGACTCGACCGCCGCGTACCTGGAGCTGGACGGCGTCGACCTGATCGTGCAGTGCGTGACGATGAGCGAGATCGAGCCGGACCACTTCAAGGGCCTGGAGGCGGCGATCCGGCGCGGCACCGGGTTCGCCGGCTGGCACGGTGGGATCGCCGACTCGTTCCGGAAGAACGTGGACTACAGCTTCATCACCGGCGGGCAGTTCATCTCGCACCCGCACGGCTTCACCGACTACCGCGTCAACGTGATTGCCGACCATCCGATTGTCGACGGCATCACGCACTTCGACGTGCACACCGAGCAGTACTACATCCACTACGACCCGACCAACAACGTGCTCGCGACGACCACGTTCGACTCGCACCCGGACTACCCGTGGATCGAGGGCGCCGTGATGCCGGCCGTCTGGACCCGGACCTGGGGCGAGGGCAAGGTCTTCGTCTGCACGGTCGGTCACAAGCTCGACGACCTGGAGACGCCCGAGGTGCGCACGATCGTGGAGCGGGGGCTGCTGTGGGCGAGCAAGTGACCCGCGTCGGCATCGTCGGCACCGGCGTCATCTCCGGCACGTACCTCGACCACCTGGGCAAGCTTCCGGGCGTCGACGTGGTTGCGGTCGCCGACCTGGACCTCGCCCGCGCTCAAACGATTGCCGACCAGAACCCAGCCATCCGCGCGTCGTCGCCGGAAGAGCTGTACGCGGCTGACGACATTGAGATTGTCGTCAATCTGACGATCCCCGCCGCCCACGCCGCCGTGCACCAGGCGGCGATGGCAGCCGGCAAGCACGTGTACGGCGAGAAGCCGCTGGCGATGGACCGCGCCGAAGCGGAGCCGCTGCTGAAGTACGCCGCCGCCAACGACCTCCGGATCGGCTGCGCACCGGACACGGTGCTCGGCACCGGGACCCAGACGGCTCGTGCGGTGATCGACCGCGGTGACATCGGCACCCCGCACGCGGCGACCGCGTTCATGGTGACGCCGGGCCACGAGCTGTGGCACCCGGCGCCCGAGTTCTACTACCAGCCCGGCGGCGGACCGGTCCTCGACATGGGCCCGTACTACGTGACCAGCCTGGTCACCCTGCTCGGTCCGGTCGTCCGGGTCACGGCCCGCGCAGGCCGGGCGAAACAGCAGCGGACGATCCACACCGGACCACGGGCCGGGACTGTGTTCGACGTGGAGGTCCCGACGCACGTCACCGGCGTACTGGAGCACGAGTCGGGCGCGCTGACCACAGTGCTGATGTCGTTCGACGTGTGGGCCGGGCGGCTGCCGCGGATCGAGGTCCACGGTACGGACGGCAGCCTGTCCGTTCCGGACCCGAACGGGTTCGACGGGACCGTCGAGATCGTGACTCCGGAGCAGCGCGAGTGGACCGAGGTACCGGTCGCGGGCGGGTACGCCGGAGCCGGCCGTGGGGTCGGTGTCGCGGACATGGCCCGGGCGTTGCGCACCGGCGAGCAGCACCGCGCGAGCGGCGAGCTGGCGTACCACGTGCTCGACGTACTGGAGTCGTTCGTGGACTCCGCCGTACAGGACCAGCCCCTCGATGTGGCCAGCACCGTGACACGTCCCGCGGCCGTTCCGTTGGGAGCGTCGCCCGAGACCGCCTAGACTGGCACTCCGAACGATTGAGTGCCAAGGACAGTCGGAGAGGGTGGTGCGCGTGCTCGACGAACGCAAGCTGGATGTGCTCCGCGCCATCGTCGAGGACTACGTGGCCACCCATGAGCCGGTCGGTTCGAAGACTTTGGTCGACCGGCACAACCTCGGCGTCTCGCCGGCCACCGTGCGTAACGACATGGCCGCGCTGGAGGAGGAGGGGTACATCACCCAGCCGCACACCAGCGCCGGCCGGATCCCGACCGACGCCGGGTACCGGCTGTTCGTCGACAAGCTGAGCACGGTCAAGACGCTGTCGGTCGCCGAGAAGAAGGCGATCACGTCGTTCCTGGCCGGAGCGGTCGACCTGGACGACGTCGTCCGGCGTACCGTCCGGCTGCTCGCCCAGATCACCCGCCAGGTCGCCATCGTGCAGTACCCCTCGCTGAACCGGTCGAGCGTCCGGCACATCGAGGTCGTCACGATGAGCCCCCGGCGGTTGCTGCTGGTGCTGATCACCAGCAACGGCCGGGTCGAGCAGCGGCTCGTCGAGCACCCGAACGACGTCGACGAGCAACTGATCGCGGACCTGCGGTCCCGGTTGAACACCGCGCTGGCCGGGCAGCGGCTGACCGACGCGACGACCTCCCTGGCCGGCGTGCCGGAGCAGTTCGCGCCGGCCGACCGGTCACTGGTCGCGGCGATCGTCACCACCCTGTTGGAGGCGTTCACCGACGAGGTCGGCGAGCAGCGGATCGCCGTCGGCGGAGCCGCCAACCTGACGCGGTACGGCGACGACTTCGAGCGGAACGTGAAGCCGGTGCTGGAGGCGCTGGAGGAGCACGTCATCCTGCTGAAGCTGCTCGGCGAGGCGACCAACCCGCAGACCCTCACCGTTCGGATCGGTCACGAGAACCCGTTCGAGGAACTGGCCACCACCTCGGTGGTCGCGACCGGGTACGGGTCGCGGTCGGAGGCGCTGGCCACCCTCGGCATCGTCGGCCCGACCCACATGGACTACCCGAGCACGATGGGCGCCGTACGCGCCGTCGCGCGTTATGTCAGCCAGATCCTGGCCGAATCATGATGCAGAGCCTGATGAAGACAACCCCCTGGTCTGGAGTATGAGCACCGATTACTACGCCGTCCTAGGTGTCAGCCGTGACGCTTCAGCGGACGAGATCAAGAAGGCGTACCGCAAGCTGGCACGCCAGTACCACCCGGACGTGAACGACTCCGAGGACGCGCACCAGAAGTTCCAGGAGATCGGGCGCGCGTTCCAGGTGCTCAGCGACCCGCAGAAGCGGCAGATGCACGACCTCGGCGGCGACCCGTTCGCCTCCGCGGCCGGCGGACCGGGCGGCGCCGGCTTCGGCCAGGCGTTCACGTTCACCGACATCATGGACGCGTTCTTCGGCCAGACCGGCGGGGCCACCCGCGGGCCGCGGCCGCGGACACGGCGCGGCCAGGACGCGCTGATCCCGCTGCGGATCGACCTGGCCGAGGCGGCGTTCGGCACCACGCGGGAGCTCAAGGTCGACACCGCCGTGCTGTGCCCGACCTGTAGCGGGTCCGGCGCGGCGGCCGGGTCCGAGCCGGTCACCTGCGAGATCTGCCACGGGCGCGGCGAGGTCACGCACACGCAGCGGTCGTTCCTCGGCGAGGTGCGGACGATGCGTCCCTGTCCGAACTGCCGCGGTTACGGCACCACGATCCCGAGCCCGTGCGTCGAGTGCTCCGGGGACGGGCGCGTGCGCTCCCGCCGTACCGTCACCGTGAAGATCCCCGGCGGCGTCGACACCGGGACTCGCGTGCAGCTGTCCGGCCAGGGCGAGGTCGGCCCCGGCGGCGGTCCGGCCGGCGACCTGTACGTCGAGATCGAGGTCGAGCCGCACGACATCTTCACCCGCAACGGCGACGACCTGCACTGCACGGTGACCCTGCCGATGACGGCGGCCGCGCTCGGTACGACGATCGACCTGCCGACCCTCGAGGGCGAGACGACCCCGCTGGAGATCCGGCCCGGTACGCAGTCCGGTACGGCGATGACGCTGACCGCACGCGGCGTACCGCGGCTCCGGCACGCCGGGCGAGGCGACCTCATCGTCCAGGTCATCGTCGAGACCCCCACCAAACTCGACGACGCCCAGGCCGAACTCCTCCGGCAGCTCGCCGCGGTCCGCGACGAGGAGCGCCCGCAAGGCCAGGTCCAAGCCACCCACAAGGGCGTCTTCGGCCGCCTCCGCGACGCCTTCGGCACCCACTGACGAGCCCCCCACCACGCCCCGTTCGGCGCCGCCCGGCATTTGGGGCTATTACTTGTCTCCGGGTCCCGGATGGTGTGCCCACCCGGTTACTGTCCATGGGCGACAGGAGAGCGGCATTTGGTGGGTGGGCGTCTGAAAGTGTTGGTTTGCGCCCGGGATCCCGGGCGCAAACCCTGCATCTCGGACGCCCACCCACCAAATGCCCCGGGTGAGGCCCGACCCCTGGTGTCGTGCGGCGTGAGAGTGCGGGCGGTCGGAGTGAATGGGTGGAGGTGTGGTCGGTGGGTGTGGCGGTGTTCTTCCGGGCTGAGCTCGGACTGGACGAGTTGGTGCTGGACGGCGCCGAGGGTCGGCATGCGGCCGTCGTACGGCGGATCGGGCCGGGGGAACGCCTTCGGGTGACCGACGGCCGGGGTGCTTGGGCCGAAGGGGCTGTGGTCGCGGCCTCCAAGGGCGGCGTCACGGTCGCGGTGGACGAGCGGGGGAGTACGCCGCGGGCTGATCCGCGGGTCGTCGTGGTGCAGGCCGTACCGAAGGGCGAGCGGGCCGAACTCGCAGTCGAGATGCTGACCGAGGTCGGCGTCGACCTGATCGTGCCGTGGAACGCGGAACGCAGTCAGTTCCGCGCGAACCCCGAGCGGGTCGAGAAGACGCTCGCGAAGTGGCGGGCGTGGGCATTCGAGGCGAGCAAGCAGTCGCGCCGCACCTGGTTCGCCGAGGTGGCCCCGATCGCGACCACGGCCGAGGTCGCCGAGTTGCTCGCCGGCGCGGCGCTCCCCGTCGTACTGCACGAAGAAGCCACCACCCCACTGGCGTCCCTCGAACCACCCGCAACGGGAGACATCGTCATCGTCATCGGCCCCGAGGGCGGCATCGCCCCAACCGAACTGAAGACATTCGACATCGACCCGGTCCGCCTGGGCGACACGGTCCTCCGCACCTCCACAGCCGGCGTCGCGGCGGCAGCAGCCCTCCTAGCCCGCTCCCGCTGGACCTGACGACTCAGCGGACGGCGGACTGGTAGCCGGCCAGTACGTCGGCGTCGTCGATGCTGCCGTGGTGGTGGATCTGTTGCCACGTGCCGGCGTACCTGAAGATCCGTGTCGTGCGGATCTGCAGCGGCCGCTCCCCGAGCTCCGGATGCTGGTACGTCCCGACCTCTCGTCCCGCGAACACCACCGAGTCGCCGAGCCAGTACGTCGCCGCGTCGCCGAACGTCACCTGGACATTCAAGGTCCCTGCGAACACTCGCGCGTACAACTCCCGCACCGCCTCCCGCGACCGCAGGATCCCGCCGATCGGGTTGTTGAGCTGGACCAGCCCGTCATCCGCCCAGCCCACGACCAGCGTCTCCAGGTCCTTGCTGTTCAGCGCGTAGTAGAACGTCTCCAGCGCCGCGAGCGCACCCTCGCGTCCCGGCGACCGTGCCGCCGCCATCCGCGACCGCGCCTGCGGACCGAACCCGTAGTCGACCAGCTCGATCATTCGCAACCCCTCGCTAAGCTGTTAGACAGGAACCGAACACAACTGTACGACAGGGATCGAACATGTCCGTGGAGTCAGCCCGTGCCCGCACGCTCAGTCACGTCGACCCGGCCGAGGTGCCGTTGCAGGCCGCGCTCGACGCGCTCGCGGACCCGGTCCGGCGCTCGATCCTGCGTGACCTGGCCGTCCACGACGACTGGACCCGCGCCTGCGGCACCTTCGACCTCCCGGTCAAGAAGGCCACAGCCAGCCACCACTTCGCCGTACTCCGCGCCGCCGGCCTGATCGAACAACGCGACGAAGGAGCCCGCCGCCTCAACCGCCTCCGCCGCGAAGAGTTCAACACCGCCTTCCCCGGCCTCCTGTCAGCCACCATCGACCGCGCGGACTGAAGCCCGGATGTCACAAGCTGCAAAAGGCTGGCTACCGTTCGTCGTCTCTGCGTAGTCTCTCCACGCCGTCGATGTCGACCTGTGGGGGAACGCAGATGGCAGCGGTTGTTCTCGTTGCGGGCTTCGTCGGAGGAGTAGCCCCGGCCAACGCGACCCACATCGCGGGTTGCTACGGCACCCGCATCGAGCACGTGCCGGTGAAGTACAACACCACAGTCGTCGGCTACGTCGATCTGTATTACAGCTCTTCGAACGGCGGGACCAACTGCGTCAAGACGATCTCGGCCGGGCCTTCGATCGGGGTCTCGAAGTTCATGCTCGCCAAGGTCTACCGCTGCACCGGAGGTGCCGGCAGCATGTGTGCCGACAATTTCGGGGGATTCGATCAGCGGGACGAGGACAAGGGAAACTTCGCGTCGTACGCCGGGCCTGTCAGCGTCACCAGCACCTCGGGCAGGTGCGTGTCGTTCGTCGGACTGGTGACGTGGAGCGGCCGGGAGATTTCGGCTGGATCATCGCCGAAGGCCGTGCACTGCGGCTGATCGCGGCCTACTTCACGGTCAGTTGCTTGCTGTCGGTTGAGGTCATGGTTCCGTCTTCCGCGGAGAGCTCGTAGACCTCGAGGGTGTAGCTGCCCGGGGGGAGCTTGGTCACGCTGAAGGCGAACGGGGTGAACTTGAAGGCCTCGCTGGTGTTGGCTGCGCCCTTGGCAACTACTGCTCGGGTCTTGAGCGACACGATGCGCCAGTTCAGTTGGGCCTCGAAGACGGAGGCAACGCCGGTCACCTTGAGGGGAGCGGTGACGACGGCGTTGTCGTCCGGAGCGGTGACCCAGATGAACGCCTGCACCTCAGCTGCTTGCGCTCGGGTCAGAGGCTGGCTGGTGTCGACCTGGCCGAACAGCTTGCTGCCGGTCCTGCCTTGTTCAGTGACCTGCACTCGCGTGCCCCCGGCGTCCTGGAGGGCGCCCTGGACGGTGTAGACGAGTTGTTGGGTGGCGACCTTGGCGAGGTCGGCGTCGAGGGCGGCTGTCGGTAGTTGCTTGAAGTCGACGGTGACGACGCCCTTCGAGCGGGTGACCGTGTTGACCGCCGCGCCGCGCCAGACCGTGTAGTAGTCCGGGTCGCTCGGCTGCTTGGTGGTCATGATGCGGACCGCCTGCTCGGCCGGGCGGCCGCTGACCTGGGCCCAGGTGCGGTACAGGCGGACGGAGGGCTTCTTCGGTGCGCCGACCTGCTGGCCGAGCCAGTACACGGGTACGACGGCGCTCTTGACGGCCGGTTCCGGTACGCCGCGGTCCGTCGGCTGCACGGTCTTCGCGGTGGATGGGGAGGAGGTCCGGGGCTCGGTAGGAGCCTGGGACGGTTCGGGGGAGGCGGTCAGCTCGGACGGGGTCGGGCTCGCGGGCAGGCCGGTCGCGGTGGTTGTGGTGTCGGGGCCGGCTACCGCGTCGCCGTCGTTCGCGGTGTTTTCGGGGCCGTTGAGCATGGTGAAGGCGCCGATGGCGGCGGCGGTGCCGGCTGCGGCCAGGCCGGCGGTCAGGAGCCAGGGACGTCGCGCGGCGGGGCGCTGGGCGTGCGCGCGGGCGCGGATCTCCGGCAGTGCGTCGGACGGCTCGATCCGGTCCGCCTCCTCGTGGAGGGACCGCCGCATCAGCTCGTCGAACGGGTCGTTCGGATTCTCGTTCATACGTTCTGCTCCAGGAGCTGGCGCAGCGACTTGCTCGCGCGCGCGGCGTGGCTCTTCACGGATCCCCGGCTGATGCCCATCGTGTCCGCGATCTCGGCCTCCGAAAGGTCACCGTAGTAGCGCAGGACCATCACTGTGCGTTGCTTCTCCGGGAGGGTCCGCATCGCCTCGATCACCCGGTCGGTCTCCGCGGTCCGCAGTACCGCCTGCTCCGCGCTCGGCTCGTCGGGCAGGGTCCGAGGGGTGTGCTTGTCGACCACCACCAGGTGGCGCTGGCGGGAGCGGCAGCGGTTCACCACCGCGGTCCGCAGGTACGCGAGCGCCTTGTGCGGGTCGCGCAGCCGGTTCCAGCGGCCGTGCATCGCGACGAACGCGTCCTGCACGATCTCCTCCGCCGTACCGGTGTCACGCAGCAGCAGGGCGCCGAGGCGGACCAGCGAGGTGTAGTGCGCGGTGTAGACAGCCGTCAGCGCCTCGTCGGCATCCCACGAGGACTCATGTGTCACGCACTCTTCGTACACCACGGCCGGTTGTGCCACGAAAAGACGACGCAAAGACCCCGTCCCAGGTTGACAACAGCTTGGCCCGAATCAGTGCGAACCTGGGCCTATGGAGCAACGGGGTAACGGTCAGTGGTGGGGCCATCACGACATCACATACGCCGCCGTCGCCCGGCTGTACGAACAGATGGCGGGCCCGGACGGGACGATCCGCGGCCTGCGCCTGGAGGAGTACGCCGAAGCGCTGGATCGGGCCCAGGCGCATCAGGACCGTCCGCTCGGCGCCGGCATGATCGAGAACTACAACGGATCCGGGAAGTCCATGCCGTACGTGGGACCCGGGCCGACCGCGCACTCGGCGTACGTGAACCCGAACGCGCAACGCGAGCACTTCATGGCGGACCCGTACCGCAAGGGGCTCGACAACCTGGAGACCAACACCGAGTACATCCACGACCAGCTCGCGCAGGCGTCCGGGGGTGACGAGTTCCGGCATCTCGGCGCGGCCGCACACGCCTTGCAGGACAGCTACTCCGGTGCGCACGCCTGGCGCGCGGACTCGGTGTACGACGGCGATCCGACCGCGCCGGTGGTGTCGTTGCACGTGTTCACGCCCATGCACGTGCTGGGTCTCGACGACGGGAAGAACACCCACTCCGACGAGTTCGACACGCCGCCGGCGACCTCGGGCTCGGTGCGCGCCGCGACCGAGGCGACGTACCGGATGCTGCGCAGTTACGAGCTCAACCGCGACCAGGCTCCCGATGCGGCGGACCGGGCCCGGCGCAACGACCTGGCGCCGATGCTGCAGGCGTCGCCGTCAGGTGTCGCCGTCAACTGGTACCCCAGCCGCGAATGGACCCTCGAGCGGAACCGCCGGCTCGCTCTCGAGCACGGAGTCATCCAGCCCGGCCCCGAGTCGGCCGAGATCGCCCGCCTCACCGGGATCCTCGCGCCGAACGCAACAGCCGGGACCACGCCGGTGAAACCGCCCGAGCGGCGCCCCGGAGGCGTGTCCCGGGGAATTACGAGTGAGGGTGTCGGACGGGACGGCTAGCATGGGTGGATCACATCACCTGTCTTCAGGAGGAAGAGCCTGTCCAGGCCACGCAGTATCGAACCGGAGGCGCGCCCGAACGGGACCGTTGCAGGCGCAGCCGCCAGCACGCAGGCGTCGCACAAGATCGTCGTGCCGAACAGCATCGACATGGTGGCCCTGCTCGGAGCCCGGGACGAGTTCCTCCGCATCGTCGAGAAGGAGTTCGCCGCCGACATCATGGTCCGCGGCAACGAGATCACGCTGAACGGCGAGCCGGCCGAGCTGGCCCTGGCCGAGCGGCTGATCGACGAGCTGATCGCCGTGATCCGCACCGGGCACGGGCTGACCGCCGACTCGGTCGAGCGCAGTATCGCGATGATCAAGCAGGCCACGGCCGAGAGCCCGGCCGACGTGCTGACGCAGAACATCCTGTCCAGCCGCGGCCGCACGATCCGGCCGAAGACGCTGAACCAGAAGCGGTACGTCGACGCCATCGACAAGAACACCATCGTGTTCGGCATCGGCCCGGCCGGTACCGGCAAGACCTACCTGGCGGTCGCCAAGGCGGTCCAGGCGCTGCAGGCCAAGGAGGTCAACCGGATCATCCTGACCCGGCCGGCCGTCGAGGCCGGCGAGCGGCTCGGGTTCCTGCCCGGCACCCTGTCGGAGAAGATCGACCCGTACCTGCGGCCGCTGTACGACGCCCTGCACGACATGCTCGACCCGGAGTCCATCCCGCGGCTGATGACCGCCGGCACGATCGAGATCGCGCCGCTGGCCTACATGCGCGGCCGGACGCTGAACGACGCCTACATCATCCTGGACGAGGCGCAGAACACCTCGCCGGAGCAGATGAAGATGTTCCTCACCCGGCTCGGGTTCGGCTCCAAGATGGTCGTCACCGGCGACGTCACCCAGGTCGACCTGCCGAACGGGATGAACTCCGGCCTGCGGGTCGTGCAGGAGATCCTCGAGGGTGTCCAGGACCTGACGTTCTGCCGGCTCACCGCGCACGACGTGGTCCGGCACAAGCTGGTCGGCCGGATCGTCTCGGCGTACGAAAACTATGAAGGTAGTGCTGACAACCACCGATGAACGTCGAGGTCAACAACGAGTCCGGGGTCGAGATCGACGCACACGGACTGATGCGGCTCAGCCGGTTCGTGCTGTCGTCGCTGCGGCTGCACCCGGAGTGTGAACTGTCGATCAAGCTGGTCGACGAGGACACCATGGCGCGGTATCACGTCGAGTTCCTGGACCTGCCGGGTCCGACCGACGTGATGTCGTGGCCGATGGACGAACTGCGGCCGGGGTCCGACGGCGACGCCGACGAGGACCTGCCGCTCGGGCACCTCGGCGACATCGCCCTGTGCCCGACGGTCGCCGCCGCGCAGGGCGCCAAGGCCGGGCACGGTACGTGGGCGGAGCTCGAGCTGCTGACGGTGCATGGCATCCTGCACCTGCTCGGCTACGACCATGCGGAACCCGCCGAGAAAGCGGAGATGTGGGACATCCAGGGCCGCCTGCTGGAAGCATGGCGCGCACCTGGAAACCGGCTAGAGGCGTGATATCCCGATGACTTCCCACGACCTTGTTCTCCTGGTTGTGGCTGCGGTGCTCGTTCTGCTGGCCGGGCTGTTCGCCGGGGCCGAGGCGGCGCTGTCGTCGTACTCGAAGGTGCGGGCGAACGAGCAGGTCGAGCTGGGCAACCTGCGGGCGGTCCGGCTGCGGGACCTGCTGTCGGACGCCCCGCGGTACCTGAACTCGCTGCTCCTGCTCCGGCTGATCTGTGAGATCACCGCGATCGTGCTGGTCACCCAGGCGCTGTCCGAGGTCCTCTCGGTGACCTGGGAGCACATCCTGATCACCGCCGTGGTGATGGTGCTGGTCTCGTACGTGATCATCGGGGTCGCGCCGCGGACGCTCGGCCGGCAGCACTCGGACCGGTTCGCGATCATCTCGGCCGGTCCGGTGATGGCGGTGACCCGGATCCTCGGGCCGCTGCCGAAGTTCCTGATCCTGATCGGTAACGCGCTGACGCCGGGCAAGGGGTTCGCCGAAGGTCCGTTCGCCACTGAGGCCGAGCTGCGGGCGCTGGTCGACTACGCGGAGAAGTCCGCGGTGATCGAGTCCGGCGAGCGGCAGATGATCCACTCGGTGTTCGAGCTCGGAGACACCATCGTCCGCGAGGTGATGGTGCCGCGCACGGACATGGTCTACATCGAGCGGCACAAGAAGCTCCGCCAGCTGACGTCGCTGGCGCTGCGGTCGGGGTACTCGCGGATCCCGGTGATCGGCGAGTCGCTCGACGACATCGTCGGCGTCGTCTACCTCAAGGACGTGATGCGCCGGGTGTACGACAACGCCCAGGCCGAGTCGACCGAGCGGGTCGAGTCGGTGATGCGGCCGTGTATGTACGTCCCGGATTCGAAGCCCGTCGACGAGCTGTTGCGCGAGATGCAGGCGGCCCGGATGCATCTGGCGATCGTCGTCGACGAGTACGGCGGTACGGCGGGACTGGTCGCGATCGAGGACATCCTGGAGGAGATCGTCGGCGAGATCACCGACGAGTACGACGAGGACCCGGACTCGGTGCAGCAACTGTCCGACGGCGCGTACCGGGTGTCGAGCCGGCTGCCGATCGACGAGCTCGGCGAGCTGTTCGGCGTACCACTGGACGACGACGACGTCGACACCGTCGGCGGTCTGATGGCCAAGCTGCTCGGCAAGGTCCCGATCCCCGGCGCCGAGGTGACGATCGAGGGATTGTCGCTGACCGCGGAGCGCCCGTCCGGCCGCCGCAACCAGGTAGGTACGGTTCTCGTACGGCGCGAGGAGCCAACTCCCGCGCCCCAGGACCAGAACCACCAGCACGCCTGATCGTCTAGGAGTTCCACTTTGTCTGACCTCTCCGCTGAGGACGCCAAACTCGTCACGCTCGCGCGTGCTGCCCGGGCGCGGACCCGGGCCGCCGAGGGTGCCGCCGTCCGGGACTCCGACGGCCGCACCTACTCCGCCTGCACGGTCGCGCTCGACACGGTCGAGCTGACCGCGTTGCAGCTCGCGGTCGCGATGGCGCTCTCGTCCGGAGTCAAGGGCCTGGAGGCGGCGGCAGTGGTCACCGAAGCCGATTCGGTCGAGGTGAACGTCGTACGGCATTTCGCCGGCGCCAACATTCCCGTAGTACTTGCCCTTGGCACTGGAGAGGTCCGCGATGTCGTCAGCACCTGAGAACTTCAAGTCGGGTTTCGCCTGCTTCGTCGGCCGCCCCAACGCGGGCAAGTCCACCCTCACCAACGCGCTGGTGGGGAAGAAGATCGTCATCACGTCGTCGAAACCGCAGACCACGCGGCACGCGGTCCGCGGGATCGTGCACCGGCCGGACGCGCAGCTGATCCTGGTGGACACCCCCGGTCTGCACAAACCCCGCACCCTGCTCGGCGAGCGGCTGAACGATCTCGTGAAGACCACCTGGGCCGAGGTCGACGTGATCGCGGTCTGCCTGCCGGCCAGCGACAAGATCGGCCCGGGCGACCGCTTCCTGGCGGCCGAGGCGGCGAAGGTCGCGAAGACCCCGAAGGTGGCGCTGGCCACCAAGGCCGACCTCGTCGAACCCGACCGGATGGTCGAGCACCTGGCCGACATCCAGGCGCTCGGCGAGTCCGCCGGGATCGAGTGGGCGTCGATCGTGCCGGTGTCGGCCACGTCCGGGTACCAGGTCGATGTGGTCGCCGACGAGCTCGTGAAGCTGCTGCCGAACGGCTTCCCGCTCTACCCGGACGGCGACATCACCGACGAGCCCGAGGAGACGCTGGTCGCGGAGCTGATCCGCGAGGCGGCGCTGGAGGGTGTCCGGGACGAGCTTCCGCACTCGATCGCGGTGACGATCGATGAGATGGGGCTGCGCGAGGACCGTCCGGAGGACAAGCCGCTGCTCGACGTGTACGCGAACATCTTCCTGGAGCGCGAGAGCCAGAAGGGCATCGTCATCGGCCACAAGGGCGCGCGGCTGCGCGAGGTCGGCGCGGCGGCCCGGCGGCAGATCGAGGCCCTGCTCGGTACGCCGGTGTACCTCGACCTGCACGTCAAGATCGCGAAAAACTGGCAGACAGACGCGAAGAACCTGCGCAAACTGGGCTTCTGATGAACCTGCGCAACCCCGTGTACGCCGCTCTGACCGGCCCGCACGCGTCGTTCGCCGAGGTCCGCGGCAATGCCCGCCGCTACCCGTCGGCTGTGGCGCCGTTCCTTGCCCTGCCCGAGGTACCGACCGAGCAGGACTGGGCCGACGCGGCCGTCCTGGTCGGCTCCGGTACGACCGCGGCGCTGATGCGTCCGGCGCTGCCGGTGCCGGACAGCTTCAAGCTCGAACTCGAGATCGATCTGGTCCAGTTCGTCGCGCCGGACTCGCTTCCGGCGGCCGACCCGGAGGCGGTCGTCCTCGGCGCGGACGACGTACCCGAGATGCTCGCGCTGGTCGCGCTCACCGATCCCGGACCGTTCCGCAGCCGCACGATCGAGCTCGGCACGTATCTCGGCGTACGCCGTGACGGCGAGCTGATCGCGATGGCCGGTACGCGGTTCGCGCTCCCCGGTCACACCGAGATCAGCGCCGTCTGCACGCACCCGTCGTACCAGGGCCAGGGCCTCGCCAGCCGGCTGATCCGAGCCGTTGCCCACCGCATCGAGTCGTCCGGGCGAACCCCGTTCCTGCACACCGGTGCCGCCAACACCGCTGCGATCCGGCTGTACCGGTCGCTGGGTTTCACCCTCTCCAATGAGATGAAGGTCACAGTGGCCCAGGCGGTCTAGCCTGGAACGGTTGCAACAACGTGCAATCGAGGCGCGTTCTGTCCCTCGCGCAAGTTATGCTCGCGCACGATCTCGAGGTCTCTCGAGGTCGTTCATGTCCTGAGGGGGACTCCCAGTATGAAACTGCAGCGCTTCGCGCTCGCCTTGGCCGGTGTCGGCATGCTCGCCGCCACGGCCGCCTCCGCCCCGGCCACCGCCGCCGTCCGGTCCGACCCGGCGCCCGCGATCGCCCACCCGGCCGAGAGCAACCTGAAGACCACGCCGAACACCAAGCTCGCTTCCGGGGGATGCCTGCAGGATGTCGGCTTCAACACCCCGACGCCGGGGATCAACGACGTTCTGATCACGCCGGCCAAGCCGCCGCGCGGCGAGTGGTACGCGCCGTTCAAGTTCGTCGGCACCCGTCTCAACACGACGTGGTACGGCGTGCAGACCGACGCGCACTTCTACTACCACAGCCTGTTCGTGCAGGGCGGCACGCTGTACCGCGGTGTCACCTACTTCGACACCGAGTACGCGCGGCCGACGTACGCGCGGATCGGCTCCGGCTGGACCAGCTTCACCCAGCTCGTGACGTCGAACTACGCCATCACCTCGCCGAACCGCTCGTACCTGTACGGGCTGAGCACCAACGGCAGCCTCTACCGCTACGCGGCGTCGGGTGCCACCTTCCGGGCGCTCGGCCACTTCGCCGGCTTCAAGGGCTTCAAGGCGATGACCGTGGTGGCGGAGAACCCGTACTACGACACGCTGCTGATGACCACCAAGGCCGGTGCGCTGTGGACGGTCCGGATCCCGACCGCCGCGTCGACGAAGCCGATTCTGAAGCTGGTGCGGAGCTCGGGCTTCGCGGCGTACGAGTCGCTGGCCGCCCGGGGCTGCGGCGACCGGGGCGGCTCGCTGGTGACCGGTTTCGACAACGAGACCGACTCGGCGTACCAGTACGCGATGAGCAAGTTCAACGGCTCGGCGACGGCTGTCACGTCGTACGGCCGGGTCACCGGCGGCACCATCCCGGGCACCGGTATCTTCCCGATCACCGGCCACTGGAACCAGCTCGTGGGCGAGTGACCTTTCAGCAGTAGAAGCCCGGGGCGTCGCTGGTTGCGGCGCCCCCGGTCTGTTTCAGACCGCCTTCTGGTAGGCCAGGATCCGGGCGACGATCTTGTAGTTGAGCTGCTCGTTGATGCCGATCATGTGGTCGTTGGACTCGGCGTTCCAGGTGTCGACCTGGGACAGCGCCGGCTCGGCGTCGCGGAGTTCGAGGAGCATCGCGGACTTCAGTAGGGCGCCCAGCCGGTGACCGCGGTGCTCGCGGGAGACCGCGGTGTCGTGCTGGTGACCGATGTGCGGGCGCTCGCGCTCGACCGCGATCACCGTGTGGCCGGCGAGCGCGCCGGTGGCCTTCTCGCGGGCGACGACGCGGTGGATCGTGTGGTCGCTCTTCGCCTGCGCCTCTTCGTACGCGCGCAACCGCTCAGTGCTGTAGACGTCGTCCTCGATGTCGAGGTCGTCCTTCGGTGCGTCGTTGATGGACGCGGTGACCGCGATCATCCCGTCGAGCATGTCGTCCGGCAGCGCCCCGGTGAGGGTGACCAGCTCGTACGCCGTCGACGCCGCGACCGCCTCGTCGTACACCGACTGCACGACCGACCAGTCGAGACCGGTGAGGTCCTGGCGGCGGTTCACCTCGATGGCCTTCTGCTCGTAGCCGTGCTTCTCGGCCAGGGCGATCGCCTCGGGCAGGTCGAAGCCGCCGTACCCGATCATGGTGCGTCCGTTGTCACGACCGAGCTGCTCGACGTACTCGATCAGCGCCGCCGCGACCGTGCCGTCACGATGGTCGGGATGGACGGACAGGTCGAACCACACATGGTTCGTGTTGTCGTACGTCGGCAGCGACACGACCAGCAGGCCGACCGCCGTGCCGTCGTCGTCCCGCGCCAGGAACGCCTGCTCGGGATCCATGTCCCAGCCGTACCGCAGCATGTCCGCGAATCCCCGTGGGGTCCCCACGAGCATCTCCGGGCAGTCCTGCTTCACGGCAGCGCTCTGTACGGCGACTGCTTCGATGCACCCGGCCTCGTCGTCGGGTGACAGTTTGATGATCTCCACCTCCACAGCGTCCACTGTGGCGGCGGGTTACCGCACCTGGTTTATCCGAGGTTGGGTTTTGGCATCCCGTACGCGTGTTCGACGGTCATCGAGAACATCAGTCGCTTGTCCTGCACCATCACCGCGCGGTACTCGTCCCAGTCCGGGTGCTCCCCGGACGCGGTCCGGTAGTAGTCGACGAGATCCTCGACCACAGCGTCGTCCGGCGCGGCGGCGACCGGGCTCAGGTCGGCCTTGCCCTCGAGTACGACGTACGAGCGACCGCGGGGACCGTCGACGTACAGGCTGGCGCGGGGATCGCGGCGCAGGTTCCTGGTCTTCGCCCGGCCGTCGGTGAGCGAGACGCGGACGCGCGTCCCGTCGAACACATACGTCACGTTGGACAGCTGCGGCCGGCCGTCCCGCTTGATCGTGACCAGCACGCCGAGCCCGTGAGTCCCGATCCGCTCGAGGAGAGATTCCGTCATACCGCCAGCTTAGGAATTCAAGCGCCCTTGAACGCAAGGAACGTCCGCACCGTGGCCAGCCAGCGGTCGGGTGCCTGGGTGTGGATGCGATGGCCGGCCTCGATCGTGGTGACTGTTGCCGATGGCATCAGATTGGTGAGCAGGCCGAAGCGGGACTGGTCGAGGTGGCTGCGCGCGCCACCGGCCAGGAGCATTGTTGGCGATTGGATCGTCGACAATCCTGCCCACCACTCGGGCTGCGGTCGGCGGAGGTCCGCAATCACGTCGCGGAGGAGCCTTGGGTCGCAGCGGCGCCGGGTCAGCCAGCCTGCCGCTAGCAGCGCTAGCGGCGGCATCGGGCGTACGGTCGGCGCTCTGTCCTGAGCGTCGCGCGGCGGTACTGGCAGCTCCTCGAGCACCATCCGCTCCACTCGATCGGGCTCGGCCACCGCGACGGCGCTCGCCACGAACGCGCCGAGCGAGTTGCCGACGAAGGTCACGCGGTCCAGTCCGCGGAGTTCACGTAGTACCTGGTCGCGGAAGTCGTCGAGCCGGTACGGACGCCGCCGTGGTGCACTCCCGTGGCCGAGCAGCGTCGGTCGGTGCACCCGATAGCCCATCGCCTCGAACTCGGGTACGAACTGATCCCACGTCGACGGTCCGCTCGTCCCCGCGTGCAAACACACCAGATCCCGCATCTTTTGAAGCTCCTCTCAAAGACTCACCAGAAGTACGCCTGCGACCACCACGACCAGCCCTGCGACACGTGGCCGCTCACGGAGCACGACCGCGCCGAGCAGTGCGCCGAGGACGACGTTCAAGGTCCGGCCGACCGCCACGGTGCCGACCGAGGTGAACGACAACGCGAGGAGGACGAGCCCGTAGCTGGCCGGCATCAACACCGCGATCGGTACGGCGGCCCGCCACTGCCGGACCGTGCCGCGGACGTCGCGGACGATTGTCGACAACACGACGATCTGCGCCACGTTCGCGACCGCGAGGTACGAGAGAACGTCGACCTTCAGATTGTCGACCGCGTACCCGTCCCACACGGTGTACGCCGCCGTACAGACCGCCACCGCCAACCCCAGCCCGATCCCGCGCACCGGCGTACGGGAGTGCGGCCGATCCATCAACAGAACTCCGGCGAGCGTGATCCCCGCGCCCGCGAGGACGCGCGGACCCGACCCCGACCAGGGAAGCGTCGCGGCGGACACGAGCAGCGGCGCCGTACCGCGGCTGATCGGATACACCGTGGAGAAGTCACCGACGGCGTACGCCTTCTGCAGCGTCACGGCGTACGTCGTGTGCAGCGCCATGCTTACCAGGCCGGCCCACCAGACCGTTGTGAGCGAGCCGCGGATGAGCAGCACGACCGAGATGGGCAGGGTCAGCAGGCCGCATAGCCAGATGAAGGTGGGACCGCCCAGGCCGCCGCGCTTGAGGAGCAGGTTCCAGGTCGCGTGGCAGCAGGCGGACGCTGTCAGCAGGCCGAGGGCGATCACGTAGACAGTGTCTACAGGATGTCGATAGACGCTGTCTACTCGAACCTGTGGATCCGCTGAAGAAGGCCGCCGGATGCTGGCCCGGCGGCGGTGCGCTGGACACGATCGGAGCATGACCGGGATCAGCGAAAGGGCCGTCGTGCGACGGCTGAACGACCGGCTGGCCTTCGGCCCCGCGCCGAGCGACCTGGAGGCCGGCGTCGACGCGACCGTACGACGCCTGCTCGGACCGACCACGGATGCGGCCGCGGCGGCGATCCCCGCACCGACCGGGCTCGAACCGCCGGCGAAGGCGAAGAAGCAGGACAAAGGCGCGAACAAGCCGGAGAACCGCGCGGGCAAGGGGCAGAACGGTGCGGGCAAGACGCCGGGTGAGCAGACGCCGGGCGGGGAGCAGAGTCCGGGTGGGGAGCGGAGTCCGGAGGGCGAGAAGCGGGATCCGGCGGCGAAGAAGGCTGCCAATCGGGAGCGGGCCGCGCAGGAACGGAAGCTGACGATCTGGTGGCTCGACCGGATGGTCGTGAGCCGGACCGCGGGGGAGCGGCTGACGTGGTTCTGGCACGGGCACTTCGCGACCAGCAACCAGAAGGTCCGCAACGCGGCTTGGATGCTGGCCCAGAACCAGACCCAGCGCCGCCTCGCGCTCGGCCGGTTCGGCGACCTCGCGCAGGCGATGATCGTGGACACCGCGATGATCCGCTGGCTCGACGGACAGAAGAACCGCAAGGGCTCACCGAACGAGAACCTGGCCCGCGAGTTCATGGAGCTGTTCACGCTCGGCATCGGCCACTACCAGGAAGCCGACGTCGCACAGGGCGCGCGCTGCTTGACCGGGTGGGTGCTGCGCGAGGACGCCGCGACTTTCCAGCGCAGGCGATTCGACACCGGCAGCAAGACGGTGCTCGGCAAGACCGGCGACTTCGGCGCCAAGGATTTCGCGCAGCTGACGTTGGCACAGCCCGCGTCTGCCGGGTTCGTGATCGGGCGGTTGTGGTTCCGGCTGGTGTCGGCGACGCCGCCCGACGCGGCCACGGTCGCGCGGCTGACCGCGGCGTACGGCAGCAACCGGGACGTGAAGTCGTTGCTGACGGCAATGGTTGGCGAGGCGGCGTTCCGGGATCCGGCGGCAAGTTTGGTGAAGCAGCCGGTCGAGTGGGCGGTCGGATTGCTGCGGGCACTGGGAGTTCGGCCGGGAAGGCTGGCCGAGAAGGAACAGACCAAGCTGCTCGCCGGCCTGCGGGGGATGGGCCAGTTGCCGTACCGCCCGCCGAGCGTCGGTGGTTGGCCTGCCGGCGCGAGCTGGCTGACCACGTCAGCCGGTGTGACGCGGCTGCAACTCGCGCAGCAGTTGGCCAAGAAGGCCGACCTGTCGATTGTCGACAACGCAACTGATCGAGTGCAGGCGGTCGGCGCCTTGCTCGGTGTCGACAGTTGGTCGGAGCGGACCCGGTCGGCGCTGGCCGGTGTAAAGGACCCGGCGCAGCTGACCGCGGTGGCCGCGTGCGCACCCGAGTACGTCGTGAGCGGATAGGAGCATTGTGGACAATCTGACGAGACGACGGTTCCTGGCGCTCAGCGGCGTGACCGCGGCGGGTGCCCTGGCCGCCGGGGCGACCCAGGTGAACTGGTCCGACCTGATGGCCGCGGCCGTCGACGACCCGCTGCCGAGCGACCAGTCGGTGCTCGTCGTCATCACCTTGTACGGCGGGAACGACGGGCTCAACACAGTCGTCCCGGCGGCGGACCCGGCGTACCAGAAGGCTCGGCCGGACCTCGCGTACCAGCCGAACGAGGTGCTCGATCTCGGCGACGGGCTCGGACTGAACCCGGGCATG
Organism: Kribbella speibonae; assembly: GCF_004331375.1. NCBI lineage: Bacteria > Bacillati > Actinomycetota > Actinomycetes > Propionibacteriales > Kribbellaceae > Kribbella > Kribbella speibonae. The sequence continues at coordinate 1,279,138 of NZ_SJKC01000002.1, read as the reverse complement.
AAGGGCCTCAAGGGCTTGTGGGACGACAAGCGGCTCGCGATCGTCCGCGGCGTCGGTTATCCGGACCCGGACCGCAGCCACTTCCGGTCGATGGCGATCTGGCAGACGGCGTCGCCCAAGTCGCCGGTACCGACCGGCTGGCTCGGCCGCTGGCTCGATGCAACCGGCGCCGACCCGCTGCGTGCGGTCTCCGTCGAACCAACCCTGCCGCCACTCCTGGCCGGCGCGACCACGGCCGCTGCCTCTCTCCCGTTGCGCGGACTGTCCTTGCCAGGCGGTGCATTAGGTACGGCGTATGCCGCACTGGGCAAGCCGAGCCCGGGTGAGGGCCACTGGCAGGCGCGGGCGGCCAAGTCGGTGCTGGACCTGCAGAACGCGACGCAGGTGCTGGGCAAGGCGGTGCGGAGCGGCCATGAGCAGGAGGACGAGGACGACGAGGAACGGACCAAGGGCGCGTCTGCTGGCGGTGCCTCGCAGCTCGGCGCGCAGCTCGAACTGATCGCCGGGTTGATCGAGGCGGGTGTACCGACCCGCGCGTACTCCGCCTCGCTCGGCGGGTTCGACACCCATGCGGACGAGCGCGGGACGCAGCAGCGGCTGCTGACCGAACTCGACGGTGCGCTGACGCCGTTCGTCCAACGTCTGCAGCGGACGGACCGCGGGAAGAACGCGGTCGTCCTCGTGTACTCCGAGTTCGGCCGCCGCGTCCAGGCGAATGGCAGCGAAGGCACCGACCACGGCACCGCCGGCCCGGTCTTCGTCCTGGGCGAGAAGGTCACCGGCGGCTTCTACGGCGAACAACCCAGCCTCACAGACCTGTCCAACGGCGACCTCAAATCCACCACCGACTTCCGCGACGTCTACGCCACAGCCCTCCACCAGGTCCTAGGCGCCGACCCCACCCAAATCCTCCCCAACCACACCACCACAATCCCCAACCTCCTCCGCACCTAACCCGGCCAACTCGAGGGCCAACCCTCCAGCTCGGGGGATGCCCGCTCAGGTGGAGGGTTGCCCACTGAGAATCCGAGGGGGCAACCCTCCAGCTCAGGGGATGCCCGTTCAGGTGGAGGGTTTGTCTTGGGGTGGGAGGTGGAGGTGGAAGGCGGCGCCTGGGTGGGGGGTGGGGCGGTTGGTGACTGTTAGGTCGCCGCCGTGGGCTCGGGCTACGCCGCGGGCTATGGCTAGGCCTAGGCCGGCGCCTTTGCTGTGGGGGCCGTGGACTAGGCGGTCGAAGATGCGTTCGCGGGCGGGTGGGGGTACGCCGGGGCCGTCGTCCTCGACGCGTACGCCGGTGGGGGCGACTGTGATGCGGAGGGTGTGGGCGCCGGCCTGGCGGGCGTTGTCGACGAGGTTGGTGAGGACCTGGGTGAGCCGGTCGGCGTCGGCGGTGACGGTCGCGGTGCCGTGGATCTCGACGGAGACGTCGGGTGCTACCAGGCGGAGGCGAGCGGCCTGGGCGTCGGCCAGTTGGCGGAGGTCCACGGGGGCGAGGTGGAGCTGCAGTCCCGCGTCGATCCGGCTCAACTCCAGCAGGTCGGAGACCAGCGTGCCGGCGCGGCGCGACTCACGTACGAGCAGCAGCTCCAGCTCCTCACGTTGCGCGGCCGAAGCATCGGGCCCCAGCTGGATGAGGGTTTCGGCGGCAGTCTGCAACCCCGCCACCGGCGTACGCAGCTCATGAGCCGCATCCGCGACGAACTCCCGCATCCGATCCTCCGACCGCCGGGCCACTGCCTCAGCCGCCCGCGCCTGCTCCGCGGAGCTCCGTGCGGCACCCTCCGCCGCCCGCGCTAGCTCCTCGGACCGCCGCGCCTGCTCCTCGGAGGTCCGTGCGGCGCCCTCCGCGGTTCTCGCCGTGGTCTCGGCGCCCTCCAGGGCGTTGAGCATTTCGTCGAAGGCGGTTGCGGTGCGGGCTAGTTCTGTGTTGGCGCGTTTGGGGTTTAGGCGTTCGCCTCGGCGGCCGGCTGCGATCGAGCGGGCCAGGGTGGTCATCTTGTCCAGGGGTGCCAGGGCGAAGCGCATGCCGATCGTCAGCGCGAGTGCGGTGATCAGGATCGCTGCTGCCCCGGACAGCAGCAGGACAGTACGCAAGCGGGCGCTGGCGTCAGCGAGCAACCCGGTGTCGGCGGACAGCAGGAGCTGCGCGCCCTTCGTCTGCTGGCCGGCCTGCAGGGTTGCCGTCACCTGCCGGACAGTTCCGCCCGGGTCGATTGGCGGCGCACCGAGCTGCCGGCCGTTCCGCAGGATCAGCGTGACCCGGACGCCGTCCGCGTCCACGCGCCGTACCAAGTTGCCTGGTGCAACGTTCTGACGCGCGAGCTGTTGCGCGAGTTGCGCGCGCCCGGTGAGCAGCGAGTCGAGGCTGCGCTCCGCCTGCGCGTCGAACACCGCCTTCACCGTCAGCCCGGTGATCGGCAGCACCACGAGCAGTACGGCGATAGCGGTCAACGTCACCCGGACGCGCAGCGACAGGTTCATGTGCGCAACACGTATCCCGAGCCGCGGACCGTGTGCAGCAGGCGCGGGCCGTGGGCTTCCAGTTTGCGGCGGAGGCCGCTGACGTAGACCTCGACCAGGTTGTCCGCATAGTCGTCGTACCCCCAGACGGCGGTCAGCAGCTGGGTCTTGCCGACCACCTTCCCGTCCCTTCCGGCCAGGAACGCGAGCAGCTTGAACTCGGTCGCCGTCAGTTCGATCGCTGTCCCGGCCCGGCGTACCGCCTGCGCTTCGACGTCCACCTCCAGGTCGCCGACCGTCAGCACGGTTCGCAGCCGTCCCATCCGGCGTAGTACGGCCTCCACGCGGGCGATCAGCTCGGCGAGGACGAACGGTTTGACCACGTAGTCGTCCGCGCCGGTGCGCAAGCCGTGCAGGCGGTCTTCGACGGCGTCGCGGGCGGTCAGCAGGATCACGCCGGCGTTCGATGTCTCACGGGCGAGTGACAGTAACTCGAAGCCGTCGCGTCCGGGCAGCATCACGTCGAGCAGCACGAGGTCCGGCCGGTACGCCGCCAGCTCGCGTTCGAACCCGTCGCCGTCCGGGAGCGTCCGTACGTCGTGCCCGTCCTCGGTCAGCGCGATCGCGACGGCGGTCCGGATCGGTTCCGCGTCCTCGACCACCAACACCCGCGCCGTCATCCGCCCATCCTCGCACCGCGGACAGCCCGCCCCGCGACCCTCAGCCGAAGATCCTCAGCACATCCTCAGCACCACCCGCGCACCCACCCGCCCACGACCCCGAGCGAATCCTCAGCACAGGCCTGGTCACTCTCTGTGTCTCGCCGGTCGAGACCCCCGGTTCGACGGGCCGGGGGAGTTGTGCATAGACTCGCTGGCATCATGCGGCACCAGCTTCTCCTCCTTCGCTGCCGCGGCGAGGCCTGTTAAGGCCGGTTCCCTCGCCGCGGAGTTTCGTCGTACGCCGGTCGTCACTCACGACACCCGTACTTTCGAGGAGAACCCCGTGGCACCGAAGAACCAGCCCAAGCCTGTTCAGCAGCCGTCCGGTATGCCGACGCACCGCTACCGCGCGTTCCCGCCGATCGACCTGCCGGACCGCACCTGGCCGGCCAAGTCCGTCGACAAGACCCCGCGCTGGCTGTCCACCGACCTCCGTGACGGCAACCAGGCGCTGGTCGAGCCGATGTCCCCGGCCCGCAAGCGGCGGATGTTCGACCTGCTGGTGAAGATGGGCTACAAGGAGATCGAGGTCGGTTTCCCGAGCGCCAGCCAGTACGACTTCGACTTCGTCCGCAGCCTGATCGAGGACGACGTGATCCCGGACGACGTGACGATCTCGGTGCTGACCCAGGCGCGCGAGGAGCTGATCGAGCGCACCGTGCAGTCGCTGCAGGGCTCGCCGAAGGCCACCATCCACCTGTACAACGCGACCGCGCCGCTGTTCCGCCGGGTGGTGTTCAACGTCGACAAGGCCGAGTGCCGCACGATCGCGGTCCGCGGCACCGAGACCGTGATGAAGTACGCCGACGAGATCCTGGGTGACTGCGAGTTCGGGTACCAGTACAGCCCGGAGATCTTCACCGGCACCGAGATGGAGTTCGCGCTCGAGGTGTGCGAGGCGGTGAGCGACGTCTGGCAGCCCGCGGAGGGCCGCGAGATCATCCTGAACCTGCCGGCCACCGTCGAGATGTGCACCCCGAACGTGTACGCGGACCAGATCGAGTGGTTCGGCCGGAACCTGACCCGGCGCGAGCACAGCACGATCAGCCTGCACCCGCACAACGACCGTGGTACGGCGGTGGCCGCCACCGAGCTGGCGCTGATGGCCGGCGCGGACCGCGTCGAGGGCTGCCTGTTCGGCCACGGTGAGCGGACCGGCAACGTCGACCTGGTGACGCTGGGGATGAACCTGTTCAGCCAGGGCATCGACCCGCAGATCGACTTCGCCGACATCGACGAGATCCGCCGTACGGTCGAGTACTGCACGCAGATGCGCGTCCCCGAGCGGCAGCCGTACGCCGGTGACCTGGTCTACACCGCCTTCTCGGGCTCGCACCAGGACGCGATCAAGAAGGGCCTGGAGGCGCTGGACAAGCAGGCCGCGGCCGAGGGCAAGCCGGTCGGCGACATCGCCTGGGAGGCGCCGTACCTGCCGATCGACCCGAAGGACGTCGGCCGCAGCTACGAGGCCGTGATCCGGGTGAACTCGCAGTCCGGTAAGGGCGGCGTCGCGTACATCATGAAGTCCGAGCACCGGCTCGACCTGCCGCGCCGGCTGCAGATCGAGTTCAGCCGGGTGATCCAGCAGCACACCGACAACGAGGGCGGCGAGGTCGGCCCGCAGCAGATGTGGGACATCTTCGCGGCCGAGTACCTGGCGCCGGGCGCGCTGTCGCTGCTGAGCGTCAACTCGACCTCCGGTGAGGGGCAGGGCGACCAGCTCCGGGTTCAGGTCTATGCCAACGGTGTGCCGCACGAGTTGGTTGGCGAGGGCAACGGCCCGGTGTCGGCCTTCGTGGACGCGATCAAGCCGCTGAAGTACGACGTACGGGTGCTGGACTACCACGAGCACGCGCTTTCCGCGGGCGGTGACGCGCTGGCCGCGGCGTACGTCGAGTGCGAGGTCGGCGACGACGTGTTCTGGGGCGTCGGCCGGGACGCCAACATTCTCACTGCTTCGTTGAAGGCCGTCGTGTCGGCTGTCAACCGCGCCACGCGCTGACAGCGTTCGAATCTTCACACCGAGTTGCCCGTCTCCGTGTCGGAGGCGGGCAATTCCTGTACTCCCCGATACCGTTTCCTCACGGACCGCAACGTTGTCTCAACGTTGCCTCAAGTCGTTGACTCGGTGACTGAGGTTGCGCACACTGTCGTCACTATGCGCAGATCCTTGCAAGACAGTGTTACTAAGTCGAGCTGATCAGGGTCTGCGCCACCGACTTTCCCTGGTAGTCGCGTGGAGGTGAGCAGTGAGTGGTGCGGTCGACACGTCCGCGACGAAGCTGATCGAAGGACCGGTCGTCGAACCGAGACCCTCGGCTGCTCGGCGTTTTGTCAACGCCTGGCTGGTCCGAAGACTCTTCAAGGCGGTCCTGACGGTCTTCATCGTCACCACCGGCACGTTCTTCCTGGTCAGATTGTTGCCCGGTAACCCGGTCGACACCTATATCCAGACGCAGATCGCGCAGACCGGTATCTCGTACGAGGCGGCGGCCGCACAGGCGAAGAACCTGTTCTCGCTCGACCCGGACGCCCCGGTCATCTCGCAGTACGCGACCTACATGGTCAACCTGCTGCACGGCGACTTCGGCAACTCGGTGCTGTCGCCCGGCACCACGGTCGCGGATGTGATCAAGACCTACCTGCCCTGGACGCTGTTCTCGGTCGGTGTCGCGACGGTCTTCAGCTTCATCATCGGCATCGTGGCCGGCATGATCATGGCCTACCGCCGGGAGAGCTGGATCGACCACCTGCTGACCTCGATCGGCTCGCTGCTGCACGCGATCCCGAACTACATCCTGGCGATCCTGATCGTGGTCTTCCTCGGCGTGAAGCTGCAGCTGTTCAACCTCACCGAGGCCCGCGGCTCGTACACCCCCGGGGTGGAACCGTCGTTCAGCCTGAGCTTCCTGAACGACATCTTCTACCACGCGTTCCTGCCGATCCTCGCCTATGCGCTGACCACGGTCGGCTCCTGGGCGCTGGTGATGAAGTCGTCCACGGTGGAGACGCTCGGCGAGGACTACGTGACGGTCGCCCGGGCGCGCGGCCTGTCGGACAACCGGATCCGGTCCGGGTACGTCGGGCGCAACGCCGTACTGCCCCTGTTCAGCCAGCTCGCGGTGTCGCTCGGGTTCGTGGTCGGCGGGTCGATCTTCGTGGAGAAGATCTTCGGCTACCAGGGCATCGGCTTCAGCCTCTTCAACGCGGTCAACGGCCGTGACTACCCGGTGCTGCAGGGCATCTTCCTGGTCGTCACGATCTCCGTGGTCGCGGCCAACCTGCTCGCGGACGTCCTCTACAGCCGCCTGGATCCGCGGATCCGGGTCGGCGGCACGGGCAAGGGGTGACCAGATGACCGAGGCAACAATCCCCGTCTCGTCGGTCGGAACCACCGGCGTCTCCCGGTTCGCCGGGATCCTGAGCTCGCTGCGCCGCAGCCCGGCCGGTTTCATCGGCTTCCTCATCGTCGCGCTGCTGGTGCTGGTCACCGCGATCGTGCCGTTCTTCCTCCCGGACGTGACGCCGAACGTCAAGGAGATCCTGCTCCCGGCCGGCTCGCCCGGGCACCTGCTCGGCACCGACAACGAGGGCAAGGACGTCCTGATCCAGATGATCGGCGGCGGCCGGACGGTGATCTTCGTCGGCTTCATCGCCGCGGCGATCTCGACCGCGCTGGCGATCGTGCTCGGATCGCTGGCGGCGTACCTCGGCGGCTGGGTCGACTCGGTCGTCGTCACGCTGGCCGACGTGTTCCTGACCGTCCCGCAGATCGTCCTGCTCGCCGTCATGGGCGCGTTCTTCAAACTCGACTCGCCGATCCTGCTCGCGCTGCTGGTCGGCGGCCTGTCCTGGCCGGTGCTGACCCGGGCTGTGCGCGCCCAGGTGTTCTCGCTGAAGGAACGCGAGTTCGTCGAGGCCGCCCGGCTGCTCGACCTCGGGACGATCCGGGTGGTGTTCGTCGAGATCCTGCCGAACATGGCCAGCTTCATCCTGATGAACTTCATGATCGGCGTGACGAACGCGATCTACCAGCTGGTCGGTCTCTACCTGCTCGGGCTCGCGCCGCTGAGCGGGGCCAACTGGGGCATCATGCTCAACCGCGCCTGGATCGCCGGCGCCATCTTCAACGACGCGAGCCTGGCCTGGATCCTCAGCCCGATCCTCGCGATCGTCCTGCTGCTGCTCGGACTGGTGATGATGACGAGATCCCTCGAAGAGATCCTCAACCCGCGGCTCCGGGACCGGTGAGCGCGATGACGACAACCTCTGCGAGTGACCGCGCGACGCGCGGCGGCCAGGGCAAGCCACTGCTGTCCATCCGCGACTTCAAGGTCGAGTACCGGACCGGTTCGGGTACGACGGTGCAGGCGGTCCGCGGCGTCGACCTGGACCTGTTCCCGGGCGAGAGCCTCGCGCTCGTCGGCGAGAGCGGCTGCGGTAAGACGACGTTCGGGCTCGGTCTGCTGCGGTTGCTGCCGCGGCTCGGGCACGCCAGCGGCCAGGTGACCTTCAACCGCGGCGACGGCACCGAGATCGACGTCCTCGGCCTGGACGGCCGGGACCTGCGGCAGTTCCGCTGGCGGGACGCCGCGATGGTGTTCCAGGGCGCGATGAACGCGTTCAACCCGGTGCTCAAGATCCGCGCGCACATGCACGACACGATGCGCGCGCACACCAAGGCCACCAAACAGGAGATCGAGGACCGGGCCGGCGAACTGCTGAGGCTCGTGCGGCTGGAGCCGTCGCGGGTGATGGACAGCTACCCGCACGAGTTGTCCGGCGGGATGCGGCAGCGCGTGCTGATCGCGATGAGCCTGCTGCTCGAACCCGAGGTCCTGATCCTCGACGAGCCGACCACCGCGCTGGACATCCTCACCCAGCGGTCCGTCGTCGACGTTCTGCACGAGGTGCGGGAGCGGCTCGGGTTCTCGATGATCTTCATCTCCCACGACCTGTCGCTGGCCGCCGAGCTCGCGGACCGGGTCGCCACCATGTACGCCGGACGCATCATCGAGACCGGCGGCGTCCGGGACATGTTCTACAAGCCGCGGCACCCGTACACGCTCGGGCTGATCAAGGCCGTACCGCCGATCGTCGGCGACCTGCCCGACATGGAGTCGATCCCCGGCGGCCCGCCGAGCCTCGCCGCGCTGCCGGCGGGCTGCACGTTCAGTCCGCGCTGCAAGTACGCGACCGACGAGTGCAAAGAGGCCGACCCGCCGCTGCTCCCGATCACCGACGAGCCGGGTGACGCACACGAGGCCGCCTGTATCCATTGGAAGGACGTGCACCTCGAACGCCGGGTGCAGGACGAAATGGGGACCGCCTCATGAGCGCGCTGGAGAAGTCCCCCGAGACCGCGGGCAGCACACCGCTGATGACGCTGGGCGGCGTCAGCCAGGTGTTCGACACCAAGGCCGGCCCGATCCGCGCCGTCGACAACGTCGACCTGTCGGTCAACCCCGGCGAGGTGCTCTGCCTGGTCGGTGAGAGCGGCTCCGGCAAGACCACGGCGGCCCGGATGGCGGCGGGTCTCGCCCGGCCGACCAGCGGGCGGGTGGCCTTCGACGGCACCGACATCTGGTCGATGAAGCGGAACGACTTCGCCACGTTCCGGCGCAGCGTGCAGTACGTCCACCAGGACCCGTACGCCTCGCTCAACCCGACCCGGACGATCCAGCAGACGATCACCGCGCCGCTGCTCAAGCACGGAGTGGTGAAGAGCAAGAAGGAGGCCGCGGACCGGGCCGTCGAGCTGCTGACGAAGGTCGATCTGACCCCGGCCGAGAACTACCTGCCGAAGTACCCGCACCAGCTGTCCGGCGGTCAGCGGCAGCGGGTCGCCGTCGCCCGGGCGCTGACGCTGGACCCGAAGCTGATCATCGCCGACGAGTCGACGTCGATGCTGGACGTGTCGATCCGGATCAGTGTGCTCGCGATGCTCGGCCGGCTGCGCGACGACCTCGGCGTCGGGTTCCTGTTCATCACCCACGACCTGGCGATCGCGAAGTACTTCGGCTGGCGCGGGAAGACCGCGGTGATGTACCTCGGCCGGATCGTCGAGTTCGGGCCGACGCCGAAGATCATCAACGCGCCGACGCACCCGTACACCCGGGCGCTGATCGACGCGATCCCCGAGCCGGACCCGGACCTGACCAAGACCAAGGGCCGCGAATCCCTGCGCAGCCTGGAGATTCCGAGCCTGGCGCACCTGCCGTCCGGGTGCTCGTTCCACCCGCGCTGCCCGCAGTTCGAGGACGGGCTGTGCGACGGAGCGGTCCCCGAGCTCACCACGATCCGCTCCGGACAGTCCGCCGCGTGCCATGTGGTCGCGCGCGACGGCGTACCCGGTGCCGAAGACGGGGGACCGCCGGATGAGCCGGGGACCTGATGCCGTCTCAGATGGGCCGAGTGGCGCTCAGTTGGGCAGCGTTCCTGGTGCTGGCCAGCGGAGTCCTGCTACTCACACTGACGCCGGGCACCCCGGAGTTCGTCGTCACCTTGTTCACCTTGTGTTTGGGCCTGCTACTGGGCCTGGTGGTCGTCGTCGGAGTCGTCCTGACCCGGCGCCGGGAAAAACGCGAGGGCGGTAGTTAATCGAACCAGTAGTACCTGACCGCACAGCGGTGTGCGATCAGACCAGAAAGGACGAAGGAATGAGTCCCACCGGCACCAACGATTCCGGCAATAACGCGCCGGGCGCGAGCGCCCAGACCAACGCGATTTCCCGTCGGCACGTGCTCCAGATCTTCGGTATCGCCGGTGTCGGCGTGGCCGGCATCGGATCCGCGGCCGCGTGCTCGCCGAGCAAGCCGAACGCCAGCGAAGGCGACGGAAAGTCCGGCAACAAGGAGTTCCACGGGGCGTACCCGTACCAGTTGCCGCCCAAGGGTCACTTCAACCTGATCGCCGGCGTCACCGACGGCATCCAGGCCAGCAACAGCCCGTACTTCGACCTCGTCTACCCGAGCGCCGGCATGTACTACTGGGCCGACAAGAAGTGGGAATGGATGATGGCCGAGTCCGGGACCCTGGACGAGGCGGGCAAGACCTACACCCTGAAGCTGCGCTCCGGCCTGAAGTGGAGCGACGACAAGCCGGTCACGGCGAAGGACGTCGTGTCGACGTTCAACCTGCGCTGGCTGCTGCGCCAGCAGGAGTGGACGTTCCTGTCCGACATCAGCGCCAAGGACGACACCACGGTGGTCTTCACCATCGGTACGCCGTCCACCGTGCTGGAGCGCTACATCCTCCGTGCCGGCATCCTGCCGGACTCGATGTACGGCGAGTGGGCGACCAAGGCCGAGACCATGCGCAAGGCCAAGACCAGCCTGGACAGCGCCGAGGGCAAGCAGCTGAACGGCGACTTCCAGAAGTTCCGTCCGGAGAACGCGCCGGTCTCGGGTCCGTTCAACTTCGACGTGAAGAGCATGACCAACGCGCAGATGTCGCTGGTCAAGAACGACAAGGGCCTGTTCGCCGACAAGATCGGCTTCACCAAGGTCGTGCTGTACAACGGTGAGACGTCCGACATCTCGCCGGTCGTGCTGAACAAGGACGTCGACTACGCCACCCACGGTTTCGCGGTGGCCACCGAGAAGACCCTGCTGGGCAGCGGTTTCCGGATCCTCCGGCCGCCGGTGTACTCGGGTCCGTCGCTGGTCTTCAACTACACCGCGCACCCCGAGCTGGCCGACGCGAAGGTCCGGCAGGCGATCGCCTACGTCCTGGACCGCAACGAGAACGGCACCGTCGCCCTCGGCGACTCCGGCAAGCCCTGCAAGTTCATGGCCGGCTTCTCCGACATCCTCGTACCCGACTGGGTGTCGGACGCGGACCAGAAGAAGCTGCAGGCGTACGAGAAGGACGAGGCCAAGGCCACGTCGCTGCTGACCGAGGCCGGGTGGAAGAAGACCGGCGGCAAGTGGATGCTGCCGAACGGCAAGCCGGCCGCCTACGACATCAAGTTCCCGACCGAGTTCGCCGACTGGAACCCGGCCGCCACCAACGCGGCCGACCAGCTGAACAAGTTCGGCTTCAACATCACCAAGCGGGGTATCACCTTCACCCAGCTGAACCCCGACGTACTCGCCGGCAAGTTCGACATCGCGATCCAGGGCTGGGGCGCGTCGAGCCACCCGCACCCGTACTTCGCGTTCGTCCAGGACCTGTACACGTTCAACTACGTGATCGCGGCGAACTCCGGCGGCAAGGGCATGAACTTCCCGCTCAAGCAGACCACCTCGGCCGGTCCGATCGACCTCAAGGACGTGGTGGACAAGTCGGCGCAGGGCCTGAACGTCGACGAGCAGAAGAAGAACATCACCGCCGCGGCGATGGCGTTCAACGAACTCCTGCCGATCATCCCGCTCTGGGAGCGCTACGGTAACAACCCGGCGCTCGAGGGCACCCGGGTGGCGAAGTTCCCGGCGGACGACGACCCGATCCTGAAGAACGCGCCGTACGCGGACAACTTCGTGATCATGGGCATGTACTCGGGCAAGGTCGCACCGGTCTAAAAGATTGGCGTTCTGACCCGATTGTTTGGTTGGGTCGGCCGGGTGATCAGCATTCGCGAGATCGACCCGGCCGACCTGGCCCTGTTCGACGAGTGGTACGACGCCCACCGCGCCGGTGCGGTGGCCGGGCGCGAGGCTCCGCTGGTGGGCGCTCGCGAGGCGCTCGGGTTCTCGTTGCGCAATCCGGGGCCTTTGAAACAGCGGATTCCGGTCGGCGCGTTCGAGGACGAGCGGGTTCTCGGCGCGATGCTGTTCGAGTACCGGCTGCAGGACAATCTCGACACGGTCGAGGTCGAGATCGACGTCCCGCCGGCGCATCGGCGGCGGGGGATCGGGACGGCGCTGTGGCAGTGGGCCGTGACCAGGTCGGCCCAGCTGGGCAGGACGATCGTCCAGACCGAGGTCGCCGTACCCGCCGATCCGTCGCCCGGTGCGGTGTTCGCGGACCGGCTCGGGTTCCAGCTCGAGCACGTCGAGGAGCACCTCGTCGTACCGCTGCCGTACGACGACCTGCGCCTGGAGGAACTGCGCTCCACGGCGGGGCGACCGGACGGGTACCGGCTGACCTCCTGGGCGGGGCTGTGTCCGCCGGAGCATCAGCAGGCGTACGCCGACCTGCACACCGCGATGGACCTCGACGTACCGACCGGCGGCATGACGCGTGAGGTGGTGCCGTGGACGGTCGAGAAACTCGAGGCGAGCGAGGTCCGCATCGACCGGACGCACCTCGCCCTGGTGACGATGGCGCACACGGACGCGGGCGAGCCGGCCGGGTACTCGCTGATCTACCTGTCACGCGGGGACGTCGAGAACGCTCAGCAGGACGACACCCTGGTGCTGCGTGAGCACCGCGGCCACAACCTCGGGACCCACCTGAAGCTGGCGAATCTCGAGCAACTGGCCAAACACCGTACGACGCAGCGATATCTGCACACGTGGACGGCGCTCACCAACGCCCCGATGCGCAAGGTCAACGCCCGCTTCGGCTTCCGCGCGGTCGAGCAGCACCGAGAACTGGAGCTCCGCCTGCCCAGCCTCCGCCCGGCGGCGCGCGGCCTGATCCTCGACCCTGACGACCGCATCCTGCTGGTCCGCTTCGAGTTCGACGACGGGCCGCTGTGGGCGACTCCGGGCGGCGGCCTCGAAGCCGGTGAAACCGTGATCGAGGGTCTGCGGCGTGAACTCGTCGAGGAGGTCGGTCTGCGAGACTTCGCCGACCCGCCGCACCTGTGGCACGAGGAAGTAGTTGCCGAGGGCCACGCCACCGGCTACGACGGCGTCCTCAACGACACCTTCCTGATCCGCACGGACCATTTCGATCCGGCCGGGTCGATGACCGCCGAGGAGCTCCGGGCCGAGAACGTCCACGGCATGCGCTGGTGGACACTCGCCGAGCTCGACGAGCACGATGGGCGCTTCGGCCCCCGGAACCTGCCGGACCTGCTCCGGCAGGTGCTGACGAGCGGTCCACCGACCACCCCGCTCGGCCTGTGAGAGACCTGTGCGAACTGTGCGAGAAAAGGAGTTCCGGGCGCCGAGAACGCCTAGCTTCGAGATGTGAAGCCTCGGCATACCACTGACTGGTTCGTTCCCGTGCACTCCCTCGGCGACATCGCCGCGCCCCGGATCGGGCGGCTGCCCGACGGCCGCCGGGTCGGCATCGCGTTCACCAGCCTCGCGAACCTCCGCGGCGCGTCCGGAGCCCAGCAGGAATGGATGCGCCTGACCGAGGAGGCGTTGCGCGAGACGCTGGCGCCGCTCGGTGTCACCAGGATCCAGCTCGACCCTTCGCGGGTCGGGCCCGACTCAGGTCCGCTCTCACAGCCGACGTACCCAGCTGAGCCTGCCCTCGTCCATTAGCGCGTGACCGTCGGCGCTGTCGGCGACGTTCGGGTCGTGGGTCGCGATCACGACGGCGGCGCCGCGGCGGGCCTGGTCGTGCAGGAGTTCGAGGACGCGTTCGCGGTTGCTACTGTCGAGCTCGCTGGTGGACTCGTCGGCGAGGATCACCCGGCCCTGTTGGGCGATCCCGCGCGCCACCGCGACGCGCTGCTGCTCGCCACCGGACAGCTCCTCGACCAGGTGGTCCCCGCTCTCCTCCAAGCCGACGCCCTTGAGCGCCTCCTCGATCCTTCGGTCGACGTCGCCGGCCGGGTTCTGTTCGGCCCGCAACGGGAACGACAGGTTCTCGCGCGCGGTCAGTACCCGCGCGAGCCCGTTGCCCTGCGGGATCAGGACGACGCCGTGCGCTGCGGCGGCGGGCCGGTCCTTGATCACCAGACCGTCGACCTCGACCTGCCCTTTCGTCACCGGGACCGCGCCGGCGATTGCCCACAGCAACGAACTCTTCCCGGCGCCGGACGGGCCGCTGACCGCGAGCACGAACCCGGGCGGGACGGTGAACGACACGTCCGATACCGCGGTCACGTCGCCGTAGCGGACCGTCACCTGGCTGAGTGTGATCATTCTTGCTCCACGGGGGTGATCTGGATCTTGCCGTTGTCGGTGGTGACCTGGACGAGGGTCCCGGCCGGCAGCAGTTCGGCGACGTGCGGCGGCAGCGGAAGGGATCCGTCGACCGCGACGACGGCGTACTCCTCGCCCGACCTGCCCTCGGAGGCGATCCGGCCGTCCCGGATGGTGATCGTCCGGGGGAGGGTCGCCGCGACCTCCGGGTCGTGTGTGACCAGCAGCACCGTCATCCCGGTCTCGGTGTTGATCGTGCGGAGCGCCGCGAGTACGTCGTCGCGGGCATGGTGGTCGAGCTGGCTGGTCGGCTCGTCGGCGAGCAGCAGGCCGGGCATCGTCGCGATCCCGACCGCGACCGCGCAGAGCTGGATCTGGCCGGGCGCGAGCTGGGTCAGCGGCGTGTCCACCTGGTTGCCCAGGCCAACGAGTTCGAGAATCGCCTCCGGTGCCGGGAGGTCGCGGCCGCGCGGTGCGGCCTCCTGTGCGTACCGGATGTTCTCGCCGGGGGTCAGGTACGGGACGAGGTTGCGGCCGGCGCCCTGCAGCACGATGCCGACGTCGCCGGAACGCATCCGGTCGAGCTCCGTCTCGGTCATTGTCGCGACGTTGTGCTCGCCGATCTGCAGCCGCCCCGCACTGGGTGTCAGCAGGCCGCCGCACACCTGCAGCAGCGTCGACTTCCCGGCACCGGAAGGCCCGAGCAGCCCGACGAGCTCACCGGGCCGAACACTGATTCCGATCCCGGACAGCGCCGCGACATCATGCCCGTGCGCCCGGTAGATGTGCACGAGTCCCGTCGTACTGATCGCCAATCCGGTCATGTGAGCTCCTCCCGGATCCGGGTGTAGCTGGAGCGTCTGTTGACGCCGCTGCCGAGGAACAGGGTCGCGGCTGCGAGGATCGCCGTACCTCCGAGCCAGAGCGCGATCGCCACCGGCCAACTGGTGCTGTGGTCGAGCGGCATCGGCCCGTCGCTGTTGGCGAACAGCGGGATCAGCGGAAGTGCCACCTGCGCGCCGACCAGGCCACAGACCGTCCCGAGCAGGACGGCCAGCGTGACCGGGCCGGTCTGCTCCCAGCGGGCGGCCCGTCCCGTCGCGGTCGCACGTACGCCGGTGAGCTGCAGGCTCGCGTAGTCCTGGGCCCGCGAGCGCCAGGACGTGACGACGGTGAGCAGCAGTACGACGATCGCGAGGATCCACGCCGCGATCCCGACCACAGGGGTCAGCTGCAGCGCGAGAGCGCTCGCCGAACGCCCGTACGACGCGATCCGGTCGTCGCGACGATCCACCAGCTCCGCGGTGAGACCGGCCTTCGCGAGCTGCTCGGTGATCGTGTCGACGTTCGCCAGACCGTCCTTGTTCAGCCAGATCTCGAAGTCGGTCCGGACCTCGTCCACAGCGCCACCGAGTCGCCGTACGGTCTCTAGGTCGACGACGGCGGTGCGGTCGCCGTACCTGTTCACGGGAGCGCGCAGCCGGTCGATCCTGGTCAGGGTCATCGGGCTGTTGTCGATCGCGGGGCTCGTCGTGACGTTGTCGGCGTACCGGAACTCCGGGGTGACCAGTGCCGGTACGGCCGCCGGGACGGTCCCGTACTGCAGGAACTGATCGGCGCCGAAGCTCTGCATCGCGATCGTCAGCGCGCCGCCCGGCTTGGCCGCGACCGAACCCTGATCCGACCCGACCGGCCGGAACGGCTGCCAGGACTCCGGGGAGCCGAGCGTGATGCTCGGACGGTCGTCGCTGGAGATCTTGCTGATCACCAGGTGGCCTTCCAGACCGATCGGGTCGAGCGGCTCCCGGCCGATGCCCAACCGGATCAGGTCGCAGCCGGCCTGACACTCGACCGGGGTGCGCAGCTCGACCGGCTTGGTCGCCGGGAGCGGCAGCGGCGGGAACGAGACCAGGTAGCGCGAGCCGTCGCGGTGGCTGACCACATTCGCCCGCAGTACGACGGACTTCGGCTGACCGCTGCCGATCTGCTGTCCGCCCGTGTCCTTGGCGATCTTGGCTTTGATCGCGCCGGTCGAGACCGTGACGGTCAGCTGCGTGCTCCGGATCTCGATCGGCGCGGGGGTGCTCGGGGCCTTCAGCTGCTTCCAGCCTTCGGCGTCGGTGAGCTGGTCGCCGCGGAACGCGATCTTCCGGAAGCTGTCCGGTTCGATCATCTCCGACTTCAGCGCGTCGGGCGACGCAGGCCGGGAGATCACCACGGGGGTGAGCTGGCGCCGGTCCGGGTCGATCTTGTTGACCGCGGCAAGGAAGTCCGCGAGGTACAGGCTGTTCATCCGCAGTACGCCCTCCGCGCCGGTCTCGTAGCCGGAGCGGGTCTCGCGGTTGCGGGCGCCGACCGCGGCGGCCTGGCCCGCGAACGTGAGCAGCGCGGCGGCCACCGCGACCGCGGCGACGATCCGGGTCACCGCTGGACGGCGGGAGATCTGCAAGGTGCCGAGCGCGAGCCCTAGCCGCCCGCGGCGGACGGCCTGGCGGCTGATCAGCCCGGCGATCGGTAGCAACAGGTGCGCGAAGATCAGACCCACCGCGAGCGCCAGGAGCGCCGGCGTGAGGATCGGGAACGGTCCGCGGCCGTCACCGGTCAGCGCGGCGAACAGGCCGGCCGCGGCGAACACGATGATGCACAGGTCGGCGACACCGATCATTCGGCCGCGTCCGCGCGGGGCGACCCGGCGCAGCAAGTTCGAGATCGGCTGGCGTACCGCCGTACGGACCTGGAGCAGGACCACGATGAGCGCGACGGCGACGGCGGCGACGAGAGCGACCGGGACGGTCCACGGGAGTTCCATCGGGGCGCCGCGCCGCAACCAGGTCAGGCGGACGACCGTCAGTACGCCGAAGCCGAGCGCTCCGCCGACGAGCGTTCCGGCGAGCACCGGCAGGCCCAGTTCGAGGGCGAGCACGCGATGGGTCCGGCGTACCGGCTTCCCGCGCAACCGGGAGAGCGCGATCTCGGGCCGCCGCTGGTCGACCACGGCCGCGAGCGCAAGCGCCAGTACGACGACCGCGAACAACGCGACCTGCACCATCACGAGCGGGATGATCGTGGTGGCCTGCTTCCGGTCCGCCTGGATCTGGTCGATCAGCGGAGTCAGCGAGGTCGTCACGTCCGCCGGGACGCCGAGCTCCCTGGCGTTCCCGTTGACGGTGCGGGTGGCGTCCTGCAGGCGGGACAGGTCGTCCAGCCTGGCCACACCCGGTCTCGGGCGGGTGTCCGAGGTGACCCGTGGCTGGGTGATCGTCGTCGGCTCGGTGAACATCTCGTCGGCCCAGCCCGGGTCCTTGGCGGACGCCGGCCGCGAGTGCCCGGTCGGGTAGTCGCCGAACCAGTAGTTGCCGCGGCTCTCCTTCGGGCGGTAGAAGCCGACGACGGTCAGCAAGGCGCCGGACGCCCCGTCGGCTTCGGTTCGCAGCTTCGTACCGATGCCCAGGTCCCAGGCCGACTTGTCGACGGCCGAGACGATCACCTCGTGGGACGCCTGCGGGCAGCGACCCTCGGTCACCACGAGTTGCGCGCAGTACCCGTCCCGCCAGCGCAGCCGGGTGGAGTTCGCGTCGTCGTCTGCCCGGACGCGCCACGAGGCGTCGCTGTAGGAGCCGTGCACGGGCGGTGTGAAGAGCGGCCGGAGGTCGGCGGGCACTAGCTGGTCGAGCTGCTCCGGCCGTACGCCGGGCTGCTGGGAGACGATCAGCCACGACGCCTGCAGCGGCTGCCCGGCCAGGGTCTCGGTCATCACGGTCTGCTCGACCGCCCGCGCGAACCACGGCCCGAACACCGCACAGGTACCGATCAGCAGGCTGACACCGGCCAGTACCAGGGCCTGTGCCCAGCGGTACCGCAGCGCCCGTCGTACGTACATTCCACCCCCAGCCTTCGGTCGCTCGCCGAATGTACGGAATGTTGCGGTCGCCGGACCGGGTGGCGGAAAAATGTCACATTAATGTTGTCCAGACAGGAATCCCGGGGCCCTTTGCGCCGCGGAACACGCAGCGGCGGTAGGTTCGGGGCATGCGTGAATCCCAGCTCGGTGACCTGACCGTCTCGGCCCTCGGCCTCGGCTGCATGGGGATGTCCCAGTCGTACGGCGTCCGCGCCGACGACTCCGAGTCCATCGCGACGCTGCACGCGGCCATCGACGCGGGCTGCACCTTCATCGACACCGCCGACGTGTACGGCGACGGCGAGAACGAGGAGCTCGTCGGCCGCGGGCTCGCCGGCCGCCGCGACCAGGTCGTGCTCGCGACCAAGTTCGGCTTCAAACGCCCGGCCTCGGCCTCGGCGGTGCCGACAGTCGTCGACGGTTCCCCGGCGTACGTCGCTCAGGCCCTGGACGCCTCGCTGCGCCGTCTCGGCGTCGACCACATCGACCTGTGGTACCTGCACCGCCGCGATCCGCAGGTGCCGATCGAAGATACCGTCGGAGCGATGGCCGCCGCGGTCGAGGCGGGCAAGGTGCGGTACCTCGGGCTGTCCGAGGTCAACGGTGAGACGGTGCGGGCGGCGCACGCCGTACACCCGATCACCGCCGTCCAGAGCGAGTGGTCGTTGTGGACGCGGGACCCGGAGACCGTCGTCCTGCCGACGTTGCGTGAGCTGGGCGTCGGATTCGTCCCGTTCAGCCCGCTCGGGCGGGGGTTCCTCACCGGGCAGATCAAGTCTCCGGAGGACTTCCCTGAGGACGACATGCGGCGCGGGCTACCGCGGTTCCAGGGCGAGAACTTCCAGCGGAACCTGGACCTGGTCGCGCAGGTACAGTCGCTGGCCGCCTCGAAGGGCGTGACGCCCGGCCAGCTGGCGCTCGCGTGGTTGCTTGCGCAGGGCAATGACGTGGCGCCGATCCCGGGGACGAAGCGGCAGACGTACTTGCGGGA
The DNA here is from genome assembly GCF_004331375.1 of Kribbella speibonae. Taxonomy (NCBI): domain Bacteria; kingdom Bacillati; phylum Actinomycetota; class Actinomycetes; order Propionibacteriales; family Kribbellaceae; genus Kribbella; species Kribbella speibonae. Next base: position 1,260,076 of record NZ_SJKC01000002.1, on the reverse strand, counting down.
GAACCTCGGCGCGCTGGACGTCACGTTGACCGCCGACGAGCTGGCCGCACTGGACGAGGCGTTCCCGCCGGACGCGGTGTCCGGGCAGCGGTACGGCCAGGGCGGGATGGACCTGGTGGGCAAGTGATCGGCGTCACCGGTTCGACCGGACAGCTCGGATCCCGGATCGTCGCGCGGCTGACCGGCGTACCGCTGCGGCTGATCGTGCGGGACCCGGCGCGGGCCCCGTCGGTGCCGGGTGCCTCGGTCGCGCAGGCGGCGTACGGCGAGCACGCGGCGCTGCTGTCGGCGCTGGACGGCGTCGACGTACTGATGTTGCTGAGCGCAACGGAGTCGGCGGACCGGGTGGCGTTGCACAAGGCAACGGTTGACGCTGCGGTGGCCGCTGGTGTGCGGCGGATCGTCTACACCTCGTTCGTCGGGGCGGCGCCGGGTGCGACCTTCACGTTCGCGCGGGACCACTGGCACACCGAGGAGCACATCCGGTCGACCGGGGTCGACTTCACGTTCCTGCGCGACAACCTGTACCTCGACTTCGTGCCCGGGTTCGTGGGGTCGGACGACGTGATCCGCGGGCCGGCGGGGGACGGGCGGGTCGCCGCGGTCGCGCGCGACGACGTGGCGTCCGTCGCCGCTTCGGTCCTCCGCACCGCCTCCTCCGGTGCTGATGAGCACTTGGGTGCCACCTATGACCTCACCGGCCCGTCGGCGTTCACCCTCGCCGAGGCGGCGGCGGTGCTGACCGGGGCCTGGGGCCGGAAGGTGCGGTACGAGGCCGAGACGCTCGACGAGGCCTACCGGTCCCGCGAGTCCTACGGCGCGGCCCCGTGGGAGGTGGCCGGGTGGGTCACGTCGTACGCGGCCATCGCCAGCGGCGAGATGGGCCACGTCTCGACCGCTGTCGCCGACATCACCGGGCGGCCGCCGATCGGCCTTGAGGAGTATGTCGGTCGCGGGTGAGACACTGACGTCGTGCCGCTCTACCGGGATCAGGCGATCGTGCTGCGCACCCAGAAACTGGGTGAGGCGGACCGGATCGCCACGCTGCTGACCCGCGCCAACGGCAAGGTCCGCGCGGTCGCCAAGGGCGTCCGGCGGACATCGTCACGCTTCGGTGCCCGACTCGAGCCGTTCAGCCACGTCGACCTGCAGCTCGCCACCGGGCGGACGTTGGATGTAGTCACGCAGGCCGAGTCGATCGCGGCGTACGGTGAGGGAATCGTGGGGGACTATGCGCGGTACACCACCGGCACCGTCCTGCTCGAGACCGCCGACCGCCTCGTCGTCGAGGAGAAGGAACCCGCCACCCAGCAGCACCTGCTCCTGGCCGGCGCTCTCCGCGTCCTGTCCACCGGCGAACGCGAACCCGCCCTGGTCCTGGATTCCTTCTTGCTGAGGTCCTTGGCGATCTCCGGCTACGCGCCGTCCTTCGACGACTGCGCCCGCTGCGGCGAACCAGGCCCCCACCGCGCCTTCAACCCCGCCGCCGGCGGCATGGTCTGCACCACCTGCCGCCCACCCGCCTCAGCCATGCCCTCCCAGGCCACCGTCACCCACCTGGCCGCCCTCCTCACCGGAGACTGGCCCACCGCCCTCCAAGCCGACCCTCGAACCCGCCGAGAATCCACCGGCCTGATAGCCGCCTTCTTCGCCTACCACCAAGAAAACCAGCTCCGCTCCCTACCCCACCTGGACCTGACCTCCGGAGCAAGCTGACCGCCCACACCTCGCCGGCTACTGCTCCTGCTCGGCGCCCTTCATGCGTTCAGCGGACTTCGAGTCGCCCGCCTTGCGCGCCTCAGGTGCCGAGGCCGGCGCCTGCGGTTTGCCGGGCCCAGCCACTCCCTCGAACGCGGCGCGCTGCGCAGAACCCCGCTCGTTCGCCGTCAACACCGGCGCGGTCCCACGCTGCTCCGGCGGCACGACAGTGTTGAGCTTCTGCGCAAACCCCTGAAGTTCCTCGCCCTGAGCCATCGTGTCGATCAACGCCGACATCGTCTTCGGCTCCCGCCGATTACGATCCAGCATGGCCTGCAGACCCTCCTGCACCCGCTGCGGGTCCTCCTCGAGCTTCCGGACCAGGAATTGGTTGAGACTCTCGACGCGCATGGCGTGCGGCCCGCTCGACGGCGCGTCGAAGTCCTTGAGGTTGTCGGTCACAAGTACGCGCGACTGGCTGTGCACCGCACCTGCCAGGACGTGTTTGTCCTTCGGATCGGCCGCCATCTCTTCCTGCAAACGCTGCGGCGGGGCTTCGGTCATCGCATAGGGGAACGCACGGTTCATCGTTGTGATACGCCTGTCGATGTCCGCCTCGGGCAGTCCAGGCGGACGGTTGCGACGCATCTCGTCGATGACCTTCTGAGTCCAGCGGGGATCGAAGGCCTTGCGGCCGGCGATCGACAGCAGAACGTCGGTGGTGAGCTGACCTCGGATCACGTTGGCGTCGAGAAAGGCGCGCTCGACACCCGGAGGCCCCGGTCGCTCGGTCTCGGTCACGACTGTTGGTCGTCATCGGCAGGATCGCCGCCCATCAGTTCGTCCAACGCGGCCTGCTGCTCGGCGTAGCGCCTGTTGTCCAACTCGATAACGTCGACCAACCGTACCCAGTCGACGTACTGGCTGGACCGGAACGGGATGGCGCCGTGGGACACGTCCTTTCGCAAGTCGTCGCGCCCCATTCCGATCGCGTCCGCCGCCTCGTCGATCGGCAGCTCAGTCCGCAGCGGGACGATCTTGACGGCTCTGCCGGCCCGCATCGCCTCGAGCACGTGCTGAATCACCCGAAACACGGCCGGCGGGATGTTCTCCCGCTCCCCGCTCGGCCCGATCACCGCCGGGGCGTCGGGCGCAGTGGTCCGGTCGTCCTCGTCCAGCAGGTAGATCCGCGAGTCCATCTCAGGCCGAAACATGCGCAAAATCCTAGTCGCCAGAGATCCCGCGCCAGGCTGGATCTTCGCGATTGTGGATAACGCGAGTTAGGAAGCCACGCTTCCCGTCTGATGACGGCCTTCTGGAGCTACTGCTCCTGCTCGGCGCCCTTCATGCGTTCAGCGGACTTCGAGTCGCCTGCCTTGCGTGCCTCAGGTGCCGAGGCCGGCGCCTGAGGTTTGCCGGGCCCAGCCACTCCCTCAAACGCGGCGCGCTGCGCAGAACCCCGCTCGTTCGCCGTCAACACCGGCGCGGTCCCACGCTGCTCCGGCGGCACGACAGTGTTGAGCTTCTGCGCAAACCCCTGAAGTTCCTCGCCCTGAGCCATCGTGTCGATCAACGCCGACATCGTCTTCGGCTCCCGCCGGCTCCGGTCCAGCATCTTCTGCAGGCCCTGCTGAACGCGCTGCGGGTCCTCCTCGAGCTTGCGGTTGAGGAACTGGTTGAGGCCCTCGACACGCATCGCGTTCGGCCCGCTCGACGGCGGGTCGAAGTCCTTCAGGTTGTTGGTGACCAGCACATCCGACTCACTGTGCACGGCTCCCGCCAGCACATGCTTGTCCTTCTGATCCGCCTGCATCTCGTCCTGCAACGCCTGCGGAGGCGCCTCCGTCATCGCGTCCTCGAAGGCGCCGTTCATCATGCCGATCCGCCGGTCGATCGCCTTCTCCGACAGCCCCGGCGGCCGGTTGCGGCGCATCTCGTCGATCACGTGCTCGGTCCAGCGGGGCTGGAAGACGTCATTGTCGGCCAACGACAGCAGGACGTCGGTGGTTTGCTGGCCGCGAATCACGTTCGCGTCCAGAAATGCGCGCTCGGGTCGTCCGGACTGGGGCGAATACGGTGGTGACTCGGGCACGCCGCCTACTCCTCTTCTTCGTCCGCGAACATCTCGTCGAGGATCGCACTCCGGCGTTCGCGGCGCGCGATGTCCCAGTTGATGACGTCAGCCAGGCGCACCCAATCGACGTACTCCGAGGACCGAAACGGAATGTCCCCTTGGGCGACGTGCTTGCGGAGTTCGTCGCGCCCCGTAGCGATCGCATCAGCGGCCTCGTCGATCGGCAGCTCCGTACGGAGCGGCACAACCTTGACCGCCTGCCCCGCCCGCATCGCCTCGATCACATGCTGCAGAGCCCGGTACGCCGCCGGCGGAATCTCCTCCCGCGTCCCATCCGGCCCAACCACCGCAGGCCCAGCCCCACCCGGCACGATCCGCCGATCGTCCTCGTCCAACAGATAGATCCGCGCATCAGTAGTCGGTCCAGCCATACCCAAATCCTAACCGCCCCCCAGGTCCCAACCCCGTACTCTCCGTAGGGGGCCCGTGCGGACCACCCGAGCTCCTATCGATCCTGCTCGGCGCCCGTGCCCTTCTCCACACCATGTCGCCACCCGTGCTCCGGGCCTCCCGAGCCGTTACGGGCGCCTCTGGCACACCCGGCTCGACCACGCCCTTGAAGGCGGCGTACTGGGCGGTGCCCCGCTGGCTCACCGTCAACACTGGAGAGCTCCCGCGCTGCCCCTCTGGCACCACCGCATTGAGCGCCACCGCAAACCCCCGAAGTTCCTGCCCCTCAGCCATCGCGTCGATCAGCGCCCAATCACCGCAGGCCCATCCGGCACGACCCGCCGATCGTCCTCATCCAGCAGGTAGATCCGCGCGTCCGTCGTCGGCTCAAACATGCATGGATTTTAGTCGCCCACCGCACGATCGCGCGTGGATCACTCGTCCCTTGTGGATAACTCCCCAGAGGTGGTTGCCGCTCCGAAGGGTCCAACGGCATCCTTTGCGGAGGGCAACGACCGACCACCTTCGAATCACCCGGTGAAGGCGGCCTGGCTGCGGGCTTGGTCGTCGTACGGCGTCGGTATGGCGCGGGATCGTGCAGTGGGTGCCGCCGCCGGGCGGCGGTATGTTGGCCTGCCAGCCGCTCCAGCGCAGGTAAGAGCAATTGGTACGTCCCCGGACTGCCTCAGCAAGTGGCTGTGGTGGGTGTTGCGGGGGCGCCGTTGGGGTCGACCAGGACTGGGACTGCTTGGCCGATGCGGAGTTGGGTGGCGGCCTGCTGGGTCATGGAGATCTGGCCGCCGTCGCCCAGCGTGCTCTGCCAGGTGATGTCCCATTGCGCGACCGCGGTCACCGGATACTTGCACTTCGCCAACTTCTCCGACGTCTTCACATACCGATGCCCACAGGTAGGCGAACTCTTCACCCCCATCGACTTGTCGTACGGCGTCCCCGGCCCCTCACATCGAACCGTCTTACCGTCCCCCATGGACCAGTTGATCGCCTTCACCTGAGCCGTCGCCGTAACCGACAAGCCCGGCACACTCGCCGACCGCACGATCGGTCCCCAGGTGTTCTCCGTCTTCGTCACCCACAACCAGACCGGTAGGTTGACCAGCCCGATCTGGCCCATGCCGGGAGCGGTCTTGATCAACGGCGGCGCAAGTTGCATCTCGGCGATGGCCTTGTAGGCCAAGGTCACTGGATCGACCGCCACTGTTTCGGGCCTGCCGGGCATCCATACCCATTTGGTGACGAGATGCTTGCCTTCGTCATACCCCTGCTCCCGGAGACAGGCCCAGACGGTTCCATCCGTGTGACCGCGCCAACGCCAATCTCCGGGAGGTGGCTGCGGGTCCTCCAAACGCATGTAGCACTGCTCGGAGTTCGACCAATTCCCGAGATTGGAGGTGCAAGACTGCGAAGCGCCGTGGAACTCGCACTCGCGCTTGATCTGCTTCCCTCCTTGCCCATCAGTTCCCGGTTTCCCGGGTTTTCCGGGCAGGGTCACATTTGATTTGGTGACGTACTTACACTTCCCGTTGACGTCGCAGACCTTCTCTAAATGAGTCTCGGTAGGGACAGGCGTAGTTGGATCCGCCGCGGCAGTCGGGGCCGAGACCGACAAGAGCAGCACAGACACGGGCGCGATCGAGCGCGCAAGGCGGGTTAACATGTCTTCGTCGTCTTCTCGTCCACGAGAAACCACATGTTCCGTCCTGTTCGGGCGCTCTTCCCGTAGATGAGGCGCGATTCGAATCTGTGACGGCTGCCGTTGTCGCCCTCGATCGGGACCGGTTTGCCGTTGGCTTGGTACCGGTCCACGACCTGCGAGCTGTCGATGCAGCTGGTGAGCCTGACTTCTGGCTGCGCGAGTTTGAGATTCACGGACCGGACCGCGAGCCCGGTGATCGTTGCGTCGCCCGTCTGGTACCAGCCGTTCTTCACTTGGAAGTCGAGCTGGGCAGCGACTGTCGTGGCCCAGGTGCCTCCGTTTCCAGCGAGTGCGAGCACGGAGACGTTGGCCTTGGCCGGTTGTTTGAACGCGTTGCCGACAGCGGTTCTCGCCGCGATGTACCTCGCTTTGGCAGCAGTGATTGCTGTTTGCTCTTCCGCGGTCCACGTTGGGGTGGATGGTGCGGTTGGTGTTGGGGTTGGGGTGGTGGGGGTTGTGTTGGGCCGGCCGGCTTCGGGGGAGCCGTTGCAGGCGGTCAGCAGGGTGAGGGTGCTGAGGGTGGCTGCGGCGGCGAGAAGCGGACGGCGGGGCATGTGGTGGGGCTCCGTTCTTGGGTGCTGTTGGTGTAAGGGTGGCATACGGAGGGTGTTCGGCGGGGTGGGTTATCCACAGGTTGCAGGTTGTTGCAGTTACGGGTAGTGAGCCGTCTGTGGCAGGTGGGAGAAAGGCTGGTGCGCCCCGTACCTCGGCGCGATCGGCGGCCGGTGTGGTAGGCGGGAGGGGCGCGGGACTCGGGCGTTGGGTTGGGTGGGTGACTTTGTGCATCCAGTCCGTACGGGGTGGGCCCGTCGGCGCGGATCTGGTGCACAAAGAGGGGGCGTGAAGGGGCGGGGCGGGCGCGGGGCGTGCTGGGCTGCGGTCCGGGTCGGGGGTCGTCGGGGGTGGGTGGGAGACTGCGGGGTATGTCGCCTATTGGTCGTCGTCGGGGTCGGGGGATTGTGGGGCGGGGGGAGCGGGAGAAGGTGGTGGTGGCGCCGGAGGCGCATCCTTCGGGGGCGACGGTGCCGGGGGTGCCGAAGGAGCTGGTGCCGCGGCATGTGGCGATCGTGATGGACGGGAACGGCCGGTGGGCCAAGCAGCGAGGGCTGGCCCGGACCGAGGGGCACAAGGCCGGTGAGGCCTCGTTGCTGGACGTGATCAAGGGCGGCATCGAGATCGGGGTGAAGTACATCTCGGCGTACGCGTTCTCGACCGAGAACTGGGCCCGGTCGCCCGAAGAGGTGCGGTTCCTGATGGGGTTCAACCGTGAGGTGATCCATCGGCGGCGCGACGAGCTGGACGCGATGGGGGTCCGGGTGGTGTGGTCCGGGCGGCGGCCGCGGTTGTGGAAGAGCGTGATCGACGAGCTGGAGTACGCACAGGAGCGGACGAAGCACAACGACACCATCACCTTGCAGTTCTGCGTGAACTACGGCGGGCAGGCGGAGATCGCCGACGCGATGAGGTCGATCGCGGCGGAAGTTGCCGCGGGCAAGCTGAAGCCGGACCGGATCACCGAGAAGACGATCGCCCGGCATCTGTACGCGCCGGATATCCCCGAGGTCGATCTGTTCGTCCGGTCGTCCGGGGAGCAGCGGACGAGCAACTTCCTGGTCTGGCAGCTCGCGTACGCCGAGATGGTGTTCCTGGACACGCTCTGGCCGGATTTCGACCGGCGGGACCTGTGGCGGGCGATCGAGATCTACGCGCAGCGCGACCGGCGGTACGGCGGCGCCGTACCGAACGAGGTGCGCGCGGACGGTGGAGCCGCGCTCAGTTGAGCAAGGGAACGGGATTCGACCCCGGAGCGTCTAGTCTCGTTGCAGATGTCAACAACATGAACGGGTGATGCAGCGTGCAGGACCAGCCGGCGGACGAGACCCCGCAGCAGGTCGTCGAGCGGGAGCTACGGGCCGCGCAGGAGCAGGTCCGGAGGGTGGCTGAGCAGCTGCGCGCCGGTCTGGCCGAGGACGATCGCCTGGTGGCAGAGCAGCAGAGCGCGCAGCACGGGACGAAGGGCGAGCGCTGATGGCGAACGAGAACGACATCGCGATCCTGACCGACCGGGTCGCGCAGGCGATGCAGCGGGCCAGGGTCACGCTCGACAACTCGGTCGACGCGCTCAGCGACGAGAACTTCGGCAGGCTCCTGGACCACAGGGTGGAGGACATCCGGGCGCTGACGGATGTGGCCGCGCCGGTCCAGGAGGCCGAGTTCGAGGCCGAGGTGCAGCGCCGGCTCGCGGACCGTACCCAGGATCCGCGGGACGCGGACAACGCGCGCGAGGCCCGCAGCGACGTCATGCGTCCGTTCACCAACGCGCAGGAGGAAGGGCAGCAGTTCGTACGGCGGGTCAACGCGGCCCAGGAGCAGTTGGCCGAGTTCCACCACGATCTCGGGGTGAGTGGAGCGGGGCTGGACCAGGCGCTCAACGACCTCGACACGCTCAGGACCTTTCCCGAATCCCGCGAGTCGGCGGACGAGCTGCGCACCAGGGTGAACCATCTCCGGGACCTCACGGTGAACGCGTACCAGGGGGTGCAGACCGCCTCCAACCACCTCGAGAACGCCAAGGGTGCCGCGCAGGCTTTCGGGCGCTCGGACATGGGCGTCGACAAGTACCGGCTGTCCACCGCGATCAGGGAGACCGGCGCCGAGCTGCAGGGTGACGTGGCAAAGACCAGAGAAGGTCTCGGAACGGTGCGCAACGACCTCGCGGCCGAGATGCCGGAAGTCCACGAGAGTGCGGAGTACGGCTACAGGCAGGCGGAGCTGGCGGACGCGATGCGGGCCGGGATGAACCCGACGCCGCGGGCCGAGCAGACCGGCGGTCAGGAGACGGAGGCCGGGAACGGCGAGCAGGACCCGCGGCTGCGGGCGGCGCAGCAGGCGTCGCACTTCAGCAACGAGCTCTGACGCCGGAGCCGTTCAGCTTCCGGGTGAGGGGAGCAGGCCGCGTTCGATCGCTACCGTGACGGCTCGGGTGCGGTCGTCTACGTCTAGTTTGGTGAAGAGGCGTTGGAGGTGGGTTTTGACCGTGGCCTCGCCGATGAACAGTTCGCGGCCGATCTCCGCGTTGCTGAGGCCGCGGGCGACGGCGGCCAGGACCTCGAGTTCGCGGGGCGAGGGTTGTGCGGCGGCGGGAGCGGCCGGCGCACGAAGGCGCGACATGAGCCGCGCCGCGACCGGCGGAGCGAGGACGGTTTCACCGCGCGCAGCGGCCCGGATTCCATTGAGCAGGTCGGCGTGCGGCGTGTCCTTCAACAGGTAACCGGCAGCGCCCGCCTCGACCGCGTGCAGGATCTCCGTGTCGGTGTCGTACGTCGTCAGCACCAGCACTCGCGTCGACGGGTACGAAGACACGATCGCCCCGGTGGCAGCCACCCCGTCCATCCGCGGCATCCGCAGGTCCATCAGTACGACGTCAGGCCCCGTCGACTCGACCAGCGCGAGGGCCTCCGCGCCGTCGCCCGCCTCACCGACAACGGAGATGTCGTCGGTCACCGACAGCATTCCGCTCAGTCCTGAGCGCACCACCGGGTGATCGTCGACCACCAGAACCCGAATCACACATCCTCCTGTACAGCCGGAATCAGGACCTGGACCCGGGTGCCGCGCCCCGGCGTACTCTCCACCTCGACGGTGCCGCCGGACTCCTCGACCCGCCCGCGCATCGCGCTCAACCCGAACCCGCCCGACACAGACCCCGGCGTGAATCCGGTCCCGTCGTCGCGGATCTCGATCCATACCCGCCCGTCCGACAACCCCAGCGTGATCAGCACCTGCGTGGCCGCCGCGTGCTTGCGTACGTTCGCCAGCGCCTCCTGCGCCGACCGCAACAACACCACCTGCTGCGCCTGAGGAAGCGCCGCGACCTCGTCGTCCGGCAGGTCCAGCGAGACCTGTACGTCGACACCGGTCTCGGCCGCGAACCGCTCCGCCTGCCGGCGCAGCACCTCGGTCAATGTTGCCTCCGACAACGCAACCGGGGTGAACGCGGCAACCAACGCCCGCGCCTCGGCCAGGTTCTCCCGTGCGGTGTCCTCGATGGCCGCCAACCGAGCCCCAGCGCCGTCAACGCCACCACGTGAGAGCTCAGCAGACGCCGCCTGCGCGAGCATCACGATCGAAGTCATCCCCTGCGCGAGCGTGTCGTGGATCTCTCGCGCCATCCGCTCCCGCTCAGCCATCACCCCGGCGCTGTGGTGCGCCTCGGCGAGCTCGTCGCGCGCCGACTCGAGTTGCTCGATCAGTTCGGCGCGTTGCTGGCTCTGGGTGATCACCTTCTCGATCCAGATCCCGAACAGCAGGCTGACCACGAGACTGACCAGCATCCACGGCAGGATGCTCCAGAACGCGTCCCAGCCCCACCCGGCGCTCCACAACTGCGCCGTACCGACGCCTAGCACCAGCAACAGGCTGAGCCCGATGCCTTCGCGGATGTCCTCGTTCAGCAGCCAGATCTGCGCCGACGCGATGAACATCAGGAACACCGACTGCGGATAGATCCCGATCAGCACCATCAAGCAGGCGATCAGCACCAGCCGATAGGCGTACGCCGGGAGCGCCCGCCGGACCCGGATCGCGCGCAGCCCGATGAACTGGTACGCCGCCCCGAGAACCACGACCGTACCGGCGAACAGCGCCTGCCGCACGGCCCCGAGATCGCCCAGGAAGGACATCGCCAGCGTCATCCCGAGCAGCACCCAGAACACGATGTGCCAACCGATCAGCGTCCGTGTCCACACGGGCTGTCCGGCGCCACCGCGGGAGCTCTGCACGGACCCCATCTTCCTCCACAACCGGATCCACACACGAGGACCGGTCCATGCCGGTGCCAGCTCAGTACGACGCCGCTCCGGAAGGGAGGACGCCGTACCGGTGAGCTGGTTCATCAGCCCGCGTCCCGGCGGGTCCAGCGGAACACGCGCTGGGCGAGGAACAGGCCGACGACCAGCCAGACGGTGAGCACGATCGCGCCGGTGCCGAGCTGCCAGGAACCGCCCGGCTCGTTGACCTGGAACCCGTCCGGCAGGAACACCGACCGCATCCCCTGGGCGAGCCACTTGAGCGGGAAGATCGAGGCGACGTCCCGCATCCAGCCGGGCAGGCTGCTGTAAACGAAGTACACACCGGACATGAACTGCAGCAGCAGGACGACCGGCGTGATCACCGCGGACGCGGCCTTGCCGGACTTCGGTACGACGCTGAACGCGATCCCCAATACGGACCCGGACGCCGCGCCGAGGATGAAGATCCAGGCGAAGTGCAGCCACTTCGACGGTTCGCTCGGGATGTCGACACCGAGCAGCAGCCCGGCGATCGCCAGCAGCAGGGCGAACTGCGCGATCGAGGTGACCAGGACCTGGCCGATCTTGCCGATGAAGTACGACTGCGGCGGCATCGGCGTACCGCGCAGACGTTTGAGCAGACCCTCGTCGCGCTCGAGCGCGATGCTGATCGCGAGCGACTGGAAGCTGCTCAGAAAGATGCCGGAGGCGATCATCCCCGGGGTGAAGTAGGTCGCGGCGTTGACGCCGTTGAAGTCGGTGCTGCCGAAGACGGCGGAGAAGATGCCGAGGAAGATGATCGGGAAGAAGAACGTGAAGATCAGCGCCTCCTTCTCGCGGAAGAACTCGCGGACCTCGAGCTTGGTCCGGGCCAGGCCCACCGAGAGAGTGGACGGCAGGGGCTTGGTGTCGGCCATCAGAGGGCTCCAGCTTCGATCGAGACAGCGGCGTCGGCGGCGTTGGCCTTGCCGATCAGGTCCAGGTAGATGTCTTCCAGGCTCGGGCGGCGGACCTCGAGCTCGGGTACTTCGCCGTCGAAGCGCTGCATCAGCGCCGCGATCTCGGCGGTCGGCCGGTCGGTACGCAGTTCGTGCGGGCCGTCGGCGTCGCTCCAGGAGACCCGGGCCGTCCGGGCGCCGCGTCCGCCGAGCGTCTCCGGCGTACCGATCTCGATCATCTTGCCGTCGGCGATGACCCCGACCCGGTCGGCGAGGTGTTCGGCCTCGTCCAGGTAGTGGGTGGTCAGCAGGATCGTCGTACCGCTGGTCCGCAGGTTCTCGATCAGGGTCCAGAACTGCCGGCGCGCCTCGGGGTCGAACCCGGTCGTGGGCTCGTCCAGGAACAGCAGTTCTGGGTTGCCGATCACTCCGAGCGCCACGTCGAGCCGGCGCCGCTGCCCGCCGGACAGTTTCCGCGGCCGGGTCTTGCGCTTCTCGTCGAGCCCGACCGCGGCGATCACCTCGTCGGGGTCGCGCGGGTTCGGGTAGTAGGCCGCGTAGTGGCTGACCAGTTCGAGGACTGTCGACTCGGCCTCGTCGCGCGAGGTCTGCAGCACGATCCCGAGCCGGCTGCGCCACCTGCGGTCACCGTGGGCCGGGTCGGTGCCCAGCACGCTGACTTCTCCTTCGTCGGCCCGGCGATACCCCTCCAGGATCTCCGTGGTCGTCGTTTTACCGGCCCCGTTCGGGCCGAGCAGGGCGAACACCTCGCCCCGGTGGATGTCCAGATCGACACCGTCGACCGCGACCTTGTCCGGGTACCGCTTGACCAGGCCGCGCACCCTCACTGCGTTGTCGTTCTCCATGCCGCAACTCTCGCGCCGAACCACCCTTCGCCGTGAGCACCGCCCGGCTGACTCTTTGTCCCCCGACCGGTGGACAGAGGGATTACACGCCGACAGGGCTGACGGGAGTGGGGCCGGGCGGTTAGGTTCGGGGAATGGCTCAGACGGTGCGTGGTGTGGTGGCGGCGGGTAAGGGTGCGCCGGTGTCGATCGAGGAGATCACGATCCCGGACCCGGGTCCCGGGGAAGCGGTCGTGAAGGTGCAGGCGTGCGGGGTCTGCCACACGGATCTGCACTATCGCGAGGGCGGCATCAACGACGAGTTCCCGTTCCTGCTGGGGCATGAGGCCGCGGGGATCGTGGAGGCGGTCGGCGACGGCGTGACCGACGTACAGCCGGGTGACTTCGTCGTACTGAACTGGCGGGCCGTCTGCGGCAACTGCCGCGCCTGCCTGCGCGGCCGCCCCTGGTACTGCTTCAACACGCACAACGCCCAGCAGAAGATGACCCTGAAGGACGGCACCGAGCTGAGCCCTGCGCTCGGCATCGGAGCGTTCGCGGAGAAGACCCTGGTCGCGGCCGGCCAGTGCACGAAGGTGGACCCGGCCGCCAAGGCGGAGGTCGCGGGCCTGCTCGGCTGCGGCGTGATGGCCGGCCTCGGCGCCGCGCTCAACACGGGCAACGTCGGTCGCGGGGACACTGTGGCCGTCATCGGCTCCGGTGGCGTCGGTACGGCGGCTGTGGTCGGCGCCCGCCTCGCGGGAGCGGCGAAGGTGATCGCGATCGACCTCGACGAGCGCAAGCTCGGCACCGCGCAGGAGCTCGGCGCGACGCACACGATCAACTCGAAGGGGCTCGACCACGACGGGGTCGTCGCGGCGGTGCAGGAACTGACCGGCGGGTTCGGCGCCGATGTCGTGATCGACGCGGTCGGCCGTCCCGAGACGTGGAAGCAGGCGTTCTACGCGCGCGACCTGGCCGGCACCGTGGTGCTGGTCGGCGTACCGACGCCGGACATGCGCCTCGACATGCCGCTCCTGGACTTCTTCGGCCGCGGCGGTTCCCTGAAGTCGAGCTGGTACGGCGACTGCCTGCCGAGCCGCGACTTCCCGCTGCTGATCGACCTGCACCTGCAGGGCCGCCTGCCGCTGGACCGTTTCGTGTCCGAGACGATCGCGCTGGACGAGGTCGAGGACGCGTTCACGAAGATGCACCACGGCGACGTACTGCGTTCGGTGGTCGTCTTCTAAGCCCGACGGACGGTGCGGGCGAGGAAGCTGCCCGCAACGATGCCGAGCGCGGCGGCGAACGCGAGGAAGCAGCTCGTCGTGGCGAGCGAGCCTCCGGACAGGAACAAGGTCCCGAAGATCGCGACGCCGCCGACCTGGCTCAGCTGGATCGTCGTGGTGAGAACTCCGCTCGCGTCGGCTGCTCTGTCCAACGGGACGTGCACGAGCGATTGGGTGACGAGCGGGCTGGCGGACAGGCCCATGCCTGCACCGGCCAGCACCAGCGCGGGCCACACGAGCAAACCGGCGCCGATTCCGATGCCGACGTACCCGAGCATGCACAGAGCCAGGCCGGTGGGGACGACCAGGTGGTGCAGCCGGCTCGGAAGCGAACGCCAGAAGAACCCGACCAGACCGAACGTGACGGCGAAGGGGAGCCAGGTCAGCCCGGAGTGCAGGGCCGACTCGCCCAGACCGTCCTGCAGATGCAGTGTGAAGCTGAACATGAACCCGGCGACGGCCAGCAGCGTGCAGGTCAGCGTCGCGATGCCGGTCGCGAGGCCGCGTGCACGGAGTACGTCGAGGTTGAGGAGCGGATCGGCGACCCGGCGCTCGACCCGGACGAAGACCACCGCGAGGACGAGCCCCGCGACGAAGCAGCCGAACGTCCACAGCGGCCAGCCGAGTTCGTGCCCGATCACCATCGGCAGGACCAGCAGGAGTACTGCGCAGGTCGAGATCGCCAGCCCGGTGAGGTCCAGACGACGCGCAGCCGTCAGCCGGGGTACGTCGGCAGGGACCAGCCGGGGCACCAGGACCGCGAGGAGGATGCCGACCGGGACGTTGATCAGGAAGATCGGGCGCCACTGGGATCCGAACAGGTTCGCGGCGAGGAGCAGCCCGCCGACAACCAGACCGGCCACCTGGCCGGCGGACAGCGTCGCGCCGTACGCCGACAGCGCCTTGGCGCGGGCGGGGCCGGTGAAGTGGGTCTGGATCACGCTCATGATCTGCGGAACCATCACGGCCGCTGCCATGCCTTGAGCGAAGCGGAACAGCACCAGCGGCAGGATCGCCGGCGCCAGGCCGCAGGCGAGCGACGCGAGCGTGAACAGCGCGACGCCGATCAGATACATCCGGCGGCGGCCGTAGAGGTCGCCGAGCCGGGCACCGGTGATCAGCGTCATCGCGTACGCCACCATGTAGCCGCCGACGACCAGCTGCAGCCAGGCACCCGACGCGTGGAAGCCGGCGCCGATGGTGGGCATCGCGACGTTGACGACGGACGTGTCCAGCAGGGCCATGAACTGGCCGAGCAGCAGCACCGCGAGCATCGGTCCGCGCCGCGCGCCGGCGTCCGCCCGGCGGCCGATCGTTACAGTTGCCATCAGATCTCTCCCTCGTCGAGTCAGGACGTGGGTATGTACCGCGCACACCGCGCGGATTCATCGGCGGCGCGGCGATGAGTTCCGGCGAGCACCGCGGTATGTACTTCGACAGATCCGGACAGGTGGGAGGCTCGCGCCGTGGAACGGGACGACTTCGATCAGCAGGTGGCGCCGTACCGGCGTGAGTTGTCGGCGCATTGTTACCGGATGCTCGGGTCGGTGCACGACACGGAAGATCTCGTCCAGGAGACCTTCCTGCGGGCCTGGAGGGCGATCGACACGTACGACGCGGAGCGCGCCTCGCTCCGCACCTGGCTCTACCGGATCGCTACCAACGCCTGCCTCACCGCGCTCAAGGGTCGCGGTCGTCGCGCGCTCCCGTCAGGACTCGTGGGAGCGACGACCGACGCCCAGGCGCCGCTCGAGCTGGCGATGGACGTGCCGTGGCTGCAGCCGTTCCCGACGACGGGAGATCCGGCCCGGGCGCTGGAAGCCCGGGGGAGTCTGCGGCTCGCGCTGGTTGCCGCGATGCAGTATCTCCCCGCGAGACAGCGAGCGGTGCTGGTACTGCGGGACGTCCTCGACTGGTCCGCGGCCGATGTCGCGGAGGCGCTGGAGACCACGCCGGCGTCGGTGAACAGTGCGCTCCAGCGCGCCCGCGCCCGGCTGGCCGAGGTCGATCTCACCGAGGACGACGTCGACGAGCCCACTGATCAGGAGGTCAAGGCGATCGTCGAGGACTACGTGCGCGCGTTCGAGGCTGCCGACGTAAAAGGCCTCAGCCGGCTACTCGCCCAGCAGGTCGTGCTCGAGATGCCGCCGGCGCCGCTGTGGCTCGTGGGACGTGACGCCTACGGCGCATTCATCGAGCGGGTGTACGCGATGCGCGGCCCGTTCTGGCGGATGGTGAAGACCGTGGCGAACGACCAGCCCGCCGTCGGCGCGTACGTACGCGCCGACGACGGCCGCTATCGTGCTCACAGCCTGCAGGTGTTCACCATCACCAAAGCCGGAATCACGTGCAACATCACGTTCTTCGACCAAAGTCTCTTTGCGTACTTCGGTCTACCGCTGGACCTGGAATGAGATCCACAGGTCAGGAGTCGTGTCCGGCCGGCCGGCGTTCGGCCGGGCCTCCTGGGTCCACGCGTCGCCGGAGATCTCGGTCGCGACTCGTTGCCAGAACCTGACCGCCTTCTCGTTGTTGCCCTGGAACGCCACATCGCACGGACCGGGGTGATGCGACAGCACCTCCTGTACGGCGCGCAGTCCGTGTCCGCTGCGCCGTACCGGACGCACCATGAAGAACGCGTTCAGTACATGCACGGGCTGCTGCAGCGCTCGCATGAAGCAGAAGCCGACCGGGTTCTCGCCCAGCGAGATCACGTACCCGGCCCACTCCGGATCGCCGGTGAGAACCTTCTCCAGCCACTCGGTGCGGAAGCTGCCGTCGGGCCGCGGGAGCTGGCCCTGGAACTCGGACATGTCGTGGCGGAACATCAGCCACAGCCGCTCCATCAACGGTCGGTCGGTTGCCTGGACACGGCGTACCACGAGATCAGACACGGTTCTCCTCAGATTGGTTCAGAACGCAGAAAAGCCTCCCGCCGGAAGAGTCCGGTACGGAAGGCTTACTGCGGTCAGTTTATCAGTCCTGTGCGGCGGTCTGCCCGGCGACCCAGCTCATGTCCGCGTAGCGGTTGCCGACCGGTGTCAGCTTCGACAGCGACTCGACGTCCTCGGCGGACAGCGCGACGTCGAGCGCCTCGTAGTTCTCCTCCAGGTACTTGCGCCGCTTCGTCCCCGGGATCGGCGCGATGTCGTTGCCCTGCGCAAGCACCCAGGCCAGCGCGATCTGCCCGGGCGTCGCGTCGTACCGCGCGGCCACGGCGCGGATCTCCTCGACCAGTGCGAGGTTCGCGTCCAGGTTGTCGCCGGAGAAGCGGGGGAGGGTACGGCGGAAGTCGTCGGCCGGGAGGTCCGTGGGCAGGGCGCCGGTGAGCATGCCGCGACCGAGCGGCGAGTACGGCACGATCCCGATCCCGAGCTCGCGGCAGGTCTGCAGCACCGACTCCTCGATGTCCCGGCTGAACAGCGACCACTCGGACTGCACCGCGGTGATCGGGTGCACGGCGTGCGCCCGCCGGATCGTCTCCGCCGACGCCTCGGACAGCCCGAGGTACCGCACCTTCCCGGCTTCCACCAGCGACGCCATCGCCCCGACCGTCTCCTCGACGGGTACGCCGGGATCCATCCGGTGCTGGTAGTAGAGGTCGACGTGATCGACCCCGAGCCGCTGCAGGGACGCGTCGATCGCGGACCGGACGTACTCGGGCGACCCGTTGATCCCGCGCTCCTCGGATTTCCGCGGGTCGCCGGTGATGCCGAACTTCGTTGCGAGGAACACCTCGTCGCGGCGCTCGGCGATGGTCCTTCCGACGAGTTCCTCGTTGGCGCCGAACCCGTACATGTCGGCGGTGTCGAGGAACGTGACGCCGAGGTCGAGCGCCCGGTGCAGCGTCGCGGCCGACTCGTTGTCGTCGGCGGCGCCGTACGCGAAGCTCATCCCCATACAGCCGAGTCCGAGCCGGCTGACCTCGGCGCCTTGGCTACCCAGTTTCATGATTTCTCCCATCAGAAGGCATAGCTCCGCCGGCCGAACCTGCGTCACGGGTCGGCTGAGCTTGTTCGGTTGGTTACGGGGCGGCAGTGCCGCCGTACACGGTGATCTTGTAGTCGGTCACCGCGAGGGCGAGCTGCAGATCGCGCAGCTGCCGCTGGATCCGGTCACGGTGCTCCTGCATCAGGGCGAGCCGCTGGGGTTCGGTGTGGTCGCCTTCGAGCACCAGCTCCAGGTAGTGGCTGATCGTGCCGATCGGCATCCCGGAGGCACGCAGCCTGCTGATGAACACGATCCGCGCCATCGCCCGCCGGTCGTAGCTGCGGTACCCGGCGGAGTCCCGGCGTACGTCGAGCAGCCCGATGCGCTCGTAGTACCGCAGGGTGTGCGCCGTGAGCCCGGTGAGCTCGGAGGCCTCGGCGATCGACAGCTGCTCGGGAAGATCCTCCGGCAGCTCGAGCAGGCACAGCAGCTCCCGATCGATCGGCGCTTGGACGAGCAGTTCGGTCGCGTTCATGTCCACGACCGTATGCCTTAGAGCGCGCTCAAAGGCAAAGGTGACCTACGTCATAGTCAGTCGAGCAACTCCCGCGCGAGGGCGTCGGTCAGCCATTCGGCGTACTTCGTGTCGCTCCAGCCGTAGCGGCGCAACTCGAGGAACGGGCCGGACGTGGACAGCATCAGCAGCAGGTCGGTCGCGTCGGTCGCCTTCAGGCCCGGACGCAGCCCCCAGCGTTCGGCGATCTGATCGACCACCTGACTCAGGCCGTCGCGACGCCGTTGCTCGTTGCGTTCGACCACGGCCGCCGCATCGGGCTCGTGCGGCGCCGACTCGGCGACCTCCTTGATCACCGCGGCCCGGCTGAGGATCGCGGTGTTGCCGCGCACGAAGGCGGCGAGCGCCGCCCGGCCGGACTCCGCCACGGAGATCTCGGCGATGAACGGTTGCTGCAGTGGCGGCAGCCCGTCGGGGCCGAGGACGGCGTGATCGAAGCAGGCCTGCAGGAGTTCGCCCTTGGTGTGGAAGACGAAGTACACGGTCTGTACGGCGACACCGGCGCGGCCGGCGATATCGGTCATCCGCGTACCGACGTACCCGGCCTCGGTGAACACCTCGATCGCGGCGCGGATCACCCGTTCCCGGGTCGCCGCCGCCTGCTCGCGACGGGTGCGTTTCGGCGTCTTGACAGGCTTCCCCACCCGTCCCACGCTAGCAGTAGTCATTCACTAGTGGCAGTCACTAGTGAAAGGGGGAGAGATGGCGACGCCGATCGATTCTGTGAAGGCATCTGATCCGTGGGAGATGGCACTGATCCACCGGGTGATCCGGCGGGGGTTCGAGCAGGCGCGGGTGCACGTGCTGGCCCCTGGAGCCGAATCGCGGGCCGCGGCGGTAGCGGCGTACGTCGACTTCCAGCTCGACGGTCTGCACGCGCACCACTCGACTGAGGACGAGCTGCTCTGGCCGGTGCTGCTTGAGCGCGCCCAACTGTCGGCGGCGCTGATCCGTCGGATGGAGCAGCAGCACGTGGCGATCCACGATGCCGTGGATGCGGCCCGCAGCGCGCTGACGGCCTGGCGTACGACGCCGACGGCCGCCGGTGCGGAGCCGCTCGGTGCGGCGCTGGAGCTCGTGTCTGTGCGGCTTGTCGAGCACCTGGGGGAGGAGGAGCGTGACGTCGTACCGCTGATCGCGACGCACGTCACCCAGGCCGAGTGGGATCAGCTGGGGCAGAAGGCGTTCAGCAAGTTCAAGCCGAGCCAGCGGTTCACGGCGATGGGCGAACTGCTCGCAACCGCCCGCCCCGAGGAGGCCGCCCGGATGCTGGCCGACCTACCCGCACCCGTCCGGGGCATCTGGTGGCTGGTCGGGAAGCGCCGCTACCAGCGATTCATCAGGTCGGCCACCGGTTAGGCGGTCTGCTGGCAGGCCGAGCAGGTGCCGAAGATTTCGAGGGTGTGGCTGATGTCGGCGTAGCCGTGTTCGGCTGCGACCTTGTCGGCCCAGCGTTCGACGGCCGGTCCCTCAACCTCGACGGTGCGGCCGCAGTTGCGGCAGACCAGGTGGTGGTGGTGACCCTTCGAGCAGCGCCGGTACGCCGTTTCGCCGTCGGCGGTGCGCAGTACGTCGACCTCGCGGGAGTCCGCGAGCGCCTGCAGGGTGCGGTAGACAGTGGTGAGACCGACGGCCTCACCGGCGGACCGGAGCTCCTGGTGGATCTCCTGGGCGGTCCGGAAGTCGTCGATCTTGTCGAGCGCGAGCGCGACCGCCGCGCGTTGACGGGTCGAGCGTGTTCCGATAGCCACCGTTCCTCCTGTCATCTCTACCGCTCTCCAGTCTCTCAGAAGTCAGCAACCCAGTGCTGCATCAGTGCTCGTCCCAGTGGTCACCGTGTGCCGCGTGCAGGTGACCGTCGTGTACGTAGTCGACATGGTCGCCGTGCTCGACCTTCTTGTGACCGCACGCCTGGTTGTGTGCGTGCGGGTGGCCCGCGCTCACCACATGCGGCTCTGGTGCCGGTACGCCGACCTCCGGCTCCTCATCCGCCAGCGGACGCGCCCTGCCGGCCCGCCGCCGCAGCAGCGTCCCGACTGTCGCCGCCACCACGAACCCGGCCAGTGCGAGCACCACGATGGTCGCACCCGGCGCCACGTTCGCGTTGTACGACGTGACGATGCCGGCCAGACACGCCAGCACACCGATCACACACGCGGTGACGAACGTACTGCGGAACGACCGGGTCACCTGCTGCGCTGTCGCCACGGGGACGACCATCAGCGCACTCACCAGCAGCAGGCCCACAGTGCGCATCGCGACCGTCACAGTGACCGCAGCCATCACAGCGATCACCAGGTTGAGCAGCTGGACCCGGAGTCCCGTCGTACGCGCGAACTCTTCGTCCTGGCACACCGCGAACAACTGGGGCCCCAGACCGATCGCTACGACCAGTACGGCGATTGCGAGGCCGACGACGACGTACAGGTCGCTCTGGGAGACCGTGGTGAGTGAACCGAACAGGTACGTGTTCAGCGTGGCCGCACCCTGACCTGCGAGTCCGATGAGCAGTACGCCGCCTGCGATACCGCCGTAGAACAGGAGGGCGAGCGCTACGTCACCGGTGGCCTTGCCGCGGGCGCGGACGAGCTCGATGGCCGTCGCACCGGCGATCGACACGATGATGGCGGTCAGCACAGGCGCACTGCCGGTGAGCAGACCGAGCGCCACACCGGTGATGGCGATGTGGCCGATGCCGTCACCCATCAACGAGAGCCGCCGCTGCACCAGGTACGTCCCGATAGCAGGCGCCGACAGTCCCGTGAGCAGCCCGGCGATCAGCGCCCGCTGCATGAACTCCAGCTGGAACATGGTCATGAGGTCAGCCACCCCGGGTCGTCGTCGGTGTGGGAGTGGTGGACGTGGGCGTGGGTCTGGGAGGCGTGCGGCGGGCCGTCGTACACGACGCGGCCGCGTCGCATGACGACCGAGCGGTCGATCAAGGCGTCCATCGGGCCGAGGTCGTGGCTCACCATCACCACGGTCGTGCCGCGCTCGACCCGTTCCCGGACCGCGTCGGCGAAGATCTGCTGGCTGGCCAGGTCCACGCCCGCCGTCGGCTCGTCGAGGATCAGCAGCTCCGGATCGGACACCAGGGCCCGCGCGATCAGCACCCGCTGCTGCTGCCCGCCGGACAGCTCGGCGACCGCGTCCTTGCGACGGTCGGCCATGTCGACGACCTGCAGTGCCTCCTCGATCGCCTGCTTGCCCGCGGCACCGAGCGGCGCGAACATCCGCCGCTTCGAGAGCAGACCGGACGACACCACCTCGTACACGGTCGCCGGTACGCCGCCGGCCGCGGTGATGCGCTGCGGCACGTACCCGACCCGCCGCCAGTCACGGAACCGCGGAACCGGCGTACCGAACAACCGGACCTCGCCGCGGGCCGCCGGGAGCAGTCCGACGACGGTCTTGATCAGCGTGGACTTGCCGGAGCCGTTGGTGCCGAGCACGGCGACCACCTCGCCCTGGCGGATCCGCAGGTCGATGCCCCGAAGCACCAGACGGCCGCCCAGGTCGACGGAGAGATCGTCGACCTGGACGGCCCTGGACGCGGTATCTGTCACGAGCAGCCGTTCGCCTTCCGGAGTTCCTGCAGGTTCTGCTGCATGAGCGTCAGGTACGTTTCCTGGGAGTTCGCGTCCGACAGGCCCTCGATCGGGCTCAGTACGGCGGTCTGGACGCCGACGTCCTTCGCGATCGTCTCGGCCACCTTCGGACTGACCAGCTCCTCGTAGAAGATGGTCGTCACGTGCTGGGCCTTCACGATGTCCTGGACCTCCTTGATCCGGGCCGGCGTGGGTTCCGCGTCCGGCGTGAACCCGGCGATCCCGACCATCGTCAGACCGTACCGCTTCGCGAGGTAGGCGAACGCCTCGTGGCTGGTCACGAACGTCTTCAGCTTGCAGTTCGCCAGACCGGTCTTGAACTCGGTGTCGAGCTTCCCGACCTGGTCGAGCAGTGCCTTCGCCCGCTCGTGGTACCCGGCGGCGTTGGCGCTGTCGACGCTCGCGAGCTTGTCCTCGACCGCCTTGACGACCGCGGCGTACCGCACCGGGTCGAGCCAGAAGTGCGGGTCGAGGGCATCGTCCTTGTGGGCGGCCGGGGCCGCGCCCTCCTCGTGCTCCTCGAAGTCGGCGCCGGTGGCCTCCAGCTGCGCGGCCGGGGCGATGTCGAAGCCGGCGTCCTTGGCGTTCTGCTCGACCGCCTCGTCGACGGCGGGCTGCAGGTTCTTCTCGAAGACGACGAGTTTCGCCTCCGCGATCGAGCCGACCTGCTTGGGCGTCAGCTCGAGGTCGTGCGGCTCGACACCGGGCGCGGTCAGCGTGGTGACGTTCACAGCATCGCCCCCCACTGTGCGGGCGATGAACTCGAGCGGGTAGAACGAAGCCACGACGTCGAGCTTGTCGCCACCGGTGCTGCTGGCGGCCGAGCCGCCGCATCCGGCCAGGGTGACGGCGGCCAGGGCGGTGGCGCCGGCGAGGACAGCTCGAAGACCAGATTTCATGACAATCATTTTCATTTAACTGGAAGTGATTGTCAAAACAGGGAGTTCACGATGGCCAGCCGTCACGCGGGGCGCCGACGCGCCGACCGTAAGGGCAACCGCCGCCCGGCACTCGATATTCCATCGGGCCGCGGTCACGGCCACGGGCATGGTCACGGCGACCACGTGGTCGACACCTCCGTGGTGAACTCCGACGCGGTCGTCGCCCGGCGCGTCCGGATCGTCGTCGCCGCGATCCTGGCCCCGCTCATCACCGCGGCGGTGGTGCTGCTCGTCGTGCTCTGGCCGGGCGGCGGCGGGGTGAAGGTCGAGTCGTACCAGACGAGCACCGCCCGCGGCGAGGTCACCGCGGTCAAGGCGTGCCCGGACCCGAAGGACAAGTGCGACCTGGCGACGGTGAAGCTGAGCAACGGGCCGGACAAGGGGAAGGCGGTGCCGATCCAGGTGCCGTCGGCGAGTCAGACCTCGGTTCCGGTCAAGGTCGGGCAGTCGGTGATGCTCGGTATCCAGGACGGCGCACCGCTGGACCAGCGGTACCAATACGTCGACCACGACCGCTCGAAGCCGCTGCTGATCCTCGCGGTGATCTTCGCGATCGCGGTCGTCGCGCTGTCGCGGTGGCGCGGTTTCGCGGCCCTGATCGCGCTCGCCGTGACCGCGGTCATGCTCACGCAGTTCATCCTGCCGGCGATCCTCAAGGGCTCGAACCCGCTGGTGGTCGCGGTGGTCGGCGGCGCGGTGATCATGACGATCGCGGTCTTCCTCACGCACGGCATCAATGCCGAGTCCTCGATCGCGCTGGCCGGTACGATCGCGGCTCTCGGGCTGACCGTGCTGCTCGGCTGGTTCTTCACCGGGTTCTCGCAGCTGAGCGGGTTGGCCTCGGACGGCGCGTCGGCCGCCAAGGCGTTCGCCCCGAACCTGGATCTGCCCGGGTTGCTGACGGCGGGCATGGTGATCGGCGCCCTGGGTGTACTCGACGACGTCACCGTCACGCAGGCCGCGGCTGTGTGGGAGCTGTCCGCCGCCAACCCTGGGGCGAACCGGCGCGAACTGGTCGCGGCGGGCCTGCGGATCGGCCGCACTCACGTCGCCTCGGTGGTCAACACCTTGGTCCTCGCGTACGCCGGCGCCGCGATGCCGGTCCTGCTGGTGTTCGCGATCCAGGGACTCCCGGTGCTGTCGGTGATCTCCACCGAGACCGTGGCGGTGGAGATCGTCCGCGGCCTGGTCGGCAGCCTCGGAATCATCGCCGCCGTGCCGCTCACCACCGCGCTCGCGGCCATGGCGGTCGCCGACCGCTCCCGCGACCTGGTCGCCACTCCGGAATAACCGAAAATCAGCCCTTCCGCCCGGGCGGTAACGCTTCTACAGTGCTGGATAAGGTCACTGAGAGTCCGCCCACGACTACCTTCGGCGACCGCACGGGGTGAGGAGCGCGCTGATGAGGCTTTGTCATCGGGACGGTTCGACCGTTCATCTGGGGTACTGCGCGACGGTGCATCCGGCCGCGGAGCTCGACGAGTTGATTGCCGGTCTCGACACCTGTGCGGGTGCGGTCCGATCGGCGCTCGGCGTACCTGTTCTCGGGGTCGGGCTGTGGTTCCCGCATCGGCTCGCCGACCGGTTGGCGAACTCGCCGGCCGCGCTCAGCAAGCTCCGCCGGGCACTGCAGCGCAACCGGCTCGAAGTCGTCACGCTGAACGGGACGCCGCATGCGCAGTTCGCCGACAAGGTCGTCGGCACCAAGCTGTACTGCCCCGACTGGACCGACCCCGAGCGACTCCGCTACACCCTCGACCTGATCGACGTGCTGGCCGAACTGCTCCCCACGGACGTCGCGTACGGATCGATCTCGACCGTGCCGCTCGGCTGGCGGGTGCCGTGGTCGAAGGCGCGGAACCGCGCCGCTCGGGAGGCGATCGACCGCGTCGAACAGCACCTGGCCCGGACCGAGACCAGGACCGGCCGGACGATCCGGATCGCCGTCGAGACCGAGCCGGGCTGCGTCCTCGAGATGATCGGCCAGGCCACGGCGTGGCTGGACCGCTACTCCAGCCCGTACGGCGGTACGTCGCGGATCGGCCTGGGACTCGACACCTGTCATCTGGCGGTGCAGTTCGAGGACCCGGCCGAGTCGTTCGAGCTGCTGTGGCGAGCCGGCGTGGACGTGGTCAAGGCGCAGTTGTCCCTGGCCCCGACGCTCGTGGACCCGGGGGACGCGTCGGGTCGGTACGTGCTTAGTCAGCTCGGCACACCGAAGTACCTGCGGCAGGTGCGTGAGTGGGGCGGACCTGGGGTGGATGACGTGGCACAGGCGTACGAACTGTCCGGTCACGCGGCTTGGCGGATGCACGCCCACCTGGCCGCCCACGCTGCGCCACCAGATCCCTTGAGCGCGACAACCGGCGTACTTGATGACTGTCTGACCAGACTGGTCGGTGGTGGGCATCCACTCACGCACCACCTGGAGTCGGAGGTGTACGTGTGGCCGCGGGCGACCAGAACCCAGCAGGCGTTGGCTAAACGGATCGCCAAGGAGTTGACGTGGCTACGCGACCGACTGACCGCTCTGGGGCTGAACGAGGTCTGAGTAATCAGGGAGCGGCACCGAACTGAGGGCCTTGCCTACTGCGTTCTGCGACCAGATGAAGCGCTGGACCGCTGTCGGCAGCTTTGGCAGCACGGCTGCCGCGGCAGGCATCAGCCGCAACGCCAGCGGGCTGGCCGGGATGATGGTGCGCATGACCTTCGGCGCGAAGCGCCGGCTCTGCTCTACTACTGGCCGGATGATCCGCTCGTAGTTACGCAGTCCGGACGGGAGATCGCTGCGTGCTGCAGCCAGCTCACCGGCCAGCACGTACGCCGCCATGACAGCCAGGCTCGTACCGCCACCGACCGCCGGGCCGGGGCAGTAGCCCGCGTCACCGACCAGACCGATCCGGCCGCGGTGCCAGGTGTCCAGAGTGATCTGGGCGATCGAGTCGAAGTAGAAGTCCTCAGCCTGTTCCAGATGCTCCAGCAGTTGTGGCACCTTCCAGCCGTAGTCCTGGAACTCCTTGGCCAGCAGGGCTTTCTGCTGGTCCTTGTCGCGGTAGTCGTACTGCAGCTCGGGCGCGCGGAACAGGAAGCCCGCGCGGACCTGACCGGTCTGGTGGACGCCGTAGATGCCGACGAGCTTGCCGACGGAGAAGTGCGACAGCGTGTGGTTGCCCAGGCCGAAGACATCGGGCATCGAGAACACCGCGAGGTATCCGCCGAGTGGCCGGTGCAGTGGTTGCTCAGGACCGAAGACGAGCCGACGGACGGTGGAGTGCATGCCGTCCGCGCCGATCACCAGATCGAAGCGGCGCTCCGTCCCGGACTCGAACACCACATCGACGCCGGCGCCATCGTCGTGCAGGCTGGCGATCGAGTCGCCGAACACGTACTCCGCGGTGTCGCGCGTGGCGCCGTACAGGATCCTGGTCAGCTCGCCGCGCAGGATCTCCACGTGCCGGCTGGAGATCCCGGCGTACATCCGGCTGAGGTCGACCTCGACCGGGCGGCGGCCGAAGCGTTCGATCGTCATCGCGTCGAGCTGGGTGCGGGCCGCCTCGATCGCGTCCCAGCAGTCCATCCGCCGGGTGATGTCGGCGGCCGAGCTGAACAGGTCGACCGCGTGGCCGCCGAGTCCGTGCCGCCCGGCCGGTGTGCGCTCGACGAGCGTGGACTCGAAGCCGTACCGGTGCAACCAGTGGGCGAGGACCGGACCGGCCACGCTCGCACCCGAGATCAGAACCTTCATGACAACCTCCTTACTTATCGGAAGGTAAGTAAACGAGGGCGGGC
Organism: Kribbella speibonae; assembly: GCF_004331375.1. NCBI lineage: Bacteria > Bacillati > Actinomycetota > Actinomycetes > Propionibacteriales > Kribbellaceae > Kribbella > Kribbella speibonae. Next base: position 1,233,436 of record NZ_SJKC01000002.1, on the reverse strand, counting down.
TTGTCAATGGCTTACTTAACGGAAGGTCAGCTAATCTTCGACGTATGCCGAGACAACGGACCGGCGACACCCGGCTGCGGATCCAGCAGGCCGCGCTGGAGCTGTTCGCCGAGCGCGGGATGCAGCAGACCAGCCTGCGCGACATCGCCGACCGCCTCGGCGTCACCAAACCGGCGCTGTACTACCACTTCGCGTCCCGCGACGACCTGCTGAACAGCCTGGTCGAGCCGATGATCGCCGACTTCGAGGCGTACGCCGCCGCGCAGCAGGCGGCCGCGCCGATCCCGCCGCGCGAACTGCTCGGCTCGTACTTCGACCTCGCCTACAAGCACCGCGCGCTGATCCAGCTCGCGATCCGCGACCTGTCGGTGCTGCACGAACTGAAGCTGGCGGACCGCTTCATCGAGTGGCGCGGGACGCTCGCCGCGTTGCTGATCGGCACCGAACCGTCGCTGTCGGACGTGGTGCGCTGCATGGTCGCGCTCGGCGGACTGTCCGACTGCGCGGTGATGATCGAGCACGAGCCGGTCGCGGAACTGCGCGAGGCCGCGGTCGAGGCGGCGTACGACAGCCTCGGCCGCCCCTGATCACCCAGTGGCGATGCGCGATACCCCGAACAGCAGGATGACGAGGATCGAGAAGATCCGCAGGAACCGCGGACCGGTCGTCACTGCCGGCCACGACAGGAACGCGAGCCAGCCCAGCAGCAGCGCCAGCAGCACCAACGCCGGCACACCGACCTGGACCGGAGCGAACACTCCGACCAGCGCCAGCAGCAGGGTGATCCCCGGCAGGGTCAGCTTCGGCGCGGCGTGCAGCTTCGCGACGTACGGGTAACTCACCTTGGTGATCCGCTGCCGCAACGGGCTGCTGGGGGTACTCATGGGCCCATTGTTCCAGGTCCTATGGTTGAGCCCGTGTTCGTCGTGATCAGGTTCCGGGTGAGGCAGTCCGAGCAGGCCGGGTTCGGAGAGCGGCTGCAGGCGGCTGTCGACGTGCTCGCGCAGCAGAAGGGGTTCGTCGCGGCCCGGACCGGGCGGAACGTCGACGACCCGGAACTGCTGGCGCTCACGCTCGAGTTCGAGAACATCGGGAGCTACCGGCGCGCGCTGTCGCCGTACGACGTGAAGCTGACGGCCGTGCCGCTGTTGTCGCAGGCGATCGACGAGCCGACGGCGTACGAAGATCTGCCCGGGGATCTGCTGAGTTAGCACGGATTCGATCGCGGCCGCCCCGGACCGATAGCCTGGTTCCTTCCGTAGATCTGTCTGTACCTGTTCTGGAGTCCAAAAGTGCCCGTGGAAACCGTCGATGCCGTCGTCAGCCTCAGCAAGCGGAGAGGCTTCGTGTACCCGTGCGGCGAGATCTACGGCGGTACCAAGTCGGCCTGGGACTACGGACCGCTCGGCGTCGAGCTGAAGAACAACGTCCGCACGCAGTGGTGGCGGACGATGGTGACCGGCCGCGACGACATCGTCGGCCTGGACTCCTCGGTGATCCTGCCGACCAAGGTCTGGGAGGCCTCCGGCCATCTGTCCGAGTTCGTCGACCCGCTGACCGAGTGCCAGTCGTGCCACAAGCGGTTCCGCGACGACCACCTCCGCGAGGACTTCGCCCGCCGGAAGAACAAGGACGCCGACGAGGTCAAGCTGGCCGAGATCGCCTGCCCGAACTGCGGTAACAAGGGCACGTTCACCGAGCCGCGGATGTTCAACGGGCTGCTGAAGACCTACCTCGGCCCGGTCGAGTCCGACGAGGGCCTGCACTACCTGCGCCCGGAGACCGCGCAGGGCATCTTCATCAACTTCGCGAACGTGATGGGTACCGCCCGGAAGAAGCCGCCGTTCGGGATCGCCCAGGTCGGCAAGAGCTTCCGCAACGAGATCACCCCGGGCAACTTCATCTTCCGGACCCGCGAGTTCGAGCAGATGGAGATGGAGTTCTTCGTCGAGCCGGGCTCCGACGACGACTGGCACGAGTACTGGCTGAAGGCGCGCTGGGACTGGTACACCGGCCTCGGGCTGAACCCGGAGAACATGCGGTTCTACGAGCACCCGAAGGAAAAGCTTTCGCACTACTCGAAGCGGACCGTGGACATCGAGTACCGGTTCAACTTCGGCGGCAAGGAGTTCGACGAGCTCGAGGGCATCGCGAACCGCACCGACTTCGACCTGTCCACGCACTCCAAGCACTCCGGCGCCGACCTGTCCTACTTCGACCAGGAGAAGGGCGAGCGCTGGACGCCGTACGTCATCGAGCCCGCGGCCGGCCTGACCCGCAACGTGCTCGCGTTCCTGCTCGACGCGTACACCGAGGACGAGGCGCCGAACGCGAAGGGCGGTGTCGACAAGCGGACGGTACTGCGCTTCGACCCGCGGCTCGCCCCGGTCAAGGCCGCCGTGCTGCCGCTGTCCCGCAACGCCGACCTGTCGCCGAAGGCGCGCGACCTGGCCGGCGAGCTGCGGAAGAACTGGAACGTCGACTTCGACGACGCCGGCGCGATCGGCCGCCGGTACCGCCGCCAGGACGAGATCGGTACGCCGTACTGCATCACCGTCGACTTCGACACCCTCGAGGACCACGCGGTGACGATCCGCGAACGGGACTCGATGAAGCAGGAGCGAGTCGCGCTCACCGAGGTCATCGGCTACCTCGCCCAGCACCTGGTGGGTTGCTGACGATGAAGCGGTCACCGGCTGTTCTGGGGATGTTCGTGCTGGCGGCGTTCGCGCTGTCGTCCTGCTCGGACAGCAAGCCGGAAGCTGTTCCTACGCCTACGCCTACGACGTCGTCATCCGGTACGCCGTCGTCCGGTCCGTCGAGTGCGCCGATCCCGACCGCGTCGACGCCGACGCTGACCGCGTTGCCGACGCCGTCGAAGCCCTGGCCGACGCCGACCGTCACCGGTGCGCCGGAGAACGACGCCCCGCTCGCCGACCGGATCACGTTCGCGATCGCGAAACAGGCGCAGATCGCGGCCGGCAAGGCGGCCGCCACGACCGTGAAGTGCCCGGGGATCGACAAGGTCGAGACCGCCGGCAAGCACGAGCTGACCTGCACCGTGACGTACGCCGGGAAGCCGTACACCGGCACGCTGACCGTCGACGCCAAGCAGTACACGGCGTCGTACAAGTTCACCTCGGAGTCGGTCGCGATCGTTCGCGCCAAGGTCGTGGACGCGGTGCTGCGGACCGTGCAGGACGCCGCAAAGGTGACCTGCACGATGGACGATGTTGCCGTGGTCAAGCATTCCGATGCCGGGATCGCGTGTGACGTGACGACGACGGCGAACGCCGTACAGCCTTACAAAGCACAGGTTTCCGGTAACGGACAGGTGCTGGTGGCGAAGGCCTGATGTTGCAGCTCGGTGGTCTCACGATCGACACGCCCGTGGTGCTGGCGCCGATGGCCGGCATCACGAACGCGGCGTACCGGCGACTGTGCGCCGAGCAGGGCGCCGGGCTGTACGTGTGCGAGATGATCACGTCGCGCGGCATCGTCGAGGGTGACCAGAAGTCGCTCGACATGCTCACGTTCGACGCGCGCGAGACGGTGCGATCGGTGCAGCTGTACGGCGTCGACCCTGTCTACATCGGGCGCGCGGTGCAGATCCTGTGCGACTCCTACGGTGTCGCGCACATCGACCTGAACTTCGGCTGCCCGGTGCCGAAGGTGACGCGCAAGGGCGGCGGCGCCGCGCTGCCGTGGAAGCGGAACCTGCTCGGCGCGATCCTGCGCTCCGCGGTGCGGGCCGCGACACCGTACGGCGTACCGGTGACGATGAAGACCCGGATCGGGATCGACCACTCGCACCAGACCTATCTCGACGCCGGGCGGATCGCTGCGGACTCGGGTGCCGCGGCGATCGGGCTCCACGGGCGGACGGCGTCGCAGGCGTACTCCGGTCAGGCGGACTGGTCCACGATCGCCGCGCTGGTCGAGCACGTCGACATCCCGGTCCTCGGCAACGGTGACATCTGGGAAGCCGGGGACGCCCTGCGGATGGTCGCCGAGACCGGTTGTGCCGGGGTGATCGTCGGGCGTGGGTGTTTGGGGCGGCCGTGGTTGTTCCGCGATCTCGCGGTGGCGTTCGCCGGGGGAGAGGCGTTGAACCTGCCGACGCTCGGCGAGGTCGCCGACGTGATGCGCCGGCACGGCGAGCTGCTCGCGGAGCTGATGGGGGAGCAGCGCGGTCTGCGCGACTTCCGCAAACACGTCCCGTGGTACTTGAAGGGCTTCCCCGCCGGCGGCGAACTCCGCGCCGCGCTGGGCATGGTCGACTCGCTGGCGCGCCTGGACGAACTGCTCGCCCAGCTCGACCGCACCGTCCCATTCCCAGTAGCCGAACTAGGCGCCCCCCGAGGCCGCCAAGGCAGCCCCCGAGACCACATCGCCCTCCCCCAAGGCTGGCTGGACGACACCGACGGCCTAACCGCCAACCTAGCCGAAGCCGAACTAGGCATCTCCGGCGGCTAACCCCAGCCACCGTCCGCGAAAGGACACCGCTTCGCGGCGGCAGTTCCTTTTGGCCGCCTCCGGCGGAACGCCTACTGCACCACAGCCCGACCGCTCCGGCGGATCGAAGTGGCAAGCTCGACAGGACGTGTCGGGCAGCAAGGTAGTGCGCCTGAGCGTAAAGACGTCAGCGCGTACAACGTCTCTTTGGTGCACTACCTGTCGAGCTGCAGAACGCCCGGCTGAAAGAGGAGTCGGACCTGCCGTTGCGCTCCCACGGCAGCCTCGCGATGAACCGCGCCCTGATGGCCGCCGCCGGCTTCGACCTCGAACTCCTCGAGACCCGGACCCTCGACGGCAACACCCAAGAACTGATCTACCGCCCAAGCCTCCACACCTGAGCTAGGTCCTCGGCAGACGTCACTCGTATGGCGTGCTCGTCGGGGGTCGGTGGTTCGAAGTCGGCGAGGTGTTGGTCGAGTACGGCGTCCGTGACGTCCCGTCGGTGCGGATCAACCCGGTTATCCGCGCGGCGCCGGCGGACCGTCGCGTGGTCCACGTCCACGTAAACCAAGGTGAAACGCGCCCCGGCCGCCTCAGCCAGCGATCGCCAACCGTCCCGCAGGAAACGCGGTGAGCTGGTGTCGTCGACAACCACCGACGTCCCCGCCGCCAGCAACTGACGCACCTCGGTCGACGCGACCTCGTGCGTCCGGACCCATTCCTCAACCGGAATCCCGTCCCCACCCCACAGCCCGCGACGCTCGTTGATCTCGTCCAGACTCACGATCCGCGCCGACAACTCCGGCGCCAGCGCACGCGCGACCGTGCTCTTGCCGGAGAACGACGTCCCGCACAGCAGAACCAGCGATGGCACCCAATCATCCAACCGGATCCCGGTGTCGATCGTTCAGCGGGGGTTCTCGGAACGCCAGGTGATGTAGTCGGCGACTGCCTCGGGGAACGTGAAGGTGGGGGTGAAGCCGGTCTCCTTGGTCAGGCGCGTGATGTCGAGGTGCGGGCTGGTTTGGCCACCGGGCTCGACGGCCAGTTGGCCGGCCGCTTCGCCGTACACGAAGGGCCTGCCGCTGGAGACGTTGTAGGTGGTGTGGTTGAGGGTGTCCGCGCTGACGAGGGAAGCGATCGCGCGGCCCATGTCGGGCGCGTAGCACCAGTCGCCGCCGGCGTCGGCCGGCAGGGGAGTGGGAGTTTCGCCGCGGAGTACGGCGCTCACGTACGGCGGGATCGGGCTGAAGATGGACTCGGGGTCCATCAGCGGGCCCCAGGTCGAGCCGATCCGCAGTATGACGGGGTGAACTCCGGTGCCCTGCAAAGCGTGTGTGGTCAACGGTTCGACAGCCTTCTTGAACGCGACGATCAGGTGCGGCAACTCGGCCGAGGGCAGCGCGAGCCCTTCGTGCCAAGGGCTTTCGTCCTGCCCGATGTACACGCCGAGGCTGCTCGCCACCGCGAATCGCCGTACGCCCCACGCCCGCGCCGCGTCGAGCGCATTGAACAACCCGGTCGTATCGTCGCGGAAATACGCGACCGGATCATCACCCGGGATCGACCCGGACAGGTGCACGATGTCGCTGACGCCGTACCGCTCCCCGAGCGCGAGGAACGCGTCCCGGTCGGTGACGTCCAACGACTCCACCGCGACCTTCCCGTCGAGGAACGAGGGCACGGCACCCCGCCGATGCGAGGTGACGACAACCTCCCGCCCCAGGTCAACAAGCGCCCGAGCAGTATGCGCACCGATCATCCCCAGCCCACCGGTCACCAGAATCATGTCCACGACGCTACGAGCGCCGCGCCGCCCGCGTCTTGAACGAATCCCGCACGATCCCTTGACCTGACCCCTCGAATCGGGGGACCTTGGTCGGCATTGGATTTACGAATCACTTCCGAACGTAGTGCGTAAATGAAACCCGCCGTTCGTAAGGAGTGCCGTGGACATCGTGATCGGGGTCGTCACCCATGTGACCCACCACGAGCTGTTCCACGACGCCGCGCGGACGCTGGGCGGGGTGGATCTCGAGTGGGTCAGTTACGACCACGAGGACGAGATCCGCGACAAGGTCGCCGAGTTCCTGAGTACGACGCGACTCGACGGCTTCCTGGCCGGCCCGGTGCCGTACACCGCGAGCCAGGAACTCCTCCCGCCCGGGCTGCCGGTCGGCGTGATCCGCTCGTCGGCGCTCGACCTGACGCTCGCGCTCTACCGTGCGCAGGAACGCGGCTGGGGTCGTACGCCGGTCAGCATCGACACATTCCCGGCCGAGGCGGTCGAAGCGGTGGCCACCGCGCTGGACCTCGATCAGGACCAGATCGACTGCTTGCCCTACGCACCGACCCAGAGCGTCGACGAGATCGTGGCGTTCCACCAGGCCGCGTACGAGAGGTTCGGTGAGCGCAGTTACGTGATCAGCGTGCGCGCCGCCGTCCGCGAACAGCTGGCCGGCCGGATCCAGATCATGAGCGGTATGCCGGTACCGGCCACGATCCGTACCGAGCTGCACGAGCTCGCGCTGCGGATCGAGTCCGAGCGGGCCAGTGCGCAACGCTTCGCCGCGGGCGTCTTCCTGATCTCGGACGCGCCGGACGAGGAACGCGCCCGGATCGCGCTGATGAACCACCTGCACAACACCCCCGAGTTCGCCGGCGCCTGGATCGAGAACCGCGGGCGCCGCGGTGTCGTCGTCTTCGCCCACAAGGCGTTGTTCGAGCGCATCACCCGCAACTGGGTCGCCGTACCCGCACTGGCCGAGGCCGCCGCGGCGCTCGGTGCCCAGATCTCGGCCGGTTTCGGTGTCGGTGTCTCGGCCCGCAACTGCGTACTGCTCGCCGAGCAGGCGGCCGCGCGCGCCGAGCTCGCCGACGAACCGTGCGCGTACCTGTTCGAGGACAGCGGTGTCGTGATCGGCCCGATGGGACCGGCCGGCGAGGCGCTGCGGTTCTCGTACCGCGAGCACGGCGACGAGGTCGAACATCTCGCGAAGTACGTCGGTCTGAGCGCGACCACCGTCTCCCGGCTGGCCGCGCTGGACCACGAACTGCAAGGCCGCACGCTCTCGCCTGGAGAGCTTGCCGGTCATCTCGGCATCACGGACCAGAGCGGACGCCGCCTGATCCGGACTCTCGACGCAGGCGGCCTGGTGAGCGTCGAGGGCACCGCCCAGCACCACCCCAAAGGACGCCCGACGCGTCTGTACCGACTGCGCATCGCCCAAGCGTTGGAGGCACAACCATGGAGCTCACCCGCCGCCACATCCTCAAGCTGACCGGTCTCGGACTGGCCGGCCCTGCCCTGCTGTCCGCCTGCTCGAACGACTCCTCCTCGGGAGGTGGTTCCGGCGATGGCAGTGTGAAGTTCGAGGGCTGGGACTACGAGGCAGCACTGGTCCAGCAGAACCTCGACCGCTTCACCAAGACCAGCAACGTCAAGGTCAACTACACCCCGATCACGAGTGCGCAGTACGTCCAGAAGGTCGTCGCCGAGTTCACCGGCGGCGGCGGTCCCGACGCGCTCTACGTGTACGACGATTCGCTCGCGGCCTGGGTCGAGGGCGACTACCTGCAACCGCTCGACGGGATGGCCGGCGTCGACGAGGTCTACGACGCGATCTATCCCGGGAACGCCCAGGCGATGACGTACGGCGGGAAGCGGTACGGCCTCCCGTACTACACCGACGCGACGTGCCTGACGTACAACGCCGGAATCCTCGCCCAGGCAGGGATCTCGAAGCCGCCGGCCAGTCTCGAGGAGCTCGAGGCGCAGGCCCTGAAGATCAAGAACGCCGGCCTGCTGGAGTACCCGATCGGTCTGCCCGCGCAGTTGTCCGACACCTGGTGGTCCTGGGTGTGGGCGCTGCTGTTCGGCAGCGGCGGGAACATGTTCGACGACCAGCAGAACCCGATCATGAACACCTCGGACACGGTGACGAAGGACGTGTTCGCGTGGCTGCAGCAGGCCGCGACCAAGTCGAAGGTGATCGACCCGGCGTCGCTGCAACTGCTGCCGGTGCCGGTCGACAATGCGATGAAGGCGAACCGGTACGCGTACACGATCGGCGCCCGCTACGCGAGCCGTGACTACAACGACCCGGCCAAGTCCAAGGCCGCGGGCAAGATCCGGATGGGGCTGGTGCCGAGCCTGGACGGGAAGGAGCACGGGACCGTCAGCAATACCCGGATGTACGGCCTCGCGAAGGACACCGAGGTCAAGGACAACGCGTTCAAGCTGCTCACGTACCTCGGCGGGTACGACTCTGACAAGCAGCCGTATACGGCGAAGTTCTGGTTCCTGCAGCGTGGGCTGGGCTTTGCCTACAAAGCGATGGTCAACGATCCGACGATCACCGCGGCGCTGAAGAAGTTCGCCGATCCGAAGGTCTACACGCACCTGGCCGAGATCGCCAAGCCGCGCAACGTGCTCGGGGTGCCCTGGTACACCGAGTTCGAGACCGAGATGCACAAGGTCGTGCAGGGCGTGCTGAGCAACCAGACCCAGCCGTCGGCCGCGGTCGCGTCGCTCGCGCAGTCGGCCGAGACGCTCAAGAAGAAGTACTCCTGACGATGGCGGCCCTGACTGGCTTCGCCGAACGGCGACCGCTGGGCGACAACGCCAAGGCCTGGGCGCTGAACGCCCCGGCCATCGTGGTGATCGCCCTGCTGGTCGCCTATCCGATCGGGTACTCGTTCTACGTCAGCCTGCAGAAGAACAACCTGAAACGCCCGCGGGCCAAGCGATTCATCGGGTTCGACAACTACACCTCACTGCTCAGCGACCACGCGTTCCTGAACGCTTTGAAGGTGTCGGCGTTGTTCGTGGTGGTCGTGCTCGGGCTGACCGTCGTCCTCGCGCTGATCCTGGCGCTGGTGCTGAACGAGCGGTTCCGCGGCCGCGGTCTGCTGCTCAGCCTCGCTTTGTTGCCCTGGGCAATGCCCGGGGTGGTGAACGGCCTGATGTGGCGGACGATCTTCGACGCGAAGACCGGTGCGCTGAACGGTCTGCTGCAGCAACTCGGGCTGATCGACAGCTACCACGCGTGGCTGACATCCGGCACGGGGGCGTTCCTGTTCACGGCGCTCGCCCAGGTCTGGAACACGCTCCCGTTCTCGGTCATCATTCTGCTCGCCGGATTGTCGACAATCCCCTCGGAGCTGTACGACGCCGCGACGGTGGACCGCGCCGGCGCGTGGCGACGGTTCACCGAGGTGACCGTGCCCTGGCTCCTGCACCCGCTCCTCATCGTCCTCATCCTTGAGACGATGAACGCGTTCCGCGCGTTCGACACCATCTACGTCCTCACCGGCGGCGGCCCCGGTGACGCGACCACGACGATCGCCCTCCTGGACGTCCAAACCGTCCTCACCTTCACCGACTTCGGCCTCGGCAGTGCCTACGCCTGGGTGATCACCGCCATCACCCTCCTGATCTCCGTCGGCTACATCGGACTCCTGTACCGAAAGGGGAATTTTGAAGTATGAGCACCGTCGTGAATGTCCCGCTCCGGTACCGGATTCCGTGGAAGAAGATCGTGCTCTATGTGCTGGCGGTCGGGTTCGCGTTGTATCTGGTGCTGCCGTTCTACTGGATCGTCGCGATGAGTTTCATGCACGAGGTGGACGCGATCTCGGTGCCGCCACACTGGGTGCCGACGCATCCGACGCTGGAGAACTATCTCGGGTTCGTGCGGCCGAACGCGGCGCAGGAGCTCGTCGGCGGACGGGCCGTGTCGGAGACGCCGTACTCGTTGCGGAACAGCCTGGTCGTGGCGACCGCGACCGCCGTACTGAACCTCGCGCTGGCGACGTTCGCGGCGTACTCGTTCTCGCGGCTGAAGTTCCGGGGGAGTCAGGTGCTGCTCGTGCTGTACCTGCTGACCCGGATGGTGCCGGGGATCGCGATCATCATCCCGTTTTACCTGCTGATGCGGTCGTTCGGGCTGCTGGACACGTATCTCGCGCTGATCCTGTCGTACACGACGTTCGCGTTGCCGATCACGATCTGGATCCTGAAGGACTTCTTCCGGTCGGTGCCGCGGGAACTGGAGGAGGCGGCGCGCGTCGACCGGTGCGGATGGTTCCGGACGATGTGGACGGTGTTCCTGCCGGTCGCGGCGCCGGGGCTGGTCGCGGCCGCGGTGTTCGCGTTCATGACCGCGTGGAACGAGTTCATGTTCGCGCTCTTCCTGACCAGTACGAAGGCGGCGAAGACGATCCCGGTGGTGGCGGCGAACTTCGCCACCGACTTCAACACCCAGTTCACCGTGATGGCCGCGGCCGGTGTGCTCGCGGTCGTTCCACCTCTCGTGCTGGCCCTGCTGTTCCAGCGCAAGCTGGTGCAGGGCATGGCCGCCGGATCCGTGAAGGGCTGAGACAGATGGCTGAAGTGCGGTTGGAAGGCGTCACCAAGTCGTTCGGCGGCAAGGTGGCTGTCGACAATCTGAATCTCACGGTCGAGGACCAGGAGTTCCTCACGCTCGTCGGACCGTCCGGTTGTGGAAAGTCGACAACCCTACGAATGATCTGCGGGCTGGAGCGGGCCACCGAGGGGCACATCTTCTTCGACGGCAAACCGGTCAGCTGGCTGCCGGCGAACAAGCGGGACGTGTCGATGGTGTTCCAGAGCTACGCGCTCTACCCGCACAAGACCGTGCGGCAGAACATCGGGTTCGCGCTCAAGATGATGCGGGTGCCGAAGGCAACGATCTCGGAGCAGGTACTGCAGGCGGCCCGGACGCTGGACATCGAGGACCTGCTGGACCGCAAACCGCGGGAGCTGTCCGGCGGCCAGCGGCAACGAGTAGCGCTCGGCCGGGCGATCGTCCGCGACGCCGGCGCGTATCTGCTCGACGAGCCGCTGTCGAACCTCGACGCCCAGCTCCGGGTGCTGATGCGCGCGGAGATCAAGCGGCTGCACGTCGACGTCGCGCGGACGTTCATCTACGTCACGCACGACCAGGTCGAGGCGATGACGATGTCGGACCGAATCGCGGTGATGCGCGACGGCGTCGTCCAGCAGTGCGCGACACCGGAGGAGATCTACGAGCGTCCGGCGAACCGCTTCGTGGCCTCGTTCATGGGCTCACCCCCGATGAACTTCGTCACCGGCGAGCTCGCCGACGCCGACGGCACCCGAACCTTCCGCAGCCCCGCCCTCACCGTCCCGCTCACCGGCAGCTCGTTCGGTGCGGTGCAGAACGACCGACGGGTCGTCCTGGGAATCCGTCCCGAGGACGTCACGCTCTCCGCCGCCCCGGTCGCCGGCCACCACCCCGGAAAGGTCTTCGTAGCCGAACCGCTAGGCCCCGACGTCCTGGTCACCGTCCGCATCGAAGGCGAACTGATCAAAGCCCGAGTCCCGACCCCCTTCCGCCTCGGTCACGACAGCACGGTGTACGTCGGCTTCAACCCGAACCGCCTGCACCTGTTCGCCGCCGCCGACGGCACCGCACTCCACGCGCCCGAACGAGAGGAACGCTCTTGAGAGACCCCGAGAACGCCACCGTCGAGGTCGAACTCCCTGCCGACTTCGACGACTTCTGGGCCGCCGGCCTGGCGGACTGCGCCTCGTACCCGCTCGACCCGGTCCTGACCGAGATGCCGACGCTCTCCACAGACAAGGTGATTGTCTACGATCTACGCTTCACCAGCTACGGCGGTCTACGGATCGCCGCCTGGTACGCCGTCCCGCGCGCGGGCACCGCGCCGTACCCAGGCCTGGTGACGATCCCCGGCTACATCTCCGAGCCGACCGTCCCGAAGGAGTGGGCGGAACTCGGGTACGCCGCACTCGCGATCGCGCCACGCGGGAAGCTCCGCTCGAACGACGTGTTCAACCCCGGATACCCGGGTCTGCTGACGCATAACATCGTCGACCCCAACACGTACGGGTACCGCGGCTTCTACCTTGACGTGGTGCGCGCGGTCGAAGTACTGCTCGATCGTCCAGATGTCGACAATCTGCGGATCGGATTGCAGGGGTCCAGCCAGGGCGGTGGGCTCGGGATCTCCACGGCCGCGTTGCTCCCTGACGCGATCCGGTGCGTTGCGGCGGGAGCGCCGTACCTGTGCGGGATCATGACCGCGCCGACGCTGACCCGGTCGTACCCGTACGAGGAGATCAACGAGTACCTGCGGATCCATCCGAAGGACGTCGACCGGGTGCGGGAGACGGTCGCGTACTACGACGGTCTGAACTTCGCGCCGAAGGTACAGGCGCCGACCCTGATCTACCTGGGGCTCGAGGACGACGTCTGCCCGCCCGAGACCGGGTTCGCGTTGCACCGCACGCTGACGTGCGAGACGACGCTGCACACCTATCCGCACTGCGCGCACCACGCCGGCCTGCCAGACGTCATGCGTGTCGTGGAGGACTTCCTTGCCGAGCACCTCACCCCGGGACGGTGACCTGATGACCTTCGATGCCTACTGGGCCGCGGTCGACGAAGAACTCGCGGCGATCCCCGGCCGCCCGGTGCTGGACGTGGTCCCTGCGCGGACGACCGACGAGGCGACGTTCTACTCGGTGCGGCTCACCAGCACCGGGCCGTACCGCGTGTACGGGAATCTCAGTATCCCGAAGGGCGACGGCCCGTTTCCCGGACTGCTCGTCACGCCCCGGTACGGAAGTGTCAACAACATCCCGCACCCGAACGACCGGAGCCGGTACGTCGTCCTCAGCCTGATGCACCGCGGCCAGCGGCTCGCCGACGAGGGATTCGCCGCGGCGTACCCAGGATTGTTGACAATGCACATCGACGATCCGCAGACGTACATCTACCGGGGTATCGCGGCAGATTGTCTACGAGCGGCGGAGTTCTTGCTCGGGCTGACCGAGGTGGATCCGGCGCGAGCAGCGGTCACCGGTGACGATCTCGCGGTGCTGACCGCGGCGCGACGCCCCGGGTTCAGCACGGTCCGAGTGACGGATCTGCTGTTCTACCGCGCGATGGAAGCGCGGCTGAAGTCGTGCCTGTATCCGCTGGAGGAGCTGAACGACCATCTGCGCGGCGGATCGTCGACGAGTGCATTGTCGACAACCCTGTCGTACTTCGATCCGTCGCGGCACGCTCCCGCGGTCACCGGTCGGACGTTGCTCGCTGTCGACGATCCGGACTGGTGCGGGTCACTGCTATCGGCGTTGCCGGATCCGGAGGTCTACCAGGTCACCCACCTCGACGGGACCGACAACGACTTCCTCGACGCGTGGCTGGCGGATCGGTCCGGCGTACCTGCGATGTCGAAGTTCGTCGCATGACCGCACCACGTCGCCCGACCGCACCACTCGGCGTGCGACCGGTCATCAACGCCAACGCCACGGTCACGGTGCTCGGGGGATCGTTGATGCCGGCACCGGTCCTGCAGGCGATGAACGACGCCGCGGCACAGTTCGTCGACCTGCCCGAGCTGAACGAACGGGTGGGGGAGCGGCTCGCGGAGCTGACTCACAACGAGGCCGCGTACGTGACCTCCGGCGCCGCGGCCGCGATCTCGCTGACCGTTGCGGCCTGTATCACCACCGAGTCGCAGGCGTTCCCCGCCGACGCCGAGGTGGTGATGTTCGCGAGCCAGCGCAACGGCTACGACTACTCGGCCCGGCTCACGGGCGCTCGGATCGTCGAGATCGGCCCGTCGTATGACGAGTTGCGTACGGCGCTCGCGCGCAAGCCGGCGTGCGTGCTGTGGTTCGCGGGCGCGCACTACGCGGCGGGTGCGTTGCCGGTGGAGGAGGTGGTGCGGGGTGCGCGCGAGTTCGGCGTACCGGTGATTGTCGACGCGGCCGCACAGATCCCGCCGGTTGCGTCGCTGTGGCGGTTCACGCGGGACATCGGTGCGGATGCGGTGCTCGTGAGTGGCGGGAAGGGATTGCGCGGTCCGCAGGCGAGCGGGTTGGTGTTGGGGAAGCGGTGGCTCGTGGATCGGATCCGGGCGCACACCTCGCCGAAGCAGGAACTCGGGCGCGGGATGAAGGTGGGGAAGGAGGAACTGATGGGTCTCCTCGCCGCGGTCGAGTGGACGCTCGCGCAGGACGAGGACGAACTGTTGGCAACCTACGAACGGATTGTCGACGATTGGATTGTTGGCCTGCAGGGGGTGGTGACGGTCGAGCGCGGATACCCGAGCGAGGCCGGCCAACCCCACAGCCGCGCCGTACTCCGCCTCACCCGCGACCGCGACGAAGTGATCAAGGCGCTGTGGGACGGCGACCCGCGCATCGCCGTCGGCACCTTCGGCGTCCCCGACGACGCCATCGCCCTAAACCCCCAAACCCTTCAACCCGGCGAACCCGAGCTGGTCCTGGAAGCCCTCCTCAACCTCCTGACCCCCTAGCCCCAAACCCCACCCCACCGAGCCCAACCTCATCCTCGAAGCTCGACTCGGGCGCCTAGGCCGAACCACCTGATGCCCGGAGGAACGCCGCGACCGGGTCTCCCGCCAGCGGTGACGGGAGCTGCTGTTCGGCCGGGGCTAAGCTCGGGGGATGGCGAGTAAGCCGGATGAGACGCGGGGCGGGGTTGACCTGACCAATCTGGATCAGCCGTTGTTCGACGGGGCTGAGGCGCGGAAGCGGGATCTGGTCGACTACTTGGACGCTGTGCACGAGCGGATCGTGCCGGAGTTGCGGGAGCGGCCGTTGTCGGTCGTGCGGATCCGGCCGGGGCAGCCGAAGTTCATGCAGAAGAACGTGCCGAAGTACACGCCGGACTGGGTGAAGACCGTGCAGGTCTGGGCGGAGGCGTCGAAACGCGAGGTGTCGTACGCGTTGTGCGACGACCGCAGGACGCTGCTGTGGTTCGCGAACCAGCGCGCGGTGGAGTACCACCCGACGTTGATGCGCGCCGACCGCTGGGATCGCGTGACGCATCTCGTGCTCGACCTCGACCCGCCGGAGGGCGAGACGTTCGCGATGGCGGTGAAGGCGGCGTTGCTGGTACGGCAGGCGTTGACCGATTGCGGGTTGTCCGGCGCGGTGAAGACGAGCGGCGCGAAGGGCGTGCACGTGATCGTGCCGATTGTCGACACGGTGTCGATCGAGGACGCCGCGGCCGCCACGCGGGCGATCGCGGCGCGCGCCGAGAAGATCGATCCGTCGGTCGCGACCACGGCGTACATCAAGGAGGATCGGCACGGGAAGGTGTTTGTCGACTCCACGCGTTCGGGTGGTGCGACGGTGGTTGCGGCGTACAGTCCGCGGGTTCGGCCTGGTACGACGGTGTCGTTTCCGGTGGGCTGGGATGACTTGGAGAGCGTGACGCCGCGAGATTTCACGGTCCGTACCGCACCGGCGCTCCTCGGCCATCGCGACCCGTGGGCCGAGCAGTTGCCCGCGCCGCAGGCGATCCCGGAGGACGTCCTCGTGGAAGGCCGCGCCATCCCGGTCGCCCGCGTCGCAGCCATGCACGAAGGCAAACGCCGCAAACGCGCCCGCGAAGCCGAAGAACAGAAACAGTCCGACTGACGCCAGCCCGGGAACCCGGGGCAGACGCTCAAGTGCCGGCCCGTGGCTCACCCGGCCTAGGCGCCGCCTGCGGGTCAGCCGAGCCTGGGGGTTGGTTCTTCTTACTCTGTGGTGGTTGTCAGGTCGAGGGCGCGGCGGCGGGTGGCCGGGGATGGGTGGTTGCGGAGGGCAATTAATAGGGTGCGCCATTCGGTGGGCCAGCCGGCGCGAGGGGCTGCGGCGCTCACCAGGGCGTGGGCCAGTAGGCCGGAGGCGAGGTCGGGGGAGTGGGCGAGTGAATCGGCGACCGGCAGCAGGCCCGCGGGCGTCCAGGTCGACTCGGTTGCGGACAGCCGGCCGGCGACAAGCTCCGCGGCCTTCAACGCGGCCAACGGATCATCACCGACCAAGTCTCGGAGGTCTTCCGCCGACTGCGAGTGCACCAGCAACTGCAACCGGAGGTCCAGGAAGTCGGACCCGGCAAGTTCGTCGGCAACCACCCGCAGATGCCGGCGGTCCTCAGCCGACCGGCGGCTGAACTGCGAGGACAGCTGACTCACCAGAAACGTGAGCCGCTGCCGAGCCGGATGATCCCGATCCGGCAACGCGTTCGGCAGCTCAGGATTCGCCTCCGACCGCACCAGCAGCCGAGCAACGTCAATCACATCGTCCAGCCCAGCCGGCGCATCCGTGGCGACGAACGACACGAGCGCAGTGATCGCGTCCCGCCACACCCGGCTCCGCAGCGACAGCCGAGTGATGAAGTCCGCGCAGACCCTAGTAGCAGCCGGGTTGTACCGCGCCCACCCCCGCAGCGCGAGCAATGCCGGCCCCACAACCTCCGGCTCGCTACGAGTCGTCACAGCGATCAACAGGTCGGCGTACCGCGTCCGGTACCCCACAGGTACGTCGTACGCGCGCCGCACCGTCAACGCCGTCGCAGTAGCCGGAGAGTCATGCACTGCCTGCTCCAGCACCGCCCACGCAGCAGGGTCGTACAGCAGGTACTGCGACACAGTCCGCGCGATAGCAGCCCGCACGTCCCGATGCGCACCTGACCACGCTTCCGTCAGTACGGCGCTAGCTCCCGGAGCCCGTAGCTCGCCAAGCAGCCGCACCGCCTCCTTCCGCGACGTGACCTTCACGCGCTCACCAGACAGCACCGGCTGCAACAGCCCCGGCAGCAGACTGGGCCGTACGAACCGCGCTGCCCGGCTAGCCGCGTACACAGCGACCCGCGCCCGATCGTCACCCGCATGCGCGAGCAGCAACGGCATGGCGAGGTCAGGGCGCTCTGTCCACGCCAGGGCGGCCAGCGCGGCCTCCTGCAGCAGTACGTCGGAACTCCCGAGGAACTCGTCCAACGCAGCCCTGCCCACGACTGGTACGCGTCCAAGCGTCCTGATGGCCAGCGACCGGTACCAGGTGTGCATTCGGTCGTCACGGGCAGCTTGGACGAGCAGCTCGGCGTACCGGGCCTGCTGGCGCGGCAGCCAGCGCCGCAGCGCGTAGTCAGGCACCTGCCAGGACGTGCTGCTGCGGTCGAACCGGCGAATCCGATCCGCCGCGACGAGGACAGGGTCGAGCAGGTCGGTGTAGTGCTCGGTGACCAGCCACCACACTGGCTGCCAGCGGGCCATGGTGACGTCGCGGTCGACAATCTGACGAAGGCGGTCGTAGCGGGTCTGGGGCGGTTCCAGCCAGTACCGGGACGCCTGCTCGGACACGTACTCCTGGTCGGACCAGACCGCCTGCTCGAGCACACCCGCGAGATGATCCGACCACCACCGACGACGGCCCAGCGCTGCGGCGACCGTGAACGCCAGCGAGAACTCGTCACGCTTGGCTCCGGCCTCGATCGCGGGCCGGAGCGCCTCGTACACGTCGGCCTCGCGTCCGCGCGGCAGCCTGTCGATCAGCGGATCCAGGTCGATCCGGCCGCGGTTCTCCGACAGCCGCGAGTGTGCCTGCAAACCCCAGTCGAGCAGGGCGCCCAGGTGGCGCAACACGCCTTGTACGACGGCGTTCTCAGCCAGCTGCGTCAACGCGTGCCGTGTCGCCCACGACGTGTCCCGCGCTGCCAGCGCGTCGGTGAGCAGCGTGTCCAGTGACTCGGTCAGCGCATCGGTCAGCAGCGTCGGCGGCAGCTCCGCGACAGCCTGTAGTGCGTTGACCCGCACTGTGTCCTGGTCGTTCCGGATCCGCCCTGCCACCCACGTGACAGCCTGCACGACCTGCTCCGGCCGCCTGCCGTAACCAGCCGACCGGACGACCCCCTGGTAGACCGAGCTGCGCACTGCAGCGTCTGGATCGCTCACCTCCGCTGAGAGGAGTGCGAAGGCCTCGTCGAAGGGCAGATGACCAGTGATCGCACGCCGCCACCACCCGTCCTCAACAGCAGGTAACGCGAGCATCCGACGTGCCTGCTCAACGCGCACCGCGTGCGGCAGCACCTGCAGGAGCTCCGTACTCAGCTGTGCCTGCCCGAGATCGACGTACTGCGTCACAGCCGCGAAAACCACCGCCCGCCGCGACGGCTCCAGGGTGTCGAGGAAGGAGGCGAGCTGCGGCCACAGGACTCGTCCGAGAGCGATGAGCTCGTCATCGGAGTACCTGTGCAGGCGACGCCGGAACGCCGGGGTCAGCGCCCGCGTCACCGCGCTGCGCCGGTCAGGTGCGAGCAGCAGGTCCAGTACGCCTGCCTGGTCCCGATCAGTGAGCGGACCGATGATGTCGAGCACTGCGACGGGGAGCTCGTGCGCAGGCACCGCCTGCTTGATCAGCTCGAGCACAGCGTCCGGAGCATGCTCTAGCGAAGCAGTGACGCCGTGGCCGACGCTCTGCCACCACTCGTCATTCGCAGGGAGCGTCTGACGAGCAAACGCCAGTACTTCGTCCGGATGATGCTTGGCGAGCTGACGCCACCCGCCGGGCGTCACGCAGTACGCCAGCTCGGGCAGCAGCCGCGCCACGGTCGCGTGATCGGTGGCGTCGAGCAGACCGGTCGCCGCCACGTCACCCCACCGCGCCCGGTGCTCGTCGATCAGCCGTACGGCGAGGTGCTCGCGCCGCTGTCGACGTACGAGGGCCACCAGCTTCGAGCGCAGTGCAGCAGGCGCGTCGTCGTACACGATCCGCAGGTCGTCGTCCGCGATCGGCACGCCACGACGGACCGCCGCGAGCGCCCGGTTCTGGACGGACGGATCCGGGTCTCGAAGCATGCGGCCGACGTACGACGTCTCGCGGGTGATCTCGGCGATCTGGAGTCCCAGAACGCGCTCGAAGGCAGTACCTCGACCCAGCTCGCCGAGGAGACTCACCAACTGCGGCGCCTGGTCGGCGAGCAGGCGTACGCGCTGTCCGTACGAGAGTCCGTCGATCGATCGCAGCAGCTCGGGCAGACGCATGGCCCCATCCTGCCCAATGGGTGGTGTCAGCTCTTCAGCGAGGCGTCCAGGATCATCGTCGCGGCCTCCCGGGCGCGGACCGCGGGGTCGGCCGTCCCGGAGATGGCGGACCGGGTGATGGCGCCTTCGCTGAGCAGGATGAGGTGGTCCGCGAGGCGATCCGGATCGACGGCGCCGGCGGCCTTCGACAACTCGGTCAACGCCTGGCGGAAGCCTTCCTTGTGCTGCGAAGCCAAATCCGCCACCCGGGGCGAGACAGTGCCGAGCTCACCGAACGAGTTGATGAACGCGCAGCCCCGGTAGTCGCGCTGCTGGAACCAGTCGGAGAGGAAGTCGAACACCGCGAGGATCCGCGAGCGCGGGTCGGTCGCGGCGTCGACGTGCTCGGCGAGCATCGACTTCCAGAGCGCGTCCCGGCGGTCCAGGTACGCCTCGATCAGGGTGTCCTTGGACGGGAACAGCTGGTAGAGCCGCTTCAGCGACACCCCGGACGCCGCCCGGATCGCGTCCATCCCGACCGCCTGCACGCCGCGCTCGTAGAACAGCGCGTCCGCCGCGTCCAGCACCTGCTGCTGCGCCGTCGCCGTGTCCAGCACCATCTGGTGAACCTCCCGCGTGACCCGCGCCACCTTGCGCGGAGAACCATCGTTCTCCTACAGTAGCAAACACCGCGGAGAACGAACGTTCTCCGATCCTGAAGGAGGATGCAGATGACCGTTCTCGAGCCCGCCGCCCAGGCCTTCGCCGACGCGACCGCGAAGCCGCCGTACCTGTTCCAGCTGACCCCCGAAGAGGGCCGCAAGGCCGTCGACGAGGTGCAGACCACCGACTACCCGAAGCTCCCGGTCGACGAGGAGTGGGTGACCGCCGCGGACGGCACCAAGGCCCGCATCGTCAAGCCGCAGGGCGCGACCGGCGTACTGCCCGTCATCCTCTACATTCACGGCGCGGGCTGGGTGTTCGGCAACGCGCACACGCACGACCGGCTGGTGCGTGAGCTCGCCGTCGGCGCGGGCGCCGCGGTGGTGTTCCCGGAGTACGACCTGTCGCCGGAGGTGCGGTACCCGCACGCGCTCGAGCAGAACTATGCGGTCGCCCGCTGGATCATTGCCTCAGGCAAGGAGCACGGTCTGGACGCGGAGCGGCTGGCGATCGCCGGCGACTCGGTCGGCGGGAACATGACGGCCGCCGTGACGCTGCTCGCGAAGGAGCGCGGGGACGTGAAGTTCGTCCAGCAGGTGCTGTTCTACCCGGTCACGGACGCTTCGTTCGACACGGCGTCGTACAAGGAGTTCGGCGAGGGGTACTTCCTGCAGCTGGACGGGATGAAGTGGTTCTGGGACCAGTACACGACCGACGAGAACGAGCGGAACCAGATCACCGCGTCGCCGCTGCGGGCGACGACCGAGCAGCTGACGGGCCTGCCGCCGGCGCTGGTCATCACTGGTCAGGCCGACGTACTGCGGGACGAGGGCGAGGCGTACGCCGCCAAGCTGCTCGAGGCCGGTGTACCGACGACCGCGGTCCGGTTCGCGGCGATCATCCACGACTTCGTGATGCTGGACGCGCTGCGCGACACGCACGCCGCGAACGCCGCGATCGAACTCGCGATCTCGACGCTGAAGAAGGCGCTCAGCGAATAGCGTCGAAGATCGCGTCGACGACCTCGCCGAGTGAACGCGCGGTGGTGTCGATGACCGTCCCTGGAGGTACGCCGTCCCGGGTGGCGTGCAGGCGGACGATGAATTCCTTCTCCTCGTCGTTCCCGCCCCAGTCGTCGGCTTCGCGAGCGACCAGCCGCTGCTTGAGGGTTTCGGTGTCCACATCCAGCACGATGACCTGGTCGAACACGTCCAGGAACTTGGTGAAGTTCCTGGAACCGCCACAGAAGAAGGCGATCTCGTTGGTGGTGTCCGCGGCGATCTCCCGGACCTTGGCGACGTCCCAGATGTGGTTGTAGTGGTTGTGGACCTCGACGCGTTCGCCGGTATCCGGATCGCCCGCGTAGGCGAGTTCGTTGTCGCCGTCAACGGCTTGATAGCCGCGCTTCCGAAGCTCTCGGCACACCGAACTCTTACCGGTGCCGGAACCGCCCTCGACAAGGTAGTTACGTTTCGCCATGCGCTTCACCGTAGCGAGAAGCGCCGTCGAAGAAACCTGAATTAACCGGCGGCCGCCCGGAGTTCGGCGAACGCGGCGGCCAGCTTCGGCAACGTGTAGTGGGCATTCAGGCCGCTCGGGTTGGGCAGGATCCAGACCCGGGTGGCGCCGATCGTCCGATCCTGCTTGCCCACTGCCGCCGTACGTTCCGCGAAGGCGTCGCGGTACGCCGTGACGCCGAGCACCGCGAGCCACTCGGGCTGGATGTCGAGGACCTTCTTCACGAGGTTCTCGCCGCCCGCCACGAACTCGGCCCGCGTCAACTCAGCGGCCTTCGCCGACGGCCGGTCGACCACGTTGGTGATCCCGAGCCGATAGGTCAGCAACTCCTGCTGCTCGGCCGGCCGCAGTTGGCGCGGTGTGAATCCGCTCAGGTGCAGCGCCGGCCAGAACCGGTTCCCCGGCCGCGCGAAGTGATGCCCGGTCTCCGCCGACATCAGCCCGGGATTGATCCCGCAGAACAGCACCCGCACCCCAGGCCCGATCACATCCGGTATCCCCTGCACGAGCCACACCCTAGCCCCGGCGCCTTCGTCAACCCAGGGTTGACGCCGACGGGTTGTCAACCTAGGGTTGACGGCATGACTCCCGGACCTGATTTGCAGCAACTCATCACCACGATCAAGGCCGACGCCGGCAGCGACGACGAGCTGGAGCAGCTCGGGACCGCGGCGGCGACGATCACCGAACTGACCGCCACCAGCGACGCCGCTCTCGGCTTCTTCGTCGACCGGGCCCGCGGCGCGGGGAAGTCCTGGGTCGAGATCAGCGCCGTGCTCGGCGTCAGCAAACAGGCCGCCCACAAACGCTTCGCCGACTCCTGGACCGCGCGCCCGGCGTTCGAGCGCTACACCCAGCGGGCCCGCGCCGTCGTCCAGGCGGCCGGCGCCATCGCCCGCGACCGCAACCACGACTTCATCGGCACCGAGCACCTGCTGCTCGCGATGTACAAGGAACCCGCCGCGATCGCGGCCAAGGTTCTCGTCCAGCACGGCATCACCGAGGACTCGGTCCTGGCGGCGGTCGACGTCCAGAGCCCGGCGGGGGAGCCGAGCGACCAGCCGAAGGGCCTCGACGCCGAGAACCCGCCGTACACCCGGCGTGCGGCGCACGTTCTCCAAGGAGCGGTCGGTGAGGCGCTGACACTCGGCCACAACTATGTCGGCACCGAGCACCTGCTGCTCGCGTTCTATCGGGACCAGGCCGGAATCGCCACGAAGATCCTGCTCGAGCAGGGCCTCGAGGAGTCGGCGGCCTGGACCGACGTCCGCGCCGCCCTCGAAGGATTCACGAAGTAAGTTGGGCGTATGCCTGACTGGTCGGAGCGGTTGAACGAGTTGGCGGTGGCGGGCGAGGTCACCGGTGCGGTGCTCGGTATCTGGCACGACGGCGAGACGACCATCGCGCCGTACGGCGTCCTGAACGCCGTGACCGGTGTCGAGACGACCGCCGACTCGCTGTTCCAGATCGGTTCGATCAGCAAGCCGTGGACCGCGTCGATGATCGTCCAGCTCGCCGCCGAGGACCGGTTGCGGCTGGACGACCCGATCGTCAAGTTGTTGCCCGAGGCACCTGTTGACCCACGGATCACGGTCCGTCACCTGCTGACCCATACCAGTGGCATCGACGGTGACCTGTTCACCGACACCGGTCGCGGTGACGACTGCCTGCAGCGGTACGTCGCCTTGATCGCGGACGTCGACCAGTTGTTCGAGCCCGGTACGGCGTACTCGTACTGCAATGCCGGCTTCATGCTGCTCGGCCGGCTGATCGAGGTGCTCGACGGCCGGACCTGGGACGAGTCGCTGAAGGCCCGTCTGGTCGAGCCGCTCGGCCTGACCCACACGGTCACCCTCCCGGAAGAGGCGATCATGGAACGCGTCGCTGTCGGTCACCTCGCGGTGGACGGCTCGCGCGTGAAGACGTGGCAGCTCCCACGCAGCATCGGTCCCGCCGGGACGATCAGTGCGAGCGCCGCCGACCTGCTCGAGTTCGCCCGGATGCACCTGACCGACGAGCGATACGCGGCCATGCAGGAGCCGCAGGTCCCGTTCGCGGCCGGGATCGGCGGTTTCGTCGACCTCGGCCTGACCTGGCGGATCTACGACTGGGGCGGCCGCCGCCTGTTCGGTCACGACGGGTCGACCATCTCCCAGCTCGCCTTCCTGCGGATCGATCCGGAGGCACGGCTGGCGATGTGCCTGCTGACCAATTCCGGCAACGGCACCCGCCTGTTCGAGCCGCTCGCCTCCGAGGTGTTCACGGAGTACGCCGGTGTCGCGCATCCGCCCGCGCCGCAGCCGATCGACGTACCGGTCGACGACCGTCACACGGGTGTCTACGAGCGCGCGAGCGTACGGCTCGACGTCGCGAAGCGTGACGACGAACTGGTCATGACCTATTCCGCGACGGGTGATCGGCTCCTGTTCTCGGACGATCCGGTGCACGAGTACGAGCTGCGCCCGACGGAACCGGCCGACGGCGACCACTTCGTCACCCGCGAGTCGCCGGCGCATCCCTGGGCGCCGGTCACGTTCCGGCCGACGCACGTGTTCACGTCGGGCCGTGTAACACCCAAGCGCTGAGATATTTGAGGCGCGGTTTGGGGTGAGCGAGCTAACGTCTCACACGTGACTAGTGCACCTGCTGAACTCCCTCGTAAAGCCGGTGACCTCCGGGCCGCCGGGTATCTTCCTCGGTCGATCAAGGCCGAGATCCGTGACAACCTGCTGAAAGAACTCCGGGCCGGACGGGATCCGTGGCCCGGCATCGTCGGTTTCACCCGCACGGTGATCCCGCAACTCGAACGCGCCCTGCTCGCCGGGCACGACGTCGTACTGCTCGGTGAGCGCGGCCAGGGCAAGACTCGCCTGCTGCGCACCCTGGTCGGTCTGCTCGACGAATGGACCCCGGTGATCGACGGTGCTGAGCTGCCCGAGCACCCGCTCGACCCGATCACGCCTGCCTCGAAACGCCGGGCCGCCGAGCTGGGCGACGACCTGCCCGTGGCGTGGCTGCATCGCGACCTCAGGTATGCCGAGAAGCTCGCCACGCCGGACACCAGCGTCGGAGACCTGATCGGTGACGTGGACCCGGTGAAGGTTGCCGAGGGCCGCAGTCTCGGCGACCCGGAGACCATCCACTTCGGCCTGGTCCCGCGGGCGCACCGCGGCATCGTCGCGATCAACGAGCTGCCCGACCTCGCCGAGCGCATCCAGGTCGCGTTGCTGAACGTGATGGAGGAGCGCGACATCCAGGTCCGCGGGTACACGCTGCGGCTGCCGCTCGACGTGTTGCTGGTGGCAACGGCCAACCCCGAGGACTACACCAACCGCGGCCGGATCATCACGCCGCTCAAGGACCGCTTCGGCGCCGAGGTCCGGACCCACTACCCGCTCGACATCGACGCCGAGGTGGACGTGATCCGGCAGGAGGCCGAGTTCACCGCCGAGGTCGGCGAGCCGTTGCTGGAGGTGCTGGCCCGGTTCGTCCGGCATCTGCGGGAGTCGACGTCCATCGACCAGCGCTCGGGTGTGTCCGCACGGTTCGCGGTCGCCGCGGCGGAGACGATCGCCGCCGCCGCACTGCGGCGAAGCGCGATCACGGGCGAGGAGCCCGCGGTGGCCCGGCCGGTGGACCTCGAGGCGGTGCCCGCCGTACTGCGGGGCAAGCTCGAGTTCGAGCCGGGGGAGGAAGGGCGCGAGATCGAACTGCTCGAGTACCTGCTGCGCCGGTCGGTGGCCGACACGGCCCGGGAGCGGTTCGCCGGGCTCGACCTCACCCCGCTCGCACACGCTGTTGCCGACGGCAACCTTGTGACGACCGGGGAGCGGGTGCCCGGCCGGGACGTGCTGGCCGCGCTGCCGGAGTTGCCTGTTCTCCACGACGTCGCCGCCCGCGCCGGTGTCGAGCCGGACGACTCGTCAGGGCGGATCGCGGCCGCGATCGAGCTCGCCCTGGAGATGCTGTACCTGTCCAAACGCGTCGCCAAGGACGCCGACGACGACACCACGGTCTACGGGGCCTGACATGTCGGCTTCGATTCCGGAAGGCTGGTCCTACGGGCCGTGGCACGACGGGCCGGATCCTCTCAAGGCGCCGGCGGATCTGCGGGATGCGCTGGACGAGATCGGCCGGGACGTGATGAGCGGGTCGTCGCCGCGGTCCGCGCTGGAGGAACTGCTCCGGCGCGGCACCCGGAACACCCAGGGTCTCGACGACCTGAGCCGCCGGTTGTGGGAGCGCCGTCGCGAGATCCAGCGGCGGCACAACCTCGACGGCACGCTGCAGGAGGTCCAGCGGCTGCTCAACGAGGCGCTGGAAGCGGAGCGGCGCGAGCTGTTCCCGAATCCGTCCGACGACGCGCGGTTCAAGGAGGCCGAGCTCGACGCGCTTCCGTCTGGTACGGCGGCCGCGGTACGGGAGCTGGCGAACTACCAGTGGGAGTCGTCGGACGCCCGGGAGAAGTACGAGGAGATCCGGGAGCTGCTCGGGCGTGAGCTGCTCGGCTCACGGTTCGAGGGTATGAAGGAGGCGCTGCAGCAGACCACGCCCGAGGACATCGAGGCGATCAACGAGATGCTCGCCGACCTCAACGCGCTGCTGGCGGCCCACGCGCAGGGCCGGCCGGACGTGCCGCAACTCTTCGAGGAGTTCATGGCCGACCACGGCGAGTTCTTCCCGGAGAATCCGCGGAACGTCGACGAGCTCATCGACGTACTCGCGCAGCGGGCGGCCGCCGCACAGCGGATGCTGAACTCGATGACACCCGAACAGCGCGCCGAGCTCGCGGAGCTTTCGCAACAGGCGTTCGGCAGTCCGCAACTCGCGCAGCAGCTGGCCCAGCTGGACGCTCAGCTGCAGTCGCTGCGGCCGGGGGAGGACTGGTACTCCTCGGAGCAGATGCGAGGTGACGATCCGCTCGGTCTCGCCGAGGGCGCGCAGGCGATGTCCGATCTCGCGGAACTGGATGCGCTGGCGGAGCAGCTGGCCCAGTCGTATCCGGGGGCGCGGCTCGAGGACATCGATCTCGACGCGCTCACCCGTCAGCTGGGTGACGAGGCGACGGTCGACGCTCGGCGGCTGAGTGAGCTGGAACGGCAGCTGCGTGATCAGGGCCTGATCGAGCGGGCGCCGGACGGTTCGCTGCGGTTGTCGCCGAAGGCGTTGCGTCAGCTCGGTCAGACGGCGTTGGCCGACGTACTGCGGACCGCTCGGGGATCAGGTGAACGGGACGCGGCCAACGCCGGCGCGGCCGGTGAGCTGAGTGGATCGTCGCGTCCGTGGGAGTTCGGGGACACCCAACCGTGGGACGTGCCGCGGACGGTGCGGAACGCCGTACTGCGGAGCGCGTCGCTCGATGGGTCGGTCAAGCTGGATGTGGCGGACGTGGAGATCGCGGAGACCGAGCATCGGGCCCGGGCCGCGGTGGCGTTGCTGGTCGACACGTCGTGGTCGATGGTGCAGGAAGGGCGCTGGTTGCCGATGAAGCGGACGGCGCTCGCGTTGCACCAGCTCATCTCGACGCGGTACCGGAACGACGCGTTGCAGCTGATCACGTTCGGCCGGTACGCCGGGGTTGTCGAGCTGCCTCAGCTGATCGGGATGGAAGGCACGTGGGAGCAGGGCACGAACGCGCACCACGCGCTGCTCCTCGCCGGGCGTCATCTGCGGCGGCACCCGGACGCGCAGCCCGTCGTACTGATGGTGACAGACGGCGAGCCGACCGCTCACCTGGAGCCCGACGGCACGGCCGAGTTCTCGTACCCACCCGAGGCGGCGACCCTCCGCAAGACGATCTTCGAGGTGGACCGACTGGCCAAGCTCGGCGCCTCGCTGACGGTCTTCCGCCTCGGTGACGACCCGCGCCTGAACGCCTTCGTCGACCTCCTGGCCCGCCGCAGCGGCGGCCGCGTCCTCGCCCCCGACGCAGACGGCCTAGGAGCAGCCGTAGTAGGCGACTACCTCCGAACCCGCCGCAAGCTCTAACCCAACAAACACCAAGCGGGGCCGTTGGACAGGCAATAACCTGTCCAACGGCCCCGCCACCTGTCCCCACCCCCGGCTACTACCGCAGGCGCCGTGCGATCGCCGGGTCCGGGGCCTTTCCGCGAAGGATCGCCGCCAGCACGTCGACGCCATCCACCAGTCGAGGTCCCGGCCGCGCGAAGTATCCGTTGGCGTCCACTGCCCACACCGGAATGTCCGCCGGCAGCTCGCCCATCAGGAGTTCCGTCAACTCGGCAGCCCCGTCCAGACCGAACCCGCACGGCGCCGACACCACCACGTCAGGCTCCGCGGCCGCGACGTCTTGCCAGCTGATCGCCTTCGACCGTTCCCCGGGCGTCCCCAGCACATTCACCCCGCCCGCGAGCTGAACCATCTCCGGCAACCAATGCCCGGGCGCGAACGGCGGATCCGTCCACTCCAGCAACGCGAGCCGCCCACCGCCACGCAGGTCCGCACCAAGGCGCGTCCGGAGGCTCTCCACCAACTGCGTGGAGTCTCGGCCGATGGCCTTGCCGATGGTCTCGATCGAGTCGAGGACCTCGGTCAGGTTGTGTGGGTCGGTGCTCACCACGTCGGCCCGGCAGCCCAGGTAGTCGAGTGCCTCGTCGACCTCCGTCACGTCGATCGCGCACACCGCGCAGAGGTCCTGGGTGATCACCACGTCCGGGTCGAGCTCGCGCAGCGCACCCGCGTCCAGGTGGTACAGGTCCTCCCCGGCGGCGACCATCCGGCGTACGGCGGCGTCGATCTCGCCCGGGGTCAGACCCTCGGGAAGCGCGGTCGTCGACACGATCCGCCGGGAGCGGGCAGCGGCCGGGTAGTCGCACTCGAAGGTGACCCCGACCACATCGTCACCGGCCCCGAGCGCGAAACAGATCTCGGTCGCCGACGGAAGCAACGAGACGATACGCACCCCGCAGACTCTAGCCCGGCTACCCGATCCGCGGTCGACGAAACCGCCGTAGCGCGCCCGGCGAAGGTTTCATCGGTGAACACGCCGAATGTCTCGCGTTGTCAATCAGGGAAGGGTTTTCCGGCCTTCGACCTGTGGGGAGGGTCACGTCAGCATGGTGAGACCAGTGTTCAACTGGACTGGTTTTTGGGCTTACTCTGAAAGCACGCCCCCGCCGCCGGAGTCGACGGGCCAGCGGGCCACATTCCCGCGCCTGAAAACACCCGCCTGCAACCCAGGGAGTGACCGTGCCGAAACTCGTCTACGACTTCGCCGAAGGCAACAAGGACATGAAGCAGCTGCTCGGCGGCAAGGGGGCGAACCTGGCCGAGATGACCAACCTCGGCCTGCCCGTGCCACCCGGTTTCACCATCACCGCCGACGCCTGCCGCGCGTACCTGGAGACCGGCGCGGTCCCGGCCGACCTGGCCGACGAGATCGACCATCACGTCGCGCTGCTCGAGCAGAAGATGGGCAAGAAACTCGGCCAGGCCGACGACCCGCTGCTGGTCTCGGTCCGCTCCGGCGCCGCCGTCTCGATGCCCGGCATGATGGAGACGGTCCTGAACGTCGGCCTCAACGACGACTCGGTGAACGGGCTCGCGCACCACTCCGGCAACCCCCGGTTCGCCTGGGACGCGTACCGCCGGCTGATCCAGATGTTCGGCAAGACCGTGCTCGGGATGGACGGCGACGTGTTCGAGGACGCGATCGAGCACGCCAAGGAGGCGAAGGGCACCCGCAACGACCTCGACCTGGACGCCGCCGACCTGCAGAGCCTCGTCGAGACCTTCAAGCAGGCCGTGTACGAGCACACCGGCCGCGAGTTCCCGCAGGACCCGCGGACCCAGATGGACCTCGCGACCGAGGCCGTGTTCCGCTCCTGGAACTCGGACCGCGCGATCCTCTACCGCCGCCAGGAGCGGATCCCCACCGACCTCGGCACGGCGGTGAACATCTGCTCGATGGTGTTCGGCAACCTCGGCATGGACTCCGGCACCGGCGTCGCGTTCACCCGCGACCCGTCGAGCGGCCAGCCCGGCGTGTACGGCGACTACCTGCAGAACGCGCAGGGCGAGGACGTCGTCGCGGGCATCCGCAACACCGTTCCGCTCGCCGACCTCGAGCAGATCGACAAGGCGTCGTACGACGACCTGATGGAGATCATGGCCACGCTCGAAGGTCACTACCGCGACTTGTGCGACATCGAATTCACCGTCGAGCGCGGCAAGCTGTGGATGCTGCAGACCCGCGTCGGCAAGCGGACCGCGGCGGCGGCGTTCCGGATCGCGACCAGCCTGGTCGACGAGGGCGTGATCGACACCGACGAGGCGCTCCAGCGGGTGAAGGGCGCGCAGCTGGCGCAGCTGATGTTCCCGCGGTTCGACGCGGAGGCCGCGAAAGACCTGATCACGAAGGCGATCGGTGCGTCACCGGGTGCGGCCTCGGGCCAGGTCGTGTTCACGTCGGCGGCCGCGGTCGAGGCCGCCGAGCGCGGCGAGAAGGTGATCCTGGTCCGGCGCGAGACCAACCCCGACGACCTGCACGGCATGATCGCGGCGCAGGGCATCCTGACCAGCCGCGGCGGCAAGACCTCGCACGCGGCCGTGGTCGCGCGCGGCATGGGCAAGACGTGTGTCTGCGGCGCCGAGGAACTCGACGTGAACGTTGCCCAGGGCACCATCAAGGTCAACGGCACGGTCCTCGAGGCCGGCGAGCTGATCTCGATCGACGGCACCACCGGTGAGGTGTTCCGCGGTGAGGTTCCGGTCGTACCGTCGCCGGTCGTGCAGTACTTCGAGGGCACGCTGGCCCCGGACGCGGGCGACGAGCTCGTCGCGTCGGTACACCGGTTGATCACCCACGCGGACGACGTACGGCGTCTCGGCGTACGGACCAATGCGGACACCGCGGACGACGCGGCGCGGGCGCGGCGGTTCGGGGCGGCCGGGATCGGGCTGTGCCGCACCGAGCACATGTTCCTGGGGGAGCGGCGCGAATCCGTCGAGCGGCTGATCCTCGCCGACAACGACGCGGATCGCGAGGCCGCACTGGCCGAGCTGGAGCCCTTGCAGCGCGGGGACTTCCTGGAGTTGCTGGACGCGATGGACGGGCTGCCGGTGACGATCCGGTTGATCGACCCGCCGCTGCACGAGTTCCTGCCGTCGATGGAGGACCTGGCGGTGAAGGTCGCGGTGGCGCGCGAGCGAGGTTCGGCGTCGGAGCACGACGAGAAGCTGCTCGCGGCGGTCGAGCGGCTGCACGAGCAGAACCCGATGCTCGGCCTGCGCGGTGTGCGGCTCGGGCTGGTGATTCCCGGCCTGTTCGCGATGCAGGTCCGGGCGATCGCCGAGGCGGCTAAGGAGCTCCGCGGCCGGGGTCAGGATCCGCGGCCGGAGATCATGATCCCGCTGGTCGGCGCCGTCCAGGAGCTGCATCTGGCGCGCGACGAGGTGGAAGGCGTACTCGCCGAGGTCGGCGCCGGCTTCGAGATCCCGATCGGCACGATGATCGAGCTGCCGCGGGCCGCGGTCATCGCGGACCAGATCGCGGAGGCGGCGGACTTCTTCTCGTTCGGCACCAACGACCTGACCCAGACGACCTGGGGCTTCAGCCGCGACGACGTCGAGGGCGCGTTCTTCTCGCGGTACCTGGAGAAGGGCATCTTCGCGGTGTCGCCGTTCGAGTCGATCGACCGGGAGGGCGTCGGCGCGCTGGTGCGGACCGGCGTGGACCGCGGGCGGGCGTCCAAACCCGACCTCAAGCTCGGCGTCTGCGGCGAGCACGGCGGCGACCCGGACAGCATCCACTTCTTCCACGAGGTCGGCCTCGACTACGTCTCCTGCTCGCCGTTCCGTATTCCGGTGGCACGTCTGGAGGCGGGCCGGGCAGCATTGGCCGAGTGAGCAGACAGAACCTTCGGCAGACCTTCGGAGAGGACGCGGAGCTGTACGACCGCGTCCGGCCGGCCTATCCGCGCGAGCTCTTCGACGAGCTCGCGCGGATCGTCGGGGAGCGCCCGAGGGTGCTGGAGATCGGCCCGGGGACCGGCCAGGCCACTGCTGCGATGGTGCAGCGGGGCTGGTCGGTCACCGCGGTCGAGTTGGGTGCTGAGCTGGCCTCGGTCTTGCAGCGGAAGTTCCCGGCGGTCGAGGTGGTCGTCGCGGACTTCGACGCCTGGGACCTGCCGCCCGCGGACTTCGACCTGGTGATCTCGGCGACCGCGTTCCACTGGCTCGATCCCGCGACGCGCGTCCAGCGATGCGTGGACGTGCTACGGCCGGGTGGCGCGCTGGCGGTCGTGTCGACGCATCACGTCGCGGGCGGCTCCGAGCAGTTCTTCGTCGACGTGCAGTCCTGCTACGACCGGTTCACCGACGATGCGGCGAAGGGCGGTCTGCCGGCCGCGGACGACGTACCGAACGATCCGGAGGGGCTTGCGGAGACAGGATTTTTCGGGTCCGTGGAGTTCCGCAGATATGTCCGGGATGTGGACTATTCGACGGCCGAGTACCTCGAACTTCTGTCGTCGTATTCGGGCCATCGGGCCTTGACAACGGACCGGCGTGACGGACTGTATGAGTGCATCGGCGGTCTCATCGACGCCGCCGGAGGTTCGATCACGAAGCGTTATCTGAATCAACTGTCTGTAGGAATTTCTCTTAACCAACCCCTTGCGTAGGGGCCTGTCGGCTGGTCAGAATATCCGGGCGGGAAGGGAGATCACTCGTCGACTTTCGGGTCTGACCTGAACCAGCCGCTGTGGCGGCTCGTGACTCCCTTTCCCGCACCAAATCTCCTTGTTTCCAAGGCTCTTGTAGAGTTCTGGACATGGCCCAATTTGTCGTGCAGTTGCGCTTCGACGTCGACCAGACCGACCGTCGGCTGGAGGTCCGTCCGGCGCACCGCGAGTACCTCGCCGCGCTGAAGGCCGACGGCAAGCTCGTCGCCGCCGGACCGTTCACCGACCAGACCGGCGCGCTGCTCGTGTACGACGTCGCCGACGAGGCGGAGCTCCGCGACATCCTCGCCAAGGACCCGTACACGCCGGCCGACGTCTACGAGATCGCCACCCTCGCCGAATGGCAGCCCCTCTTCCCGTTCAGCTGACGGTCAGGCGTCGGCGCCTTCCATGTTCAGGTGGTCGACGTACGCCCAGAGCCAGACCAGGGGAGCGAGGACCAGCTCGGGCTCCTCGTCCTCGTCGGCGATGAACAGCATCGACGCCTCGCCGTTGGTGAGGTCCTCGATGACCGCCTCGCACATCTCGAGCGCGACCTCGAACGGCAACAGCCGCGGACCGTTCTCCCAGCGCGGCTCGGGCAGCGGGAGGACCGGCGCCTCGTCCGTCCCGTCCAGCTCGACCGAGACCTTCTGTAGCTCCTCGTACAGGTCGAACGAGATCAGTCCCGCGATCGGCCGCCCGTCGAGGCCGACCAGGTATGGGTCGTCGGCGCCCTCGCGGAACGCGTCCCGGATGTCCGGCAACGCCGCCTTGAGATCGGACGCCTCGAGGTACGGCGCCTCGTCCGGCTCCTCCTCGGCCTCCGCCTCGACCAGTCCGCTGCGCATCTGGTCGAACTGGTGCAGCAGCCCGTTCAGTTCGTCGTACGCCCCGCCGCCCGGCGCCTTCTGGGCACGGGCCTCCAGGTCACGCAGGTGCTCGACCAGGTCGTCCTCGAAGTGCAGCTCGTACCGCGGGAGGCCCGGCTCGCGGCCGGCGTTGATCTGCGCGACCAGCTGCGTCGACACCGGACCGATCCGCTCGGCGAGCACCTCGAGCGGCGTGGTCGGCTTCTCCTCGTCGTCGTGCGCGCAGGAGTCGTCCTCGCCCTTGCCGTCGCCTTCCATCGCGAGCAGCACCTGGAACGCCTGGAAGGACAGCAGCGCGGCGGTCGCCATCGTCCCGTCGCCGATCAGCATCAGCGGGTTCCCGCCGGCCTCGGTACGGCGTACGTGGTCGGGCATCAGCGTCGCGGCCTGCTCGACGTTCACCTGGCTGGCCAGCGAGGACAGCCCGTGGTCCGTGTCCACCCCGAGCAGCTCGACCAGGCGCTCGGAGCTCATGTCGAAGTTCGAGCGCAGGTAGTACCGCAGCCAGCCGGCGTCGACCGGGTTGCCGAGCAGGTCCGCGATCCGCGCCCGGAAGTCGGCCAGGTCGGCGATCGCCAGCACCACGAGCACCGGCTGGTCGCCGTCGCCGATCACCAGCGGCCGGGTGTCCCCGTTGTGGAAGCCCTCGATGACCTGGTGCAGACTGTCCGCGGCCGCCTCGAGCGGCCAGGACTCCGCCTCGAACTCGTTGACCACCGCGGCGGAGCTGTCCTCGGGCATCTGCTGATCCTCTCCGGGTGGCGGCGGGAGTTGGGGGTAACTGTAGGCGGCCGGCGTTTCACCAGGTCATGTGGGTCCTTCGGGACCCTGGCAGTGACATTCGCTACGCTGGCACCGGCGGGTCGGTGCAGCGGTATCTCACATGTGAGATAAGGTCCGGCGCATGACCGATGACTACCTGAGCCGGATCGGAAACCTCATCCGGGACGCCCGCAAGCATCGCGGCTGGACGCAGACGCAGCTCGCGGAAGTACTGAACACCAGCCAGAGTGCGGTGAACAGGATCGAGAAGGGTCATCAGAACCTCACCCTCGAGATGCTCGCCCGGATCGGCGAGGCGCTCGACTCCGAAATTGTCTCTCTCGGTGGCGGTCCGGTCCACCTCCGTGTGGCCGGCGGCCGGCGGTTGTCCGGCGCCATCGACGTCAAGTCGAGCAAGAACGCCGGCGTCGCGCTGCTCTGCGCCTCGCTGCTGAACAAGGGCCGGACGACGCTGCGCAAGGTCGCCCGCATCGAGGAGGTCAACCGGCTGCTCGAGGTGCTGAACTCGATCGGCGTCAAGACCACTTGGCTGAACGACGCCGGCGACCTGGAGATCATCCCGCCGACGCACCTCGACCTGAGCGCGATGGACGCCGAGGCGGCCCGTCGGACCCGCTCCATCATCATGTTCCTCGGCCCGCTGCTGCACCGCGAGGACGCCTTCGAGCTGCCGTACGCCGGTGGCTGCGACCTCGGCACCCGCACCGTCGAGCCGCACCTGACCGCGCTGCGCCCGTTCGGGCTCGAGGTGAAGGCGACCGGCGGGCAGTACCACGCCCTGGTGAACCGCGCGATCGCCCCGGGCAAGCCGATCGTGCTGACCGAGCGCGGCGACACCGTGACCGAGAACGCGATCATGGCCGCGGCCCGGTACGACGGCGTGACGGTGATCCGCAATGCCAGTCCGAACTACATGGTCCAGGATCTGTGCTTCTACCTCGATCTGCTCGGCGTGAAGATCGACGGCATCGGTACCACCACGCTGACCGTGCACGGCCGCGCCGACATCGACGTGGACGTCGACTACGCGCCGTCCGAGGACCCGATCGAGGCGATGAGCCTGCTCACCGCGGCGATCGTCACGAAGTCCGAGATCACCATCCGGCGCGCGCCGGTGGAGTTCCTGGAGATCGAGCTCGCACTCCTGGAGGAGATGGGGCTCGACTACGACCGCAGTACGGAGTACCTCGCCGAGAACGGCCGGACCCGGCTCGTCGACCTCACCACCCGGCCGTCGAAGCTGCACGCGCCGATCGACAAGATCCACCCGATGCCGTTCCCGGGCCTGAACATCGACAACCTGCCGTTCTTCGCGGTGATCGCGGCGACCGCCGCCGGGCAGACGCTGATCCACGACTGGGTCTACGAGAACCGCGCGATCTACCTGACCGACCTGAACAAGCTCGGCGGCCGGGTCAAGCTGCTCGACCCGCACCGGGTGATGGTCGAAGGGCCGACGCACTTCTCCGGCGCCGAGATCATGTGCCCGCCGGCGCTCCGCCCGGCCGTCGTCACGCTGATCGCGATGATGGCCGCGAAGGGTACGTCGGTACTGCGCAGCGTCTACGTGATCAACCGCGGCTACGAGGACCTGGCGACCCGCCTGAACTCGCTAGGCGCTCAGATCGAGACCTTCCGGGACATCTGAGTCCTGCAGGAAGGCGACCGCCTCGGCGATCACCGCGGGGTCCGAGAGGATCTTGCGGTGGCCGAGGCCGGTCGTCGGCAGGAAGTGTGCCCGCTCGCCGTAGTTCCGCAGCAGGACCTGGGCCTGCGCCGGATCCACGATCTCGTCCTCGTCGTTGTGGATCACCAGGAGCTCGAGCTTTCCGGTGGTCACCGAGAAGCGCGTCCAGATCTGGTCGTCGCCGTCGAAGTACCCGCGCTCGATCCGGCGCCGTAGCTCCTGGTTGATCTTCGGTCCCAGTCCGAGCTGGGCGCAGAACGTGTCGGTCAGGTAGCCGAAGTCCGCGACACCGCTGATCATCACCAGGCGCTTCGCCGCCACGCCCTCGCGGACGGCGTACAGCGCGAACGGTACGCCGAGCGAATGTGCGATCACGCCCTCGAACGGGCCGTGGCGTTCCTCCAGCGCGCGGATGATCCGCTGGTGGCCGAGGATCGACACGACCTCGCCGTCGGAGTCGCCGTGGGCCGGGGCGTCGTACGACACCGGGCTGTAGCCGAGCTCGAGCAGTCGGGTGACGAATGCGGCGTACCGCGACGCGCGCGAGCGCCAGCCGTGCACCAGCAACACCGGGCGATTGCCGTCACCCCAGCTGTAGGTCTTCACATTGTTGACAATCTCCACCCGGGCGGCGTCGTGGACGGCCTGCTCATTCGGGCGGACGCGGCCGCGGGCGAGTGGACGTCGCCACAGGTTGAAGGCGAGCCGTCCGCCGAGGCGCGGTGACAACGTTCCGATTGTCTGCAATCCGGCACTGACCAGCTTCTGCATGACATTCCCTCCGGCAAACTATACGAACGGTCGTATTATTAGTTTCGATCAGCGTAGCAGTCAACGGAGAACCCCTAGGATCGGGATCGTGGAGAAGGTCGACGGACGGTTGGCGCGGGGTGACCAGACCCGCCGCGCCGTCCTGCGCCGTGCGGTCGACATCGCGTCGGTCGACGGACTCGAGGGGCTGTCGATCGGGCGGCTCGCGACCGAGCTCGGGATCAGCAAGAGCGGGCTGTTCGCGCACTTCGGTTCCAAGGAGGAGCTGCAGCTGGCGACGGTCCGGGCCGCGCGCCGGATCTACGCCGACAACGTGGTGATTCCGGCGTACGAGGTTGAGCCCGGTCTCGGGCGGGTGTGGGCGCTGAGCCGGCACTGGCTGGACTACTCGGCGAGCCGGGTGTTCCCGGGCGGCTGCTTCTTCCAGAAGGTCTCGCACGAGTTCTCGGCACGCGACGGCGCCGTGCACGAGTACCTCGCGTCCGTGCATCACGAGTGGATGGACCTGATCGAGACCGCGGTCAACGAGGCTGTCGAGCGCGGCGAGCTGACGGCCGATCCGGTGCAGCTCGCGTTCGACCTGAACGCGTACTACGAGGCCGCGAACCTCGCGTCGATCCTGCACAACGACGACACGGGCTACGAGCGCGCGCGTCAGGCGGTACGGATCCGGTTGGAGTCGGCGGTCGTTCCGGGTACGCCGGTGCCTTGGTGAGTCGGCAGGTCGCGGTGGCTACGGATCGGTGACGCGAGTAGGACGAGACCGGCCAGCGGTACGCCGGCTGTCGTGATCCAGAGGGCCGGGGTGAGGCCGAGGGTTTGGCCGAGTGTTCCGCCGAGGAGCGCGCCGAGCGGGATGGTGCCGTAGTTGACGAAGGCGTTCGTCGCGGTCAGCCGGCCGAACAGGTCAGGTGGGCAGTAGGACTGCAGGAACGTCGCCTTCACGACATTTCCGCCGACGACGCCGAGGCTGACGCCGAATGCTCCGACCAGATAGAACCACGGGCTCGCGCCGCCCAGCGGGATCAGCAACGCCAGTGTCGGCAGACCCAGTTCGCACAGCAGCAGCGCACGCGCCGTACCGAAACGCATGAACCTGCGGCCGACGAGTGCGCCGAGAACACCGCCGCTGGATGCCGCCGCGATCAGGGTGCCGACCGTGCCCGCTGTGAGCCCGGCTTCGCGGACCAGGAACACGACGACGATCGCCTGGTAGCCCATCAGGGCGAGGTTCGAGACCGCGCCGAAGATCGTCAACGTACGCAGCCAGACGTCGTGCGCGACGAGGTTGATGCCTTCCCGGATCGCCCCGGCCCGCCGAGGTGTGTCCGTACGGCGTTCCCGGAAGCGGATCGCGGCGAGACAACTGAGGGCGACCAGGAAGCTGGCCGCGTCGACGAACAGTGCGTTCGCTGCGCCGGCGAATTGGACGAGGAGACCGCCGCATCCGAGCCCTGCGATCTGTGCGGCCGAGGCGCTGCCGTGGAGTTTCGCGTTGCCCTCGGCGTGATCGGACGGATCCAGAAGCGTTGGGAGATAGGCGGTGTACGCCGTTTGGAAGACGACCGAAGCGGCTCCGACCAGGCCGGCGATGAGCAGGAGGAACTCGATCGTCAGCAGGTCGCCGGCCAGTGGGACCACGGCGAGCAGGAGACCGGAGACGGCCGAGGACGCGAGCATGGGCGGACGTCGGCGGATGCGATCGATCCAGGCGCCGGTGGGCAGGCCGATCAGGAGCCACGGCGCCCAGGCGGCGGCGGTCAGCAGGCCGACCTCGAAGGTCGTTGCGTCGAGCATCGAAATCGCGACCAGCGGGAGTGCCACCGACGAGGTCGCGCTGCCGAACCGGTTGATCGTCTCGCCGATCCAGAACAGGCGGAAGTCGCGATGCGTGCGCAGCAGACTCATGAGCGCCGCGGGAACGACTGCAGCTGGACGATCACGCGCTCGGATCCCTCGACCGGTTCGCTGCCGGTGTAGCGGTCGACGACGGCCCCGATCTCCTCGTTGAGCTTGTGCAACTGGTCCGGGGTCAGTCGCAGGTTGCGCCAGTCCGAGAGACCGGCCGCGTGCTGCCAATCGGCCGGCCAGTCCTCGTCGACGTACGCCCGGACGCGGTCGTAGTATCGCTCCACGAGATCGCGCAGGTAGACGTCGAGCGCCCGCCGCGTCTCCGGGTCGTCGAGGAACTCGGCCGGGTCGAGGACGGTCTGCCCATGGGGGAGCCGCCACCAGCGCTCGCGCTTCGTGCCGCGGCCGGGGTCCTCCTCGAGGTACCCGTGCTCGGCGAGCAGCCGCAGGTGCCAGCTGATCGTGCCGGTGTTCTCGCCGAGTCGCGTCGCCAGCGTGCTCGACGTCGCGGGCCCGTCGAGCTCGATCGCCTCCAGGATGCGCATCCGGAGCGGGTGGGCGAGTCCGCGCAGACTCCGGGCATCGATCCGTCGCATGAATGCAGAGTAATCTCTGCAGAGAAGTCTCTGCAACAAGATTCTGTCGGTGGCTTTTCCTAGGTTGGGGACATGCGGCCTCATGTGGTGGCTCAGCTGGCGGTCTCGCTGGACGGGGTGGCGTCGGGATTCGACGTCGACCTCGCGCGGTTCTATGCGCTGGCGTCGCTGTGGCAGGAGGACGTGACGCTGATCGACGCGGGCACGATCCTCGCCCAGGAGAACGCCGTACTCGCGGCTCCCCGGCGCGGTCCGCGGGCCGAGGGTCCGCTGCTCGCGGTGGTGGACGAGCGAGCCCAGGTCCGCAGCTGGGACTCATTGCGGGAGCTGGGGTACTGGTCAGGCGTCCTCGCGCTGTACGCCGATCAGACGCCGGAGCGCCCGCCCGACGCGACGACCCGTGAGCTGATCTCCGGGTACGACCAGATCGATCTCGTCGAGGTCCTCGACGTCCTGGGGCATCACGGTGTGCAGACCGTGCGCGTCGACACGTCCGGCGTACTGCTCCGGTCCTGCTTGGCGCTCGGCCTGATCGACGAGCTCGCGCTTCTCGTGCACCCGGTGCTGATCGGCGGCGACCGCTGGTACGACACCGGACGCCTCGACCTGCGGCACGCCGGCACCGAGGTGTTCAAGGACGGCGTGATCTGGATGCGTTACTGCGTCACGTCCGCCCGCTGAGGTCGTCGTTGCGGCTCGCCTCGAGCCGGGACCACTGGGAGATCGGCCGTCCGTCCACTGTCAGCCCGCCGCACTCCCAGTCCTGCGGCCAGCCGGCCGGGGAATCCTCGTGCTCCTCCTGACGCCCGTAGACGGTCAGGTCCATCAGCGAATAGCTGTTGTCCATCACCTCGACGCCACGCCGGGTCGTCCACCAGGTCTCGAACACGCGATCGCCGTCGCGGACGTAGGACACCAGGTGCATCATGCCGGTCGTCCGTCCGACGAGGAGCTCGTCGAGCGACGGCAGAGCGGAGTACCACGGCATGGTCCAGCCCATGAAGTCGCGGTAGCGAGCGCTCTCCTCGAACGGCCCTTGGCAGAACACCGCGAACGTGATGTCGCGGGAATGCAGGTACGACAGTTCGCCGACATGGCCGGCGCACCAGGTGCAGCCCTGGCACTGGTCGGCCGCGGGGTGCCCGGGATGCCACATGAAGTAGTACGCGAGGAGCTGCTGACGTCCTTCGAAAGCGTCGAGCAGGGTCAGCGGCCCGTCGGGTCCGGTCAGCTCCAGGTTCCCGTCGACCTCGACCATCGGGAGGCGCCGGCGGTCCGCGGCGAGTGCGTCACCCGCGCGGGTGTGCGCCTTCTCGCGGGCGCGGAGCTCGTCCAGACGAGCCTCGAAGGTGGTGCGGTCGGTGACCTCGGGCAGGGTTCCGTGCGGCATGGTCGAACACGTCCTCTCCGTCGATTCCGTAGTACCCAGGTACGTCGGAGCCGACGCGAGCTCCTTGACACGTGTTCACGGAAATGTCGGTGCTCGCCGCTACTGTGAGCAGTGATGAGGAAGCAGCATGAGTGGTACGACGAGCACGACGCCGAGCGGTGGGTCGCCGAGCCGGTCAAGCGGCCGGGGCGGACCGCGTTCGCTCGTGATCGCGCGCGCGTGCTGCACAGTGCGGCGTTGCGACGGCTGGCGGCGAAGACGCAGGTCGTGACGGCGGGCAGCGACGACTTCGTGCGGAACCGGTTGACGCACAGCCTCGAGGTCGCGCAGATCGGTCGCGAGCTGGCGGCGACGCTCGGCTGCGATCCGGACATCGTGGACGCGGCCTGCCTTTCGCACGATCTCGGGCATCCGCCGTTCGGTCACAATGGCGAGCGCGCGCTGGACCAGGTCGCCGCGGAGATCGGCGGTTTCGAAGGGAACGCGCAGACCCTGCGGCTGCTGACCCGGCTGGAGTCGAAGACGTTCGACGCCGAAGGACGCAGCGTCGGTCTCAACCTGAGTCGGGCGACCCTCGACGCCGCGACGAAGTACCCGTGGCCGCGGCGGCCCGGCGAGCGCAAGTTCGGGGTGTACGACGACGACCTCGCGGTGTTCTCGTGGTTGCGCCAGGGCGTGGGGGAGCGGCGCTGCCTGGAGGCGCAGGTGATGGACTTCGCCGACGACGTGGCGTACTCGGTGCACGACGTCGAGGACGGGATCGTCGCGCACCACATCGATCTCGCCGCGGTCGATGCCGAGCCGGCGCCGTACTGGGAGACGGTCCGGCAGATGTACTTGCCGGAGGCAACCGATGCCGAGCTGGACGAGGGCTGGGCGCGGCTGAAGGCGCTGAATTACTGGCCGCGCGCCGAGTTCGACGACAGCAGGCAGGCGCTGGGTGCGCTCAAGGACGTCACCAGTCAGCTCATCGGGCGGTTCGCGACCGCCGCCGAACAGGCCACGCACGCGGTGTTCGGCCGGTCCCGCCTGATCCGGTACGAGGCCGACCTGGTCGTCCCGGACGGCATTCGCACCGAGATCGGGTTGCTGAAGGGCGTCGGCATGTTCCACGTCCTCAACTCACCGGAACGTCAGGCCCGCCGCGCCACCCAGCGCGAGCTCCTCACCGAGCTCGTCGAGGCGCTGTGGAAGTCCGCTCCACAACACCTCGACGTCCCGTTCAAGGCCGACTTCGCGGAGGCCCCCGACGACGACGCCCGCCTCCGCGTCGTCGTCGACCAGGTGGCCTCCCTCACCGACCCCTCAGCTCTGGCCTGGCACGCGCACCTTCTCGAACGGTAGGTCCAGGCCCAGCTTGTTGATGATGGGTTTGTTGGTGTCGCGGATCTGCTGGAGTTCCGCGTCGGTCAGTGCCCGGCGGTAGACGCGGACCTCGTCGAGGGAGCCGCGGAAACGGTTGACGCCGTCGACGCGCTGGCCGACGTGGATGCCCTGCACACCGAACTCCTTGCCCGCCGTCACCGATCCGGCCGGTGCCGTCGTCGAACCTGCCTCGACACCGTCGACCAGCAGCCGCAACTTCCCGCCGGCCCGCTGCAGTACGACGTGATGCCACTGGTCGTCGTTGTACGCCGACGCCGACTGGACCGTCACGTTGAAACGGTCGACCGACAGCAACGCACGGATCCGCTTGCTCTCCGGCTCCGCCCGCAACCACACCTGCGGCGTACTGCCGGAACCGGTCCGGTACGCCCACAGGATCGCGTGCGTCCCGGTCGTCGCGCCGTACTTGATCCACGCCATCATCGTGAAGTCGTCCGCGCCCAGATCGATCGACCGGTCGAACGGCACCTCGACGTAATCGTCCACGCCGTCCAGCGCGAGCCCGTTCCCGAACTTGCCCGCGGCAACAGTTGCCCCACCCCGCACGTACGCCGGATTGCGCGCCGGCCCGGTGTCGGGCGTCAACGGCCCGGGTGCGGGCGGTCCGGGGATGCCCGGCGGCGTCCCGTTCGGCGTCGACAGGTACGCCTCGTTGAATCGCGCCCAGCGGATCGACTCGTACGGGTTCGCGACGCCGGCCTCGTACAGCAACCCGGTCTCGTCGCCATCCAGCCGGACCATGTCGGAGTACGCCGACGGGCCCCAGTAGAACACCTTCCCCTGCTGCCACGTGCCGAACGATCGCGCCTCGTCGTACGACGACCGCACGGTCATCACCTCACGCGCGGCCGGATGCGCCGGCGCCGAGAACAGGATCCGGTGCTTGTCGTACCGCAGCAGCGACCCTTGTACGTCGGGCATCGCCAGCTTCGGAATCGTCCGGAACGGCGCGTCGAAACTCGCCCCGCCGTCGCTGCTGACCGCGTACGCGCGGTTCCCGGGATCGGTGCCGCGTTCCCGGGCCAGGGCGTAGATCTGCCCGTTGTTGCGCTCGACCACGGTGACTTCTTGCGCGATCACCTTCCCGTCGTCACGAGAGGTGGTCGCCCCGATGTGCCAGGTCTGGCCGGCGTCGTCGGAGTACAGCAGGTGGGTGCCGTAGACATGCGGCCCGACCCCGTCGTACGTCTCGAAGCTGGCGCCGACGATCAGCCGGCCGGCGTGCGGCCCGTGTTCGAGCTGGATGCCGTGCATCGGGCCGGTCGCGTACCAGAAGTTCCAGCTGGGCAGCTTGGCGTCGGTCAGTTCGCGCGGCGCGGTCCAGGTGGTGCCGAAGTCGTCGCTGGTCTGGACGTACGGGTCGCGATCGCAGCCGTTCGTGCACGGCTCCGGATCGTTGTGCGTGGTGACGAGGACAATCCGGCCAGTCTGATTGTCAACAATCGGCACCG
This sequence comes from Kribbella speibonae, assembly GCF_004331375.1. Taxonomy (NCBI): domain Bacteria; kingdom Bacillati; phylum Actinomycetota; class Actinomycetes; order Propionibacteriales; family Kribbellaceae; genus Kribbella; species Kribbella speibonae. The sequence continues at coordinate 1,190,496 of NZ_SJKC01000002.1, read as the reverse complement.
GATTGCCGTGCGTGCTGCCGTTGCCCTCCGAGACCACCTGGAGCGGGCCCCAGGTCTTGCCGCCGTCGGTGGACCGCTTCAGCACGATATCGATATCGCCGTCGTCACCGCAGTCCGCGACCCGGCCCTCGGCGAACGCGAGCACCTCGCCGTTCGTCGCGTGCACGACGGCCGGGATCCGGAAGCACGAGTAGCCCTCGGTCTTCTGCTGGAACAGCACGCTGTCGTCGACGAACGGCGCTGTGCCGGCGCTGGCCGGCGGCGCTGTGAGGCTTGTGAACACCAGTAGAGCGGCGGCCGCGAGGCGGCCTGGTGTGAGAACGCGCATGGCTCTCCCAGGGAGGTCATAGGACGTATGATGTCCTGCGACAAGGTAGTCATCCGCGTCGTCGGCGACAAGGGGTCGTGGAGGACTATCGTTTCGGTCATGGCTGATGCAGAGCAGATCGTGATCGTCGGTGCGAGTCTCGCGGGAGCGACCGCGGCCGAGGCCCTCCGGGAGGACGGCTGGAGCGGTGGCATCGTCCTGATCGGCAGTGAACAGTCGCTGCCCTACGAGCGACCACCGTTGTCGAAGGGCGTCCTGCTCGGCAAGGAACAGACCGAGTCGGCGCAACTCCACGACCAGCAGTGGTACGACGACAACAGCATCGACCTGCGCCTCGGCGCGACGGTCACCGCGATCGATCCGGCCGCGCACACGGTCACGCTCGACGACGGCTCCCAGGTGTCCTACTCGAAGCTCCTGATCGCGACGGGCAGCCGCGTCCGCAAGCTCGACGTACCGGGGGCGGATCTGCCGGGTGTGCACTACCTGCGGACGGCCGAGGAGTCACAGGCGCTGACCGACGCGTACGCCGCGAAGCCGCGGGTCGTCGTGGTGGGCGCCGGGTGGATCGGGCTCGAGGCGGCGTCGGCTGCGCGTGAGCGCGGGTGCGAGGTGACGGTCGTCGAGCCGCAGTCCACCGCGCTGGCCGGAGTACTCGGCGAAGAGGTCGGTGACCTGTTCGCCGAGTTCCACCGGCAGCACGGGGTGCAGTTCCGGTTCGGGACCGGTGTTGAGGGTTTCGAGGGGACAGACAAGGTCACCGGGGTTCGCGTGCAGGGCGGTGAGGTGATTCCGGCGGACCTGGTGGTGGTCGGGGTCGGCGTCCAGCCGAACACCGAGCTGGCCGAGGCGGCCGGTATCGAGGTCGCGACGCGCGAGAACGGCTCCGGCATCGTCGCCGGCGCGGACCTGCAGAGCTCGGTCGCGGACGTCTACGCCGCCGGTGACGTGGTCCGCTGGGACCACCCGCTGTTCGGGCGGTTCGTCCGGGTCGAGCACTGGCAGAACGCGAAGGACACCGGCAAGTCCGCCGCGAAGGCGATGCTCGGGCAGGACGTGGCGCACGACGCGATCCCGTTCTTCTTCACCGACCAGTTCGACCTCGGCATGGAGTACGCCGGGGACATCCCGCGCGGAACGTCGTACCAGGTCGTCCTGCGCGGCGACCCGAAATCCGGCGCCTACGTGGCGTTCTGGCTGTCCGACGACCACAAGGTCCTGGCCGGTATGCACGTCAACACCTGGGGCGCGATCGACGCGGTCCAGAGCCTCATCCGCTCCGGCAAGGAGGTCGACCCGGCCCGCCTGGCCGACACCTCGGTGGACCTCGCGGAGGTCTAGAGCGGGTAGGTCACGTACGCGAAGGACGCGCTGTCCGGCGACCAGCTCGGTACGTTCATCGTGCCCTGGCCGCCGAACAGGCTCGTCAGTTCGCGGATCTCGCCGTCCTTCAGGAGCAGCCGCAGGCGGACGTCGTCGATGTCGGCCGGATGTCCCTCGGTGCCGGGCGGGAAGCTGACGTACGCGATCGCCGACCCGTCCGGCGCCGGGTGCGGGAACCAGTTCACCCGCTCGTCGTCGGTCAGCTGCTCGACGTGACCGTCCCGGATCCGGAACAGCTGGGCCTGCCCGGCGCGCTCCGAGTTGAAGTAGATCCACTCGCCGTCCGGTCCGTACTCCGACCCGTCGTCGGCGAACTCGTCGTCGGTCACCCGGACGTCGGCGCCGCCCGCGGCCGGGATCGTCCACACGTTGGTGATCCGCTGCTCGCCGACCCACTCCAGCCCGATGTACGCGAGCGTCGTACCGTCCGGCGACACCCCGTGCAGGTAGTGGTGGAACCCTTCGCCGCGATCGTTCGTCACCCGGCAGCCGGGTCCGCCGTCGATCGGTACGGCGTAGATGTGCCCGTCGTTCGCCGATACGTAGACGGTTCGCCCGTCCGGACTCACCACGTGATCGTTGTTGATCGGTGGTACGCCGCCGAGCTCGATCTCCTCGAGTTCGTCAGCCACCCGGAACAGCAGTCCGTTGCCGTTGACAACCAGAGTGCCGTCGGGGAGCCAGTTCGGCGCCTCGAACAGGACGTCGTCCGAGCTGAACACCAGGCGGTGCGTGCCGGTCGCGACGTCGACGACGTACAGCTCGGACCGCTGACCTGGGCGAAGGGTACGTGGCATACCCGTCAACCTACGTGATCCGCCCGGCTAGACTCGCGGGGTGGCAGGCCGGATCAAGGAAGAGGACATCGCGCTGGTGCGCGAGCGCGCCCGGATCGACGACGTCGTCGGCTCGTACGTGACCTTGAAGAACGCCGGCGGGGGCAACCTGAAGGGCCTCTGCCCGTTCCACGACGAGAAGTCGCCGTCCTTCAACGTCACCCCGTCCCGCGGATTCTTCTACTGCTTCGGCTGCCAAGAGGGCGGCGACGTCATCGATTTCGTCCAGAAGGTCGACCAGATCACCTTCTCCGAGGCCGTCGAGACGCTGGCCTCGAAAGTCGGCATCCAGCTGCGGTACGAGGACTCCGGCGCGCCGGTGCAGCGCGGTCCGGGCAACCAGCGGCCGCGGCTCGTGGAGGCGCACAAGGTCGCGGCCGAGTTCTACGTCGACAACCTGTTCGGGGCGGCCGAGGCGTCGATCGGGCGGCAGTTCCTGGACAAGCGCGGCTTCGACAAGGACGCCGCGGTCCGGTTCGGCGTCGGATTCTCGCCGCGGGGCGGCGAGGCTCTGGTGGCGCATCTCCGCGGTCGTGGTTTCACGAACGCCGAGCTGGTCGCGTCAGGCCTGGCCGCCGACGGGCAGCGCGGGCTGTACGACCGGTTCCGCGGCCGGCTGATGTGGCCGATCCGGGACGCGTCGTCGGACGTCATCGGGTTCGGAGCGCGCCGGCTGTTCGACGACGACCGGATCGAAGCGAAGTACCTGAACACCCCCGAGACGCCGATCTACAAGAAGTCCAAGGTCCTGTACGGCGTGGATCTCGCCCGCCGGGAGATCGCGAAGGGCCGGCAGGCCGTCGTCGTCGAGGGCTACACCGACGTGATGGCCTGTCATCTCGCGGGCGTGCAGACCGCGGTCGCCACCTGCGGTACGTCGTTCGGCGACGATCACGCGCGGGTGCTGCGGCAGCTGCTGCTCGACCACGACCAGTTCCGCGGCGAGGTGATCTTCACGTTCGACGGCGATGCCGCCGGCCAGCGCGCGGCGGTCAAGGCCTTCGAAGGTGACCAGGCGTTCGCCGCGCAGACGTACGTCGCGGTCGAGCCGGACGGGCTGGATCCGTGCGACCTGCGGCTGCAGAAGGGCGATGCCGCGGTCCGGGAGCTGATCGGGCGACGCGTACCGCTGTACCGGTTCGTGCTCGGGAACGTGCTGTCGAAGTACGACCTGGACCGCGCCGACACCCGGATCGACGCGCTGCGGGACGCGGCGCGGCTGGTGATCAGCATCCGCGACCGGTCGAAGGTGGACGCGTTCACGCGCGAGCTCGCCGGGCATCTCGGGATGGACGAGGACCAGGTCCGGTCCGAGGTCTACAAGGCGGCGTCGCGGCAGACCTCGACATCGGGGAAGGTGCAGGTCCAAGCGCAGGCGGCTGTGGCTTCGGGCGATGCGTCGCAGCCGGTGGTCCGGCGTACCGAGATCCCGTCGCCGCGGGACCAGCGGTTCGTGATCGAGTGGGACGTGCTGAAGGTCGCGATGCAGCATCCGGCGCTGGTCGGGGTCGCGTTCGACGAGCTCGACGACCACGACTTCACGCATCCGTGGCTGGGCGCGATCCGGGCCGCGATGGCGAAGATCGGCGGGCCGTCCGCCGCGCCACCCGGTGAAGCCTGGGTGGTCGCCGTTCGCGATGCCATCGGGAACGACCCGGCGGCCGCGGTCGTCGGTGCGCTGGCCGTGGATCCGCTGCGGCTGGGGCGGGAGCCCGACGAGCCGTATGCGCTCGCGTTGCTGGCGCGACTGCAGGAGCTGACCTGCGCGCGCCGCATCCAGGACCTGAAGTCGAAGCTGCAGCGGACGAACCCGATCGAGCGCGCGGACGAGTACAACCGGATGTTCGGCGAACTCATCGCGCTCGAGGCCTACAAGGCCGAACTCCGCAACCGCGCCATCTCCGGCGCGATCTAGCTCTCTTTCAGATGTGAGACCAGCTTCGCCGTTTGGTCCGTGTACTCGGTGGCGAACTCCTCGCTGTCGGGGTCGAGCCCCAGGGCGCGGGCGATCTGCGGGAACACCACCGGCGCGGAGGCGAGGCCGAACAGCGCGAGCGCGGCATGCCTCGGATCGAGGTCGACGGCGAGCTCACCGAGGGCCTGCCGGCGCGTGATGTCCTCGACCATCTCCCTGAACCGCGCGCGCTGGCCCTCCTCGTCCTGGTTGTCGGGGATCCGCTCAACCGCCTGGCGGACGAGCATCCGGAGCATGTCCGGCTGTGCCATCGCGGCGCCCGCGTAGGCCCCGACGACGTCGCCCAAGGATTCCGCGTCCGCGGTGAGCTCCGGCTCGCCGGCCCGCCAGCGGTCGGCGACCGCACGGTACAGCCCCTCCTTGCCGCCGAAGTAGTACGAGATCAGTTGCTTGTTGACGCCTGCCCGGGCGGCGATCTCGCTGACCCGCGCCCCGCTGAATCCGTGCGCGCCGAACTCGACCACCGCCGCGTCCAGCAACTGCTGCTTGCTGCGCTCGGGGTCACGTTGCCGCTGCTCAGGATCCGGTGATCGCCGCACGAAAATCATCCTAGCGGACTTCCATCCGGCGTGCTAACTTAATCAACCAGATGGATGACAAAGTTTGCCGAGCGGATGATTGGAGTCGGAGATGAAGGTCGCGATCATGGGTGCCGGGATCGGTGGGCTGGTATTGGCGCAGGGGTTGCTCGAGGCGGGCGTGGACGTCACGGTGTTCGAGCGCGATCCCTCCCCGCAGTACCGCAAGCAGGGCTACCGGATCCACATCAGCTCGGTCGGGGAGGAGGCGCTGGCCGCGATGCTTCCGGACGCGGTGCGGCGCCGGGTGATCGCCACGGCGACGCAGCCGGGTGACCTGGTGGCGGGCTTCGACGCCCAGCTGAACCAGCAGTTCGAGCAGGTGTTCCCGATCGCCGGTCCGGACGCGGTGACCTCGGTGGATCGGTATGCGTTCCGCCGCGCGTTGATGACCGGGCTCGACGACGTGCTGCAGTTCGGCAAGCAGTTCGCGTCGTACGTCGAGACGCCCGACGGAGTCGAGATCGCCTTCGCGGACGGGACTTCCGCGGTCGCCGACGTGCTGGTCGGCGCGGACGGTGTCGGTTCGCGCGTGCGTGCCCAGTTGGTGCCGGAGCTCGACGTGCTGGACATCGGGGTGCGCTGCATCTATGGGAAGGTGCCGCTCACACCGGCCGTTCGCGAGACGGCGCCCGAAGCCTTCCTGCGCGGGTTCTGCTTCGCCAGCGACGGCGCCGGTCTCGGCGCGGCGTTCGCGCCGGTGATGTTCCGGGAGCCGCCCGCGGAGTACGGTGACTATTTGATGGCGGTGCTGACCGGGACGAACGCGGTGCTCGGCGCGTCGGACGACGAGCTGTTCGCGATGAGCCCGGCTGAGCTGTGGGCGATCGTGGAGCGATCCGTGGCCGACTGGCATCCGACGGTCCGCGAGCTCGTCGATGCGGGGGAGCCCGGCGCGTCGTTCCCGATCACGCTGCGGACCTGCATCACGGTTCCGTCCTGGTCCTCCTTGCGCGTGACCTTGCTCGGTGACGCCGTGCACCCGATGACCCCGGCCGCGGGCGCCGGCGCCAACACGGCGTTGTGGGACGCCGCACGACTGACCCGCGCACTGACCTCGGACCAGGACCTCGTGACGTACCAGCAGGACGTGATCGCCAACTCCCAGCCGATCGTGACCGAGTCCCTGCACAACGCCGAGCGCATGTTCAAGGTCGCGATCTGAGCCGCTCCCGCAACCGGTCCTGTACGTCGGGCAGCCGCTCGAGCATGACCAGCGCGGTCTCGTGACGAGCCCGGGCGTAGAGCTCGAGCGACGGGGTGACGGCGGAGGGATCATCGAGCGGTTCGGCCAGCGGGTACGTCGACGCGAGCGTGTAGGCGCACCCCGTGGCGACCGAGGACACGAGGTCGTCGACATGCGCCGCGGGATGCTCGCCGCGATACGCGAGCAGTAGGTCGGCGAGCCCGTCGATCCAGTCGTCGCCGAGCATCACGGTGCGCGGGTCGCAGCCGATCCGGGCGATCTCCCACGCGATGAAGCGCGGGCTCGGTGGTTGGAAGTCGATCACGGCGGCGACCTCGTCGCCGCGCAGCATCAGATTCGGAGAGGCGAGATCACCATGAACGATCTGCACCGTCAGGACCGGCAGTTCCGCCAGGATCGCGCTGGCCCGATCGAGCAGTCCCCGGCGCTCCTTGGCGGCCTCCCAGGCCCACTGCTCGAACGGGCGGAGCCGTGTGTGACTGGCGTACCCGTCGATGATCCGGTCGAAGGATCGCGGCGCCTTGCTGACATCGCGCACGCCGACGGCCGGTTGCCTCGTCGGCGGCGCCGCCGGATGTTCGGCCAACCGTCGATGCAGCCTGCCCAGCACGGTGCCGACCGCCTGCCAGCGGGCACCGGCGAGTCCGCCCTCAGCCGTCTCGCCGTCGACGAATTCCCACAACGACATCGGCACCCGCGCACACAGCACGTCACGGTCGAGAGTGCGCCGTACGGCCGGCACCGGGACCTCACCGTCGCGGGCGAACTCCGTCAGTTCGATCGCCGCGCGCTCGCGCTCGAGGTCGCCGCGGTAGATCTTGGCGAACCACCGCCGGCCGTTCTCGTCGACGACGCGGTAGTTGACGGTGTTGGTGCCGGCGAGGATGTGGTGCAGTTCGGCGGCGTGGACGCCGTACGCATCGCGCAGGGCGTCCGCGATGTCAGTCAGGATCGTTTCCCCTCAAACCGTCGACCGCCTCGCGCAGGACATCCGCATGGCCTGTGTGTTTGAGGTACTCCTCGAGCAGGTCGATCGCGAACCGCCGGCGGTTCGATGTCCAGGCCGGGTCGGGGTCCTCGACCAGGACGTCCAGGCCGCCGTCCGCACTCAGTTGCTGCCACGCGGCGCGGGAGCGCGCGGCAGCGGCGTACCAGAGCGCGTAGAGCTCGTCCGGGTCGTCGGTGACCGCGGATTCCCAAGTCCACCGGTCGTTCTCGACCCAGCTGCGGGTGTCCCACGGCGGAGCGAGAGGCTTGTTGGCGGCCCGTCCGGTGAAGCCGTCCTCGACGAAAGACATGTGCTTGATCAGTCCCGCGAGCGTCATCGTCGACGGTGGATGCGTCTGCCGAAGTTGCTCGGCGGTGAGCCCACCGGTCTTCCACGCGAACTGCCGCCGTACCCGGTCCAACGCGAACTGCAGCGTCTCCACCTCGGTGCCCCGCGGGCAATGCTCGATCGGCAGATCTTTCCAGTCCATGGCCACCCCTTCGTCGACGGCGATCGTGTGAGGCAGGCCCAGCATGCCGTACCCGACGGACCACAGCCCGTGCCAGACTCCGGCGATGGGGCGGGAACCGAAGGCGGCCGTGCGGGCAATAGCAGGTATGCACACCGGTACGCAGCCTGCCGCCTCCGTGGATCCGCCCGGCGGACCGGAGCCGCCGACCGACGCCGAGCTGATCAGCGCAGCGAGCCGGGAGGAGTTCGCCCTGCTGTTCGACCGGCACGCGGCGAAGATCCACCGCTACGCCGCCCGCCGCCTCGGCACCGCCGACGCCGACGACCTCCTCAGCCAAACCTTCCTCATCGCCTACGAACGCCGCCACCACTACACGCCCGCTGATCCTGGTGATGCACCCGATGGTGCGTTGCCGTGGTTGTACGGGATCGCGACCAACCTGATCCACCGACGACGCCGCTCCGAGCTACGCCAGTACCGCGCCTACGCACGCTCCGAACCCGCCGGACGCCACACCCACGACGATCCACTGGCCGGCGAGGTTGCCTCCCGCGTGGACGCCGAGGCCGCCCAACGAACCCTCGCCCGCGCACTGGCCCGCCTCCGCCAACCGGAACGTGACGTCTTGCTCCTCTACGCCTGGGAAGACCTCGGGTACGCCGAAATCGCCGCCGCCCTGGACATCCCGATCGGAACGGTCCGCTCCCGCCTGCACCGCGCCCGCAAATCCGTCCGCGCCACCCTCGGCCCTGACTTCGAGGAGCAACCATGACCGACCTCGACCTGCTCAAAGACTTCCGCGCAGCCACTCCGGCGCCCACGCCCGAGGCTCTCAACGCCGCCCGCCGGCAACTCCTCACGCCACCGCCCGCCGCGCGCCGACAGGCGCGCTCGCTCGTTGGACGCCCGCGGGTTCTTCTGGCCGGAGCACTGGCGCTCGTCCTGGCGGGTGGCTTCCTCGTCGCGGACGTGGTGACTCGGGACGGCGCGACGCCCACAGGGACCGTCGCCAACGCCAGCACGTTCCTCGCCGACGCCGCGACCGCGAGCAGTGCGGATCCGGACGACCCGATCCCACCGGGGCAGTACCTGGAGATCAGCTACCGCACCACCCGGTTGACGCCACTCGGTTCCAACCCGAGTCTGCGCGCCACGCAGTACGGCGAACGGACCACGTGGATCGCGTCCAACCGCAAACCGCCGTACGTCACCAGCTCGAGTTTCATGACCCGTGTCGAGTTCGCGAGTCCCGAAGCACGCGCACTCGCGAAGACGACGGCGCCGTACCTCTTTCACCCGATGAAGCCGAGTGTCTCGCTCAACTCCTGCCCGACCGTCGGTACCCGGCGATGGACGGTTGGTACCACGTCCTGCGAGCCGAGCTGGGAGAACGCGACGGATGCGTTCCTCGCCGCCCAACCGCGGGACCCGGACCTGCTGCTCGCCGCGCTCCGCAAGAACCCTCAGATCCCGTACCCCGACTCCGTGGCCTGGCGGCGGATCGGAGCCGTTCTGAGCTCCGGTCTCGTACCGGCCGATCTGCGGGCCGCCCTGTATCAGGCCGCGCGGAAGCTCCCCGGGATCAAGCTTCTCGACGAGGTCGTTACCGTCGACGGCCGCCGGGCTCGCGTGATCGGCCGTGACGCCGGCGAGTACCGCGAGGACCTCCTGATCGCCGAGACCGGCGGCCAGTTCCTCGGCCGCCGTACCGTCGTGGTGAAGGACGGCCCCGGGGACATCAACGGCGACCCGGAGCTGTCGCTGCAACGCGGCGACATCCTGTACTCCGCGATCGCCACGACCCGCATCACGTCGACGCCGCCGCCTACCAAGTAGCCGAGCAAGTAGTCCCGTCCGGATCTGACAACGTCGGCCCTCTTCTCGGTCGCGGCGCTCCGACCTACCGTGAGCCCCGTCACAACATTCTCCAGGGGAGGGGATCCACCAATGACGGACGTCCGGAGAAGTCTGATGGCGGTGACCGGGGCTACCGCTCTGATCGCCGCCACGCTCGCCGCACCGATCACAGCCGGTGCCGGTGCTACGAGCGTTGCCGGGGGAGACACCGAGTATCTGGTCCTGCTCGAGACGGGCGCGGACCGCAACCAGGCCATCGCGGCGGTGAAGGCCGCCGGCGGTGAAGTGGTCAAGGAGAACGCGCACCTGGGCACCCTGACCGTGCGCGCCGCCGCGTCGGGCTTCGTCAGTCGCGTGTCTGCGTCCAGCGCGGTCGAGGGCGCGGCCCGCAGCCGCCCGATCGGCACCGTGCCGCAGCAGAAGCCGCGCACCGTCGAGACCGAGAACGGCGGGACCGGCAAGGCAGCCGCCGCGGGCAAGAAGACGGTCGGGATGGACCCGCTCGACGCGCAACTGTGGGGCCTGAAGATGGTTCGCTCCGATCTGGCGCGGACCGTCCAGCCGGGCAAGAAGTCGGTCAAGGTCGGCGTACTCGACTCGGGGATCGATGCTCGCAACCCGGACATCGCGCCGAACTTCGACTGGAAGCTGTCGCGCAACTTCGCGCCGGACATCCCGGAGATCGACGGTGCCTGCGAGTTCCGCGGCTGTGTCGACCCGGTCGGCTGGGACGACAGCGGTCACGGCACCCACGTGGCCGGCACGATCGGTGCCGCTGCCAACGGTGTCGGTGTCTCCGGCGTCGCGCCGAACGTGACGCTGGTGGAGATTCGCGGCGGCCAGGACAGCGGCTTCCTGTTCCTCGGCCCGGTCACGGACGCATTGACGTACGCCGGTGACGTCGGACTCGATGTCGTCAACATGTCGTTCTACGTCGACCCGTGGCTGTACAACTGCACCGCCAACCCGGCCGACAGCCCCGAGGCACAGGCCGAGCAGCGCACCATCATCCGCGCGATGAACCGGGCGCTGAACTACGCGCACAACCGCGGTGTCACGCTCGTCGGCTCGCTCGGTAACAACCACGAGGACCTCGGCAAGCCGCGCACCGACCTCAGCAGCCCGGACTTCCCGCTGAACACGGCGTACCCGCGGCCGATCGACAACGCGACCTGCGTCGATCTGCCGGTCGAGGGCCCGCACGTGATCGGTGTGTCGGCGCTCGGTCCGTCGACGACGAAGGCCGACTACTCCAACTACGGCCTCGAGCAGATCGAGGTCTCCGCACCCGGCGGCTGGTTCCGCGACTACTTCGGGACGCCGATGTTCCGGACGAACGAGAACCTGATCCTGTCGACGTACCCGCTGAACACGCTGCAGGCCGGCGGCCTCGTCGACGCGGCCGGCAACATCACGCCCGCCGGCGTCACGGCCGGCGCGCAGAAGCAGTGCCCGGCCGGTGTCACCGACTTCACCAAGTGCGGGTACTACTTCGTACTCCAAGGCACCTCGATGGCATCACCACATGCGACCGGCGTGGCTGCGCTGATCGTCAGCCAGTTCGGTAAGAAGAGCCACGGCGACTTCGGGATGGACCCGGACAAGGTCGGCCGAATCCTCATGAACACAGCGCAACCGCGCGCCTGCCCGACCCCGCCGCTCCAGACCTACATCAACGAGGGCCGCCCCGAAGAGTTCAACGCCCTCTGCGAGGGCACCCGAAACTTCAACGGCTTCTACGGCCACGGCATCGTCGACGCCTACGCCGCCGTAACCCGCCACTAACCCATCGTTGGGGTGCCCCTCGGGGCACCCCAGCCTGACAATCCGCTAAGAACATGGCGGTGCGGACATTCCTCCGCGGTCAGCACCGTTGATACTTGAAAGACGGTCATAACGGTGATCGCGGAGGAGTTGCTCATGAGCCTCATCGGAGCCCTGGTCGGGTACATCCTGACGTTGTACATCCTGGTGCTGATCGCCCGGATGATCCTGGACTGGACAGGCGTCGTAGCCAACGGCCCCCAATGGGCAACCCGAGCCCGCACCCTGACCCACGCCTGGACCGAACCAGTCATCAGCCGAGTCCGCCGAGTCCTACCCCCAGTTCGCATAGGCGGCCTAGCACTAGACCTAGCCTTCACCGCAGTCTTCCTCGCCGCCCTCATCCTCCGCTCCATAGCCTTCAGCCTGTAGCCAAGCCGACCCGGAGACAGGGCGTCGGGGAGACGCTGCCTGACGGCATCTCCTTCGTCGAGGCTCGCCTGTTCGACAAGGACGCAACCTGCCACTCGCGCCAACTTCAGGCTCCCAGCGTTCGGAGTCCTGCACTCGACGCGCCCTCCTGTCTCCGCCTGGCCTACCGCCCAGTCGTACCCCTCATCACCCGAACCTAGCTAGCCGGCCGCCCCTCTCATGCCCACTACGCTCTGCATCCGCCGCGAGCCGTGCAGTCGCGCGATCCTCCCATTTCTCATCAATGAGCAATGGGATTTTATCAATGAGTAATTGGGTTTTTCCGTAGCGTGATGAAGTCCATAACGAAATGGTGCGCGGCTGCATTTTTCGCCTCTTTTTCCGCTGACAGAGAGCGACTTACGCTACGGTTCGCCGAAGGGGAGAGTCACAATCCGGGGGGCCGGCATGCAGAAACGTCTTGCGACCGCATTGTTCGTTCTCACGACTGCGGTCGTGATGGTGGTGGGCTTCATCGCCCGGCCCGCGCAGGCAGCCGAGGGTGATCCGGCGTCCTCCGTCGTGGCGACGTGGTCCTGTACCAGCAGTCCGTGTCCGTGGGGCCCGTCGGACACCAGCAACGCGGCAGTCTGGCCGGCCGCGGCCGAGCCGGTCCGGGCCCGCTACGGCTACACCGTCTCCCATGACGTGTACGCCCCGGCGCCCAAGGTGGCGGGCTGGAAGATCACCGTCACGTCCGGCAGCGCCGCGGTTTACGCGGGCCCGGCTGACGACTCGCACTCGTCGCTGGCCAGCCTGCAGGCCGGCGACAGCTACACCGTGCCCAGCACGCTGAGCAGCAGCAGCATCGTCAGCGTGCAGGACGGCGGGTCGTTCGAATACACAATCACCCCGGGTGCCCCGACCGACCCGCCGCCGGCCTCCGGTGACGGCTCGGTGCTGGCCACCTGGAACTGCACCAGCAGCCCTTGCCCGTCGGGCCAGAGCTACACCAGCAACGCGGGCGTCTGGCCGACCGCGGCAGAGCCGGTCCGGGCTCGCTACGGCTACACCGTCTCCGCCGACGTCTACGCCCCGGCGCCCAAGGTGGCCGGCTGGAAGATCACCGTCGTCTCTGGCAGCGCCACGGTTTACGCGGGCCCGGCCAACGACTCGCACTCGGCGCTTGCCGCGCTGTCGGCCGGCGAGAGCTACACGGTGCCCAGCACGCTGAGCAACAGCAGCATCGTCAGCGTGCAGAGCGACAGCGCGTTCCGGGTCACCTTCACTCCGGGCGATCCGACCACGCCGCCGGCCTCCGGCTACGGCTCGGTGCTGGCCACCTGGAACTGCACCAGCACGCCCTGCCCATCGGGTGCGAGCTACACCAGCGATGCGGCGGTCTGGCCCGCGGCGGCCGAGCCCACCCGGGCCCGCTACGGCTATACCGTCTCTCACGACGTGTACGCCCCCGCGGCGAAGGTGGCCGGCTGGAAGATCACCGTCACCTCCGGTAGCGCCGCCGTGTTCGCGGGCCCGGTCGGAGACTCGCACTCGTCGCTGGCCGCGCTGTCGGCCGGCGAGAGCTACACCGTGTCGAGCACCCTGAGCGGCAGCAGCATCGTCAGTGTGCAAGGCAGCTCCGCGTTCGAGTACACGCTCACTCCGGGTGAGCCGGTCACGCCGTCGCCGACCGGCGACGGCGAGGCGGCCTTGGTGACCTGGACCTGCACCAGCAGCCCGTGCCCGTGGGGTCCGACGGACAGCGGGTACGCCGCCGTCTGGCCAGCCGAGACCGAGCCCACCCGGGCCCGCTACGGTTACACCGCCTCGCACGACGTCTACGCGACGGCCCCGCAGGTGGCGAACTGGAAGATCACCGTCACCTCGGGCAGCGCCACCGTGTTCTCGGGCCCGGTCGGGGACTCGCACGCGTCGCTGGCCAACCTGTCGGCTGGCCAGAGCTACACCGTGCCGACCACTCTGAGCGCCAGCAGCATCGTCAGCGTGCAGGGCGGTTCGCCGTTCGAGTACGCCTTCGTGCCCGGCCCGGAGGTCCCGCCGACGCCGCCCGACTGTATCGACCCCACCACCTGCGACCCGGTCTCCTGGGTCAACGCCCGCTGGCGCTACGCCGGCACCGGCGAGAACCCCGGCGACTGGTACGGCGGCGTGATCACCTGGCCGGTCGGCACGGCCTACCAGGGCAATGGCCGCTCCGGCGACAACGCGCGCAACGTCTACTCGGAGTCGGGCGTTCCGCTCTACCCGTACATGGGTGCCTGGGCCGACGGGTGCACCGTCCGCGTGGTCACCGGCCGGATCCTGATCGTCGAGTGGGAGCGCGGTACGGACGAGTGGCGGGAGATCCGCGTGAACGCCGGCCAGACGCACACCATCTCGCTCAGTGGCTCCGAGGACGGCGCCATGATCGAGACGGACAACGACGTCCAGCCCTTCACGGTTTCGATCAGCAACTGCACCCCGCGGCCGCTCTCGGAGTCGAACAACCACATCCCGGTGGCGAACGCCGGTGCGCCGCAGTCAGCCGTGGCCGGTACGACCGTGACCCTGAACGGGTCCGGCACCGACGCTGACGGCGACGCCCTCACCTACGCGTGGACCCAGACCGGTGGACCGGCGGTGACGCTGTCCAGTACGACGGCGGCGAAGCCGACCTTCACCGCCCCGGCCACAGCGGCCACGCTGACCTTCAGCCTGGTGGTGCGCGACGGCACGGCCAACAGCGCGGCGGCGACCACCACGGTGACCACCACCCCGGTCAACCGGGTGCCGGTGGCGAACGCCGGTACGGCGCAGACGGTCAACACGGGTACCACGGTGACGCTGGACGGCTCCGGCAGCCACGACCCCGACAACGACCCGCTCACCTACACGTGGACCCAGACCGGCGGACCGGCGGTGACGCTGTCCAGTACGACGGCGGCGAAGCCGACCTTCACCGCCCCGGCCACACCGGCCACGCTGACCTTCAGCCTGGTGGTGCGGGACGGCACGGCCAACAGCGCGGCGGCGACCACCACGGTGACCACCACCGCTCCGAACCTGGCCCGGGGCAAGACCGCCACCCAGTCGAGCACCAGCGGTTCCGCGGTGGCGGCCCGGGCGGTGGACGGCAACACCAACGGCGTGTTCGCGAGCGGCTCAGTGACCCAGACCAACCTCTCCACCCAGCCGTGGTGGCAGGTCGACCTCGGTTCCGCGGCGGCCGTCTCCACGGTCACGGTGTGGAGCCGGACCGACTCGAACCGGATGGGCGCCGGCACGGTGTTCATCTCCTCGACCGACATGACCGGCCGGTCGATGTCCTCGCTGCAGGCCGACGCCTCGGTGAAGAAGATGTCGTTCTCGGCATTCTCGTCCTCCACCAACAGCCTGACCCTGAACGCAGGCAACGCCACCGGCCGGTACGTGCGGTTGCAGCTGTCGAGCATCATCACCGTGCTGAACCTGGCCGAGCTGCAGGTCGGTGGCACCACCGGCGCCGTGAACCTGTCCACCAACCGGCCGGCCACGCAGTCGTCGACCGACGTCGGCACCGCCGCCCGGGCCGTGGACGGGAATACCAACGGCGTCTTCGCCGCCGGGTCGGTGAGCCGGACGGCGTCCAGCTCGCAGCCGTGGTGGCAGGTCGACCTGCTGACCAATTCCCGCGTCAGCAACGTCACGGTGTACAACCGGACCGACGCCGCGACCGACAAGCTGAACAACGCGGTGGTCTTCCTCTCCACCGCCAGCATGTCGGGCCGGACCTACACCCAGCTGATGGCCGACTCCACGGTGACCAAGCTGAACCTCGGGCCGACGCCGGGGGCGCTCACCAGTCTGCCGACCAACGCCGTGGCCCGCTACGTCAAGGTGCAGTCCCCGGCCACCAGCGCCGGCGTGATCAGCCTGGCCGAGGTCATAGTGACAGGCACCCAGCCCAGCTGACGCACCACCAGAGATCCGTCTCGATGCCGACGTCGGAAACATGCAAAGCCTCAGCCGCGGACGACCTGTCGCCCGCGGCTGAGGCCATCCATCTGCACGGTAGGGCGGGCGGGACTCGAACCCGCGGCCCAGGGATTATGAGTCCCCTGCTCTAACCAGCTGAGCTACCGCCCCGTGTGCGGGTGATCGTATCTGGTGGGTGGGGGTGTGGTGCGAAACCAGGGGTGGGTCAGGGGTTTGACTGAGGGGTGGTTACCGCGGACCGGGCATGATGGAGGTTAGTCCGGACGAAGGGAACCCCGATGGGCTGGTTCATTTTCCTGGTGATCGTGGTGGGCGCGATCGCGGCGTACAAGTACCGCGTGCCGCTGCTCGCGAAGATCCTCGGTCAGCCTCAGCAACGTATCCAGCGAGCGATCGACCGGAAGAAGGGGAAGTAGACACTTCCTCCTGATGCATGAAGAGACCCTGACCGCCGGATGCGGTCAGGGCCTCCTTGGTGAGCCAGTGACCCGAGCTGGTTGCTGGTCAGCCGACCAGGACCGCGACGACGGAGGCGGAGGCGGCGATCTCGCCGCTTCCGGCTGAGCCGGCGTCGTCGTTGTAGCCGAAGGCGAAGACCTCGACCGTGGTGGCCTTGTCGACCGTCACGACCTTGACCGTGGAGCCACTCAGTTCGCGGTCCTTCGCGGGGGAGATCTCCGCGCCGAGGATCGTGCCGTAGTCGGTGCCGAACGCGGTGTCCGAGGCGCCGACGCGGAGCGCGAGCTGCGGCCGGGTGCCTGGTGCGCCGGCGGTGGTGCGGGCGAAGAACGCGGTCGAGTTCAGCAGCCAGGTGCCGGGCTCGAGCGTGAACTCGCCGACCTTGGTCTTGTTGGTCTTGAACGACCCGCCGATCTTGTCGATCGTTACGGGCTTGAAGTCCACCGACACTCCGGACTTGCCGTACACGTCCGTGTTCTTGAGGAACGCTGCGCGGTCGCCCGGCACGAGCTTGCTGGCCGGGATGCTGTTATCGACGACCTGCTTCGCGGCGACCGAGCGCGCGCAGAGCGGGTACGACAGGGTTTTGCAGTCCGGCCGTACGGCGCCGTTCGCCGCGACCGTGACACCGACCAGGACGCCGGCCCCCAGTACGGCGGCCACCAGCAGCCGGCCACCCTTGGTGCTGAAAACCTTCTTGATGTTCACAGGGTTCCTTCCCCTCCATCCCCGAGGCCCCCCTCGGGATTCTGCAGAGGAAGCTAGCCCAGTTGGCGGTCTAGGCCAATAGGCTGGGCGAAATAGATTCGCGGCGAATCAATTCGGGAACTTCAGGCACCACGCGGTCAGCGTGAGCTTGGCCGTCGTACCGAGGTCGGTGTCGACCGGCCAGATCGTCGGGCGGTCTCCGCGGTGGCGCGCGACGGCGAGATAGGTGCCGGAGGCCTTGTCCTCGGCAACTTCCACGGTGTTCGACCAGGAGACGGCGGCGAGCGCCGATTCTCCTTTGCGTAGGCGGATCTGGGTCGGGCCTGGGTCTCTTGCCATGTACGACGTGCCGTGGGTGATCGTCACGTTCATGGTTCGTCGGCGGGCGTTGAGGACGGCAACGTCCGGGTAGCCGTTGACGGTGATCGGGGTGGTTCGGCAGTTCGTCAGCTTCAGTACGACGGCGCGATGTCCGAGCGCCGGTTCTACCGGGCCTACGGTGATCGACGCGCCTGATGCCGGACAGGCCGGTGGGGGAGGCGTGGGCGACACGGTCGGAGTTGGTGTGCTTGCCCTGGGCGAGGTCGGGCCTCCGGCTGGTTCGGATCCGGCTGCTTCGGTTCCGCAGCCTGTCAGCAGTACGAGCGTGCCGATCAGCCCTGCCCACCCCCGGTAAGTCATTTCACGAACTTACCCGGCCCGGGAAAAGCAGAAGCCGGGCTCCTGTGGAGGCCCGGCTGATGTGTTGCTCCCGCGACTGGACTCGAACCAGTAACCTGCCGGTTAACAGCCGGCTGCTCTGCCAATTGAGCTACGCGGGATCGTGGTGGTACTCAGGCCCTCGATCCCCGAGGACCTGAGTAGGTTAGCAGGCGGGCGGCGAACTACAAAAACGGGATTCGGGCCGCTGCCGGGTCAGATTCCGAACTCGTCGCGGACCTGTCGCAGGGCCGCCTCGGCCGCGTCCACGACGCCGGGCTGGGTGGGTTCCAATCCCTTGTCCAGAACGAAGTTCCAGGTGACGGCCGCGTCGCTGGCGGCCGGGTTGCGGCGGCCGACGATGCGTACGCCGCGCTTACCGGACAGCGGGACGTGGCGCTGTACGACGATGCTCGCGTCGACGCGTTCGCGGAGGAGTTGGCCGAAGCGGCCCGGGTCCTCGACCTTGAGCTCGGTGGCGCGCAACGGGGTGCCGAAGTCGGTGGTCTCGTAGACGTGCAGGACCGAGGTCTCGGAGTCCCAGTTCGCGCGCTCGATCTTCTCCCAGCCGACGCGGCGGTCGGCGTCCGCGGTGTCCGACGGCAGGTAGACGGCGGCGCGGGTGCCGGCGACCCAGCGGCCGTTGGTCAGCTCGACGGCGGCCAGGACGTCTTCCTTGCTCCCGGTCGCCTCACGAGCAGCGGCCGACACAGCCGCCCCCAGCTCACGAGGCCAAGCAGTACGCAGCAGTCTCACCTCCCCATCATCCCAGCCACTCCAAGAACCCGATCAGCGCACCCCGCAGCGCACTGGTGATCAGGCGACGTAGTCGCGGAGGTGGGGAAGGGCTCGGCGGCGGAGTTGGCGTAGGGCTTCTCGTTCGAGGGCGCGGACCTTGGCGGTGTTCAGGTTCAGTTGGGTTGCGATCTCCTCTGCTGTGGACGGGATGTGGCCGTGTAGGCCGTAGCGGCGGTGGAGCACGGTTTGATGAAGGTCGTCGAGGAACTGGAGATGGTGGGCGAGGTCCCGGCGGAGGGCGGCGCGGAGGACGATCGGGTCGTCGTCGATCACCGGGTCTGTGTCGTCGACGTCGAGCGTTTCGGGTTGCATCCGCCACGCCTGGGCCCGCTCGATCCGCGCGATGCTCAACCCGGTCGCCCGCGCGAGCTCCGGCGTACCTGGTTCACGTCCCAGCTCCTGGGTGAGGTCGTGGCGCGCCGACGCCACCCGGGACGCGTCGGCGTACGCCTGGGCCGGCATCCGGACCAGGCGGGAACGGTCCGAGATCGCGCGCCCGATCGACTGCCGGATCCACCAGATCGCGTACGTCGAGAACCGGTGCCCGAGCCGGTGGTCGAACCGCTCGACAGCCCGCATCAGCCCGATGTTTCCCTCCTGAATCAGGTCGAGCAGCGAGATACCCTTCCCGCCGTACCGCCGGGCGAGGGACACGACGAGCCGCAGGTTGCCCTCGATCATCCGCTGCCACGAGTGCCGCCCGAGTGCCACGATCTTCTGCAGATCGACTGTGTCGTGGAGCCCCGGATCGCCGGTCAGCCGCTCCGCCGCCAGCAGGCCGGCCTCGATCCAGTACGAGTGCTCGTTCACCTCCTCCAAGGTCAGTAGTTCGTGCTGCCCGATGTCGCGCAGGTATGCCACCAGTGCGGTGATGTCCGCCGGTTCACAGTCGAGATCTCCCATTCCGGCCCCTTCGCCGCCAATCTCCTTGCCAAAGAGAGTGCCGCGATTCGACCCGCCCCGGACCGGTGACTTCGAGTATGTGGATAACTACACGAAGTCAGATCCAGGCGGGGTATGACGGCGCCAGCTCGGCGTACCGGTCGGACCAGTCGGGGATCTCGGTGCCGTCGAGCCAGGCCTCGAGCCGGTCGAAGAACGCATGCGTGCCGGGGATGAAGCCGCGGGCGTTCTGCTCGGACAGGCCGGTGTGGGTGAAGGTGAGCATGGTCCCGTCGCCGTCCGGGCGGAGCTCGTACCGCACGACGCTGTCCTCGACGATCCGCTGGCGCCACTCGTGCTCGAGGACGTGCGGCGGGTCCCAGACCAGGATCCGGCCGGTCAGTCGCTTGGCGTCCGGCGCCGCCGGGGGATCGGTCGGGATCATCTCGATGCTGCCGCCGCTGCGCCCGTCGATCACGGTCTCGCCGAACCAGGCCTTGCGCTCGAGCGGATCGGTGAGCGCGGCCCAGACCCGCTCGATCGGGTACGGAAGGTGGCGCCGGAAGGTCATCGTGGCGCGGTCGCCGTCGACGGCGAGCTCACCTAAGCGGTTACTCATGCGGGTGCTCCTCAGGGTTGTCGGCCAGATGCTGTTCGAGGGCGTCGAGGTGCCGCGGCCAGTACTTCCGGTACCGGCTGATCCAGTTCTCGATCTCGAGCAGCCGGTCGGCGCGCAGCGCGTAGATCCGCTTCTGGCCCTCCGGCCGTACGTCGACCAGCCCGACCTCGCGCAGGATCCGCAAGTGCCGCGACACTGCGGGCTGGGTCAGCCGGTGAAGATGCTCGACCAGCTCACCGGCCGGCCGTTCCCGCTCCGCGAGCAGGTCGAGTACTTCCCGGCGGCTCGGTTCCGCGATCGCCTCGAACACGTCCATGCCGAGAAGTATTACAACAAGCGTATATAGAGATCAAGTGATATATCAGGCGTACGCGCGGAGGCCGCTGAGCAGACCCTGGTGGAACGGGTTGGCGTCGACCGTGTCGAACCAGGCTGTGCCGGTGGTCAAGGGCTCCAAGGGCGGGATGGTGACGGGTCCGGGGGCAGTACGAGCTCCGCCGAGAAGGTCGTCGGTCTCGGGTGCGGGCAT
This sequence comes from Kribbella speibonae, assembly GCF_004331375.1. Taxonomy (NCBI): domain Bacteria; kingdom Bacillati; phylum Actinomycetota; class Actinomycetes; order Propionibacteriales; family Kribbellaceae; genus Kribbella; species Kribbella speibonae. The sequence goes on along the minus strand of NZ_SJKC01000002.1, from coordinate 1,170,025 downwards.
GTCGGGCAGCAGCACGAAGGAGTCGGCGAGACCATTCCCCACAACACCATCACCGGCGACACCGTCGCCGGCAAGGGCGTCGGCCAGGGCGCCGAATGTGACGGCAGCGCGGGCAGAGGCGCCGGCAGGGTCGCTGCGGATCTTCTCCAGGTCCGCGACGACGGTCTTCCAGGTGACGGCCGAGTCGCCATAGTCGATCGCGCGCGACAGTCGGCCGACCCTGATCGGCGTCGCCGCCGGGGCGAGCGGTGTCATGAGTGAGCGGAGGCCGTAGCGGGCCCGGCCGCCCACGACGACCAGCCGGATGTCGGACTCGGTCGCCTCGATCACACTGCGATAGGTGCCGGCCGCAGAGCGCCGTACGACGACCAGGTCCGCGAGTGCGCCGGGTTCGAGCCGGCCGACCGGACGCGGCCAGACCCCGGACAACGCGTCTCCGGGATTCGACGTCACCATCCGGACCAGTTCTTCGTCGGTGAAGACCGATTGCGTCTTGTTCCACAGATCGGCGACCTTCAACTCCCACAGGACATTTCGCGTTCCCGACGGACCCCAGTCCGAGCCCAGGCACAGCCGCACTCCGGCCGCGTGCGCGGCTTTCACATCCGCCGTCGCCCCGTACAGCCAAAAGTTCGAGAACGGCGACCAGACCAGGCTCGAATTCCCCACCTTCATCGCCGCGAAATCATCCGCATTCAGGGCCGCGCCGTGAATCGCGACCAGTTGCGGTTTCACCACACCGGCATCGGCCAGCAACCGGAACTCGGAGCGCAGTTTCGGATCCGATCCCTCCGCCGAATGCGCGATGAATCCACGCCCGGCCTGGACGGCGGCGGCGTACGGCGCGAGCGCGGCGGCGTTGTCGGCGACCAGAGTGCTGACCCGGATGAAATCGTCGTGGGTGCCGAGTTTCTCCGAGTCGACGTTCCGGATCAGGTCGTTGTCGGGCGGTACGGCGCCGCGCGGGTTCCCCTGGATCGACGTCGTACCGCCGACGATCGCCCGCGTTTCGACGTACCGGAGCAGCGCCCGCCCCGCAGTGGCGCCGAGCAGGCGGGCCGGCTGGCTGATCTGGCTGCTGTACGTCGGTGCGCGGCCCCACTGGTTGTGCGAGGTCCACGGGACGGCGCGCGAAGGCTCCGTCCACAACGGCAGGCTGTTGTACATCAAATGGTTGTGCAGATCGATCAGACCCGGGCAGATCAACCCGCCCGCGGCGATCCGCGGCGCATTCGCGAATCCATCCGGGACCGGATCCAGCGGCGTGACCGCCGCAATCAGCCCGTCGTCGTCGACGTACACCGCGCCGCCGGACAGAACGTCCCCGCCGGAGCGCATTGTCATCACGGTTCCACGCAGTACAAACATGGCCCACCCTCCCGTAGAATCCCCGTTGCCGCCCCGCTCAAGAGCGTATCGCCGAGGGGGAGGTAGTTCGATGGGTGATTTCGATCCCGGCCCGCCGGTCACCGTGGCGCGGCACTTGGCGAAAGTTCCGAGTTACGCGGACTTCCGGGAATTGTTCTGGCACGACTGGGGCCCGGTGTTCTACCGGGGGCGGCTCAATCGCAAGGCCCGGCTGCTCGCCATCGCGTCCGATCCAGGCCCGACCGAACGCGTCGCGGGCCGAACGCTGGTCGGCGACGCCGGTCAGCGCGTGCAGGGCTTCCTGGCCAAGCTCGGGCTGACCCGCAGCTACGCACTGGTCAACGCCTACGCCTACGCGCTCCGGCCGTCTCGCGCACAGCAGGCGGCACCGCTGCTCGCCCGGCCGGACCAGCTCGCGTGGCGCAACACCCTGCTCGATCTGATCACCGGCCCCGATCTCCAGGTGATCGTCGCGTTCGGCGCCCAAGCCCGCAAGGCTGTTCAGCTGTGGACCGACCGGCCCGACGTGCCGTTGTTCGAGGTGCCGCACCCGTCGAGCCGTAGCCCGAAGGTGCTGGTCGACAGCTGGCGCGATGCGATCGTCGAGTTGCGCGCGATCGTGACGCCGGATCCGGACGGCGACGCCACGGTTCCCAACTACGGCGTGAAGTTCGCGGAGTCCGACTACGCACCGATCCCGCCGCGGGACCTGCCGTTCGGCGTACCGCCGTGGCTGGGGGACGATGCCTGGGGCCGCAAGGACAAACCGCGGCACAACAACAGCGTCGAACGTCCCGGCACCGACCTCTTGAACACTCTCGTCTGGCGGGCGCCGAAGCTCGGCTGAAATGGTCCGTGGCGGGCGCTACCTTGGTCGGATGCGAGTCGCCACGTGGAATGTGAACTCGGTCAAGCAGCGGATGCCGCGGCTGCTGGACTGGCTGGACGAGCGGCAGCCCGACGTCGTCTGCCTGCAGGAGACGAAGCTCGCGGACGACGCCTTCACCAAGCTGCTCGGTGACGAGCTGACCGGCCGCGGCTACGAGATCGGTCTGTACGGCGAACCGCAGTGGAACGGCGTCGCCCTGCTGTCCAAGGTCGGGCTCGACGACGTGGTGACCGGTGTCGCCGGCGCGCCCGGGTTCCCGAATCCCGAGGCCCGCGCGGTGGCGGCGACCTGTGGCGGCGTGCGGATCCACTCGCTGTACGTGCCGAACGGCCGCGTCCCCGACTCGGACCATTACCACTACAAACTCGCCTGGCTCGCCGCACTCACGGAAGTCGTGGCAGGTGGACCGGCCGATCAGATCGTCTGCGGTGACATGAACATCGCTCCGACGGACGCCGACGTCTTCGACCCCGTGGCGTACGTCGGTGAGACGCACGTGACCCCGCCTGAGCGGCAGGCGCTCGCGGAGCTGATGGCCGCGAAGGACCTGCACGACGTCGTCCGCGACCGCTGGCCGGACAACCGCATCTTCAGCTACTGGGACTACCGCGCCGGCATGTTCCACCAGGACCTCGGGATGCGGATCGACCTGATGCTCGCCACCGTTCCGGTCGCCGAGCGGGTCAAGGCCGCGTGGATCGACCGCAAGGCCCGCAAGGGCACCGGCCCGAGCGACCACGCGCCGGTGATCATCGACCTCGACACCGCGCCGGATGGCGACATCGGTCCGGTCGTGCCACCGCCGTCCGCGCCGCGGACCGGCCGGAAGAAGACCACCAAGCTTCCGCAGAGCCGCTGACATGCGCCGCCTCGCTGCGGTCGCGATCCTGGTGCTCGCGACCCTCACCGCCTGCAGTGACGACAAAGCCGACAAGCCGCAACCGCTCGACGACTGGACCCAGGTCGACGTAAGCCCGGCTGAGCCTGTCACCCTGACCGCCCACGACAGCCAGCTGCTGGTCGGCCTGCGCCACCGTGGTGCCAAGGTCGTCCCGGAGCTGATGTCCTACGACAGCACGGGCAAGCGCACGCCGATCACGGTCAAGCCCAACCCGGCCAGTCCGTATGCCTTCGAAGCGATCTGGTACTCGATCGCGTACGACGGCAAGCAACTCCTTGCGCTCGGTGGAGCCTCGGGTGGCGCGCACTCCAACACGCGTTGGACGGTCTGGACCGGCACGCCGCAGACCGGACTCGTCGAGCAGCCGCAGAACTTCTGGACCTTCGGTGGCCAGACCGCAGGCGACCTGTTCAGCGCGGTCCGTACGCCGAGCGGCGGCGCGCTCCTCGGCACCTGGGGCGGCGTCCAGACCGGCAACGACGCAATGGTCTGGCTGTCGCAGAGCGACGGCAAATGGGTGCGGCAGGACCCGACGAAGACCGCTCTGCAAAGTACGCCGTCCCTCCTGGTCGGGCCCGGCTTCGGTACGACGCTCGGCGACAGCATCGTCCTCGTCGGCTCGCAGGTCCGGCTCGCGCCCAACACCGTCGCGCAGGAGGCCGCGGTCTGGCGATCGGCCAAGTTCAACCAGGGCTGGACCCGGATCGTGCTGCCCGATCCCGGCAGCCGGAGCCAGGCCAACACCGCGACCTGCGCGAAGGACTGCGTGATCTCCGGGTACGTCGACGGTCAGCTCGCGATCTGGCAGCTCGATGCATCGGGTACGGCGAAGCGGCTGCAGGGGGTGCCGTCGGTCCCGGTGGGGGACAAGGACAAGCTGCCGCCGCCGATCATCGACGGCGACAAGGTCGTCCAGGTTGTTGCTCAGGACAACAAGGTCAAGGTCCTCACCGGCCGGGACGGCCAGTGGACCGTCCAGGACGCGGTAGGACCGGAGGGCAAGGTGACCGGCGCCGTGCTGATGCCGGACCACAGGCTCTACCTGATCGCCGGCACCTCGCTCTGGTACACCACGCTCAGCTGAGCAGACCTTTCACGTACGCCGCCTGGCCGGAGTGCTGCGCGCAGTCGTCGATGACGCTGACGAGTCGCACTCCGAGCGTGACCGGCGGGTTCCAGCGGCGGTCGACGATCCGGTCGAGGCCCTCGTCGGTCACGGTGCGCAGGAACTCCGCGGTCCGTGCGTGGACGGCGTCGTAGTATCCGAGTAGCTGATCCGCCGAGAGCTTCACGAGCCCGACCTGGTCGGACGTGTGTGCATACCCGGTGTCGGCCGCGTCGAGCGGCAGCCCGAGGCGCTCGAACCACCCGTCGGCGGTGTAGACCTGCTCGTATCCACCGGCGTCCGCCAGGTGATCGTCCTGGACCCGGGTCAGGTGCCAGACCAGCCAGGCGATCGAGTTCGCCGTGTCACCCGGCCGGGTGGCGAGCGTCTTCTCGTCGAGCCCGGTGACGACGTCGTGCAGCACCTCCTGTACCCGGCTGTGCGCGTCGAGGAGCACTTCACTTGTCTTCATACCCGCCACCGTAGTCTTCGCTTCAGACAGTTCGAGGAGAGGGAGCATCCCGTGGAATATCGCACTCTCGGCGCGAGCGGCGCCGTCGTCTCGACGTACGCGCTCGGCACCATGACGTTCGGGAACGAGACCGACGAGGCCGGGTCGCACGCACAGCTCGACCGGTACGTCGAGGCGGGCGGCAACTTCGTCGACACCGCGGACGTGTACACGGCCGGGGTGTCCGAGGAGATCGTCGGGCGCTGGCTGGCGAAGACGAGCGCCGACGTCGTCCTCGCGACGAAGGGCCGGTTCCCGACCGGTGACGGGCCCAATGACGTCGGTACGTCGCGGCGGCACCTCCGTAAGGCGCTGGACGCGTCGCTGCAGCGGCTCGGTGTGGAGCACATCGACCTGTACCAGTTGCACGCCTGGGACCCGGTCACGCCGCTTGAGGAGACGCTCAGCTTCCTCGAGGACGCCGTACGCGCCGGCAAGATCTCGTACGCCGGTCTGTCGAACTTCACCGGATGGCAGCTGCAGAAGACGTGTGACCTGATCGCGTACCGCGGGTGGTCGCCGCTGGTCACGCTGCAGCCGCAGTACAACCTGCTGGTCCGCGAGATCGAGTGGGAGATCGTGCCGGCCGCGCAGGAGAACGGGCTGGGCCTGCTGCCGTGGTCGCCGCTCGGTGGCGGCTGGCTGACCGGGAAGTACTCGTTCGACGAGGAGCCGGCCGGTGCGACCCGGCTCGGTGAGAACCCGGATCGCGGTGTCGAGTCGTGGTACCGCCGCAGCCGCAACCAGCGTGTCCGTGACGTGGTCGACGCGGTGCGGGAGATCGCCGACGCGCGTGGGATCTCGATGGCGCAGGTCGCGCTCGCGTGGCTGGTCGACCGGCCCGCGCTCACCTCGGTGATCCTCGGTGCTCGCACGCTGGAGCAACTCGACGACAATCTCGCCGCCGCGGACCTGCACCTCACTCCTGAGCAGACGGCGAAACTCGACGAGGCCAGCGACCCGGGCGCCGCGGACTACCCGTACGGCGGACCGGGCGTAGCACAGCGCGGCCGCCCGATCAGCGGAGGACGGGCCTGATCCGATGACCGATCGTGGTCCGATCGCGGACGTGGTGGCGCGGATGCGGCAGCGGGTTGACGAGCTGCCGCCGGAGCTCGCGCACCGGCGGTTCTTCCTGGAGACGTACCTGCGGACGACCAAGGCCGTGGGGCAGGCGATCGACGAGGGGCGGTTCGAGGATCCGGCGTGGGTCGAGATCTGGGACGTGCGGTTCGCGGAGCTCTACCTGCAGGCCCACGACGGTACGTCGGTGGCGCGTCCGTGGCGGTTGGCGTTCGAGGCGCCGGCGAAGCTGCCGGCGTTGGCGCATGTGCTGCTCGGCATCAACGCGCACGTGAACTACGACCTGCCGCAGGCGCTGCTCGCGGTGATCAGCGACGATGACTTCCTGGATCCGCAGCTGATGGACCGACGCCGGCGCGATCACGAACGAATCGACGGTGTGCTCGCCGAACGCGTCGCGGCCGAGGACGGAGAGCTCGCCGCGACCGGTGCGCGCAGTCTGGTCGATCGCGTCCTCACGCCCCTCAACCGGCTGGCGTCGCGGCGCTTCCTGCGCGAGTCCCGGCAGAAGGTCTGGCACAACACGACCGAGCTCCAGCAGGCCCGCGTCCAAGGCACTTACGAGAAACGCCTGGCCGAGCTGGAGGTACTGAGCGCCGCCAAGGTGGCTGACCTGCTCAGACCAGGACAGGTGTTGCTGCGGCTCGCAGTGACCGGCTTCGGAGTGACGCTGCCGCCCGCCTAGCTCGGGAGTACTCCGGACCAGAGCACGCCCAACGCCAGGCAAGCCAGCGTGACCAGCCCGAACACACCGACCCACATCAACGCCGGTACGCCGGTGAGGCGCCGGAGCTGATCCGCATCGGAGCTACGCCCCTGACCGTGCCGCCGCGAGCGCTGCAACTCCAGCACAGCACGTGGTGCGGCCAGCAGCAGGAACCACGTGAGCAGGTGCGCGAAGGTGGACTGCACCGAGGGAGAGCCCCACCACGTCACGCCGAACACCACAGCGCCGAACACCAGCACCGACCACAGGCCGAACAGGTTGCGGATCTGGAGCAGCAAGATCACGAGCGCCACCAGGAGTCCCCACAGCAGCGCAACGGCGTACCCGCGGCTGAGAACGAAAGCGGCGGCCAGGCCGAACAGAGCGGGACCGGGATAGCCGGCCAGCAGTACGGCGATCATCCCGCCGCCGGTCGGCTTGCCGCGCGACACCGTGACGCCGGACGTGTCCGAGTGCAGCCGGATCCCGGACAGCTTGCGGCCGACCAGCGCGGCGATCAGTCCGTGCGCGCCTTCGTGCGCGATCGTCACGACCTGCCGGGTGTGCCGCCAGATCGGCCGCCAGGCGATCAGCAGCAGCGCGGCGATACCCGTACCGATGACCAACTGGAGCGACGGCTCCGGCTGAACCGACGTGATGTTGTCCCAGAACTCCTTCACCCGCCCATCCTTACAGGCAGGTGGTCGACTACCGTCAACTACGCCGGGAAGGGGATGTGGACGGTGACCCGTTCGCGGAGTTGTTCGCTGATCAGCCACAGTTCACCGGTCGCGGGCCAGTAGGACAGGTTCTCGGTGTTCTTCGGTGCTTTGGTCCAGACCGTTGTCGACGTACCGCCGACGCCCCGGTGCAGGCAACTCGGGTAGTCGATCCCGTCACCGATGTTCCCGGCGAACTCCGGACACACGCCGGTGATCACGAAGCTGTTGCCGTACGACGTGGCGCCCTGCATCCCCCACACAGGCGAGTCGAACGCCTCGACCGCGTGCACGACCCCGTCGGCGCCGGCGCGGAGCAGCCCGGTCGACTCGTCGAGCGGCCAGCGGACGATCCGCCCGCCGCCGCGCGTCGTGTGCTCCACTGCCACGAACGATCCCGTCCCGGCGTGGTCGATTCCGAGCGACGCGAAGCACGGCTTGGTCCCGGTCGTGTTCGCGCAGCCGCCGCCGGCGTACCAGTACGCGCCGACCTGCGGTAGTGCGAACGCGTGCCACAACGCGTGATACTTGCCATCGGCACCTAGTCCGACCTCGCCGGTGCTGGTGTCCGTACGCCAGATGTGCCGCAGGTCGAAGACCCGCAGGACCGATCCACCGGTCGCCACCACCAGCATGTTCCCCGACCAGAACAGGCCGTGCCCGTGCCCGGCGACGGCCTGGAAGTTACCGTCCGCGGTGGGCTCGACCAGCAACACATGCCGGTATTTCAACGTCGCCAGGTCCAGGAACGACACGCGGATCGCCGTGTCGTTGCTGTTGTGCCAACTCGCGACGACGACCCGGCGCGCACCGCCGGCCGGCTGGGCGTCGCCGGACCCGCTGAGGCCCTGCGGGATCCAGACGTTCTCGTCGTCGTCCTCACCGTCCTGCCAGCAGAACCCCTGTGGATTCAGCGAGGCGGCCAGATACGTCTCATGACACAGCGGCCGCCCCGTCCGGTTGGATGCGGCGAGTACGGCGGTCACGTCAACAGGTGGGAGCTTCGTCTCCAGTTGCGCGACGCGAGCGCCGTACGTCGCGAACGTGTCACCGGACACGAGCTGGAAACCGCTCGCGTCGATGCGTGGGAAGGCTGCCGCCGCCTGCGCGGGCGCCGGAACGAGCACGCCGATCAGGAGGGCGGCCGTCAAGAACAAACGGCTGATCCGCATGCATTCGATAATGATTGACAAGCCGCTGCGATGTCCTGGTGGAACGGCGTGGCGGGCCGTTGACATCGCCTGATGAGCGGACCACGGTGGAGGGATCGCGGCCCGGGGAGGGGCTGCTGCTATTGGGGGAACGATGTCTCAACCACTCACGATCAAACGCCCAGCCGAGAAGACCGCCGCCAAGAAGACCACAGCCAAGAAGACCACTGCGAAGAAGACCACAACCAGGAAGACCACGGCCAAGAAGACAGCAGCCAAGAAGTCCCCTGCGAAGAAGACGGCAGCGAAGAAGACAGTAGCGAAGAGTGCGACGGCCGCGCGTCGGACCGCGGTGCGGGAGACGGTCGGTACGGATGCGGCGGCCGCTGTCCCGTTGGCGGAGTTCCTCGACGCGGCCGGCACGCTGACGCTCGACCAGCGGAAGCTCCTGGTGGATCAAGCACTGCTGCTGCTCAGCGAGAACTACGTGCACCTGCCGCTGAAGGTCGCGATGCACGCCGTCAACCCGTTGCAGCGGCTGCGTGTGATGCGCGCGCGGATGGAGCGTCTGACAGCGGAGACGATGGAGGACGAGTGGCTGTTCCATCGTGAGATGTCGAGCATCTTCCATTCGGTCCGCGATCTGCACACCAACTACCTGCTGCCGGTGCCGTTCGCCGGGAAGATCGCGTTCCTGCCGTTCATGATCGAGAAGTGCTACGACGAAGCCGGTGATGAGCACTACCTGGTCACCCGCACGGTCACGGGCTACCAGGCGCCGCAGTTCGGCCCCGGCGCCGAGGTGACGCACTGGAACGGTACGCCGATCGCCCGCGCGGTCGCTCTCAACGGTGCCGTCTTCGCCGGGAGCAACGACGCCGCCAACCTGGCCCGCGGCCTGGAGTCGCTGACCCTGCGCCCGCTGGTCATCCAGTCCCCACCCGACGAGGACTGGGTGACGCTGTCGTACGTCGGCCTCGACGGCTCGGACCAGGAACTGCGCGAGCAGTGGAAGGTCACCACCAACCTGCCGCCGATGACGGACCTCGACGCGATCAGCGAGGCCTCCGCGGTGATGGGTCTCGACCTCGACTCGGACGAGAAGTCGCGCGCGAAGAAGGCGCTGTACGTCCGCGACGTCGTCGAACTGGAACGTGGGCAGAGCTCGGCCGAGCTGGCTGCCCCGGCCGCGGTGACCGGCGCGGATCTGCCGACCACGATGCCCGGGGTGTTCCGGGCCCGTGAGGTCGCGACGTCGTCCGGGACGTTCGGGCACCTGCGGATCTTCACGTTCAGCGTGCCGGACCCGGTCGCCTTCCGGGACGAGTTCGTCCGGCTGGCCGCGATCCTGCCGCAGAACGGCCTGATCGTGGACGTCCGGGACAACGGCGGCGGGCACATCTACGCGAGCGAGTTCACCCTGCAGACGATGACGCCGCGGCGGGTCGCGCCGGAGCCGGTGCAGTTCATCAGCTCGCCGCTCAACCTGCGGATCTGCCGCCGGCACCGGGAGAACCCGGCCGGGATCGATCTCGGTCCGTGGTTCGACTCGCTCGACCTGGCGATCGAGACCGGGGCGCAGTACTCGGCGGCGAAACCGATCACGCCCGAGGACGGTGCGAACGACGTCGGCCAGACGTACCAGGGACCTGTCGTTCTGATCACCGACGCGCGGGTCTACTCGGCGACGGACATCTTCGCGGCCGGGTTCGCCGATCATGAGATCGGAACCATCCTGGGTGTCGACGACAACACCGGCGCGGGCGGCGCGAACGTCTGGACGCACGGTCTGCTCGCGGCGCTGCTGAACGAACCTCCGCCACCCGACGAGACATCGCCGTACATCGCGCTGCCGAACGGCGCGAACCTGCGGGTCTCGATCCGGCGCACTCTGCGGGTCGGCAAGCTCGCCGGTACGCCGGTGGAGGACCTCGGCGTCAAGCCGCACGAGACCCATCGGATGACCAGAGCGGACCTGCTCGAGGGCAACGTCGACCTGCTGAACCGGGCCGGCGAGCTGCTCGCCGCGCTCCCGGTCCGGCGGCTCGACCTGAAGACCTCGTTGAGCGGCACGACGCTCACGGTCGCGATCGATGCCCAAGGCATCAACCGCGTCGACCTCTACGTAGAAGGCCGCCCGATCAGCTCCGAGGACTACACCACCCCGCTGAGCATCGACATCCTCGAGGTGACCCCCGGACAGCTGCTGCGCGCGGACGGGTACGACGCGGGAAAGCTCGTCGCATCCAAACGGCAGGTCGTCTAGGCGGACGTCCACCACTCACCAACCTCGGACGAACCGTGTCCTGGGCGCCTGGACGAGCGTGAAGCGCGCTGCGTCGGGCAGGTTGGTGAGTGGTGCAGGTCCGGCTAAGTTCAACGCATGCAGACTCTCCACCTGACCGCCGACGAGGAGGCGATGCTCGGCGGTCAGGACGGGGAGGGCGTGGCGCTCGCGATGCGGGTGATCGTCGGGCAGGCGCGGATCTCGGACGCGCCGCGGCTGGTCGAGATCACGTCGGCGCACGTCGACTCGTGCCTGTACCACGGTCAGGTCAGCCTGGATTTCGCGCACCGGCTCGTCGACCTCGGCGCCCGGGTGCGCGTGCCGACGACGCTGAACGTGGGATCCACGGACCTCATCCATCCCGGCCTCGTCCGCGATCACGAGCTCGCGGCGGCGGGACGGGAGCTGATGACGGCGTACGTCGACCTCGGCTGTACGCCGACGTTCACGTGCGCGCCGTACCAGCTCCCGAACCGACCCGCGCTCGGTGAGCACGTCGCGTGGGCGGAGTCGAACGCGATCGTGTTCGCGAACTCGGTCCTCGGCGCGCGCACGGACCGGTACGGCGACTTCCTCGACGTCTGCGCGGCGATCAGCGGACGGGTGCCGTACGCCGGACTGCAGACTCCCGAGGCGCGGCGGGGGACCGTGGTGTTCGACTGCCGCCCGCTCGGCGAGTTCTCGGACCTGACGTACTCGTTGCTCGGGCACCACATCGGATCGGTCGTCGGAGCCGAGATCCCTGTACTGCTGGGGATTCCGGCCGACGCGAGCGAGGACGACCTCAAGGCGCTCGGCGCAGCGGCCGCTTCCGCTGGAGGAGTCGCGTTGTTCCACGCGGTCGGGGTCACGCCAGAGGCGCCGGCGACGGTAGACGGCCTGCCGGTGCGAGTGGTTGACCTCGAGACACTCCAGCGCGTCCGGCGCGAGCTGTCGACGGTCGCATCGGAGCTCGACGCGGTCAGCATCGGTACGCCGCATGCGTCGTACGCCGAATGCGTCCGGCTGTCCGAGCTGGTCGCGGGGCCGCCCTTGAAGTTGCCGTTCTACCTGTCGACCGCTCGCGCGACCCGGGAGCGCCTGGCCGAGAGCGGCGTACTGCAGGTGCTGGAGGCAGCTGGGGTAACGGTCGTCGTCGACACCTGCACGTACGTCACGGCGATCCTGTCGCCGACCTGGAAACACGTGATGACGAACTCGGGCAAGTGGGCGCACTACGCACCCGGCAACATCAAGGTCTCCGCGGTCCTCGGTTCGCTCGCCGAATGCGTCGCGTCCGCCCGTGCCGGCCACGTGGTCCTCGACGCATGATCATCCACGGCCGAACCCTCCACCCCGGCACCGCGGCGGGTACGCCGATCCGCCTCACCGCGCCGCTGTCGTTCTGGGGCGGAACCGACAACGAGGGCCGCATCGTCGACGCGCATCACCCGCAGTGCGGCGCCGTCCTCACCGGCCGCGTCGTCCTGATGGAATCCGGCCGCGGCTCGAGCTCCGCGTCCAGCGTCCTCGCCGAACAGATCCGTGCCCGCACAGCCCCCGCCGCCGTCATCCTGTCCCGCCCAGACCCGATCATCCCGCTCGGCGCCCTGATCGCCGCCGAGCTGTACGACCTCAACCTCCCGGTCGTCGTCGCGCCGTACGACGCCATCCCGGCCAACGCTGTCCTACAGGTCTCTGCCGGCCCGGACCGAGCGACGATTGCGTGGTGACATCAGTACGGCGGTTGCCGCGAACAGGACCGCACACGCCGTGAGCGCGAGCGGAAGCGTCGTGAGTCGAGCGATCGCGGAGATCGTGACGCCGCAGACGATCTCTCCCAGGTACTCGAGCTGTGCGAGGAACGAATGCGTCGTCGCGCGGATGTCAGCGGTCGTCCGGGCGTTGACCCAGATCGTGCTGATCACGCGCGTGAGCGGCGTGACGATGCCGTTCAGCAGTACGACGGCGATCGCACCGGTGACCGGATCGCGCGCGAACGCGAGCATCAGCATCGCCAGCACTCCGGCAAGGGCGGCCAACGCATAGTCGGTCGCGGCGTGTGCGCCGTTGATCCGTTGCGTGACGAGCCGGAGGACGACGGCGCCGACGACCAGACCGGCGACGCCGAGGGCCGTGAACCAGACGATCGGGTCCGGCGCACCGGGTAGGCCCAGGTCGAGAAGTTGCTTCTGGGTAAGGCGTCCGGCGGCATCCGAGGCGCCGTTCACGAGGAAGGTCGCGGCGAAGATCAGCAGGATCGCGCGACTGCGGCGTACCAGCGTGACGCCGCGACGGAACGTGGTCCAGGACGACGACCATCGGGCGGTCCGGATCGGGACGAAGTTGTGCTCGGTGAACCGGAGCGCGACGTACAGCCCGAGCGCCGCCATCGCGGCGCCGGCGATCACGATGGTCACGTCGCGTCGGGTCGCCCAGGCGAGCAGCCCGAGGAGGACGAGACCGGTCGCCGCGCCGGTCAGCTGCGCGCGGGCCGCCCGCGTGAGCACCAGGTTGATGCGACCGGGTTCGTTCAGTTCGTCGGTGATCAGCGCGACGTCGGATCCGCTCGCGAAGGTCCACGAGATACCCCACAGCACCTGCGTGGCGAGGAGCGCGGGGAACGAGGTGAACAGCCCGGTCGCGAGCATCGCCGTACCCATCAGGACCTGGGAGACGACCAGCGACCACTTGCGGCTGATCGTGTCGGCGATGACGCCGGCAGGCACCTCGAAGACCAGCGCGAACGCGCTCTGCACCGACCCGATCAGCACCAGTTCGGCGGGGGAGAGTCCGGCGTCGACGACCAGATAGACGCTGGTGACCAGCCACCACCCGTTGTGCAGGACCGCCCGCAGCCACGTCCAGCGGAGGAAGACCGTCACCATGCGAGCACTCTCCCGAGGCCCGCACCTCGCGTCGACCGATTTAGCCGAGTCCTTCACCTTGGCGCGGTGTGAGTTGCTTCATATTGTTCGCAACTATCAGCATGTTGCGATAATTTGAAAGAGTGCCAGGGATCACAGTGGAAAACGAATGACCGTTCTTGATCTGCGGAGATCCGGGGCGCAGGGTGGAATTTCAGAGAACGAGCGTTCGGTTTGATGTGGGGGTCGGCATGGCGCAGATGACTCTGGAACGGGTCGGGCAACCGAGGCTCCCGGAGCTGAGGCGGCAGCGCGGCGGGATCTGGCGGATCGTCAAGGAGATCGCGCTGCTCGCCGCCCTGTTCGGGATCTACAACCTCGGCCGCTTCCTGTCCGCCGAGCATGCCGGTTCGGCGTTCCGGCACGCGGACGAGCTGATCCGCTGGGAGGCGTGGCTCGGGCTCCCGAGCGAGGCGACGATCCAGCACCACGCGCTGAAGATCGACGGCCTCGCCCAGCTCGCCAACGTGTTCTACGCGAGCGTGCATTTCCCGCTGACCGCGATCGTGCTGCTCTGGTTGCTGATCCGCCGCCCGGCCGAGTACGCGAAGGCGCGCTGGGCGCTCGCGTCCCTGACCGGGCTGGCGTTGATCGGGCACATGTTCTTCCCGCTCGCCCCGCCGCGGATGATGCCGGGCTGGGTGGACACGGGGGTGCTGCTCGGTCAGTCGGTCTACGGACCGAGCACGCACTCCGGGGTCGCGAACCAGTTCGCCGCGATGCCGAGTCTGCACGTCGGCTGGGCGCTCATGGTCGCGGTCTTCCTGATCCGGGCGACCCGGTCACGCTGGCGCTGGCTGTGGATCGCACATCCGTTGCTCACGTTCACCGTCGTCGTGGTCACCGCGAACCACTACTGGCTGGACGGGTTGGTCGCGATCGCGCTCGCCGTCCCGCTGCTCCTGATCTTCGACAGCTCCTCGTCGGCCCGGACGAGGAACGGCGCACGGTCCAGGACCGAGCGTGCCGTCGCCGCGCCGATGTCGAACCAGAGCCCGATCAGCTCGAGCCGGCCCTGATCCTCGGCCGCGCGGACGCACGGGAAACTCCGCAGATTCTCCAGCTGTACGGCGACGTTCGCGACGGACAGCTTGTCGGCCGGTGACAGCCGCACACCGGTCGCGGGATCCACGATGTCGGGCACCGCGACCGCCCGCCGTACCGACGGCTCCAGGTGCCGTAACCAGTTCTGCAGCCCCGATCCTTCGGGTACATCGGCCGCGAGCGCGGCGGCCGCGGCGCCGCAGGAGGAATGCCCGCAGACCACGATCGACTTCACCTTCAGGACGTCGACCGCGTACTCGATCGCGGCGTCCACCGAGCTGCTGTTCGATCCCTTCGGCGGCACGAGATTCCCGATGTTCCGCACACAGAACTGGTCACCCGGGCCGCTGGTGGTGATCATCGTCGGCACGATCCGCGAGTCCGCACAGGTGATGAACAGGTGCGCCGGTTGCTGACCCTCGGCCGCGAGCTTCGCCAGCAACGCCCGGATCGGTACGTCGTCCAACTGCTCGGCGGATCCGCCGCGGTACATCTCGACGGAGCCGCCGCGCGCGACATGCCCGCGACGCCAGTCCTCGAGCGCCTCGGACGCCGCATGGTCCAGATGATCCACGGTGAGATCGACCCGAACCGTCGCGCCTTGAGGGATCGACCGCAGCGTGCGCACCAGGGACGAGACGCCGAGGAACACCAGCGCACCCCGGATCCGCACCGTCCACACGCCGTCCGCTTCAGTTGCTGTCACGGTGGCCCGCGCGAGCCGGTACAGCACCCGCGCGAGCGCGAGCACCAGACCGAGCAGCACGCCTTCGGCCAGTCCCAGTACGCCGACGCCGACCGCGGTCACGACGTACACGAGTAGCTCGTCGTGCCGGCGCAGTGTGCGGATGTGGGCCAGCTGCACCAGGCGCAGGCCGGTGACGAGCAGTACGCCGGCCAGTGCGGCCATCGGTATCAGTTCGAGCATCGAGCCCGCCGCGAGGACGAACGCTGCGATCCAGATGCCGTGCATGATCGCCGACGCGCGGGTCCGGGCGCCGGCCGCGACGTTCGTCGACGAACGCACGATGACGCCGGTGACGGGCATGCCGCCGAGCGCACCGGAGACCGCGTTCGCGGCACCCTGGCCGATCAGCTCACGATCGAGATTGCTCCGCTTGCCGCGATGAAGCTTGTCAACGGCAACGGCCGACAGGAGCGACTCGACACTGGCGACGAGGGCGACGGTCAGTACGGCGGTGGCGATCTCGAGGGGTGTGCCTTCGGGCATCACCGGGAGGATCAGACTCTGCAACGGGTTGTCCGGCAGGTCGACCCGGGTCACGTCGGGCATGGTGACCGCGGCCAGCGCCGTGACCGCCACGACCGCGACGAGTGGGGCCGGAACCACCTTTACTTTGGGGAGTCTCGGCCAGGTGAGCACGATCGCGACCGTGAGTACGCCGACCAGAACCGAGTGACCGTGGTGGGCGATCAGTTGCGCGGGAAGTGCGGTCACGTTGGAGGTCAACGAGCTCTGGGCTTTCCCGCCGAGCACCACGTGCAACTGCTGGACGGCGATCGTGACGCCGATCCCGGCGAGCATGCCGTGCACGACGGCGGGGGAGAGAGACAGGGCGAGTCGCCCGATCCGGGTGATTCCCAGCAGGATCTGTAACAGGCCGGCCGCACAGGTGATGGCGGCGGTCGCGGCCCAGCCGAACTGGGTGATGAGTCCGGCGACGACAACGGTCAGGCCGGCGGCCGGGCCGCTGACCTGGAGTGGGGAGCCGCCGAGCGCGCCGGCGACGACACCGCCGACCACAGCGGCCACCAGGCCGGCGATCAACGGGGCGCCGGATGCGGCGGCGATTCCTAACGAAAGGGGTACTGCGATCAGGAAGACCACCAGCGAAGCCGGTAGGTCATGGTGGAGAACCGTCTTCCAGGTAACGGAAGACGGCGGGGAGTGGGAAGGGGTCGGCACGGGGTCCTCCGGCGTCGGTGCTCAGGGCAACTGCTCGGGCATCAGGCGTCGAAACAAAGAGTGTCGATCTAGTTACTCATCGTACTGACCGGATCAAGCGCACAACAGGAATCTGCCGAAATCGTTGCCTGCAGCTCCGAAGGTGACGAATGCTCTGGTTTCCGGTTGCGTAAACTCGCTGGCGTCGCCGAGCTGAGGAGTCACGTGGAGCTGGAACTGTCCGGGAAGACCGCGGTGGTCACCGGTGCGAGCAAGGGAATCGGGCTGGCGTGTGTCGAGGCGCTGGCGCGTGAGGGTGCGGTGGTCGTCGGCATCTCGCGGGACGCCGGCAACCTGGCGAAGGCGCAGGAGGAGCTCGCCGCCCACGGCCTGAGCTTCCAGCCCGAAGCGGTCGATCTCACCGACGCCGACGCGACGCGCGCGGTCTTCGAGCGGATCGGCGTACCGGACATCCTGATCAACTGCGCGGGCGCGGCCCGCCGGACGCCGGTCGACGAGCTGGACAGTACGGCGCTGCACGCCGCGATGAACGCGAAGTACTTCACGTACATGCACGCGACCGAGGCCGTCATCCGCGGGATGGCCGAACGCGGCAGCGGCGCGGTCGTGAACGTCGTCGGCCAGGGCGGTCGCGCGGCGAACCCGTTGCACATCGGCGGCGGTGCGGCGAACGCGGCGCTGATGCTGGCGTCGGTCGGCTACGCGAAGGCGTACGCGGGCCAGGGCGTCCGGGTGAACGTGATCAACCCCGGTATGACGCGCACCTCCCGGGTCGACGAAGGACTGGAGGCCGCCGTCCGGGCGACCGGCAAGCCGAAGGACGAGCTGCTCCAGGAGATGGTCCGCGAGATCCCGATGGGCCGCGCCGGCGAACCGCGGGAGGTCGCCGACGTCGCGATCTTCCTCGCCTCCCCGCGAGCCAGCTACGTCACCGCCTCGATCATCACCATGGACGGCGCCACCACCGCCGGCATCTGATGCTCACCATCGGCGAGCTCGCCGGCCGCTGCGGCCTCGCCACGCACGTCCTCCGTCACTGGGAGGACGAGGGCCTGCTCGCCCCGGAGCGCGTCGCGGGTCGCCGGCAGTACGACGACGCGCAGGTCGCGCGGGTGGTCATGATCCAGCGCGCCAAGGCGGCGGGCCTGAGCCTCGCCCAGATCCGCCGCATGTTCGACGCCCCGAACGGCTCCGAACGCCGCGCTGTGCTCGGCGAACAGGACGCGCTGCTCGACGCGCAGATTCGTCGCGCTCAGGAGTCGAAACAGCTCCTCGAGCATGCGCTGAACTGCGAAGCTCCCGACTTCACCGAGTGCCCGCACTTCCAGCGGCTGATTGCCTTGCCGGGGACGGCCTGTGGCGGCAGCATGAGATGAACTGCGAGTGGGGGAGGGCAATGTGACGACGGAGCTGAGTCAACGGTCGGCGCGGGAAGTGCTGGACGACCATCTGAACATCGCGAACGAGTGGGTGGGGGCACCGTCGCTGGACGAGATCCTCGCGGAGGACCTGCGACGGAACGTGGCCGAGGACATCGTGATCCTGATGAACCGCGGCACCTTCCGGGGGTACGACGGCGTCCGGGAGCTCGCGCTGGCGCTGGCCGACGAACTACCGGACCACGAGGCGTTCGAGTACACCTACGTCGCCGCGGAGGGCAACGTAGGCCTCCTCGAATGGTCCTACCAGGACTCGAAGGTGCAGGTCCGCGACGGGGTCGACTCCTATGTCATCGAGAACGGGAAGATCGTCGCCCAGACCATCCACTACACCGTCGAAGGTCGCTGAGCCCGGTTCGAGAACGGGGTGATCGGGCGGTCCTGGAGTTCGCCGTCGATGGTGACGTCGACGTTCTCGTCGAAGAACGCGACGTGGCCGGCGACCGGGAGCAGAGGTGCTGTCGGGAAGTCGTAGGACCAGGCGACGTCGGGAACCGAGGAAACGGACCAGTAGGCCGAGGTGCGGCCCTTGTACGGGCATGCGGTGACGGTGTCGCTCGGGATCAGGTGCTCGAGACGTACGGAGGTCCGCGGGAAGTAGTACCGCGGTGGCAGCCCGGTTTCGAACACGATGATCGTGGCGGTCGACTCAGCCAGGACCAGGCCGTCAGCGGCAACCTGGACGTGGCGGGTCGACTTGACGGCGTCGACCCGGGCGTAGGGGTTTCTGGGGTGGACGAAGACTTCCTCGTCCTCCTCGAACCAGCTGTCGAGTGCGTCCCATTGGAACCGCACACGGGCCTTTGCGACGCCCTCGTCGTACACCCAGGCCTGGCCCGATCCCGCGGCGTGTACGCGCGCGACACCGTGGGCGAACTCCTTCGTCTCGCCGGTGTCGGTCAGTACGCCGTCGGCGACGTCCGCGAGCGGGACGTAGTACTGCGGGTACGGCGGGAACTCCCACAGGTAGATCGCGTCCGTCGTGTCGAGGACGACGCGGTCGTCGAGTATCGCGCGAATCCGCCGCGGCACCGGCGCGATGCCACTGGGCGGGACCAGGGGTTCGGGGTAGGCGGTCATTCGTCCAGTAAAGCGCGGGGCCGGCCCTGGTGGTGCCGGCCCCGCGGTCCTTTCGGCTGGGTCAGACGGTGATCCAGTCGATGTCGGCGATGTAGCCGTTCGGGTTGCTGACCTTGATCGAGTTGGCGCCGGCGGTCAGTTTCATCGGGAGGTAGGTGGTCTGCGGCGTACCCCAGTCGTTGTCACCGAGGCCGTGGTAGTTCACCCAGTAGCTGTCGGTGCCGTTGACCGTCAGCATGCTCTGCCGGCTGGTGTCGCCGTCGGTGTAGGCGATCTTCACCAGGTACGTACCTGTGGCCGGCACGGTGATGTCGTTGACCGTCACCGTCGCCCCGTAGCCGATGTTGCCGATCTTCGACCCGCCCGAGCACAGCGTGCAGCCGGAGACGCCGGCATCACCGGTCAAGGTGCTCGTCGGCGCCTCGGCTTCGTAGCGCACCGGCCCGCCGGACTTCGATGTGTACAAGGTGATCCCGGCGCTCACGTCCGACGTACGGCCGTACTTCACACCCTGCACCGTGAACGTGTACTGCGTCTGCGGCTGCAGCCCGCCCACCACGGTGCCCGGCTTCGTGCTCGTCGCAACCTGCTTGCCGTTGGCAAACACCCGGTACGACGTCGCGCCTGCGCTCGGCCGCCAGTTCAGCGACACCGACGTACGGCTGACGTCCGTGGCCGTCAGATCGGCCGGGATGCTCACCGGCACGTTTCCAGGCGTGATCTTGTACAGCTTCGAACCGTGCGCGGGCAACGCCGCCGAGACCTGGCCGCTGACGTTGCGCGTGTTCGTGTCGGCCCAGATGTCGCGGACCGTGGCCTTGCCGCCGATCCCGAGCTGGTCGAACCGGCCGGTGACTGTCGCGGGGGAGTCGGCCAGGTTGAACAGTGCGACCGTCGTACTGCCGTCGGCGTTCTGCGCGTACCAGACCTGCTGCAGCTGGTCCTGGTTCAGCGGGCGCGCCGGGTTGCCGGACTGGTTGATCGCGATGACCTCGCGGTTCGTCAGCAGCTTCAGGCCGTACGCGTCCAGCTTGGTCAGGTCGTCACCGGCGAACAGCGGCGCGGAGTTGATCGCCCAGAACGTCATGTAGGACTGGCGTTCCGCGTCCGTCAGGCCGTCCATCGCGCCGACGCCGACGTTGACCGCGTCCAGGTTGTTCCAGTGCCCCGGCCCGGCGTCGTCGATCCACTGCGCGACGTCCCACCAGCGCTGCTTCACCGAGCTGTCCCACTTGACGATCGTGTCGCAGTAGCACTCGACGTCGGTGTCGATCCGCCAGCCGTTCGAGTTCTGCTTCCACACGTCGGCGTACCGGTGGCTGAGCGACCACGACAGCGTGTACATCATCGGGCGGCCGGCGTTCTGCACCGCGCGCCACCAGGCCTCGACGTCCTCGGTGTTGTTGTGGTTCGGGTCGTCCGGAGCGCCCTTCCAGGAGCCGGGGCCGACGCCGTCCATCTTGATGAAGTCGACGCCCCAGGACGCGAAGAGGCGGGCGATCGAGTCGGCGTACTTCTGCGCGCACGGGCTCGCGTAGTTGATCTTGTACGCCGCGTCCCAGCCGTTGGTCTTGCGCAGGTCCGGGTACACGATGTCGCGCGTGAAGCAGCCCGGCGCGTCGTAGATCGGGGTGTTGCCGTCGCGGTAGACGTCCATCCCGAGGCCGACGACGGTGTAGATGCCGAACTTCAGGCCGAGCTTGTGGATGTCGTCGCCGACGGCCTTCATACCGCGCGGGAACCGCTTCAGGTTGGCGACCGGGCGGCCGTACTCGTCGCCGCCGTCCTGCCAGCCGGCGTCGATGTTGATGTACTCGTAGCCGTACGGCTTGAGCTTGGTGGCCAGGGCGTTCGCCTGGGTGAGGATGTTCTTCTCGCTGATGAAGCTGCCGGGGCCGTCGGGGTTGACGCCCGGGTAGTTGGTCGACTGCAGACTCCAGCTGCTCCAGCCCATGTACGGCTTGGCGGCGATCTGCGGATGGACGGGTTTCTGGTCTTGGACTGCATCGGCTGGTGCGGTGGCGGCTGCGGTCGACACCAGGGCGATCGCGGCCAGGACTAGGGCGGTATGGCGTCTCAAGGACATGAAAACGTCCTCCGGGGGAGGAGTGAGCGGACGTCGTCGAGCCTAGGTCGGTTTAATTTACGCAGTCAAGTATTGAGGCTCTGTTACTTCGCGTGACAGGACTGCCATGGAACCTTGATCAACTTCGCTCCGCGCCCGGGTCGTCGTACCAGCAACGGGCCGGCTCGTGAGGACGCCGGCCGAGGCAGGAGGGGGTTCCGTCATCGTGAACACAAGGAAACTCGGCCGGACGGCGGTCGCCGCGGCCGGGGCGGCCGGTCTGGTCGCACTCGCGGCCGCCGGTGCGTCGGCGGCGTCATCGGCGTCGCCGGCATCCGTGAAGTTGGTTGCCGGAGGCACTGATGTGACGCTGGAGAACGTCGACGGCTACGGCGTCGACCTGGACCTCGGCACCCATGTGGTGGCCGGTAACGCGCCCGTCGAGGTCCGCGCGACGAGGGCGTCGTACAGCTCGCCGGTGGTCGCGACGCAGTACGTGCACGGCAAGCCGGTCCGCCAGTTGCCGAAGGGGCTGGTCACGGACTTCTCCGGACTGGGGAAGTTCCTGCACGTCACGCTGACCGATGCCGCGGGCAAGAAGGTACTCGAGAAGGACCAGACGATCTGCCTGAACGGCGACGGATCGCGGACCCGGCCGGATGCCCCGGCAACCTCGCCGTACCCGGACGGCTGTACGGCGAACCCGTTTACGCAGGGCGCGGTGTGGGGGCTGCAGACCGGGTGGTCCGCGCGAACGTTCGGCGACCCGGCTCCGGTGCAGCTCGCCGTCGGCAAGTACAAGGCGACGGTCACCGTGAACAAGGCGTACCGGGACTTCTTCAGGATCCCGGCGAAGGACTCGTCGGTGAAGCTGAACGTCACGGTGCGGAAGTCCGACGCATCACGAGCTCAGAAGGTGAGCGCGCATTCAGCAGCGCCGACGCCGAACGCGGCGCGTCCGACCGGTAAGGCGAGTGTGCCGAAGGGCCCGAAGCCGGACCTGCGGCCGGTGCCGGCCTGGGGGATCGTGGCCGCGCCGGGCGAAGAAGGTACACCGGACGCGAGCAAGGACTTCCTGCAGTTCTCGGCGACCGTGTGGAACGCGGGCCCGTCGCCGCTGGTGCTGGACGGGTTCCGGCGGCAGGGCAAGGACCTGATGGACGCCTACCAGTACTTCTACAACGCGCAGGGCAAGCAGGTCGGGTACCAGAACACCGGGACGCTGGAGTGGGACGGCCGGGACGGCCACAACCACTGGCACTTCACCGACTTCGCCCGCTACAGCCTGCTGAACGCCAAGCAGACCGAGGTGGTGCGCAGCCAGAAGGAGGCGTTCTGCCTGGCCGCGACGGACTCGATCGACTACACGGTGAAGAACGCGAACTGGCACCCGGACAACACCGACCTGCACACGGCGTGCGGCGACCACGGCTCGCTCTCCGTCCGTGAGGTCCTGGACGTCGGCTCCGGCGACACGTACGAGCAGACGCTGCCGGGCCAGTCCTTCGACATCACGAACCTGGCGAACGGCACCTACTACGTCCAGGTGACGGCCAACCCGGAGAACCGGCTGTTCGAGTCCAGCACGAAGAACAACGTCGCGCTCCGCAAGGTGATCCTCGGAGGTACCAAGCACCACCGCACCGTCAAGGTGCCCCCGGTCGGCGTCATCAACGCTCCCTGATGCCGCCACGCCGGCCCGCCCGCCGGCACCCTCGCGCCCCCGGCCACGATCCAGCCGGGGGCGCGAGCCTTTTCAGACCAACTTTGAGCACCCACCAACCAGATTTCGTGGTGGGAAATGGTTGGTGGATGCTCAAAGTTGCCTGGGGCGGGACTGGAAGGCAGCGCGGTCCCGCCCCAGGAGCTCAGTGGTGCTGCGGGCGGCGCTTCGTCCGCATCGGGCGCAGGTGTGAATCCATCCGCGCGTGCTGACGGCGGCCGAGGACGAACGGGCGGGACGTGCGGCTCGGCAGCGGGGCGCTCTTCGGGGCCGACAACTGGATCTCGGTCTGCTGCAGGTTCAGGCGGAGCGGGACCTGGTGCCACGGGGAGCGGGTCCGGACGAGGACCAGCCGGAGCCGGCCGTCGCGCCGCAGCCGGAGGCCGATCGCGACCGTCGCCACCGCCGGGACCAGGCCCGCGATCATCAGCGCCGAGCGGGCGCCGAAGTGCTGGGCCAGGAACCCGACCAGCGGCCCGCCGATCGCGCCGCCCCCGATGAAGACCAGGTTGTAGATCCCGGACACCCGCCCGCGCAGGCCGTCCGGCGTGGTCAGCTGGACCATCGACTGGGCCGCGGTCAGGAACATCAGCGTCGCCATCCCCATCGACGCCAGCACCGGGATGAACGTCCACAGCGACGGCTGGATCGCGGCCAGTACCTCGGTGATCGTGAGCAGGCACGCGATACCGATCAGGTTCCGCAGGCGGGTCGGCCGGACGCGGCGGGCCGAGAGCAGTGCGCCCGCCAGGGCACCGAACGCGACCACCGAGTTCAGTACGCCGTACCCCGAGGCGCCGGTGTGGAAGACCCGGTCGGCGAACGCGGTCAGCGTCACCGGCAGGCTGATGCAGAACATCCCGTAGATCCCGACCAGCGCGATCGCCCAGCGGACGGCCGGCTCGTGGAACGCGTACCGTACGCCGTCGCGCAGCCCGTCCCTGATCCGCATCCCGGCACTCGCCTTGCGGGCGGCGTGGAACCCCGGCATCTCGCTCTCGCGCATCCGCAGCAGCGCGCTGATCGACGCGAAGAACGTCAGCCCGTTGAGCGCGAACGCCCAGCCGGCGCCGATGGTGCCGAGCAGCACACCGCCGAGCGCGGGGCCGATCAGGCTGCCGAGCTGGAACGTCGACGACACCATGCTGATCGCGTTCCGGACCGTGTCCCGGGGGACGAGTTCGGTGACGAACGACTGCCGGGTCGGGTTGTCGACCGCGGTCGCGAGACCGAGGACGAAGGCCATCGTGTAGACGTGCCAGACCTGGACATGACCGGTGAAGGCGGTCAGCGCGAGGACGCCGGCACAGGTGCCCATCGTGATCTGGGTGACCAGCAGGATCTTCCGCTTCGGGAACCGGTCCGCGATCACGCCGCCGAACAGACCGAGCACGAGGGTGGGGAGGAACTGCAGCGCGGTCGTGATGCCGACCGCGGTGGCGCTGCCGGTGAGCGTGAGCACCAGCCAGTCCTGGGCGATGCGCTGGATCCAGCCGCCGGTCGAGCTGACCAGCAGTCCGCTGACCAGGAGGCGGAAGTTGCGGACCCGCAGTGCGCTGAAGGTGTCCTTGAAGCCCGGGCGCTGGTCCCGGAGCTTGGTCGAATCGGTGGGGCGGTGGAGATGGAAGTCGGTGGACGGGACAGTACCGGTGGCCCGGGTGTTCAAGAGCGATCCCTACGCGAGAGGTCTGGTCAGGGGAGGACACCTCCATCCTCACGGTTTGGTACTGAATCTCGACAGCGAATTACTCCTATTAGTCTTATTGCGTCACGTAATGGGAGGTGCATCGATGTACGACCCGGACCAGCTCCGGACGTTCCTCGCGGTCGCGCAGTCGCTCAGCTTCACCCAGGCGGCCGAGCGACTGGGGATCCGGCAGCCGACGGTGAGCCAGCACGTGCGCAAACTCGAGACGGCGGTGGGGCGGCCGCTGTTCGTCCGTGACACCCGCACTGTCACGCTGACCGCGGACGGCGAGGCGATGGCCGGTTTCGCCCGGACCATCCTGGCCGCGCACGAGGAGGCCGCCGGGTACTTCACCGGCTCGGAGCTGCGCGGCCGGCTGCGGTTCGGTGTCACCGACGACCTGGCGCTCACGCCGCTGCCGAGGATCCTGCGCGACTTCCGTCAGCTGTACCCGCGGATCGACCTGGAGCTGACCGTTGCCCAGAGCCCGAACCTGCTCCGCCGGGTCGAGTCCGGCCACCTGGACCTGGCCTACGTGAAGCACGGCGCCGGCGGCGGTTACGAGCCGAACGGCCGGCTGGTACGGCGGGACCCGATGGTCTGGGCCGGGATCGCCGGGACCCGGATCGCACCCGACGTACCGGTCCCGCTCGTCACGTACCAGGCGCCGTCGCTGAGCCGGTCGCTCGGCGTGCAGACGCTTGAGCAGGCCGGTCGCACCTGCCGGATCACGTGCATCGTCCGCGGCGTCAACGGCGTACTCGCCGCTGTCCGGGCAGGCCTCGGGATCGCGATCTTCGCCCGCTCCCTGATGCCCGCCGACCTGGTCGAGCCCCCGCCGAGCGCCGGCCTGCCCGAACTCCCCTCCATCGACCTCGTCCTGATCACCAACCCGCGCGCCGCGAAGGAGCCGGCCGAGGCGTTGACAGCCGCGATCCTCGGCAGCAACGCGCCGCTCAAGCCGGACGCCGCATAGCCAAGGGCGGTGGAGAGAATCACCGCGAAAACACGCCCTAGCCGCCTGCCCCAGCCGTCCGTCGTACTCCGCAGGGAGTACGGGAAAGTGTCTGCCGTGGCCGGACGAGTCAGCCCCGCTGAATTGGGAGCCTGATCACCATGACGACTGAGCTACGGGCACCTGGCCCCACAAGATTCGATACCGGACCAAAGAGATCACGGCCCAAGTGGCCGCGGAGGGGTAGGACCGCGCTGCCGTGGCTCATGCTGGCTGTGTGGATCGGGCTGGTGGTGGGCGGCCTGTCACTGGCCGGCAAGCTCGACTCGGTGACGCGCGACAACCAGGCCGACTATCTGCCGGCCAGCGCTCAATCGACCAAGGTGCTCCTGGCCGAGGCCGGCCTGCCCGACGGTAGTGATGGCCTGCTCGTGGTCGTGTATGAACGAGCCGCCGGCATCCAGCCAGGTGATCGGGAGGCGGCCGTAGGCGGCTACACCGAGCTGGCGAAGCGATTCGGCAACCACACTGACGCACCTCCGGAGATCGTCGAATCCAACCACGGCACGGCGCTGATGCTCGGGCTACCGCTGGACCGCAAGTGGGTCACCGATGAGGCCGAGGCCGTCTCGGTTGCGGATGCTCGCGCCCTGCTCGCCGACCGGCCGGACGGTCTGAACGTCTATGTCACCGGTCCGTCAGCGATCGGGGCCGATATGGACGAGGTCTTCGATGCCGTGGACGCGAGGTTGCTGCTCGCCACGGCGGTGGTGGTGGCGCTCCTGCTGATCCTGACCTACCGCAGTCCACTGCTGTGGCTGGTACCACTCGTCTCGGTCGGGGTCGCGGCGGTCACGTCGATGGGTGCCGTGTATGCGCTCACTCAGGTCTTCGACTTCACGATCACGAGCATGAGCTCGGCGCTGCTGATCGTGCTGGTCTTCGGCGCAGGCACCGACTATGCGTTGCTACTGGTGTCTCGCTACCGCGAGGAGCTGTACCACCACGAGCGCCCGATCGACGCGATGATGGCGGCGCTGCGTGGGGCCGGCCCGGCCATCGCCGCTTCGGCGGGGACGGTAACAGCAGGTCTGTTGTGCCTGTTGGTCGCGGATCTCAACAGCACCAGCGGTCTCGGCCCGGTGGGTGCAGCGGGCATCACGGCCTCGTTGCTGGTCATGCTGACGTTCTTCCCGGCCTTGCTGGTGGTGCTCGGGCGCAGGGTCTTCTGGCCGTTCGTGCCGCGACTCGGGGCTGAGGTACGCGGGTCTGGATCGCGTTGGGCCAGGCTCGGCGAGCTGGTCGACCGTCGACGTCTGGTCGGTTGGGCCGCGCCGATGGTGATCCTGGGCGCTCTTGCGCTGGGCTTGGTGGGTGCGAGCGGCTCGCTTCCGCAATTGGACCAGTTCGCCCGTTCCACGCCGGACTCGGTGACCGGTGCGAAGCTGATCGACGAGCGCTTCCCCGGTCAAGGAGGTCAGCCGGTCACGGTGATGAGCCGGCCGGACAAGAGCAGTGAGGTCCTGACGGCCGTCCGGAACACGTCCGGAGTTGCCGGCGCCGAGATCGGTCGGGCCGGCGACGACTGGGTGGAGATCTCGGCGATCCCGGTCGACTCGCCGGAGAGCGCGGGCGAGACGGCCACGATCAAGCGGCTGCGGGACACCGCTCAGAAGGTGGCCGGTGACGCCGCGCTGGTCGGCGGGCCGAGTGCCGAGCTGCTGGATACGGACGAGACGAACAAGAGCGACCGCAATCGGGTGATGCCGTTGATCCTGCTGGTAGTGCTCGTGATTCTGGGGCTGCTGCTGCGGGCGGTCGTGGCTCCGTTGGTGCTGGTGGCAACCGTCGTGGTGTCGTTCTTCGGTGCCCTTGGACTGTGCAACCTGTTGTTCGACCGGGTGCTCGGGTTCGCCGGCTGGGAGTCGTCGGTGCCCCTGATCGGGTTCCTCTTCCTGGTCGCGCTCGGTGTCGACTACAACATCTTCTTGATGAGCCGGGTCCGTGAGGAAGCCGTCCGGCACGGGACCGTCAAGGGCACCAAACGCGGCCTCGCGGTGACAGGCGGCGTGATCACCTCGGCCGGCGTCGTGCTGGCGGCCACGTTCGCGGTGCTCGCCTCGCTGCCGCTCGTCATGCTCATCGAGATCGGGATCCTGGTTGCCGTCGGTGTGCTCATCGACACCTTGCTGGTGCGCTCCATCGTGGTTCCTGCGCTGACGATGTCGCTAGGCTCGCGGATGTGGTGGCCAAGCAAGCTCTCGCGCACGAGAGAGGACCGGGTCGATGAACCCGTGTGAACGATGACGACGCTCCGCCCGCCAGTAACCGACCGGCTGCTGGCGGCGGGGTCGTTCGTGCTCGGCGTCGCCGCGGCGATCATGCTCGAGGCGGTCGACTTCGAGGGCGAGCGCAGGGTGGATGTGTGGGCGGTCGCGCTGCTGGGCGCGATGGCGGTGCCGTTGCTTGCCCGCCGGCGCCGGCCGATCCTCGTCGTCCTCGCGGTCCTCGCCGTGTCGACGCCCTACCACATCCTCGACTACCCTCACGAAGCCACGATGCCGGCCTCACTCGTGGCGGCGTTCGCTGCGGCACGCTACAGCGAGCCGCAGCGGCGGCCCGTCGCCGCCCTGGTAGCGGTGGCCGCGGTGACCGTGCCTGTTCTTGCCGACCAGACGTCAGGGGCACTGAGCGATGCTCTCCTCGGCGTCGGCTGGCTCTTCATGGCCTTCTTCGCCGGGCTGGCGGTTCGCTTCCGTGGAAACTGGAAAGCTGTCGTCGCCGCGCGGCTGGAGCGGGAGCGTGCCGACGAGGTCGAGCGACGGGTCGCCGAGGAGCGGGTCCTGATCGCTGCCGAGCTGCACGACGTCCTGGCGCACGGCCTCGCCGTCGCGAACGTCCAGGCGTCCGTCGCCGCGCACCTGATCGACCAGCTGCCGGATCGCGGGGAGACGTCGCTGCAGGAGCTGTCCAGCACGCTGCACGACCTGTCGGACACGAGCCGGGCCACGCTCCATGAGCTGCGCGCCGTTCTGGACGTCTTGCATGGGGGCGAGACCGAGCCAACCGAGCCGGCGCCCCACCTCGGCGAGCTGCAGCGCCTGGTCGAGATGGCCGAGGCCGCCGATGTCCGGATCGACCTGGAGGCCGCCGGGCTGCCGGACCAGCTACCTTCGATGGTGTCCGTCGCGGCCTACCGGATCATCCAGGAGTCACTCACCAATGTCATTCGACACTCGACGGCCGGGCATGCGACCGTCCGACTCGACCAGGATGGCCACCGACTGCAGATCACGGTCGTCGATCACGGGCCCGCACAACCGAGCTCAATGGTGACACCGGCCGGGTTCGGCATCGCCGGGATGACAGGCCGAGCACGGGCCGTCGGCGGCGAGCTGTCCGCCGGCCCGGGCGAGTCCGGAGGATTCGAGGTGCGGGCCAGCCTGCCGCTGCCGGAGACCTGGCGGGTTCCCACGTGATCCGGGTCCTGCTCGCCGACGACCAGGCCCTGGTGCGTGGCGCGTTCGCACTGCTGGTCAACTCCGCTGACGACATGGAGGTCGTCGCGGAGGCCGGCACCGGCGACGAGGCGGTGACGCTGACCCGCGACCTGCGCCCCGACGTCGTCTTGATGGACATCAGGATGCCGAGCACCGACGGCATCGAAGCGACTCGGCAGATCGTCGCTGACGGTGCATCGAGCGGCAGCAGGGTCCTCATCCTGACCACCTTCGAGACAGACACCAACGTACTGCGCGGCCTTCGCGCGGGGGCCTGCGGATTCCTGCCCAAGGACACCCGCCCGGACGCCCTGCTGGACGCCATCCGCACCGTCGCCGCGGGAGAGTCGCTGCTGTCACCCGCCGCGACCAAGGCGGTCATCACCCGTGCCTTGAGTCGTCCCGACGTGCCTGCGCCCGAGCGGCTGGCCGGCCTGACCGCGCGCGAACGCGAGGTGCTCCGGCTCATCGCCGTGGGCCGGAGCAACCAGGAGATCGCGGACGAGCTGGTCGTCAGCCCGCTGACCGCCAAGACTCACGTGGCCCGCATCCTCGCGAAGCTAGGCGCCCGCGACCGGGTCCATCTCGTCATCGCCGCGTACGAAGCCGGACTCACCTGACGCAACGCAACCGTTGACCCGCCCTCCGACCCCGTACTCCGTGCGGAGTACGGGGAGGTGTCTTCCGTGGGCGGACGATTCGGGCCGGCGGACCTGCGAGCGTGATCTGCACAGCGAACTCGGGGGCCTGCTACACAGCCCGACAAAGGAGCGCAGACAGGATGGAACCGATCGAGCAAGGCTCACCGCGACGGTTGCTTGGGCGCCGCGGGTTTGTCGCCGGTGCGGCCGCACTCGGCGCTGGGGTCGGAGTGTCCGCAACGGCATTCGCGACCCGTGACGGCGGCAAAGAGGACCCGCAGATCTCGCGCACTGAGAAAGACATCACGCTTCGCGACCAAGATCTGAAGTTCATCGGCACGGAAGAGACCTTCACGACTCCCGAGCTGATGGAGCTGAACTCCGTCAACAAGGATCACATCGCGTTCCTCACGGACATCGGTCTTGCGGATCTGGGAAATCGCCGCCTCCGCGACATGGATCAGGGGGGACTCAATGTTCAAATCCTCTCCGCGCATACGCCGTCCGTGCAAAATGTCCCTGGGAAAAAGGGGATCGACTTTGCCTATCGCCTCAATCGGATGCTTGCCGAGGGGCCGATGGCCAGGTACCCGGGCCGCTTCCAGGCCTTCGCAACCTTGCCCTTGCAGAGCCCGGAGGCAGCGGCGGACGAACTGGAACGATCGGTTCGCGAAGACGGCTTCCTGGGTGCACTGACCAACGGACACATCACCAGGAAATACCTCGATCATCCCGATTTCGAGCCTGTGCTGGCGCGTGCCGAAGCTCTCGATGTGCCGATCTACCTGCATCCCGGGTACCCAGCCGACGAGATCTTCGAGATCTACTACAGCACCACACGGGCGGAATACACGAAGGAGTTCCAAGACTACATCTTCAGTGGGTCCGGACTTGGCTGGCACCAAGAGGTGCTGATCCAATGCGTCCGAATGATCGCGTACGGGGTTTTCGACAGATTCCCCACACTGAAGATCATCGTCGGCCACCTGGGCGAAGGCCTTCCGTTCTACTACGAGCGGATCGCCAACGACATGGGCGAGCCAACGGCGAACTCGCTCAAGAAGCCCTTCGCGCAGTACTTCCAGGACAACTTCTGGTTCACAACCAGCGCATTCTTCCAGGACGAACTGCTCCATCTCTTGCTGAAATACATCAGTGTGGATCGAGTGATGTTCGCAACCGACTACCCCTTCATCGAAAGTATCAAGGAAGGGACCGACTGGTTCCGAGCAGTCGATCTTCCGCGTGTGGACAAGGAAAAGATCGCGTTCCGCAACGCCGAGAATCTGTTCGGGATCAAGGTCTGACGCACCCACACCAGCCAATCGGTGGATCGAGGCTTAGACGAGGGCGTCGCCGCGCAGGACCAGCGAGACGATGCTGACCGCGGCGATGGCGATGGTGATCAGGAAGGGCGCGTTGCGCCAGAGCAGGATCGTGGTCAGGAGCGCGGCGACCACGGCGAGCGCGATCCAGCCGATCAGGCCGATCGCACCGGGTGGTGCGATCACCAGGAGACCGGTTGCCGTTGCCAACGGGAGCGGTGCGATCAGCCGGGCGTAGCGGCCGAGGCGTTGCGGCCAGCCGCGGACGCCGGTGGCCAGGTCGTCGGCGAGATCGGGTACGACGTTTGCCAGATGGGCACCGATCCCCAGAAGGGCACCCGCCGCGGTTGCCCACCACGGGGCCCAGACGTGCGCGGTGCCGAGCGTCACGAACGAGGGCAGTGCGCCGAACGCGACGGCGTACGGGAGCCAGGAGATCACGGTCGACTTGAGGCCCAGGTTGTACGCCCAGGCGCAGGCGACGAACAGCAGGTGCGTCAACCCGGACGCGAGCCCGTTGGCGAGAGAGACCGGAATGGTGACCACCAGCATCACGCCCGCACCGACCGCGAGCCTCCGGCGACTCACCAGTCCGAGCACCACAGGCTTGTCCCGGCGGTTAACAATGGTGTCGCGGGCGGCATCTATCGCGTCATTGCTCCAGCCGATCGAGAGGTGGCCGGTGAGGATCGTTGCTGCGACGAGGAGACACCCGGCCGGACTTCGCCCGGCCGACCACGCGACCGCGGTGACCAGCGCGGTGACGGCGACGGTCGGGCCTGGATGGCACGCGAGAGCCAGACCCTTGACGGTCCGCAGCACACTCACCGACCCCACGATGCCACGATGACGCGGATCGCAGCGGTCCGGCCCGCGCTTCCGCCGTACCGGTATCCGCAGTCCGAGCTCACCGCCGCGTTCGAGTCGATCTGTCTCCCGGACGGCCGCGGTACGGCGCTGCTCCGCCGGCTGCACGCGAACGCCGGAGTCTCGTACCGGCATCTCGCGCTGCCGCTGGAGCAGTACGCCGAACTCAAGGACTTCGGCGCGGCGAACGACGCGTGGATCGCGGCGGCCGTGGACCTCGGCGCCGAGGCGGTCGCGGGCGCGGTGAAGGACGCGGGGCTGACGCTCGACGATGTCGACGTACTGATGTTCACGACGGTGACCGGGGTGGCGGCGCCGTCGATCGACGCCCGGGTGGCGATGCGGCTGGGGATGCGGGAGGACGTGAAGCGGCTGCCGCTGTTCGGGTTGGGATGTGTCGGGGGAGCGGCAGGGATCGCGCGGCTGCACGACTACTTGAAGGCCTGGCCCACGCATGTCGCCGTCCTGCTGTCGGTGGAGTTGTGTTCGCTGACGTTGCAGCGCGACGACTCGTCGTTGCCGAACCTGGTGGGTGGCGCGTTGTTCGGGGACGGCGCGGCGGCGGTGGTGCTGACGGGGTCGGAGCATCCGGCGGCGTCGGGGCCTTCGGTGGTCGCGACGCGTTCGCGGCTCTACCCGGACTCGGAACGGGTGATGGGGTGGGACGTCGGGTCGGGCGGATTCCGGATCGTGCTCGGCGCGGACGTGCCCGAGGTGGTGCGGACCTATCTCGGGGGCGATGTGCGGGGCTTCCTCGGGTCCTTCGGCCTGACCGTGCCGGACATCGGGACCTGGGTCAGCCATCCTGGCGGGCCGAAGGTGCTGGACGCGGTCGCGGAGACGTTGTCGCTGCGGCCCGGGGCGCTCGAGCTGACGTGGAAATCGCTCGATGCGGTCGGCAACCTGTCGTCGTCCTCGGTCCTGCACGTCCTCGGTGACACGCTCAGGCTGGATCCTTCGGGTATGGGTCTGCTGCTCGCGATGGGCCCGGGTTTCTGTTCCGAGCTCGTCCTCCTGGAGTGGTGATGACGCAATCGTTGTGGTGGTACGTCGCACTCGTCGTGCTGGTCGGATTCGAACGGGTCGCCGAGCTGGCGGTGTCGCTGCGGAACGCGAAGTGGAGTTTCGCCCGCGGGGGCGTGGAGTTCGGGAAGGGGCACTACCCCTTCATGGTGGTGCTGCACACCGGGCTGCTGGCCGGGTGCGTGGTCGAGGCGATCGTGTCCGGCCGGTCGTTCGAGCCGGCGCTCGGCTGGACGATGCTGGCCGTGGTGGTGGCGATGCAGGCGCTGCGCTGGTGGTGCATCTCGGTGCTCGGGCATCAGTGGAACACCCGGGTGATCGTCGTACCGGGCCTCGGACGGGTCACCGGCGGGCCCTATCGCTTCCTGCGGCACCCGAACTATGTCGCTGTCGTGGGTGAGGGGATCGCGCTGCCGCTGGTGCATTCGGCGTGGATCACCGCGCTCGTGTTCACGCTCCTGAACATCCCGCTGCTGGCGGTCCGGATCCGAACGGAAGAGACCGCGTTGCGCACCGTCCTCACCCGATGACCGATCTCCTCGTCGCCGGTGCGGGGCCGGCAGGTGCCGCGACGGCGATCCGCGCTGCTCTCGCCGGACTGTCGGTCGTCGTGGTCGAGCCGCGCTCGGCGCCGATCGACAAGGCCTGCGGGGAAGGCATCGCCCACAGCGCGGTCTCGTACCTGTCCCGCCTGGGCGTGGAACTGACGGGCCGTCCGTTCCACGGAATCCGCTACCTCGACGGACGGCACAGCGTCGACGCCCATTTCACCGCCGGACCAGGCCTCGGAGTACGCCGTACGATGCTGCACGCCGCGCTGATGTCCCGGCTGGCAGCGCTGGATATCCCGGTCGTTCGCGCTCGAGTGGGTCCGATCACCCAAAACACCACCTCTGTGACCGCGGCCGGTCTGACCGCCCGCTACCTGGCCGCGGCCGACGGCCTCCACTCACCCATCCGCCGCCAGGTGGATCTGGGAAGTGGGAACTCGGGTGAGGTACGCCGTGGGCTCCGTCAGCACTTCGCGGTCTCGCCCTGGACCGATCTCGTCGAGGTCTACTGGTCCCGTCTTGGCGAGGCCTACGTGACTCCAGTAGCCGACGACCTCGTCGGCGTCGCCGTGCTCACCTCCGCGCGCGGCACCTTCGACTCGCACCTCGACGCCTTCCCGCTCCTCAAGCGCCGCCTGCAAGGCGCCGCTCCGGCCAGCCCAGTGATGGGCGCCGGCCCGCTCCGCCAACGCGTGACCGCCCGAACTGCCGGCCGAGTCCTACTCGTCGGCGACGCCGCCGGCTACGTCGACGCCCTGACCGGCGAGGGCATCGCGGTCGCACTGCGAACCTCCGCAGAACTGGTCGACTGCGTCCGCGCCAACCGCCCCCAGGACTACGAGGCAGCCTGGCGCCGCGTCTCCTGGGAATGCCGCCTACTCACCGCATCGTTGCTCTGGGCCCGCAACCGCCCGCTGCTCGCTCCGCGCATCGTCCCCGCCGCGGCCGCACTCCCGGGCCTCTACCGCACCATAGTCAACCGGTTGTCCTAGGCAAGGTTCCGGCAAACGTCGCAGGGCCCGGCGATCGCTCAGACAATCGCCGGGCCCTACGGATGGCTCGAGCTTCCTGGTGAAAAGCTCGAACCCGCAGCCTTTCCGGCTCCCTGGTGAAGAGTCGGACCTGCTGACAAGGAAGACTCTGTCAGGCGGATGTTGCCCAACAGTTGCCGGAATGTGAAGCCTTGTTACATGGCACTGTGGCGTACATCTCAGTGCTCGGTCCGTACTGCGGCAATCTGCAACTGCAACGCCAACCGCTCCCGCGGATCAGACAGATCGAGCTCCGCGATCTCCCCGATCCGCTTCATCCGGTGCCGCAACGTATTCGTGTGTAGATGCAGTTCCCGCGCCGCCCGCTGCGGCTGCCCCGGAAAGTTCAGCCAGGCCTGCAACGTTTCCACGTACCCGGTGTCGTGCTCGATGTCGTGCCGCAGCAGCACTGCGAGCGGACCATCCATCTTGGTGGTATCAAGCGACGTGACGGCCCGGTGCACCGTCAGCACATGCCACGCCTCTTCGACCCGCAACGCCGGCCCAGGCGCGACACCTCGACGTACCAGACCGAGCAGCTCGACCGCCTCGGCGCGTGAGCTCGGCAGATCGGCCGGACCGCGCGCGGGACCACCAGCAGCGGCGTACGTACCGGCCGACTGCTCGAGGACGAGTTTCTGCAACCAGGTCCAGGACCCCGGTCCGTCGGTGTCTGTAACAACAGCCAGCACCGTCCCGTCGAGGTCAGCCAGCTGCGGCTCGCTCCACCCGTGCCGTCGACCGGTCGACTCCCACAGGTCGAGTTGCTGCGGTACGTCGTACCCGTCGGGTGACCCGAGTGCGACAACTCGCCACGGCTGCCGCGGGAGCCGTACATCGACCGGGTTGTCCGGAGAGAACTGCCGCAGGATCGTCCGCAGCCGGTCGATTGCACTGCGACGCGCGACGTCGGCCTGAGCCCGCAGCCGCAACAGGTGCAAGGCGAGAACGGAGGCGGCGTTGCTGAGCTCCGCCGTGACCGCATCACTCACCGGACCGTCGACAACAGCCCAGATGGAACCCAGCCACTCACCACCAGCCCGGACAGGTACGACGAGACGCGGGCGAATGCCGTTCGGTCCGTCAGGTACCAGGAACGGCTCGCTGGATCGCGCCAGCCGCCGGAAGATGCCCCGTGCCCGGAAGTGTGCGATCACCTCGGGCGGCACCCGGCGTCCGACGATGGTGGACACACGGGTCGGGTCAGTGAAGTCCTGGCCGGAGGAGTACGCCAGGACTCTGGACTGGTTGTCCTCGATCGTCACGGGCGCGTCGACGATCGCAGCGGCCGCATCAGCCAGTGCGAACAGCTCCTGGTGCACACCGGCGTCGCCGGCGGCAGGGGAGTCCGGTGCGGCCGCACGGTCGAGTACTCCGCGGAGCAGCCAGACCACGTGGGCCCACGTCACGCTTGGCTGCAGTGCCACGAGGGTCATGGCCTCCCGCTCCGCTGCAGCCACCACAGTCGGCTTGTGCGCTAGCGCCGTACGGAGAACCACCCCTGAGGCGTTGCCGGCCGCGCAGCGCTCCACTAGCTCGACGGCGTCCTCTGCGTCGCGTAGACCGAGTCCGAGCACCAGATCGCCCGGCTGACCGGTCGCAGGCTCCTGCGGGTCGGCCAGGAAGACGTCCCGAACCTCACGGTCGCCTTTACCGGGCACTACGACCTCGAACAGCGCCGGACCGACGGCGACGATCAGGTCGGACGAGGAGATCATGCGTCCATTGTGCGGGTTATTGTGCGATGAGCACAGTCATTCGTCCCGGCAATGGTGTGATCGCACCATGACAGCGGCTCGCGGCGGCCGCACCATCGATACATGACCACAGCTGGTTCCGCTGGTAGCAACCACATCGTTCCCGACCGCGTCGCCGTCGTCGGCGCGGGTATGGTCGGCCTCGCCACCGCCTGGTTCCTCCAGGAGGCCGGTGTCGAGGTGACCGTGCTCGACCGTGAGGGCGTCGCCGCCGGCGCGTCCTGGGGCAACGCCGGCTGGCTGACCCCCGGCCTCGCCACCCCGCTCCCGGAACCTGCGGTCCTCAAGTACGGCGTCCGCGCGGTGCTGAGCCCCTCCTCACCGGTGTACGTTCCGCCGACCGCGAGCCCGCGGCTCCTCAAGTTCCTCACCCGCTTCGCTCGCAACAGCACCGCCGGACGCTGGAAGACCGCGATGGACGCGCTGGTCCCGATCAACCGGCAGGCCCTGCCCGCGTTCGACTTCCTGGCCAAGGCCGGGGTCGAGGCACAGACCTACGAGGCCAAGTCGTTCCTGGCCGCCTACCGGACGGCCGAGGAGCGCAAGGTGCTGCTCGAGGAGATCGAGCAGATCCACGCCGCCGGTCAGGGCATCGAGTTCGAGGCGATCAGCGGTGACGACGCCCGCGAGATCGAGCCGTCGCTGTCCGACGAGATCGGCGCGGCGATCCGGCTGCACGGGCAGCGGTTCATCAACCCGGGTTCGTACGTGCAACTGCTGGCCGACTCGGTGATCGCCCGCGGCGGCCAGATCATCAGCGGTGTCGTCGTCAAGGACATCGTGGACGAGATCCGCGGTGTCCGGCTCGTCACCGGTGACGGCGAGACCGATCCGTTCGACGCGGTCGTGATGGCGACCGGTGCGTGGCTGGGTGACCTGGCGCGGCAGTTCGGCGTTCGCACCGTGGTTCAGGCGGGTCGCGGGTACAGCTTCAGCGTGCCGATCGCGCACGTACCGGCCGGCCCGGTGTACTTCCCGGCGCAGCGGATCGCCTGCACGCCGCTGGGCGACCGGCTCCGGGTCGCCGGGATGATGGAGTTCCGCAAGCCCGAGGCGAAGCTCGACCCGCGCCGGATCGACGCGATCGTCGAGGCCGCCCGGCCGCTGCTGCGGGACGCCGACCTGGACGCGCGGACCTTCGAGTGGGTTGGGCCGCGGCCCTGCACCCCGGACGGCCTGCCGATCATCGGCGCCACCGCGTCGCCACGAGTGTTCGCCGCCGGTGGGCACGGCATGTGGGGCATCACGCTCGGCCCCATCACCGGCCAGCTGCTGGCGGAGACCATCACCACCGGCCGTACGCCGCGCGAGCTTCGTCCCTTCAACCCGCTCCGCTGACTTTCGGCGTGGAGGGACCCCAACGACGTGGTCCCTCCCTCTCGCTGACCGTCTCTCCGAGCAGCCCCTCCGGTGACCCTCCCCGGGCAGTACCTCACCTGCCCGCACATCCTCAGGCCACCACGTCGCCGCTCCGGTCAGCATTGAGAGCGGGCCCTGGCGTCTTTCTCCTGCCCAGGGCCCGCTCTTTTCTGTCGGTGGGCTGTGTCAGGGTCTTGGCATGGTGCTCAGGTGGTACACCGTCGTGATCGACTGCCACGACGTACGCAAGCAGGCGGCCTGGTGGGCTGAGGCGTTCGGCTGGAAGACGATCATCGCGACCGACGAGGAATGCGTGAACGTGCCCGGCTGGGTCGAGCCGGAGACCATCCAGGACATTCCGTGGGAGCGGATCGGGCCCGGCATGGTGTTCGTCCCGGTCCCCGAAGGCAAGACCGTGAAGAATCGCCTGCACCTCGACTTCGCGCCCCACACCAGCCAGGACCGCGACGCCGAAATCACCCGCCTGGAAGCGCTCGGCGCCCAACGCGTCAACGTCGGTCAACCCGAGGGCCCCGGCTGGACAGTCCTCGCCGACCCAGAAGGCAACGAGTTCTGCGTCCTCAGCTCCCGCGACTTCTGAACCCGGCATACACCAGGGCCCCCAGTCCCGCTGCGCCGAGACCGGCGATCAGGTTGTTCGAACCCCACCAGAACCTGTGCTGCGGACGCCGCTCCGCGGGCATGCTCGCGGCGTAGCTGTCGACCAGGTCCTGGATCTTCTGCTGGTCGGCCTTCGACAGCCCGTCGTCTTGCGCGAGCTGCGTGGCCAGTGCGAACACGTTCTCGTTCTGCTCGTCCGTGAACCCCTCGAACGTCGCCTTGTAGGTGCTTGGCGGCATCGGTAACGACGTACAGACCAACGGCTCTCCGGACCGTACGTCGAGCTCGACGTCTTCGATCCCGCAGTCGTCGCCCGACGTCTTGAACCCGACCTGATACACGCCGTGCTGCATCCACAGTTGGGCCCCGCCGACCACCGCCAACGCGGCCCCACCGAGCAGCAACGCAGTCATCACCAACGACCCGACCAACGCCGAAACCATCCGCACACCACCAAGTGTCACGACGCCCAGGCCACCTCACCCCGAACGGCATCAACCTGCCGCCAAGATGGGTCCCATGCTCACGACCGAGTTCACGGTTCCGCAGCACCGCATCCAGGATCTGACCGATCTCATGCGTACGGCGTGGTGGATGACCGACCGGACGCCCGCGGACGTCCACCGCCTGCTCGACAACTCGGACATCGTCGTCGCCATCACCCACGACTCGACGGACCGCCTGGTCGGCTTCGCCCGAGTGCTCACCGACTACGCGTACGTCGCCCTCGTCCTGGACGTCATCGTCGACGAATCCCATCGCGGCTCCGGCATCGGCGCCCTACTACTGGACGCCGTCGTCAACCACGCCGCACTGGCCGACGTCCGGAGCATCGAACTCGTGTGTCAGCCCGGCCTGATCCCGTTCTACCGCCGCTGGGGTTTCACCGAACAAGTCGGGACCTCGCGGCTCATGCGCCGTACGACCGATCCCCGGCTGACCGACGGCCCGTGAACAAGCAAGTCCGGGACCCCGATTCGGAGCCCCGGACTTGTTGGTGGATCAGTGGGTGTGCGGCTCGGAGCCGTGCTCGGCCTCGTGGGCGGCGATCTGGGCCTTGACCTCGTCCATGTCGACCGCGCGCAGCTGGCCGATCAGGTCCTCGAGGCTCGCGGCCGGCAGCGCACCGGCCTGGGAGTACAGGACGACGCCGTCGCGGACCGCCATCAGGGTCGGGATGGACCGGATCTGGAAGGCCTGCGCGAGCTCGCCCTGCGCCTCGGTGTCGACCTTGCCGAAGGTGATGTCACCGTGCGTCTCGGACGACTTCTCGAACACCGGCCCGAACATCTTGCACGGGCCACACCACTCGGCCCAGAAATCCACCAGCACGAGACCGTCGCTACCGACCACCTCGTTGAAGTTCTCCTGGGTCAGCTCGACCGTTGCCACTACGACCTCCGAAAGTAGATGAGTACGTGGTAGTCAACACGGACCGGTGGCCGAGTTGTTCCCGCACCCCCGGCAGGTACGCCGGCCGATCTCGTACGCCGTACGACCTGACCGGAATGCGGAGTCTCGTTTGTGACCTGAGCCACGTTGTCAACCGTTTGTCAGATGGGCATGTCCACGAAGGGTGATGCGTAGTCCCGCACCTCGTCGAGGATCGACGCCGCGGCCTCCGGCGTGAGATCGGCCCGCTCGCGCTCCGCGATGACCATCTGCTGCAGCAGCCGGGTCTCACCCGCGGTAGCGAGACCGGTGATCTCGGGATGCCCGTTCAGCAGCCAGGCGGTCGCGGCGGTGATGTAGCGCTGCTCGTCGAACGGCCGGTACCAGGTGTCGTACGACTTCTGCTCGCCTTCGGCCCAGTTCCGCCGGGCGATCATCTTGATCGTCATCAGCGCGGCGTCCGACGCCTGTACCGCCTCGACGAGGGCCGCGTAGTCGTCGGCGTACTGCGGGTCCGTGGACAGTTTGTAGTTCAGGGGCGTCAGCACGCTGTCGAAGTCGAACCGTCGCAGCCCTTCGGTGTGCACCGACGGCGCCTGCGCGGTGTGACCGGTGATACCGATCGCGCGGACCATGCCTTCGTCCTTGGCCCGGATCGCGGCCTCCAGCGAACCGCCCTTGCCAGTCACGAGATCGAGGTTCTCCAGGTCGCACACGGCGTGCATCTGGATCAGGTCGACGTAGTCGGTCTGCAACCGCTCCAGCGACCGGTTGATCTCGCTCCAGGCCTCCTCGAACGTCCGGCGGCCGGTCTTGGTGGCCAGGAAGATCCGGTCCCGGATCTCCGGCATCCGCGGTCCGAGGCGGAGCTCGGCGTCGCCGTAGTCGGCGGCCACGTCGAAGTGGTTGAGGCCGGCGTCGAGGGCTTCCTGGATCGACGCGTCGGCGCGGTCCTGGTCGACGCCCCCGAGCGAGGCGGCGCCGTAGATCAGCACCGAGCTCTGGTGGCCGAGTCTGCCCAGTCGGCGAGTTTCCATCCTGGTCCTCCAGGGGTAGCAGGGGTCACTCCGACCTTATGCCCGGAACCGCTGTCGGCAAGCGGTTGTCCACAGCCGATTTTGACCCCTCGCCACGGGAGAGTTTTCCACAGGCGGACCGCACGATCGGTTACTATGAGTGATCGTTGGTGCGTTCTTTTACCATGTTGTTCGCACGGATTTTCGAACCTGTCCGCGGCGTGTGGCATGGTGTGCGCTGCCCGCCCGACCCGAGCGGGCATGAGAGAGGAGCTATGACGACGGTACCGAAGGTGTCACGCTTGGCCGGTAACAGTGACGGTGAGGGTGACACTGCCCGCGAGTGGGGTAACAGTATGGCAGCGGGGAGCGATGGACCATCCGGATCCTGGGCTCAGGTCTCCCGGAGTGCGGTCGCTTGCCGTATTCTCCCGGCTACTGTCCGCGTAACTGCTGTCTGAGGGGCGGGTAGGGATGAGTTGGTGGCGTACGGTGCTGAATCTGCCGCCAAAAGGTGAGCATTGGTCGGACCAGCGCCGAACCAAGAGGCCGGGCAAGGGTCGCCCGCAAAGTACCGCGCCGGAGTGGTGGTCCCACCCCGGCGGGCCGGTGTCACCTACCCCTCGCCAGGCGCAGGGTGTAGCAGCGCAGTACTCCGCTCCGCAGGGCCAGCCGCCGCAGAACCAGGCGCCGCCCGGTGGCGTGATGGCGCCACCCCGTCGTCCCGGCGGGCGTCCTCCGGAGGAAGCGCCGCAGGAGCAGCGCGGCCGTACTCCCGAACGTTTGAAACAGCGTTCGCCGCACGGCGCCCACGCGGCACCAGGCCCGGTCCGCGAGGTACTGGAGCCTGGGCAGACACCGTGGTCGACCGAACCGGAGTCCTCTTTCTCTACGTGGGCCCGGCGGTTCTTCCGCGGCCTCGTGGTCGTCGTACTGCTGCTGGCTGCCATCAGCGGTATCCGCTCCTGGATCGCACCGAACAAGACACCAGAGACGGTCGTCAGCGGACAGAGCAGCTTCCCGTCCGCGGAGGCCAGCGCGGTCGCGACGCGGTACGCCGTGTCGTACCTGACCTGGGACGAAAGCAACCCCGACGCCCGCCCGGCGCAGATCGGACTGGACCTCGCCTCCGGCCTGGACAGCCGCGCGGGCTGGAACGGTCGCGGCAAGCAGACCGCCGACGTCGCCTACCCGGGAGAGGTCAAGGCCGACTCCAACGGCATCACGGCCGTGGTGGACGTCCGGGTCCGCGTCTATACGTTCACCAAGGCTGGTAAGAGTTGGGCCGCCGGCCCGATCACCTGGGAGCGCATCTCGGTCCCGGTCGCGCGGACCGCGTCGCGGGTGGTGGTCAGCGGGCCGCCGACGTTCGTACCGGACCTGCGGGCGGCGCTGCCGAGCAACATGCCGGACGCCGGCACGCCCGACGACGAGCTGACCACCGCCACCGAGAAGGACGCGGAGGCGTTCTTCTCCGCGTACGCCGAGTCCGACAACAAGGTGTCCGCGGTGACCGCTCCCGGCTCCACCATCCGCAGCCTGAACGGGGCGGTGAAG
The DNA here is from genome assembly GCF_004331375.1 of Kribbella speibonae. Taxonomy (NCBI): domain Bacteria; kingdom Bacillati; phylum Actinomycetota; class Actinomycetes; order Propionibacteriales; family Kribbellaceae; genus Kribbella; species Kribbella speibonae. The sequence goes on along the minus strand of NZ_SJKC01000002.1, from coordinate 1,127,839 downwards.
TTCGGTGAACTCAAGGACTGGCAGGTCTACACCGGCAACGACGACGAGCGGCGGGCGACCGCGGCCGTCACCTGGAACGGCGCGGGTGACACCACGCTGGACCAGACCTACACGCTCACGCTGAGGCGTACTGTCGCCACGGACGGAGCACAGCGATGGCAAGTGGCTGCCGTCGGATGAATCCAGCTACTGGCCATCGGATGACCGAGGCAACAAGGGAGACACCGCAATGACGACTCACGAACTGGCTGCGAGCGTGCTTCAGCTTGCCGTGCCCATGGCCGACCCCAATGTGCCGACGGGCGCGGACTTCAAGGACTGGGTCCTGGTCATCGCGGGGAACATCTTCATCGCCATCCTCGTACTGCGTGCCATCGGCCACTACTTCAAGCGCGAGTGGGGCGAGCTGTTCGGCCACATCGCGGCCGGGGTCCTGGTCGGCGGTCTGATCTACGCCAACAACCAGACCATCAATGTGCTCAAGGGCTTCTGGGGATTGCTGTCCGGAGGTAATTGATGCGAGTCGGCCGCACCCTGACCCACCACTTCGAGATCGAGACCCGGCAGTACGACCTGCTCGGGATCGACCTCGGAGAAGGCGCCCGGCGCCGGATGATCATCTTCGGAGCGGTGATCATCGTGCTCTGGGTGGCGTTGCTGTTCCCGTTCATCGGCGTACCGAAGAAACCCACCGTCAGTCTGTACATCGTGCCGCCGTTCGTGATCACCGCGTTCGGCTGGCGCCCCGGCAAGTTCCACGAGCGCCGCCGCCGGGTGACCGAATGGGCGCTCTCGGTCCGGTACGCGTTGCGGGCGCACCGCCCGATCATCGGCCTCGGTGCGCGCGCCGCCGACAAGACGGAGTACCTGCCGTGGCGGGAGCGGATCTCGACCCGGAAGGTGGCCGATCTGGCCAAGGCCCGGGTCACGCCGGAGTGGGAACGTGAGGTCGTGGTGGAGCTCGACCCGATGGTTCGCGCGGGTGCGGACATCACCGTCAACCAGCGGGCCCGGCTGCTGGGATCGGATCACGTACAACGGGTGAGTCGCAGGACGTCGTCAGGGAAGGGCCGCGAATGAAGATCGCTGACAAGCTCCTGAACCTGGTGGGGGTCGGCCGCGAGCGCGGCCTGCCGCCACCTCGTCTTGTGGCTATCGCCGACGGTCTGCTGGTGACCGAGCGCAGCGCCGAGGCGTGGTTCCTGATCTCGGTCGCGAACACCGACCTTGCCACGGAGGCCGAGCAGGACGCGGCCCTGGATGCCGCGGTCAGCGCGGCCGCGACGATCCTCGGTGACCGGCTCAGCCACCTCAAGGTGGTGTGGGGCCGCTCGACGGGTCAGGACTACATCGACTCGGTGGCCGGCCACTACCGGCTCGGCGACCACGACGCGTGGGCGCAGACCCGCGCCGACCGGATCGACGAGATGCGGATGCCAGAGCGGTACGTCGCACTCGGCGTACACCTGTCCGACCGCGACCCGCGGGCGACCGCGCAGGTCCGTGGTTCGATCAGCGACGCCCTCGGTACGACGTCGTGGCGGGTCAGCGCGCGTGAACTGGCGCATCTGGACGAGCGGGTGCGCAAGCTCGCTCGTCAGCTCGGCTCGACCGTCTGGCGGGCGCACACCGCGCCGGCAGAGGTCATCTCCTGGTTGATCAGTCGGGAGATGCATCGCGGTGCGGTCGCGGCGCCGCGACGTGGTCTGATCACTGGTGCTTCGCTGGCCCGGCTGACGTCCGGGCGAGTGGTTCCGTACACCGACCATCTGCGGATTTACGACACCCGCGGCCAGATCGCGGCGTACACGACTGTCCTCGCGATGACGGACTTCCCCGAAGAGCTCGAGACACCGGGCGCGGGGGAGTGGCTGCGGACCCTGTCGGAGATCAAGGCGATCGACGACGACGGTGAGGAGATCGACGTCACCGTCGAGGCCTCGGTCCGGTTCCGCGTCCTGACGAAGAAGACCGCGCGCCACCTGGTCGACGAGACCCGGAAGAGCGCGAAGGAACAGCGCCGCTCGGCCGCGAAGGGCACCGCGGAGGAGACCGCCGATGAGATCGTCGAGACCGAGCGCGTCATGCGTGAGGTCAAGCGCGACATCAACCGGAGCGGTCTGACACTGGTCGAGGACCACCCTCGGTTGCTGGTCAGCGCGGACACGCGTGAGGACCTCGAGGCGTACGTCGACGCGGTCATCGCGCACTACGCCGACCGGGGCATCACCGTGGCCGCCGGTGCGGACGAGCAGCGCGACCTGTGGCTGGAGTCCTTGCCGGGCGACCAGCTGCGCGTGCCGGACCTCGGACACGTGCGTGAGTCGACCGCGTTCTTCGGGTCCTGGTTCTGGGGCGGTGCGTCGATCGGTGACGCCACTGGTCCAGCGATTGGGTACCTGACGGGCTCCACACCCGGTCTGGTGCGTTTCGACGCCGCAGCTGGTTCTGCGCTGGGTGACGCGACCACGACGCTGTTCCTCGGCCGGTCCGGTCGAGGGAAGACGACTGCCGCGATGCTGGGCGGTCTTGACTCCGCGTTCGCCGGTGCGTGGGTGCCGCTGCTGGACCTGAAGGGCGACGCGGCCGGCGTGTCCGCAGTCGCCGCCGAGTACGGCGTACCCACTGCTGTCATTGAGATCACGGCGCAGTTCTCCGGCGCTGCAGACCTCCTGCGAGTGCTGCCTGTCGACGACGCGCTACTGCAGGCCCCGTCGCAGTTGATGCTGTTGCTGCCACCTCATCTGCGTGGTGCGGCCGAAGCCCCTGTCATGGCCGCCACCCGTGCGGAGATCCAGTCACCCGATCCGTCGTCGTGGGGTGTCATCCAGCGGCTCTGCGCGTCCGAGTCGGAGACAGTGCGGACCGTCGGCTTCGCACTACGCGACCTGGTCGAGACAGGTCTTGGCTCCGTCGTCGCCGGCCCGCCGTCCGGGCTGTCTTCGTTGACGACGAACCCGGGTCTCTGGGTCGTCCAGATGCCAGGCCTCACGCTGCCGTCCCCCGAGTCGGCTCCCGAGTCCTGGTCCCCGATCGAACGCGTCGGCATGGCCTGCCTCCGCGGCTGCCTGGCCTGGATGGTCCGTACGACGGGCCGCCGCGAGTTCCGCGGCCGCTCCAAGGTCGTCATCGTCCCCGAGGTCCACCTCCTGACGAAGACCCCCGACGGCGCGTCCTTCCTCGACTACATCGCCCGTGTCGGCCGCGCCCTCGGCGCCTCCCTGGTCCTCGACACCCAGGACCCCGCTTCGATCCTGAAACTCCCCGGCCTGGTCGAACAGATCACCACCCTGTTCGCCTTCAGCCTCCGCTCCCGCGAACAGGTCGACTCGCTCCTGGAACTCCTCGGCCGCCCCCAAACCGCCCCGTACCAAACCCTCGTCCGAGGCATCAACACCGCCGCCAACGGCAAATCCATCCGCCACGGCCACTGCATCATGCGAGACCGCTGGGACGAAGTAGCCACAGTCCAAATAGACATCCCCAGCCAACAGGTAGCAGCCCTCCTCCGCACCACCCCCGAATCCGAGCACACGACCGCCACGGCTCCCGCGATTCCTGCGTACGAACCCGACGACCCCTTCGCGGACGACGACGAAGAGCTCCTCGAGCCGGCTTCATCAGCCCGGCTCCAGGACCGCCCGACGTCGCCGCAAGACGCGCCGGTCACGCCGTCGGCCTCGAACGGCATCGCCGAGGGAACCCCAGCGGCACCGCCTGCCCCGGCGCCCCAGGTCAACCACCCGCGCCCCACACCACCTGCGCCGGCCCCGACCTACACAGCGAACGCGAGCTCCGCACCGCAGGCGCCGTCCCCCCAGACCGCGGGGATCGCCCAAACGCCCGAGCCCGCTAGCACCGCAGAACCCTCCCCCCACGCAGACCGCGAGCCCGCTCCAGCCACACAACCGGCGCCTAGCTCGTCAGCCACACAACTGGCGCCTGGCTATTCAGCCACCGCAGAGCGAGCAGGCACACCGGACCCCGCGGTCCAGCCCTCCGCGACCCAAGAGGCGACGCCGCAACACGCGCCCTCTCAACCGTCCCAACCGACACCCCCACCCGTGGCCCAGCAAAACGGCCACCCACCGATCCCCAACGGCCAAGACCCCTCCGAAGACCACAGTCACCCCCTACGCTACGAGTCTCCGATAGGCCCAGACGAGGTCTACGACCAGGAGGCAGACGAGGCCGCCTACAACGAGGCGATGTACCCCGCGTACGGCGACGACGAGTCCCCGGACCCTGACCGCCCACCCACCAACAAAGAGCACGTCGCATGAGGTGGCGCCGCCGCCTCCGAACCGCGGCCACCGTCCTCTCCATCTCCCTGATCCTCACCTCCCAACTAGCCCTAGCCGCCGACCCCAACCAGGGCCCCACCAACCCGACCGGCTTCGGTGATCTGCTCCCTACGCCTGACCTGACGCACGGTGATTCGCGAACGCTCTTCGAGCAGTACAGCCCGACGGTCTACGGGCTCGACTTCGAGACGAGCTTCCGCGATCCGATGGAGGCAGTGTTCAACGGCTACGCGCACATGGTGATGCTGTACATCGTCGCAATCACCCGCGCAGCGATCTCGGTGGGCTGGTGGCTGTTCTCCTTCACCGACCTGAAGCCGCTGACCGACACGGCTTCGTCGGCGATCGGCCTGGTGAACACCCAACTTGCCGGATGGTTGCTGCCGTCCGCGTTGGCGTTCGGCGCGATTGCGGCGTACGCGCAGCGACGCGCCAGTGGAAGTTCGATGAGCCAGTTGGTGTGGGTCTTCGCCGCCGGACTGTTGGCCACGAGCTTCGCTGTCGCGCCGGCGACCTGGTTGCACGGCGTGGATGGCGCACGGCAGATTGGATCCGACGCGGTTGTCGGAACGTCCACTGAGGTACTCGGATCGACGACAAAGGTTCCGATCGCATGGGACGAACCTAGTTTTGCCGGCTCCAAGCGTGACACGTTGCTGCGGAAGTCCGGTGACGCGACCTGGCGAGCTTTCGCGGCGACGCCATGGTGCGTTGCGGAGTTCGGTTCTCTTCAGGCTTGTCAGCGCTACGGCAAGGCCATCCTCGACAAGGGCACTGACGGCGATGCCCGCAAGAGCTACATCGACAAGGAGATCAGCAAGGCCGAAGGCGGCGGCGACGCTCCAACAGTGAAATGGGCGAAGGGTGACAATCCGTTCGGCCGAGTAGGCGTGCTGACTCTTGGTGCGATAGCTGCGACCTTGTTCGCGTTCTTGACGGTGTCACTTGCGTTCACGGCCTTGATGGCATTCATCGGCTGCATGATCTTGCTGGTGGTCGGTGTCCTCTTCACCTGCCTATGGGCTGTTCCTGGCCGGACCAGGCAGTGGGGGATGAACTGGTTCGAGGCCTTACTCGGCTTGGTTCTGCAGTCGATCCTTGCCCTGCTGGTGTTCTCAACCACCTTGGCGCTGGTCACAGCGGTCTTCAGCTTGACCGACACGCTTGGGTGGCTTCCTGTGAGTGGGCTTGCGATCGCCGTTCTCATCGCAGGCTTCCGGCTTCGGCGGCTCTTCGAAAGCATGAGCTCGATGATGCGGCCAGGTATGGGAAGCCTGGTCATGGGCGGCCTTGCTCGCAGAGGAGCTATGGGGGCCGTCCGGCGTCTCATGGGCGTGGTCGGCAGCCGAGCTGCGAGCCCAGCCGTCGGAGAGAAGACCTCGAGAAGGTCATACGAGACGCAAGTCGAGCGAGCCTCGTCCGCCCGGGTCTTCCGACAGGCACCGGCGCTCGGTACCAACTCTCGCATGCTGGCGGCACGACAGGCCCCGGCTCATGCGATGAGTTCTCCTGAACGTCGATCTATCGAGCCGGCGGGGACAACCTCGACGCGTTCGGGCTCTGGCGCGAATCAGGAGTCGAAGCTCTCGCGTCTCAAGGATGCACAGACATCCACTGGCGCTGCATCTGCGACAACCGTTGCTGGGACATCGGGTGGCTCAACAACGCCCTCGGGTCGGCGCCGAGCGATCACAGTTGGATTGCCGGCCTCACCGTCGGTTCGATCGGGTACTGCGAAGAGTGGATCTCAGCCGGGTACGGCCGGCGGCGGACCTTCGAATGCCGAAGCCAGGCAGGCCAGGCATGCGAAGTCGACCAGAACCGACAGCCGTCCCGCGTCGCACAGCAGATTTGAGCCGAGAGTTCATACACATTCGGCGAGCCTGCGCGACGGACCCCCCAAGGCGGTTCGCGATCGACGTAAGCCACCGTCGAGTTCGAGCCGTCGGTTCCGCGAATACTCGAGCGTCACGAAGGACGGCGTGACGGTCATGGTGCCAAGCCGCAGGTGACCAGAGGATGAAGAGCGGCGGCGACTCTTCGCGGCGTGATCGCGATGACGATTCCGGCAGGAGCCGACCAGACGAGCCGGCGAACTGGCGTGACATGGTTCGGACGGGGTACGACTATCCCGATGAGATCGACGAGCTCAGCCGGAGAGAGCGTCGTAGGGCGAAGCGCACCTGGCGCCGTGACGATCATGCACAACGTGTGGCTTGGCTCCGTCAGCAGCGACAAGCGGAGCCTACGAGCCCGGTGACGGTCGTTGTGGCCGTCGTGATCCTCGCGATTGTCGTTCTCGGTCTAGGCGGCGGGTTACCGCGTCTGCTGCGAGGAGATGAACCTCCTACCCGTGGAGATGTCGGAGTGCTGACTCCTTCGCGACCGCCTGACGAAGCTCAGTCTCCCAGCGCACCACAGTCGACGACGACTCCCTCAAGCCCAGCGACGCTGCAGAACTCCACTCCGCCGATCCTGACCGAGCGCCCATCGGCGGCTGCAACGACGGCCGTGACTACTACCCTCAACGCTTGGGCTCGCGTGTTCTACACGCGAGATCCGTCCAGTGAGACATATGCGAATCTCATCGACAAGACAGCTGCCTATGTCACGGCCGAACTCGGAGAGAGCTTGCAGGCTGAAGGCGATTCAACCTACGACGCACTCAAGTCCGACGGTGGGAAGTCCACTGTGGCCGGCGTAAAGGTCGAGATGCCAAAGCCGGATTCAGCACCGGTTGACACGCCGACGCGGATCAGCCGTTTGGTCTCCGTCACGATCGATGTCACGGGCAAGCGACCCAACCGGATGGTGCTGCCGCTCCTGATCACTCTCGTGCCCGAGGGAACCAGTTGGGTGATCAGCGACTTGAACGGCGGAACCGGTCCATGAGCGAACGGGGACAGTGATGTTCATGGACCGCGGCGCGGGAGGTGTCTTCGGCTCGAGCGCGGGCAAGCTCCTCGGCCTGAAGGCGCTCGGGGCAATGGCCGTTGTCGGGTTGATGAGCTTTGTACTGATTGTCCCCTTCGGTGCCGGCGGCGACCAGTTCCTGGCGAGTTGCCCGCCGGGATCCGGTGATGCCCGGGTCGACGATCCGCCTGCAGATGCGCCGGTGCGCGCGAGACAGGTTGCTTTCGCCAAGATCATCGACGGCGTCGCAGTGGCGCGCGGCCTCCCGGGGCGGGCGACTCTCGTTGCCCTGATGACCGCGCTGCAGGAATCGGGACTTGAGAATATCGACTACGGCGACCGTGACTCGGTAGGACTGTTTCAGCAGCGTCCTTCCGCAGGCTGGGGAACGGTCCAGCAGATTCTGGATCCGACCTACGCGGCCGAGGCGTTCTTCGGCGGTGCGAATCCGCCAAGCCCGCCCGGTCTTGTCGACATCGACGACTGGCCATCTATGTCATTCACCGAGGCCGCCCAGGCAGTGCAGGTCTCGGCGTTCCCGGATGCCTACGCGCGACATGAACGCACGGCGCGGCAGATCGCGTCAGAGGCAGGCATCGACCTTGAGCGGACCGGCGATCCTTATGCGGGTCGCTCTGGTCCGAAACCCATCGTCGGCCCGTCACAACCGACGGATGTCGACAACAATTGTGGCGGCGGAGGCGGGCTGATCGAAGGCCGTCCTATCAACGGCGTGTGGCCCCCACAGACTGCAAGCGTCACGGATCCGACGGGGACAGGTGGGCTCGTCACCCAACGCACGGCCGCGTGGGTCGCACAGGCTCGTGCTGCGCTCGCCAATCCGCCAATGAGTTGCTGGGACGCGCATCTCTGGAATCCGACAAGTGACCATCCGAAGGGGAAAGCGTGTGACGTCTTCGTCGGTGGAGACTCGCGGAGATCCGCGCCGGCGAGGGCGAAGGGGGATCGCATTGCGAACTGGGCGATTCAGACGGCGGGAACGACTGGACTGCACTACGTCATCTGGTACGGGAAGATCTGGAGTGCGCGCACCGGGCAATGGAAGCCGTACAACGGCGGCGGCGTCTACGATCCGAGTGACGCGACTGGTGGCCACTACGATCACGTTCACGTGTCCCTCTACTGATCCCAACTGCTGAGGCGGTACATGAACAACTCGCAGAACCCGGACGGTCGTCCTGATGATGGCTCGCGAGAGCAAGGTTTTCGCGACTCGGCATCGAGGACACCGGGCGAGGACAACGCTGTGCCGCAGCGTCCGGTCAACGGCCCGCAGGGGCACGAGCAGCGCGCAATCGGCGGACCTGCCGCCCACGAACCACCAGGTGCGCCGGGTGGAAGCGGCATGGTCGCTGCTGAGTTCGTTGCCATGCTGCTCTGGGGTGCTGTGAGCTTCGTGATCATCTATTGGCTGTCGGGAACATTCGACTGGAACCCGATCGTCGTGGTCGGTGCATGGCTCGTCACTGGACTCATCGTGTTCTGGCCGGGCTCGGACGGTCTGATCGCACGCTTCCTGCTCGGACTACGTCGGCCGACGATGGTGGAGAACCAGCGCCTTGCTCCCATCTGGTTTGCGATCGCAAAAAGGTCTGGAGTCGACCCGAGCAGGTTCACGATCTGGATCGAGAGAGCCGAGACCCCAACAGGTTCGGCGACTGGCGGCAACACGCTCTCGGTGACGAGTTGGGCGCTCTACACCTTGCCTCCGAGCCACTTGGAGGCGGCGCTCGCTCATAACTTGTCCGTACGTCGTCACGGACACCTGTGGGTCAGCCGCATACTGCACTGGTATTCGGTTCCAGCTCGGATCGTCGGCTTCGTGATCTGGCAACTACTCAAACTGAGCAGGACGATTCCCGCGGTCGGATGCACGATCATTGGGTTCCTCCTTGTCGCCTATCTGGGTCTGATCCTCGGCGCGCTGATCTTCTACGACAGCCTCGCCGTGCCCTTGGCGTTTCTGGCACCGCTGTTCTCGCCGTTGTTGTTCATCGGTGCGAACAAGTTCGCGGAACGGATGGCCGATCACACAACAGGCGATCTCGGCTACGGCCGCAAGTTCCTTGAGGTCCTCTACGGATGGCAAGCCCAGCATGAAGGTGGAGAACGTCGCGGAGGCTTCGCGCAGCCTGACTGGCTCTCCGGCCAGCCGTCGGTGGCAGAACGTATCAGCGCGCTCGAGGTATACCTGCAGCGCCGATGAGCCGCGGCCCAGCGTCACCACGAGGAGCCGCTGGCGGTTGAGCATTCGCGCCTCAGCCTCGTCGCGGCGGGATCCCTCCAGTTGGCGAATCTCGCGGTTGGTAGAGAAGCGGACAGCTTTGTTCCGAACTTCTTGGTGTGGTTGCGGGTGAAGATGGTGATGCGTTTGTGTGGGCGGCTCTGGCTCTGGCTCTGGCTTGGGAGTGAGGGCTCGGGTGTCGTCTGCTAGACGTCTGGCTTTGGTTCGTAGGACGGCGGCTACTACGGGTGGGGGTTGACTGTGACGCGAATGCCCGAGGACTCAACAGTTGCCTCGTCCGGCGCAGTCCCCTGGCGAGATCGAACTCCAGGGGAGCCGCTCTGACTGATCAGGGTTGTCCTGCTGACCGTTCTATGCGGCTTTCTGCGCTCCGGGGACCGCGGCGCACGGAGCTGGATCCATTGAATGCGCCGCGGTCTCATCGACGTCTTCGGTGTTTGCCGCACCTCTGTCGACGATTGCGATGATACCTGGAGGATACGGTGGGGGCGGGGCGCGCGGCGTAAAGCGCAGCGGACGCACGCCTGATTCGGAGGTCGTCGGGTGTTGTGTGCCGCGACCTGGTTACAGGAGACAGCGGCGCACGTAGCTGGATCCAATGGTGCGCCGCGGTCTAGTCGGCATCGACGGTGTTAGCGCACCTCCGCCGACGGCTGAAGAATACCGGGCGTGTGGCTGGTCGTCGTGTGGGACGGGCAGGTTGTGGGTGGCTTGGCCGTTTCCGGTGAGGGGCGAGCGAAGTCTTGAGGTGGGCTCGGAGGCCGGCGTTCGTTGCTTGTGAGGGCTAAATGCTGTCTGCCGGCGAGGTGTTCGATCTCGTCCGGGCGGTGCCGTTGAGTGGTCAGGGACTCGGCGGTACGTGGGGGAGTGGGCAGATTGGGGCGGTTAGGAGGGCTAGCCAGAGGGACTGTTAGTTCTGGTTGGCGGATGCAGCAGGTGCGTAGGACGGCGGCCGCTACGGCTGGGGGATTGACGGAATGTAGGAGGCCGCCTAGGTACCCGCTTGCCGGTGAGGTCGACCGAGTGGTCCGCTCGCGACGAATGGAACATCGGACCATCGAGGCGGCCCGGGATCGACGGGAGCAACGGCTCGTGCCAGGGGCGGGTCGGACCGAGAGTCAAACCGCTGTCTACAGTGCGCGTCGCGTTGAGCGGGCGCGCTGGACTGTTTCCGACATCATCACCGGGGTGCCGGCTGGGCATGCGTTGGTCTCGCTTGCTCGCTCGAACGGTGTTCGCGTCGGCCCTGTGTGGTCAACCTACGAGGGTAGAAGCAGACCGCGGCGCACGGAGCTGGATCCGATTTGATGCGCCGCGGTCTCATCGGCATCAACGGTGTTAGCGCACCTCCGCCGACGACTGGACGATACCGGACGGTGTAGCTGGTCATCGTTGATGGACCGCGCAGTTTGTGACCGAAACCTTGTCGCTCGTGGCCGCAGGCCTTGCGGCAGTTGTTGCGCGTTTGGTCCGGTCGACTCCTGGGCGCGGGATCACGAGGAGGCCGCAATGCGCACCATCGATGCCATGGTCGGCTTCGCGGTGCTCGACAGCGTCACCCTAGTCCTCGACGGCGGCTGAGAACTCTCGGCACCTACCACCACATCCATCAGCCTCAGCACCACGAGCCGCGTGCGCACGCGTGCGACGGGTGCTACGGGCACCCGCCGGCGGGACGAGCGGGGTGGTGGAGGGTTTTCCCTTGTTTGGTGGGGTTTGGTTACTGGTTGCTTCACAGTGGGTGGTGGGCGGAACTAGGGTTTGACGGACTGTAGTGGTTGCGTTACGCAACCTGGATGTGGGAGGGAACGGATGAGGAGACGCCGTCAGGCGGTTGTGGCTGTTGTTGCTGGGTTGGCCACTGTTTCGCTCGGGTTGTCGTTTGGTAGTGCTGCGGGGGCTGCGCCGGGAGCGGTGGCGGGCGATCCGAACGGGCTGAGGTTGGTGAAGACCAAGACTTCGTTGCTTGGGAAGCACTATTGGTACCAGCAGACCTTCAAGGGGCTGCCGGTGGTCGGCGGGTACTACGCCAAGCATGTGGCCAAGGATGGCGCGGTGCAGATCGCCGACGGGCGGGATGCTGTGCCGGCGGACCTGGATGTCAGTGCACAACTGGCCGCGGCCTCCGCGACGCAGAAGGCCAATGCTGCGGTCATCGCTCGGGCGAATCGGGCGCGGATCGCTGGGCCGGAGAAGGATGTTCTCAAGCAGCCGGGTGCGACCAGTGGTGCCGCGCAGCTCGCGGTGATCGGCGGGCCGAACGCGCGTCTGGTCTGGAACGTCACCAGCCGCTCGGCCGAGGGTGTCAGCCGTTCGCTCGTCGACGCGGACACCGGCTCGGTCGTCGAGTCGAAGGTGATCAGCGACAACGTCGACGGCCGCGGTTCGGTGTTCGACCCGAACCCGGTGGTCAGTGAGCAGAACGAGAAGCTGACCGACCAGAACGACAAGAACCAGGACGCGTTGTTCCTGGCGCAGAAGAACGTGATCCTGCGCAACCTGGACGGCTCCGGCAAGCTCAACGGCACGTACGTGAACATCGCCGAGGCCAAGGGCGGGCTGGCCCAGAGCAAGACGAACACGTTCGTCTACCAGCGCCAGAACGACAAGTTCGAGCAGGTGATGGTGTATTACCACATCAACCAGACGCAGGAGTACATCCACCAGCTCGGGTTCACCGCGGTCAACAACGAGTCGCAGGACTTCTCGGTCGACACGTTCTCCGGGGACAACTCGTTCTACGACCCGTCGACGGACATGATCACGGTCGGCGAGGGCGGGGTCGACGACGCCGAGGACGCCGAGGTGATCTGGCACGAGTACGGTCACGCGATCCAGGACGACGTGGTGCCGAACTTCGGCGAGTCGGAGGAGGCCGGCGCGATCGGCGAGGGCTTCGGCGACTACTGGGCCGTGACGATGTCGGTGCCGGTGAGCAAGGGCTTCGAGCTGCCGTGCGTGATGGACTGGGACGCGACGTCGTACACGACCGACGAGCCGCACTGCCTGCGCCGGACGGACACCGGCAAGACCACCGACGACAAGACCGGTGAGGTGCACGACGACGGCGAGATCTGGTCGAACGCGCTGTGGGACATCCACCAGGCGCTCGGCCGGACGAAGGCCAACAAGCTGATCCTCGAGTCGACGTTCTTCTACGACCCGGACACGTCGTTCGCCGACGCGGCCCAGGACACCGTCCAGGCTGCCCGCCTGCTCTACGGAAAGCCGGCCGCCGCGACGGTCACGAAGGCCTTCCAGGACCGCAAGATCCTCCCGTAACAACCGCTCTGAGAACACCGCCAACGACACCAGGTTGTGCGCCCACGACTACTGTGGGCGCATGACCTGGCGTACGGCGGACATTCCCGACCTCACCGGACGACTCGCGCTCGTGACGGGCGCGACCAGCGGACTCGGGTACGAGACCGCGCTCGAACTGCTCAGACACGGCGCGGATGTGCTGGTCGCCGCGCGGAATCCGGAGAAGGCCGCGCAGGTGGCCGAAACGCTGACGCAGAAGGCCGGACGGGCGCCGACGGTCCTCGAGCTGGACCTGGCCGACCTCGCCAGTGTTCAGCGGGCGGCCGAGGAGGTCGTCAAGTCGTACGACAAGCTCGATCTGCTGATCAACAACGCCGGCGTGATGGCGCCGCCGTACCGGCAGACGCTCGACGGGTTCGAGTTGCAGCTCGGCACCAACCATCTGGGTCACTTCGCGCTGACCGGGCGGTTGTTCCCGCTGCTGCTCAAGGGCAGCCGGGTGGTCACGGTCAGCTCGTTCATGCACAGGACCGTGCGCGGCCTCAGCGAGGACGACCTGCGCCGGCCGGCGGGCAGCTACCGGAAGTGGGAGTCGTACGGGAAGTCGAAGCTCGCCAATCTGCTCTTCATGCTGGAACTCGACCGTCGCGCCCGTGCCGCCGGGGTCGATCTGCTGAGCGTCGGGGCGCATCCCGGGTACGCGTCGACCCACCTGCAGGCAGCCGGTCCCGAGCTCGCCGGGCGTGCCGTTCAGGCGCAGTTGTGGGCCGCTGCGACGCGCGTGGTCGCACAGTCCGCGGCGGCGGGCGCGTGGCCGAGTCTGTACGCCGCGACGTACCCGGATCTGCGTCCTGGATCGTTCGTCGGCCCGAGCTTCTTCGAATACCGCGGTACGCCGAAGGTCGTCTTGCCGAGCCGCGCCGCCCAGGATCCCGAGCTGGCGGAGCGACTCTGGGCCTGGTCGGTCGAGGCAACAGGGGTCGATCCGGTACTCACCGTGCTGAAGTAGTGACATAGCGGGAACTTTTTGGTTACCCTCCGGTAATTCCAGTTGCCGGAGGTTCTCCAGTGCGCAAGTTCGCCGCCGCCCTAGCGGTCGTCCTGACCCTGATCGCCGTGTCCCTGATCGCGAGGGGTCCGCGCGCGGACGCGAGCCAGAGCGCGCCGGGTTTCAGTACGTCGTACCAGCGCATCCCCGGCGCCGGCGGGATCGAGATCGGCGCCGTTGTCCTGACGCCGACGGGGCAGGGCGACGGGCCGTTCCCGCTCGTGGTGATGCCGTCGAGCTGGGGTGTGCCGAACGTCGAGTACGTCGGCCAGGGTGCGAAGCTGGCCACCGCCGGGTTCCAGGTGATCTCGTACTCGAGCCGCGGCTTCTGGGACACCGGCGGCGGTATCGACATCGCCGGCCCGCCGACCGTCGCCGACGTCAGCAAGGTGATCGACTGGGCGGACGCGCACACGCCCGCGGACACCAGCCGGGTCGGCGCGGTCGGGATCTCGTACGGCGCCGGTACCTCGCTCCTCGCTGCGGCGAAGGACCCGCGGATCAAGGCGGTCGGGGCGATGAGCGGCTGGGCGGACCTGATCCGGTCGCTGGATCCGAACGGTACGGTCGCGCTCCAGGCCGTCGCCGGGCTGCTTGCCCTGGGCAACGTCACCGGCAGGCCGGGCCCGGAGATGGCGTCGCTGCAGACGAAATTCGTCACCGGTGACTTCGACGGTGCGATCGCGGAGGCGCAGCAGTTGTCGCCCGTGCGGTCAGCGGCGACGATGGTAGACCAAATCAACGCGCGCAAGCCGGCGGTCTTTCTCGCGAACGCGTTCGAGGACTCGATCTTCCCGCCGTCGCAGTACACGGACTTCTTCACCGCGCTGACCGGCCCGAAGCGGCTGCTGCTGGCGCACGGCGATCACGCCACACCGGAGGCGAGCGGGGCGATTGGTCTACCAAATGAGACGTGGGGCGAGCTCGCCGGGTGGTTGCGGCATTACCTCACCGGCGCGGACAACGGCGCCGACACGGAAGCGCCGGTGCAGCTGAAATCCCAGCGCGGCGTGTGGCGCGGGTATGCGAGCTGGGCAGCGGTCGGCCAGGCGCGTACGTCGTACCTGACGAAGGCCGGTGCGCTGCAGGCGAACGCGTCGACCGGGTGGAGCCGGGCGATCGGCGCTGGTATACCAACCGTTGCCGACAGTGGGGTCGCGCTCGTATCGGGTGCTCTGCAAGGGCTCCTGTCGATTCCGACCGGGGTCGCGACGCCGCTGGTGGCCAGGTCGTTCGCAGGCGTCTGGTCAGGTCCGGCCTTCGATCGTGCGACCGTGGTCAACGGGTCGCCGACGATGCATCTCACCGTGAAGCCGTCGGCGGCGAGTACGTCGCTGTTCGCCTACCTGTACGACGTCGACGCGCTCGGCGTCGGCTCGTTGATCTCGCACAAGCCGTACACGCTGCGCGGGGCGACGCCGGGTAAGGCGATCCCGCTGGACGTCCGGCTGGAGGCGATGAGCTGGGAGGTGCCGGCCGGGCATCATCTCGTCCTGGTGGTGGACACTGTCGATCCCCGGTACCTCGGGCGGAGCATGGTCGGGTCGACGGTGACGTTCAGCTCGCCGGCTGGCGACCCGTCGTGGGTCAGCGTTCCGGTGGCGGCGTGAACCTCAGCCGCCGGGGCTTCCTCGGCTTCATCGCTGCCCTCGTCCCGCTGCACCAGTCCGCGACCCGCGAGGCCCCGGAACGTCTGGCCCACGCGGGTACCGGAGGCCGAGGAGCACGCGACGAGGCGGGCGGCACGTTGTACCTCGGGACGTACGGCGACGGGATCGGCATCGCGGCGTACGACGCCGGCGGCAAGATCACCGGGACCGGAACGATAATTGGTATACCAGACCCGTCCTTCGTGATCCGGGACGGCAACTTCCTGTACGCCGTGAACGAGCAGGACGCCGGCGCGGTGACGGCGATCGACATCTCCGGGACGCCGAAGGTCCTGAATCGCCAACCCACCAAGGGATCCGGCCCGTGCCATCTGGCCAAGGTCGGCGACCACCTGCTCAGTGCGAACTACGGATCCGGCGACCTCGCGGTCCATCCCATCGCCGCGGATGGGAGCCTGGGGCAACAAACCGACCTGGTCCGGCACGAAGGGTCCGCACCGCACGCGCATCAGGTGGTGCAGGCCGGCGAATACGTGCTGGCCGTCGACCTCGGAACCGACTCGATCTACACCTACACGCTCGCCGACGGGAAGCTCACCCTCCAGCATCAGGCCAAGGTGAAGACCGGCGCCGGGCCGCGGCATTTGGTATTCCATCCGTCCGGGGACTACGCCTATGTCGCCGACGAACTCGACAGCACCGTGACGATCTGCGGCTATGCCAACGGCGTACTCACGGTGCTCGACACGGTCCCGACCGGTGCGGGGGAGAACTACCCGGGCGAGGTGGTGATCTCCGCCGACGGCCGCTTCGTCTACGTGACCAACCGCGGCCACAACAGCGTCTCGATCTTCCGCACCAACGGGTCGGGACTCGAGCTGGTCGGTACGCCGAGCTGCGGCGGGGACTGGCCGCGGCATGCCACATTCGACCCGACCGGCCGGCTGCTGTTCGTCGCCAACCAGAAGTCGAACAACGTCGCCACGTTTTTGGTAGACCAAACCGCCGGCACGCTGACGCAGACGAGCGAGTTCAGCACCCCGACCCCGGTCTGCGTGAATGTTTGATCGTGCGCGAGCTCTTGCGCTTTTGTGATGAGAACGTTTCCATGGGATCGCCTTTCTCCGCCCCGAAAGGACCAGACCCATGTTCAAGCTCCTCACCGCAGCAGCCCTCGTGGCCTCCGCCGTCCTGGTTCCCACCGCTCAGGCGACACCTGACTGGCACGTCGGAACGCCGCCCCTCACAACACCCTGGACCGACGAGGTCTCGCCCACGAACGCGCTCCCGGAGTACCCACGCCCGCAGCTGACCCGCCCCGAATGGCGCAACCTCAACGGCCTCTGGGAGTGGGCGCCCGCCGCACTCGGCGAGCAGCCCCCGTTCGGCCGGACGCTCGGCGAGAAGGTGCTCGTCCCGTACCCGATCGAGTCCGCGCTGTCCGGTCTGCAGAAGCACGAGGACCGGATGTGGTACCGCCGTACCTTCCAGGTCCCCGATAACTGGAAGAGCAAGCGGCTCGTGCTGCACTTCGGCGCGGTCGACTACGACGCGAAGGTCTGGGTGAATGGGCGACAGGTCGCCACGCATCGCGGCGGGTACGACGGCTTCGATGTCGACGTCACCACGGCGCTGCACGCGAAGGGCCCGCAGGAGCTGATCGTCTGGGCGGAGGACCTGACCGACGAGACGTACCAGCCGATCGGCAAGCAGCGTGAGGTCGGCGACCACGGCATCTTCTACCAGGGCAGTTCCGGCATCTGGCGGACCGTCTGGATGGAGCCGGTGAACGTCGCCTCGGTCGAGCGCCTCCAACTCACCCCGGACCTGGCGAACCAGACTCTCAAGGTCACCGCACAGACCTCCGGCCCGGCGAACCTCGACGTTGAGGTCACCGCGTACGACGGCCGCCGACCGGTCGGCGTGGTGAGAGGCAAGGCGGGCACAGAGCTCCGGGTGAAGATCCCGAACCCGAAGACCTGGTCGCCCGACCGCCCGTTCCTGTACGACCTCAAGGTCAAGCTGTTCGATCGCGGCAAAAGGGTAGACCAAATCGGCTCGTACGCAGGGATGCGTCAGGTCGGCCTGCAGAAAGGGGCCGATGGCAAGCTCCGGATGGCGCTGAACGGGAAGATCCTGTTCAACCTGTCCACGCTCGACCAGGGTTTCTGGCCGGATGGGCTGAACACCGCACCGACCGACGCTGCGCTCCGTTTCGACCTCGAGCAGCACAAGCGACTCGGTTTCAACACCGTCCGCAAACACATCAAGGTCGAGCCGGACCGGTGGTACTACTGGGCCGACAAACTCGGCCTGATGGTCTGGCAGGACATGCCGGCGTCGAAGACCGACGCCATGCCCGAGCCGTGGCGTACGCAGTTCAAGGCCGAGCTGCACGAGATGGTCGAGGAGCACAAGAGCTTCACCTCGATCACCGTCTGGGTACCGTTCAACGAGGGCTGGGGTGAATGGGACCGGACGGAGACGGGAAGGATCGCGGACGACGTCAAGGCGCAGGACCCGTCCCGGCTGGTGAACGCCCACAGTGGCGTGAACTGCTGCAACTCCCATGGCGACTCGGGTCGCGGCGACCTCCTCGACTATCACGCGTACCTCGGCCCGGCGACCACCGCGCCGACGAGCGACCGCGCCGCCGTCGACGGTGAGCACGGCGGGTTCGGCCTCAAGGTGCCCGACCACATGTGGTTCGGCGACGGGTCGGCGTACGAGATGGAGCCGGACTCGGCGACTCTGACCCGCAGGTACGTCGAGAACCAGACCGATGTGCTCAGATCCGCCGAGCAGTGCGGGATCAGCGGCTCGGTCTACACCCAGATCACCGACGTCGAGGGGGAGCTGAACGGCTTCTTCACCTACGACCGCCGGGTGCCGAAGATGGACTTCACCCAGGTGCGGACGATCAACAAACAGATTGTCGACAATGCGAACGGGGACGGCAGCGGCGCCCCGGATCCCGGCCCGGGCACACCCGGGACCGACGGCATCCACTTCTACCCGTTGGACGGATCCGGCGAAGATGCCGTCGGCAACAACGACGCGACGCTCCAGCAAGGCGCGGTCTACGGGCCCGGCAAGAACGGCGAAGGTCTCGCGCTGAACGGAGCCGGCCAGTACGCCGACACCGGCGCCGCGCTGCTCGACACCAGCAAGAACTACACCGCCAGCGCCTGGGTGAAGCTGAACAAGGCCGACGGCTCGTTCCAGACGTTCGTCAGCCAGGACGGCGATCGCGACAGCGCGTTCTTCCTGCAGTACTCCGGCCAGGACCAGCGGTTCGCGATGAGCTTCCCGGGGATCCGGGCGCTGTCGCCGACGAAGCCGAACCCGGGGCAGTGGTACCACGTCACCGGCGTCCGCGATGTGGTGAAGGGCGAGCTGAGGCTGTACGTCGACGGGCAGCTCGTCGCCTCCAAGTCCGCCTGCACGCTGGATTCGAGCTCGACGGGCAACACGGTGATCGGCCGGGCGAAGTTCGGCGGCAACCAGGTCGACTTCCTGGACGGGACGATCGATCAAGTGCACCTGTACGACCGGGCCCTGACCGACACGGAGGTGCAAGCCCTGTACGAATCCGGACGTTGAGGTCTTGTCTGGTGGTCCATCGCCTACTGCGGGGCACTCGGCACGGCACCTCGCCGCACGGGTGCAAAGGCCACGATGCTCCGCATCGAGACCTTCGCCCCCGCACGCCGAGCTACCGCACCGAGCACCTCCTCGCTACGGCGCTGGACCACCAGACAAGACCTAGTTCGAGATGCGCAGAAGCCGTCGAGCCCCGATCCTGGTAGGTAACCGACCAGCGGAGGTGAAGGCGATGGCCGCACCCAGCCACCTCCTCGCCCCCCGCACCACGGCCCGGTTCCGGCCGCCACGGTTCGGGCTCGGCGGCTCACATCTCGGCAACCCAGAGCCAGGAGACGACACAGCAGACCAAAAGGCAGACGAGCTCGCGGTCGCGACGGTCGACGCGGCGTACCAGGCCGGCATCAGGTTCTTCGACACGTCCCCGGCGTACGGCGACTCCGAGCAACGACTCGGTACGGCCCTGCAGCGGCGACCACGGGGTGAGTTCCTCGTATCGACGAAGGTGGTCGGCGACGACCCGGAGGGCTCGATCCGGGCGAGCAGCGCACGGCTCGGTCTCGCCGTCGATCTGGTGTTCGCGCAGGACGACGCGGCGTACCCGGTGCTCGATCGGCTGCGGCGTGACGGCGTGATCAAAGCACTAGGAGCAGTGTCGGACGACTGGCACGAACTCGATCGACTGGTGCGCGACGTCGAACTGGACTGTGTACTGCTCACCGCGCACTACGAGCTGCTCGACCAGTCGGCCAAACCGCTGCTGGATCGCTGCGTCGCGCGGGGAGTGTCCGTGGTCGTGTCCGGCGTACTCACCCCGCAGGTGCTGCACGTGGAGACCATCCAGGCGCGCAGGCTCTCCGCGGTGTGCGAGCGGTACGGCGTCTCGCTGCCGCAGGCCGCGCTCGCCTTCCCCAGCAGGCATTCCGCGGCCACCTCGGTACTGATCGCGGCGTCGTCACCCGCGGAGATCCGCGCCGATGCCGCGCTCGTCCGGCAGCCGGTGCCGGAGCGGCTCTGGAAGGATCCGGAGTTGCTGCGTTTGCTATCGTGACAGGAGGAGTTCGCAATTCAGCGGGCCCCCGGACGAGTGGCGCCGTACCCGGTCTGCGAAGACGACGCCTACGCCCCTCTAGGAGGGGGTCGTCCTATGCATGCGATCGATGTCGTCGAAATCGTTGGCGCGCTCACCATTCTGGTGGCGTTCGCGGCCGCCCAGGCAGGCAAGCTGCAGCAGCGCACGATCACGTACCAGCTCCTGAACCTGCTCGGATCGGGGGTGCTGGCAACGATCGCGGCCGTGCAGCAGTCCTGGGGCTTCCTGCTGCTGGAGGGCAGCTGGGCCGTCATCAGCCTGCTCGGCCTGCTGAACCTGCTACGACGCGAAAAAGCCGACTAGAACTTGTCGCCGGGGTTGGTCGCCGTACCCGGTGATCCGGTCGGCGCGATCGTCGGGATGCCGGTGCTCGGTGTGCTCGGCGTCGACGGGCCGGTCGTCGGGCTGGCGGAGCCGCTGCCGGTCCCAGGCGGCGGTGTGGTCGGTGTGACCGTGACCGTCGTGGTCCCGCTCGGCGTCGGGATGACCGGCTCCGGCTCCAGCGGCGCGGCGTGCCGGAACAGCAGCCACGCGAGGAACACCGCGAGCGCCATGATCACGGCCATCGTCAGCAACGCGAGCGCCAGCGCCCACCGCGACGCCGGGCGCAGCGCGTTCGGCCACGGCAGCGGCCAGATCCGGAACAGACCGGGACGCCGGCGGTTCTCCCAGTAGTGCCGGAAATCCGGCCCGCGGAGCTTCCCGGGCTGCGGGATCCGGTCCATCAGGACCGCGGACAGGATCTCCTCGCCGCGGCGTTCCGCGATCAGCCGCTCGTCGGACGCCGCGCTGGAGCCGTCGTCGGTCCGGATCGGCCCGACCGCGACCCAGAGCGCGAGGTCGTCGTCATCGGAGTCGTTGTGCGCGAGTACGGCGTCCTCGGGCAACTCGTCGACGGCGTTCACGAAGCGCTCGCGGGCGGCGGCGTCGTCGGCCGATCCCTCGGTCATCATCGCGACGATCGCGTCCCGCCCGTCCTCGGAGCTGGCGGTGTACAGATAGCCGGCGGCGTTCGCGCCGAGCCGGCCGCGGAGCCAGAACTCGCCGACCCGCGGCGGGTCCTCCGGCAGCAGCGGGAGGGCGTCCGGAATCTCCAGCGCAGGCCGGTCCTCCGGCTGCACCTTCGGCTGGGATTCGGTCGCAGTCATCACCCCAATCCCACCACATCCCCGGTAGCACTGTCGCGACAGCCGTCCGGGGGCCCGGTATTTGGAGCGGCGGGGGAGGATAGGACGGGGCTCCGGGAGCGCTGGCCCCGGTGATCTGATGGAATGGCCGGTGTTGCGAAGTGGGGAACGACGGTGAATGACAAGGTCCGCGTGCGGGCCCCGGAAGGACAGGCATGACCGAAACCACGGTGCCGGCAGGAACGGTGACCCAGCAGTCCCGGCTGATCGGCGAGGCCCTTGGCGAGGTCAAGCGGGTGATCGTCGGCCAGGAGCACATGGTCGAGACCCTGATGGTGTCCCTGCTGGCCAAGGGTCACTGTCTGCTCGAGGGTGTTCCGGGGGTCGCCAAGACGTTGGCCGTCCGGACGTTCGCCAGCGTGGTCGGCGGCACGTTCGCCCGGATCCAGTTCACCCCGGACCTGGTCCCGTCCGACATCGTCGGTACCCGGATCTACCGGCAGACCCGCGAGGCCTTCGACATCGAGCTCGGCCCGACGTTCGTGAACTTCGTGCTGGCCGACGAGGTCAACCGCGCGCCGGCCAAGGTGCAGTCCGCGATGCTGGAGCTGATGGCCGAGCGGCAGGTGTCGATCGGCGGCCAGACCTTCCCGATGCCGAAGCCGTTCATCGTGATCGCGACCCAGAACCCGATCGAGTCCGAGGGCGTGTACCCGCTGCCCGAGGCGCAGCGGGACCGGTTCCTGGTGAAGATCGACGTACCGCATCCGCGCGGTCACGAGGAGTTCGAGATCCTCCGCCGGATGAGCGTCGACCCGCCGGAGCCGCGGCAGGTGCTGAAGCCGGAGACGATCATGGAGCTCCAGCGGTCCGCGGAGCAGGTCTTCGTCCACAACCTGGTCGCGGAGTACGCCGTCCGCCTGGTGATGGCGACCCGGACGCCGACCGACTTCCACCTGCCCGACCTGGAGCCGATCATCGAGCTCGGCGTCAGCCCGCGCGCGACCCTCGGCCTGATCGCCGCCGGCCGGGCGCTGGCGCTGATCCACGGCCGGGACTACCTGCTGCCGAGCGACATCCAGACCGTCGCGCTGGACGTGATGGGGCACCGGCTCGGCCTGACCTTCGACGCGGTCGCGGACAACATCGACCCGCGCGCGGTGATCGAGCGGATCCTGGCCACCGTCCCGCCGCCGCAGCCGGTCTGGCGCGACGGCACCGACGGCTCCGGCCGCCCGGAGTTCGTGTAGTGCCCAACCGCCCTGACCCACGAGTTGCGATGACGATCTCGCAGCTCGCTCCCGAGCGTGCGTTGCGGCGGCTGGAGCTGACCGTCGTACGGCGGCTCGAGGGCTACCTGCACGGGGAGCACCTCGGTCTGCTCCCGGGGCCCGGCACCGAGCTGGCCGAGGCGCGTGAGTACCAGGTCGGCGACGACGTACGGCGGATGGACTGGGCCGTCACCGCGCGGACCACGGTTCCGCACGTCCGCGACCTGATCGCGGACCGTGAGCTGGAGACCTGGGCGCTGGTGGACCTGTCCGGCTCGATGGACTTCGGTACGTCGACGCTCGAGAAGCGGGAGCTTGCGGTCGCGGCCGTCGCGACGGTCGGGTTCCTGACCCACCGGCTGGGCGACCGGTTCGGTGGGCTGATGCTGCGTGACTCCGCGCTGCGCCGCTGGCCGGCACGGTCCGGGCGGCTCGCGCTGTACGGGCTGCTGCGGGCGTTGCTCGCCGAGCAGTTCAACGGCGACGAGGAGGCGCACCGCAGCGATCTGGCCGCGGCGATCGAGTCGATGGCGCGGACGCAGCGTAAGCGTGGACTGCGCGTGATCGTCTCCGACTTCCTCACCCCGCAGGACGGCGAGGTGGCCAGCCAGATCGAGCCGTCCTGGGAGCGCGCGATGCGCAAGCTGACCGCGCAGCACCAGGTGCTGGCGGTGGAGATCGTCGACCCCCGCGAGCTGGAGCTGCCGAACATCGGCGTCGTCACGATCGGTGACCCGGAGACCGGCGAGGTCCGCGAGATCGACACCCGGCGCCGCAAGGTCCGGGAGGCGTTCGGGACGGCCGCGCTCGCGCAGCGGGAACGAACGCGAGCTGCCCTGCGTAGGGTAGGTGCGGGGCACCTGGTGCTGCGGACCGACCGCGACTGGGTCGCCGACACCGTGCGGTTCGTGCTCGCCTACCGGCACGTCGCGTCCCGCCTGCACCAACCGCCGAAGGGAGTGGCTCGCTGATGGAGTTCTTGTCTCCGGGGCGGTTGTGGTTCCTGCTGCTCATCCCGCTGATCCTCGCGGGGTACATCTTTCTCCAGCACCGTCGCTCGCAGTACGCGCTGCGCTTCACCAACATCGCGCTGCTGGACCGGGTCGCGCCGCGCCGCCCGCAGTGGCGGCGGCACCTGGCCGTCGGGCTGGCGCTGCTGGCCGCGCTGACCTGCGTCGTGGCGTTCGCGCAGCCGAAGGACAAGGTGAAGGTGCCGCGGGAGCGGGCCACCATCGTGGTCGCGGTCGACGTCTCGCTGTCGATGATGGCCACCGACATCGACCCGAACCGGCTCGAGGCGGCGAAGAAGTCGGCGAAGAACTTCGTCAACCAGCTGCCGAGCAAGTTCAACGTGGCGCTGGTGAACTTCGCCGGTACGGCGTCCATCATCGTGCCGCCGACCACCGATCGAGCGACCGTGCTGCGCTCGATCGACGGGTTGGAACTGGCCGAGTCGACCGCGACCGGTGAGGGCATCTTCACCTCGCTGCAGGCCCTCACCCAGGTCCCGCCGGACCCCGAGCACCCGACCGAGCCGGCCCCGGCGCGGATCGTGCTGCTGTCCGACGGGAAGCGGACCGTCGGACGGACCGCCCAGGAGGGCGCGCAGGCGGCGAAGGCGAAGAGCACGCCGGTGTACACGATCTGCTTCGGCACCGACTCCGGCTTCATCGAGATGGACGGCATCCGGCAGCGGGTCCCACCGGACCGCGCCGAGCTGCGGTCGGTCGCCGAGATCAGCGGCGGCAAGGCCTACACCGCGGAGTCGGCCGGTGAGCTCGAGGACGTCTACAAGGACATCGGCTCCTCGGTCGGGTACGACGAGGTCGACAAGGAGATCACCGCCCGGTACGCCGGAATCGCGATGCTCTTCACCCTCGCCGCCGCCGGCGCCTGCATCGCCCTCGCAACGCGCTTCCCCTAGGCGTCGGACCCGGGCGTGATGTTCTACGCTCGCCCTACGCCAAGAGTAAGGAACGCGGGTGGCCGACCTTTCCAGACGCCAGGTGACGCTCGACGAGGTCGCCGAGCGTGCCGGTGTGTCCCGGTCGGCGGCGTCGCGCGTCATCAACAACGCCCCGCACGTCAGCAAGGCGAAACGGGCCGCGGTACTGCGGGCAGTCGCCGACCTGGGCTACGTGCCCAACGCGACGGCGCGGGCGCTCGCGACGCAGCAGGCCGGTGCGGTGGTGCTCGCGATCTCCAGTGACAGCCCGCAGGTGTTCGCGGACCCGTTCTTCGCCGAGGTGGTGGTCGGGATCTCGGCGGCGCTGGAGGAGACCGAGCTGGAGCTGATGTTGCTGCTGGCAACGTCGTCGCGGGGACAGACCCGGCTCGAGCAGCTGCTCCGGACCCGGCAGGCCGCCGGGGTGATGCTGATGTCGATGCACGGCGACGACCCGCTGGCGCGGCTCGCCGAGAAGTCCGACGTACCGGTGGTGTTCGGCGGCTGCCCGATCGGTTTCGAACCGCGGTACTACGTCGACGCGGACAACCGCGGCGGCGCGCGACTGGCGACCGAACACCTGATCGCGAGCGGGCGGACCCGGATCGCCACGATCACCGGCCGGATGGACGAGGGCGCCGGCAGCGCGCGGTACAAGGGCTTCCAGGAGGCACTGGCCGTCGCCGGGCTCGACGCGAGCCGCGTTGCCCACGGCGACTTCTCGGAGGACGGCGGGACCGCCGCGATGCGCGAACTGCTCCGTCAGCACGGGGACCTGGACGCGGTGTTCGTCGCGTCCGACCAGATGGCCGTCGGCGCGCTGCAGGTGCTGAAGGAGGCCGGGCGCTCGGTGCCCGGCGAGGTGGCGATCGTGGGGTTCAACGACATCGCCGGGGCCCGGCACATCGATCCGCCGCTGACCACCGTGGCCCAGCCGATCCAGTCCCTCGGCCGGGAGATGGCGCGAATGCTGTTGGCACTCATCTCCGGGGAGACGCCGACACCGCTGATTCTCCCGACCCGGCTGGTCCGTCGCGGCTCCAGCTGAGATCGCGACACGACGGTGATGTAGTTGACACGGCGAGGTTGCTGGTGTTTGAGGGAGTGGTGGTGCAAGATGTACCAGAGTTTCGCGGGGCTGTTTGTGATGCCTTGAGAGACTGGTACCGCCGGGATCGACGGAACTGTTCGAGAACGCTGGGGAAGGCGCCCCTCGAGCACAGGAGGTCCCGGTGGCGACGACTCGTGGCGTTCTGTACGTCCACACGGTGCCGTCAGCGTTGTGCCCGCATGTCGAGTGGGCCGCGGGCGGCATCCTTGGCGTGCCCGTGAAACTTGACTGGACACCGCAACCGGCGGCCCAGGGCCAGTACCGGGCCGAGCTGTCGTGGCAGGCTGAGGCCGGCACGGCGGCGAAGCTGGCATCCGCGCTGCGCGGATGGCAGAAGCTCCGGTTCGAGGTGACCGAAGAGCCGAGCAACGGGGTCGAGGGCGAGCGGTACTCATTCACTCCGGCGCTGGGCGTCTTCCACGCGACAACCGGCGTCCACGGCGACATCATGGTGCCCGAGGAGCGGCTGAAGGCGGCCATGCTGAAGGCGGCGAGCGGTGAAGCCGACCTGACCGAGGAGGTCGAGCGTTTGCTCGGCCGCCCGTGGGACGACGAACTCGAGCCCTTCCGCTACGCCGGCGACGGCGCCCCCGTGCGCTGGCTCCACCAGGTCGTCTGAAGGCTTGCTGAGAACTTCAGAAGAAACCTGTGAACTCGGGGACTTCGCCGAACTTTTCGGTGAGACTGAGCATCAGACGTTCTACAAGGGTGGGAGGGGCCGTGGCCGCTGGGCCACCGGGTGTCGGGACACCCCCGGTGGTTGTTAACAACAGCGGCCGCACCACGTGAAGGGCACGGATCTTCGGATCCGTGCCCTTCAAGCCGTTTCAAGGATGTTCTACAGCGGGATGTTGCCGTGGGTCCCGCGGATCGGGCCGTCGGCTTCGGCCTTGGCCAGGGCGGTGGCGAGGGCGGTGCGGGTCCGGGCCGGTTCGACGACCTCGTCGACGACGCCGATCTCGATCGCCCGGTCGATGCCGCCGGCAATCTTCTCGTGCTCCGCGGCCAGCTCCGCCTCGACCTGGGGCCGGAGCTCCGGCGCCACCTCGGCGAGCTTGCGGCGGTGCAGGACCCGGATGGCCGCGACCGCGCCCATCACGGCGACCTCGGCGCGCGGCCAGGCGAACACCCGGGTCGCGCCCAGCGAGCGGGCGTTCATCGCGATGTACGCCCCGCCGTACGTCTTCCGGGTCACCAGCGTCACGCGCGGTACGACGGCCTCCGCGAACGCGTGCAGCAGCTTGGCGCCACGCCGTACGACGCCGTCCCACTCCTGACCGACACCGGGCAGATACCCCGGCACGTCGACCAGGACGACGAGCGGTACGCCGAACGCGTCGCACATCCGCACGAACCGGGACGCCTTCTCCGCGGACAGGGCGTCCAGGCAACCACCGAGCCGGAGCGGGTTGTTCGCGATCACACCGATCGTGCGGCCGCCGAGCCGGCCGAGCGTGGTGACGATGTTCGGCGCCCACCGCTGGTGGAGCTCGACGCCTGAATCCTCGTCGAGCACCCCTCCGACCAGCGGATGGACGTCGTACGCGCGTTTCGCCGACTCGGGCAGGAACCCGGACAGGTCGGTGTCCGGGATCGCGGTCGAGATCCTGCCCTGGTTGGCGAGCAGGTCGGCCAGCCGGCGGGCCTGCTCGAGCGCGGCCGCCTCGGTGTCGGTGGTGATGTGGACGACGCCGGACCGTCGCCCGTGCGGCTCGGGGCCGCCGAGGCGGAGCATGTCGACGTCCTCACCGGTGACCGAGCGGACCACGTCCGGGCCGGTCACGAAGATCCGGCCCTCCGGACCGAGGATGACGATGTCGGTCAGCGCCGGACCGTACGCCGCTCCGCCGGCGGCCGGGCCGAGGACGACGGAGATCTGCGGGATCTTCCCGGAGGCCTGCGTCATCGCGTAGAAGATCTTGCCGACGGCGTGCAGGCTGAGTACGCCCTCGGCCAGCCGGGCGCCGCCGGAGTGCCACAGGCCGATGATCGGCACCTGCTCCGCCCGCGCCACCTCGTACGCCTGTACGACGACGTCGCAGCCCTCGTCGCCCATCGCGCCGCCCATCACGGTCGCATCGGAACAGAACGCGACCACCGGCGCACCTTCGACGGTGCCGCGGGCAGCGACCATCCCGGACAGGTTGTCCGGCGTGAGCAGCTCCAGGCTGCCCGGGTCGAGCAAGTTGGTCAGCCGGGTGACGGGGTTGCGCGGGTCGAGTTCCCGGGGGAGCTTGGCCGGTTTCGCCGGTGCGGTCGTGGTCATGGGGTCCTCCGGGGGGTGAAGGAACTCGCCCGGCGGGGGTCCCGCCGGGCGGCGGACGGCGTGCTAGACCGACTTGAAGGCGATGGCGGCGTTGTGGCCGCCGAAGCCGAAGGAGTTGTTCAGGGCGGCGATGTCGCCGTCGGGCAGCTTGCGCTGCTCGGTCGCGACGTCGAGTTCGATCTGGTCGTCGAGCTTGTCGACGTTGATGGTCGGCGGCGAGACCCGGTTCTTCAGCGCGAGCACGGTGGCGACCGACTCGACCGCGCCGGCGCCGCCGAGCAGGTGACCGATCATCGACTTCGGCGCGGTGGCGACCGCGTGGTCGGCGTCCTTGCCGAGCGCCTGCCGGATCGCGATCGACTCGGCGATGTCGCCCTGCGGCGTCGAGGTGGCGTGCGCGTTGATGTGGAAGATGTCGGCCGGGGTCAGGTCGCCCTCGGACAGCGCCCGCTGCATCGCCCGCCGCGCACCGGAACCGGTCGGGTCGGGCTGCGCGATGTCGTGGCCGTCGGCGGAGATGCCCGCGCCGGCGAGCTCGGCGTAGATCTTCGCGCCGCGCGCTTTGGCGTGCTCGTACGACTCCAGGATCAGGATGCCGGCGCCCTCACCGAGCAGGAACCCGTCGCGGTCCAGGTCCCACGGACGCGAGGCCTTCTCCGGGTCGTCGTTGCGCTTGCTGAGTGCCTGCATCATCCCGAACGCGGCCAGCGGCAGCGCCATGATCGCGCCCTCGGCGCCACCGGCGACCACTACGTCCGCGCGGCCGAGCCGGATCTGGTCCAGGCCCAGCCAGATCGCCTCGTTGCCGGACGCGCAGGCCGACACCGGGGTGTGGACGCCGGCCTTGGCGCCAAGCTCCAGCGACACGTACGCCGCCGACGAGTTCGGCATCAGCATCGGGATCGCCAGCGGCGACACCCGGCGCGGGTTGGACTGCAGGGCGTCGTAGTTCGACAGCGTGGTGTGCAGGCCGCCGATCCCGGACGCGACCGCGACCCCGAGCCGTTCCTTGTCGAGCCCGGAGTCCTCCAGGCCGGAGTCGGCCCAGGCCTCGCGGGCGGCGACGACGGCGAGTTGCGCCGTACGGTCGAGACGGCGGGCCTTGACGCGCTCGATGACCTCGGTCGGCTCGACGGCGACCGGTGCGGCGATCTGGACCGCCAGGTTCTGCACCCACTCGTCGGTCAGCCGCCGTGCGCCGGAGCGACCGGCCAGCAACCCTTCCCAGGTGCTGGTCACATCGCCGCCGAGCGGAGTCGTGGCTCCGAGTCCGGTGATGACGACTCGGGTCTTCGACATGGTTACCTCATCCTTCACATGAGCGTTCTGCGGTTGGGAGCGAGGGGTGGGTACTGCGTGTGCTGCGTGGTGCTCATCGGACCGCCGGTGCCAGGACCGGTGCCAAGAAGGGCCCGATGAGCACCCGGGCCAGCACGGTGACGGCGGACGTCAGCCGTTCTGGGCGCGCTCGATGAACGCGACCGCGTCGCCGACGGTCTTCAGGTTCTTGACCTCGTCGTCGGGGATCTTCACGTCGAACTTCTCCTCGGCGGCCACCACGACCTCCACCATGGAGAGCGAGTCGACGTCGAGGTCGTCGGTGAAGGACTTGTCCAGCTGGACGTCCTCGACCGGGATGCCGGCGATCTCGTTCACGATCTCGGCGAGGCTGGAACGGATCTCTTCGGTGCTGGCCATCTCTTGGGTTCCCTTTCGGATTTCTGCTGACTTACTGCCGGTGCAGCCACCTGAGCTGCCCCGGACAACTATGGACTACGGAAGCCGGATCACTTGGGCCGCGTAGACGAGCCCCGCGCCGAAGCCGATGATGAGCGCGAGGTCGCCGCTCTTGGCCTCGCCGGACTCGCGCATCGCGGTGATCGCGAGCGGGATGGAGGCCGCGGACGTGTTGCCCTGGCGCTCGATGTCGCGGGCGATCTTCACGTGCTCGGGCAGCTTGAGGGTACGGCGCATCGCGTCGGTGATCCGCATGTTCGCCTGGTGCGGGACGAACAGGTCGAGCTGCTCCGCCTTCACACCGGCCACGTCCAGCGCCTGCTGCGCGGCCTTGGCCATCTCGAACGACGCCCAGCGGAACACCGGGTTGCCGTCCATCGTCAGGTGCGGCCAGTTGTGGTTGCCGTGCACCTCCTGCCAGGACTCCTTCTGGCTGATCACCTGGTGCTGCGTGCCGTCGGAGCCCCACACCACCGGGCCGATGCCCGGTTCGTCGGTCGGTCCCACGATCGCGGCGCCGGCGCCGTCGGCGAAGATGAACGCCGTACCGCGGTCGGTCCGGTCGGTGATGTCGCTGAGTCGCTCGACCCCGATCGCCAGTACGTACTTCGCGCTGCCGCCGCGGACCAGGTCGTTGGCCATCGCGATGCCGTAGCAGAAGCCCGCACAGGCTGCGGAGATGTCGAACGCGGCGGCCGTCGGGGCGCCGACCTCGACCGCGATCCGGGTCGCGATCGCCGGCGTCTGGTACAGGTGCGTGACGGTCGCGACGATCACGCAGCCGATCTCGGACGGGTCGATGCCAGCGTCGGCGAGCGCTTCCTTGGCGGCGTTCACCGACATCATCAGGACGGTCTCGTCCTCGCTCGCCCAGCGCCGCTCCTTGATCCCGGAGCGGGTCTGGATCCACTCGTCGCTGGAGTCGATCTGCTCAAGGATCTCGGCGTTCGGCACCGCGCGGCGCGGCCGGTACGACCCGATCCCGAGAATTCCGGCGTACTGCGAACCTGTCGACGCGGTGATCATGCGTTGCTCCCGGCGGGGTGCAGGCGGACGAGGGGCTGACCGGGGGCGACCGGGTCGCCCTCCTCGACGAGCCATTCGACCACGATGCCGCCGTGCGGCGCGGTCACGTCGACCTCGTCGCGCAGGCTCGCCACCTTCGCGACGACCTCGCCGGCCTCGACAGTCGCGCCGGACTCCCGCAGTACGTCGACCTTGCGGGTGAACGTGCCCTTGATCGGGGCGACCAGCAGGCGCCAGGTGGGGGAGGCGTCGATCTCGGACGGGCTGCCGTGCTTCTCGACGAACGCGCGGGCGTCGTCGAGCTGGTCCGGGGTCTTGAGGGCGAACGTCTCGACGCCCTTGAGGGCGCGCCGGGCGATCCCGGTCAGGGTGCCCGCCGGCGGGAGTTCCAGGATGCCGGTCACCTCGAGGTCGGCCATCGTCTGCATGCACAGGTCCCAGCGGACCGGCGCGTTCACCTGGTCCACGAGCCGCTGCAGGACGTCGCGGCCGTCGTGGACGACGTGGCCGTCGCGGTTCGAGATCAGGCGGGTCCGCGGGTCGTGGGTGCTGATCGCGGTCGCGTACTTCGCCAGCGTCTGGACGGCCGGCTCCATGTGCCGGGTGTGGAACGCACCGGCCACCGACAGCGGGATCAGCCGGGCCTTCGCGGGCGGATCGGCGGCCAGCGCGGCCAGCTCCTCGACGGTGCCTGCGGCAACAATCTGGCCGGGGCCGTTGTCGTTGGCGGGGGTCAGGCCGTGCTCGGCGAGCTTGGCGAGGATCTCGTCGCGGTCGCCGCCCAGCACCGCGGTCATCGAGGTCGGCGTCAGCGCGGCCGCGGCGGCCATCGCCTTGCCGCGCTCGCGGACCAGGACCATCGCCTGCTCGGCGGACAGCACACCGGTACCGGCCGCGGCGGCGAGCTCACCGACGCTGTGACCGGCGACCGCGCCGACCTTCGCGAAGGCGTCGGCCGGGTGCGGGAAGACCGCCAGCGCGGCCAGCATGCTGGAGGCGACCAGCAGCGGCTGCGCGATCGCGGTGTCCCGGATCGTGTCCGCGTCGGCTTCGGTGCCGTAGTGGGCGAGGTCGAGACCGGCGACCGCGGAGAGCCAGTTCAGCCGGCTCTCGAACACGGGATCCGCCAGCCACGGCTCGAGGAATCCTGGGGTCTGGGCACCCTGACCGGGCGCGACGATGACGAGCACGTGACCACTCTCCCTCACAGCTGCCGGTCGTGAGCGGAAAGGCGAGCACGAATTCTCCGGGACCGGTTTGTGGAGATCCTACAAAACGGTGCTTCCGGGCTCGGGATTGAGCAGGCGGCCCAAGGTCAGTGCGACACGCAACGTGAAACTGTCGCGGGGATCGAGCGGGTTGTACCCGGTGATGTCCGCCACACGCTTCAGCCGGTACCGGACGGTGTTGGCGTGGATGAACATCGCCCGGGCCGTCGCCTCGATCGATCCGCCCGAGTCCAGGTACGCCGAGACCGTGTCGAGGAGCACGCCATCGCCTACGGTGAGCGGGCCGTAGACCTCGTTGGCGAGCTGCCGGCGCGCGTGGCCGTCTCCGGAGAGTGACCGTTCCGGGAGCAGTTCGTCGGCCGGCACGGGTCGTGGGGCGCCTGGCCAGGCCACCGCGGCGCGGAGTCCGGCGACGGCCGCGCGGGCCGAGGTCACGGCCGACATCAGGTCCTTCACGACCGGTCCCACCACGATCGGACCGGGTCCAAACCAGGGCGCGAGTTTTTGTACGATCTCGACAGGTTTGCTCGTACCGCCGAGTACTACGACGAGGCGGTCGCCCTGGACCGCACACAGAGCGTCAGCACCCGCCTCGCGGGCCGCGTGCCGGACCAGATCCGCGACGTTCGAGCCTGCGTTGCGTGCTTCGGCCGGTTCCGCGGCCGGGGCCCGGCCGACCACCACGGCGACTTCGGCCGCTCCCGTCGTACCGGCGACTCCGGTCCAGCCGAGGGCGGAGGCGCGGGAGCGGACCGACTCGTCGGCCTCGCCGCGGATCACCGAGTCGACGAGGAGGGCTTCCAGGCGGGCGTCCCAGGCACCGCGCATCTCGGCGGCCTGCGCGTAGACGGTGGCGGCGGCGAACGCGACCTCGCGGGCGTACCGCTGGATGGCCTCGTGGACGATCGGTACGTCGGCCGGCGGCAACAGGGTGCCGATGGTGGTCTCGATGGTCTCGATCGTGGTCCGGACCAGGTCGACGGTCTGGTGCAGCGAGATCACCCGGGTGAACTCGCGCGGCGCGGAGCCGAAGATCCGGGTCGGCATCGACGAGTGCGCCTCGGGGTCGCGGAACCACTCGACGAACGCCGAGATCCCGGACTGCGCGACGAGCCCGATCCACGACCGGTCCTGCGCCGACAGTGTCGCGAACCACGGCAGCTTCGCCTCCATCGCCGCCATCGCGGCAGTGGCGAGCGCCCCGGTCGCCCCCTGCAACCGCTCCGCCCGCGCCAGATGCGCCTTCGTCACCACACCCCGACCCTAGCCCCCGCCAACCGCGGCAAATGGCGGAAGATGGGGGGATGACGGACAACGCGGGTGTGGCGGACGCGGTGGCGGCGCTTCGGGCGATCGGGTACTACCTGGAGCGTGACCGGCAGCCGACGCACCGGGTGAAGGCGTACCGGCGGGCGGCCGACACGATCGCCGCGTTGCCGGCCGCCGAGGTACGGGCGCGGCGCCGCGCCGGGACGCTGACCGAGCTGCCGGGGATCGGGCCGAAGACCGAGGCCGTGATCGTCGAGGCGATGGACGGCGAGACCCCGGCGTACCTGGTCAAGCTGGAGGGCGCCGCGGGCGAGCTGACCGGTGCGGGCCAGGGCCTGCGCGCCGAGCTGAAGGCGGACCTGCATCTGCACTCGGAGTGGTCCGACGGCGGCAGCCCGATCGAGGAGATGGCGCGTACGGCGCACCGCCTGGGCCACTCGTACATGGCGCTCACCGACCACTCGCCGCGGCTGACCGTCGCCAACGGCCTGTCCCGCGAACGCCGCCTGCAGCAGCTCGAGGTCGTTGCCGAGCTCAACAAGAAGCTCCAGGACGAGCTGGACGGCTTCACGATCCTGAACGGTATCGAGGTCGACATCAACGAGGACGGCTCCCTCGACTGCGACTCCGAGATCCTCGCGCGGCTGGACGTCGTGGTGGCGAGCGTGCACTCGAAGCTGCGGATGGCGTCCGAGCCGATGACGGAGCGGATGGTCCGCGCGATCGCCAACCCGCACGTGGACGTCCTGGGGCACTGCACCGGCCGGCTGATCACCGGCGGGCGCGGGACCCGTCCCGAGTCCGAGTTCGACGCCGAGGTGGTGTTCGAGGCGTGCCGTCAGTTCGGTACCGCGGTCGAGATCAACTCCCGTCCTGAACGGCTCGACCCGCCCAAGCGGCTGCTGTCGATGGCGGTCGAGATGGACTGCGTGTTCTCGATCGACACCGACGCGCACGCGCCCGGCCAGCTCGACTGGCAGGTGTACGGCTGCGAACGCGCCGAGGACTGCGGTGTGCCGGCGGACCGCGTCATCAACACCTGGGACCAGCACCAACTCGCGGAATGGACGGCGTCATGAGTGATCTCGAGAGGGACCCGGACGAGGTTGTCGGGACCGGGGACTGTGAGGGGCCTGCGCTGGAGATGCTTGAAGGGCGGGAGGTCGTGCTGGGGCGATCGACCACCGTGCGGCGGTTGCTGCCGAACAAGAATCGCCGGATGGTCGGCGCCTGGTGCTTCGTGGACCACTACGGACCGGACGACCTGACACAGCGCGTCGACTCGTACGACGTACCGGGGGAGCGCGGCATGCAGGTTCCGCCGCACCCGCACACGAGCCTGCAGACGGTGAGCTGGCTGTTCGAGGGCGAGATCGAGCACCGCGACAGCGTCGGGTCGCACGCGTTCGTCCGCCCGGGCGAGCTGAACATCATGACCGCCGGCAACGGCATCGCGCACTCCGAGGTCTCCACACCGGACGCCCCGCCGAGGCTGCACGGCGCCCAGTTGTGGGTCGCTCTGCCGAACGACGTCCGTACGACGACCCCGCCCGCCTTCAACGCGTACGCCGACCTGCCGCGGCTCGAACTCGACGGCGCGCAGGTGACCGTGATGATCGGGACCGTCGCCGGGGTCACCTCACCCGCCCCGGCGTACACCCCGCTCGTCGGCGCCGACATCACGATCGGGCCGGGGCAATCGCTTGACCTCCCGCTGACCCCGTCCAACGAGTACGCCGTGCTCGTGGTCGACGGATCGCTGACGGTCGGGGACCTGCACCCGGGGTTCGGCGAGATGACCTACCTCGGCGCCGGCCGGGACACGATCGAGCTCGCTGCCTCGGACGACGGTGTGCGGTTCCTGCTGCTCGGCGGCGAGCCGTTCGAGGAGGAGCTGGTGATGTGGTGGAACTTCATCGGCCGCTCGCACGAGGAGATCGTCGCCGCGCGGGACGCCTGGCAGGCCGCGATCGATGCTGCGGGCAACGACCGGTTCCCGATGGTGCCGGGGTACGACGGCGACCCGTTGCCGGCGCCGCCGCTGCCCGGGACGACGCTCAGACCGCGACCGCGGGCACGCTGACCCGGCGCCGGTAGTACGCCCAGGTGAGGACCAGCAGCGCGGGGCCCCACAGTTGCAGCGGCGCGTAGCAGGTGATCATCAGCGCTGCCCACGGCGTGCTGGAGAACGGGATGAAGTCGTTGGTGAAGACGTCGCGGAACCCGTACGTCCAGATCGCCATCAGAGACAGCGATCCCAGCACGGCGGGCACGATCGCGGCGTACGGATGCACCCGCCGGCCGCCGATGAACGGGATCCAGCGCGGCGCGATCTCGCCCCAGCGGCTGACCAGGCCCAGTGCGGTCAGGGCGACCAGCTCGGAGAAGATCGACAGCGAGACGACGTACACCTTGCCGCCGAGACCGGTGAGGTAGATGTGGTTGCCGTTGTCGTCGAGCATGCCCATCGACGAACCGAACACCAGGCCGAGCCGCCAGAGACCGGACGGCAGGGTCAGGAACGGAATCGTGTGGGCGAGGACGTAGGCCCAGCGGGGGACGGGACGCTCTGTTGTGCTCACGTTCCGAGCATCCGGCCTGGCCCTCGGCGGCACCTCACCCGTCGGAGTGAAGCTGCTCCCTCCGAGGACCGATTCCTTGTTCCAGTGCGTCGAACGCGCGGTCGATGACGGCCACCTGATCGCGGCGGACCTGCTCGACGTCGTCGCCGGCCACGATCCGGCCGATTGGGGTGCGGAAGATCGTGGTGATGGTCGCGGTCAGCAGGTTCGCGACCAGGCGTGCCGAGAACTCGTCGTCGGTCTCTTCGGCCAGTACACCGGCCAGCATGTCGGCGATCTCGTGTTCCTGCTCGACCATGCGCGCCATCAGCGCGGGGCTCGACTGCAGCACAGTCCAGAACCCGTGCACCCCCGCGATCGCGCCGGACAGTGGGTGCCCGGCGGCGAGCAGTTCGTGATGGTAGCGGCGCATCGCGGTGGCCACCGGCTCGCCGGCGGGACGGTCGCGAACGACAGACTCGAGTTCCTGGAGCCGGTCGAGGTGCCGGTCCAGGTACAGGTCCTCCTTGCGCGGGAAGTAGTTGAAGACCGTCATCTTGGACACCCCAGCGGCCGCGGCGATCTCGGCGACCGTCACCGCGTCGAACCCGCGGGTCACGAACAGGCCGGTGGCCACATCCGCGATCATCCGCCGGGTCGCCTGCTTCTTGCGTTCCCGCAGTCCTTGCTCGGCCATGGCGGAATTGTACTGGACCAAATTTTATACCCGGTCTAATATTCTGGCCATGGACAACAAGGACGTGGTGATCGCCGGCGGCGGGCCGGTCGGACTGATGCTGGCCTGCGAGCTCGCGCTGGCCGGAGTCGACGTACTCGTCGTCGAGCGGCTGCGCGAGATCGACCCGACGATCAAGGCCGGGTCGATCAACGTGCCGACCGCCGAGGCCCTGTACCGGCGCGGGATGCTGCCCGCGCTGCAGGAGCACCAGCGGCTGGCGTACGAGCAGATGAAGGCGTTCCGCGGCGGGAAGGCGCCGAGCGGTCCGCCGCCGGCCGGGCACTTCGCCGGGATCATGGTCAGCTCCGCCGGTGTGGACTTCGCGGATCCGGACTTCCGCGACGCCGGTCCCGCGGTGTCGGTCGTCGCGGTCGGGCAGCAGGCGATCGAGTCCGTGCTGGGCGCGCGGGCGGCCGAGCTCGGCGTCGAGATCCGGCGGGGGACCTCGGTCACTGGCTTCGATGCCGATGAGGAGGGCGTGACCGTCCAGTTGAGCGACGGCGCGGTGCGTGCGGGCTGGTTGGTCGGCGCCGACGGCGGTCGCAGTCTGGTCCGCAAGCTGGCCGGGTTCGACTTCCCAGGAACCGAGCCGGCGATCACCGGTCGGCAGGCGATCGTGGAGCTCGAGGGCGCCGAAGGACTGCTTCGCGGCTGGAACTACACGTCGGCGGGCCTCTACGCGCACGGACCGGTCCCGGGGCGCGTGCTGACCGTCGAGTTCGACGGACCGCCCGAGGATCGTGAGGCTCCGATCACCGCCGACGAGATCCAGGGCAGTCTGCGGCGCGTGACCGGCGTCGACGTCACGGTCACCCGCGTGCTCTCGGCGACCAGGTTCACGGACAACGCGCGCCAGGCAACGTCGTACCGCAAGGGGCGTGTGCTGCTCGCCGGGGATGCGGCCCACGTGCACTCGCCCTTCGGCGGTCAGGGTCTGAACCTCGGGATCGGTGACGCGGTCAACCTCGGCTGGAAGCTGGCCGCGACGATCCAGGGCACTGCGCCCGCAGGTCTCCTCGATACCTACACGACCGAACGGCACCCGGTCGGCGAGTGGGTGCTGGACTGGACGCGCGCCCAGATCGCCTTGATGCGCACGGATTTCCGGACGTCCGCGTTGCGCAACGTGGTCAAGGACCTGCTCGAGACGGCGGGCGGTACGACGTACCTCGCGAAGAAGTTGTCCGGTGTCCTGCATCGCTACCCGATCGAGGGCTCGCACGCGCTGGTCGGCTCGGGCGCGCCGGACCTCACGTTCGCGGACGGTACGCGACTGGGGGAGCACCTGCTCGACGGCAAGCCGTTGCTGCTCGACCTGGCCGGTTCGGAGCCGTTGCGCGAGGTCGCGTCCGGGCGGGTGCGCGTGCTCACCACGAAGTACGACGGCGACCTCACCGGCGTACTGATCCGGCCGGACGGGTACGTCGCCTGGGCTGCCTCGGACGGCACCGCGACGGGACTGGACGAGGCCTTGTCGACCTGGGTGGCGTAGGCCCTAGAGCAGGTCGTGATCGCGGGCGTACGCCGCGGCCGCGGTCCGGGACGGTACGTCGAGCTTCGCGAAGATGTTGGTGAGGTGCCGGGCGACGGTCTTGTCGCTCAGCACCAGCCGCTCCGCGATCTCGGCGTTGCTGTTGCCCACCGCAACCAAGCGCAGGACGTCGAGCTCGCGCCCGGTCAGCCCGCCCGCGGTGCTGCGGCCGATCAGCCGTTCGACGCCCTGCCGGGCCGGTTCCGCGCCGAGCCCGGCGAAGCTGCGGCACGCCGCGGTCAGCTCGGCGGTCGCGGAATCGTCGTCGCCGAGCAACCGGACCGCCCGACCGACCAGCACCTTCGCGCGCGCCAGCTCGTACGGCGCCCGCAGCTCACTCCACAACCGCGCCGCCGTGCGGGCGTGCGGCAGCGCCCGGTCCGGATCGTCGTCCGCCAACGCCACCAGGGCCGAGCAGTACGCCGCTGACGCCCGCAATCCCTCGCACCCGAAGCCGGTGGCGATTGTCAACAATTCACCGGCCGCTGCGTCCGCCTCGGCGAGCGCGTCACCGGCGAGCAGCACCTCGACCGCACCCGCCAGCAACCGCGAACGATGCACCGGATCACCCGTCTCCGCGAGCAACCGGCGTACGGCGGCAAGCGCCCCCGGGACACGCCCGCGCGCGACCATCAGCAAGGCCCGCCCGGGCTGCGCCTCGTACCCGTACCCGGCCGCCGCGTCGTACGACGCATCCGCCCCGCTGAAGTCGCCCCGAATCCGCAGTACGTCGCCGCGCTCGCCCAGCGCGAGACCTGCCGCGACCTCCGACCCGGACGCCTCGTACCGCCGGCACGCGTCCTCGAACTCCGCCAGCGCCTCCGGGTACGCCGCATGCAGCCGCAGGATCTGGCCGCGGTGGACGGCGCACTGGCCGGTGAACGGCACCAGGTCCGGCTGACTGTCGCACCAGCGCGTCAACGCCGCCGTCCACGCGGACGCCCGCCCGAAGTCGAGGACTTCCTGGCAGCCTTCGATCATCGCGCAGTACACACTGCCCGCGAAGATCGGTGACACCTCACCGGCGGCGACGCCGACCATCGCTTCGTCCATCAGCGCGAGCCCTTCCGGCACGCGGCCGGAGTACAGCAGGAGACGGCCCTTGCACACCAGGCCCTGAGCCAGCAGGTCCGAGTCGCCGTGCCGCCGGGCGATCGCGACGATGTCCTCCCCGACGGCCAGCGCGCCCTGGAAGTCCGCCTCGTCCAGGCACCGGAAGAAGTCGTGGATCCGCAGGTAGCCGCGTTCCACGACGTCCTCCGGCTGGTCGACCATCAACCGCTCGGCGCGCGCCGCCCAGCCGTTGCCGACGGCCCCCTCACCGCGCTCGTTCAGGATCCGGGCCAGCCAGAACGCGAACCGGATCGCGCCGAGCACGTCATTGGCCTCGGTCTGCTGACGGTAACCGCGCTGCAGCGCCCGGATGCAGGCGTCGCTGTCGCCGAGCAGGTAGGCAGCGGTGGCCAGGGTGCCCAGCTCGTCCGGCCCCAGACCGGTCGCGTTCTGCTCCCGGTCGACCGCGGCGAGCCGCTCGTACGCGACCGCCCAGTCCCGCCGCTCGAACGCCGACCGGGCCCGCTGCAGATCGTCGACAATCCCCATGTAAACCCCCACCTGGCAGCATGCGCTGCCGGGTCAGGCGGCGGCAAGACTCCGGCCCGCACCGGCGCGTGCCGCGATCTTGCGGGCGACGTACGCCGCGTCCCGGCCGACGCCGGGGAGGACCATCGAACTGAAGGCGTACTGGAAGCACAGTCCGCAGAAGAACAGCCCGGGCGCGTCCGCGGCGACCCCGCGGTACTCGCGCGGCCAGCCGTCGGCGCCCGCCACCGGGACCTTGATCCAGTCGAACACCTGCCGGAACCCGGTCGCCCACACCACGTTCGCCACGTCCAGCACCCGGCCGTCCGCCAGCAGCGGCCGGCCGTCCTGGACGCCGACGACCCGGTCGGGTACCCGCTCGACCCCGCGAGCCAGCAGATCGGCCCGCTTGACCCGGATCATCGGGCCGCCGTGGTACCGCAGGTCCTTCATCGCGACTTTGCCGAGCGGCGAGCGGCGGGTGAGGACGTGGCGCCCGACGAACAGGAAGATCGGCCAGAACACCTTCTGCCCCGGCCGTCCCGGCTTGAACGGCATCTGCCCGGGATCACGGCCGCACAGCACGGTCGGGTGCGTCTCCGCGACCTCGTACGCGACGTCCGTACCGGAATGCGAGCCGCCGACGACCAGCACCGGCCCGTCCTTGAGCTGCGTCGGCCGCTGGTACTCCGACGAGTGCAGCTGCCGGATCGCCGGGTCCAGGTCGACCGCGTAGTCCGGGAGGTACGGCGTACGCCCGAACGTCCCGGTCGCGACGACGACGTTGTCGGCCGTCAGCTCCTCGCGCCCGACGGTGACGATCCACCGGTCGTCGCGGCGTTCGAGCCGGTCGACCCGGGCGTTGGGCCGGATCGGCAGCGCGAAGTGAGCGGCGTACGACGCGAGGTAGTCGGCGACCTCGTCCTTGCCGGGGTAGTGCCACGGATCGCCCGGGAACGGGAGGCCGGGCAGCCCGTCGTACTTCGCCGGCGAGTACAGCCGCAGGCTGTCCCAGTGCGACCGCCACTGGTCGCCGACCCGGGCGTTGCTGTCGAGGATCGTGAACGGCTCCCCGAGCCGTTGCAGCTGCTGTCCGGTGGCGAGCCCGGCCTGGCCGGCGCCGATGATGATGGTGTTCATGTAACAACCTCCCTGACAGGGCGTCCGATCTGGCGCCGGGAAGCGTGGAAGCGCAGCCACCACAGCAACATCAGCGCGGACGTCACGACGTAGAAGCCGTGCAGGATCCAGATCGGTCCCGGCGGCAGGTGCACCACGTAGATGCAGTGGACGGCGTTGCCGACGTTGGCCAGGACCAGGTTGGCCGGGCTGTACGACGCGAGGTCGCGGGTCCGGATCGCCCGGACCACCATCGGCAGGGCGCTCGACGCGAAGAGGATGGTGGACATCGTCCCCGCGAGAAGAGCAACGCTTGCGCCAGTCATGTCACTGACGCTAGGTCTCCCGGCCCGCCGCCCGCGTCGGACGGAATGCGCAACTCGCCAAGCCTGCGGCTACGACGTTTCTCGTACGTCGGTATGCCGCCGGATCCACGGCGCCAGCGCGAAGACGGCGAACGCGACCACGATCGTCACGACCGCGAGGCCGCCGAAGTACGCCGTGTCGGACGCGTCCTCGGTCGCCTGCACGAGCTGGGCGGTGATCGCCTGACCCGCGGCCGGAGCGAGGAACCACAGCGCCATCATCTGGCTCAGGAACGCCCGCGGCGCCAGGACCGTCGTCGCGGCCAGGCCGACGGGGGAGAGGAACAGCTCGCCGAGCGTCTGGATCACGTACACGCCGACCAGCCAGAGCGGTGACGCGAGGTTGTCCCCGGCAACCGACGAGGCGAGCGCCATCACCGCGAACGAGATACCGGCCAGCAGCAGACCGGTCGCGAACTTCTGCCCGATCGACGGCCCGCGGTCGCCGAGCCGGATCCAGATCACCGCGAACACCGGCGCCAGCACGACGATCGAGAACGGGTTGACGGACTGGAAGAACTCCGGCGAGATCTCGATCCCGAACAGGTCCAGCTGCGTCCGGCTCGCCGCGAACGTCGTCAGCGTGGTCGCGGCCTGCTCGAACAGCATGAAGAACAGCATCGCCGCGACGAACAACGGGATGTACGCCCGGACCCGCTGCCGTTCGGCCGGCGTGACCAGCGGGCTCCGCAGCAGCATCACGAAGTACGCGATCGGCGCCAGGAAGCACACGTACGAGATCGCGTCCACGACCGGCCGCGGGCCGACGCCGCCGGATCGCCAGGCCGACCAGGCGAACACCACCGCGAGCAGCGCGAAGACCGCGGCCGAGACCTTGATCATCGTCGGCCGGTCGGCGGCGGTCAGTGGGTTCGGCGGGGTGTCGCCGCGGCCGTGCAGGGTCCGCCGGCCCAGCAGGTACGCCACCAGTGCCAGCGTCATACCGACCGCGGCTGCCGCGAACGCGACGTGGAACCCGAACTCGCGGCGCAGGAACCCGACCACGAACGGCGCCGAGAACGACCCGATGTTGATCCCCATGTAGAAGATCGAGAACGCCGAGTCCCGCCGCGTGTCACCCGGCTCGTAGAGCGTGCCGACCATCGTCGACACGTTCGGCTTCAGCAGCCCGGTGCCGAGGGCAACCAGCGCGATCCCGGCGTACGCCGGACCGTTCGACGGCAGCGCGAGACACAGGTGGCCGGCGACGATCACGCTCCCGCCGTACAGGACGGTGCGACGGGCGCCGAACACGCGGTCCGCGAACCAGCCGCCGAGCACGGAGAGCAGGTACACCGAGGCGCCGTAGATCGACACCACGGCCTGCCCGAGCGACTCACCCAGCCCGAGCCCGTGCGCCTGGTCGGTCAGGTACAGCAACAGGATCGCGCGCATCCCGTAGTAGCTGAACCGCTCCCACAACTCGGTCGTGAACAGCGTCATCAACCCACGCGGATGCCCGAAGAAGGTCTTCTCAGCCTGTTGCAGTTCCGACACGCTCGACTACTCCCCGTCGTCGACAGCACTCAGCGCCGACCGTAGCAAACCGGGATCAAAGCAACGGGCCGCCCACCCCGGTGGGGTGAGCGGCCCGTGGGGACCGGATCAGGCTCCGGCGCCCTCCTGCTTCACGCCGGCGACCGCGGTCGGGTCGTCGATGCGGTACTTGCGGGCCGCCTCGGCGGCGACCTCCGGCTTCACGTCGCCGCGCTTGGCCAGGATCTCCAGCGTGGCGACGACGATCGACTCGGCGTCCACCTGGAAGTGCCGCCGCGCCGCGGCCCGGGTGTCGGCCAGACCCCAGCCGTCGGTCCCGAGCGACGTGTAGTCGTTCGGCACCCAGCGGGAGATCTGGTCCTGCACCGCGCGCATGAAGTCGCTGACGGCAACGACCGGGCCCTTCGTGTCCTTCAGCTGCTCAGTCACGAACGGCACCTGCTCCGGCTCCTCCGGGTGCAGCAGGTTGTGCTGCTCGGCGGCGACGGCGTCGCGGCGCAGTTCGTTCCACGAGGTCACGGACCAGATGTCCGCGGCCACCGAGTACTCCTCGGCGAGGATCTGCTGGGCCTTCCGCACCCACGGCAGCGCGACACCGGACCCGAGCAGCTGCACCCGCGGTACGTCGTCACCCTCGGCGGTCTGGTACTCGTCGAAGCGGTACATGCCCTTGAGCAGCCCCGCGACGTCGAGGTTCTCCGGCTCGGCGGGCTGCGCCACCGGCTCGTTGTACACCGTGAGGTAGTAGAAGACGTCCTCGCCGAACGGCTTGTCCTTGTCCAGGCCGTAGCCGTACATCCGGCGCAGACCGTCCTTCACGATGTACGCGACCTCGTAGGCGAAGCCCGGGTCGTAGTGCACCGCCGCCGGGTTGGTGGAGGCGAGCAGCGGCGAGTGACCGTCCGCGTGCTGCAGTCCTTCACCGGTCAGCGTCGTACGGCCGGCCGTCGCACCGACCAGGAAGCCCCGGCCGAGCTGGTCGCCGAACGCCCAGAGCGAGTCACCGGTCCGCTGGAACCCGAACATCGAGTAGAAGATGTAGAACGGGATCATCGGCTCGCCGTGCGTCGCGTACGCCGTACCGGCCGCGATCATCGAACCCATCGCGCCGGCCTCGCTGATGCCCTCGTGCAGCAGCTGACCCTGCTGGGACTCCTTCCACGACAGCAGCAGTGCGCGGTCGACGGCCTCGTAGTTCTGCCCGTGCGGGTTGTAGATCTTGGCCGTCGGGAACATCGAGTCCATACCGAACGTGCGGTACTCGTCCGGGGCGATCGGGACGATCCGGTCGCCGATCTCCGGGTCCTTCATCAGGTCGCGGAACAGCCGGACCAGCGCCATCGTGGTCGCGACCGGGGAGTTGTTGCCCTTGGCCAGCGGCTTGTAGACGTCGTCACCAGGCAGCTTGAGCGAGGTCTTCGGCGCCACCCGCCGCTGCGGCAGCGAACCGCCGAGCTGCGTGCGCCGCTCCATCATGTACTGGTACTCCGGCGAGTCGGTGCCGGGGTGGAAGTACGGCGGGTTGTAGGCGTCCTCGAGCGCGGAGTCGTCGATCGGCAGGTACAGCCGAT
Organism: Kribbella speibonae; assembly: GCF_004331375.1. Lineage (NCBI taxonomy): Bacteria > Bacillati > Actinomycetota > Actinomycetes > Propionibacteriales > Kribbellaceae > Kribbella > Kribbella speibonae. The sequence continues at coordinate 1,083,793 of NZ_SJKC01000002.1, read as the reverse complement.
CCCGGAACGCCTTCAGGTCGTCCGAGGTCAGCTTCTTCATCTGGTGGGTCGCGTTCCGGCCCTCCAGCGCCTCGATCGTCCAGCCCTTGATCGTCTGGGCCAGGATCACGGTCGGCTGCCCGACGTGCTCGGTCGCGCTCTTGAACGCGGCGTACACCTTGCGGTAGTCGTGACCGCCGCGGGGCAGCTTGCGCAGGTCCTCGTCGGACAGGTTGCTGACCATCTGCTGCAGCCGCTGGTCGCCGCCGAAGAAGTTGTTCCGGATGTACTCACCGGACTCGACCGAGAAGGTCTGGAACTGACCGTCCGGCGTGGTGTTCATCTTGTTCACCAGCGCGCCGTCGTGGTCCTGGGCCAGCAGGTTGTCCCACTCGCGGCCCCAGATCACCTTGATCACGTTCCAGCCGGCGCCGCGGAAGAACGCCTCCAGCTCCTGGATGACCTTGCCGTTGCCGCGGACCGGTCCGTCCAGCTGCTGCAGGTTGCAGTTGATCACGAAGGTGAGGTTGTCCAGCTCCTCGCGCGCGGCCAGGCCGATCGCGCCGAGCGACTCCGGCTCACCCATCTCGCCGTCACCGAGGAACGCCCAGACGTGCTGCTGGCTGGTGTCCTTGATACCGCGGTGGTGCAGGTACCGGTTGAAGCGCGCCTGGTAGATCGAGTTCAGCGCGGCCAGACCCATCGAGACGGTCGGGAACTCCCAGAAGTCCGGCATCAGCCGCGGGTGCGGGTACGACGACAGGCCCTTGTGCGGGCCGCGCGAGACCTCCTGGCGGAAGCCGTCCAGGTCGTCCGTCGTCAGCCGGCCCTCGAGGAAGGCGCGTGCGTACATCCCGGGGGAGGCGTGACCCTGGATGAAGATCTGGTCGCCGCCGCCGGGGTGGTCCTTCCCGCGGAAGAAGTGGTTGAAGCCGACCTCGTACAGGCTGGCGGCCGACTGGTAGGTGGCGATGTGACCGCCGACCTCCAGGCCCTTGCGGTTGGCCTTGCTCACCATCACCGCGGCGTTCCACCGGATGAAGGCCCGGATCCGCCGCTCGATGTGCTCGTCACCGGGGAACCAGGGCTCACGCTCGGGCGGGATCGAGTTGATGTAGTCGGTGCTCCGCAGCGCGGGCACCCCGACCTGTCGCTCCCGGGCGCGCTCGATCAGCTTGAGCATCAGGTAGCGCGCTCGCGCCTTGCCCCGTTCGTCCAGGACCGCGTCGAGCGATTCGACCCACTCCCGTGTCTCGTCGGGGTCGATGTCGGGGAGCTGGGTGGGCATCCCCTCGGTGATGATGGCTGGTGGTTCGTGTCCGGAAGCCACGTTGTCCTGCCGTTCTCTCTGGTTGTCTTCACCGCAATCCTGTCACCTGTTCGGTATGCGTTCTACTTCGCCTTCCCTTCCGGCCCGATTCCGGCTGCCCGGACCAGATCTGAGCGGACACGCCTCGTACCCGCCACGCGCATACCGGACACGTCACGGACCCCTGGTGCATACTTGCGCGACGCGGTACGACACGATGGACTATCGCTGAGCAGCAGGCTACTGACACCTACCCCCGGGTAAGCGGGGACCACGGAGGAGGACACGTGAGCGCGACCGCGGACCACGCGGACGGCAAGAGCGGAGTGCCGAACATGGCCTCCCGGCTCGGCCTGGAGGCCGGCTGGGTCGTCCAGGAGATCGGGTACGACGATGACTGCGACGACGAGTTCCGCGATGCGATCCGGGAAGTCACCGGCGAAGCCTTCGTCGACGAGGACACCGACGAAGTCGTCGACGTCGTCCTGCTCTGGTTCCGTGAGGACGACGGCGACCTGGTCGACGCGTTCTTCGACATCCTGACCGACCTCAAGGCCGGTGGCGTGGTGTGGCTGCTGACCCCGAAGGTCGGCCGCGACGGCTACGTCGAGACCAGTGACATCACCGAGGCCGCGCCGGTCGCGGGCCTGGCGACGACCAGCACCCTGAGCGTGACCGACGACTGGTCGGCCACCAAGTTGGTGGTTCCCAAGTCCGGCCGCCGGGGGTGAGCCTCCCGGCTGTCGGCAGCCGGGCCCCCGACTTCGAGACCCAGAACCAGTACGGCGAACCGGTCCGGCTGAGCGACTTCGCCGGCCGGCGGGACGTCGTACTGGTCTTCTATCCGTACGCCTTCAGCCAGGTCTGCACCAGCGAACTGACCGAGCTGCGGGACCGCCCGGCGCTGCTGGCCGCCGCCGAGTTCCTGGCGATCTCCTGCGACCCGATGTTCACCCTCCGCGCCTACGCCGACGCGCGGGAGCTGAACTTCGGCCTGCTGACCGATTTCTGGCCGCACGGCGCCATCGCCTCGTCGTACGGCGTCTTCGACGCGGACCGCGGCTGCGCCCTCCGCGGCACCTTCGTGATCGACCGCACCGGGATCGTGCGCTGGTCCGTCGTGAACCCGATCCCGACCGCCCGGAACCCCGACGACTACGCCGAGGCCCTGGCAAGTCTGGGCACAGATCTCAGGTAGACTCCTCCGGTCGTTTGATCCGGGCGAATAGCTCAGCGGTAGAGCGCTTCCCTTACAAGGAAGATGTCGGGGGTTCGATCCCCTCTTCGCCCACCTCAGTTGAAGACCGCGTCGACCAGTCGCTGCAAAGCAGGCGGGAAGACCTGGAGCAGGTCGATCTCGGCGTCGCCCATGGTGATCGCGGCGGTCAGCGTCTTGCTGCCGTCGGCCGAGCTGTACATCAGGGCGCCGTACCCGCCCGGGGCGCTGCCGTTGTGGTGGTAGATGGTCTCGGTGCCGGTGTCCTGCGCGAACAGGCCGAGGGCGTAGTTGAGCGGTCCGCTCAACGGTTGCGGCGTACGCATCTCGGTCAGTAGCTCGGCAGGCAGCAGCTTGCCGCTCTGCAGCGCGGACATGAACTTGTGCAGGTCCTCGGTGGTCGACAGCATGCTGCCCGCGGCGAACAGCAGGGATGGGTTCTGCTCTGTGACGTCGACGACCTTCCACTCCTCGCCGTCCTGGTAGCGGAAGTACCCGTGCGAGTGCGGTCCCGGGATGTCGGTGCGGTCGCCGGGCTCGACGGTGCCCGTCAGGCCGAGCGGCTTCACGATCCGGCTGTCCAGTTCCTCGACGAGCGTCCGGCCGGTGATCGCCTCGATCAGCAGCGCGGCGACCGTGTAGTTGGTGTTCGCGTAGCTCCACTCGGCGCCCGGCTCGAAGCGCGCCGGCTTGGCCAGCGCGAACGCGACCAGCTCGTCCGGCGTATAGCCCTGCAGCCGGTGGTCCGCCCAGTCCTTACCGGTCGCCGGGAGCCCTGCGACCACGGTGCCGTCTGGGAAGTATTCGCCGGTGTAGTTGAACAGGCCGCTGGTGTGGTCGAGCAGCATCCGCACCGTGATCCGCGGGTCCAGTTCGAACCGCGGCAGGTGGCCGGCCACCGCGCCGTCCAGCTCCAGCTTGCCCTCGGCCACCAGTTGCAGGACGACGGTCGAGACGAACGTCTTGGTGACGCTTCCGACCCGGAACTGGCCGCCCGCCGGCGGCTGCTCGGTGCTGCCGAGTTCGCGGATGCCGGCGGTGCCGACCCACTCGCCATGCTCGTCGTGCACCCGCAGTTCGAGACCGCCGAACCCGGCGTCGACGAACTCCTGGGTGGCCTTCTGCAGTTCCGGACGATCCTGGATCGACATGCTTCGTGCTCCTCGTTCGAGTGCTGTGGTTGATGTCCACCACGCTCTACGGGAGCCCTGACACGGCACCGCCATCGCGCTGACGCGCTGTGGTCGTGACCGGCTTTCGTACGGGGCGTATCGGAACCCGCGGTCACTCGTTGGAACCATGTCGGTGGTCAGTGGTTTCGCACGGGAATTCTTAACCATCGGCTGGTGAGAACGGACTCCTCCAGGGCGGGTCGCGGCTGGTAGGGTTCACGGCTGTCGGTCGGCGTGATGACGCACCGGGTGTACCCGGTCACGGCATCGTTCCGGCAGGCGGAGAACGGGGCTGCTGTCGGTGTGAAGTGAGGCGGGTCTGCCCAGAACCCGCCCCGTCGAGTTGGGGAGGCACGTGTCCGTGGGTCGCCAACCGGCCGAGCGCCCCGTCGTACCCGCGACCGTGGACGGCACCCCTGGGCGATCGGCGGCTCCGCTGGTGGTGGCATCGGCGTGAGAAGTGGTGCGGACCGGCCGGCGATCTCCACCGGGCCGGCGTTGATGATTCCCGCCGGGTACCCCCGCGACCTGCCGAGCGCGCTGCTCCGCGCCGCTCGCGACTTCGGCGGCGCCGGTGTCGTCGAGATCGGGGCGGACGGCCGCGAGACCAAACTCGACTTCCCGACGCTGCTCGAGCTCGCCGCCCGGATCCTGGCCGGCCTGCGCGCCAACGGCGTACGGGCCGGAGACCCCGCGGTCGTGCACTGCACCGAGCCGGTCGGCTTCTTCGCCGCGTTCTGGGCCTGCACCCTCGGCGGCATCCGCCCGCTGCTGGTCGCGCCGAACCCGGGCGGCGACCGCACCGAGGAAGGCCGCGAACGGCTCCGCCGGATCACCGACCTGCTCGGCTGGACCGTCCTCATCGGCCGCCCCTCCGACCTGCCGAACGATCTCGGCCTCCCGGTCCTCGACCCGGACGCGATGGCCGGCCACGAGCCCACCTCCGACTTCCACCGGCCCGCCGCGGACGACGTCGCCGTACTGATGATGTCCTCGGGCTCCACCGGTACGCCGAAGATCGTGCAGCTCACGCACCGCGGGCTGGTCGAGTTCGCCGCGGGTACGCCGGCGATGCTGCCCGTACGACCGGGGCAGACCACGCTGAACTGGCTGCCGCTGGACCGCAGCGGCGCGTTCCTGCTCTACCACCTGCTGCCCGTGTTCACCGGCTGCACGAACATCCACGTGAACACGGACTGGGTCCTGGCCAACCCGCTGCGCTGGCTCGACCTGATGGAACAACACCGGGTGAACCACTCGTGGTCGCCGAACTTCGGGTACCGGCTCGCGACCGCCGCCGTGGCCGGCGAACCGGACCGGCACTGGGACCTGTCCGCACTGCGCAGCCTGGTCAGCGGCGGTGAGCAGATCACCGTGCCCGTGATGTCGGAGTTCCTGCGGGTGACGAACCGGTTCGGCGTGGTGCCGGAGACGTTCGTGGCGGCGTGGGGGATGACCGAGACGGTCACCGGCATCACGTTCGCGCGTCCCGGTCTGACACCGAACGTGCATCGCGTCCGGATCCCACCGACCGGCGTCGTCGAATGGGTCGACCAGCGGCCGTCGTCCGGGAAGGTCGCGGTCGCGCGCCCCGGGAAGCCGCGGACCGAAGTACCAGGTGTGCTGTCGCTGGTGTCGGTGGGAGCGCCCGCCCCCGGTACGACGGTGCGCATCGTCGCCCCGAACGGCGCCGTACTGCCGGAAGGCCGCATCGGTCAGCTGCAGGTCGCGTCGGCCCGGGTGACGCCCGGGTACCTCGGCAACCTCGACGCGGACCGGTCCGCGTTCCCGATCGGGAACTGGCCCGCGCGCAAGTGGCTCGCGACCGGCGACCAGGGCTTCATCACCGGCGGGCAGGTCGTCATCACCGGCCGGGACAGCGAACGCATCATCATGTCCGGCAAGCTCCACTACGCCCACGACATCGAGTCCGTCGCCACCACCGTCGTCGGTGCCGAACACGGCCTCGTCGCCGCCTGCGGCATCGCCGACGAAGCTACCGGCACCGATCGCCTGGTCGTTTTCTACGCGCTTACCGCGGACTCCGTTCCCGGCATGGACCAAGCGATCCGCAGCCTGATCCAGACCCGCCTAGGTCTGTCGGCGCAGGTCGTCGGCGTCCCGCGCCGCGACTTCCCGACCACCCCCGGCGGCAAGATCCTCCGCCCGTTGCTCAAACAGCGCTGGATCGACGGCACCCTCCTGGAACCCGCAACCACCCACGTAGAACCCGCCGGCGCCACCCCCGCCTCCGGCCCCACCGGCCAAGGCCCCTCCAGCACCCCCGAATCCACCCCGTTCGCCGACGAAGAAGCCGCCGAACGCACCACCGAACTCCCAGTAGTCCGCCTGGCCTGGAAACGAGAACTCCAACAATCCATCCCCACCCCACCCCAACGCCCCACCCTAGGCACCCCACCACCCCCCACCCCCGAGCGCGCGTCCACGGCACCAACTCCTGAACCCACCGCGACTGCAGCCGAGCCCGCGCCGACCGCGCCAACCTCTGAGCGTGCGTCCACCACGACCGCACCCGAGCCCACCGGGACAGCACCCGAGGCCCGCACCGCACCGGCATCAGAGCAAGCCACGGCCGCAACGGCACCCATGCCGCCTGCCTCCGCGACAGCACCTGCGCTTGGTCCCACAGCCCCGCCCCCGCCAGGTCCCACGGCCTACTCGCCACCCGCCACGGCACCCACGGCACCCACGGCACCCACGGCACCCACGGCACCCACGGCACCCACGGCACCCACGGCACCCACGGCACCAAGCGTCGAACAGAAGCCCGCCAATGCGCAGTCCGACCCCACGGACCAGCAGCACGACGCCGCGACCACCGACGTACCGCCCGCCGACGAGGCCCAGCACACGACCGACGAGTCCGAAGCCGACGAACAGTCGAACGAGGCTGCGACTGCGGACGCCCAGGTACCGGATGAAGACCAGCCCCCGTCCGCGGAGGAGGTGCCCACCGAACTGGAGGACACCGCCAACCGCTCCGAGCCCGACCAGTCGAGCGAGGCTGCGGACGCCGACGTACTGGACGATGCAGCCGACCGGTCTGAGGCGGAGCAGTCCGACGACGTGCACGAAGAGCAGACGCCGTCCGCGGCCGAGGTGTCCGGTGAACTGAAGGATGCGGCTGACGGCTCCGAGGCGGAGCAGTCGAACGACGCCGCGGGCACCGACGTACTGGACGAGGACCAAACGCCGTCCGCGGACGAGGTGTCCGGTGAGCTGGAGGATGCGGCTGACGGCTCCGAGGCGGAGCAGTCGAACGAGACTGCGGATGCCGACGTACTGGCCGAAGAGCAGACCTCGTCCGCGGACGAGGATTTCGGTGAGCTGGAGGATGCAGCCGACCAGTCTGAGTCGGAGCAGTCGGACGACGCCGAGGCGGTCGGCGCCGACGTACTGGACGAAGAGCAGGCGCCGTCCGCGGCGGAGGTGTCCGCAGAACTAGAGGACACCGCCGAGCGGTTCGGGGCCGTTGAGGAGTCGTACGACGGTACGACCGGCGCTGAGGTGCCGGTCGAGAATCAGACGCCTTCCACGGCCGAGGACTCGGCTGAGCAGGAGGATGCGGCCGACCGATCCGAGGCGGAGCAGTCCGACGACGCTGAGGCTGTCGGTGCCGACGTACCGGTCGAAGAGCAGGCGCCGTCCGCGGAGGAAGTGTCCGCCGAGCTGGAGCACACCGCCGACCGCTCCGAGGACGAGCTGTCGGACGACGCTGAGGCCGCCGTCGTCGAGGAGTCGGCCGACGACCAGACGCCGTCTGCGGACGAGGACGCCGGCGAACTGGAGGATGCTGCCGACCGGTCTGAGTCGGAGCAGTCGGACGAGGCTGCGGTTGCTGATGCCGACGTACTGGAGGAAGAGCAGACGCCGTCTGTTGCCGAGCTCGAGAACACCGCCGAGCAGTCCGGGGCCGTCGAGGAGTCGTACGACGGTGCGACCGGCGACGACGTACTGGAAGAGGACCAGGCCACGTCTGCGGAGGACTCCGGCGAACGGGAGGAGACCGTCGGCGAGTCTGAGGCCGCTCAGTCCGATGACGCTGAGACTGCCGGTGCCGACGTACCGGTTGAAGACCAGACGCCGTCCGCTGACGAGGACTCTGCTGAGCTGGAGGATGCTGCCGAACGGTCTGAGGCAGAGCAGTCGGACGAGGCTGCGGTTGCTGACGCCGACGTATTGGACGAAGAGCAGCCGCCGTCTGTTGCCGAGGTGTCTGCCGAGGACACCACCGAGCTGGCCGGGGCCGTCGAGGAGTCGTACGACGCTGCGACCGGTGCCGACGTACCGGACGAGGACGAGGCGCCGTCCGCGGAGGAGTCGGGCGAGCGGGAGGATGCCGCCGATCGGTCTGAGGCGGAGCAGGCTGGCGACGTTGCGGTCGTGAGTGCCGAGGTGCAGGTCGAAGAGCCGTCCGCGGATGGCGCGGTGGACGCGCGGGGCGCGGTCTTCGTGGTGGACGCGAGTGGGGCTGCGGAGGCGGTGGGCCTTGCGCAGATGGTTGGTGCGGGTGCGGGTGCGGGTGCGGGTGCGGGTGCGTCGGGCGATGGGGCCGGCGAGGGCGCGGCGGATGAGGTTGCGGCGCACTCGGAGGATGCGGACGTTGAAACCGCGGACGTAGATGCGGACGTAGATGCTGCGGACGAGGACGACGTTGCCGCGGACGAGGAGGCGGGAGCTGACGTCTCGACGGTGGGGGAGGTTGACGAGGTCGAGGCGGATGCCGAACGGGTGTCTGCGGAGGCCGGCGACGAGGCTGCTATCGCCGTAGACGGGTCGGGTTCCGTCGGGGGCGGTGGGGTTGTTCGTGTAGAGGGTTCGGCTTCAGGGGTTGCCTCGGTTGTGGGTCGGGTTGTGGAGCCGGTGGCTGTTGTGGGGGTGGCTGGGCGGTTTCCGGGGGCTGAGGGGGTTGAGCAGTTCTGGGAGAATTTGGTGGGGGGTGTGGAGAGCCTTCGGCGGGAGGCGGGGGACGGGGTTGTCGCGGTCAGTGGTGTGTTGGAGCATGTCGAGTCGTTCGATGCGAAGTTCTTCGGGTTGAGCGATCGTGAAGCCGAGTTGATGGATCCGGCGCAGCGGTTGTTCCTCGAGGTTTGTCATCAGGCGCTGGAGCACGGCGGGTACGCCGGTACGACGAACCGGGTCGGTGTGTTCGCGGGCTCGGGCATGAACCTGTACAACCGTCAGCACCAGTCCCGCGACTCGATCGCCACCCGGGTCGCGTACCGCCTCGGCCTGACGGGCCCCGCGATCGGCGTGCAGTCGGCCTCCTCGTCGTCGCTCGTCGCGGTGCATCTGGCCTGCCAGGCGCTCCGGTCCGGTGACGCGGACCTCGCGCTGGCCGGCGCCGCCGCCGTACAGGTGCCGCAGGCAACGACCTACCACCCGACGCCGAACTCGATCCTGTCGCCGAGCGGTCAGATCCGCGCGTTCGCGTCCGACGCCGACGGCACGGTCGGCGGGAACGGTGTCGCCGCCGTACTCCTGAAGCGGCTCGACCAGGCGCTGACCGACGGCGACACGGTGTACGCCGTGATTCGCGGTACGGCGGTCAGCAACGAGGACGTGCCGGCCGGGAACCAGGCCGAGTTGATCGAGCGCGCGCTCGACCGTGCCGGGTTCGACGCCGACTCGCTGAGCTACATCGAGGCGCATGGGATCGGCAGCCCGGCCGCGGATGCCGCCGAGGTGAAGGCGCTGACAACCGCGCTGCGCCGGCACACCGACAAGGTCGGGTTCTGCACGCTCGGATCGGTGAAGCCGAACATCGGCCACCTGGACAGCGCGGCCGGGATGGCCGGGCTGATCAAGACGATCCTGATGCTGCAGCACCGGATGCTGGTGCCGACCATCAACGTCACCGAGCCGAACCCGGAGCTCGCTCTCGACGGCAGCCCCTTCGTGATCGGCACCGAGGTGCGCGAGTGGACTGTGCCGCTGCTGTCCGGCGGTACGACGCTCCGCGCCGGCGTCAGCGCCCTCGACCCGGCCGGCACGAACGCGCACGTGATCCTCGAGGAGGCGCCGCGTCAGATCCGCCGCGGTGACGACGGCCCCGTCGTACTGCCTGTGTCCGCGCCGGACCCGGACGCCCTCGCCGACCTCGTGGAGATGTACCGCTCCGACCTGGGCCACGGCACCGGCCACCGCCTCATCGACCTCGCCGGTACGGCGGCGCTCGGCCGGCCGGCGCACCGGCACCGGATCGCGGTCGCCGGCAGTACTGAGGGCGAACTCGTCACCGCTCTGGGTGCCGCCCAGCCGACCGAGGTACCGCGCGGCGGACCCGGCCCGCTCGGCTACGCGTTCACCGGACAGGGCGCCGCTCGGCGCGGAATGGCCGCCGGCCTGGCCGCTCGCTTCCCGGTGTTCCGCTCGGTCCTGGACGAGTGCGACCGCGTCTATCACGAAGAGACCGGCGGCAGCCTCCTCGAACTGCTCCTCACTCCGGCCGGTACGGCGGAAGGTGTGTGGCCGACTGAGACCGCGCAGCCCGCACTGTTCGCGTTCGAGCTCGCACTGGCCCGCCTCTGGCAGTCGTTCGGTGTTCAGCCCGCGCTGGTCGTCGGGCACAGCGTCGGTGAGTACGCCGCTCTGTGTGTCGCGGGCGCTCTCTCGCTGGCGGACGGCGTACGCCTCACCGCGAAGCGTGGCGAACTCATGCAGCGGGGCACGGTTCCCGGCGCGATGGTCGCGGTCCGCGCCGACGCCGACCGGGTCCGCGAGATCGCCCGGAGCGCCGGCGTGGAGGTTGCTGCAGGCAACGGTCCGCAGTCGTTCGTGCTGACCGGGTCCGAGGTGATCGTCGGGCAGCTGGCCGCGCAACTCGATCAGCTGCAGGTTGCGTGGCAGCGGCTGGACGTGGACCGCGCGTTCCACAGTTCGTTGGTGGATCCAATACTGGCTGACTTCGCGGAGATCGTCCGCGAGATCACGCTGAAGCCGCTGCGGACGCCGATGGTGTCGAGCTGGTCGGGTGATCTGCTCGAGTCCGGGACCGTGCTCGACAGCGACTACCTGGTCGGTCAGTTGCGGCAGCCGGTGCTGTTCGGTGACGCGGTCGAGGCGGTGACGGCGGCCGGTTGCCGCCGGTTCCTGGAGCTCGGGCCGGACGCCGTACTGAGTCCCGCGGGTCGCCGGATCGCGCCGAACAGCACGTGGATCCCGGCGCAGCGCCTCGGTCAGGACCCGGTGCTCGCGACGATGAACGGCCTGGCCGAGCTGTACGAGCAGGGCACCGAGATCGCGTGGGCGAAGGTGTACGCGGACGGCGGGCGGGTCCCGTTGCCGACGTACCCGTTCCGCCGGGTGCACCACCCGGTCGACCCGTCGGTGACAGTGCTGGCGGGTCCGGGTACGGCGGTTGCCGGGGACAACAATGCGCCGCGGCTGAACGCGTTCGAGCGGGCCGCGCGCGCACAGGCCGTGGTGTTCGAGCCTCCGTCGAGCGCCGCGGTGAAGCGGATCCCGCTGGATCCGCCGGAACCGGTGCCGAGCGCGCAGGTCGAGCCGGTGGACGAGCAGGCGGAGGAGTCCGAGCGGTCCCCGTTCGCGTTGCCGGACGAGACGCATCAGATCGACGCGGACTACCTGGCCCAGGCCGGGTCGCTGTCCGGTGACGAGATGTCCGCGGAACGGTACCGCGAGTCGCTGGACGTCGTACTCGACCTGACCTGCGAGGTGCACAACCTCGACCCGTACGACCTGACCGTCGACCACACGTTCGCCGAGCTCGGGGCGACGCCGGCGTCGATGGCGCCGGTGATCGACGAGCTCAAGAGCCGGTTCGAGGCCGAACTGGCGCCGGACGACCTGTTCCTGACGTACAACACACCGCACAAGGTCGCGACCGCGGTGGCGATGCAGACGGTTGAGCCGGTTGAGCCTGTCGAGCCGCAGGTCGTCGAGTCTGTCGCCGAGGAGGTGGCGGCGGAGGAGCCGGCGCCGGATGCGCGGACGGCGTTGGCCGTTCTCGGATCGGGGCTTGCGGAACTGGCGGCGAAGGTCGACGAGGCGGCGGCCGCGACCAGCGAGGCGGAACTGCCCGGGAGCGGGATGGCGGCGCTGATGTCGCAGCAGCTCCGCGTCGCCGGGCAGCTCGTCGACGGCGTCACCAAGCTCATGCGCGAACAACTCGCCCTCCTCGGCGAACCGACCGCGCAAACACCCGAGCCGACAGCCGAGGCCGAACAGACAGACGAGCCGGTAGCAGAAGAACAGGTAGTCGAAGAGCAGACCGTCCCAGTCCGCGTGCTGACCGCGGAGTCCCGTCGTACGGCGGAGTCGCCGGCCGACCGGCAACGCCGTGACTTCACCTACTGGACCGAGGTCCTCGCCGGCGCCGAACCGTTGGTCCTCCCCGCGGATCGGGCCCGCGCAGCCGGCGACGACGCGGTGGCGTCGGTCGAGCACGAACTGGGCAAGGACCTCAGCGAAGCGGTGCTCACCTACAGCCGGGACCGCAAGCTCAGCCCGGTAATGACGATGCTCGCCGCCACCGCGACCGTGCTCGGCCGGTTCGCCGCGCAGGACGACGTGACCATCGGCTCGGCGCTGCTCCGCTCGAAGAAGAGCCGCCCGCTCCCGCTGCGGATCGACCTCTCCGGCGAACCCGATCTCGGCGAGCTGACGGAACGGATCCGCGACATCACCGCGGGCGCGTCCGACCACGCCGGCACCGACCTGAAGATCCTCGAACGCGACCCGCTGTTCCAGATCCAGGTCGAGTTCGAGGAGGCGGACGACGACGACCTGCCGCCGAGCGTCGACCTGCGGTTCCGCCTGATCCAGCACCCGACCGGCGTCACCTGTACGGCGGACTACCGCTCCGGCCTGTTCGAGCAGCCGACGATCGAGCGCCTGCTCGACTACCTGGCCGAGGTGTTGCGCAGGGCAACGACCACGCCGGAGCTCCGCCTGCCCGAGCTGGTCCTCCCGATCGAGTCCGACCTCGAGGCGCTCCGGGCACTCGAGTCCGACGCCGGCGCGAACGGGCCGATCGGCCGGGTACGCCGGGACGCGGTCGTCGCCGGTGAACTCAGCGGACTGCACACCCTGTTCGAGCAACAGGTCGCGCGGACGCCGGACGCGATCGCGCTGATCCAGGAAGGCCGCGAGCTGACGTACGCCGAACTCGACCGCCGCTCGAACGCGGTCGCGTGGCAACTCGCCGATCTCGGCGTGAAGCCGGGCCAGCTGGTCGCCGTCCGCGTTGCCCGCGGCACCGAGATGGTCGTCGCGGTGCTGGCGGTCCTCAAGTCCGGTGCGGCGTACCTGCCGCTGGACCCCGGCGTGCCGGAGTCCCGGTGGGCGTTCATGGTGCAGGACGCGGCGGCGGTCGCGCTCGTCGGTGACGACGCGGCGCTGGCCGATCGCCTCAACCTTCGACTCGTTCCGGTGGCAGGCGGCGACGGCGATACGCGGGCGAAGCAGGCGCCGCCGGTGCGGGCCGCGGCCGATGACGTTGCGTACTGCATCTACACGTCCGGCTCTAGCGGCAACCCGAAGGGCGTCGTGGTCCCGCACCGCGGTCCGGTGAACCTGGTCCGGCACTACCTGCGGACCCGGAGATCGCTGCGGACGCTGCAGTGGACGTCGTTCGGCTTCGACGTCCACGTCCAGGAGATGTTCACGACGCTGGCGTCGGGCGCGGCGCTGGTGCTGATCGGCGAGGACGACCGGTACGACCCGGACGCGGTCGTGGCGGCGCTGCGTGACCACGGCGTGCAGCGCTTGTTCATGGCGTTCAGCCCGCTGACCGCGCTGCTGGCGACGATGCGCCGGCTGCCGGAGCTGCCCGAGTTGCGGGAGATCGTCGCGGGCGGCGAGGCGATGGTGCTGACGCACAAGGTGCGGGACTTCCTCGACGCGCATCCGCAGTGCCGGCTGTTCAACGAGTACGGTCCGACCGAGGCGTCGATCGTGACCACGATCCACGCGGTCGACCCGGCCGAGGACCGGCCGTCGATCGGGCGGCCCATCGACGGTGTCGCCGTACGGCTGCTGGACGCCGCGCTGCGGCCCGTGCCGGTCGGTGCGGTCGGCGAGATCCACCTCGGCGGCGCCGCGGTTGCCCAGGGCTACATCGGGCGGCCGGAGGAGACCGAGCGCGCGTTCGTCGCGGATCCGGGACACCCGGGCGCGCGGCTGTACCGCAGCCGGGACCTCGGCCGCTGGCGCGCCGACGGCACCTTGGAGTACCTCGGCCGCGCGGACGACCAGGTGAAGATCCGGGGCCATCGGGTCGAGCCCGGCGAGACGGAGCACGTGCTGGCGGACCAGCCTGGCGTCGTCGACGCGGTCGTGGTGGCCTGTTCGGACCCGGGCGGTGACACCTGCCTGATCGGGTACGTCGTGCTCGAGGACAGCGATCCCGCCGTACTGGCACGGCTGATGCTTGACCTGGGCAAGGAACTGCCGATCTACCTGGTGCCGGCGGACCTGATCCCGATCGAGGAGCTGCCGCTCGACGACAACGGCCGGCTGGACCGCTCCCGGCTGCCCGAGCCGGAGTGGCTGAAACCCTAGGTACGCCCTAGCGGGGTCCGGGCCAGGGCATCGGCTCTGCAACGAGGACGGTGGGCAAGTCGGTGGCAGCCCTCCCAAACAGCCACCGTCCGCCGTACGCGATGCAGAACCCGCGTTCGATCCCATCCCTCCACAGGATCGATCACGGTGAAGCAGTCGGACGCTGCCGTTGGCAGACTGGTTCCCGACCCTGAGGTTCACACGGTTGCGGCGGGAGAGTGCCCTCACCCGCCGCTCACGTGTTCCGGTTGACCAAAGCCCCCTCGATCTCCCGGTGGACGCCCGGCCTGAGCCCCCCTCGACCGGTCGTGGATGACGGTGCCCCCACCCCATCCATCCGTTGCATCGCGTGACGAAGGTCCCTCGTTACACGGATCGCGGAGATTCGTAAAAATTGCGCAAAGTTGCGCGGGAGAGGCCTTACCCAACGCGCAAAAGTGTGTGTTCTAGGCGATTACGGGTCAGGCCAGTGCAGCCCAGGCCTGGTGCGCGGCACCGAGCAGGCCCGCATTGTCCAGTTGGGCGGGCACCACGGTGAGGTCCGTGACGAACGGCAGCTGCGCCAGTCGCTTCACCCACGCCTGCACCGGGTCGAACAGCACCGGCCCCGCCTTCGCCACCCCGCCGCCGATCACGACCGCGGTCAGGTCGACGGTCACGGCCGTCGCGACGATTCCCGCGGCCAGCGCCTGCGCTCCGTCGTCGAACGCGGCCAGCGCGAGCTCGTCCCCGGCAGCGGCATCGGCGGCCAGTACTTCGGCATCCACGGTCTCGCCCGTCCGCCAGCCGCCCCGCTGCGCGCGGGCCACCATCCGCGGGCCGCTCGCGTACGCCTCGACACAGCCGAACGAGCCGCACACGCAGGCCTCGCCATCCTGGTCGATCACCACGTGGCCGATGTGCGCCGCATTGCCGGACTGGCCGATCAGCGGCTTGCCGTCGACGACGAGGCCACCGCCGACTCCGGTCGAGACGACGATCCCGAGCAGGGTGTGGGCGTCGCGGCCGGCGCCGCCCCAGAACTCACCGAGCGCGAAACAGTGCCCGTCGAGCCCGAGCGCGACGGGGATGTCGCCGGTCATCGCGCGGACCCGGTCGACGATCGGGAAGTTGCGCCAGCCGGCGATGTTCACCGGGGAGACCAGGCCGTGCTGCTGATCGACCGGTCCGGCCGAGCCGATGCCGACGGCCAGCGGGGCGGCGTCGCCGCTCACCCGCTCGATCAGCTCACCGAGCGCGGCGAACACCTGGTCGGCGTCACCGGACGGGGTAGCGATCCGGTCGCCGGTGAGAATCGTGCCGTCCGCGGACACCAAAGCGGCGGCCATCTTCGTGCCGCCGATGTCGATTCCCAGCACGGTTCCCCGCGCCTTCGCTGTGTCGTCGCTCATCGTCCCCCCGGTCAGGGCGGTCAGGTCGAGAGACAACGTTATCTGTAGTCGGCCCGAACAGACAGGGGTGATCTGTGGTAATCACGGAAAACCCGCAGGAAGGAGCCGGATAACTGCCATGACAACGCTTGACAACGATGCCCCTCAAGCCCTCCCGCAACCTTCCCCGACACCTCCACAACCCACCGCCCCACCACCTCCCGCGCACTCCCACCCACCTCCCCACCCACCTCCCCACCCACCTCCCCACCCACCTCCTCACCCACCGCCCGCCCCACGTCCCACTCGCCGCCGGTCCGGGCGGCTTTGAGCCCCCACCAACCATTTCGCGGCGTTCGAAATGGTTGGTGGGGGCCCAAAGTGCGGAGGTTGGTGGCGCGGTAGGTGCCTGAGAGAGGGGGCGGGGTGGCGGGGTGGGCCGGGTGGGGGAGAGGGTTGGGGGATGAGTGATCAACTGGATCGTGACGCGGCCGGCTCGTTGGTGGTCGGTTTTGCTGGGACTTCGGCGCCGGACGAGCTGCGGCGCGCCGTGGCGGGCGGGCTCGGGGCCGTCATCCTGTTCACCCGCAACGTGGCCGACGCCGAGCAGGTGGCGGCGCTGACGGCGGCCTTGCGGGCCGAGCGTCCGGATCTGATCGTGGCGATCGACCACGAGGGCGGCGAGTTCAGCCACCTCGCGCCGGCGAATCCGTGGCCCCTTGCCTCCCCGCGCCTGCTGGGCGACCTGGACGACGTCGACCTGACCCGCGACGCGGCCCGGGACGCGGCCGCTACCCTGGCCGCGCTCGGGATCGACCTGATGCTGGCCCCGTCGGTCGACGTGAACAGCAACCCGGCGAACCCGATCATCTCCACGCGCTCCTTCGGCCGTACCGCGGACGTCGTCGCGCGGCACGGCGTCGCGTTCGTCGAGGGCGTCCACGCCGCCGGGATCGCGGCCTGCCCGAAGCACTTCCCGGGCCACGGCGACGTCGCGGTCGACTCGCACACCGACCTCCCACGGGTCGACCGCGCCATCGACGAGGTCGCGGCCGTCGAGCTCGCACCGTTCCGAGCGACCATCGCCGCCGGCGCCGACGTCGTGATGAGCGCGCACATCATCTTCTCGGCGTACGACGACCAGCCGGCCACGCTCTCGCACCGGGTACTGACCGGACTGCTGCGCGAGGAGCTCGGCTTCACCGGCGTCATCACCACTGACGCGCTGGAGATGCAGGCGATCACCAAGAACCGCTCGATCGAGGACGCCGCGGTCGCGTCGATCGGCGCCGGCGCGGACCTCGCGATGATCGCGGTCGGTACGGCGGACCCGCAGGCGCTGACCGCCCGTGTGGTCGACGCCGTCCGCACCGGGACGCTCCCCGCCGAGCGGGTCGCGGACGCCGCGGCGCGGGTCCGGGCTCTCGCCACCTCACTCGGTCAGCGCAGCCGGCAGCCGGGTCTCGACGGCGCTCCGATCCGCGACGTCGCCGCGCGGGTGGTGGCTGGGCAGACGTTCCCGGCGTTCGGCGCGACGCCGTACGTCGTCGATCTGACGCAGGGCCTGCACCCGGCCTGGAATCCCTACTTCTCCGGGCTGCCCGAGATCTTCACGCGGGTCGCTCCCGGTGCCGAGGGCGTCGTACTCCGCGGCGAGCACCACCTCACCGACAACGGCGAGCCGCAGGACGACGCGATCGCGAAGGCAGCCAAGGCCGCGCAGGGCCGGCCGCTCGTGATCGCCGTCCAGGACGCCGGTCGCACGCCGTGGATGCGCGAGGCCCTCAACCACCTGGTCCAGGGCCACCCCGACAACGTCTTCGTCCTCTGCACCGGCATCCCCGAGGACCAGTCCCTCGTCCCCGCCGGCACCCCTTCCGCCACCACCTCAGGCCGCAACGTCATCGTCCTGGAAACCATCGCCAAGGCGCTGACCCGCGAAGGCTAGGCCGACGGCAGGTCGACAGGAGGTGTCCGGCCGGACCGGCCGGACGCACGCTCAGCGGGACGGTCGATCCGGCCCAGTGGGCGTATACGTACTGTCGAGCTGCCGGTGACCTCAGTCGGAGCGGCACCCCAGTTCGAGGTCCAGCGCATGCTCCTCGACGTGGTTGAGGGCGTGGCGGACGGCGCCGACCGAGACGATCGCGTCGCCGAGTGAGGAGACGGCGACGCGTGGGGGAGTGCTGGTGTAGTGAGCCAGGTTGGCCTCTAGGTCGGGGAGGAGAGCGGCGGCGGCCTCGGCGACGGCGCCGCCCAGGACCACCAGTTCGGGATTGAACAGGGCGCCGAGCGTCGCGACCACCCGCGCGGTCCGGCCGGCGATGTCCTGAAGGATGCTGAGCGCCACCTTGTCGCCGTCGGCGGCGGCACGGAACACCTGCTCAGCAGTCACCACTCCGTCGGTCGCGAGGCCCCGCAGTGACGTTTCCACGGCCGCGTCCGCGACCGCCGCCGTACCGTTCTCGCGGGCGATCCGCGCGATCCCGTGGGTGTCGCCGACCCCCTCGACCAGCTTGAGGAACACCATCTCGCCGGCGCCGCCGCGGCTGCCGTGCAGCAACCGGCCGGAGTCCATCAGACCCGACCCGAACCGTTCGCCGGCGAGCAGTACGACGAGGTCGTCGACGTTGCGCGCCTCGCCCCGCCAGTGCTCCCCGAGCGTCGCGAGGTTCGCGTCGTTCTCCAGCAGGACCGGCCACCCGTGCAGTTCGGTCAGCCGCTGCGCGAGCCCGGTGTCGAAGCGCCGCCAGAACTCGTCGTCGACGAGGATGTTCCCGTCGCGGTCGACAGGCGCCGCGACCCCCGCGCCGGCGGCGAGGACCTGAGCGTCCGTCACGCCCGCGGACGCGAGCGCCTCGACCACGGTCTCGTGCACGATCTCGGTCCGCTCGCTCGGCGTCGTCACATCGGCGGCCGACCGCCCGGCCTTGGCCACCGTCTCGCCGCGCAGGTCGGAGACCAGCACCGTCGTCTTGGCCGCGCCGATGTCGATGCCGAGCACGTACCCCGCGTGGCTGTTGAACTCGAACCGCCGCGACGGCCGCCCGACCGACGTCCGGCCGGGGTCGAGCTCGACCACCCAGCCCATCGAGATCAGGTCGTTGCAGACCGCGTGCACGGTCGCGCGGGTGAGACCGGTGGCCTCGATCAGGCCGGTTCCTGTCATCACCCGGGCGCGGGTGAGTACGCCGAGTACTTTGCCCGCGTTCACCCGCCGCAGCATCGTCGGCGTGGCCGTGGGCGGCGTTGTCGGTGGTTTCGCCATGAAAAGCCCCTTGACCTCGTCGTCGTACCGACCGCAGAATACATGCAGATTCTAAATTTAGAGCCTATATATAAACGCCGGGTTACCAACAGACTTCCGTGTGAGGCATCAGTGACCACTCCGCAGTCCACCGACCCCGACTGGTGGCGGCAGGCCGTCGTCTACCAGATCTATCCGCGCAGCTTCGCCGATGCCAACGGCGACGGTGTCGGCGACCTGCCCGGCATCATCAGTCGAGTCCCGTACCTGGTGGCGCTGGGCATCGACGCGGTCTGGCTGAGTCCCTTCTACCCGTCCGCGCTGGCCGACGGCGGGTACGACGTGGACGACTACCGCAACGTCGACCCGCGGCTCGGGACCCTGGAGGACTTCGACGAGCTGATCGCGGCGCTGCACGCGGAGAACATCAAGCTGATCGTCGACATCGTCCCGAACCACACGTCCGACCGGCACGAGTGGTTCGTCGAGGCGCTCGAGGCCGCAAAGGGTCACCCGGCCCGGGACCGGTACATCTTCCGCGACGGGGAAGGCAACCAGCCGCCGTCGGATTGGGACTCGGTGTTCGGCGGCTCCGCCTGGGCGCAGACCGACGACGGCCAGTGGTACCTGCACATGTTCGCGGCCGAGCAGCCGGACCTGAACTGGCAGCACCCAGAGGTCCGCGCGGACTTCCTGGACACCCTGAAGTTCTGGTCGGACCGTGGCGTCGACGGCTTCCGCGTCGATGTCGCGCACGCGCTCGTGAAGGACCTGTCCGAGCCGTTCCCGGCGAAGGCCACACTGCCCCGGCAGTCGGAGTCGAACGGTCAGCACCCGCTCTGGGACCAGGATGGCGTGCACGAGATCTACAAGGACTGGCGCAAGCTGCTGAACACCTACGACCCGCCCCGGTCGGCGGTCGCCGAGGCGTTCGTACCGGCTGCTCGCCGGGCCCGGTACGCGAGTGCCGACGGCCTCGGGCAGGCGTTCAACTTCGACCTGCTGCAGGCCGACTTCGAGTACGAGAAGTTCCGCCAGGTGATCGAGGAGAACCTCGCGCTGGCGGCGGAGAACGGCTCGTCGTCGACGTGGGTGTTCTCGAACCACGACGTCGTCCGGCACGCCACCCGCTACGGCCTGCCGAAGAACCCGAAGGGCGGCTGGCAGGACGGTAAGGACTGGCTGCTGAGCAACGGCACCGAGCCGACCGTCGACGTCGCGCTCGGTCTGCGCCGGGCTCGCGCCGCGACCCTGCTGATGCTGGCGTTGCCGGGTTCGGCGTACCTGTACCAGGGCGAAGAGCTCGGTCTGCAGGAGGTCGGCGAGCTGCCGGCCGCGAACCTGCAGGATCCGGCGTACTTCCGCTCGAAGGGTGCGGAGAAGGGCCGTGACGGCTGCCGCGTGCCGCTGCCGTGGACTGTCGGCGGCCTGTCGTTCGGCTTCGGTACGGGCGGGTCGCACCTGCTGCAGCCGAAGTGGTTCGGTGCGTACTCCGTCGAGGCGCAGCAGGACGACGTCGAGTCGACGCTGAGCCTGTACCGCAAGGCTCTCGCCGTACGGCGTGGGCTGCGCACCGGCAGCTCGCTCACCTGGATCGACAACACCGACGACGTTCTGCACTTCGTCCGCTCGGGCGGCTGGCAGAGCGTCACGAACTTCGGTGCGGCACCGGTCGAACTGCCCGACGCGGCGGTCGTGCTGTCCAGCGGCCCACTCGAAGGCGACAAGCTCCCCAGCGCCACGACTGCCTGGCTGATCTAGTACTACCCAAGACCCGCTCCGGTCTAGCCGTCTGCAGACGGCCCTCCCCCCTGTGGCCGGGGCGTTGATGGACGTGGCGGGGGCACCGGGCGGTTGCCCCCGTCACGATCCGTCCCACCTGCGGGCCAAACTGCGGGAATGTCAGGATAAGCGCGTGACGACGCTTGCGGACGTGATCGCGGTTCTCGACCGGCTCTACGACCCGGCCTGGGCGGAATCCTGGGACGCGGTCGGTCTGGTGACCGGCGATCCGGAGCAGGAGGTACGGCGGGTCCTGTTCGCCGTCGATCCGATGCGGGGCGTGATCGACGAGGCGATCGACGGCGGGTTCGATCTGCTCGTCACGCATCACCCGTTGCTGCTGCGCGGCGTGAACAGCGTGGCCGCGAGTACGCCGAAGGGCCGCGTGATCCACGATCTGATCCGCGCCGGTGTCGCGTTGCACGTCTGCCACACCAACGCCGACAACGCGAACCCGGGCGTCAGCGACGCGCTCGCCGCCGCGATCGGGCTGCGCGACACCCGGCCGCTGAAGGCGATGCCGGCCGAGCCGATGGACAAGGTCGTCGTGTTCGTCCCGGTCGCGGAGACCCAGCCGATGCTTGACGCGCTGGCGAAGGCCGGTGCCGGACAGATCGGCGACTACGAGCGGGCCGCGTGGAGCGGCGCCGGCGAGGGAACCTTCCGGCCGCTCGCCGGCGCGAACCCCACGATCGGGTCCGTCGGGGACATCGAGGTCGTGCCGGAGAACCGGATCGAGATGCTGCTGCCGCGCCGCAAGCGCCGCGCGGTCGTCGAGGCTTTGGTCGCGGCGCATTCGTACGAGGAACCGGCGTACGACATCTATGAGGTGGCCGCCCTGCCGAGTGAGCGCGGCGGCGGGCGGGTCGGCGTACTCGCGGAGCCGCTGCCGCTGGCCGAATTCGCGCGGCTCGTCGCGGAGCGCCTGCCGCGGACCGAGCACGGTGTCCGGGTGTCCGGGGATCTCGACCGGACGATCGAGACCGTCGCGGTGGTCGGCGGAGCGGGGGACTCGGAGTTCGACCGGGTCCGCGCGGCCGGCGTCGACGCCTATCTGACCGCCGACCTGCGGCACCATCCCGCTACCGAGGCCCGTGCGTACGGCGATCCGGCGCTGGTCGACGTGGCGCACTGGGCCAGCGAGTGGCCGTGGCTGTCCGATGCCGGTCGCCTCCTGCAGGAAGGACTGGCGGCCCGAGGCAGTACCGTAGACACTCACATCTCAACGCTCTGCACGGACGCATGGACCCTGCGAATCTGAGCGCGCCGCCACGAATTTGAAGGAGCCGACTCTGAACGCCGAGCCCGCCGTCCAACGCCGATTGCTGGACCTGCAGGATCTCGACCTGCAGCTGGATCAGGTCGCGCACAAGCGCGCGTCGTTGCCCGAGCATCAGGCGCTCAAGGAGCTGACCGCCGAGAAGTCCGTGGTCGACCGCGAACTGGTCACCGCCGACACCGAGGTCAGCGACCTGCAGCGTGAGCAGAAGAAGGCCGACAGCGATGTCGAGCAGGTCCGGCAGCGCAAGGCGCGCAACCAGCAGCGGATCGACTCCGGTCAGGTCACGTCGCCGCGCGACCTGGAGAACCTGCAGCACGAGATCGGTTCGCTCGACCGGCGGATCTCCGACCTCGAGGACGCCGAGCTCGAGGTGATGGAGAAGCTCGAGGCCGCGGAGGCGGTGCAGACCGATCTGCGCACCCGGGCCGAGGCGTTCGCCGGCCGGCAGTCGGAGCTGGAGACCACCCGTGACGCCGCGCTCAAGGAGCTCGACGAGCAGCGCGCCGAGCTCGGTGACAAGCGCTCCACGGTCGCGGCCGAGCTGCCGGAGCAGCTGCTCGCGCAGTACCAGCGGCTGCGGGAGCACAACGGCGGGATCGGCGCCGCACCGCTCGTCGGCAAGCGCTGCATGGGCTGCCGGATGGAGCTCGCACCGTCGGACCTGAACACGATCAAGGCTGCCGCACCGGACGCCGTACTGCGCTGTGAAGAGTGCGGACGGATCCTGGTACGGACGTCGGAGAGCGCCGCATGACCTACGACCACGTCATCGTCGAGGCTGATGGTGGATCGCGCGGTAATCCTGGACCGGCGGCGTACGGCGCTTTGGTGCGCGACCCGGTGACGCGGAAGGTGATCGCGCAGCAGGGCCGCACGCTCGGGATCGCGACGAACAACGTCGCGGAGTACTCCGGTCTCGTCGCGGGGCTCGAGCTCGCCGCGGAGTACGCACCGAATGCGTCGATCGAGGTCCGGATGGACTCCAAGCTGGTCATCGAGCAGATGGCCGGCCGCTGGAAGATCAAGCACCCGGACCTGCAGCCGCTGGCGATCAAGGCGCAGGGGCTGGCGCCGTTCGGGACCGAGTGGACCTGGGTGCCGCGGGCGCAGAACTCGGCCGCCGACGCGCTCGCGAACAATGCGCTCGACGGCGTGGACATCCCGCTGACGCCAGGTGACCCGGTGGCGGCACCGGCTCTGGCGAAGGACCCGTCGGATCTCGCGAAGGCGTTGCAGGGCTGGGGTCCGCAGGCCGAGCCGCCGACGCAGCTGATCTTCCTGCGGCACGGCGAGACGCCGCACACCGTGGAGAAGCGGTTCTCCGGATCCGGTGGCGACAACCCGGGGCTGAGCGACACCGGCCGCGCGCAGGCGTTGGCGGCCGCCGAGTATCTGTCGCGGATCGGCGGAGTCGACGCCCTGGTCGTGTCGCCGATGCGCCGTACCCAGGAGACCGCGGCGGCGGTTGCGGACAAGCTCGGGCTCGACCCGATCGTGGACGAGAACTGGCGAGAGGTCGCGTTCGGCGACTGGGACGGGCACACGTTCGCGGAGATCCAGCAGAAGTGGCCGGACGCGATGAACGCCTGGCTGGAGTCGACCGCGGTCGCACCTCCCGGCGGTGAATCGTTCGACACGTGCGCCCGGCGAGCCCGCTCGGCGCGCGACGGTCTGCTGACGCGGTACCCGGGCAAGACGGTCGTCGTGGTCACCCACGTGACGCCGATCAAGCTGATGGTCCGGTCGGTGCTCCAGGCCCCGATGTCCGCGCTGTTCCGGATGGAGTTGCGCCCGGCAACCCTGACCGAGATCCACTGGTATGCCGACGGTCTCGCGTCCTTGCGCTCCTTCAACGTGCAGCCATCGTGAGGGCATGCCTCCCACTCTCACGCCTACTGCGGGGCACTCGGCACGGCACCTCGCCGCACGGGTGCAAAGGCCACGATGCTCCGCATCGAGACCTTCGCCCCCGCACGCCGATGCACCGCACCGAGCACCTCCTCGCGACGGCGTGAGAGTGGGAGGCATGCCCTAGTCTGACCCCATGCCGCTGCAGAGGGTTCGTTTCGCCGAGGCCGTTCCGGAGGTCTTCCGGGCATCGTTGCAGGACATCCGCCGGGAGCAGGAGGTGCCCGCGGAGTTCCCGCCCGAGGTGACGGCCGCGGCGCTGACGGCTGCCCAGAACGCGCGGTTACCGGAACTCGATCGGACCGACCTCGAGTTCGTGACGATCGACCCGCCGGACTCGATGGACCTGGACCAGGCGTTGCACATCGAGCGGACCGGCGACGGGTTCACTGTGTATTACGCGATCGCCGACGTGGCCGCGTTCGTCCAGTCCGGCGATCCGATCGACGCCGAGGCCCGGCGCCGGGGCGAGACGCTGTACGCCCCGGACAAGCGCACCCCGCTGCACCCGCCGGAGCTGTCCGAGGGCGCGGCGTCGTTGCTGCCCGACCAGGTACGTCCCGCCCTGCTGTGGACGATCACCGTCGACGCGACCGGCGAAATGACGGGCGTCACGTGCGAGCGGGCCTTGGTGAAGTCGCGCGCTAAGCTCAACTATGCCGGCGTACAGAAGGATCTGGACGCGGGTACGGCGTCGGAGTCGTTGCAGCTGCTGCGCGAGGTCGGGAAGCTCCGCGAGCAGCGTGAACTGGAACGCGGCGGCGTCAACCTCCCGATCCCGGATCAGGAGATCGTCACCTCCAACCACGGCTGGGGCCTGGAGTTCCGGGCGCCGCTGCCGGTCGAGGGCTGGAACGCGCAGATCTCGCTGCTCACGGGGATGGCGGCCGCGCAGCTGATGACGAAGGGCAAGATCGGCATCCTGCGCACCCTGCCCGAGTCGCACGACGACCTGCGGCGCAAACTCGGCAACACGGCCAAGGCGCTGGGGATCGTCTGGGCCGACGAGGCGACGTACGCCGAATTCATCCACGGGCTCGACCCGAAGGTGCCGGCGCACGCGGCGATGCTCGCGGCGTGCACGGTGCTGTTCCGCGGCGCCGGATACACGGCGTTCGACGGGACGGTGCCTTCATCGCCGCAGCATGCCGCGATGAAGGCGGAGTACGCGCATGTCACCGCGCCGCTGCGCCGGCTGGTGGACCGCTGGGCGGGGGAGATCTGCGTCGCGCTGTCGGCGGGCGTCGACGTGCCGGCCTGGGTACGCGAATCGATGGACGAGATCCCGAAGATCATGGACGACGCCGACCGGCGGGCGCACGCGTACGAGCGGTCGATCGTCAGCATGGTCGAGGCGGGCCTGGTCGCGGACCAGGTCGGTGCCGAGTTCGACGGCGTGATCACCGACGTCGACGACAAGGAGAACACCCGCGGCATCGTCGCGCTGACCAAGTTCGCGATCGAGGGCCGAGTCACCGGTGCCGCGCTCCCACTCGGTCAGCAGGTCCGGGTGAAGCTCGTCGAGGCCGACATCGCCAAGCGCACGGTCGCCTTCGAACTAGTCGGCTAAGTAGTCCTCGACCGCGGCGGTGGTTCGCTTCAGGTCGCCGGTCGCGAGCAGGTCGAGCAGGGCACCGCGGAGCATCGCCAGTACGGCGGTACGTCGTGCCTCGGTCTCTTCGGGTCCGCTGGTCTTGAGTAGTTCGAGCCAGTCGTCGACGGTCGAGCGGGCGAAATCCGACCACGGGCCCTCCGGCGCGACGAGCGAGCGCCCGTACGCCTCGACCCAGAACGTCATCAGCGGCCGGCGTTCCGGGGCGGCGAGCCAGGTCCACAGTTCCCGGGCGATCACGGTCAGGCCGGGCGGTTCGTCGTACCGCTGCTCGGTCTGACGGAGGAGTTCGAGCTGGTCGGCGCGGCCGCGGGCGAGCAGGGCGCGGATCAGGCCGTCCTTGCTGCCGAACAGGAACAGCAGCACGCGCGGGCTCGAGCCGATCGCGGTCGCCAGCGGGCGCAGCGAGAGGTCGGCGAGCCCGTGGGTGAGCGAGTAGGCGTACGCGCGCTCGAGCAGTTCTTGTTCGCGGGCGGACGGGGCTTCCTTGGTGGTCGGCACCCGGCTAGTATGGCTTACTGAAACGGTCGTGTCAGTAGATCGGGTAGGTTGATGGAGAAACTGATCAGGAAGCTGGGACAGCCTGGAGACCTCGGCTGGGTCGTGCAGTCGCACGCGGAGATCTATGCGGCGGAGTACGGCTGGGGGCCGGCGTACGAGACGTTGATCGCGCAGATCGTGTCGGCGTACGCGTCCGACCATGACGACGAGCGCGAGGCCGCGTGGATCGCCGAGGTGGACGGGGAACGGGCCGGCAGCATCTTCTGCGTGCGCGGGCCGGACGAGACCACCGCCCAGCTGCGGCTGCTGCTCGTCACGCCGGCTGCTCGCGGTCTACGGCTCGGCGGCGAGCTGGTCGACACGTGTCTGGCGTTCGCCCGGACCGTCGGCTACAAGCGGATGGTGCTGTGGACGAACGATCCGCTGGTCGCGGCGCGGCACATCTACCTGGCGCGCGGGTTCCGTCTCACCGGTTCCGAAGTCCACGAGATGTGGGGCGACAACCTCGTCGGTCAGACGTACGAGCTGGATCTCTAGGACTTGCAGACCGGTGCGCCGGGGGCCGCGGTCTTGTAGATCGCGTGTGAGAGGAACGCGTTGACGTAGCCGTTCGTGACGGTCAGCGCGTGTCGCGGGGCGACGCTGCCGAGTGGCAGGAACGTGCGCAGCGGGTACGCCAGGTAGTAGGTGCCGTAGTCGGTGAAGTTGAAGTGCCGCGTGCCCGGGACCGTGGCGCACCACGACGCGCCAGTGCTTGCCTTGAGCAACGAGAGGGCGCGGTCCCGGTCGTGGTCGTTCTTCGCGTCCGGGCCGCAGACGCTGGTGATACAGGAGTCGTCGGCGCCGAGCAACATGATCGGCGCCTTCACGCCCTTCGTCACGACGTCACCGAACTGGATCCCGTCGAGGTCGACCGCGGCCGCACACCGTGCGTCCAGCCGGCAGGCCTCGAGAGACGCCGCGCCGCCGAACGAATGGCCGACGTACGACGCGCCGACCGTGGACTCGACCGAGTTCGGGAGTTCCTTGACGACCATGCCGGCCGCGAACCGCGCGTCGGCGGCCCAGGTCCCGACCAGATGATCGCCGACCTGCCGCGAGCCCTCGGTGCTGTCGCCGAGGTTCGGCGGGTTCGCGTCGGGTTTGCTCTCGACGGTCTGCCCGCCGAGAACGGTGAGGTTCGCGCTGTACGTCGGCGTGACGCCCGCGACCAGGTATCCGTGACTGGCGAGATCCTCCGCGAGGGCGGCGTACATCGGCGCCGACAGGCCCATGCCGGGCATCAGTACGACGACCGGGAACCGCCCGGGCGCGACGGCGACGCGGTCCAGCGCACGGTCCTGGAGAGTGTCGAACGGTCCTTGGAACACGGAGATCGGGGCCTTGAGGTGCAGCCCGTTCCACTCACCCGGCGCGTACTGCACACGCCGGCCGGTGGTCTCCTTGGCCACCGGATACCAGAGCCAGACAGCAAGCCGCCGCGGACCGTCGACGAACGGGTCACGGCGCGGCGTATCGGTCCATTCGTACGTCCGCCGCCCCACCTGAAAACTCCCCGTCGTCTCCGGCAACGACACCGGCTCCGACCGCTGCACCAACACCCACCCCACATACCCAGCCCCACCCACAAGCACAACCAGAAGCACAAACACGACCCCAGTCCGCACTCGCCGCCTCATGCCCCCACTTTCTCACCCCGCCCGTCCAACACCCCGCCCTACAACCGCCGAGTCGTGAGAATCGGCCCTGAAACCCGACCACTCTCCACGACTCGCGAACCAGCCACCCAACCAATCACCACGACTCGGCGGACGGGCGGGCCCAGGTCGGAAGTCCCCGGGTGCCGGCGATCGCGAACACGCGCGTACGGCCGGTCCGCGAGGTGACGTGCGCGGCCTCGGGCGACACGTGCCCGCCGCCCAGCACCACGTTGTCGCCAAGCCGGCCAACCAACTCCCCGTTCGGATCGAGCACAGCAGGTACGCCGTCGCGCACACCCATCGCGCACCCCGGCGGCCAGGCGATCTCGATCATGCGGTTGTTGTCGAGGAGGACGACGCAGTTGGTCGTCTCGTCCACGGCGAGAAGTCCTTCACGCCGTGCCGCCATGTTCTTCGCCGGGCGTTGCTGGACGGTCAGGTGCGGCAGGTGCAGCGAGTCGGCAGCCACGTTCTCGATGGTACGGCGTTCTTGGTCGGGCGATGTCGAAGTCCGGAGGGTGGCTCCGACGTTTCGGGTGATTTGTTGGTTGAGGGAGGAGTGGTTATGGGTTTGCCGGATGTGGTGTCGCGGGTGGAGTGGGAGCGGGCGCGGCGGGAGTTGCTGGAGGCGGAGAAGGCGTTCACCAAGGAGCGGGATGCGCTGAACACTCGGCGGCGGGAGTTGCCGATGGTGCTGGTTGACAAGGCGTACTCGTTCGAGGGCGCCGGGGGTCGCGCGGGGTTGCTGGAGCTCTTCGAAGGGCGGGATCAGCTGGTCGTGTACCACTTCATGTTCCAGCCGGAGTGGGACGCCGGCTGCCCGAACTGCACGGGTTTCGTCGACGACATCGGGTCGACGCGGCTGCTCAACGCGGCGAACACCACGTTCGCGCTGGTCTCGCGAGCGCCGTACGAGAAGCTCACGGCGTACCAGGCGGCCCGCGGCTGGGAGTACCCGTGGTACTCGTCGTACGGGAGCGACTTCAACTACGACTACCACGTGACGCTGGACGAGTCCGTCGTACCGTTCGAGTACAACTACCGCACCAAGCCCGAGTGGGACGCGCGGCCGAACAACGAGCACACCCAGACGCAGCAACCCTTCGACCTCCACGGCCTGAGCTGCTTCCTGCGCGTCGACGAGCAGATCTACCACACCTACTCGACGTACGGCCGAGGCCCGGACGCGATGACCTTCACCGTCACCGCCCTGGACCTCACCGCCCTCGGCCGCCAAGAACCCTGGGAGAAACCCGCCGACCGCGCGGTCCCGTCCCATCAGGACCACTGCCACTGAGCCGGAGGGGCAGCAGTCCTGTGACTGCTGCCCCTCACGTCAGCGAGCGAAGTCGCTGATCAGCCCCGGAACCGCGCTGTCGAAACCGGACACGTCCAGCATCCCCGGATCCGACGGATCGGCGATCGTGCTGCCGTTCGCGGTCATCGCGACCACGACGAGACGAGCCTCGATCCCCGTTTCCCGACGGTACTGCTGGAGGGCCTGGTGCGGGTGGATGTCCCCGTGCCAGGTCTCGTTGTCGGTGTAAACGAGGAACGTGTCGACCGACAGCTTCCGTCGCCGCGCGTACTGCATCGGCAGCGAGCAGTCCGTCCCACCGAACGGCAGCTCCGACACCGCCCGGATCGCACTGTCCAGCCGCTGCCGCGGCGAGATCGGCAGTCGGGTCAGCGCCGTGTTCCGAAAGCCGCCCTTGCTCGTGAAGCCGACGATCTCGTACGACGACTCCGTCGCGGCCGTGACGAGTGCGAGCGCTGCCGACGCCTCGCGGCACGTGATCGGCAGCCCTGACACCGGCGACGTCATCGACCCGGACACGTCCAGCGCGAGCAGCAGCCGCTTCCCGGTTGGCTCGACCGCGTCGTACGCCAGGTAGAACGCGGCGTCGAGCGCGTCCACGATCGGCTGCGACGGCGTCCACTCACTCGCGCCCCGGGCGCCGCGGCCCGCGGAATAGGTGCGCTGGGCAACGAGTACGTTGACCGGGTGCACCCGGGCCTTCCGCAGGCGGGCGGCGTCGGTGAGCTGGTCCGCGACGATCCGCGTCCAGGAACCGAGCGGCTCGAGCAGCCCCAGCCGAGTCAGGCGGGGGAGCTGCCGCAGCAGCGCGGTCTGCGGAAGACCGTTCGCGAGCAGGGCCTCCCAGACGTTCGGCTCGGTCAGGAACCGGTCGGGAATCATCTCCCACGACAGTCCCCGGTTGAGCGCGATGACATCGGCGACCTCGGTCACGTCGGTCGCGCCTTGGATCCGCTCGAACGCACCCAGCAGCGGCAGTCCGGACAGGTCCGCCGGCCGTCCGTGGATCCAGTCGAACAGCTCCCGCCGTACCGGCTCCGTCGTCTTCGGGTGCGACAGCCGCAGCAGGTCGGCGTGCGACCAGCCGTTGCGCTGACGGTACTTGAGCACCTGGTACGCGACCGAGTCGGCGCTGCGGTCGGGGTCGACGTACCAGTTGCCGATCGCCCGTCGCGTACCGCGGCCCCAGCCGCCGAACTGCTCCAGGTAGCCGGCGAAGCGGAACAGGTGGGTACCTGTACGCGCCACGAGCGGTACGGCGGCCAGCGCGGCGCGGCGACCGTCCTCGTCGCCGAGCTTGGCTGCGGCCGCGAGAGCGAACAGAGCAGGGTCCTGCTTCGGTGCGCGTCCGGCAAGGGAGATGTCCAGTACGGCGGCCACGACGTCGGCTGCCTGCGTCCGCGCGAGCTCTACGACCAGTCCGGCGTTCTCCTGCGTCAGGTCGCGTTCGGAGGCGTAGTACGTGCCGCCGGTCGTGCCGAGCGTCAGGAACCGGTGCAGCCGGGCGACATCGTCCTGGACGAACGTGTAGCCGCCGGCGCGGTTCTTCCGCTGCCGCGGGTCGGCCTGCTCGTCCTGTCGCGTCTGCCGGGTGCTGATCAGAGCCAGCGGATCTGTGGACATGTCCTTTCTCTCCTGTCGTTTTCGGGCATGACAAACAGGCCTGGGCGGACGTGGTGCGCCGACCGGAAGATGCTCTAGCCATCTGAGCTACGCCGGGCTCACACCCAACGGCAGGACTCGAACCTGCGACACTCCACTGAAAAGGTGATAACCGATCAACTCCGGCCCACCCAGGCCTGTCTCTCATCAACTGTACGGCCCAAGACGCCCGCCCTGCCAAGCATTTAACAACTCGTAGCCCCAGGCAACTATCCGCCAGGCGCCCGAGCGATCAGAGCGTGGCGATGGTGGCGGCGTTGGAGCTCGCGTGCCTCGATCACCTGGAGTGGAGCCTGCAAGGCGACCCACCGTACGTCGTACCCGGCGAGGGCTTTCCGCCATGCGGTCATGATCGTGTCGTCGACCGGCATCTCGTCGAGGATGACGTTGTTGCCGGCGTCGAGCAGCGCCACCACGGCCGCCCGCATCCCACTCAGCAACCGCTCCCCGGCCGCGCGGTGCTCGACTTTCCGGCGCTCGAGGTGCCTATCAGGCCGATCAGGCGTCCGGGCATGTTCGTACCTCTCGGGTCGGGCGGGGGAACGGGTCGGTCTGTAAGCCGGATTCTGTGGTGGCGATCATCCATCTACGGTGGCCGTTGCCGGACACCTCTAGCGGCCTACCCGCGAGCTCGGGCGGGCCGCCCTCGGACGCTCGCGCGGGTGGTGGTTTCCCACCGCCCTTCTTGGCCTTGCTCCACGTGGGGTTTACCTAGCCTCCGCAGTCACCTGCGGAGCTGGTGGTCTCTTACACCACCGTTTCACCCTCACCCGCACTCCTATGAACCACGGGGTTCATCGGAGCCGCTGGCGGTCTGTTCTCTGTGGCACTGTCCCGCGGGTTACCCCGGGTGGGCGTTACCCACCACGCTGCCCTGTGGAGTCCGGACTTTCCTCGGCGCCCTCTGCAAAGGACGACGCGATCGCCCGACCGACCCGTTCCGTACGATCAGGATACGGCCTCGGCGGTCACCTCGGGCCACAGGCCGTCGGGACCCCGGTCGTACGGGCGTACGTCGACCACCGCGTCCAGGTTCAGCGGCCCGTAGATGTGCGGGAAACTCATCCCAGCCCCGTCCAGGTCCTCGTCGCACAGCGCGGACACCAGGCGCGCGGTGTCGATCACCAGCAGGCACAGTGGCTCGGTCACGTCGTCGTACGCGAAGTTCGCGACCATCGCGACCTGGTCGGGGCGGGATGCGTGGATGAACGTCGCGCCGTCGTCGAGGCTCTTGCCGCGGGTCGACCACCGGTAGCTCCCGGCTCCCCGCGCGGCCTCCCACTGGTCCACGAACGCGATGTGCAAAATCGTCGCCATAACCCAACGCTAGCCGTTGCGGCCGTGGATTAAGGTGCTCGACATGGCCAACGAGGAGCGCACCGACCCCGAGACCGAGACCAAGCCGGAGTCGAAGTCGGAGAGCAAGCCCGCGACGCCGGTCGACGACCTGGTGACGACGCAGCACACGCTGACGGTCGACGGGCAGGAGCTGCGGTACACGGCGACCACCGGACGGATCGTGCTCCGCGAGGAGGTGTTCACCGACGGCAAGTTCGACGGTCTGAAGCCGAAGGCCGAGGTGTTCCTCACCGCGTACACGCTGGACGACGCGGATGCTGGGGAGCGGCCGGTCACGTTCGCGTTCAACGGCGGCCCGGGATCGTCGAGTATCTGGCTGCACCTCGGTCTGCTCGGCCCGCGGCGCGTGGTCTCCGGGGACGTGGGTGAGCTCGCGCCCCCGCCGTACTCGATCGTCGACAACGCCGAGACGTTGCTGAAGTACAGCGACGTGGTGTTCATCGACCCGGTGTCGACCGGGTTCTCGCGGGCCGCGGAGGGCGAGAAGCCGGGGGAGTACCACGGGTTCACGCGCGACCTGGAGTCGGTTGGTGAGGTGATCCGGCTGTGGACGTCGCGCAACGGGCGCTGGATGTCACCGAAGTTCCTGGCCGGCGAGTCGTACGGTACGACGCGCGCCGCCGGGCTCGCCGCGCATCTGCAGCAGCGGTACGGGATGTACCTAAACGGCGTCATGCTGATCTCGGTGGTGCTGGAGTTCGGGACCCTCGACTTCACACCGGGCAACGACCTGCCGTACACGTTGTTCCTCCCGTCGTACGCCGCCATCGCGCACTATCACGGGATGATTCCGGACCGGTCGCTCGAGGAGGTGCTCGCGGACGCGGAGCGGTTCGCGGCCGGCCGGTATCCGAATGCGCTTGCCCAGGGCAACCGAATCCCGGCGGACTACCGCGCCGAGGTGGTCAGCCGGCTGGCGGCGCTGACGGGTCTCAGCGAGGACTACATCGATCGCGTGAACCTGCGGATCGAGCACATGCGGTTCTTCGGTGAGCTGTTGCGGTCCCGCCGTCAGACGGTCGGTCGTCTCGACGGTCGCTTCACCGGATGGAACCCGGACTACGGCTCAGAGACTCCGGATCGCGACCCGTCGATGAACGCGATCACCGGGCCGTACTCCGCGGCGCTCAACCACTACGTGCGGGTCGAGCTCGGCTACGAGAACGACCTGCCGTACGAGGTCATCAACATGGACGCCGCGAAGAACTGGTCGTTCAAGGAGTTCGAGGGCGAGCAGATCTCGGTCGCGTCGAAGCTCGCCGAGGCGATGCGCGTCAACCCGCACCTGAAGGTCCACGTCGCCTCCGGCCACTACGACGGCGCGACCCCGTACTTCGCCACCGAACACACCCTCGCCCGCCTCCAGATCCCCGCCGAACTAACCACCAACATCGAAACCAAGTACTACCCAGCCGGCCACATGATGTACATCCACAACGACTCCCGAATCCAACAATCCACCGACCTAGGCGCGTTCATCGCCGCATCCTCCAACCGATGATCCTCATCCGCCAGGCAGACGCAGTACAGACACCGGCAGTCCCAGGCGTCGTACTGCGCCCGCCTGCGGTCGAGGACGCGGTGGCACTCGGCAAGCTGTACTTCGAGGCGTACGACGCGGGCGTCGCCGCCGCAACTGAACGCGAAGCACTCGAGGACATCGAACTCACGTTCGCAGGCGGGTACGGCGTACTCGCGCCGCACCTGAGCCGCCTCGCCTGGAACGGCGACCAACTCGTCGGCGCCCTCCTCGTGGTGGAGCGCGCACCCTGGCCGGACACCCCGGACTGCCCGTTCATCATCGAGCTGTTCACCGCCCGATCCCATCGCCGCCAAGGCATCGCCAAGCTCCTCCTGAGCGAGTGCGCAAACACCGCCATCGCCCTCCGCGCCGACGAGAAGAACACCCCCGCCGTCACGCTCTACCGATCGCTCGGCTTTCAGGAAGGGTAGATGCGGAAGCCGTTGAACGTGCGGTGTTCGAAGGCCCGGTAGAAGTCCTCGGCGGTGTCGGTGACCAGGTCTACGCGTTGGGCGCCGGTCAGAGGGGCGGCGTACTCGAGGAGGGCGCGGCCGATGCCCTTGCGGCGGTACGACCGGTGGACGGCCATTTGTGACAGGTGCGCCTGGATGTGGCCGTCGCTCTGCAGGTAGGCGAAGCCGACGACCTGTTCGCCGTCGAGTGCGACGACCGTTGTCACACCGGGGGCGGTGAAGACGGCGTGCGCGCGCGACGGGTCGGCTGGCAGGCTCGGCCAGTTCTCGGCTTCGCAGATCGCGAGGATGCCCGGTAGGTGGGTTTCCTCGTACTGCGTGAGGGTCACGGGAGGGTTAGTACTTCGGCGCCGGTGTTGGTGACTACCAGGGTGTGTTCGAACTGGGCGGTGCGGGACTTGTCTTTGGTGGTGGCGGTCCAGCCGTCGTCCCAGAGGTCGTACTCGTAGGTGCCGAGGGTCAGCATCGGCTCGATCGTGAAGGTCATGCCGGGCTCGATCACGTCGTCGAAGCGTTCGTCGTCGTAGTGCGGGATGATCAGGCCGGAGTGGAACGACGTCGAGATGCCATGGCCGGTGAAGTCGCGGACCACGCCGTACCCGAACCGCTTCGCGTACGACTCGATCACGCGGCCGATGATGCTCACCTGACGACCGGGCTTGACCGCCTTGATGCCGCGGTTCAGCGCCTCGAGGGTGCGCTCGACGAGCAGCCGGCTCTCCTCGTCGACGTCGCCGACCAGGAACGTCGCGTTGGTGTCGCCGTGCACGCCGTCCAGGTACGCCGTGATGTCGACGTTGACGATGTCGCCGTTCTCGAGCGGACGGTCGTCGGGGATGCCGTGGCAGATCACCTCGTTCACCGAGGTGCACAGCGACTTCGGGTAACCGCGGTAGCCGAGCGTCGACGGGTACGCACCGCGCTCCACCAGGTACTCGTGGCCGACCGCGTCCAGCTCGTCCGTGGTCACCCCCGGCTTCGCCGCAGCGCCGACCGCCTGTAACGCCTGCGCGGCGAGTTTGCTCGCGACCCGCATCTTGGCGACCAGCTCGGGCGACGTCACATAGGACCCGTCGTACGGCGTCGGCGCCGGCTTGTCGACGTACTCCGGACGCGGAATGGAAGCGGGTACGTCGCGGCGCGGCGAAATGACGCCAGAGGTAAGGATCGACATGGTGAGATCATTCTAGAGAGAGCTGCAACAAGACTCCCAGGAGGTGGTCATCCAGATGAGCGACGATCACAGCAACGAGTGGTACTACAACACCAAGACCGGGAAGGTCGAGCCGTACCAGGGTGCGAAGTCGGGCGACCGGCTGGGGCCGTACAGCTCACCCGAGGAGGCCGCCCGCGCCCTGGAGAAGGCCCAGGAACGCAACGAGGACTGGGACAACGACCCGAAGTGGAACGACGACTGAGGTCGACTTCCAGATGACGTGCCGAGGGGCACCACCGATCCGGTGGTGCCCCTCGACATGTACTGACTACTGGTGCTGACCGAGGTCAGCGGGCTACTCGCTTGGCCGCGGTCTTCCGGGCCGGTGCCTTGCGCGCCGGTGCCTTCTTCGCAGCCGTCTTCTTCACCGCGGACTTCTTCGCGGCGGTGCGGGCCGGCGCCTTCTTCGCGGCGACGCGCTTCGCGGGAGCCTTCTTGGCGGCGACCTTGCGGGCCGGCGCCTTCTTGGCGGCGACCTTCTTGGCCGGAGCCTTCTTCGCCGCGACCTTCTTCGCCGGCGCCTTCTTGGCGACGGTCTTCTTCGCGACCGTCTTCTTGGCCGTCGTCTTCCGCGCTGCCGTCGTCTTCTTGGCGGCGGTCGCGCGCTTCGCCGGCGCCTTCTTCGCGACGGTCTTCCGGGCCGTGACCTTCTTCGCCGGAGCCTTCTTGGCCGCGACCTTCTTCGCGGGGGCCTTCTTGGCGGTGGTCTTCCGGGCCGGCGCCTTCTTCGCCACCGTCTTCTTGGCGGCGGTCTTCTTGGCCGCACTCACCTTCTTCGTCGCTGTCTTCTTTGCTGCGCTGACCTTGCGCGCGGTGGTCGTCTTCGCGGCGCTGGTCTTCTTCGCGACAGTCTTCTTGGCGGGAGAAGCCTTTTTGGCTGTCGCCTTCCCTGCGGCTGCCTTCTTGGCTGGCACTCTGCCTCCTTGGTGCGGCTGAGGAAAACCACGGTGGATTCCTCGTCGTCATGATGATGACAACACTTGTGCGCTACGTAAAGCACCGGAAACGTCCGCAGGTTAAGGAGAACTGGCGGCGTGTGTGCGCGTAAATGCCGAAAATCCTTGTGCAGAAGGGATTCCGCCGCGCCCCGAGCATGCCGGATTGGCAGAATATTTTCTTGGCGACACGCGCACAATCCGGCCGTCAAACGTCCCGATCGGCGAGTGTTGTCCTCGGCAACGTCCTGCGAACGTGAGGTGCAGCGAGCAGATGAACAGTGCGTACGACGACCTGCGCAACGTCGTCGAACTACCCGCCGAGGTGCGTCGCGTGGTGAGCATCGTGCCGTCGTTGACGGAGTCGATCGCGGTCACGCATCCGGCCGAAATCGTTGGTGCGACCGACTGGTGCACGCATCCCGCGGACCTCGACGTCGTCCGTCTTCGCGGCACCAAGAATCCCGATCTCGAGCGCATCCGCGAACTCGCACCTGACGTCGTCGTCGCGAACGCCGAAGAGAATCGCGCGGCCGATCTCGACGCGTTGCGGTCGAGTGGAATCGCGGTCTGGGTGACGGCGCCGACGACGGTGCCCGAATCACTCGACTCACTCGGTCGCATGCTGTCCGCGATCATCGGCGGCGAACCGCAGTGGTTGCGCGATGCGCGAGACGTGTGGAGTACGCCGTACGACGGAATGCGCCGGCGGGCCGTGATACCGATCTGGCGACGGCCGTGGATGGCACTCGGGCGGGACACGTTCGCGGGTGATCTGTTGTCGAGGATCGGCATCGACAACGTTCTGGTCGATTCCAGTGAACGTTATCCGCGGATCGATCCGGACGCGTTACCCAACTACGACCTCGTGGTGCTGCCCGACGAGCCTTATCCGTTTTCTCCCGGCGACGGCCCGGAGGCGTTCACGCAACCCGCGCGCTGTGTGTCAGGACGGCATCTGACCTGGTACGGACCGTCACTCGTGGAAGCCCGCGAACTGCTGAGCGGACAGCTTTCGTGACCTCCGCCACGATCACCGCCTGACGTCTAGACGGGTTAGGTATGCCTCACCTACGCTCACCGCGTGCCGTCGATGACCGCGAAGAAAAAGTGCTGCAAGGACAAGCCGAGGTGCAAGAAGTGCCCGGTTGTCCTGCTGCGCCTGTCCAAGGCAGGCTGCGCCGAGCGGCTCGATCGTCGGCACTACGACGT
Organism: Kribbella speibonae; assembly: GCF_004331375.1. Taxonomy (NCBI): domain Bacteria; kingdom Bacillati; phylum Actinomycetota; class Actinomycetes; order Propionibacteriales; family Kribbellaceae; genus Kribbella; species Kribbella speibonae. The sequence continues at coordinate 1,046,473 of NZ_SJKC01000002.1, read as the reverse complement.
GGACAAGAAGGTCCCGAAGAAGGTCCTCAAAGAAGCCCGCCAGCGCTGACCTCAGGAGGCGCGGCGCAATGTGATCACGTCCGCCGCGCGCCGGAGCATTCCGGGGATGGTGGCGTGCGCGGCCTGACCGGTCGCCTCGAGATCGTCGCCGTACCACCAGCCGTGCGCGCTGATGGTCTGCAGCTCCAGCTCCTCCTGGTTCGCGAACGTCACGTCGACCCTGTCGACCGCGACCGCGAAGAACGTCTGGTGCTGGACGATCCGGCAGCCGCCCCACTCGAACTCGATCGTGTTCGTCGCGACCGGTGTGCCGAGCGCGTCGATCGGCAGCACGATGCCGACCTCCTCGCGCAGTTCGCGGCCGGCCGCTTCCGCGACCGTCTCACCGGATTCGACGCCGCCGCCGATCGTGAACCAGTACGGCGTCTGCGGTTTCAGCGGATCCCAGCCGTGCAGCAGCAGCACCTTGCCGTCCGGACGCACCGGCAGCACGCGGGCCGTCGTACGGTGCCGGACCGTTCCTGGTGGTGGCAACTGGGATTCGCTCACACCACAAAACGCTAGAGGACAGTGCGTGTTCCGCGTCGGGTGCTGCGGCGCGTCTCACATGGTTGCTGTGGACATCTACGATCGAAACATGGCAAGCATCGGTCTCGGTCTCGCAGCCCTCGGGCGTCCCGGCTACATCAATCTCGGGCACGACGAGGACCTGCCGCCGCGACGTGCGGTCGAGGACCTGCGGGTGCGGACACATGAGCTGCTGGAGCAGGCCTGGCAGGCAGGTGTTCGGTACTTCGACGCCGCGCGTTCGTACGGTCTTGCCGAACAGTTCCTCGGAGAGTGGATCACACCAGAACGCCGTACCGCGATGACCGTCGGGTCGAAGTGGGGTTACACGTACGTCGCCGACTGGCGGCACGACGTGGCGACGCACGAGGTGAAGGACCACAGCCTCGCGACGTTCGAACGCCAATGGCCGGAGACCCTGCAAGCGCTTGGTGGGCCTCCGGACTTCTACCTCGTCCACAGCCTGACGTCCGACAGCCCCGCCCTCGAGGACAAGCGCTTGCTCGATCGGCTGCGCGAACTCGCCGACTCCGGTGTCCGCGTGGGGCTGTCCACCAGCGGTCCACGACAGGCCGAGACGCTGCGCAAGGCGTTGTCCTCCGGTACGCCGTTCTCCGCCGTACAGGCCACGTGGAACGTTCTGGAGACGTCAGCAGGACCGGCGCTCGCGGAGGCGCACGATGCGGGCTGGTTCGTCGTCGTGAAGGAGGCTGTCGCCAACGGCCGTTTGACGTCCCGCGCCGGCGAGACGCCGTTCAACGAGTTCGCCCACCAGCATGGTGTCGCACCTGATGCGCTGGCCGTCGGCGCAGCGGTCGCTCAGCCGTGGGCCGACGTGGTCCTCAGCGGAGCAACCACGACGGCCCAACTGGCCAGCAACCTCGCGTACCGCACGGACGGCCCGCTCGCCGAGTTCGTCCAGCAACCCGAGGAGTACTGGACCGAACGCTCGTCCCTGCCCTGGATCTAGAAAGTGTGTTCGTCTCCTGGGAAGGCGCCGGAGGCGACCTCGGAGGCGTAGGTCGTGGCCGCGCTGGTGAGGATGCCGCGGAGGTCGGCGTACTGCTTGACGAAGCGCGGCATGGTGCCCGAGCGCAGGCCGGCCATGTCCTGCCACACCAGCACCTGCGCGTCGGTGTCGCGGCCGGCGCCGATGCCGATCGTCGGAATCGGGATGCGTTTGGTGATCTCCGCGGCGACGTCGCCCGGGACCATCTCCAGCACCACCGAGAACGCTCCGGCCTCGGCGAGCGCCACGGCGTCGTCGATCAGACCGGCTGCCTGATCGCCGCGGCCCTGCACGCGGTACCCGCCGATGCTGTGCTCGCTCTGCGGGGTGAACCCGATATGCGCCATCACCGGGATGCCGGACTGCGTGAGCTTCTCGACCATCGGTACGACGGTCCGCCCGCCTTCGAGCTTCACCGCGTGGACGCCCGCTTCCTTCATGAAGCGCACTGCGGTGTGGAACGCCTGCTCCGGTGATGCCTGGTACGAACCGAACGGCAGGTCCGCGACGACGAGGCAGTGCTCGACTGCTCCGGACACCGCACGCGCCAACGGGATGAGTTCGTCGACCGTCACCCGGAGGGTGGTGTCGTAGCCGTACACGTTGTTCGCGGCGGAGTCACCGACCAGCAGCACCGGGATGCCGGCCTGGTCGAAGATCTCGGCGGTGTACTGGTCGTACGCCGTCAGCATCGCCCACTTCTCACCACGGCTCTTGAAGTCCCGCAGATGATGAATCCGATACCGCCGCGGCCGCTTCACACCGTCACTAGCAGCCGCACCTTGGCCGGCCTGCTTTCCAGCACCACCACCGTACGGCGAAACCTCACCCTCACCACCCGCTGCCGCAACCGGAGCAGCAGCCGCACCTGCTCCGGTTGCGGCTGCAGACGGGCTGGCGACGGTTGCACTAGCTGGGGTCGCACCTGCCTGGGTGGTGCTGCCGGCGGATGCGTTGGTGGTCTGTGGAGTGGTTGCATTCGGGGCCGGTGCTTCGCCTGCGGTTGCAGCTGGTGGGCCTGCGATGGGGGTGGGTTGGGTTGGTTGGGCGCGGCGGCCGGCTCGGTGGGAGGTTGCTTGTTCTGACGAGATTTGGCTGGGGGCGTCCTGCTGGACGCCTGCGCGCCGGCGGGCGCCGATCGGGCGTGCTGCGCCTGGTACGTGCGGCTGGTCGCCGGCCGGCGTACCAACAGGTTCGTCGCTGACCGGTGCGTTGCTTTCGTACTCGGCACTCGGGTCCGACAGATACCCGTTGTCGCGCACACCAGCCGCGTCCGGCCGAAGCCGAATCTCCTGAGGCCGAGTCTCCTCACCCTGCCCCCGCTCAACCGAACCCCGCCGCTGAGCTTCTTCCCGCCGCTGAGCTTCTTCGCGGCGCTGTGCCTCTTCCCGCCGTTGGGCCTCTTCGCGTCGCTGGGCTTCCTCGCGTCGCTGGACCTCTTCGCGCCGCTGAGCTTCCTCGCGCCGTTGGGCGTCTTCGGTGTTGCGGGTGTCTTCCTGCTGGCGGGGTGGTTCGGGGACGCGGTCGTGGCTCCAGATGGGTTCTGGGCCTGGGCCCGGCTCGTACCGACGCGGTGGTTCCTGGCCCCGACCGGCCTCCTGGGCACGTGGTGCGTCCGGCGGCTGGAGACGCTGCGGGGGCCGCGGCGGCTGCTGCGGACTCAACCCATTGCTGCTGAGCCCGTTACTCGACCCGTGCCCGTTGCTCGAGCTGTGGTTCAACCCATTGCTCGCCGCCGGAGGCTGCGGAGCGAACGGGTTCTGCGGCGCCGGGCTGCCCCAGTTGGTGCTGCCGTTGGACGCCTGCGGCGGGCGCTGCGGCGTACCGCTTCCACCCGAAGCCGAAGCCGGAGGCGCCGGCGGCTGAGCCGGCCGCGGCTGCCCTGCACCCGCCGCGCCATTGGACCCAGATCCAGGCCCGAACGGACTAGGCCGCCCGTGCGGCGGTGCCTGCGGAGGCTGTTGCGCCGGCGGCTGCGGCCGGAACGGGTTCTGCTCCTGGTACTCCCGCCCGTACGACTCCTCCCGCGACTCCCCGTAGTACTCCCGCCGCTCCGGCTGCTCAGCCCGCTCAGATCGCTCGGCCCTTTCGACCCGCGGCGGCTGCTGCGAAGGAGGCGGCGCACTGGGCAGGTACGGCGGTTTCGGTACGTACGGCTGCTGCGGGACCGGCCCGCGCTCGTACGTCCGCGGTGCGTTCGGCAGCGACGGTGACGGGTCAAGACCCCACGAGGACCTGGCAGCGTCGTAGTCCGAGCGCCAGGTGTCGTCGTCGTCCGAGCGGCGGTGTTCCTCGGTTGCCCGGTTCGCCGGTCCGGTCCCGTACGGCGAGGGCAACTCCTCGTCGTCACCCTGGGTACCGGCCGACAGGAAGTTGTCAACCATGCCTTCATCGTCCCACCGATGCGGAGGGTGAGCGCCACCGCCTGTGGGTGAGCGATCGCTCACATCGTCGCGGTAACGCTCTTTGGGCAGGCCGGACCGGTCGTGGGTCTCCTCGCTGGAGCCCCACGACTGATCCTGCACACCGTTGTCAGGCTGGGATGGGCGGTACCGCCAGGAGTCGCTCAGTGCTCGGCCGCCTTTCGTGCGTCCTCACGCCATGCATTCGTGATCGGCAGCCGGCGGTCCCGGCCGAACGCCTTGTGGGTGATCTTCGGGCCTGGCGGGTACTGCCGGCGCTTGTACTCAGCCCGGTCGACGAGCTGGATCACCTGGGTGACGAGCCCGGTCTCGAACCCGGCTGCGACGAGCTCCGCACTGCCGCGGTCCTGCTCGACGTAGTCGTCCAGCATGTCGTCGAGCAGGTCGTACGGCGGCAGCGAGTCGGTGTCCTGCTGTCCGGGGCGGAGCTCGGCGGACGGCGGCTTCGCGATCGAGTTCGCCGGGATGGGCGGCTGCTGCCCGCGGGCCTTCGCGTCGGCGTTCCGCCATTTCGCGAGCCGCCAGACGAGGGTCTTCGGGACGTCCTTCAGCGGCGCGTACCCGCCGACCGCGTCGCCGTAGATCGTCGAGTAGCCCACGGACAGTTCAGACTTGTTGCCGCAGGCAAGTACCAGGTGGCCGTCGGCGTTCGACAACCCCATCCAGATCACCGCGCGGACCCGGGCCTGCAGGTTCTCCTCGGCGAGCCCGGTCAGGCCGAGCGTGTCCAGGAACGGCTGCACCATCGGCTGGATCGGTACGACGCGGTAGTTCAGGCCGGTGCGGGCGGCGAGGTCCGCGGCATCGTCCTTGGAGTGGTCGCTGGAGTACACGCTCGGGTTCGAGATCCCGAACACGTGCTCGGCGCCGATCGCGTCGCAGGCGATCGCGGCGACCAGCGAGGAGTCGATACCGCCGGACAGCCCGAGCAGCACCGACTTGAAGCCGTTCTTCTGCACGTAGTCGCGCAGCCCGGTGACGATCGCGCCGTACATCTCGGCCTCGTCGGACAGCCGCGGCGCGATGTTCGACTCGATCGCGTCGTACGCCGGGAGCTCGTCCTCGTGCAGGACTGTGTGCACGATCTCGATACCTTCGTGGGTGCCGGACGGCGTCCCCGAAGCGGCCGGGAGGTCGAGGTCGACGACCATGCTGCCCTGCTCGAACTGCGGTGCGCGGGCGAAGATCGCCCCGTCGGCATCGGCGATCAGCGAGTCGCCGTCGAAGACCAGTTCGTCCTGGCCGCCGACGAGGTTCACGTACGCGAGCGCGCAGCCGGCCTCGCGGGCGCGGCGCCGTACGAGATCACCGCGGGCGTCGTCCTTGTTGGCTTCGTACGGCGAACTGTTGACGACGAGCAGGAGCCCGGCACCGGCTTCGCGGGTGACGGCGACGGGGCCGCCGTCCTGCCAGAGGTCCTCGCAGATGACCAGGGCGACGTCGACGCCGTGGATGCGGACGACCTGCAGCGTGTTGCCGGGAACGAAGTGCCGGAACTCGTCGAAGACGCCGTAGTTCGGCAGGTGGTGCTTGACGGCGCTCGTGACGACGCGGCCTTGGTGGATGACGGCGGCGGCGTTGGTGGGGGACCCCTTCGGACGGCCGAGGCGGTCGATGCCCATCGCCGTACCGCCGGCCCGGTCGAGGTATCCGCAGATCACCACGATGTCGCCGAGTCCTTCGTCGGCGAGCCGCTGCGCGAGCGTGTGGATCCGATGCTGCGAGGCGTCCACGAACGACGCGCGCAGGGCGAGATCCTCCACCGGGTACCCGGTCAGCCCGAGCTCCGGGAACGCGACCACGTGCGCGCCGCGCTCGACCGCGTTCCGGGTCCACGCGACGATCTTGTCGCTGTTCCCGTCGATGTCACCCACGGTCACATTGAGCTGAGCGAGCGCTACCCGAAGCTGAGGCACGAGAGCACATTACTGGGTCGCCGGGCCCGGCCCCACGCCCATCACCGACCTCTTACGAATGCCTTAGGAAAGTCCGCACCAGTCCGAGGTTGCGTTCGACCGTCTCCATCGCGTCCACGGTCAGCCGCGCACTCTCCAACTGGGGGTACTCACTCCGCATCCGCAGCACGTGATCCCACCCCACCTCGTGCCACCCGGGGATACCGCGCCGCCGCCCTTCGAGTCGCCGGCGGTGCTCGCCTTCGTCGCTGCAGACACACTCCACGATCCGCAACTGTCCGTCGTACCGCGCGGCCAGTTCGCCCCACCGTTCCGCGATCTCCTCGTTGACGAGACAGTCGAGGATCGCCGACTGCCCGAGCATGAGCTGCCGTTCGGCGAGGGTCCCCAGGAGGTCGTAGTACATCGCCAGGAAGGCCGGACGGTCGAGACCGCCGAGGACGCCGTGCGGTCTGAGGGCTCCGAGCAACCAGTCGCCGGCGAAAGCCGGGACTCCGGTTTCGGTAGCCAGTTGTTCGGCCAGCGTCGACTTTCCGGTTCCCGGGAGTCCGGTGAACGCGATGATCTGCTTCACCGTGACGACGTTAGCGAGGTGCGGGCGACGACGAGGGGCGTGAGCGTGGTCCAGCCGAGCGACTTGTAGAGACGGCGGCCTTCGGCGGAGGCGGCCAGGTAAGCGGTCGTGGCGGAGCGGCGTCGGGCGGCGTGCGCGAGGGCGGTCATGACGGCCCGCGCGAGACCGCGGCGGCGATGGGCGGGATCGGTCTGGATCATGTCGGCGACGGCGCCGGTGTGCAGCACGGCCATCCGTCCGCCGGCTGCGATCTCGCCGTACCCGAAGGCCTGTGCCTCGACCACGGACGGCGTGGCGGAGAGTTCGAGCGAGTACGGCGGGGGAACGGGGTACGACACCTGGTCGGCGAGCCTGACGGTCATCAGCCAATCGGTGCGGACGATCTCGAGCGGCGCCAGGTCCGCGGCGACGCGATCCGCGGGGCCGGTGATCGCGAGCCACGACGTACCGGGTGGATTGCAATCGGTCAGCGCGAGATGCGCCGCCGCGGTGGCGTGCTGCTCGGTCGCGACGTACTCGACCCGCCGCTGCGGTTCACCGATCCGGACGACGGTGACGTCGTCGATGCGCTGGACGTCGGTCCACCCGCGGGAGGCCGACCACCCGCGCTGCCAACGAGTCAGGGCCTCCATGGATCTATGGAACAGCGACGAAGGTTCACCTGGCAGGGACTTTCGTCGGATGTACCGCCGGCGCCGCGCGGATTCACTGGGAACCATGAGCACCCAGGGCGGACCGACCGGACTGAGCGAACGCGCGCTGGGCCCGGACCTCGCGCGCGGCTTCATGCTGCTGTTCATCGCCTTGGCGAACTCGCACTACTTCGTCGCGGGCCGCGAGTACTTCGGCGGATTCCCGACGGATGGATCGCCCGTCGACCGTGGGATCGGTCTGCTGATCTCGACGCTCGTCGACGGTCGCGCGTTCCCGATGTTCGGTGTCCTCTTCGGGTACGGCGTCGCGCAGATCGTTCGCCGGCAACGCGAGACCGGTAAGGAATGGTGGCCGATCCGCAAGCTGCTGTGGCGCCGCAGCCTCGTCCTGGTCGTACTCGGTTTCCTGCATGCGATGCTGCTCTACATCGGCGACATCCTCGCCGCGTACGGCGTACTGCTGTTCCTCGGCGTCTGGGCCCTGCGCTGGAAGGACCGCTGGCTGTTCCTCGTCGCCGCGCTCGTCCTCGTCCTCACCGCTCTGCCCAGTGGCGACTCGCTCGCGGGCTCTGCCGACGGACCCGATCCTTCGATGCTTCCGGCAACCTTCTTCAGCCAGTTCCCCGACCGGCTGGTCGTGCAGCCGTTCATCGCCGGCCTCGGCTGGATCGGTTTCGTCACGCCGTTCCTGATCGGTCTGTGGGCGGGCCGCCGCCGGATCCTGGAACGCCCGGCCGAGCACCTCACCTTGCTGCGTACGACGGCCCTGCTCGGTCTCACGATCGCGATCCTCGGCGCCCTCCCGATGTCACTCGTCGTCGGCGGCGTACTCACCCGGCCGAGCGACCACGCGGTGACGATCCTCGGACCGTTGCACGACGCAACCGGCGTCTTCGGCGGATTCGGGTACGCCGCGCTCATCGTCCTGATCGCGCATCGATTGGGCGACCGCCAAGGCCCCGTGACCGTGGCGATCGCCGCCGTCGGACAACGATCGTTGACGTGCTACCTGGCCCAGTCCGTCGTCTGGGCGGCCGTGTTCACGCCGTACCTGCTCGACCTGTCGGACACCCTCACCACGACCACGACAGCTCTGCTCGCCGTCGCGACCTGGCTGGCGACCGTACTGCTCACCGACCGGATGCGAAGGGCGAACCACCGCGGGCCGTTCGAGTTGCTGATCCGCAGGATCACCTATCAGCCGAAGAGGACCGCCGCGACGCGATCCCGCAACTCCGGGAGCCGCGCGTAGAACACGTCGCCCGGGCACTGCGTCGTGTTGTAGTCCCGGTGCCCGACGATCGCCGCGTGCGGATCCAGGCCGTACTTCGTGCACAACCACGCGCACGTCAGCACAGACATGTCGAACAGCGCGACCGTCACGTCCTGACTCACGTAGATACCTTCGTGCTCGATGCCGATCGTGTGGCTGTTGTGGTTCGCGGTCTGCGCGCCGAGCACGTTCTGCCCGTTGTTGATCGCCGACAACGACTTGCTCCGGCCCTCCATCAGGAACCCGCCGCGGCTGATCGTGAGCTGGTTGCCCATGTCGATCCAGCCGTTGGTGTCCATGTGCAGGTCCTGGATCCAGTGCTGGACCTTGTACGCCGCGGCGAGCGAGTAGTCGGTGACGTTCGGGCTCGCGGTGTGGTGGATGACGATGTGGTCGGGTTTGCCGATCACCTGCGTCGCGGACTTCGGTGGGCGCGCCGACCATTCGGTGCGCGTGTAGCAGCGCGGCGCGGGGGCGGCGTGCGCTGCGGTCGGGACGGTGAGGCCTCCGAGCAGTACGCCGCCGGCGGTCGCGCCGAGGATCGTACGCCGGGACACCCGGGCATGTTGGAAATTTTCTGGGGCGGTCATGTTATAGAAAATCCCCTACCGACGAGCCCTCCAAACCGGAATGATCTAATGACGTGGTGACAGAGGGTCAGGCACCGGACGTGGTGCGGGTGGGGCGGGTCGGCAAGGGACTACGGGTACTCGTAGCGGTCGCCGGCATCGGTCTGCTGATCAACGGTTCGGTGCGCGCCAGCGACGACGCCTGGCCGTTCGGGCCGATGTCCCAGTACGCGATGTCGGTGCCGGACGACGCCAAGATCGACTACACCAGGGTCAGCGCGGTCACGGACGCCGGCACCACGGTCGACGTACCGCTGAACATCGAGGGCGCCGGGGTGGCCCGGGCCGAGATCGAGGCGCGGGCCGGGGAGATCGTGAAGGACCCGTCGTTGCTGCAGCAGGTCGCGGACGGGTGGGCGCGCAAACATCCCGACCAGCCGAAGTACGTGAAGCTCGAACTGATCCGCGACACGACCCAGCTGGTGAAGGGCCGGGTCGAAGGACCGCCGACGTCCCAGGTGCTCGCGACCTGGGAGGTACGCCGATGAGAATCGCGAACTGGTTCACCCCGATGATCGCGCTGGCGCGGATCGCCTGGCTGCGGACGATCCTGTACCTGTTCGTCATCCTCGACATGCACGCCTTCGTCCGCGACACCCGCGACAAGGGCGAGCACCCCGGGCTGTACCAGCCGTTGCTGCTGGCCCGGCTCCTCGACCTCCCGAAGCCCTCGGTCGCGAACACGACCGTCCTGTACGTCGTCCTCATCGTCGCGTGCCTGATCGGGGCGACGAACTACTTCCCGCGCATGGCCGGCTGGATCGTCGCGCCGGCGTTCACGTGGTGGGTGCTGATCGGGATGAGCGACGGCAAGGTCGACCACGACCACCTCGCGCTGGTGATCGCGCTGTGGGTCCTCCCGACCGTGAAGGCGGGCCGCCGGGGCATCGCGTCGTACGGCGACCAGACCCGGTCGGAGGCGGCCGGGTGGGCGATCCGGTGCGTGCAGATCAGCGTGATCGCGACGTACTTCCTGTCCGCGGTCGCGAAACTGCGCAGTGCCGGATGGGCGCTGAGCTGGCCCGGCAGCGCCGTACTGACCTGGGCGATCGTGCGGCGGCCGCATCCGGTCGGGGAGTGGCTGCTGCACTACCCGTGGGTGCTGCACGTGATGCAGTGGGTCGGCATCATCGGGGAGTTCTGCTCGCCGGTGATCCTGTGGCTCAAGGGGCGCTGGCAGCTGTTCGGGGCGCTGTTCTTCATCGGGTTCCACGCGGCGAACACGGCGATCCTGCTGATCCACTTCCTGCCGACGGTCGTCTGCTGGCTGGCGTTCGCGCCGCTGGAGCGCGTCGTCCCGTGGTACCGGGCCCGCGCAGCCCGCTCAGACGGCTCAGACCGCGATGCCCGAGAGGCCGAAGACCAGGCCGAACACGGCCGGCAGGCCGAGCAGCAGGCCGGCGCGTAGCTTGAACCGGCGTCCGCCGGGTCCTGGGGTCCGGACGACCCGGGACAGCACGGCGCCGGCGTACCCGAAGACCAGGGCGGCGAGCAGGATCTGACGGGTCGGCAGGTTGTCGGCGTTGTGCTGCGTCAGCCCGAGCGTGACCAGACCCGGGCAGCAGAACGCGCACATCCCGAACCCGAGCTCCGGGATCGGCAGCCAGCGGCGCCCGAGCACGTCCCGCTCGGCCGGTCGCTTCCGCCGCAGCGACTGCGCGAACCGGGCAGTGCTGACGATCAGGTCGCTGAGGCAGAGGACCGCCGCCACGATCAGGGCGGCGTGGAAGATCGTCTGCACGGGGACACGCTAGGCCCTGGACGCGGTCATGTCCGCTGTGCCACGTAACGTCTGCTTAACAAGCGCGGGGCACACTGTGAGAGACGCCGAGTTTGAGCTCGTGAGAGGTGGACTGATGGACAAGCAGCAGGAGTTCGTACTGCGCGCGCTGGAGGAGCGCGACGTACGTTTCGTGCGGCTCTGGTTCACCGACGTGCTCGGGTTCCTGAAGTCGGTGGCCGTGGCGCCCGCGGAGCTGGAGAGCGCGTTCGCGGAAGGACTCGGGTTCGACGGGTCCGCGATCGAGGGCTTCGCCCGGGTGACCGAGGCCGACATGCTGGCCAAACCGGACCCGTCGACGTTCCAGATCCTGCCCTGGCGCGGCGAGACCATGGGCACCGCGCGGATGTTCTGCGACATCAACATGCCCGACGGCTCGGCCTCGTTCGCCGACCCGCGGCACGTGCTGAAGCGCACCCTGTCCAAGGCGGCCGATCTCGGGTTCACGTTCTACACGCATCCTGAGATCGAGTTCTATCTCTTCAAGTCGCTGCACGGCCCGGTCGGTACGACGCCGGAGCCGGTCGACTCCTCCGGGTACTTCGATCACACACCACAGGGCATCGGCAACGACTTCCGCCGCGAGGCGATCACGATGCTCGAGTCGATGGGCATCTCGGTCGAGTTCAGCCACCACGAGGGCGGTCCGGGGCAGCAGGAGATCGACCTGCGGTACGCCGACGCGCTGTCGACCGCCGACAACATCATGACGTTCCGCGTCGTGGTGAAGGAGGTCGCGCTCTCGCAAGGGATCTACGCGTCCTTCATGCCGAAGCCGCTGTCGGACCAGCCCGGATCCGGGATGCACACCCACATGTCGCTGTTCGAGGGCGACCGCAACGCGTTCTTCGAAGGCGGCGCGCAGTACCAGCTCTCGAAGACCGGGCGCGCGTTCATCGCCGGCCTGCTGCACCACGCGGCCGAGATCACCGCGGTCACCAACCAGTGGGTGAACTCGTACAAGCGGCTCGCGGTCGGGGACGAGGCGCCGTCGTTCGTCTCCTGGGGTCACAACAACCGCTCCGCGCTCGTCCGCGTGCCGATGTACAAGCCGCACAAGGGCCAGTCCTCGCGGGTCGAGTTCCGCTCACTGGACTCGGCCGCGAACCCGTACCTCGCCTTCGCGCTGATGCTCGCCGCCGGCCTCAAGGGGATCGAGGAAGGCTACGAACTGCCGGTCGAGGTCGAGGAAGACATCTGGTCCCTGACCCCCCGCGAACGCAAGGCCCTCGGCATCAAGCCCCTCCCCGGCAGCCTCGCCGAAGCCATCAGCGCAATGGAAGACAGCGAACTCGTCGCCGAAACCCTCGGCGAACACGTCTTCGACTTCTTCCTCCGCAACAAACGCGCCGAATGGCAGGACTACCGCCGCCAAGTAACCCCCTTCGAACTCAACAAACTCCTCCCAGTCCTCTAAACCCCCGCCGGCCGCAGGTGAAACGCACGCGTCAGGCGGCTGGTTTGAAGGGGTCGTGTTCGGTGAGGAGTTTGTCGAGGCGGGCCTGGTCTACTCGGTTGGTGACCTCGGAGATTTCCTGGCGGTCGCGGACGACCTTGCACAGGACGACTGTTGACGTCACGACGTACAACAGGCCTAGGGCGAGGAACGCTCGTACCCAGGGCTGGGCGGGGAGATAGGCCACGGCGAGGGTCATGGCCGAGACCGAGATCCCGAAGGACGCTATCGCCTGGACGTAGAACGCTGCGGTCTGTTGCGGCTGGATCTTCTTCGTCATGACGGAATCGTCCACCGGCGGCGGGCCCGGGGCATGAGCAGAATCACTCAGTTGACCGATCAGAACCGGTGTGTTGCTTCGGGCAACGGCGCAGGGGGCTCGGCGCGGGCGGTCCAGCCTTCGATGGCCAGTGCCGCGGCGGCGATCAGGACAATTGCGACGACCCGTTTCCAGAGACGCATACTCCTGAAGGTAACACTGAGTACCCGTTGAGCAACAGAGTGTGTTCAGACTCCGGCGGGCTGGGACGGGCTGTCGTCGGAGGCGTGTTGCGAGGCCCAGCGGGCGGCAGCAGTCGAGTGCCGGTACGGCGGCTCGGCGGCGGGCGGTGTGGCCTCGACGGTTGCTTCGCGCGACGGGGAGGCGAGCACGATCGGCGTACCGTCGGGGGCCAGGGCGTGCACTTCCTCGACAGTCAGCAAGCCGACGGGGCGGACGCCTTCGGTGATGATGACGATGCAGCCGGGGACCACCTGCTGGGCGCGGTTTCCCTTGGCAGGAACGAGAATTCCGTCCGCCGGGGTCCGCCAGGCGCCGGGCGAGAAGTGCCGCAGCGCGAGGCCGGCCTGGCCGTCGTCGGGGGTGCGGGGCGGGAGATACGCGGTCGCCGTGTAGTCGTAGTCGTAGTCCGGTTCCGGCGGGCCGGAGACCCGTCCGCCCTGCTGGGGCGTCAACCACACCACCGTGCCGCGCACGGCGAGCGACCCCGTCATCATCACCATGGACAGTCATCATGCCCGACTACTGACCGCGTCCGCTACACGACACCGTGTATTCACCGCAATCCCGCCGCAACTCAGCCGCGACCTTGTGCACCGGATCCGTGCCCTGAGCGCCGCGGGACGCGGATCCGGTGCACAAAGTGGGGTTGGGTAGCCTGCGGGGGTGGCTGACGGGCGTCGGGGGTCGTGGGAGGGCCGGCTGGTTCGGCTGGGGTTCGAGGACCCGCGGCGGGCGGCCGGCATGCTCGAGGACCTGGACGCGCTGGATTCGCACAGTCCGCTGGCCACCGAGCAGCTGATCACGACGCTCTCCGAATCGGCCGATCCCGATCTCGCGCTGCAGAGTCTGTGCGGGATGGCCGAGGCGCTGCACCGCAACCAGCACGACCTCGCCGCGTTCGCCCGCACCCTCGAGATGGACGACGGGTTCCGCCGCCGGCTCGTGTACGTGCTCGGCGCGAGCGAGGCGCTCGGGAGGCATCTCGGCGTACACCCACGGCACTGGTACGACCTCGCCGACCCCGCGCTCGCGGGTGCGCGGCCGTCGCTGGAGGATGTCGCCGCCAAGCTCGCGACGGCCGTCGACGCGGAGAACCCGGTTGACGCGCTGCGGGTCGAGTACCGCCGCTTGCTGCTCCGGCTCGCGGCCCGGGATCTCGCCGAGGGGCTGCTCGTCGACGAGGTCGCCGCCGTCCTCGCGGATCTCGCCGGGGGAGCGCTCGAGACCGCGTTGCACATCGCCCGCAACGAGTACTTCGCCGCGCATCCGAGCGCCGCCGATTGCCGGCTCGCGATCATTGCCATGGGCAAGTGTGGCGGCCGGGAACTCAACTACGTGAGCGATGTCGACGTGCTGTTCGTCGCCGAGCCGCTCGAGGACGAACCGGAGCTGCCGGCGCTCAAGACCGCGACCCAGCTCGCCGCGGCCGCGATGCGGATCTGCTCCGCTCACACCGGCGAGGGCACGCTCTGGCCGGTGGACGCCGCGCTTCGGCCGGAGGGTAAGTCCGGTCCGCTCGTCCGCACGCTCGACAGCCACTTCGCGTACTACCAGCGCTGGGCGAAGACCTGGGAGTTCCAGGCCCTGCTGAAGGCTCGCCCGGTCGCGGGCGATCAGGAGCTCGGTCGTGAGTACTCCGAGAAGATCGGCCGGCTCACGTGGTCCGCCGCCGACCGCGAAGGTTTCGTCGCCGACGTCCAGGCGATGCGCCGGCGCGTCATCGACCACATTCCTGCGGCGGACGTCGACCGCCAGCTGAAGCTCGGTCCCGGTGGATTGCGCGATGTCGAGTTCGCCGTACAGCTTCTGCAGCTCGTGCACGGTCGCAGTGACGACTCGGTGCGCAGCGGTACGACGCTGGTCGCGCTGGAAGCCCTGACGGCCAGCGGGTACGTCGGCCGCACGGACGGCGCCGTACTCGCGGACGCGTACCGCTTCCTGCGGTCGATGGAGCACCGCATCCAGCTGTTCCGCCTGCGCCGTACGCATCAGGTCCCGGAGGACGAGGCCGATCTGCGGCGCCTCGGCCGCTCGCTCGGCTTCACCAAGAACCCGATCACCGATCTGACCGCGGCGTGGAAGAAGCACGCGCTCGAGGTACGGCGCCTGCACGAGAAGCTGTTCTACCGCCCGCTGCTCGCGGCCGTCGCGCGGATCCCGGGCGACGAAGTACGCCTGACGCCCGAGGCGGCGAAGCAGCGGCTGACCGCCCTCGGGTACGCCGATCCGGCGTCTGCGCTGCGGCACATCGAGGCCCTGTCCGAAGGGGTCTCGCGGCGTTCGTCGATCCAGAAGGCGTTGCTGCCCGCGATGCTGGGCTGGTTCGCCGAATCACCCGATCCGGACGCCGGTCTGCTTGCGTTCCGCACGATCTCCGACGCCCTCGGCTCGACGCCCTGGTACCTGCGCCAGTTGCGCGACGAGGGCGCGTCGGCCGAGCGGCTGGCGCACCTGCTGGCCAGCGGCCGGTACGCCGTCGACCTGTTGCAGCGCGCCCCGGAAGCGACCGCGATGTTCGCCGACGAGCGGGAGTTGACGCCGCGCACTCAGGAGGCCCTGCTCGCCGAGATGTCCGCGGCCGCCAGGCGCCAGGACACGCCGGAGGCCGCGGTCGCCGCGATCCGCGCCGTACGGCGTCGTGAACTGTTCCGGACCGCCGCGGCGGATCTGTCCGGGCTGCTGGACGTCGAGACCGTCGGCGACGGGCTGACCGATATCTCCGTCGGCACGCTGACGGCAGCGCTCGAAGTAGCAAAGAAGGCGGTCGCCAAGGGTGAGCCGGAACCGACCCGGATGTCGATCGTCGCGATGGGCCGGTTCGGCGGTCACGAGCTCGGATACGGCAGCGACGCGGACGTGATGTTCGTGCACGACCCGCTGCCGGGCGCGGACGAGAAGAAGGCGACGGACTTCGCGACCCAGGCGGCGACCGAGCTGCGCCGGATGCTGTCGCTGCCCGGCGCCGATCCGGCCGTCGCGATCGATGCGGACCTGCGCCCCGAGGGCCGGCAAGGACCGTTGGTCCGGACGCTGGCGTCGTACGCCTCCTACTACGCCCGCTGGTCGGCCGTGTGGGAAGCGCAGGCGCTGCTCCGCGCGGATCCGTTGTGCGGTGACGCCGATCTGTGCGCGTCGTTCCGTGAGCTGATCGACCCGCTGCGCTACCCGGTGAACGGGGTGAGCGAGCGGGACGTGATGGAGATCCGCCGGATCAAGGCGCGCGTCGACGCCGAGCGGCTGCCGCGCGGCGCCGACCGGAGTACGCACACCAAGCTGGGCCGGGGCGGTCTCGCCGACATCGAGTGGACCGTTCAGCTCCTCCAGCTCCGCGAGGCGCATCGCGTTCCTGAGCTGCGTACGACGCGCACGCTGGCCGCGCTCCGGGCCGGGGTCGAGGCCAACCTCGTCGACCCCTCCGAGGCCGACACGCTGCAAGCGGCGTGGGTGCTGGCCACCCGGATCCGCAACGCGATCATGCTGGTCCGCGGGCGCCCCGGCGACTCCCTGCCGCGCGATCCGCGTGACCTGGCCGCGGTGGCCCAGATCTGCGGCTACCCGCCGGGCGAGTCCGGCCGCTTCTCCGACGACTACCTCCGCACCACCCGCCGCGCCCACAACACCGTCGCCCGCCTCTTCTGGGACGACTAGGTTGACAGGCAACTTTTTGGTTGCCTATTGTCGGAGGCGTGGAGCTGGTGTTCAAGGCGTTGGCCGATGACGGCCGGCGGCGGTTGCTGGACGCGTTGCGGGAGCGCAACGGGCAGAGTCTTCAGGAGCTGTGCGAGCTGCTGCCGGACCTGACCCGGCAAGGCGTGACCAAGCATCTGCGGATCCTCGAGGACGCGAACCTCGTGGTCACGGTCAAACGCGGACGCCACAAACTCCACTACCTGAACCCGGTTCCGATCAACGAGATCGCCGAGCGGTGGCTGAGCAACTACGAACGCGACAAGTTGCGTGCGCTCAGCGCGTTGAAGGCGGCGTTAGAGGAGGAGACATGAGCAAACCCGCGATGATTCACGTGACCTACATCGAGACCACCCCGGAGAAGTTGTGGGAGGCGCTCACCTCGGCGGCCTTCACCGAGCAGTACTGGTTCGGCCGCCGGATCGAGTCGGACTGGACCATCGGCTCGCCGGTCCGGTTCTTCGACAGCGCGGACGACAGCCTGACCGACTCCGGCGAGGTTCTCGTGTACGACGAGCCGAAGACGCTCGCGTACACCTTCAAGAACGAGACGCAGACGGACGCACCGGGCCGGGTGACGTTCACGATCGAGCCGGCCGGGAAGAACGTGGTGAAACTGCAGGTCGTGCACGACGGGATCACCGAGGACACCGTCGAGGGCTGGCGGAACGGCTGGGCCCCGATCCTCGCCAACCTGAAGACCTACCTGGAGACCTCCCGAACCCTGGAGATCACCTTCTCCTAGAATTCACCTGGTGGGACCAACGGATCAGATCAGGCAGCCAGGTGTGTACAGCACCGTCCGCCGCAGTGTGCGGATGACGGTTGGGCAGAAGCGCGTCTGGCAGTCCCATTGGTCCGGCCTGGGGCGGACCCAGGAGGATCTGCCGCCCGGCACACTCGATCTGGCCGATTGGTTCGGACGGGAAGCGCCGACCGTGCTGGAGATCGGCTCTGGGATGGGCGAGGCGACCGCACAGCTCGCGGTCGCGGCGCCCGAGGTCAATCACGTGGCCGCGGAGGTCTACCCGGCCGGTCTCGGGCAGCTGATGCTGTGGGTGGAGAAGTACGACCTCGGCAACGTCCGTCTGCTGCAGGGCGACGCGCTGGACTTCCTGCGTGATCACGTCGCTCCCGGCACGCTGGCCGGCGTACGGATCTACTTCCCGGACCCGTGGCCGAAGAAGCGGCACCACAAACGCAGGCTGGTCACGGCGCCGTTCGTCGCGCTGATCGCGGATCGCCTGCAGCCGGGCGGGACGTTGCACCTGGCAACGGACTGGGCGGACTACGCCGACCGCATGCTCGAGGTGTGCGCGGCCGAGCCGTCGTTGCGCAACGAGTACGACGGCTGGGCCCCGCGCCCCGAGTGGCGGCCGGTCACCAAGTTCGAGTCCCGCGCGCAGGCCGAGGGCCGCGAGGTCTGCGACCTCATCTTCACGAAGCGGAGCGGCTCGTGAAGGACCACTGCCCGGCGCCGACGGTGTAAACGGTGTAGCCCTCGCCGTACGTCGGCGTGCCCGCGAACGCCCGCGGCACCGCGTCGACGTCCGCGGCGCGCTCCGACGGCACCTGTACCTCGGCCGTCGTACCGACCGGCACCTGCACGTCCAGCGACAGCACCCGTCCCGTCTTCTTCCACGAGACCGCCACCCGTCCGCGGATCGTCTCGGTGCGGATGCTCACCGAGTCCACCTCGTCGCGGGCATCCGGCCGTACGACGATCCGCTCGCTGCCGGCGTCGACGACGCGCAGCCCGGCGACGTTCTCGAAGATCCACTGCACGACGGTGCCCTGGAAGTAGTGGTTGCGCGACCGCGAGTCGTCCTCCCACTTCTCCCACATGGTGTCCGCGCCGAGGTCGAACCAGTAGCCCCAGCTCGGATAGCTCCGCTGCAGCGCGACCTTCGTCGCCACGTCGCCGTACCCGCGGGCGGTCAGTACCGGCAGCAGTACGCCGACGCCCAGGCAGCCGGTGTTGAGATGGAAACCACGCGCCTCGACGTCGGCGGCCAGCCCGGCCGCGACCCGCTCGACGAACTCGTCCGGCACGATCCCGAAGGCCAGCGGCACCGCGTTCGACGTCTGCCGGTAGTCCGGATCGTCCGCGGACCGGTAGCGAGCGGCATCCCGATCGAGAAAGGCCCGGTTCAGCCCGTCGGCGAGCCCTTCCGCCGCCTTCCGGTACTCATTGGCCTGCCCAATCAGCTCACCGATCTCCGCCGCGACCACGAGCGCCCGGTAGAGGTACGCAGTACCCGTCAGCCGCCGGTCCTCGGGCGCCGGACCGCTCCCGAACCCGGGCGGCAGCCAGTCGCCGAGAACGCTCACCGACAACCCGTCCTCGACCCGGTCCAGCTCCCACGCGAGATACCGCGTGAGCGAGTCCCAGTGCTCGCGGAGCAGCCGCTCGTCGCCGTACCAGCGGTACATCTCGCGCAGCAGGAACGGATAGACGGTCGGCCATTCGGTCGCGGGGGAGAGGTCGGTGAAACCCCAGCCGCTGCTCGGCACGATCACCGGGAGCTGCCCGGACTCGGCCTGGCTGTCCCGGATGTCGCCGAGCCATTTGGTGAAGAACCGCGCCAGATCGAGGGTCGCGAGCATCGTCGGCGCGCCGACCTGGGCGTCGCCGGTCCACCCGTTCTTCTCGAAGTACGGCGTATCGGTCGGGATCCCGTGCAGGTTGCTCAGGATCGTCCGCCGCATCGCCTGCTCGAACTGCTCGTACGGCGCCTGCGTCGACGCGAACCGGGTGACCGACGAGACATCCGAGTTCACCACCCGCAGCTGGACGTCGGCCGCGGCGCCCTCGACCTGCACGTACCGGAACCCCTTGTAGGAGAACCGTGGTTCCCAGCTCTCCACCCCGGTACCGGCCGCGATGTACTCGTCGCGCTGGATCCGGTCGCCGTCCACGTGCACGTTCCACGCCGCCACGTTGCCATCGGCAACCGTCTCGCCGTGCGTGAGGCTGATCGTCGTCCCGGCCGGCGCGGTGGTCGTCAGCCTGGTCCAGCCGGCCACGGTCCGTCCGAAGTCCACGATCCACACGCCCGGGCGGACCTCGGTGACCTCGACCGGGTCGACGGTCTCGATCACGCGGATCGGCTCGTGGGCCTGCGCGGTCAGCTTCCCCGCGGGCGCCTCGACGACCGTCGCCGCGGGCCAGGCGGAGTCGTCGAACCCGGGCGCGTCCCAGCCGGGCAGCGCGCGTCGCGCGTCGTACGTCTCACCGGTGTACAGCGAGTCCGAGAGCGTCGGACCGCCCGTGATGCGCCACGTCCCGTCCGTGACCAGCTCGTCCATGCGGCCGTCGTCGTACTCGACGACCAGCCGGGCGATCAGCCGCGGGTCGGCGGTCCACGGCGCGTCGTGCCAGCGCCAGACGTTCACCGAGGTCAGTCCGAAGAAGCCCCGCCCGAGTTCGGCGCCGACCACGTTGTCGCCGGCTCGCACGAGCGAGGTCACGTCATGCGTCACATAAAGCACGGTGCGGTCGTACGCCGTGAACCCGGGATCGAGGACCGCGTCACTGACCGCGTGACCGTTCAGCCGCAGGTCCGCGTAGCCGAGACCGCTCGCGTAGAGCCGGGCGCGCTTCACGGTCCCATCGACTGTGAACCCACGCCGGAGCAGCGGTGCGCTGTCGGTCGTGCCGCCGATCCACTGCGCGGCGCCGAACCCTTCGTCGAGCAGTCCGGTCTCGAACCACGACGGCTCGGCCCACTCGCCGACCTCGTCCGGGGACCACAGCCGGACGGTCCAGTGGTAGCGCGTCCGCGCCGCCGCCGGGCCGCCGTACTCGATCCCGAAGGTCCGCGCCGACTCGACCTGGCCCGAGTCCCACACGTCGGCACTCTCTGGCGTCAGCAGCTCCGGCGCGGAGGCGACCAGAATCTGGTACGCCGTCTGCGTCGCGCCGTACCCGGGTGCGACGGCGACCCAACTGAACCGTGGCCGGGGGACGTCGACGCCGAGCGGCTGGGCGGCGTACTCGGTCTTGAGAGATCGAGGAGTCAGCACGCTGAGGACCGTAGGCAGCCGCGCGCCCTGCTTTCAACCGTCTGACCAGATCCGGCCGATGATCACCTGTGATCGGTTGTCTCGGTAACTGATTGACAGGTCCAAATGCTGAAACCTGAGCATCTTGCTCGACTTTGTCCGCTTTCATAGTCCTATGCAGCTGATCACGAACGCGCCCGGAGACGCCCTGACACGGCGCCGGCACGTCGATCTGCTGCGCGTGAACTCCTCGGGTTGTCGGGCGACGGCGTAGTTCTCTCCGCCCGTCTCCTTCCCGATCCGTAGGAGTACTTCTGTGCGTCGTCTCATCCTGATCGCCTTGCTCGGCTCGATCGCCCAGCTCGTCGACGGCACCCTCGGTATGGCCTATGGCGTCACCGCCAGTACCGCGCTGCTGATCACCGGGATCACCCCGGCGATCGCGTCCGCCTCGGTCCACCTGGCCGAGGTCGGCACCACGCTCGCCTCGGGCCTGTCGCACTGGCGGTTCGGCAACGTGGACTGGCGCGTGGTCGCGCTGATCGGGGCCCCCGGCGCGGTCGGGGCGTTCGCCGGCGCGACGTTCCTGTCCAGCCTCTCGACCGAGTCGGCGTCCCTGTGGGTGGCCGGTCTGCTGCTCCTGCTCGGCGTCTACATCCTGGTCCGGTTCGGTACCGGGAAGGTCCGCGCGGTGATCGAGGGCCGTCCGGCCGGGAGGTTCCTCGGCCCGCTCGGTCTGGTGGCGGGCTTCATCGACGCCACCGGTGGCGGCGGCTGGGGTCCGGTCGCGAACTCCGCGCTGCTGTCCAGCGGCAAGCTGGCGCCACGCCGGGCCGTCGGTTCGGTGAACGCCGCCGAGTTCCTGGTCTCGGTCGCCGCGAGCATCGGGTTCCTGTTCGGGCTGGGTGGGAAGCACCTGCCGTTCGACATCGTCGCCGCGCTCCTGATCGGCGGCGTGATCGCAGCCCCGCTGGCCGCCTGGCTGGTGTCCCGGCTGGCCACCCGCTGGCTCGGGGTCGGCGTCGGCCTGGTGCTGATCCTGACCAACGCCCGCACCGTGCTGAACGGCCTCGACGTGACTACCGGTCCCCGGTACGCCGTCTACGCGGCCCTCGTCCTGGGCTGGGCCGCGATCGTCACGTACGGCGTCCGCGTCCAAGCCCGCCGTACCGCCAGTGCCGTACACGAGGCCGAGCGTCTCCTCGACGAGAACGAGCTCGAGCCCGTTTCCTGAACTTCACCTCCCTTCAAGTCAGAGGTCCCTGTGAGCATCTCCGCCTTCCGTCCGTTCCGCCTGCTCGCTGCCGCCTTGGCGCTGACCGTTGCCGCTGCCGGCTGCTCGCGCGCCGAGGGCAACGAGTCGTCCGCCGCCGCGTCGGCCGACAAGGGCCCCGCCACCGAGTTGCGGCTCGGTTATTTCCCGAACGTCACCCACGCCGCCGCACTGGTCGGTCTCGGCAAGGGCCTGTTCACCAAGGAACTCGGCAGCACGAAGCTGGTGCCGACCAAGTTCAACGCGGGTCCCGAGGCCGTCGGTGCGCTGCTCGGCGGCTCGCTGGACGCGTCCTTCATCGGCTCTGGCCCCGCGATCAACGCCTACGCGAAGTCGAACGGCGAGGCGGTCCGGCTGATCGCCGGAGCCACGTCCGGCGGCGCGCAACTCGTGGTCAAGCCGACGATCACCAAGCCTGCCGACCTGGTCGGCAAGACCGTCGTCACGCCGCAGCTCGGCAACACCCAGGACGTCTCACTGAAGAAGTGGCTGGCCGGGAATCAGCTGACCGGCAAGGTCAAGGTGACGAACCTGGAGAACGCGCAGACGCTGGACGCGTTCAAGAAGGGCGACGTGGACGCTGCCTGGCTGCCCGAGCCCTGGTCGTCCCGGCTGGTCCTGGACGCGGGCGCGAAGGTGCTGCTCGACGAGGCCTCGCTGTGGCCCGACGGGCAGTTCCCGACGACCGTCCTGATCGTCCGGACGCAGTTCCTGAAGGAGCACCCGGCGACGGTGACGGCGCTGCTGAAGGGCCTGAATGCGGCGATCGACTTCAGTACGTCGGACGCCGCGCAGGCGAAGACCGTGGTGAACGACCAGCTCAAGGAAGCGACCGGTAAGGCGCTGAAGCCCGCGGTCATCGACCGGGCATGGGAGCACATCAAGATCACCGCGGACCCGATCGCCGCGACGTTCCCGCAGCTCGCGAAGGATCAGGTGACCGCGGGGATCGCGAAGGAAGCGCCGAACGTCGCCGGCTTCGCGGACCTCGGCCCGCTGAACGAGGTCCTCAGCCAAGCAGGCAAGCCGGCGGTCGACGCCGCCGGCCTCGACGCTAAGTAAGTAGAGGAGAGCGCGATGACCGCGACTGTCGACGCACCGCCGAGTCAGCTCAGCCCAGTGCGGTTTCATCAAGTAGGGAAGGCGTTCGGCAGCGGCCGGAAGGCGGTCGTCGCGCTGGACGGCGTCGATCTCGAGGTCGGGGCCGGCGAGTTCGTCTGCCTGCTCGGCGCTTCCGGGTGCGGCAAGACCACGCTGCTCAACCTGGTCGCCGGTCTGGACCGGCCGACGAGCGGCCGGATCGAACTGAACTCGTCACGCCCCGCGGTCGTCTTCCAGGAAGCCGCGCTGATGCCGTGGCTGACGGCGGCCGGGAACGTCGAGCTTCCGCTGCGGATGGCCGGTGTGCCGAAGGCGCAGCGGCGGGCCAAGGCCGCGGAGCTGCTGGAGCTGGTGCGGCTCGCCGGTCTCGGCGACAAGCGGCCGCACGAGCTGTCCGGCGGCATGCGGCAGCGCGTCGCTCTGGCCCGAGCGCTCGCCTCCACGACGGACAGTGCTGCTGCAGGCAGGCCGTCGTTGCTGCTGATGGACGAGCCGTTCTCGGCGCTCGACGCGATCACCCGTGACGTTCTGCAGGGTGAGCTGCTGCGGATCTGGCGCGCCACCGGTACGGCGATCCTGTTCGTCACGCACGACGTCCGTGAAGCGGTGCGGCTCGGGCAACGCGTCGTACTGCTGTCGTCGCGTCCCGGGCGCGTCGTACGGCAGTGGGATGTCGAGGACACGACCGACGCGGTGGACGAGATCAACACCGCTCTGCGCAAGGTGATCAGCAGTCATGCCGCAGCTTGAGGTTCAGGACGAGGGTGCCGTCGAGGCCGGTCTGGACGCCCTCGACACCCCGGTCGTCGCGACCGAGGGCTCCCGGGTACGCCGGATCGCGGGCCGGGTGCTGCCACCGGTCGGGGCGATCGTCGTGTTCGTCGCGATCTGGCAGGCGTTGTGGGCGGCCGCGTTCTGGCCCGAGTTCAAGCTGCCCGCGCCGGCCGCCGTGTGGGGACAGATCTGGCAGCTCGTGACCAGCGGTGACATCGTCGGGCTGTTCTGGGTGTCGGTGCACCGGGCCGTCATCGGGTTCGCGATCTCGCTGCTGATCGCCGTACCGCTGGGGCTCGCGATCGCAAACATCCGCGTCGTACGGCGCGGCGTCGGGCCGCTCGTGTCGGGGCTGCAGAGCCTGCCGTCGGTGGCGTGGGTGCCGGCGGCGATCCTGTGGTTCGGGCTGAACGACCGCGCGATCTACTGGGTGGTCCTGCTCGGCGCGGTGCCGTCGATCGCGAACGGGCTGGTGTCCGGTCTCGACCAGGTGCCGCCGATCCTGCCGCGGGTCGGCAAGGCGCTCGGCGCGGGCCGGTTCGGCGGGATCCGGTACATCCTGCTGCCGGCCGCGCTGCCCGGCTTCCTCGGCGGGCTCAAACAGGGCTGGGCGTTCTCGTGGCGGTCGCTGATGGCGGCCGAACTGATCGCGACGTCGCCGGAGCTCGGCGAGGGCCTCGGGCAGTTCCTGCACAACGGGATGTCGCTGTCGGACATCTCGATGGTGTTCGCCGGGATCGTGCTGATCTTCGTGGTCGGCGTCGGCATCGAACTGCTGGTGTTCCGGCCGCTGGAGAACTCGGTACTCCGCGCCCGGGGACTCACCGCCTCCGCCCGCTGAGACGACCTGTGCCCGTAGTGGCCGTACTGTTGGAACGTGGTCCGATTTCTGCCGTTCCTGATCAGCCTGGTGCTGACTGTCTACGCGCTGTTCTCGTGCATCCAGACACCTGACGAAGACGTGCCGCATCTGCCGAAGCTGTTGTGGATCGTGCTGATCGTGTTCGTCCCGTTCGCCGGGCCGATCGTCTGGCTGCTGATGTCGCGCGCGTACGCCAACCGCAAGGAGAGCGTCGTACGGCGTGAACCGTCGAAGCCTGCCGCGCGGCCGCCGGCGCCCGACGACGATCCGGACTTCCTCAAGTCACTGGACCGCTACCGGGACCCGCGCACGACCGTGCGGCCGCCGGAGCCCGAGGAACCGGCGGACGAACCGAAACCACCCAAGGCACAGAAGGAACCGAAGGAACCCAAGGACACGAAGGGGTCTGAGGACTCCCCGTCCGAGACCGACGACGGTAAGGCCTGAGTTTTCAACCCCAGGCCTTACGACGACGACTGCGTGGACTAGGCGGACTTCCGGTGCTCGGGCAGCAGGGTGTTGTCGCGCTCGGACTCCGTGGTGCCGCCCCAGACGCCGTACGGCTCGCCGACGGCGAGGGCGTGCTGGCGGCACTCGGGCTGGACCGGGCAGGTGCCGCAGAGCGACTTGGCCACCATCTCGCGGGCGCGTTTGCGAACGCCACGCTCCGATTCGGGTGAGAAGAAGAGTTCCGGGTTGACGTCCCGGCATGCGGCTTGCGACTGCCAGTCCCACAGATCCATGAGCGGGCGGGGCAGGCGAGGCATCCCTCTCGACATGGCAACCTCCTATGACTCACCGTAAGCGCGGACGGGCGCTCGGTGAAAACTATGCTCATCTCAGAGCGAGTTCAACCCTTGTTGTCTCGAAGTTCGGGCCATTCGTTATCGCAGAAGTTGTGAAGAGTGCCGTAGCGGGCCGTGATCGGCGGATTTCAGGCGGCGGGTGTGTTCACGTCATCACCTGATGTGACATGAGTCACTTTAACGGTGCAAAGTCGTCTGCACGTGCAGATGCCTCAGGCACCGATTTCGGGGTCGAACCGGTGGTACTCGTGGCCTCCGTGCGGGGTGTCCCGTTCGCCGGTCAGGGCGCGGATCACGGTCGCGTGCGTGATCGCCAATACCGGTCCGTCGGTGCCGGCGGTGTGCCGGGCGAGGGCGGCGCGGGCGCGTTCGCGGACCCGGGACAGCGGCTCCCAAGGTCGCTGGATCCCGTCCGGCCACTCTCCGTCGTACGCCTCGAACTCGGCCTGCGCCGCGCGGACGTCGGCGGCGCTGCGCCACAGACCGGTGCGGTCCGGCAACCAGTCGCGCAGGTCGTAGTCGACCTTGACGCCGAGCGCGAGCCGGTGGCCGATGATCGCGGCGCTGTGCAGCGACCGGGTGAACGGGGAGCTGACCAGGTACGTCGCGCGGATCCCGGCGAGCAGGTCGGCGAGCTCCTCGGCCTGCTTCATCCCGAGAGCGGTCAGCGGAGCGGAGTCGGCCGCCATCCCCGGCCAGCCCCGGGAGTCGACCGGCTCGTAGTCCGGCTCACCATGCCGGACGAGATAGACCTGCGTCACGGGCATGGGCGTTGCCTGGAGTGGATCTGCGTCACGGGCATGTTCTACCTGAGGTGGCGGGCCCCCGCCCATCCACGAGTGTGGCCGGGCGGCGGCGAGTCGGAAAGGGACGTCGGCGGCCGCACCTGGTGCAGCTCGTCGAAGAGGTTGTCGAGACCGGCCCGTGGCGCCGCCGGCGAGGTCTGTGCAGCCTGGGCGTCGATCCAGCGGATCTCGGTCGCGCCCTGGTGGCCGTGCACGGCCAGGATCGCGTCGACGTTCGGCCAGACGGCCGTCGCCGGGTTGTCGCCGCGCCAGCGCAGGGCCACCGAGCCGTCGGTGAACTCACACCCTTCCGCCACCACGCCGGTCCCGGACACGCCACTGGGATCCCGGTACCGAACCAACTCGAAGGTCCGCGGCCTCACCACCTTGCTGCACTCCCCGATGTCTCGATCCGGTCTTGCAGGCATCAACGAAGAGGCACCGCAGCTGGTTACTCCCGAGCAACTTTCCGCAGCATGAAGATCCGTTCGGCCGGGTCCAGTCCGAACGCGGTCTCGGCCGCCGAGATCTCGCGCAGACCGGGCGTCAACTCGTTCTGCGGGATCTCCGTGAACCCGAGCCGCGCGTAGTACGGCGCGTTCCACGGCACGCTCCGGAACGTGCTCAACGTCAGCACCTTCCAACCTTGCCCAGCAGCCCACCCGTCGACGTACTCGATCAGCTGCCGCCCGATCCCGCGCCGCTGCTGGTCCGGGTGCACGCTGACCTGCTCGATGTGTACGCCGCCGTCCACGAGCTTCACGAACACGAACCCGGTCGGCTTGTCGGCGTCGTCCACCGACACCCACAGCTGCCCGGCCGCGCGGTACTCCTCGAACACCTCCACTGCGGGCGGCGGATGCTCCGCGACGTCCGTCATCCCGATCTCGCGAAAGAGCACTCCGGCGGCGAGTTCGAGGTCCTGGAGAGCGGGCAGCTCGTCTCGATGGGCGGTACGGATGTTCATGGGTGCTATTGTCGTCCTCGTGAAGCGCAGCTATTGGCGATTTTTTGAGTGGCCGGCCCTGGTGCCGGGCGACTCAGCCGATTGCTGACGCCCTACCGCAGACACCAGAGCCGGCACGAAGGCAAGGACGACCGTCCTTGCCTTTTCTCGTTCCCAGCCGGCTGACTGCGTCGCACGCATGCGGACCGGCGGAAAGGTCCCCAGAATGAACACCCTCCCCAAGCCGAGCGAGCAGTCCCGCGTCGTCGACCGACGGATCGAGAAGACCGTCCCGTTGGTCACTCCGCTCGCGCTGCACGACGAGTTCCCGCTCAGCGACGACCTCGCCCGAACCGTGGCCGACGGCCGCCAGGCGGTGACCGACGTACTGAACGGCGTCGACGACCGGCTGATGGTTGTCGTCGGCCCGTGCTCGGTCCACGACGCCGACGCTGCCCTCGAGTACGCCGAACGCCTTCGCCCGGTCGCGGAGCGGCTGTCCGACGGTCTCCTCGTCGTGATGCGGGTGTACTTCGAGAAGCCGCGCTCGACGCTGGGCTGGAAGGGCCTGATCAACGATCCGGGCCTGGACGGCTCCGGTGACGTGAACCGCGGTCTGCGGATCGCCCGGCGCCTGCTCGTTCAGGTCAGCGAGCTCGGGCTGCCGGTCGGCTGCGAGTTCCTCGACCCGATCACCCCGCAGTACATCGCGGACACCGTCGGCTGGGGTGCGATCGGCGCCCGGACCGTGGAGAGCCAGGTCCACCGGCAGTTGTCGTCCGGTCTGTCGATGCCGATCGGGATGAAGAACCGTCCGGACGGATCGATCGCCACCGCCGTCGACGCGATCAAGGCGGCCGCCGTACCGCATGTCTTCACCGGTATCGACCACGACGGGGCCCCCGCAATCCTGCACACCCGCGGCAACCCGGACTGCCACCTGGTACTGCGCGGTTCGGACGGCGGCCCGAACTACGACGCGGAGTCCGTGGCCGGTGCTGTCGAGCTCCTGCAGAAGGGGGGCCTGGCCGAGCGCGTGGTCATCGACGCCAGCCACGGCAACAGCCGCAAGGACCACCGCCGGCAGCCGGTCGTGGCCGAGGAGATCGGTGCGCAGGTCGCCGCGGGCAACAAGGCGATCGTCGGCGTGATGCTGGAGTCGTTCCTGCAGGAGGGCCGCCAGGACCTCGACCCGACCCGGGAGCTGGTCTACGGCCAGTCGATCACCGACGCCTGCATGGGCTGGGAGACGACGGAGGAAACCCTTCAGAAGCTGCGGGATGCAGCAATCGCTCGACGCGGATAGCTGTTCATCTCGAGGTCTCGCTTCGGCTACGGACCACCCCTAAGGTCCGGACCATGACTGAGATCTCCCGGCGTCTGGTGCTCGGTTCGGTGGCGGGTGGGGCAGCGGTGTCGCTGCTCCCACCGTCACTGCACACCGCGATGGCGCAACCTGTGAGGCGTGGTGGTCTGCGCGCGGTCGAGCACGTGATCGTGCTGATGCAGGAGAACCGCTCGTTCGACCACTACTACGGTGCGCTGCGCGGAATCCGCGGGTACGGCGACCGGCAGCCGCTGCGGCTGCGCAACGGCAAGAGCATCTTCCACCAGCCGAAGACGGGTGGCGGCGAGGTACTGCCGTTCTCGCTCCGGAAGGCCGCCGCCGACGCGGGCCGCAACCCGGACGACATCCAGTACCTCGGCGCCCTGGCGCACGGGTACGGCGACGCCACGCAGGCCTGGGCGGGCGGCTGGAACGACGACTGGGTGCAGGCCAAGACGGCCGCCACGATGACCCACTACGACCGCCGCGACATCCCGCTGCAGTACGAGCTCGCCGAGACGTTCACGATCTGCGACGCGTACCACTGCTCGGTCAACGGTTCGACCAACCCGAACCGCAACTACCTGTGGTCCGGAACGGTCGGCTACGAGCCCGGTACGACGCAGCGCGCGGTGACGAACGCGGCGTACTCCTACGACCACAAGGGCTACGACTGGACCGCCTACCCGGAACGGCTGGAGCAGGCCGGTGTCTCCTGGCAGATCTACCAGGAGTGGGACAACTTCACCGACAACGCGGTCGAGTACTTCAAGACCTTCAAGGAGATCGGGCACCGGATCCTCGAGAACGTGCCGGGCGGCTACCGGACGACCGAGGAGTTCTACGACAAGCTGTTCGCGAAGACCGACGCCGAGCGGGCCGTCGCGCTGCAGCAGCTCGACGCGGCCGTGGGGAAGCTCTCGGACGCCGACCGGAAGCTGTTCTACAAGGCGATGTACCGGTCCGAGCCGGAGTCGCTGGTGCCGCGGCTGCGCGCCGACATCAAGGCCGGAACGCTGCCGAAGGTGAGCTGGCTGGTTCCGTCCGCGGTCGATTCCGAGCACCCCGGCTCGTCCACCCCGGTCGGCAGCGCGAACCTGATCTACGACGTGCTCGACGCGATCGCCTCCGACCCGGAGACCTGGTCGAAGACCGTGCTGCTGATCAACTTCGACGAGAACGACGGGTACTTCGACCACGTCCCGCCGCCGGTCGCGCCGCGGCCGGAGTCGGGCGAGGGCGACGACTGGTACGCCGGGAAGCCGATCGGGCTCGGCCCGCGCGTCCCGATGACCGTCGTGTCACCGTGGTCGGTCGGCGGTCACGTGAACTCGCAGGTCTTCGACCACACCTCGGTCCTGCGCTTCCTCGAACTCTGGACCGGTGTCCGGGAGCCGAACATCAGCTCCTGGCGGCGGGCGGCCTGCGGCGACCTGACCTCGGCGTTCGACTTCGACCGCGGCTACCGGCAGCCGTCGGTCGACAAGCCCGGACCGGTCCCGGCGCCGATCAACCGCTGGCACCCGGCGCCGCCGACCGACCAGGCGGTTCCGGTCCAGGAGCCCGGCCGGCGCCCGGCCCGCGCACTCCCTTACGGGCCGGCGGTTTCGGGATCGGTGGCCGATGGCAAGCTGATGCTTGCCCTCAGCAACCACGGGTCGCAGTCGGCGCACTTCGCGATCTATCCGTACGGCGGTGAGCTCCCGGCGCCGGCGCACTTCGACGTCCACCACAAGCACACCCCGACTGTGGTCGCGATGCCCGTCAACGGCCCGTTCGAACTCGCGGTCCAGGGCCCGAACCGGTTCTGGGCGGAAGTCGCCGGTTCGACCGACGGCGCGGCGGCGGCCCTCGACGTACGGATCGAGAACCGCGCCGGCGCGCTGCAGCTGCACCTCGTCAACGGCTCGCGGAAGCCGCTGACGATCAAGCTGAAGGCCCGCGGGTACGGCAGCAAGACCACGACGATCGAGCTCCGCGGCAAGCAGTCCCGCCCGCTCTTCTGGCCGACCGACAGCGGCTGGTACGACGTCGAGGTCACGACCCCCGACGACCCGACGTACCGCCGCCGGCTCTCCGGCCACCTGGAAACGGGAAAGCCCAGTATCACTGGCTAAGGCAGTACAGCTAGGGCGTACATCCGCATGACTCGCGGTGCATGATCTCCGCAGGCAGTCTGACTGCCTGCGGAGGTGCACCGGGATCGTTCATCCGCCGCAGCAGCAACTGCACCGCGCGGGCGCCGATCGCGGCCGACGGCTGGGCGACGGTGGTGAGGCCCGGGCTGAACAGGTCCGCCCACGCGAAGTCGTCGAACGCCGCGACGGCGAGGTCGCGCGGGACCTTCACCCCGGCCGCACGGAAGGCGGCGAGGGCGCCGATCGTCATGTTGTTGTTTGCGGCGAACACGGCGGTCGGCGGCCGGTCCAGTTCGAGCAGTTCCCACGCCGCCCGGCGGCCGCCGTCACTTGTCGACAATCCGTCGACCAGCAAGGCCCGATCGACGGGCAGCCCGGCCCGCTGGTGCGCGGCGTGGTACCCGCGGAGCCGCTCGCTGCTTGTCGACAATCCTTCGATCCCGAGCAGCATGCCGATCCGGGTGTGTCCGAGGGAGATCAGATGGTCGATCACGGCCGCGGTCGCCGCCTCGTTCTCGACGCCGACCTGGTCGACCCGGAGGTCGGGGTCGATCCGGTCCACGACGACGTACGGGATCGGATGGTCGCGGAGCAGCGGGAGGGTGACGTCGCGCCAGCCGACCGCGGGGGCGATCACCAGGCCCTCGATGTGGTGGGCGATCAGGTTCGCGACCGCGGCCGCCTCGTGCCGGGCGTCGTCGCGGGTGTCGACGATGATCAGGTTCAGGCCGGCCCGGGTGGCCTCGCCGTCGATGCCCTGGATGAGCTCGACCCAGTACGGGTTCGAGGCCGCGGTGATCGCGAGGCCGATGGTCTGGTTCGATCCGGCCGCCAGTGACCGCGCGGTGGGGTGGTGCTCGTAGCCGAGGACCCGCATCGCGTGCTGGACCCGTTCCCGGGTCTTCGGCGCGACCAGGCGGGTGCCGTTGACGACGTGCGAGACCGTACTCACCGACACACCGGCGGCGCGGGCGACCTCGGTCATCGTGACCATCCGTCGTATGGTCGTCGCGCTGTGTGGCTTTGCGCAAGGCTTTGCGCAAAGCCAGCGGGGATCGCGCGGTGCGGTCTAGCTTCGCTCCTCAGACCTTCGCCCGGGTCTGCGCAGTGCGGCAGCGCCCGGGCCTACCCCCATCCGGGAGGGCAGCCCCGTGAGAAGAACCGTCCCCGTGATCCTGCTGGCCGTAGCGCTCGCCGGTACGACGGCGTGTACGAAGACCAAGTCCGGCGGCGACGCCGGCGACAGCAGCGGACCCGTGAAGATCGGGCTGGTCACGAAGACCGACACCAACCCGTACTTCGTGAAGCTCCGCGAGTCCGCCAAGGCGCACGCGCAGGAGAACGGCGCCGAGCTGATCGCGGTCGCCGGGAAGTTCGACGGCGACAACGAGGGGCAGGTCGCCGCGATCGAGAACCTCGTCCAGCAGGGCGTGAAGGGGATCATGATCACGCCGAGCAACTCGACCGGCATCCTCGGCGCGCTCAAACAGGCCAAGGAGAAGGGTGTTCTGGTGATCGCCCTGGACACCGAGACGGACCCGAAGGACGCGGTCGACGCGACGTACGCGACGAACAACGTGACCGCGGGCGAGCTGCAGGGCAAGTACGTGAAGGCCACGCTCGGGTCGACGGCGCCGAAGCTGCTGATGATGGACGGTACGCCGGGCGGCACCGTCGACGAGCAGCGGCACCGCGGATTCCTGCAGGGGATGGGGCTGAAGGACGGCGACCCGGCGATCCTCGGGACGGCGCCGACGAACGGCGACCAGAACAAGGCCCAGGCCGCGATGGAGAACCTGCTGCAGCGGGACTCGTCGGTGAACGCCGTCTACACCCTGAACGAACCGGCCGCGCGGGGCGCGGTCGCGGCGCTCACGGCGAAGGGCCTGGCCGGGAAGGTTGCCGTGGGCTCCATCGACGGCGGGTGTCAGGGGGTCGCCGACGTCAAGGCCGGTAAGTACCTGGCCACAGTCATGCAGTTCCCGAAGAAGATGGCCGAGCAAGGCGTGGACGCGGTCGTCTCCTTCGCGAAGGACGGTAAGAAGCCGACCGGTTTCATCGACACCGGCGCCCAGCTGATCACCGACAAGCCCCTGGCGGGCCTGGACTCCAAGGACACCACCTGGGGCGCCCAGAACTGCTGGGGCTGACAGATGCAGACAATCACTCTGCGGAACCGCTCCGCGGAAGCCTTTGTCCACAATCCTGCACTCGGGCCGCTCGCCGCGCTGGTCCTTGCGGTGGTCGTGTTCTCGGCGACCACCAGCACCTTTCTGACTGTCGACAACATTTCACTGGTGATGCAGCAGTCGTTGGTGGTGGCGACGCTGGCCCTCGGGCAGACGTTGATCGTGCTGACGGGCGGCATCGACCTGGCGAACGCGGCGGTGATGGTGCTCGGGACGATGGTCCTGGCGCGTTTGGTGACGGACGGGAATCCGTCCGGAGTCGCGTTGCTGGTCGCGTTCGTGGTGTGCGCGGGGCTGGGCGCGGTGTCCGGTGCGCTGGTGACCCTGCTCAACCTTCCGCCGTTCATCGTGACGCTGGGCATGCTGACTGTCGTACTCGCGGCCGGCCGTCTGTACTCCGAAGGAAACTCCTACCCCGTCACCAACGACGCCCTCGGTGTTCTCGGCGAGGGCGGTTATTTGTTCGGCCAACTCAAGGTCACGCACGGCATGACACTGGCCGTGGTGATGTTCGCCGTCGCCTGGTACGCGCTCACCCGGACCGCCTGGGGCCGCCATGTGTATGCCCTGGGCAACGATCCCGAGGCGGCCCGGCTGACCGGTATCCACGTCGGCCGGACCCGGTTCAGCGTGTACCTGATCGCCGGCGTGATCTACGCGTTCGCCGCCTGGCAGGCGCTCGGGCGGATCCCGAACGCGGACCCGAACGCCTTCCAGACCGGCAACCTGGACAGCATCACCGCGGTCGTCATCGGCGGCACCAGCCTGTTCGGCGGTCGTGGCAGCGTCCTCGGCACGGTGGTCGGGGCGCTGATCGTCGCCGTACTGCGCAGCGGTCTGACGCAGGCCGGTATCGACAGCCTGTACCAGGACGTCGCGACCGGTGTCCTGGTGATCGCCGCCGTCGCGTTCGACCAGATCGTCCGACGGAGGTCGCGATGACCGAACCCGCTCTCAAGAGTCCAGCGCTGCAGGCCCGTGGTCTCGTCAAGCGGTACGGCCGGGTGACCGCGATCGACGGCGCCGACTTCGACCTGTACGCCGGTGAGGTGCTGGCCGTCGTCGGCGACAACGGTGCAGGCAAGTCCAGCCTGATCAAGGCGCTGTCCGGCGCGCTGATCCCGGACGCCGGCACCATCCTGCTCGACGGCCAGGTGACTCATTTCCACTCACCCCTCGACGCCCGCCACAAGGGCATCGAGACGGTGCACCAGACCCTCGCGCTGGCTCCGGCGATGGACATCGCGACCAACCTGTTCCTCGGTCGCGAGATCCGCCGTACCGGACCGCTCGGGTCGATGTTCCGGTTGCTCGACCGGTCCGCGATGCGAGCGCGGGCCCAGGAACAACTGGATGCCTTGGGCATCGAAACCGTGCAGCACATCGGCCAGTTGGTCGAGACGCTGTCGGGCGGTCAGCGGCAGGCGGTCGCGGTCGCGCGGGCGGCGATGTTCGGCAGCCGGCTGGTGATCATGGACGAGCCGACCGCGGCGCTCGGCGTGAAAGAGTCGCGCCAGGTCCTCGACCTCATTCGCCGGATCCGCGACCGCGGCCTGCCGGTGGTGCTGATCAGTCACGACATGCCGCAGGTGTTCGAGATCGCCGACCGCATCCATGTGCACCGGCTCGGCCGGCGCGCCGCGGTGGTCAGCCCGGACGACGCGTCGATGAGCCAGGTGGTCTCGCTGATGACCGGCGCGCTACGACCCGGCGACGCGGACGCGCCTCGTGATTTGGTGGACCAATGACGCCCGACGATTTCCCGTATCCGGACACGAACTACCAGGAGGACAACCGCGGGCAGTTCCACTTCAGCACCCGCGCCGGCTGGATGAACGACGTGAACGCGCCGCTGTACTACCGCGGTGTGTATCACCTCTACTACCAGCACAATCCGTTCAGCCTGGTCTGGGACACGATGCACTGGGGCCACGCGACCAGCCCCGACCTCGTGCACTGGACGCAACGACCGATCGCGCTAGACCCGCACGTCCATCCCGGCGATCTGTGGTCCGGCGGCGGCGTGGTCGACACCGCGAACTCGAGCGGCCTGAAGGGCGGTGACGACGACCCGATCATCGTCTACTCCGGCACGAACGGCGTCACGGTCTTCTACAGCCTGGACGGCGGCGCCACGTTCACGACGTACGCCGACGGGAAGAAGGTCGTGACGCCCGGTGGCACGAGCCGCGACCCGAAGGTGTTCTGGGATCCGGTGTCGAAGCAGTGGGGCATGGTCGTGTGGTCGGACGAGGGCGGTAACGGCGTCGACTTCTCCACGTCCGCGAACCTGCTCGACTGGACGTTCGCGTCGCGGTACCGGGCGGACTGGCTGTTCGAGTGCCCGAACCTGATCCGGATGCCGATCGACGGCGGGTACCGCTGGCTCCTGCACAGCGGCAGCGGCGAGTACCAGGTCGGCGACTGGGACGGTACGGCGTTCCGCACCGACTGGACCGGACCGCAGAAGATCAACCAGACCGCCACGCACGCCGGGAGCGGGTACTACGCGGCGCTCAACTTCGAGAACCTGCCGAACGACCGGGTCGTGTCGATGGCCTGGCAGGGCGAGAACAAGGGCTCGATCTGGACTGGCAACGCGTCCTTCCCGGTCGACCTCGCCCTGCAACACACCGCCGACGGCCTCCGGGTGTTCAGTACGCCGATCCC
Organism: Kribbella speibonae; assembly: GCF_004331375.1. NCBI lineage: Bacteria > Bacillati > Actinomycetota > Actinomycetes > Propionibacteriales > Kribbellaceae > Kribbella > Kribbella speibonae. The sequence continues at coordinate 1,011,128 of NZ_SJKC01000002.1, read as the reverse complement.
GGAGCTCGCAACGCTCCGCGAAAGCACGCAGTCCTGGGAGAACCTGACGGTCGAGGACGGTGTTCAGCAGATCCCGGCCGGCAGCACCTACGAGCTGGAGGCAACGATCGACGTCAGCCGAGCCACGCGCTTCACGCTGAAGGTCGGGCGCGAGGTGACGTACCAGGATCAAAGGCTCGACGGCGCCGAACTCCTACCGGTCAACGGGAAGATCAAGCTCCACCTGCTGGTCGACCGCGATCAACTGGACGTGTTCGGGAACGAGGGTGCGGTCTACCAGAGCTACAACGTCCCTCCGGCGGAGCTCGAGCTGGTGGCCGAGGGGCGGGCGGTCGTCGAGCAGCTGACGATCCACCAGCTCAAGTCGATCTGGCGATAGCTGCCGTACGCGCCCTGGTCACGGTGATGAGGTCGGCGGGGGACAGGCCGATGTCGAGTCCGCGCCGGCCGCCCGATACGTAGACGGTCGGGTGGTCGGCGGCGGTGCTGTCGACGACCGTGGGGAGGGCGCGCTTCTGGCCGATCGGGCTGATTCCGCCGACGACGTACCCGGTGGTGCGCTCGGCGGCGGCCGGGTCGGCCATCACCGCCTTCTTGCCGCCGGCCGCGGCCGCGATCGCCTTCAGATCGAGCTGCTTGTCGACCGGTACGACGCCGACCGTGAGCTTCCCGTCGACCTCGACGAGCAGGGTCTTGAACACCTGCTCCGGCGCCAGCCCGAGCGCTTCGGCGGCCTCGAGCCCGAACGACTTGGCCGACGGGTCGTGCTCGTAGGCATGCGTCGTGAACTCGACCTTCGCCTTCATCAGCGCAACGGTCGCGGGTGTTCCCTGACTCTGCTTCTTCGCCACGGGCTGAGCTTAGTGACTCCCGGTGATCCGGACGCAGCAGTGGCCGGGTGTGGGGGTGAGTTCGGCCTGGAGTGGGGCGTCGAGGCTGGTCAGGAGGCCGGCGACCAGGTGCAGGTTCATGCCGCAGACCAGTTGCGCATGGTCCTTCGCGAGTCGCCGGAACGGGCAGTTCGCCAGGGCGATCCCGTCGTCCTCCGGGCGCGGCTCGAAACCGTGCGCCTCGAGCACCTGCACCAGCACATCCCCGTCAGCGCGATCGCGGGCGGCGCGACCGAGCGCTTCGCCATACTCGTGGGCTCGGCGGTTGACCGCCTCGCGGGGCGTGAGGCCGGTGGTTTCGGCGTCCTGGATGGCAGCGGCGAGGAGGTGGCCGGCGATCGCGTACTGGCGTTCGGGGAGGGTGATCTCGATCTCGCGGTCGGAGCGGTGGTACAGCTTCGCGGGGCGTCCCGCACCCGGGCCGGTGCGACCGGTACGGCGCTCGTAGCAGGTGTCGAGCAAACCTTCTTCGGTGAGCTTGTCGAGATGGAACGCGGCCGTCGTCCGCGGGATCCCGAGCGCACTGGCGGCGTCGTCCCGGCTCACGGGCTCGGGACGGCCGACGACGTACTCGTAGAGCCGGCGACGGGTCGGCTCCTCCAGTACGGCGACCGCCTGAACAGCGGCGTCCCAGGACAGGTCCACGGAATGATTCTATCGACAACATCAGTTGGTCAAACAGTATGATGTCAGTTCGTTGATCTCTCAGGGAGTGTGCAGATGGCGATCTCGGCCGACCTCGAGTCCGTCCCCCTCCATATCGTCGCGCGCCGGGCGGAGATCGACCTGCCCGCCGCGCAGCGGGCGGTCGCGGACCTGCTGACCGCGCTCGGGCGGGACCCGCACAGCGCGCACCTGGCGGACACCCCGCGCCGGGTCGCGAACGCGTACGCGGAGATGCTGACGCCGCGGGAGTTCGAGCTGACCACGTTCCCGAACGACGAGGGGTACGACGAACTCGTCCTGGCCAAGGACATCCCGGTGCAGTCGCTCTGCGAGCATCATCTGCTGCCGTTCCAGGGCGTCGCCCACGTCGGGTACCTGCCCGGCGACCGGATCCTCGGGCTGTCGAAGCTGGCCCGGGTGGTGGAGTTGTTCGCGCGCGACTTCCAGGTACAGGAGCGGCTGACCAAGCAGGTCGCCGACTGGCTGCAGGACCACCTCGCCCCGAAGGGCGTCGGTGTGGTGATCGAGGCCGAGCATCAGTGCATGTCGTTGCGCGGCGTCCGTGCCGCGGGCTCCCGCACAGTCACGTCCTCGCTGCACGGGATCCTGCGCGAAAGCCCCAGTTCGCGGCAGGAGTTCTTCGCGCTGACCGGCCTCACCCCGTAAGGGCAGCCAGACGAAGTTCCGTGTCAGGCCGACGCGGCGGCCGGCGGGTGGTGGCTGCGGCGGCCGGTGGCCAGGATGTGCGTGAGCTCGCCCGGTAGCAGGTCGGTGCCCGGCACCGGCTCCATCTCGGAGACGTCCAGCCACCGTACGACGGTGGCGCCGCAGTGGCCGTGGACGGCGAGGATGGAGTCCAGGTCCGGCCAGACGGCCGTCGAGGGGTTCGCGCCGTGCCAGCGCAGGGCGACCGAGCCGTCGGTGAACACACAGCCTTCGGCGACGACGCCGGTGCCGGAAACCCCGCTGATGTCGGTGTAGCGGACGAGTTCGAACGTCTGGGGTTTCACCGGCGACACCCCGGGTGGCGACAAGTTGGTGCCATGATCCTTTCCCCGTAGTCGCGTGCTTGGGCTCTCGCCACAAACCGGGGACATGTACCTAGTGTCAGCGGGGAAGGACGGTCTGTAGCGACTCATCTTCTCAAGACAAGCTAGAACCATTCCCCCAAACACGCCAGACCTGAATCCGCGTGTCTCAATCCTCGACCCGTGATCGAATACCACGGTGTTCCTGACGATTGGCACCGATCTGGCCGGAGTGGGCGCGCCCGCGAGTGATTTCGGGTTCCTGTTGCACAAGAACCCGGCCCGTCCGCAGGCGATCGATGTCACCGGGGGATCGGCCCATGTGTTCTACCCGGAGGCGACCGGCGAGCGCTGTACGGCGGCCGTGCTGCTCGAGATCGACCCGATCGGTCTGGTGAAGGCCGGCCGCGGCAAGGCGGCCGAGGGCTTCACGCTCGGGCAGTACGTCAACGACCGCCCGTACGCCGCCTCCAGCCTGCTCGCCGTCGCGCTCGGAAAACTCTTCCGGACCGCGATGAACGGCCGCTGCGACGCCCGCCCGGACCTCGCCGCCCGCCCGATCCCGCTCGAGGTCCACGTCCCGGCGCTCCCGTGCAACGGCGGCGCGGACCTCGCGGAGCGGTTGTTCGCCCCACTCGGCTGGACCGTCGACGCCCGCCCGGTGCCGCTCGACCCGGAGATCCCGGCTTGGGGTGATTCGCGGTACGTCGATCTGCGGCTGACCGGCGTACTGCGGCTGGCCGACGCGCTCAAACACCTGTACGTGATGCTCCCGGTCCTCGACGACGCCAAGCACTACTGGGTCGGATCGGACGAGGTGGACAAACTCGTCCGCGCCGGCGAGAACTGGCTGGCGGCCCATCCCGAGAAGGACCTGATCTCGCACCGCTACCTCGCGCACCGGCGCTACCTGGCCGACGCCGCTCTCGAACGGCTGGCCGAGGTGGACGGGGTCGAACTGCCCGAGGAGGACGGCGACGACGAGGGGCCGGTATCGCTGGCCGTCGAGCGGCGTACGACGGTGGCCGACGTACTGCGGGAGCTCGGTGCGCGGCGGATCGCGGACGTCGGATGTGGTGAGGGCGCGCTGGTCGGTGAGCTGCTCAAGGACCCCATGATCGGTGAGCTGATCGGGACCGATGTGTCGGTGCGGGCGCTGATCGCGGCCAAGCGGCGGCTGCACTACGACGACCTGCCGGATCGCCAACGGGACCGGCTGAAGTTCCTGCAGTCGTCGGTCACCTACGCCGATGAGCGGCTCGCCGGGCTCGATGCTGTCGTACTGATGGAGGTCGTCGAGCACGTCGATCCGCCGCGGCTGCCTGCGCTGGCGGACTCCGTCTTCCGCGCGGCACGGCCTGCCGCGGTCGTCGTCACCACTCCGAACAGCGAGTACAACGTGCGCTTCCCGTCGCTCCCGGCCGGCAAGTTCCGCCACCCGGACCACCGCTTCGAGTGGACCCGTGAGGAGTTCCGGACCTGGTCGCAGCAGGTCGCGGATCGCTTCGGGTACAGCGTGCAGTTCAGGCCGGTCGGCGGCGAGGACCCTGAGGTAGGACCGCCGACCCAGTTGGCGCTGTTCCGCCGGGAGGAGGCCCGATGAAGATCGACGTACCAGCGCTCTGCCTGGTCGTACTGGTCGGCGCGAGCGGTTCCGGCAAGTCGACGTTCGCGCGCAAGCACTTCCTCGGTACCGAGGTGATCTCGAGCGACTTCTGCCGCGGGCTCGTGTCGGACGACGAGAACGACCAGAGCGCTTCGAAGGACGCCTTCGAGGTGCTCAACTTCATCGCCGGGAAGCGGCTCGCCGCCGGGCGGCTGACGGTCATCGACGCCACCAACGTGCAGCCGGACGCACGCAAGGAGCTCGTGAACCTGGCCCGCGAGTACGACGTACTCCCGGTCGCGATCGTGCTTGACCCGTCGGAGCGGGTGTGTGTCGAGCGGAACGAGCAGCGGGCCGACCGGCAGTTCGGGGCGAAGGTGGTCACCCGGCAGCGCTCGCAGCTGAAGCGCGGCCTGCGCAGCCTGAAACGGGAAGGCTTCCGGACGGTACACGTCCTGGACAGCGTCGATGAGATCGATGCCGTCAGCATCGAACGGACGCGGCTGTACAACGACCTGAATGACCAGAACGGCCCGTTCGACATCATCGGCGACGTGCACGGGTGCCGTCCCGAACTCGAGCGGCTGCTCACGGATCTCGGGTACACGCTGACCCGCGACGACGCCGGCCGGCCGATCGACGCCGTACACCCGGAGCGGCGGGCGATCTTCGTCGGCGACCTCGTCGACCGTGGCCCCGATTCTCCCGGCGTACTTCGGCTCGTGATGGGGATGGTTGCGGGTGGCAACGCCTATTGCGTGCCCGGAAACCACGAGGACAAGCTGCTGCGCGCGCTGCGGGGCAAGAACGTGAAGGTCAGCCACGGCCTCGAGACCACGCTGGAGCAGCTGGCTGCTGAGCCGCCCGAGTTCCGTGATCAGGTCGCGGCGTTCATCGACGGGCTGATCTCGCACTACGTGTTCGACGACGGCCAACTCGTCGTGTCGCACGCCGGCCTCGTCGAGCGGATGCACGGCCGTACGTCGGGACGCGTCCGCTCGTTCTGCCTGTACGGCGAGACGACGGGGGAGACCGACGAGTTCGGGCTGCCGGTGCGCTATCCGTGGGCGAACGACTACCGGGGCCGCGCGATGGTCGTCTACGGGCACACCCCGACGCCTGAGCCGGAGTGGATCAACAACACGATCTGCCTGGACACCGGCTGCGTGTTCGGCGGATCGCTGACCGCGCTGCGCTACCCGGAGCGGGAGCTGGTCGCGGTACAAGCGGCCGAGGAGTACTACGCGCCGGCGAAACCGTTGCATGTGGCAACGGCGCCGGCGCGCGAGCCCGACGTACTCGAACTGACCGACGTGACCGGTCGCCGGGTGATCGAGACCGCCTCTCACGGACGGCTGAGCATCCGGGCCGAGCAGGCCGGCGCGGCGCTGGAGGTGATGAGCCGGTTCGCGATCGACCCGCGGTTCCTGCTGTACCTGCCGCCGACGATGAGTCCGGTCGCGACGTCGCCGGAGCCGGGGTTGCTGGAGGACCCGCGGCAGGCGTTCGAGACGTACCGGGGCCAGGGCGTCACCGAGTTGGTGTGCGAGGAGAAGCACATGGGTTCGCGGGCGGTCGTGCTGCTGACGCGGGACGACGATGTGGCCGAGAAGCGGTTCGGTCTGGCCGGGCGCGGCGCGATCCACACGCGCACCGGCCGGTCGTTCTTCGACGCGGAACTGACCGACGAACTGCTGCTCCGGCTGCGCGCGGTCGCTTCTGCCGCCGGTGTCTTCGACGAGCTCGACACGTCCTGGCTGCTGCTCGACGCCGAGCTGCTGCCGTGGAGCGCGAAGGCCGAGGACCTGCTCCGGAACCAGTACGCCGCTGTTGGCGCGGCCGCCCGTACGTCGTTGCCAGCAGCAACCGCTGCGCTTCGATCGGCTACCGCGTCCGGGCTGGACGTGGGTGATCTGCTGTCGTCGGCCGAGCGTCGTACGGCGAACGCGGAGCGGTTCACGGCGGCGTACCGACGGTACTGCTGGCCGACCGAGGGGCTCGACGGGGTCCGTGTCGCGCCGTTCCAGGTGCTTGCGTCCGAAGGGGCGACGTACCAGGAACGACCGCATGCTTGGCATCTCGGCGTCGCGGACCGGATGGTTGCCGCGGGCCCGGAGTTGATCACGCCGACGCGGCGGCTGTTCGTGGACGCGGACAACTGGGACGCCGGGATCGCGTGGTGGGAGGAGCTGACCGGGGCCGGGGGAGAGGGCATGGTGGTGAAGCCTGCCGCGAACCTGACCCGCACGGCGAAGGGTCTCGCCCAGCCGGGGCTGAAGGTGCGCGGGCAGGAATACCTGCGGCTCATTTACGGACCCGACTACACCGAGCCGGCGAACTTCACCCGCCTCCGCGACCGGAACCTGGGACACAAACGCTCCCTCGCCCTCCGCGAGTACGCCCTCGGCCTGGAGTCCCTCGACCGCGCCGCCCGAGGCGAACCCCTGTGGCGCATCCACGAATGCGTCTTCGCCGTACTGGCCCTCGAATCCGAACCGATCGACCCGCGCCTCTAACCCCACGCGCAGGCGGGTGGGTCGGCACCTGGTATCACCTGTTCCCAGCCATCAGCACCTGTTCAAGGGGAGAACCCACCACAGCAGGGGAAAACCGTCGCTGGTGTTGGATGTACAGGCGGTGTTGGGGCTCGGACGGGTGCCGGGGGAAGAGACACCTTCTGGGTGCTGCGGACAGGGAATACCAGGTGCGAGCCCACCACGACCTGTCTCACGACCCCGGAGTCCACCGCACGCGTTCGCGTCGGCGCACGGCGACGAGGGCAAGGACGCTGATGGCGAGCATGGTCGCGGGGAGCGCCATGAGCGGGACGAGTGGGTCGTTGTTGATCAGGAGTGCGTTGCCGACGGCGGTCGGGGCGAGGCCGATCACGACGGGTACTACGGCCTGCCGATCGGCACGATGCACGACGTACAGGATCAGGGGCGTGAACAGCCAGGCGACGAGCAGGAGCAAGAAGGCGACTTCCGCGGCGTCGAAGCTGCGGCCGGCGCCGTTGTCCAGCAGCCAGCCGAAACTGCCGACGGCGAGCGCCACGACGGCGACCGCCGCGGGTGACCACCGCAGAGCGGTGCGCAGATCGAGCGACCGGCGCGCGGCGGCGATGGCGAGATAAGAGGCGATCAATACGAGCTCGGCGATTGCCGCCGCGATGACGGCGTCCAGCGGCTCGGCGGTCCCTCTCACCACATCGGCCGACGGCGGGCAAGCATGGTCCTGGCACGGGACGTGATCAGGCGGGACGACCAGGTAGGCGACCCAGAGCAGCGGAACGCTGAGGAAGCTCACCGCGGCAGTGACACGGAACAGGTTGCCGACGGGCCTCGTCGGCGAGCGGCGGAGGTCGAGGCGCGGTGCGGTCACGACACCACGACGGCGTTCTGACGCCGACGCAGGAGCAGGACGGTGGTCAGGGCGATGACGAGCATCGCGGTCGGGAATGCAGCGAGCGGGCTGTCCTCGAGTGCGAACAGGCTGCAGACGGCGGTGGGAGCCAGACCGATGAACACCGGTATCACCGCACGTCGGTCACCTCGGCCGACGATGTAGAGCACCAGCGGGGTGAACAGCCACAAGCCGAACAGGAGTTGATAGCCGAAGCCCTCGGAGCCTAGGTCGCCCAGATCGACCTGACTCTCGTTGAGCAGCCAGCTGAAGCCGCCGGTCGCCAGCGCTACGACGGCGACGGCGGCCGGTGACCAACGCAGGCCGGTGCGGAGGTCGAGCGTCCGCCGTACCGCGGCGCGTGCGAGGTAGGCGGCGATCGCGAGGAGGCCGACGGCGGCCGTGATGACGAGGACGGTCATGTCGTCGACCCCTCGGCTCATCGACTGGGGACAGGGCTGCACGACGCAGTTGACCCGCACGGAATTCGGCAGCACCACATGGAGCGCCCAGAACAAGGGAAGCGTCAGCAGACCCACCGCGGCGGTGACGCGGAACAGGTTGCCGGCGGGCCTGACAGGCCGACGGTCGAGGTCGAGGCGCGGGACGGTCACAGGAACCACGATGACGTGCCAAGGGTCCATCCATGACTCAATGACGCCGACGCACGAGGAGGGCGGTCAGGACGCCGACCACGAGCATGATCGCGGGCAGCGGGTTGAGGAGGTGCTCAGAAATCAGCAGCACGCCGCAGACCGCAGTTGGCGCGAGGCCGATCACGACAGGAACCACCGCGCGCCGGTCGCCGCGACGTACCCCGTACAGGATCACCGGAGTGAGCAGCCACAGGAACAGCAGCAGCGCGAAGGCGGACTCCGTGGAGGAACTGCCCTCTCTGAGGTCGAGATCCTCGTCGAGCCGAGAGTTGCTGTTCATCAGCCAGCCGAAGAAGCCGACGGCGAGCGCCACCACGGCGGCCGCCACCGGGAGCCAGCGCAGGCCGGTGCGGAGATCGAGCGTGCTGCGAGTCGAGGCCAGCGCGAGGTAGCAGCCGATCACCACGAACTCGGCGACTGCAGCCGCGACGACGAGGCCGAGCGGATCGGTTGATCCCAGGACCTCGGCGGGACAGTAAGCGCCTCGTGGGCACGGGCCCTGCCCGAGTGGCGGCAGTATGACCTTGGCCGCCCAGAGCAAAGGGAGGCTCAGGAAGCTCACCGCGGCGGTGACGCGGAACAGGTTGCCTGCGGGTCTGGGTGGTGGGCGGCGGAGGTTGAGGCGGGGCCGGTCACGGGGACACGATGGCGTGCCGAGGGGTTCATCGGGCGGTCGGCCGATGAGTTACTCACGTCGACGTACGACCAGCACGGTGAGGACTGCGACGACGAGCATAACGGCCGGTAGTGCGGCGAGTGGGGAGTCTGTTGCTACGAAGGCGGCACCGGCGCCGGTGGGGGCGAGGGCCAGTACGACCGGGATCACGGCTCGTCGGTCGCCGCGATGTACGCCGTACAGGACCAGCGGGGTGAGGAGCCAGACCGCGAACAGGAGCAGCAGGGCGAGTTCCAGGGAATCGAGGCGGCGCAGGTCGTCCCCCTCGATCAGCCAGCCGAAGCCGCCAACGGCCAGGGCCACGATCGTGACCGCGATCGGTGACCACCGCAGACCGGACCTCAGGTCGAGACTCCGGCGGGCCGCGGCGAACGCCAGATAGCCGCCGATCACCAGGAGTTCCACGCACGCCACTACCAGGAGGACTGCCAGTTCGTTGACGGGCTCGCTGAGCGTTGGGGGACACACCTCTTGAGCGTCTTCGGGGCATGGGTCGACCCCGCTGCGTGGGTACAGCTCGTAGACCGCCCAGAACAAGGGCAGGCTCAGGAAACTCACCGCGGCCGTGACGCGGAACAGGTTGCCGGCGGGTTTGGCCGGCCGGCGGCGGAGGTCGAGGTGTGGGGCGGTCACGGAAACACGATGCCGCTGCGGAGGGCCACTGGCTGGTGACGGGGTGGATCGTTTCCGGCGTGTAAACGTCTTTCGTCGGGGGTTGGCAAGGTGTGACATTGCACTTAAGGTCTGTGCAATGTCACACGGTACAGAGTTCAGCGTCGAGCTGACCGGAGGGTTGCTGCACGACTGGCAGCAGCGGAACCGGCGAGCGACGATCCCGCACGCGATCGCCGAGTTGCGCAAGGCCGGGAACCTGGAGAACCTCCGGCGGCTGGCCGACCCGTCGGTCGGGCCGTACCGCGGGCGGTACCCGTTCCTGGACACCGACCTCTACAAGACGCTCGAGGGCCTCGCCTATGAGGTGGATCGCGAGGACGGGGCGCCGGCCGGCGCGCGGGAGTTCTTCGACGAGGTCGTCGAACTCCTCGAGCAGGCGCAGGCCGACGACGGCTACCTGAACTCGTACTTCCAGGACCGGGACCAGCCGAAGCAGCCCTGGTCGGACCTCGGCTGGGGCCACGAGCTCTACAACCTCGGCCATCTGATCCAGGCGGCCGTCGCGGCGCAGCGTCGATTGTCGGACGGCCGATTGTTGACAATCGCCAGGCGGTTCGCGGACCTCGTCGTCCGGAAGTACGGCGTCGACGGTGCCGAGATTGTCGACGGTCATCCCGAGGTCGAGATGGCGCTGGTCGAGCTTTATCGTGAAACCGGCGACGAGGACTACCTCACGCAGGCCCGCCTGTTCGTCGACCGGCGTGGTCAGGGGAAGCTCAAGCACACGATCTTCCCGGGGGAGTACTTCCAGGACCACGTGCCGTTCCGCGAGCTGCCGTCCGTCACCGGTCACGCAGTACGGATGGCGTACCTCGCGGCGGGCGCGGCCGACGTACACCTGGAGACCGGGGACCCGACGCTGCTGGCAGCGCTCGAGCGGCTGTGGGACGACATGGTCGCGACGAAGCTGTACCTCACCGGCGGGCTCGGCAGTCGGCACTCCGACGAGGCGATCGGCGACCGCTACGAGCTGCCGTCCGAGCGGGCGTACGCCGAGACGTGCGCGGCGATCGCGACGATGCAGTGGGCCTGGCGGATGTTCCGCGCCACGGGCAAGGCGTCGTACCTCGATGTGTACGAGACGGTGCTCTACAACGCTTATGCCGTTGGGCTTTCGGCCGATGGTACGGCGTTCTTCTACGACAATCCGCTGCAGCGGCGGCCGGATCATGAGCAGCGCTCCGGTGCCGAGGACGGTGGCGAGTTGCTGCGGCGCTCGTGGTTCGGCTGCCCGTGCTGCCCGCCGAACATCATCCGCTGGATGTCCGAACTCCAGGACCACGTAGCAGTTGCCCGCGACAACGTTCTGTACGTCGGGATGTACGCCGGCGCCCGCATCACCGCGGACGGTCTCACCGTCAACGTCTCCACCAACTACCCGTGGGACGGCGAGATCACGCTGACCGTCGAGGACGCACCGGCCGAGGAGCGAGCAATCGCCCTCCGCATTCCGCGCTGGGCTTCGGAGGCGCAGCTCGACGGACAGCCCGTAGACATCGGCTGGGCAGTAACCAAGAGAAACTTCAAGCCTGGTGACGTGCTGCGGTTGACGTTGCCGATGGGGCCCCGGGCGCATGGGTCGCATCCGTATCTCGATGCGACCCGGGGTGCGATCGCCGTGGCGCGAGGTCCGCTGGTCTATTGCGTCGAGCAACAAGATGTCGAGGCGCCGGTGGACGACCTGTTGCTGACACCGGCCGCTGTGCACCGAGCGGTCGCGCGAGAGCGGGACGGCCATCTCGTCCTCGAGCTGACGGCCGGTGTCGCGCCGGCTCCGGCGCCCGAGCTCTACCCCGTACTCACCGACCAACCCCAGGATTCCGCCTCTCATGAAGTGCCGGTGACGTTCACGCCGTACTTCCTCTGGGGAAACCGTCAGGCCCTGGCCATGCGTGTGTGGCTGCGAACCGAAAGAGACGACTGATGAAGAGAACTTCCATGCTCGTGGGGCTCGTGGCATCGGCGGCGCTCGCGCTGACCGCGTGCGGCGGCAACGCCTCCGGCGGTGCGAGCGGTGAGTCCGCCGGCCCCGGCGCCAAGGCCGCGCAGGGCGGCACGCTCCAGGTGCTCGCGAACGCCGCGTTCTCGCACCTCGATCCGGCCCGCGGATTCGACGGCGGCGTCAACAACTTCTACCGGCTGATCTACCGCACACTCACCACCCAGGGCGCCGCACCGGGGGCCGACGGCACCAAGATCGTGCCGGATCTCGCCACCGACACGGGCAAGCCGTCCGACGGCGGCAAGACCTGGACGTTCACGCTCAAGGACGGCCTGTTCTTCGAGACCGGTGCGCCGATCACCAGCGCCGACGTGAAGTGGGGTGTCTCGCGGGCGTGGGATCCGGAGATCGGCATCGGTTCGCCGTACGCGAAGCAGCTGATCGACGCGCCGGCGTCGTACCAGGGCCCGTACAAGTCCGGTGAATTGCCGACAATCCTCACACCGGACGCGAAGACGATCGTGTTCCACCTGAAGAAGCCGTACGCCGACTTCGGCAGCGTGGTCGCGCAGAACACGTTCACGCCGGTGCCGAAGGGGCAGGGCGCGGGCAACGCGCTGGACAGCAAGCCGATCGCGTCGGGACCGTACAAGGTCTCCGAGTACAAGCCGGGCGCGGCGCTCAAGCTGGTCCGCAACGACAAGTGGGACAAGAAGACCGACGACGTACGACAGGCGAACCCGGACGCGTTCCAGTGGACGTTCGGCCTCGACCCCGCGACGATCGACGAGCGGATGATCGCCGGCCAGGGCACCGATGCCGACGCGATCGCCGGCACCATCCAGGCCGCCACGGTGGCCCGGGTCCAGACCGCGCAGCTCAAGCAGCGCACGATGAGCGGTCTCGGCGGCTGTACGACGTACATGGGGCTGAACTCCACGAAGAAACCGCTGGACAACGTGAAGGTGCGGCAGGCGATCAACCTCGCGGTCAACAAGCAGACGGTCCGCGACGCGGTCGGCGGGTCGACCCTCGCCGAGATCGCCACCAGCATCCAGCCGCCGACCATCGCCGGCCGGGTGGACTACGACCCGTACCCGAGCCCGGACCACAAGGGTGACGTCGACGGCGCCCGCAAGCTCCTCACCGAGGCCGGTTTCGCCGACGGCTTCACGATGACGCTCGACACCCGCGCGCAACCGAAGATGCAGGCGATGGCGGTCGCGATCCAGCAGGCGCTCGAGCCGCTGAAGATCACCGTGAAGATCAACACCATCGACACCGCGACGTACTACGAGGTGATCGGTACGACGTCGCAGCAGCACGACGCGGCGATCACCGGCTGGTGCCCGGACTGGCCGTCCGGTGCGACGTTCCTGCCGCCGCTGTTCGACGGCCGCAACATCACCCCGAAGGGCAACAGCAACCTGTCGCAGCTGAACGACCCGGGCGTGAACGCGAAGATCGACGAGATCGCCAAGCTGACCGACGTCCAGGCCGCGAACAAGGCGTACGGCGAACTGGACAAGCAGATCATGGCGCTGGCGCCGGTCGTTCCGCTGCTCTACGAGAAGGTCCTGATGCTGGTCGGCAGCAACATCGGCGGCGCCTACCTGCACGACGGTTTCTCGGGCGGCATCGACCTGGTGTCCGTGGGTCTGAAGGACGCCGGGAAGTGACAGCAACCCCGACACTCGTCGAGGTCGAGGAGGCGGCGCCGTCGTCGGCGCCGCCCACCTCGGGCAAGCGGGTTCTCACCAGGATCACGCGGGACAAGGGCGCGCTGGCGTGCCTGGTGTTCCTGGCGATCGTGGTCCTGATGGCGGTGGCCGCGCCGCTGATCACCAGGCTCAGCGGCTGGGGGCCGTACCAGTTCGACTCGGCGGCGATCAACTCCGACCTCGGCGGCGTCCCGCACGGCGCGCTCGGTGGGATCAGCGGCTCGCACTGGTTCGGCGTCGAGCCGCAGAACGGCCGCGACCTGTTCGCCCGGATCGTGTACGGCGCCCGCGTATCGATCACCATCTCATTGTCTGCAACCGTGCTGACCGGGGTTCTCGGCGTCGTGCTGGGCATGCTGGCCGGGTTCTACCGCGGCTGGGTCGACCAGGTGATCTCGCGGCTGATGGACTTCCTGATGGCGTTCCCGGCGCTGATCTTCATGATCGCGATCCTGTCGTCGCTGCCGTCCGGGAACCGGCCGGTGCTGCTGGTCGTGGTGATCAGCGCGTTCGGCTGGCCGTACCTCGCGCGGGTGATCCGCGGTCAGACGATGACGCTGGCGAACCGTGAGTTCGTCGAGGCGGCGCGCGCGTCCGGGGCGAAGGATTCCCAGGTGGTGTTCCGCGAGATCCTGCCGAACCTGCGCGGCTCGATCGTCGTGATGACGACCCTCGCCATCCCGGGCTACATCGGGACCGAGGCGGGCCTGTCCTTCCTCGGCGTCGGTGTCTCGCCGCCGACCGCGTCCTGGGGCCAGATGATCTCGAGCTCGGTGAGCTGGTACTCGGTGGACCCGATGTTCTTCGCGATCCCCGGCCTGTTCCTGTTCCTCACCGTGCTTTCGCTGACCGTCCTCGGCGACAAGATCCGCACCCTCATCGACCAGGGAGAAGCCGCATGACTGTGCTTTTGGCCGGGCCTTCGGCGCCGGCGTGGTCATGGGGCTGTGACTCCCGGTCTTCCCTCGTCGCTCCGGTCGCTTCGCTCCCTCCGCTCCTCAGTCCAGACCGGGAGGCCCCATGACCCGCTATGTTCTCGGCCGGCTTGGGGGTGTCGTACTGATCCTGCTGGCCGTGTGCCTGTTCACGTACCTGATCTTCTTCAAGCTCTCGCCGGATCCCGCGGTGATGATCTGCGGCAAGACGTGTACGCCGGAGCGCATCGACTCGATCCGTGACGTGCTCGGGCTCAACCAGCCGCTGCTCACGCAGTTCTGGGAGTTCCTGAGCGGGATCTTCGTGGGTCGCGACTACGGCTCGGTGCACTGTTCGGCGCCGTGTCTCGGGTACAGCTTCCAGACCAACGAGTCGGTGTGGAGCATGATCACCGCGCGGCTTCCGGTGAGCATCACGGTCGCGGTCGGTGCCGCCGTACTGTGGCTGCTCGTCGGCGTGATCGGTGGTCTGGTGAGCGCGGTCAAGCAGGGCACGTGGTGGGACCGGTCCGCGATGGGTCTCGCGCTCGGCGGTGTGAGCGTGCCGAACTACGTGCTCGCACTGGTGCTGCAGTACGTGCTGGTTGTGAAGTTGCAGGTGCTGCCGTTCCCGTCGGCGGTGTCGTTCGTTGACAATCCGGCGGTCTGGTTCGAGTCGTACCTGATGCCGTGGGTCGTGCTCGCCGTCGGCTATGCCTGTCTGTACGCGCGGTTGACCCGGAGCAATGTCATCGACACGTTGGCCGAGAACTACTACCGGACCGCGCGGGCCAAGGGACTGAGTGGCGCGCTGATCATGCGCCGGCACGCGTTACGTCCCGCGCTGACACCGATCACCACGATCTTCGGGATGGACTTCGCCGGCCTGCTCGGCGGCGCACTGATCACCGAGACCGTGTTCGGGCTGAACGGGATCGGGAAGATGGCCGCCGACTCGATCGCCAAGAACGACCAGCCGGTGATCATGGCGGTCACGCTGCTCGCCGCCTTCTTCGTTGTCATCGGCAACGTCGTGGTGGACCTCCTGTACACGGCCCTCGATCCACGGGTCCGGGTGGTGTCGGCATGAGCGAGCGCAGCGAGCGAACAGAGAGCAGAGCCGACGCATTGTTCGTTGTCGACAATCTGACTGTCACTTTGCCGACCAGCCGTGGGCCGGTGGACGTGGTGAAGGACGTGTCGTTCACGGTCGGCCGGGACGAGACGGTCGGGATCGTCGGCGAGTCCGGGTCGGGCAAGTCGATGACCGCCCTCGCCGTCCTCGGGCTGCTGCCGCGCGGGGCCCGGACGTCGGGCAGCGTCCGGCTGGACGGCGCCGAGTTGCTCGGGCGCTCGGACCGCGACCTCAGATCCGTGCGGGGCAACGCGATCTCGATGGTGTTCCAGGACCCGCTGTCGTCGCTGAATCCCTACTACACCGTGGGCCTGCAGATCTCCGAGATGTACCGAACTCACCGCGGTGGGTCACGGGCCGCGGCGCGGAAGGTCGCGATCGAGGCGCTGGAGCGGGTGCACATCCCGGACGCGGCGCGCCGGGTCGACCACTACCCGCACCAGTTCTCCGGTGGGATGCGGCAGCGCGTGATGATCGCGATGGCGCTGTGCTGTTCGCCGTCGCTGCTGATCGCGGACGAGCCGACGACCGCGCTCGATGTGACCGTCCAGGCACAGATCCTGGAGCTGCTCGCCGAGCTGCAGTCGACGACCGGGACCGGGATGATGTTCATCACCCACGACCTCGCGGTGATCAGCTCGATCGCCCAGCGGGTGCTGGTGATGCAGTCGGGTGATCCGGTCGAGTACGGGACCGCGGAGCAGGTGTTCTCGGATCCGCGGCACGAGTACACGCGGATGCTGCTGGACGCTGTACCGCGAATCGATGACGAGGTGCTCTAGTGACGTTGTTGAAGGTGCAGGGCGTGACGAAGGAGTTCGTCACCCGCGGCGAGGGCGCGATGGCCCGCAAGTCGACGTTCACCGCGGTCGACGACGTGAGCTTCGAGGTCGAACTCGGGGAGACGCTCGCGATCGTCGGCGAGTCGGGCAGTGGGAAGTCCACGACGGCACGGATCGCCGCGCGGCTGCTGGAGCCGACCAAGGGCAGCGTCGTGTTCGACGGTCAGGACGTGACGCGGGCCAGCGGCAAGGAGTTGGCGACGTTCCGGAACAACGTGCAGGTGGTGTTCCAGGACCCGTTCTCGTCGCTGAACCCGCGGTACACGGTCGAGCGGATCATCACCGCCCCGCTCACCTACCAGGGGATCACACCGTCGAAATCAAGGCGGGCGTTCACGCAGGAGCTGATGGAGCGGGTCGGTCTGAACCCGGACCACTGCCGGCGGTACCCGGCGCAGTTCTCCGGCGGGCAGGCGCAGCGGATCGGGATCGCCCGGGCGCTCGCGGTCAACCCGAAGCTGGTGATCTGCGACGAGGCGGTGTCGGCGCTGGACGTGTCGATCCAGGCACAGGTGCTGGACCTGCTGATGCGGCTGCAGCGGGAGAGCGGGTTCAGCTACGTCTTCATCGCGCACGACCTGGCCGTCGTACGGCAGATCGCGCAGCGCGTCGCGGTGATGAACCGAGGCAGAATCGTCGAGGTGGGGACACGGGACCAGGTGTTCGGGGATCCTCAGGACGAGTACACGAAGACGTTGCTGGCCGCCGTACCGCGGATCAACCCTGAATGGGACGCCAGACGCAGGGGGAAGAAGGCTTCATGACCAGCTACACGATTCCGGGGATGCACGTTCGGGAGCACGAGATCGCGGTGCCGCTGGACTGGGCGAACCCGGGCGAGTCGATCACCGTGTTCGCGCGGGAGCTGATCGATCCGGTGCGGAAGGACGAGGACCTGCCCTGCCTGCTGTTCCTGCAGGGCGGTCCCGGCGGGAAGGGACCAAGGCCGACCGGCGTGTCGGGGTGGATCGAGCACGCGTTGAAGAAGTACCGGGTCGTCCTGATGGACCAGCGCGGTACCGGCCGGAGTACGCCGGTCAGCGGCCGGCGGATGGCGTCGATGTCGGCCGAGGAAGGCGCCGACTACCTGGCGTGCTTCCGGGCGGACTCGATCATCTCGGACGCCGAGCAGCTGCGGAACAAGGTCTTCGGCGGCCGCCGGTGGTCGACACTCGGCCAGAGCTACGGCGGTTTCCTCACGCTCACCTACTTGTCCAACGCACCCGACGCCCTGACCGCGTGCTACGTCACCGGCGGGCTCGCGTCGATCGACCCGTCGGCGGCCGAGGTGTACCGGCGGACCTATCCGCGGGTGGCGGCCAAGAACCGGGAGTTCTACCGGCGGTACCCGCACAACGTGGAGCGGGTCGGCCGGATCGCGGACCGGCTGGCGGAGTCCGACGTACGGCTGCCGGACGGCGATCGGCTGACGGTACGGCGGCTGCAGTCGCTCGGGATCGACTTCGGGATGAAACCCGGCTACGAGCGCATCCACTGGCTGATCGACGAGGCCTTCGACGGCGACGAACTGTCCGACGGCTTTCTCGGCGAGGTGCTGGGAGCGTCGTCGTACCTCGGTGGACCGCTGTTCGCCGCGCTGCAGGAAAGCATCTACGGATCCGGTGAGGGGGCGACCGGCTGGGCGGCCGAGGCGGAGCGGGCACGGCACCCGGAGTTCGCCGAGGACGCGCGGCCGCTGCTGTTCACCGGCGAGATGATGTACCCCTGGATGTTCGAGGAGATCCGCGGGCTGCGGCCGTTCCAGGGTGCGGTCGAGCTGCTGGCGCAGCGCCCGCGGTGGTCCGAGCTGTACGACCTCGAGCGGCTGGCCGCGAACGACGTACCGGTGGCGGCCGCGGTGTACTTCGACGACATGTACGTCGACTCCGGGCTGCAACTGGACACCGCGCACCGGGTCGGCAACGTGCAGGCATGGGTGACGAACGAGTACGAGCACGACGGGCTGGGCACGCAGCGGGTCTTCGAGCGGCTCACCGAGCTGGTCGCCGCCATCGGGGGTGGCATCCCTGACCAGTGACGACCGGTGCTTCACAATAGGCCACGAAATCTTGCCGGGCCCCAGGAGGTGAACCATGGCTGCCGATTCGATCGGGCCGCTGCCGAGCGTACGGCGGCTGGCGCACCGCGAGAACCTGCGCGACAGCGTGGCCAACGCGCTGCGGGCGGCGGTGATCTCCGGCGAGCTGAAGCCGGGGGAGGTGTACTCGGCGCCGACGCTCGGCGCGCGGTTCGGGGTCTCCGCGACGCCGGTCCGCGAGGCGATGCTGGACCTGGTCCGCGAGGGCCTGGTGATCTCGCTGCGGAACAAGGGCTTCCGGGTCACCGACGTGTCCGACGAGGACCTCGACAACCTGGCCGCGCTGCGCCAGCTGATCGAGCCGCCGACGATCCGGGACGTGGTCCCGGCGATCCCGGCGCAGGACTACCCGCGGCTGCGGCAGCTCGCCGAGGACATCGTGACGGCGGCGGAGGCCGGCGACCTGATCGCGTACATCGAAGCGGACCGGGTCTTCCACGTCACGCTGCTCGCGTACTCCGGCAACCAGAAGCTGGTCGACGTCGTGTCGGACCTGCGCTCCCAGACGCGCCTCCTCGGCCTCACACCGCTCGTCGAGAGCGGCCGGCTGGTGCCGTCCGCCACCGAACACCACGAGCTCCTCGATCTCGTGGAGGCCGGTGACGGCGAAGGAGCCGAGCAGTTGATGCGGCGGCACATCGGCCACGTCCGGGGGCTGTGGGCTCGGTCGTCGTGACAGGTTGCGGCCATTCGGGTCGCTGACCTCTGGGGTGTTGGGACGCTGGCGGCATGGGTGAGCTGCGGTGGGCCGGTGCGGTAGGTGCGGTAGGCGTGGTGGGTGCGGCGTTGGTGCTGGCGGGATGTGGCGGTGGCGGGTCCGGGACCTGGTCGGATGCCGGGTCGGCGCCGGACAGCAGTACGCCGACGTCCGTCGTCACGCCGCCGCCCGCACCCACGCCGTCTCCCACACCGACCGTCAAGCCCACGCCGACTGTGAAGCCCAAGCCGGTGGTGCCCGAGGCGGACTGCACCGGGACGCTCAAGGGCGGCCGGTTCGACTTCTCGGGCACCAACATCTTCATCTCCGACCAGGGCTTCACCTGCAACGGCGGGCAGATGGTCGGGTACGAGCGGCACAAGACCGCCGTCACCTTCTACGTCGGCAACAAGCACGTCACGCTCGGGCCGAAGAAGTCCGCGGCGATCGGCGGCTACCGGATCCGGGTCAGCATCGCGAACAGCAAACAGGCCACGTTCACGGTCGACCGAATCACATCCACCTAGGCGATGACCCCCAGCGCCTGCTTCGCGGTGGCGGCAGCGTCGGCGCCGTACGTGCCGGTGAGCCGGTCGAGGAAGCTCGGGTGGTCCAGGCTGTACTCCTGGGTGCCGACCGTCTCCAGCACCGTGGTCGCCAGCGTGCAGCCGAGGTGGGCGGCCGCTTCGTGGTCGAGGCCCCCGGCGCGACCGGTGAGGTAGCCGGCCCGGAAGGCGTCGCCGCCGCCGGTCGGGTCGACCAGGTTCGGCGCGGGCACCGCCGGGACCTTCGCGAGGATGCCTGTCGTGTCCTCGATGACGACGCCGTCGCCGCCGTGGGTCGTGACGCGTACGCCGACTCGCTCGAGGATCTCGGCGTGGCTCCAGCCGGTCTTCTGCACCATCAGCCCGGCCTCGTACTCGTTGCTGAACAGGTACGCCGCACCGTCGACGAGCTTGCGGATGTCGTCACCGTCCATCCGCGCCATCTGCTGCGACGGGTCGGCCGCGACCGCGATCCCGTGCTGCTTGGCCAGCTCGGTGTGCTTGAGCATCGCGGCCGGGTCGTCGGCGCCGATCAGCACCAGGTCGACACCGCCCGCGGCCTGATGGATCGCGCCCAGGTCGAGTTCGCGCGCCTCGGCCATCGCGCCGGTGTAGAACGAGGCGATCTGGTTGGCGTCCAGGTCTGTCGTGCAGGTGAACCGGGCGGTGTGTACGTTCTCGCAGACGCGGACGTGCGAGATGTCGACGCCGGCCTCCGTCAGCGCCGCGCCGTACTCGGCGAAGTCGGCGCCGACCGAGCCGACCAGCAGCGACGGGAACCCGAGCTGGGACATGCCGTAGCAGATGTTCGCGGCGACGCCGCCGCGGTGGACGACCAGCTCGTCGACCAGGAACGAGAGGGAGACCTTGTGCATCTGCTCCTCGAGGAACTGGTCCTTGAACCGGCCCGGGAACGTCATCAGGATGTCGGTCGCGATCGAGCCGGCGACGGCGATGCGCATGCGGGGTGCTCCCTCGAGGTGGGGTGGGTGTCAGGCCAACGAACAACCCATAGAGACTACAGGCGACCGATCTAATACACGGAGGGGCGAATTTCATGGGCCATCAGGTACCGGTGACCGAGGAACTGCACGACTACATGCTCGCCCACGGCATGCCGCTGGACGAGATCGCGACCGAGCTGCGCGCCGAGACCGAGAAACTCGGCAGCCCCGCGGGGATGCTGACCACCGCGGACCAGGCCGGTCTGCTGACCACCCTGACCCGCCTGATCGGCGCTCGCCGGGCCGTCGAGATCGGCACCTTCACCGGGTTCTCCGCGCTCGCGATCTCTCGTGGGCTGCCGGACGACGGCGAGCTGATCTGCCTGGACGTGAGCGACGAGTGGACCTCCATCGGCCGCCCGTACTGGGAGCGGGCCGGGGTCGCGAACAAGATCGACCTGCGGATCGGCGACGCGCACGAGTCGGCGGCGAAGCTCGACGGCGAGTTCGACCTGGCCTTCGTCGACGCCGACAAGGACTGGTACATCCGGTACTTCGAGACCGTCCTGCCGCTGATCCGGCCGAACGGGCTGCTGCTGTTCGACAACACGCTGGCCGGCGGCCGGGTGGTGGACGCGGACGGTCCGGCGGACCGCAAGGAGTTCAACGCGCACGTCGCCAACGACGATCGCGTCGACGTGATCATGCTCGGGATCGGCGACGGGCTGACGCTGGTCCGGAAGAAGTGAGCCGCGCCCGATGAGCAAGAAGGCGGCGCCCCGGCTGGCGGTGACGGATCTGCAGCACAAGTACGGCGACCGTCCGGTGATCGAGGGCCTCACGTTCACGTTGCGGGCCGGCCAGGCGATCGCCCTGGTCGGCCCGAACGGCGCGGGTAAGACGACCGTGCTGAAGTGCATCGTCGGCGCGGCCGAACCGGCGGCCGGGAAGATCCTGCTCGACGGTCAGCCGATCGACGAGCGCGCCGAGGCGGTCCGCCGGGACGTCGCCACCCTGCTCGACGACCTGGACTTCTTCCCGGACCTGACCGCGGCCGAGCATCTCGACCTGCTCGCCCGCGCGCACGGCAACTCGTCGCCCGAGGACCTGGTCGACACGACGCTGCACGACATCGGTCTGCTGCCGGCCGCCGACCAGTTGCCCGGTTCGCTGTCGTCCGGCCAGCGCCGCCGGCTCGCGCTGGCCACGGCGCTGGTCCGCCCGCGCAAGCTGATGGTCCTCGACGAACCCGAGGCCCGCCTCGACACCGGCGGCGTGCAGTGGCTGTCCGACCGGCTCGTCGAGGAGAAGAAGGCCGGTACGGCGATCCTCTTCGCCAGCCACGACCCGGCCCTGGTCGAGACGGTCGCGGACTCCGTCGTCACCCTCACTCCGCTTCCATGAGCGCTGCCGACGGGCCGGTGCGGTTCGACCCTACGGACTTCGGGACGATCCCGTCCTCGCGGGCGCTGCGGTCGTGGATGCGGACCACGCGACGCCAGCACGCGGACCGTTCGTTCTGGGAGATCTTCGAGGACGTGTACCTGGTCCTGTTCACCCTCGCGATGGTCGGCGCGACCGGCGGCAACGTCGTACGGCACCTGAACTCGAATGCCGCCGGCTGTACGTCGTGGACGTGCGGACAGGTGACGTCGTGGTTGCCGTGGATCGTCATACCGTTGCTACTGGCAACCACGATCCGGGTGCTGCTCGCGGTCGGCCCGGTGTCGGCGTCACGGGCGACCGGGTTCTGGTTGCTGGCGACGCCGGTGAGCCGGGCCTCCTTGCTGCGACCGGCGTACCGGTTGGTGATCGCCTCGGTCGCGGTGATCGGGCTGGTGGTCGGCGCGGTCATCTGGGCCTTGCTCGGGGAGCCGTGGTTCGACG
Organism: Kribbella speibonae; assembly: GCF_004331375.1. Lineage (NCBI taxonomy): Bacteria > Bacillati > Actinomycetota > Actinomycetes > Propionibacteriales > Kribbellaceae > Kribbella > Kribbella speibonae. The sequence continues at coordinate 988,804 of NZ_SJKC01000002.1, read as the reverse complement.
TGATCGCGACGGCCGTGCTGATCGGCGCGGTGCTCGTGTGCGCCGCGCTCGCCACCGTCTGGGCGCAACAGACCGTACGGCGGGCGCAGTGGACGCTGCGGGTCGCGGACCTGCTGCTGCTCGCCGCCGTCGTCCCGGCGGTGGCGCTCGCCCTGCGCCCGCGACCGAACATCACCGGCGCCAACGTGATCGTCTCGACCTTCACCGGTGAGGACCGCGGTCCGACGCTCGGTCTCCGGGCACTCGATGACTCCGACGCGGTCACCTCCGGGCAGCTGACTTTTCTGCTGGTGTGCGCAGTGCTGGTCGTGGTGTGCGTCGTGCTGACGTTCCTTGTCTCGCGGACTTTGGATCGGCTGGGGCGGATCAGTGTGATCGCCGGGGGCGAACTGCTGGCTGGGCTTGCGGGGGCGGCGAGCAGCTTGGACATCAGCATGCTGGGTGATGTGATCGCCAGTCGGCACTGGCGGTTGAAGGGGCGGGTGCGCTCCCGCCGCGGTCGGGGTGCGGACGGCGCCGCAATCGTGCAGCGCGAGTTCCATCGGATCCTGCGCTGGCCGCGGCGGATCGCGGTCGCGTTCGGGCTGCTCGTCGTCCCGTACGCGGTGCACGGCGCCGGCTTCCACGTCCTGGTACCGATCGCGGCCGCGATCGCCGGCTTCATCGCCGTACGGCCGATGCTCGACGGCCTCCGCACCGCGTGCCGCTCGACCGGCCTGGTGCGCGCACTCGGCTGGGATCTCCGCGAGTTGCGCGTGGTGATGGCCGTCGTACCAGGCCTGTTCACGATCGTCTGGGCGGCCTGCGCCTATCCCGCGATCGGCAGCGCGACCTCCTGTTTCGCCGTGGCTGCCGCAGTCATTTCCGGGACCGTCCGGCAGGCCTCCGCCCGGCCGCCGTCGTACGCCGGACCGCTGGTGACGTCCCCGATGGGCGCGATCCCGCCCGGCCTGTTCTCCCAGCCGGCCCGGGGGTTCGACCTCCTGGTGTTGTGCCTGGCCCCGGTCCTGTTCAACCTCAGCAGCCTCTGGGTCATCGTGATCCCGACCGTCGTTCTGATGCTGATGTTCGCGGTCCGCCCCAAAACTGACTGACTGGTCAGTGGTGGTTGCAGGTTCTTGGTGCGGACAGGTACCTTGTGTCGCATGGTAGCGGAGAAGGTCTTCACCCAGCTGCGCCGCGGGACGCTGGAGTTCTGCGTCCTCGCGCTGTTGCAGGGAGAGCCCCGTTACGGTTTCGAGTTGGTGAAGGCGCTGGGCGAGGTCGACGGTCTGGTGACCACCGAGGGGACGATCTACCCACTGCTGGCCCGGCTGCGACGGGAAGGTCTGGTCGAGACGAGCTGGCGCGAGTCCGAGTCCGGGCCGCCGCGGCGGTACTACACATCGACGGCCGAAGGCAGCCAGGCGCTGGCTGCGTTCACCGCGGACTGGCAACGGTTCTGCGCCTCGGTCGACGCGATCCTGGAAAGAGGGAGACGGGGATGAACGTGGAGCAGGACAACGACCGGCTGGTCGACGCGTACCTGAAAGAGCTCGCGAAGGCTGCCGAGGCGTTGCCGGCAGCGCGCCGGACCGAGCTGGTCGACGACATGAAGGCGCACATCGCCGAGGAGCGCGCTGCCGGCGCCTCCTCGGAGAGCGAGATCCGGCAGATCCTGCAGCGCCTCGGCGACCCGCAGGAGATCGTTGCTGCGGCCACCGAGGGTCTTGTCCTGGTCGAGGTCCCACCGAAGCTGCGCCCGAGTGACATGGTCGCCCTCGCGCTGGTGTTCCTCGGTCCCTTCCTGCCGGGCATCTGGGTGCCGGTGTTCGCCTACGTGATCGGCATCGGGATGCTGTGGTCGTCGAACCGCTGGACCGTCGCGTGGAAGCTCCTCGGCACGCTCAGCTGGCCGCTCGCGTACGCGGTCCTGCTCGGGATGGAGGTCACCATCCAGCCGCCGTTGGCGCTGACCATGACTGTTGACATCCTGATCGGAGTCGCCCTGCTGGTCGGCATGGTGCTGGCGGCGAAGGCGCCCGCCAAGGTGCAGCCGGCCGGTCAGGCCTCGTAGACCAGCCACTTCCGTTCGATCTCCTGCGAGAGATCGACGTCGTGCTGGTGCGCGAAGAGAAGCAGTTGGCAGAGTACGTCGGCGAACTCCTGGTGGAACGTACTGCGGATGTCGTCCGGAGTCGCGCCCTTGGCCCGCGCGCGGCCGGTGTGCTGGAGATAGGCCTGCGTGAGCTCGCCGACCTCCTCCTGCAGCTTCAGCAGGAACCAGTCCGGATCACGGTCGAACCCCAGCCGCTCGCCGTACCCAACCGAAATCTTCTCCAACCGCTGCGTCAACTCCACAAGATCCACGGCCCTACCCAATCAGCTCCCACCGACAACCGTGCGCGGACAAGCGCGCGTACAAGAAGTGGACCGGCGCGCACTTGCGGATCGTTTCGCTGGCGGAGCTAGAGGTTCCGGCCGCTGGGCGGCAACCGTACGCCGGAAGTCGTCGACTGGGGGCGCAGTGGGCCGAACGAGATGATCACGCTCAACGCCCTGCGGGTCCTGAAGGCCGCAGGGCGTTGACCGCGCGTCAGGATCAGGCCGTCGGCTGATCGCCGTTCGGGGCTGCCTCCTCGGCGGCGGGCGTGTCCGGGAACGGGTCGAGGTCCGGGAGGCTGAGATCCGGGTCGACGTTCGGGTCCGGCGCGGTGGGCTGTTCCGGAGCCGGGGTGCCGTCGACCTGCAGGCTCGGCGGAGCGGTCGCCCAGACCGCGGCGGCAGCGCGGGCAGCGTCGGCGGCGTCGGTCTGGCGCTCGTAGTTCTTGATGTCGAGTGCGTACGCCTTCACCACCGCCGACAGGTCCTTGCGCAACTGCCGGTGGGTCCAGAGCGCGTAGGCCTGCGTCCTGGCCTCGATGAAGTTCTTCAGTTCCTGCATCTGGGCCGGGGTCATGTCGTCGTCCTCCGAGTGGCCAGGGGTGAATTCGCCGCGGGCGATCGCGGCGCGGGCGGGGTCTCCGGGGCAGTCGGTCGGCTCCGGGCGGACCGCGGAGTGCGGCCGGATCGCCGTACCGCGGGGATAGATTCTGCGGAAGTCGGCGATCACTCCGCGGGTGGTCGCCTTCATCGCGGCCGTCGGCTGCTCCCCGGTGACGAGGATCAGCAGAACCGCGCCGTACCGCTCGTTGACGTCGGTGCCGCCGTTCGCGCCGGACTGGGTCCGCAGGCCGCGCAACGTCCAGGCGCGACCGGCCTGGTCGACCGCGACCTGGTACGCGATGTCGGACCAGCCGCGGGTGTCCATGTGGTAGTCCTGCCAGCCACGCAACGCGGACGCGACGGCCGCCTTGGAGTGGATGACACTCGTCGATCCGGTACCCGGCCAGTGTATGACCGCGCCTTCGACCCGCGACACGGTCAGGTTGCCCGGTCCGCCGTTCGGCGGGCGCGCGTTCCACGCGGACCGGGGCAGATATTCGACCATCAGTGCTCCTCACATGCCTCACAGCGCCACATACCCACCGTTGGCGCTCGGTAATCAACCGATCACACTCGGCATGCGTCCGTCAAGCGATGACCACATCCAATCAGTCCGAGGGGTTCGAGCGCTCGAGCAAGCTCACCATCGCCCGGTGGAATTCGGTACGCCGCCGCTCGCTCCAGCCCTCGGTGAGCCGCGTGAACATCTCCTCCTGCCAGGCGTGTGCCTGATCGAGCAGCTCGAGTCCGGCGTCCGTCACCAGCACCTCCCGCCGCCGCGCATCGCTGTCCGCGGCCCGCAGGTCGAGATAGCCGGCGCTCGTCGCATCCCTCACCAATCGGGACGCGCCGCTCTGGTCGATCCCGATCTCGTGCGCGACGGCGTTGATCGTCGCGACCTCGCGCCGACTCACGGCGTACGCGGCCTCGGTCACCATCACCAGCCGCCCCTGCTCGGCAACATCGGGCGCGGTACGCCGTGACCAGTGGCGCACGAACTCGAACAGCACCTGCCCCGGACCGATGCTCACTCGGTGGCTGCCAGCTCGCGACAGATGTACGCCAACTCCAGCGCCTGCTTCAGATCCGGCAACCGGAGTGCGGCGGACACCTTGTCCCCGGTCACCCGGAACAGCGTCGCCACCCGCGTCGGCGCCGGACTCTCAGGCCAGCTCGCGTCCTCTTCAACCACCATCAGCCGCTCACTCACCGGATGCCAGGACCGCGGCACCAGCCGGATCCCCGAGCGCTCCACCCAGTCCGCGAACCCGGCCGGCGTGATCGGCCCGGCGCCCTTGGGGCCCAGCACCACGACCGGATCACTGACCACTCCGACGACCGCCTCCAGGTCGCCCGCGTTCACCTGCTGATGCCAGCGATTGATCGCTCCTTCGAGATCCATGACGCCAATTGTATGCGATGCGCATAGATCTCAGGCGAGGAGGGGGAGGAGCTGGTCGCCGATGCGGATGATCTCCTCGCGGTACGGCGTGTCGGAGAGGATGAAGTGGGTGATGCCTAGGTCGCGGTACTTGGCGAGGGACTTGGCGACCTCGTCGGGGGAACCGACGAGCCACGTGGTGCCGGCACCGCCACCGCCGTACTTGCCGGGGGCGGTGTAGAGGTTGTCGTCGAGGACCTCGCCGCGTTCGGCCAGTTCGAGGAGGCGTTGCTGGCCGACGGCCTTGAACCAGCGCTTGTCCCGCGAGCCCTGCGTTTCGGCCATCTTCGCGACCTTCGCCTCGGCATCGGCCCAGGCCTCTTCGCTGGTGTCGCGGACGAGTGTGGTGATCCGCAGCCCGAACTCCAGCGGTGGATGTTCACGACCGAGCTCGTTCTCCAGGTCCCGCAGCCGAGCGATCCGCGCCGCGACACCGTCGAGCGGTTCACCCCAGAACAGCTGAACGTCGGCATCCGTCGCGGCGACCCGTTGCGCCGCATCCGACGCGCCGCCGAAGTACAACCGCGGGTGCGGGCGGCCTTCCCGTACGACGGGACGTGTCGCGACCGTGGAGCCGGTGACGGAGAAGTACTCGCCGGCGAACGTCACGTCCTCTTCGGTCCACAAGCGCCGTACCAGTTGGAGAAACTCCTTGGTGCGCGCGTACCGCTGCGGCTGATCGCCCTCGCTGTCGCCGTACGCCGCGAGGTTGTCCTGGCCGGAGACGATGTTGACCAGCAGGCGTCCGCTGGTGAGCTGGTCGAGCGTGCTCGCCGCGGACGCGAAGTGGGCGGGATGCCAGTACCCGGGCCGGATCGCGGCCAGCGGCTGGAACGTCGTCGTCCGCGCGGCCAGCGCCGTCGCGACCGTGAACGTGTCCGGCCGGCCCCACCCGGTGCCGAGCAGTGCGCCGGACCATCCGTGGTCCTCGGTGAGTCGCGCCAGCTCGGTCAGCCGCTCGATGCTGTTGTGTCCCTGGACGGCGTCGTCCCCGCGATGACCGGGGTCGACCTGGTTCGGGATGTACCAGAGAAAGGTCATGCACAGTAGTTTAAGTTTACTTGTTTAGTCGACTTTGGCCATCTCGCGAGCTGGTCAAGACCGGGGGTACGGCGCGACGCTGGGTGCATGCAGCTGACAGCGGATGAACGGGCGGCGCACGGGAAGGCTGTGCGGAAAGCGGTGCCGCTCGAGTCGCACGCCGAGGTTCGGCCGGCCGTCGGTCGCGATCCCGTCGGGCTGCTGATCGGCCAGGCCGCGGGGCGGGTGCCGGCGCTGGTGCCGATCCGGCACGGACGCATGCTGGTCTCGCCGTTCACGTTCTATCGCGGAGCCGCGCTGATCATGGCGGCAGACCTCGCGCAGGCGCCGTCGACCGGGCTGGCGGTGCAGCTGTGCGGCGACGCGCATCTGTCGAACTTCGGCGCGTATGCCTCACCGGAGCGGCGGCTGGTGTTCGACATCAACGACTTCGACGAAACGCTGCCGGGTTCGTTCGAGTGGGACGTGAAGCGGCTCGCCACGAGCTTCGTCGTGGCGGGGCGCGACAACGAGTTCAGCTCGAAGCGGTGCCGCGAGGTGACGCTTGCCGCCGTACGGCATTATCGCGAAGCGATCCGGGAGTTCGCCGGTCAACCGATCCTCGACGTCTGGTACGCGCGGCTCGACATCGAAGAGCTGGTCGGGCGGTACAAGGCGACGTTGTCGTCGGGGAAGCGGAAGGGGTTGAAGGCGGCCGAGGGGCGGCTCGCGAAGGCGTACACCCGCAACAGCATGCAGGCGATCGGGAAGCTCACCGCGGTCGTCGACGGCCGGCGCCGGATCGTGTCGAACCCGCCGCTCGTGGTGCCGATGGACGAGCTGACCGACATCGACGGATCGCGCGTACTCGCCCAGTTGCAGGACATGGTGGCCGGGTACCGCGAGACTCTGCAGCAGGACCGCCGGCATTTGCTCGACCACTTCCGGCTCACCGATGTCGCGCACAAGGTCGTCGGCGTCGGCAGTGTCGGGACCCGCGCGTGGATCATGCTGCTGGAGTCGACGGTCGCCGACGAGGCGCTGCTGCTCCAGGCCAAGCAGGCCGGGCCGTCCGCGTTGTCGACGTACGCCGATGCGTCGGAACACTCGAACCAGGGCGAGCGCGTGGTCGTCGGGCAGCGGCTGATGCAGGCGGCGAGCGATATCTTCCTCGGCTGGTTGCGCGCCGACACGGCCGACGGTGAGCAGGACTACTACGTCCGCCAGTTGCGCGACTGGAAGCTCTCCGCCGACATCGAAACGCTCAATCCCGAAGCCATGACGCTGTACGCCCGTCTCTGCGGCTGGACCCTGGCCCGGGCCCACGCCCGCTCCGGCGATCGCTTCGCGCTCTCCGCCTACCTCGGCAAGTCCGATCGCTTCGACAATGCGGTCGCCGACTTCGCCACGGCGTACGCCGACCAGAACGACCGCGACCACCGGGCCCTCGCCGCCGCGGCCGCCGGCGGCCGGATCGAGGCGCACACCGGAGTGTGATCGTCGGCGATGGGCCATTGACATCGTTGTCTGGTACGACGACGATACCGTCTCGAAACGTTTCCAGCCTCCCCCGTTTTTCCACCCCTCGGTGAGCCGAGCCGCCATGAAGCATCTCGAGGAGATCGTGTGAATCGTCGTGCGCAGATTCTGAAGGTTCTGACAGCCGGGGCGATCCTGCTCGCCGCGGCCCTGGTGCCACAAGCCGCCGGCGCCGCGGGCGCGTCCGGGTCCGCCGGTGCGACGGCGACCGCGCGGGCGCGGGTCGCGGCCGATGTGCTGATGGGCTCGTACGAGCCGAACAAGGCCTGGTTCCCGTCCAGCTGGTGGAACTCGGCTGTCGCATTGCAGACAATCGGCGACTACATGCAGCGCACCGGCGACCGGCGCTACCTCGGGCAGCTGGACAACACGTTCGAGAAGGACAAGGGCAAGTTCCCGGCCGGCTACCTGTCCGGTGACGAGCTGCTCGGCAACTTCACCAGCCGCGCCATCGACGACTCCGAGTGGTGGGGCCTGACCTGGATCCAGGCGTACGACCTGACCAAGAACCGCAAGTACCTCGACATGGCGGTCACGATCGCGGAGTACGTCGAGGGCTACTGGGACCCGAGCTCGTGCGGCGGGGGAGTGTGGTGGGACGGTGAACGCACCTACAAGAACGCCGTCACCAACGGGCTCTGGATCCGCCTGACCGCCGAACTGCACAACCGCCTGCCGCACGACACGCGCTGGCTCGGTCGTGCGCAGGAAGGCTGGAACTGGTTCACCGGCAGCGGCATGATCAACTCCGCCGGCCTCGTCAACGACGGCCTGAAGAGCAACTGCGAGAGCAACGGCGACACGGTCTGGAGCTACAACCAGGGCCTCGCGATCGGCGCCGGCCTCGAGCTCTGGCGCGCGACCCGCGACCCGAAGCTGTTGACCACGGTACGGCGCTTGGCGGACGCGGCGATCGCACCCGGCGGACTGGTGACCGACGGCGTGCTGACCGAGGCCTGCGATGCGCCGGGCCGCACGTGTGACGACAACGGCAAGCAGTTCAAGGGCATCTTCATGCGCTATTGGATGGATCTCGCCGACACCACGCACGACCGTCGCTACACCGACTTCGTCGCGCAACAGGCCGCGACGATCTGGGACAACAATCACGACGCGGCCGACCGGCTCGGCGTGCGGTGGTCCGGCGCGACCCCGAACGTGTTCGACTGGCGTACCCAGGCCAGCGCGTTGAGCGCCCTGATCGCCGCCGTACCGCAGACACCGCCGGTGCGATCGTTGTCCGCGACAACTGATCCGGCACTGCCTGTGGTGATGCCCGCGACCGGCAGCACCACCCACGTGAAGGTGAACGTCGGCGTACAGGCCACCGGCCCGGTCGGCGACGTGATCCAGGCCGTGGTCAAGGCCTCCGCCCCGTCCGGCTGGACCGTCACGCCGAGCCGGACGACCGTGACCCTCCGGACGCGTGGAAACGCCGTACCTGTGGAGAAAACGGTGCAGCTCGACGTGACGATTCCGGCTGGTACGCCGGACGGTCTGCATTCGGTGACCGCGTCGGCGACGTCCGGATCGCAGCTGTCGTTCACGACCCGGTCCGACATCCTCGTCGCGCACACCGCCGACTTCGACACCGGTACGGCGGCCGAGACGCCGTGGCTGTGGGACGCGGACGGGTCGCAGAGCAACGGCGTACAGAACCGGTTCGCCGACGGGCACTCGTACTTCGTCTACCGCTTCCCGTTCCCGTCCGACACCACGTCGGCCTCCGTATCGTTGACAATCGACAATCAGTTTGTCGTCCAGGTCAGCGGCGACGGCCAGAACTGGACCACGGTCGCGACCGAGACGACGCCGTACCACGACGGCGAGAACAAGGCGGTCCGGACGTTCGACCTGACGCCGCACCTAGGCACCGCCAAGACCGGCTACGTCCGCATCTCCGACTCGTTCCCGGACGACGGCTGGGGCGGCAGGGTCTACCACGTAACCGCTACGTACAACTAGGCAGCAGCACGATCGTCCACCGGGCGGCGGCGCAGGGCCGGGTTGAGAACGGCCGGGGTGTCGTAGTCCATGTCGAGCCGGCCGACGTCGGTGCCCGGTGGGACGATCTTGTCGATCTGATCGAGAACGTCGTCGCCGAGGACGACGTCGGCGCCGGCGAGCGCGTCGTCCAGGTGGTCCATCGTGCGCGGACCGATGATCGCGGACGTGACCGCCGGGTGCGCGATCGCGAACGCCATCGCCAGATGGGTCAGCTTGAGCCCGGCCGCGTCGGCGACCGGGATCAGCTGCTCGACGACCTCGAGCCGCCGCTCGTCGGACATGTGCCGGAACATCGCCGTCCGCCGAAGGTCCGCCGGCGCCCGTCCGGTCAGCTGCCCCTGGGCGAGCGGGCTCCAGACGAGCGCACCCATCCCGTACTTCTGCACCACCGGAAGCACCTCGCGCTCGATCCCGCGATTGAGGATCGAGTACGGCGGCTGCTCGGTCCGGAACCGCTCAAGGCCGCGCCGCTCCGAGACCCAGTGCGCCTCGACGAGTTCACTGGCCGGCATCGTCGACGTACCGATCGCGCGGACCTTCCCGCTGCGGATCAGGTCGGTCAGCACGGACAGGGTCTCCTCGATATCGGTGTCCGGATCCGGGCGGTGCATCTGGAAGAGGTCGAGGTAGTCGGTCTGCAGCCGGCGCAGCGAGTCCTCGACCGCGGTCATGATCCAGCGCCGGGAGTTGCCGCGCTGATTCGGGTCGTCGCCCATCGGCAGGTGCGACTTGGTGGCCAGCACGACGTGGTCCCGGCGGCCCTTCAGCGCCGCGCCGACGATCTCCTCGGAGCCGCCGTGCGAGTAGAAGTCGGCGGTGTCGACGAAGTTGATCCCGGCATCGAGGGCCTTGTGGATGATCCGGATCGACTCCTCGCGGTCGTTGTTGCCGACGGCACCGAACATCATCGCGCCGAGGGCATACGGGCTGACCTTGATACCGGTCCGGCCGAGCGTGCGGTAGTGCATGGTATTTCCTCCTTGGTGTTGCCTCCACCTTGGAGCGGCCGGCAGCGGGGGAGAAGGCCCACTTCATCCACGGACAGGTTGTCCCTGGATAGCGTGCGGGGCGTCACGCATGATGGAACGTGTGATCGATCGTGACGGCCTGGCCGACTTCCTCCGCCGGCGCCGCGAGCTGCTCCGGCCGGCGGACGTCGGCCTTCCGGACGGCGCGCGCCGCCGTACGCCGGGACTGCGCCGGGAAGAGGTTGCGCAGCTGGCCGGCATGTCGACCGACTACTACTCGCGGCTGGAGCAGTCCCGCGGCGCGAACCCGTCGGAGCCGATCGTCGCCAGCCTCGCCCGCGCGCTGCGCTGCGATCTGGACGAGCGCGACCACCTGTACCACCTGGCCGGCCTCGCGCCGCCGCTCCGCCTCGCCGGACGCCACCTCGGTCCGGGACTGATCGGTCTGGTCGAGCGACTCGACGACATCCCGGTGTTCGTCGCCACCGACCTCGACGAGGTGCTCTGGCAGAACGCGCTGGCCGACGTACTCATCGGCCACCGCTCCGGCGCCGGCCGCGCGCGGAACCTGACCTGGCTGTGGTTCACCGATCCGGCGATCCGGCAGCTGTTCCCCGAGGAGGACTGGGATGCCCACTCGGCCGCCCACGTCTCCGACCTGCGCGGTACCTACGGGCGCCGGATGGGCGACCAGGACGTCACCAGCCTGGTCGAGGACCTTGTCGCCCAGAGCGAGGAGTTCCGCGCGTTGTGGGACCTCCACGAAGTCGGCGTACGCCGCCTGCCGCGCAAACGGTTCCTGAACTCGGAGGTCGGCGAGCTCGACCTCACCTGCGAAACGCTCCTGACGCCCGCGGCCGACGTACGAGTCCGTGCCTTCCTCCCGATCGAGGGCACCGACGCCCGCGACAAGCTGGCGCTGTTGAAAGTCATCGGCACGCAGACCTTCGCCTAACGAGCGCGCAGACCTTCGACCAGCAGTGCGAGGAGGCGCTCGGTCTGCTCCCGCTGCTGGTCCGGGTCGGCGGCGACCACGGCTCCGGCCATCGCGGCGACGACGTCTCCCGGAGGTACGTCGTTCCGAAGTACACCCGAAGCCGCCCCGGCGTCGAGGAAGTGCGCGATCGCCGCGGTCAGCCGGGCCCGGGTGTCCGACTGCGTGACAGCGCCCGAGGCAACCATGGCCCGGAGGCTGATTCCCATCGCGCGCTTGGAGTCGACGAAGTCGATGTACCGGTGCATCCAGGCGAGCAGCGCCGCGTCCGCAGGAGCCGCCCCGGCCATCTCCGGCGCGGCCTCGCACAACCGAGCGAGTTCCTGGTGATAGACGGCCTCGAGAAGTGCCTCCCGCGTGGGGAAGTGCCGGTAGAGCGTGGCGATGCCGACGCCGGCGCGGGTGGCCACCCGGTCGAGCGAGAGGCGGGCCGGCTCGCCGTCGCGCGCGGCCAGGGCGAGGTCCGCCAGCTCCTCGCCGGCCGCTGCCACCACCTGCGCCCGTTTCCGCGCCGCGTCGGCCCGCAGCGGTCGCGTCTGCCCACCCATAAGTGGAGAAACCTCCAGTTAGTGCTACGGTCGAGTTAAACGGAGAAAACTCCAGTTAGCCTACCGGAGGACACAGCTGATGACATCCGAACGACCGGGCGGCCCCGGTGGCATGGTCAAGCTCGGGCAGTACGAGATCGCGCGGATCGGGTACGGCGCGATGCAACTCGAACACGTCGACGCCGCCGCGGCCGGCGCGGTCCTGCACCGGGCCCTGGAACTCGGCATCAACCACCTCGACACCGCGTCGTTCTACGGCCACACCACGGTCAACCGGCACATCCGGGCCGCCCTGCACCCGTACCCCGACGACCTGGTGATCGTGAGCAAGGTCGGCGCCCGCCGCGTGGACGCACCCGTGCCACTGGCCCTGGCACAGCGCCCGGAGCAACTACGCGAACAGGTCCATCTAGACCTAACGTCGCTCGGCCTGGAGCAGGTCCCCGTAGTCAACCTCCGCCGAGCCGACCAGGGCCCCGGCCTCATCGCGTCCGGCGACGACGTCGTACCGCTGGATGACCAGCTGGCCGAACTAATTGCCCTACGCAACGAAGGCCTGATCGGCGCAATCGGCCTCAGCAACATCAGCACCGAGCAACTCGAGCAGGCGCTACCAGCCGGAATCGTCTGCGTCCAAAACGCCTACAGCCTCCTGGACCGCTCCTCCGAGCAACAACTCCAACTCTGCGCAGCCAACGACATCACCTGGATCCCGTACTTCCCCCTCGGCTCAGCCTTCGACCAAAACCCGTCCCCCACGGAGCACCCCGTCGTACAGCAAATCGCCGCCCAACTCGGCACCACCCCCGCCACGATCTGCCTAGCCTGGATCCTCGCCCACAACAACCACACCGCCCTCATCCCAGGCACCCGCAGCATCAACCACCTCGAAGACAACCTCCGCGCCGCCGACGCCCACCTCGACACCGAGACACTCGCGACCCTCGACACCCTGTCCTGAAAACGAAGCAGCCCACCCGGACGAACCGGGTGGGCTGCTTGTGTTCGGCTACGAACTCAGACGTCGTAGTACAGCTCGAACTCGTGCGGGTGGGGGCGGAGCTGGATCGGGGCGATTTCGTTGTCGCGCTTGAGGTCGATCCAGGTTTCGATCAGGTCCTCGGTGAAGACGTCGCCCTCGAGGAGGAAGGCGTGGTCGGCCTCGAGGGCGTCGATCACGGCCGGCAGCGAGGTCGGGACCTGCGCGATCCCCGCGTGCTCCTCCGGCGGCAGCTCGTAGAGGTCCTTGTCGACCGGGTCGGCCGGCTCGATCTTGTTGCGGATACCGTCCAGGCCGGCCAGCAGCTGCGCCGCGAACGCCAGGTACGGGTTCGCCGACGGGTCGGGGCAGCGGAACTCGATCCGCTTCGCCTTCGGGTTCGAGCCGGTGATCGGGATCCGGATGCAGGCCGAGCGGTTCCGGGACGAGTAGACCAGGTTGACCGGCGCCTCGAAGCCCGGCACCAGGCGGTGGTACGAGTTCACGGTCGGGTTCGTGAAGGCCAGCAGCGACGGGGCGTGCTTGAGCAGGCCGCCGATGTACCAGCGGGCGGTGTCGGACAGGCCGCCGTACCCGGACTCGTCGTAGAACAGCGGGTCGCCGTTGCTCCACAGCGACTGGTGGCAGTGCATGCCGGAGCCGTTGTCACCGAAGATCGGCTTCGGCATGAAGGTCGCGGTCTTGCCGGCCTTCCAGGCGGTGTTCTTGACGATGTACTTGAACTTCATCACGTCGTCGGCGGCCTTGAGCAGCTCGTCGAAGCGGAAGTTGATCTCGGCCTGACCCGCCGTGCCGACCTCGTGGTGGGCGCGCTCGACGATCAGGCCGGACCGCTCCAGCGCCAGCGTGATGTCGTCGCGCAGCTCGCCGAAGTGGTCGGTCGGCGCGACCGGGAAGTAGCCACCCTTGTAGCGGACCTTGTAGCCGCGGTTGCCGCCGTCCTCGACCCGGCCGGTGTTCCAGGCGCCGGCGATGGAGTCGATCGAGTAGTGCGAGGAGTTCGCCTTGGTCTCGAACCGGACGTCGTCGAAGACGTAGAACTCGGCCTCCGGCGCGAAGAACGCGGTGTCCGCGATGCCGGTCGACTTCAGGTACTCCTGCGCCTTGCGGGCGATGTTGCGCGGGTCACGCGAGTACGCCTCGCCGGTCAGCGGGTCGTGCACGAAGAAGTTGACCACCAGCGTCTTGGCGCTGCGGAACTCGTCGACGTACGCGCTGGTCGGGTCCGGCAGCAGCTTCATGTCGGACTCGTGGATCTGCTGGAAACCGCGGACCGACGAACCGTCGAAGGCGAGGCCGTCCTCGAAGACCTCGGGACCGAACGACGACACCGGGACGGTGAAGTGCTGCATGATGCCCGGCAGGTCACAGAACCGGACATCGACGATCTCGACGCCCTCGTTCTTGACGTAGGCGAGCAGCTCCTCAGCGCTGGAAAACATACGTACTCCTAGGGTGGCTCAGAGATTGCATCTGAACGTAGGGCCCGCCGGTTTCTCCGTCGTGACCCTGATGTTTCGCGGATGTTACGCCCAGCGTGTCCGCGCTGACCCACTGGTGTACGGCGGTGACGCCCTGAGATATCGCGGTCCGCGTAAGACCGTCCCGAGGCGTGTCCGTAGGCTAGACATCATGGCATCATCCTCGGCAGCCGCAACCGGACCCTCCGAAGAATTCCGTTACCCGGGCAATCGGCTGGGCCTTCCCGAGGACGGTGCGGGCTCGGTCGCGACCTGGGGCCGCCGCCTGCTCGCGCTGCTGATCGACTGGCTGATCGCGGGACTGATCGCGTCCGTGGTGATGGGCCGCCCGATGTGGGCGGGCGGCAGTGACTTCGGGGTGATGCACTCGGCCCTCTTCGCCGTGACGACCGGGATCCTGACCGGTTTGGCGGGCGGCAGCATCGGCCACCGGATCTGCGATCTGCGGGTGCTTCCGGTCCGCGACGGCAAGACGTTCACCGCGCCGCCCGGTCTGCTGGCGGGCATCCTCCGCGCGCTGCTTGTCAGCCTGCTGATCCCCGCGGTGATCTTCGACCGCGACCGGCGCGGGCTGCACGACCTGGCCGCGCGGACGATCGTCGTACGCCGCTAGCGCCGCGTGAGGAGCAGCTGTACGTCGTCCAGGTACCCGGTCCGGAAGCCCGCCTCGGAGTACGCGAGGTAGAACTCCCACATCCGCCGGAACGTGTCGTCGAACCCGAGTGCCCCGATCGCCGGCCAGTGCTCGATGAACCGGTTCCGCCAGACCCGCAGGGTCCGCGCGTAGTCCCCGCCGAGGTGCCGGATCACCTCCGCGCGCAGTCCGGTGTGCTGCGCGGTGACGTCCTCGATCACCTTGATCGACGGGATCAGCCCGCCGGGGAAGATGTACTTCTGCACCCAGGTGAACGTGTTCCGGGTCGCGAGCATCCGCTCGTGCGGCATCACGATCGCCTGCACGACGCCGACGCCGCCGGGCGCGAGCCGCCGCTCGATCGCGTCGAAGTAGACCGGCCAGTACTTCTCGCCGACCGCCTCGATCATCTCCACACTCAGGACGGCGTCGAACTCGCCGATCTGGTCGCGGTAGTCGCGCAACGCGACCTGCACCCGGTCGCCGACACCGGCCTCGGCGATCTTGCGCTGTGCCAGCAACGCCTGCTGCGAGGCGATCGTGATCGCGGTGACCCACGCGCCGCGCTGCGCGGCGCGGATCGCCAGGCTGGCCCAGCCGCAGCCGATGTCGAGCACGCGGGACCCGGACCGTACTCCGGCCGCGTCGAGGATCGAGTCGAGCTTGCGCAGCTGGGCGGCGGTGAGTTCGTCGTACGACGCGGTCGCGAGATCGGCCGTCGGGTCGCCGCCGAAGTACGCGGCGGAGTAGGTCAGCGTCGGATCGAGGAACTCGGAGAACATCGGGTTGCTCAGGTCGTAGTGCCGGCTGATGTTCTCGCGGGCGCCGGCCCGGTCGTTCTCCTGCTCGCCGGGCTGCGACCGGGTGACCAGCCAGCGCAGCGACTGCGCCCACTTCGGCAGCAGGTGCCGGGTCTCCTCGTTGCTGAAGCGCTCGGCGAACGGAACCAGCAGGTCGGCCAGGTCGGTGCCCGGCTCCGGATCCCAGTCGCCGGCCAGGTACGCCTCGCCGAACCCGGAGCCGGCGTCCTGCCCGAGCCGGTCCAGGAACGCCGACGTACGGTGCACCCGCATGGCGGGGCCGCCGAGGCCGTACGACCGGTTGCTGTCGAGGTGGATCGTGGCCGGCAGGTCCTTCGCGATCAGCTTGATCGCGGTGGCCGCGCCGTACCTCCGGACCGGGTTCGACCGCGGCGGGGCAAGGCTGGGCCAGGTCTCGGTCGCCGGCTGATGCACAACCGCCGGTAGGAGATCCGTCATGGTCGTCAACCTCGTGTCCTCGATCCGTCCTGGTCGCACCTTACGGCTCGACCTCCACCCCAAGACGCGACACGGAGGCACTCTCGTGCCACGTCACGACTGATCAACTGCTGAGCGGCGTAGGAGTTACCGCCATCTCACGCAGAGAGAACTACTCGTCGCCCCCCGGCAACGCCAATCCCGGCAACACCTACCGGCCGCGCATCGCCTGACGCGCGCCCTTGAGGCTCGTCGGCACCGGGCCCTTCGGCATCGGCACCTGCGGCCGGACGGCGTCCAGCGCCTTCAGCCGCTGCAGCAGGTCGGTGATCTCGCTCGGCTGCATCACGGCCGGCAGCTTCATCACGTACTTGGTCAGCTTCCGGATGTCGATCTCGCCCTCGCCCTTACCGGCCACGATCTGGGTGACCGGCGCGCCGCCCGCGACCCGGTTGTGCTTCTTGGCCTCGGCCGCGAGCAGGTTCTTCACCCGGCTCGCCTGCCCCTCGCCGACCAGGATGATGCCGGGCTTGCCGACCACCCGGTGGACGATGTCGGAGTTCTTGGTGACCGCGACCGCGGGGTCGACGCTCCAGCCGCGGCGCAGCGTCTGCAGCGCGGACGCCGCCGCACCGGCCTGGCCCTCGATCTGGCTGTACGCCGCCTTCTCGACCTTGCGGCCGAAGACGATCGTGGCGGCCAGGAAGCCGAGCGCGACGCCGAGCGGGATCCACACCAGCAGCGGACCCAGCAGGAATCCGCCGAGCACGGCGAGACCGACGATGCCGAGGAAGATCCCGGCCAGCACCAGGCCGACCAGTGGCTCGGACTTCCTGGTGAGCTGGTACGCCGACCGGATCTGCTTCAGCCGGCTGGTCTTCTCTTCGGGCGCGTCGTTCTTGGCCATCTCTACCTGTCCTGGTTGTTCATACGTGACTCAACGGCCTGACGGTACAGCCGTCCGGCGCGGTACGAGGACCGTACCAGCGGACCGGACATGACTCCGGCGAATCCGATCTCCTGCGCTTCGGCGTCCAGTTCGACGAACTCCTCGGGCTTCACCCAGCGCTCGACCGGGTGGTGCCGCACCGAGGGCCGCAGGTACTGCGTGATCGTGATGATCTCGCAGCCCGCCGCGTGCAGGTCCTTCAGCGCCAGGCTGACCTCGTCGCGGGTCTCGCCCATGCCGAGGATCAGGTTCGACTTGGTGACCAGCCCGTAGTCACGGGCCTGGGTGATGACGTCCAGCGAGCGCTCGTACCGGAATCCCGGCCGGATCCGGCGGAAGATCCTCGGCACCGTCTCGACGTTGTGCGCGAACACCTCCGGCCGCGACGAGAACACCTCGGCCAACTGCTCGGGGACGGCGTTGAAGTCCGGCGCGAGCATCTCCACACCGGTGCCCGGGTTCAGCTCGTGGATCTGGCGGATCGTCTCGGCGTACAGCCAGGCGCCGCCGTCGTCCAGGTCGTCACGGGCCACACCGGTCACGGTCGCGTACCGCAGGCCCATGGTGCGCACCGACTCGGCGACGCGGCGCGGCTCGTCGCGGTCCAGCGCCTCCGGCTTGCCGGTGTCGATCTGGCAGAAGTCACAGCGCCGGGTGCACTGGTCGCCGCCGATCAGGAAGGTCGCCTCGCGGTCCTCCCAGCACTCGAAGATGTTCGGGCAGCCGGCTTCCTGGCACACCGTGTGCAGCTGCTCGGACTTCACGAGCTTCTGCAGCGCCTGGTACTCCGGGCCCATCTTGGCGCGGGTCTTGATCCACTCGGGTTTGCGCTCGATCGGGGTCTCCGCGTTGCGCACCTCGAGCCTGAGCAGTTTCCGTCCTTCTGGGGCGATGGTCACGCCCTCAAGGGTACGCGTCCCCGGTCAGGCGTGATTCACCCGTAGGCTGATGAGCTATGTCCACCGTTGAGCTGCGTACGGATGCCGAACCCGTGATGCCATCGGCGTCCGGTACGGCGGTGCGCGGCTGGACCCGTCCCGCGCCGACGGCCCGTGAGCAGCGGTACGACGTACTTCTCGGTCTCGCGATGGCGCTCGCGGCGGTGTTCGGGACCGAACTCGCCCGCGGCGGCTCGCCGACCCCGGTGGATCTCGGGATCGGCGGTGTGGAGCCGTACGTGCTCAGCGCGGCCGTGGCGCTGCCGTTGTGTTTCCGCCGCCGCTGGCCGATCCCGGTCGTGCTGGTGGTCGCGGCGCTGTTCGTCGTGAACGGGGAGCGGGTCCTGTTCGCCTTCGGCGGCAACCTGATCACGCAGGCGACCATGTTCATGGCGATCTACGCCGCGGTGGCGTGGGCGCGCGACCGGCGGCTGATGAAAGCGGCGATCGCGGTCGTCTTCGTGGTGATGTTCGGCTGGCTGACGCTCAACTTCGTGCACGCGCTGCGGAACAACGCGATCGAGGGGCCGAACCAGGCCCTGTTCTCGCCGTACGTCTCGAACGTGATCATCGCCGTCGCGCTCAACGCTCTGTACTTCTTCGGCGCGTACTTCTGGGGCCGGACCGCGTGGGCGACCGCGCGGCAGCGGTTCGAGCTCGAGCAGCAGGCGACCGAGCTGGCGGCGCAGCAGGACGCGAACTCGCGGCGCGCGGTGCTCGACGAGCGGCTGCGGATCTCCCGCGAGCTGCACGATGTCGTCGCCCACCACATCAGCAGCATCGGGATCCAGGCCGGCGGCGCCCGGCGGGTGATGGACACCGACCCGGACGCCGCGAAGAACGCGCTGAACGTGATCGAGGAATCCAGCCGGAGCGCGGTGAACGAGATGCGCCAGCTGCTCGGCATGCTCCGCTCGGCCGATCCGGACCTCGACGTCGGGACTCCGGATCCGAAGGAGCCGCAGGCCGGTGCGGACCGGCTGCCGGCGCTGATCGCGGAGGCGAACAGCCTCGGCCTGGAGGTCGGCTTCCACCAGATCGGGTCGCCGGCCGAGCTGCCGAAGACCGTCTCGGTGTCGGTGTACCGGATCGCGCAGGAGGCGCTCGCGAACGTCCGCAAGCACTCGACGGCCCGCAGCGCCCACGTCACGCTGCGTTATCTCGGGGACGCGGTCGAGCTCGAGGTCCTCGACGACGGCCGCCCGAAACACGCCCCGGTCGGCAGCCGGCTCGGCCATGTCGGGATCCGCGAACGGGTCGGCCTGCTCGGCGGCGAGAGCGAGATCGGCCCGCGACCCGTGGGAGGATTCCGCGTCCGGGTGCGGATCCCGCTGGATCCGCAGAACCGTCCGTTGGCTGGGGGATCTTGAGATGACTGAAGCGATGCGCGTGCTCCTGGTCGACGATCAGGACCTGGTGCGGGCAGGGTTCCGGATGATCCTGTCGGTCGAGCCGGAGATCGAGGTGGTCGGCGAGGCCGCGGACGGCGAGAAGGCGATCGAACTCGCGCTGGCGTTGCGGCCGGACGTCGTACTGATGGACGTCCAGATGCCCGGGATGGACGGGATCTCCGCGACGCAGCGGATCGTCGCCGAGGACGCCGGCAAGGTCGTCATCCTCACCACCTTCGACCGTGACGACTACCTCTTCGAGTCGCTCGGCGCCGGCGCGAGCGGGTTCCTGCTCAAGAACACCGCGCCCGAGGACCTGGTGGAGGCGATCCAGGTCGTGCACTCCGGCCATGCGCTGCTCGCGCCCGAGGTGACCCGGCGGGTGATCAAACGATTCACCGGCGGCGGGGAACGCGTCTACCGCCCAGACCTGCTCGCGGACCTCACCGACCGCGAACGCGAGGTCCTCGGCCTGATCGCCCGCGGCCTGACCAACACCGAGATCGCCAGCCAGTTGTACGTCGGCGAAGCCACCGTGAAGACCCACGTCTCCCGGGTCCTTCTCAAGCTCGGCCTGCGCGACCGCGTCCAGGCCGTCGTCTTCGCCTACGAATGCGGCCTCGTCACCCCGGGCGACGACCCGACCGGGTGATGCGTCCGTCGTACGGATGACGTCGTTGATCACCCTCACGGGCGACGTGCCGGCGTACCTCGGCTGACTAGCTTTGGCAGCGTTGGAAGTTTTGGCTAGCTGATGGGAACGGTGACACATGCTCAGGGTGGCAGGCCTCACCCGGCGGTTCGGTGATCATCTGGCGCTGGACGACGTGACCTTCGACGTCGTTCCGGGACGGATGACCGGATTCGTCGGGGCCAACGGCGCCGGGAAGACGACGACGATGCGGATCATCCTCGGGGTCCTGGCCGCGACGGCCGGCGAGGTGCGGTGGCAGGACAAGCTGCTGACCGGGGATGTACGCCGGGACTTCGGCTACATGCCCGAGGAACGCGGGCTGTACCCGAAGATGAAGATCCGCGACCAGCTGGTGTTCTTCGGCCGGCTGCACGGACTCGACCCGGAGCGCGCCGGGACGCGGACCGACAAGATCCTCGGGCGGCTCGGGCTCGCCGAGCGCGCGTCCGACGTACTCGAGACGCTGTCGCTGGGCAACCAGCAGCGGGTGCAGATCGCGGCCGCGCTGGTCCACGAGCCGATCGCGCTGGTGCTGGACGAGCCGTTCAGCGGCCTCGACCCGCTCGCCGTCGACGCGATGGTTGACCTGCTCCGCGAGGAGGTGACGCCGGAGGTACCGGTGCTGTTCTCCAGCCATCAGCTCGACCTGGTCGAGCGGCTGTGCGACGACCTCGTCGTCCTATCCCGCGGCAAGGTCGTCGCGGCGGGCGCAGTGTCCGAGCTGGCGTCCAGCGCCACATCGACGTACCGCCTGGTGGTGGATGGCGACGCCGGGTGGCTGCGGGACGTGCGCGGGATCCAGGTGCGTGATGTGGCCGGCGGTACGGCGTTGTTCGACGTACTCGATGAAGCGGTGGAGCAGAAGATCCTTTCCGAGGCGATCAGTCGCGGGCCGGTGCTCGAGTTCGGGCCGGAGCGGGTGGCGCTCAGCGACGTCTTCCGGGAGGCGACCCGATGAAGACCCTGGACAAGCCGTGGGTGCTGATCGCGGAACGCGAGATCACCACGAAACTGCGGGACAAGACGTTCATCGGCTCGACGCTGGTGATGCTGCTGATCGTGATGGTCGCGGTCATCCTGCCCGCGATCCTCGCCGGCAAGGGCGGCGCGGACAAGATCGGCGTGATCGACGACGCGGGCCAGAAGGTCGTGCAGACGGCGTCGGCGACCGCGGGCGGCGACGGCTACGAAGCGACCCGCTTCGCAGACCGGCCGGCCGCTGAGAAGGCCGTCACCGACGGCAAGGTGAAGGCCGCGCTGCTGCCGGACGCGGACGGGTACGTCGTCCTCGGAAAGGACCGCGTCGACTCGGGCATCGAAGGCGCCCTGCGGGAGGCAGCCGCCGCCGTCGGGATGGAAGCGAACGCCGGGAAGGTGGGACTGAGCCCGGCGGAGTTGCACGCCGGCACCAAGGTCTCGCTGCAACTGCTCAAACCGGGCCCGTTGCCGGACATCGTCTCCGACTTCGTGAACATCGGGCTGGCGCTGGTGTTCTACATGACCGCGCTCGGCTTCGGGATGATGATCGCGCAGAGCGTCGTGCAGGAGAAGGAGAGCCGGGTCGTCGAGATCCTCGCCGCCGCGGTGCCGATCCGGTCGCTGCTGTGGGGCAAGGTGCTGGGCAACACGGTGCTGGCGCTCAGCCAGATCGTCGTGATCGCGGGTGCGTCGCTGATCGGGCTGCTCGCCACCGACCAGGCCGACATCCTCGAGGTCGTCGCGCCGGTCGCCGGGTGGTTCGTGGTGTTCTTCGTGCTCGGGTTCGTCGCCCTGGCCGGGCTCTGGGCGGTCGCCGGTTCGCTGGCGACGCGGCAGGAGGATCTCGGGTCGACCACGCTGCCGGGGCAGATGATCCTGATGATCCCGTTCTTCTTCTCGGTGTTCGCGGGATCGTCGGCCAAGACCGTGGCGTCGTTCGTCCCGATCGCGTCGTCGATGTCGATGCCGGGCCGGATGCTCACCGAGGACGTGCCGGTCTGGCAGCCGCTGGCCGCGATCGCGCTGCTGCTGGTCGCGACCGTGCTGATCGTCCGGGTGGGTGCGCGGCTGTACGAGCGCACGCTGCTGCAGACCGGCCGCCGGCTCGGTTACCGCGAGGCGCTGGCGCTCGAATCGAAGTAGCACATCGTCACGACCGGGCCCGGCGTTACAGCTCCGGGCCCGGCTGTGACGAAACCGCAATGTAGGGTCGCTGTGTGCTGTGTCCAGACCTCGACTACGGTCTCAACGCATGAACGTTGAGCTGCGCCACCTGCGGGTGGTGGTCCTGGTGGCAGAAGCGGGGTCCGTCGGACGGGCCGCCCGCTGGCTCAAGGTCAGCCAGCCGAGCCTGACCGCGCAGCTGAAACGGATCGAGGCCGCGTTCGGCGGTGAGCTGTTCGAACGCTCCCGCACCGGCGTGAAGCCGACGCCGCTCGGCCGGTACGCCGTCGATCGCGCGCGGGCCATCCTGGTCGACGTCGACCACCTGTCGGCGACCGTGTCCGCGATGACCGCGGTCGAGTCGTCGGCGGTCCGGCTCGGCGGGTTCCCGACCGCGCCGATGTCCGGGATCGCGTCCCGGCTGCGTGCCCACGGCGAGATCGAGCAGGTCAGCATCGAGGTCGAGTGGTCCACCAGCGTGCTCCTGCAGCAGCTGGAGAGCGGGCGGCTGGACTTCGCGCTGCTCCGGGAGTTCCCCGGGTTCGAGCTGCGGCTGCCGACCGGGGTCGAGTCCACCACGGTCGTCGAGTCCGAGTCGGCGTACGTCGCCTTGTCGGCGGACCACCCGGTGGCTGAGGCGTCGCGGACGCGGGGCGAGGTCGATCTCGCGTCGCTGTCGGGCGAGGAGTGGATCGGTGAGCCGCCGGACGACAGCGGGTTCCACGTACTGTTCCGGGCGGCGTGCGAGGCGGCTGGGTTCCAGCCTCGGGTGGAGCATCACTCGGTGGATACGTCGGTGCTGATGGGGTTCGTGACCAGTGGTCAGGGCGTGGCGCTGATCTCGCCCACGTCGTACCGGATGCTTTCGGCCGATGTCACCACGCGCACGCTGGTCGGTGACCCGATTCACCGGAAGCTGGTGCTCGCGTGGAGCACCGACTCACCGCGGGCCCAGATGGCGGGCGACGTGCTGCAGATGGCGAGCGCGGCGTACGACGAGGCCATCACCGAGCACGCGCGCCGGGACCAGCACCAGCAGCGCATGCACGTCGCCTGAGTCCCTCTCAGGCTAGGCGGGCTTCACCACGGGGTTCTCGAACGCGAGGTGGAACTCCCCGGTGTCCTCCGGGTCCTCCATCCGCTCCCGATACTGAGACCCCATCTTCTCCCCCCGCTCCATCTTCTTCTCCTCAACCGGCTCAGCCTTCTCACTCACCTGCGGCTTGACCTCAACCGGCTGAGTCTCCTCAACCGCTTGCGGCTTGGCCTCGACCGGCTGGGTGTCCTCGGCGGGCTCGGTTGCGTCGGGCTTGGCCTCCGTCGGCTGAGCCTCTTCCACCGCCGCGTCCATCGGCTGGGTCTCCTCAACCGGCGCGGCCGCCTGCGGCTCCGTCTTCACCGGCTGAGTTTCCTCGGCCGGGGTGACTGCCTCGGGCTTCGGCTCGACCGCTTGCTTGGTTTCCACCGGCTGGGTTTCCTCGGCCGGCTCGTTCACCTCAGCTGCGGGCGGGGTCTGCGCGACCGGCTCCTGCTGTGCGACCGGCTCCTCCGGCGCGGGGGGAGGTGCGATGACCGTGTCCTCGCCGGTGTAGTTGCTCTCGGCATCTGGCTCCGGGAACTGGCGGGTGTGCTCGAACTCCTCCGCCTCGCCGACCGGGAACTGCCGCGTCTGATCGTCGGCCTGGTTCCGCGGCTGCGCCGCCGCCGGCTCGTCGAACAGGTCGTCGTACCGCGTGTGACTCTCGTACGCCGCCGGCGCCTGATAGGTGCCCCCGGCAACCGGATACACCGCGGCGACGTCCGCCTCCTGCTGCGCTTGCGCGGCTTCCTGCTCGCGCTGCAGCCGGTCGGCCTCGACCCGCTCCCGCCGCCGGCGCTGGACGCCCTGGACGATCAGCTGGATCGCGTACACCAGCGAGATCACCCCGAGGATCGGCACCACGCCGTTCAGCGTGTACTGCTTCGATCCGTCGATCATCCCGTTGGTGACGCCCGGGACGTCGTTGAGGAAGTTCGTGGTCCGGTTCGGGATCCACAGCCAGCAGTAGATCAGGACGCCGAAGGCGATGAACGCCCCCAGCGCACCGGCCCCGGAGAAGTACGACACCACGGCCCAGAAGACCAGCGCGCCGATGCCGAAGGCAAGCGCCATCCCCTTCGCGTTCAGCTCGATACCACCCGGCGCCGCGAGGACCCCGAACACGGCCGGTCCGGCCAGAGCAACAGCTACGCCGAGCAAGAACCCAAGAAATTTGGACACACCCCCAAGGTAGCGACGAACAGCGGTTACACCCCGCAGACACTTCGGCGCACCCTTGGGCTGACCCACACAGGCAACCGCTTGCCTAGGGTAGGAGCCATGCGCCCACCGAACATCGTCGTGGTCCTGTCCGACGAACACACCGCCGCGGCGGCCGGCTGGGCGGGTCATCCGCACGTCCGGACGCCACACCTGGATCGCCTGGCCGCGCAGGGCGTCGCGTTCGACCGCGCGTACACCAACAGCCCGATGTGCGTGCCGTCCCGCCTCTCGCTCATGGCCGGCCAGTACGTGCACCAGATCGGGGCCTGGGACAACGGCGTCATCCCGGACGCGGCGTACCGCACCTGGGGCCATCACCTGCGCGAAGCCGGCTACACCTCGGTCATCGCGGGCCGAACGCACTTCAACGGACCAGACCGCGTGCTCGGCTTCGACCGCCGTCTCACCGACGACCTGGACTTCTGGCTCGACCACAGCGGCCGTCCACCCCGTCGTACGGCGGACTGGCGACGCCCGACCAACTCTCATGTCACTGAACAAGGGTCGGGCGACCACGTCCATACCCAGCACGACGTAGCCGCGACGGATGCCGCTGTGGAGTTCCTGCGCGACCCAGGCGAGGACCCGTTCCTGCTGTACGTCGGCTACATGCACCCGCACTTCCCGTTGGTTGCACCACCGGAGCACCGCGCGTTGTACGACACGGCCGACGTCGAGCTACCTGCCGTCGCAGACGAACAGCACCCGGTGATCTCTCTGCTACGGCACGGGTTCCGTAACGACGAGCCGCTGACGGAGGAGCAGATCCGGGAGGCGACAGTCTGCTACTGGGCGCTGATCAGTCACCTTGACCACCAGATCGGCCGGCTGCTGGCCGCCGTACCGGACGACACAGTGGTCCTCTACACCAGCGACCACGGCGAGATGGCCGGTCACCAGGGCATCTGGCAGAAACAGTGCTTCTACGAACCCGCCGTACGTATCCCGCTGCTCCTGCGCCACCCGTCGTTGCAGCCAGGCCGGAGCGCCGCACACGTCGGTCTGATCGATGTGCTCCCCACCCTCCGAGACGCGGCCGGTCTGGCACCCGACACCGCTTTGCCCGGTAGGACGTTGCTGGAGGCTCAGGACAGACCTGTGCTGTCGGAGTACCACGCACAGGGCATGGTCGATGGTGGCTTCATGCTGAAGTCCGGGCCGTGGAAGTACTGCTACTACGGGTCCGCACACGCGCCACAGGTCTTCAACGTCGACGACGACCCTCTGGAGCTCCACGACCTGTCCGGTGAGACGGCTCTGGTGCAGCGACTGGATGCTGAGCTGAGATTGCTGCTGGACCCTGACGCGACCGATGCCCGTGCAAAGTCAGACCAGGCTGCGCGGCTTGCGAGAGGATGAGCTGTTGCCCGCTCCGAACATTCTGCTGATCGTTTCCGACGACCACGGGTACGCCGACCGCAGCGCGCTCGGGGTGCAGCCCGACGTCCGCACTCCGGCGCTGGACCGGCTGGCCGCGGAGGGAGTGAGTTGCACGGACGCCTACGTGACGGCGCCGATCTGCAGCCCGTCGCGGGCGTCGATCATCTCCGGGCGGTACCAGCAGCGGTGGGGCGGCCAATGGTTCGACTCGGCCGCGTTCCCGCCGGACGACGTACCGACGCTCGCGGAGATCCTGCGCGACCAGGGGTACCGGACGGGGTACTTCGGCAAGGTGCACTACGGGAAAGAGGATGTGGGGGACAGGGCGTGTCCGCCGCACCACGGGTTCGAGGAGACGCTGTACGGGCTGGCAGGGCAGTCGTTCGGGCGGCTGAACTACATGCATCACTCCGACGAGTCGGTCGAGTCGTACGGTCAGCCGGCCGCACACCACATGGCCGTGCAGCCGCTGCTGTCGGGGGACGAGCCAGTTGAGCACGAGGGGTTCCTGACCGCGGAGTTCGGTCGCCGCGCGGCGGAGTTCATGGATGCGGACGACGAGCGGCCGTATTTCTGCATGGTGGCGTTCAACGCCGTCCACAATTTCTGCTGGCAGCTGCCCGACTCCGAGCTGGAGGCACGGGGTCTGCCGGCGTTCCGCGACTGGTCACCGGATGCGGACGGACCGTTCATGGAGTGGTACGACGACGTGATCGTGCCGAACCTGCCGCACGGTCGCGAGTACTACCTCGCCCAGCTGGAGCTGATGGACGCCGAGATCGGGCGGCTGCTCGACCTGGCAGGCGACGACACGATCGTCGTGTACGTGACGGACAACGGCGGATCGACCTGCAACTTCGGCGACAACGCGCCGCTGCGCGGGACGAAGTACACGCTGTGGGACGGCGGCATCCGCGTCCCGATGCTCTGGCGCTGGCCGGACCGGTTGCCGGCGGGACGCCGTACGGACGCACTCGTCAGCACGATGGACCTGGTCCCAACACTGGCCGCCGCAGCGGGCGCGACCGTGCAAGGCGCCGACGGTGTCGACCTCCTGCCCGTGCTGACCGGGACCGCTGCGGCCGCGCACGAGAATCTGCACTGGGACTGCGGGTTCCAGTGGGCGGTGCGGTCGGGGGAGTGGAAGCTCAGCTGGGTGGCGGACGACGCCAACACGCGGCACCTGCGCGACTACGAGCACGCGCCGATGGGGGAGGGCTGGTTCCTCGCGAACCTGGCCGACGACATCGGCGAGCAGACCAACCAGCTGTCAGCGCAACCCGAGATCGCCGATCGGTTGCGCTCGTTGCACGGCGACTGGCGCGCGGAGGTCGGGCTCGAGGCTCAGACTGTCAACCCGTAGGTGATCGCGGTCGGCGGCTCCTCGTGGTGGTCGATGTCCGGGCTGCGCTCGTACTCGTCCCAGGCGAGGAGCTCGTCGAGGTGCCGGCGTACCGAGGCGAGGACCTCGGTGGTCGTGACCTCACGGCCGAGTTCCTTGGAGAGCGTGGTGACGTCGGCGTCCGAGATGCCGCACGGGACGATCCGGTCGAACCAGGTGAGGTCGTTGTTGCAGTTCAGCGCGAACCCGTGCATGGTCACGCCCTGCGCGACCCGGATGCCGATCGCGGCGATCTTCCGCTCCCGGCCGCGGTCGTCGGCCGCGACCCAGACGCCGCTGCGGCCCTTGACCCGGCCGGTCTTCACCCCGAGGTCTGCGCAGACGGCGATCAGCGCCTCCTCGAGCCGCCGGACGTAGTCCACGACGTACACGTGGGAGGCGAGCTTGACGATCGGGTACCCGACCAGTTGCCCGGGGCCGTGCCAGGTGATCTTGCCGCCCCGGTCCACGTCGACCACCGGCGTACCGTCCAGCGGCCGCTCGTGCGGCTCGGTGCGCTTGCCCGCCGTGTAGACCGGCGGGTGCTCGAGCAGGATCACCGTGTCCGAGCCGGTGCCCTCGGCAACCTCCGAGTGCAGTCGTCGCTGCTCGGCCCACGCGGTCTCGTAGCCCACCGCGTCGGCGCCGAATCCGGCTTCCACGTACCTGATCGCCCTCACGCCTTCGAGTGTAGGCGGCGGCCGATCGGGCCCGGCGCCCTGGGCTGTGGATAACTTCGACGGGCGTCGTCGCGATCGGTGCATCCTCTTGGACATGGACCTCGCAGATCTCACCGGCTACAGCCTGCGCCGCGAGCTCGGGTCCGGACCGGCCGGCACCGTCT
This sequence comes from Kribbella speibonae, assembly GCF_004331375.1. NCBI lineage: Bacteria > Bacillati > Actinomycetota > Actinomycetes > Propionibacteriales > Kribbellaceae > Kribbella > Kribbella speibonae. The sequence goes on along the minus strand of NZ_SJKC01000002.1, from coordinate 960,949 downwards.
GGCAGGTCCGGGACCGCGCCTCGGGCCGCAACGCCGTGCTCAAACACCTCCCACACAGCGCCTATCCCGACCGCGGGCGGCTCCGCGAGAACCTGAGCATGCTGTCCCGCTTCCGGCACCCGCATGTCGCGCAGCTCCACGAGTTCCGCGAGACCACTACCGGCTGGATCCTGATCACCCAGCACCTGGCCGCCGGCAGCCTGGCCGCCCTGCTCACCCGCCGCGGTCCACTGTCCCGCGGCGAACTAGTCACCCTCCTGGCCCCGCTGGCCGAGGCCCTGGCCCACCTCCACGCCTCCAACCTCACTCACGGCTCCATAACCCCCGAAAACATCCTCTTCGACGCCGACGGCCGCCCAATCCTTACCGACGCCACCCTCCGCCCCACCACCCCCACCACCGACCACCACTCCCTAGCCACCCTCACCCATCAGGTCAGCGCCCACCCCACCCCCTTCCCACCCACCCTCATCACCAACACCCCCCTCCCCGCCCTCCCACACCACCTCCTAACCCAAACCCCCGCCACCCCCATAGACCTAGCCCCCCTCACAGACACCAAGCCCCCAACCCCGACCGGCTCCGCCTCGACCGCCCCCGCCCCGAGCACTCCCGCCCCGAGCACTCCCGCCCCGAGCGCGTCAGCCCCGACCGGCCCTGCCTCGACGGGCTCCGCCTCGACCGCCCCCGCCCCGAGCACTCCCGCCCCGAGCACTCCCACCCCGAGCGCGTCAGCCCCGACCGGCCCTGCCTCGACGGGCTCCGCCTCGACCGTCCCCGCCCCGACCGGCCGGTCCAGCGCTCGACCTCCTGCGTCGTCGGACGGGTCGACAGACGACGACGCGCCAGCTGCCTCCCGTACGCCGCTCGCTCCACCTCCGGCCGACCCGCCGCCCCCACCTCTGACGGAGCCAAAGCGACCTCGCCCCACCGCACCGTCGGCCAAAGCCCGCTCCAAGCGCATCCGCTCCAACCGCCGCTCCAGACCCCGCCGCACCCGATTCGCAGCGACCTTCGCAGTCAGCCGCCTCCCACACCCCGCGTACGGCGTACTCGCCGCAGCCGCCCTCGCCGCGATGATCGTGCTAGCGATCGCCATCGCCACCCTCCGCACCCTCAACACCCCAGCAACCGCCCAACCAGACCCCAGCGACGCCCAACCCGCAGCCCAACAGACCACCGCATCCCCGCAGCCACCAACCACGACTCACCAAACGACGCCCAACCGACCCGAGACGTCACCAACCCAGACCCGCACCACGACCTCGACGCAACCCCCGAAGCCCGCGTCCTCAACAGAACTGGCCACCTGGACACAAACACTGCAAGCACTAGATGCTCAACGCGCCCAAGCCTTCTGGACCCTCGACCTAACTGCCCTCGACCAGATCTACGTCCCAGGCAGCACCCCCTGGCGCGCCGACCGCGCGCTCCTATCCACCTACCGCCAACAAAACATCCGCGTCCAAGGCCTCCGAATCACGATCGAAAGCACCGAAATCACCCACCGCACCCCAACCACCGTCACCCTCAAAACCACCGACCACCTCACCGCAGGCCAAGCAATCGACCCCACCGGCACCAAAACCCAACTCCCACCCAGCCCCCCAACCACCAGACTGATCACCCTCACGACCACCCCGCACACCACCCCCCGCACCACCGCCCCCTCACGCAGCGCCCCCCGTCAACCAACCCCCACCTGGCGCATCACAACAATCACCCCGTCGAACTAGATATTCCCGGGCAATTAGGCCGACCAATTCCGGCAGACCGCAGCAGCTTTAGACCAGACCGCCTGAATGCGCCTCATAATTCCCGCATTCTGCCGTGATCTGAGCCGTAGCTTGCGCCGCGGCAAAGAAGTCGTCAGCCAGCGGCGAGGTGCGCGACGCCGCCATCGCAACGAAAACCTGCTCGGGCGGCAGATCCGGGACGGGCACGTAACTGATGTCGGGACGTGAGTAGAACACGGTCTCCGAACGCCCCACGAACGAGATACCACGGCCGGCCGCGACGTGCTCGAGTTTCTCCTCCACCCCGCGTACCCGGAGCCCGGAGTCGGGGTGCGGGCGCCTGGTGGGCTGCGTGCTCGCGTCGGCGTGCCACACGAGAGGCTCACCGATCAGGTCGGCCTCGGTGACCGCCTCCTTTCCGGCGAGCCGGTGGCCGACGGGCAGCACCACCATGAGCGGCTCGGTGTAGAGCGGAGTCAGGCGCAGGCCGGTCTCATCGATGGGCAGCCGCACATAGCCGACGTCGACGCGACCGTCGAGCAGCATCAGCGCCTGGTCGTCCCATTCCATGCGCTGCACATCCACGACCACGTCCGGATGCTGGGTCTCGAACTCCCGCGTCGCGGGGATGACGGGGATGCCGGCCCGAAAACCGACCACCAGCCGCTGGCTGCCGCGGGCGGCCACGGACAGCCGGCGGCGGACCGCGTGCGCGGAGGCGAGCAGCGGACCGGCATCGTCCAGCAGTTGCCGGCCGGCGTCGGTCAGCGCGACGCCGTGGCTGTCCCTGATGAACAGCGCGGCGCCGAGATCTTGTTCCAGAGCACGGATCTGGCGGCTGAGCACCGGTTGCGCGATGTGCAGTTCGTCGGCGGCGCGGCCGAAGTGCAGCGTGCGGGCGACCGTGGCGAAGTAGCGCAGCTTGCGCAGGTCCAGATCCATGGAGCCTCCCGGTCCGGCGATGCCTTCAAGGTATCACCACGGCCGAAAAGGGTCTTGGACAACCACTTCAAGCCGGTGACATCGTTCATCGGGCGGAACTACGAATTCGGTCCAAGAATGCAGACCTTGAGTTCCGCCTATTACTGGTCAATTCAACGGAGTGATCGTGGGAAAGCTCGATGGCAAAGTAGCGGTGATCACCGGCGGATCCACCGGCATGGCGCTGGCCGGCGCCAAACTGTTCGTCGAGGAGGGCGCGCACGTCTTCATCCAGGCCCGGCGGCAGGAAGCGCTGGACGCCGCCGTCGAGCTGATCGGCCGCAATGTCACCGCCGTCCAGGGCGACGCGGCCGAACTGGACGACCTGGACCGCTTGTACGACACCATCAAGCGGGAGAAGGGATCGATCGACGTGCTGTGGGCCAGTGCCGGGATGGGGGAGCCCGCTGCCCTCGGCGAGATCACCGAGGAGCAGTTCCACCGCGCGTTCTGGCTCAATGCGCGCGGCACCCTGTTCACCGTTCAGAAGGCACTGCCGCTGATCAACGACAACGGCTCGATCTTCATGACCGGATCCAACGCCTCCCTCGGCGCGTTCCCCGGCTGGAGCCTGTACGCGGGAAGCAAAGCCGTCCAGCAGGCCTGGGCCCGCGTCTGGCTCAACGAACTGCGCGACCGCAAGATCCGGGTCAACGTCCTGACGCCCGGCCAGGTCGCCACGGCCAAACAGGAAGAACTGTTCGACGAGGCCACCAAGGCCGCCTTCGAGTCCCTCATCCCGCGCGGATCGATGGGCCGTCCCGAGGAGATCGCCACCGTCGCCCTGTTCCTCGCCTCCGACGACTCCAGCTACGTCAACGGCCTGGAACTGGTCGCCGACGGCGGCACCACCGCCCTCTGAACCACACACCAGCAAGAGGAAGGGTCCACATCTCATGAGCAGCATCACCCTCATCGGCACGGGGAACATGGCCCGTACGATCGGCACGCTCGCAGTGGTGGGCGGCAACTCCGTCGAGGTCATGGGGCGCGATCAGTCCAAGGCCGATGACGTGGCCAAGGCCCTGGGCGGCGATACGACGACGGGCAACTGGGGCGCGGTCCCGGCCGGGAACATCGTCATCACGGCGCTCTTGTCCGACCGCATCGTTCCGGTCGTCGCCGAGTATGGAGACGCCCTCGCGGAGAAGGTCATCGTCGACATCAGCAATCCCTTCAACGCCACGCTCGACGGACTGGCCCACAGCGGCGAGACCTCGATCGCGCAGGAAGTCGCCAAGGTGGCCCCGGCCGGCGCGAGCGTGGTGAAGGCGTTCAACACCATCTTCCGCAATGTCCTGGAGAACGGCCGCCCCGACGTCTTCATCGCCGGCGACGATGCGCAGGCGAAGGCGGGCGTGGCGGAATTCATCGAGAGCCTCGGACTGCGCCCGCTGGATGCCGGGCGCCTGAAAATGGCGCACTGGCTGGAAGGAATGGGCGTGGTCACGATGGGCCTCGCCGGCAACGGGGTTGGCCACTGGGACTTCGCCCTCGGCGTCAACGAATTCACCGGTTGAGCTCCCGGGGCCGAGCAGGCGGTGAACAGGGCGCCGCGCGCGGAGTGCATTCTCACAGCCATTTCTTCCGCTACATCGCTCACAAGGAGCAGGAACTTGCGCGTTTTCGTCACTGGCGGGACCGGCCATACCGGTTCGTACATCGTCCCCGAGCTCATCGCGGCCGGGCACGAGGTCACCGGCCTGGCCCGGTCGGACACGGCCGCGGCGGCGTTGTCCGCGCTTGGCGCGAAGGTACGTCGCGGCGACCTCGAGGATCTCGATGGGCTCAAGGAGGCGGCAGCGGATTCCGACGGGGTCGTCCATGTCGCGCACAGGCAAGACCTGCTTCCGTCCGGCGGGATCGATGCCGTGGCCGCCGCGGAGCTCCCGGTCGTGCTCGCGTACGGCGAAGCGCTGGCGGGAACCGGAAAGCCGCTGGTCGCGGCGGGGAGTATCGGCTCACCCGGGAACGGACCGATCCTCGGTAGGCCGGCCACCGAGGATGACCCGGCGCTTCCCGTCGGCGATGAGCACAAAGGCACCCTCCGGGTTCGCAATGTCGTGGAAACCGCCGTCGTCGGCCTCGCCGAGCGGGGAGTGCGGTCCTCGGTCGTGCGGATCGCCAACATCGCGCACAGTACGACCGATCGCGCCGGTTTCCTCCCCACGCTGATCGCGCTCGCACAGGAGAAAGGCTTCGCCGGCTACCCCGGAGACGGCACGAACCTGTGGAACGCCGTACACGTCCGCGATGTTGCGTCCCTGTTCCGGCTGGCGCTGGAGAAGGGCCCGGCCGGCAAGTACTGGCACGCGGTTGCGGACGGGGGCATCCGGCTCCGCGAGATCGCCGAGGCGTTAGGCGGCCGTCTGCACCTGCCCGCGGTGAGCATTCCCGCTGACGAACTGATGGTGCCGGGATACTTCGGGTTCCTCGCGAACATCGTCACCCAGGACTACCCGGCGTCCAATCTCATCACCCGCCGGACGCTCGGCTGGGAACCCACTCAGCCCGGCCTGCTCGCAGGTCTGGAGAACGGCCATTACTTCCCGCGCGGCTGATGGCGTGCTCTTGGGCGAGGTGATGCGTTCGATGCTGGTTGGGTTAGTGGGGTTGGAGGCCGTCGAGGATGAGGGCCAGTATGTGGGGGGCTCGGTCTTCGGGGTGGGTGGCGGCGCGCCAGAGGGCGCCGGTGAGTTGGAGGAAGTCGCGGGGGTCGGCGTCCTCGCGGATGCTGCCGTCCTTCTTGCCGGCGTCGAGTAGGTCGGTGATCGCCGCGACGACCGGCCCGTAGGTCTGCTCGGTGATCTCCTTGTGCGCGGCCGGGCTGAGCGCGTCACCGAGGCCGTGCTTCCTGCGCATCGCCTCAACCAGTCCGGTCGTCCACTGCCGGAGGGCTTCGACCGGCGGCAGCTCGGCGAGCAGTTCCGGCACGGCGCCGGTGATGCGGTCGACCTCGTCCTGGTAGACGGCGAGTACGAGCGCCTCCCGGGTCGGGAAGTTCCGGTACAGAGTGCCGGCGCCTACCCCGGCACGCTGAGCCACCTGGTTCATCGATGTGCGGTCGTCCTCGGCGAACGCGTCGCGGGCGGCGGCGACGATGCGAGCCCGATTCTCCCGGGCGTCCGAACGAACCATGAGCTCCTCGCTTGCTAAGTGGAGAGCTCTCCACTACGGTAAGCGGAGAGTTCTCCAATTAGCTTAGAGGAGCATCATGAAGTACATCAAGCTCGGCACCACCGGCCTCGACGTGTCGCCGATCGCGATCGGCGCGATGACGTACGGCGAACCCGACCGCGGGCATCCCGTCTGGTCGAAGGGCGAGGACGCGGCGCGGCCGCTGATCCGGCACGCGCTGGATGCGGGCATCAACTTCTTCGACACCGCGAACATGTACTCGAACGGGTCCAGTGAGGAGATCCTCGGCCGCGCGCTCCGGGACTACGCCGACCGCGACGGCGTAGTGATCGCGACCAAGCTCCGGCACCCGATGCGGCTCGGTCCGAACGGCCGCGGCCTGTCGCGCAAGGCGGTGCTGACCGAGGTCGACCACTCGCTGCGCCGACTCGGCACCGACTACATCGACCTCTACCAGATCCACCGCAACGATCACGCGACGCCGTGGGAGGAGACGCTCGAGGCACTGAGCGATCTCGTCAGGGCCGGCAAAGTCCGGTACCTCGGCGCCTCGTCGATGCATGCCTGGGAGTTCGCCAAGGCGCTCAACCTGCAGAAGCAGAACGGCTGGGCGCGCTTCGTGTCGATGCAGGACCACTACAACCTGCTCGCCCGGGAGGAAGAGCGGGAGATGATCCCGCTGTGCCTGGACGAAGGTGTCGGCACGATCATCTGGTCACCACTGGCTCGCGGCAGGCTCGGTCGGAGCTGGGGCGACGCCCGGTCGACGGCTCGGTCGGAGACCGACGGCGCCTACGCGGACGTGCTGTACTCGCCGGAGCAGGAGGCTTCCAACCGCGCGATCATCGAGGCGGTCGGACAGGTCGCGCAAGAGCACGGCGTCAGCCGCGCGCAGATCGCGCTCGCCTGGCTGCGCCGCCAGCCGGTGGTCACCGCACCGTTGGTCGGCGCCGGCTCGATTCAGCAGATCGACGACGCCGTGGCCTCGCTGGAGGTCGAGCTCACCGACGACGACGTGCGTGCATTGGAGGCTCCGTACACGCCGCGGTACGACTGGCAGGGCATCTCCGACGAGGCCGAGATGGAGGCGATCCGCAAGAGAGTCCCTGGAATGGCGCTGGTGTAGTCAGGCGAGGGCCGCCGAGATCGCGGTGGTGACTGTGGGGTGGTGGAAGGTGAAGCCGGTGGATTGGAGGCGGGTTGGGAGGGCTCGTTTGCTGCCGAGGAGTTCCCAGGCGAACTCACCCAGGGCGGTCTTCATGAGGACTGCCGGCACGGGCACGGTGCAGGGGCGGTGCAGGGCGGTAGCCAGCGCTTCGGTGAGTTCGAGGTTGGTGGCCGGTGTCGGCAGGGTGATGTTGACCGGGCCGCTCACGCTGTCGTTCTCGGCGACGTGCCGGACGGCGCGGATCCAGTCGGTCAGCGAGACCACCGGGAAGTACTGGGTTCCCGGGCCGAGGCGGCCGCCGAGACCGAGGCGGAAGGGGAGGGACAGGAGCTGGAACGCCGGCGCCTTGCTGCCGAGCACGACGCCCGTGCGCAGCGCGGCCACCCGGCTGCCTGCGTCACGGGCCGGTTCGAGCGCGCCCTCCCACAGCCGGACGACGTCGGAGAGGAAGCCTTCGCCGAGGTCGGAGTCCTCGGTCAGGATGCGGTCGCCGAGGTCGGTGCCGTAGCCGCCGATCCCGCTCTGCGTGAGCAGCGCCGGCCGACGGTCGAGCTGGGTCGCCACGGCGGCCAGGGTCGCTGTGGTCGAGACGCGGCTCTCCCGGATCTTCAGGCGGTACGTCGGTGTCCACGGGCGGCCGATGTTCGCGCCGGCCAGGTTGACCAGGACATCGGGATCGTCCAGGGCGCCCGCGTCGAGATCACCTCGAGCCGGGTCCCAGCGCACCTCGTCCGGCGTCGACGGCGGACGGCGTACCAGCCGGACGACCTGGTGGCCGTTGGCAACCAAGTCGCGGGCGAGCGCCTTACCGAGAAAGCCGGACGCCCCGGCCAGTACGTACTTCATCCCGCTCTGCTCCTTGCCGGTTCACGAGAGAAAGAACGGCGCCGGTGTCCGTCTCCGGGGAGACAGGCACCGGCGCCGGGTGTCCGATCGGATCAGACGTCGAACTGAGCCTCTTCGAGGCGCTGCTTGACGGCCGTCAGGTAGCGGGCCGCGTCGGCGCCGTCGACCAGGCGGTGGTCGTAGGTCAGCGCCAGGTACACCATCTGCCGGATCGCGATCGTCTCGCCGAGCTCCGGGTGGGTGATGACCACCGGGCGCTTCACCACGGCGCCGGTCCCGAGCATGCCGACCTGCGGCTGGTTCAGGATCGGGGTGTCGAACAGCGCACCCCGGCTACCGGTGTTGGTGATGGTGAACGTGCCGCCTGCCATCTCGTCCGGCAGCACCTTGTTGTTCCGGGTGCGGTCGGCGAGGTCGGCGATCTTCTTCGCCAGGCCGGCGATGTTCAGGTCGCCGGCGTTGTGCACGACCGGGACCATCAGGCCGCGCTCCACGTCCACCGCGATGCCGAGGTGCTCGGCGGCGTGGTACGTGATCTCGCCCTTCTCCTCGTCGATCGACGCGTTCAGCTTCGGGTACTGCTTGAGCGCGTCCACCGCGGCGAGTGCGAAGAACGGGAGGAAGGACAGCTTGACGCCCTCGCGGGCCTCGAACTCCGCCTTCTTCTTGTTCCGCAGCTTGGCGATCTCGGTGACGTCGACCTCGACGACCGTGGTCAGCTGGGCCGAGACCTTCAGGCTGTTGACCATGTGGGCCGCGATCGCCTTGCGGATCCGGCTCATCTTCTCGGTGGTGCCGCGCAGCGGGCTGACCGCCGGGGCCTTCGCGGCTGCGGCGGGCGCTGCGGCCTGGGCTGCCGGAGCGGGTGCTGCGGCGGCGGCCTTCTTCGCCTCGGCGGCGGCGATCACGTCCTGCTTGCGGATGCGGCCGCCGACGCCGGTGCCCTGTACGGCGTTCAGGTCGACCTCGTGCTCCGCGGCGAGCTTGCGGACGAGCGGGGTGACGTAGTTCGCGCCGTCGGCAGCGCCGTTCGGCGACACCGCGGGAGCCGGAGCTGCCGCCGGGGCCGGCGCGGCCGCGGCCGGAGCCGCCTGCGGAGCAGGAGCCTGAGCCGCCGGAGCGGGAGCAGCCGCCGGAGCAGGAGCGGGAGCCGGAGCAGCAGCCGGGGCCGGAGCGGGAGCCGGGGCCGGGGCAGGAGCAGCAGCCGGGGCCGCGGCGGGAGCCTGCTCGGCCGGGGCGGCGGGGGCGGAGGCGGACGGAGCGGCGGCGGGGGCGCCGGAGCCGACGATGGCCAGTTCGGCGCCGACCTCGACGGTTTCGTCCTCGGCGACCTTGATCTCCAGGAGCTTGCCGGCGATCGGGCTCGGGATCTCGGTGTCGACCTTGTCGGTGGAGACCTCGAGGAGCGGCTCGTCCACGGCTACGTCGTCGCCGACCTGCTTGAGCCAGCGGGTGACGGTGCCCTCGGTCACGCTCTCACCCAGGGCCGGCAGCGTCACCGACGTACCGGCCGCCTGGGGTGCGTTTGCCTCGGCGGCCGGGGACTCTGCTTGGGTCGAGTCGGCGGCGGCCGCGGAAGGAGTGGAAGGAGCGTCGGTGGAGGGTTCGGGTGCGGCCTGGGCAGCCGGGGCGGCGGCAGGAGCCTCAGCAGCCGGGGCGGGAGCGGACTCGGCGGCCGGGGCGGGAGCGGACTCGGCGGCAGGCGCGGGCTCGGCGGCGGCGGGCTCGGCGGGGGCTGCGGGGGCGGAGCCGGCCTCGCCGGCGTCGCCGATCACGGCCAGTTCGGCGCCGACCTCGACGGTCTCGTCCTCGGCGGCCTTGATCTCCAGAAGGGTGCCGGCGACGGGGCTCGGGATTTCGGTGTCGACCTTGTCGGTCGAGACCTCCAGCAGGGGTTCGTCCACGGCAACCGTGTCACCGACCTGCTTGAGCCAGCGGGTGACGGTTCCTTCGGTGACGCTCTCCCCGAGGGCCGGCAGGGATACAGAGGTCGGCATGACGGTCGTTGCTCCTTCGTCTGATCGGTCGAGTGTCAGCCTACGGTGCCGCCGGAGCGCCCGGGATCCGGGTCACGGCCGTCCTTGACGCTCCTGCGGTTCCAACCTACTGGGGCGGTCCAGCAGGGTCAGTCATGGAAGTGCAAAGGTTTCCCGGCGAGGGCGAGGTGGGCCTCTCCGAGGGCTTCGTTCTGGGTCGGGTGCGCGTGCACCAGCGGCGCGACGTCGGCCGGGTACGCCTCCCAGTTGTAGATCAGCTGCGCCTCGCCGATCAGCTCGCCGACACGCGAACCGACCATGTGCAGCCCCACGACCGCGCCGTCCCGCGCGCGGACCAGCTTCACGAAGCCGGCCGTCTTCAGGATCTGCGACTTGCCGTTGCCGCCGAGGTTGTAGTTGAGGATCTCGACGTCGCCGTACTTCTCCCGGGCCTGCTCCTCGGTCAGCCCGACGGACGCGACCTCCGGCTCGGAGTACGTGACGCGCGGAATGCCGGCCTCGTCGATCGGCGTCGGGGCGAGGCCCGCGAGGAGCTCGGCCACGAAGATGCCCTGCTGGAACCCGCGGTGCGCGAGCTGCAGACCGGGCACGATGTCGCCGACCGCGTAGACGCCCGGCACGCTGGTCTGCAGCGTCGCGTCGACGGTCACGAACCCGCGGTCGAGCGCGACACCGACCTCTTCGTACCCGAGTCCCGTGGTGTTGGGGCCCCGGCCGACGGCGACCAGCAGGAGCTCGGCCTCGATCACCTCGCCGCCCGCGACGGTCACCCGGACGCCGGAATCGGTCACCGCGACCGACTCGAACGGCGTACCGGTCTTGAACGCGATCTTCCGCTTCCGGAAGGCGCGCTCCAAGGTCTTCGAACAGTCGGCGTCCTCGGCCGGGACCAGCCGCGGCAGTGCCTCGACGATCGTCACCTTGGTGCCGAACGACGTCCACGCGGACGCGAACTCGACGCCGATCACGCCGCCGCCGAGGATCACCGCGGACTCCGGGACCCGGTCGAGCGTCAGTGCGTGCTCACTCGCGATCACCCGGTGCCCGTCGATTTCGAGACCGGGCAGCGACTTGGAGTACGAGCCGGAGGCGAGGAGGACGTTGCGGCCGCTGTACGTCGTGTCGCCGACCTGGACCGTGGTGGGCGAGGTCAGCCGGCCCTCACCTTCGATCACCGTGATGCCGCGGGCCTTCAACTGGCCCTGCAGACCCTTGAACAGCCGGTCGACGACGCCGTCCTTGTACTTGTTCACGCCGCCCATGTCGACGCCCTCGAGCGTCGTCCGGACCCCGAACTGCTCGCCTTCGCGCGCCGAGTCCGCGACCTCGGCCGCGTGCAGCAGCGCCTTGGTCGGGATGCACCCACGGTGCAGACAGGTCCCGCCGACCTTGTCCTTCTCGACCAGCGCCACGGACAGGCCGAGCGTCGCCGCGCGCAGTCCGGCGGCGTAACCACCGCTGCCGCCGCCGAGAATCACCAGGTCGTACGTCGTGCCACTGTCAGTCACAGGTTCCTCCGTGGGGTCCAACAGGCTGTGGGTCTGGGCGGGCGGTCCCGGATCGCGGTTCCGGCCCGGCGTCATCTTGTCACCGATCAGGCCCGGATCCATCCCCGGGCCGGTCGTGGCGGGCAGGCCGCGATCGGCCGCAACCGTTATCCAGGATTTCGGCCCGGACTTGCACAGATAGTGGACACTTACTCCCATGAAGTGGTTCGGTCGCCGGCAGAAGGCCGGAACGATGCGCCGGTCGGACACTCCCGACCAGGCGCACCTGCGCGAGTTCGCCCAGACCCGTCAGGGCGTCGAGGGGTTCGTCGAGCCGCGGACGGCGGTGACGGAGTACACCCTGCTGCTGGTCGCTGTGGACGGCGAGTGGACCCGCCGCCGGGTCCCGTCGGTGAAATGGGCCCACGACTTCGCGAACCGCCTCGGCATCCCGTCGTACGACGCCGCCGTCGTGGGCTACCCGCCACGGATGCGCGAGTACAACGCCCGCATGAAGAAGAACGGCCTCGCCTAAAGAATCGGCACCCGGGCGCGGACAGCGGCGACGACGGCGGTGTCGACAGCAGCGTGCAGGGTTTCAGCTCCGGCGCCGAGTCTCGTGTGGCTCTGACCCAGGGGAGTGGTGAGGCTGCTGCGCCCGATCCCCAGCGGATCCGTGCCGACGGGCGGTACATACGCCTGATCGCAGGCCAGCAGCCAGGCCTGGGCGTCCGCGGCGCGAGCGCGTGTCAGCAGATCCCACTGCTCTTCCTTGCCCGGTCCCGCGCCCCACGACGCCGGTACGACGATCAGTTCCGCACCGAGCCGTCCGAGCGCGGTGAACTGGTCGGCGAACCGCAGGTCGTAACAGGTCGCCAGCCCGATCGTCATGTCCCGCAGGGCGAACGTCACGAGTTCTTTGCCCGGAGCAACAGTGTCCGACTCGCGCGACCCGAAGGCGTCGTACAGGTGGATCTTGCGGTACGACGCTTCGACGCCGGGTCCCGTGACGAGCAAGGTGTTGTGCACCCGTCCGTCCTCGGACGGTTCGAACATCCCGGCGACCACGACGACCCCGGCGTCCGCGGCGGCCTTCCGCAGACCGGTGGCGAACGGTCCGTCCAGCGGCTCGGCGATCGAACGCAGGTCGGTCCCGAAGCAGGCCGACGTGGCTTCGGGGAGGATGATCAGCTCGGTGCCGCCGGCGGCCGCGTTCCGGACCGCGCCGGTCGCCGTGGCCAGGTTGGCGACCGGGTCGGGTCCGCTGCTGATCTGGGCCGCGGCCACGTGCAGGACTGTCATCAGAACCTCCGAAGCTGTATACATTGAGTATGCAATTGAGTGGGGACTCCGGCCGTGATCGTGCCTATCACTACCTGCGGGGGACAGTGCTGAGCGACCCGGCCGTGTCGGGGACGTTCATCAACGAGCAGGTCGTCGCGACCGAGGTCGGCATCTCCCGTACGCCGGTCCGCGAGGCGTTGCTGATGCTCGCGGCTGAGGACCTGGTGCAGCTCGTGCCGCATCGCGGTGCGTTCGTGGCGCCGCTGCCCGGCCGCGAGATCGCCGAGCTGATGCAGGCCCGCGGTGTGATCGAGTGCTGGGCCGCGTCGACTTCTCTTGCGGCGGATGCGGCTCCTGTCGAGGCGATGAACGGCGTCCTCGAGCAACAGCGGGCGATCGTCGCGCAGGGCGACGCGAAGGCGTTCATCGAGCTGGACAGCCAGTTCCACGCGCTCCTGGTCGAGGCCGGCGGCAACTCGGTGCTCGGTCGCCTGTACGACAACCTGCGGTCCAAGCATGTGCTCCTCGGCGTCGTGGCCCTGCAGCGCAGCGCCACTCGCCGGCAGGACGTCCTCGCCGAGCACCAGGCCATCGTCGACGGCCTGGCGGCCGGCGATCCGGCGGCGGCCGAGAAGGCGATCCTCAGCCATCTCGGCACCACCGGGTCGGTTCTCATGCAGGGCTGACGGCAAGGGACTCCTCCTGCACGGCGCGGCCGAGGCGCAGGCCGACGAGGGTGATCGAGCACGCCACGATGATGTACGCCGCGATCACGTAGCCGGTGCCCGCCTTGGCGAGGAAGTACGTGAACGCCAGCGGCGCAAGCGCACCGCCGATCACGCCGGCGAACGTGTAGGCGAGTGAGCTGCCGGTGTACCGCAGCCTCGCGGTGAACTGCTCCGACACGAACGCCGCCTGCGGCCCGTACATCAGCGAGTGGAACACCAACCCGATCACCACACCCGGCAGCACGGTCGCCAGCGACGACGCCATCGCGAAGAAGACCACGCTCCACACGGCTCCTCCGACCGCACCGATCGCATAGACCGTACGACGCCCGTACCGGTCCGAAAGCCAGCCGGACCAGGGGATCATCACGACCTGCAGAGCTGAGCCGACCAGTACGGCGGTCACCGCCTCGCCGCGACTCATGCCCAACTCCTTGGTCGCGTACGTCAGAACGAAGACCGCGAACATCGCGTACAACACGTCCGGACCCACTCGGGCCAGGATCGCCGCAACCAGCGGCCGGGTCTGCGTCCGCAGTACCTCGGACACCGGAGCCGTCGGCCGATCGCCCCGCGCCTCGAGTTCGCGGAACACCGGCGTCTCCTCCAGCCTGGAACGGATCAGCAGACCGAACGCGACCAGTACGGCGGACAGCAGGAAGGCGACCCGCCAACCCCAGCTGAGGAACGCGTCCTCGGACAGCGCCCCGGCCAGGACAGCCAGTACGCCGTTGGCCAGCAACGTCCCGAGTGGCGGCCCGACCTGGGCGGCCGACGCCCAGAAGCCGCGCTGCCCAGCCTCGCTGAACTCACTGCTGAGCAGAACGGCTCCACCCCACTCGCCACCCACACCCACACCTTGTGCGAAGCGGAGTACGACCAGCAGCGTGGGCGCCAGGGCGCCGGCCTGGGCGTGTGTCGGCAGCAGTCCGATGCAGAACGTGGCGACGCCGATCAGCAGCAGAGTGGCGACCAGCACGCGTTTGCGGCCGATCACATCTCCGAGCCGGCCGAAGAAGATGCCGCCGAGCGGGCGCGCGACGTACCCGACGGCGTACGTCGCGAAGGCCTGCAGCGTCCCGGTCAGCGGCTCGCTGCCGGGGAAGAAGAGGTCGCCGAAGACGAGGGCGGCGGCGGAGCTGTAGACGGCGAAGTCGTACCACTCCAGCGAGGTGCCGGACAGGCTCGCGGCGAAGGCCTTGTGCAGACCGCGGCGATCGGGAGGGGAGGGCGGAGCGCTGGACATCGGGTGGACCTCCTTGAGGGGATGCTCCATACTCGTTGTATACGACGTGTTCACGCAAGCGCTGATTCAAGAAAATCTGGAGGAGCCCGATGACGATGCGGTTCACCTTGCCCGACGGGAGCGAGCGGGCGGTCACCGTCCGCTATGCGCTGAACGCGGGCTACGCCGGCCGTGACACCGCGCAGGTTCAGCACCACGTGGACGAGCTGGCCGAGCTCGGCGTACCGGCTCCGCGCCGCATCCCGACGCTTTACCCGCTGTCCGCGTCACTCGTCGGGCGGCCGGAGGTCGTGCAGGTCGCCCACGCCAAGACGTCCGGTGAGGCGGAGTGGGCGCTGGTGGTCGGCGAGGACGACGTCCTGCTCACGGCAGCGTGCGATCACACGGACCGGGCGCTCGAGGTCCATGGCGTTGCCTGGAGCAAGCAATCCGCGCCGGACCTGCTCGGTGACGTCGCCTGGCCGCTCAGCGAGATCGAGGACGAACTCGACCGGTTCACCTTGAAGGCGTGGGTCCGGCACGGGGATGTCGAGACGCTGATCCAGGACGGGACACTGGCGCAGTTGCTGCCGCCGTCGTACTGGATCGAGGAGCTGGGGGAGCGGATCGTTCCGGGCACCGTGCTGCTCAGCGGGACGATCCCGATGATCCCGGGCGTCGACCAGTTCGCCGACGCGTGGCGGGTGGAGCTGACCGACCCGCGCGGTCTGACCAGCCGCGTCGTGTACTCGATCGAGCAGCTCGCGCCGGCCTGGGACTGACCGATGAAGGACGAGCGGGAGTTCTTCGCCACTGGTGAGGTCCAGTGGGCCGACGCGGGCAGCGGAATCTCGGAGCGTGTGCTGAGCCGGGATCCCGACGGCACGTTGACACGGGTGGCGCGGTGGGCGCCCGGCACGGTGTCAGGGGACGCGGTGATCCGGCACGAGTACGTCGAAGAGGTCTACCTGCTCGAGGGTGAGCTGACCGATCTCACCCTCGACCAGACGTTCCGCCCCGGCGACTACGCCTGCCGGCCGCCGGGGATGCCGCACGGTCCCTATCGCACCGGGACCGGCTGCACCATGCTGGAGATTCGGTACTCAGCTCGCTGACGCGGCGAGCTCGACCAGGGTGCGGACGGCGTAGCCGGTGCCGCCGGTCGGGATGTAGCCGGAGGGGCCGCCGTCGTTGAAGGCGGGGCCGGCGACGTCCAGGTGCACCCAGTCGATGCCGTCAGCAACGAAGTCGCCGAGGAAGGCGGCCGCCGCCAGGGCGCCGCCCCAGGGCTCGCCGGTGATGTTCGCCAGGTCGGCGACCTTCGAGTGCGACTTCAGCTTGTCGAGCATCTCGGCCGGGATCGGCAGCGGCCACATCGACTCGCCCGCCGCGACCGCCGCGTCCACCACCCGGTCGCGGGCCGTGTCGGTGTTCCCGAACGCGCCCGCCACCTTGGTGCCGAGGGCAACGACACAGGCGCCGGTCAGGGTGGCCACGTCGATGATCAGGTCGGGCTGGTCCGCGGATGCCCGGACCAGGGCGTCACCGAGCACCAGGCGGCCCTCGGCGTCGGTGTTCAGCACCTCGACGGTCTTGCCGCCGTACATCGTCAGCACGTCGGACGGCCGGGCCGCCGAACCCGACGGCATGTTCTCGGCCATCGCGGCGTACGACGTCACCTGGACCGGCAGGCCGAGCCGGGCGATGGCGATCGTCGCGCCGATCACCGCGGCGGCGCCGGCCATGTCGGACTTCATGCTCACCATGCCGGTCGACGTCTTCAGCGACAGGCCGCCGGAGTCGAAAGTGATGCCCTTGCCGACGAATGCGAGGTGCGTAACCGGCTTCCGAGGGGTGTAGGTCAGCCGGACCAGCCGCGGCGGGTTGCTCGAGCCCTGGCCGACGCCGAGGATGCCGCCGTACCCGCCCTTGGCGAGTGCCTTCTCGTCGAGCACCTCGACCTTGACGCCGTACTCCTTGCCGAGCTTCACCGCGTCGGCCGCGAACTCGGCCGGGTGCAGGTCCGACGGCGGCGTGTTGACCCAGTCGCGGACCTGCGCGACGGCCTCCGCGGTCACCTGGGCGCGCTCGAGGGCGGCCTTGGCGTCCTTGTTCCGGGCCAGGTCGGTGAGCACGGTCAGGTTGCCGGGCGCGTCGTTCGCGCCGTCCGACGACTTGTACGCCGTGAACGCGTAGCGACCCATCAACGCGCCCTCGGCCACCGCGCGCACGCACTCGGCGTCCGGAGTCGGCAACGCGAACGCGACGGACTGAGAGATCTTGGCGGCCCGCACACCCGTGCCGGCCGCGGTCCGCAGGTCCTCGGTCTTCAGCTCGCCGTCCGGGGCGGCGCCGAGACCGACCGCGATCAGGGTGGCCGACTTGCCGGGGTTGGGACCGGGCACCTTCGTCACCTCGCCGGCCTTGCCGGTGGCGCCGAGACCGGACAGCACCTCCACCAGCTTCCCGCCGTACGCGGCGTTCAGCGATTCGGTGCCGGCCGGCAGGGTGACACCGCCGCCGCTCTTGACCACGCCGATGACCACGGCGTCGCTCTTGACGCCGGCGGCATCTGACTTGCTCAGGGTGATGGTGGTCACGAAATCCTCAGTCCTCCTTGACCGGCGGGCAGACAGCCGGTCGTCACGGTACGTGCGAGCTGCCTCCGCATGCTACGCGTCCGGTAGTTTGCGCTCCATGACCCCGTCATCTTCGCAGTCGCCTGTTCTGAAGAAGTCCCCGTTGCACGAGCGCCATGTCGCGCTCGGCGCCAAGTTCGCCGAGTTCGGCGGCTGGGAGATGCCCCTGGAGTATTCCGGCGTCGTGGCCGAGCACACCGCGGTGCGTACGTCGGTCGGCGTCTTCGACGTCAGCCATCTCGGCAAGGCGACCGTCAAGGGTCCGGGCGCCGCGGCGTACGTGAACGCGTGCCTGACCAACGATCTCGGCAAGATCGCTCCCGGCCAGGCGCAGTACACGCTGTGCTGCAACGAGAACGGGGGAGTGGTCGACGACCTGATCGCCTACCTGCACGCCGACGACGACGTGTTCCTGATCCCGAACGCCGCCAACACCGCCGAGGTGGTGCGCCTGCTCCAGGCCGGCGCACCCGAGGGCGTCGAGGTGACGAACGTCCACGACGACTACGCGATCCTCGCGGTGCAGGGCGCGAACAGCGACGAGGTGGTGTCCGCGATCGGCCTGCCGACGGGTCACGACTACATGTCCTTCGCGACGGCCGACTTCGGCGGTACGCCGGTGGTCGTGTGCCGCACCGGCTACACGGGTGAGCGCGGCTTCGAGCTCGTCGTACCGAACGCCGCCGCGGTGGCGGTGTTCGACGCGCTGCTGACGGCCGGCGAGCAGTACGGCATCGTCCCGGCCGGACTGGGCGCGCGGGACACGCTGCGGACCGAGATGGGGTACCCGCTGCACGGTCAGGACATCGCGCCGGACATCACGCCCGTCCAGGCACGGTCGGGCTGGGCCGTCGGCTGGAAGAAGGAGCACTTCTGGGGCGACGCGGCCCTGCGCGCCGAGAAGGAGCGCGGACCGGCCCGGATCCTGCGCGGCCTGCGGGCCGCCGGACGGGGTATTCCGCGGCCGCATATGGCGGTTCTGGATCAATCCGGTGCGGCGCTGGGTGAAGTCACCTCCGGGACGTTCTCGCCGACGCTCAAGAAAGGTATTGCGTTGGCACTGCTGGACGCGTCGGTGAAAGAAGGCGATCAGGTAACCGTCGACATCCGGGGGCGCGGGGAAACCTTCGACGTCGTCAAACCGCCCTTCGTGACGGTTCACGTGCGCTGACCCCGTTCCGCGACCGAACGTCGAGAATCGTTACCGTCCGTAATATCCTGGCACAAAATGGCCACTGTCGGTACTGTGCCGACGCGTTTCGCAAGGACTCAACTGCGGACGGTGACCAAACGGGGTAATTATCCCGTTCGAGTACCGGTTCCGGTAACGATTTGTTTACCGCTGCCGGGCACTGCTGGTTTGGTGTCACCGCGTCGGGCAGGCTAGCGCCCGGCTCGGACGGAATCGCTTGTCAAGGCGATTTGACCAGGGCCCTCAAGAGAGCAAAGGTCGGCACGCCATCCACCGATGTGTGCCGGATCCGCGGACCGAAATCCGGCCGACTGAACTGACGGAGTGCGAATGAGTATTGGGTCGCCCGACTCGACCGTAGGGGTCGAAGATCACCCGGCCTCTGCGGAGCCGGCCCGCACGGCCGCCACTCCGCACGGCAAGTCGCCGAGCCGGATCGCCTTCGACCGGCTCCGCAAGGACAGGGTCGCGGTGATCTGCGCGTCGATCGTGCTGTTCTTCGTCCTGGTCGCGATCTTCGCGCCGCTGCTGTCCAAGCTCGAGGGCCAGGACATCAGCACCTTCAACACCCAGCAGATCGACGAGTTCGGCTACCCGACGATCGGCATCACCGCGGACCACTGGTTCGGCATCGAGCCGAAGACCGGCCGGGACAACTTCGCCCGCTGGGTGTACGGCGCCCGCCCGTCGCTGATCATCGCGTTCCTGGCGACCGTGGTCGGCACCGCGATCGGCGTCGTGATGGGTCTGCTGGCCGGCTTCCTCGGCGGCTGGGTGGACCGGATCATCTCCTGGCTGATCGACTTCGTGCTCAGCCTGCCGTTCCTGCTGTTCGCGATCGCGCTGGTCCCGATCGTCGAGTCGCTGCGCGGCGGGTCGTTCAACCTGTCGCCGGAGGACCAGGCGAACATCCGGTTCTACGTGCTGATCTTCGTCCTCGCGTTCTTCGGCTGGGCGGGCCTGGCCCGGATCATCCGCGGCGAGGTGCTCTCGCTGCGCGAGCGTGAGTTCGTGCTCGCCGCGAAGGCGATCGGTGTGCCGACCTGGCAGGTCCTGTTCAAGGAGCTGCTGCCCAACCTGGTGGCCCCGATCGTGATCTCGGCCTCGCTGGCCGTCCCGGCGTACGTGACCGCGGAGGCCGGGCTCTCGTTCCTCGGCGTCGGACTGGTCGAGCCGAAGCCCTCGTGGGGCCAGACGATCGCCGTCGCCACCAACTGGTACAAGGCCGACCCGCTCTACCTGTGGCTGCCGGTCATCGGGATCACCGCTCTGGTGCTCGCGCTGGCCCTGCTCGGAGACGCGATCCGGGACGCCTTCGACCCCAAGACTCGCCGGTAGTACGGCGATTGCCCCAGCGGCAGAAAAGGAGAAACCCGACCATGCAGTGGAAACGGATAACCGCGGTCGCGGCGACGGTCATGCTGACCGCCGTGGCCTGTGGCAGCCCGTCCTCGAACAGCGGCAGCAAGGGCGGCACCGACGCGGTGGGAGGCGCCCAGGTCAAGGCGACGGACCCCACTGCGAAAGGCCCGGCCCCTGACGTCGAGGGCGCGAAGAAGGGCGGGACGATCACCGTCCTGTCCGACGTGACGCCCTCCGGCTTCGACCCGACCGACACGTACTACGTGGACGGCAACGCGATCGAGAAGCTGTACTTCCGCGCGCTGACCCAGTTCCGCCTCGACGGCCCGGACAAGAAGCCGGTGCTGGTACCGGACCTGGCCGAGGACCTCGGCACCAAGTCCGACGACGGCCTGACCTGGACCTTCAAGCTCAAGCAGGGCATCAAGTACCAGGACGGTACGCCGGTCAAGGCCGAGGACTACGCGTACGCGATCAAGCGGTCCTTCGCGCACACGCTGTACGAGAACGGCCCGACGTACCAGATGGACTACTTCCTGGACGGACAGACCTACAAGGGTCCGTACGTCGCCGGGGGCGACGTCTACAAGGGCGTCGAGACGCCGGACGACCACACCCTGGTCATCAAGCTGGCGAAGAAGTTCGACGACCTGCCGTTCTACGCGGCGTTCCCGCTCTTCGCGCCGATGCCGAAGGCGAAGGACACCCAGAAGAACTACGAGCAGCACCCGATGTCGACCGGCCCGTACATGGTCCAGTCCTACAACCCGGGCAGCGAGCTCAAGCTGGTGAAGAACCCGAGCTGGGACCCGAACACCGACCCGGTGCGGCACCAGTACGTCGACGGCTGGGACTTCAAGTTCGGTCAGGACACCATCAAGGCGCAGCGCCAGGTGCTGGTCAGCTCCGGCCCGGACGCCAACGCGGTGAACTACTCGAACCTGGACACCACGCTGCTGCCCGAGGTCAAGGACCAGGCGCAGCTGATCACCGGTCAGTCGCCGTGCACGAACATGTACACGATGGACACCCAGAAGATCCCGCTGGACGTCCGCAAGCTGATCGCCAAGGCGTACCCGTACAACTCGTGGCGCAAGGTCGCCGGTCTGAACCCGACCACCGACCCGCCCGCGTCGACGATCCTGCCGCCGGCCGTCCCGGGCTACGAGAAGTACGAGCTGCCGGGCCTGAACGGCACCGGTAACGGCGCCGAGGACGACGCGGTCGCCAAGGAGGTCAAGGACGAGCTGGCCAAGATCGGCAAGTCGAACTTCGAGCTCAGCTGGTACTACTCGATCGACGACAAGATCTCGACCCAGGCCAACCAGCTGCGCAAGCAGGTCTTCGAGAAGGCCGGCTTCAAGGTCAAGGCGATCGGTGTCCCGAAGGCCAACATCCGTAAGTTCACGGGTGCGCCGGACGCTCCGGTCAACATCGGCCGTACCCCGGCCGGCTGGTGCTCCGACTGGCCGAGCGCCACGAGCTGGTTCCCGGTGCTGTTCACGTCCGCAGCGGTCGCGGCGGGTAACAGCGTCGGTCAGCTGAAGGACCCGGAGCTGGACAAGCAGATCGAGGCGATCCAGGCCAAGACTCCGGACGAGCAGCTGAAGGAGTGGCCGAAGATCGACAAGGAGATCATGGAGAAGTACCTCCCGGTCCTGCCGCTCTACTACAGCTCGAGCAACATGCCGGTCGGCAAGAACATCGGCGGTGCGGTGAACGACCCGACCCAGGGTGTGTTCGAGTTCACCTCGATGTTCCTGAAGCAGCCCTGACCGACGTCCGTTCTGAAGCAGTACTGATCCACTGAGGGTGGCGTGGTGCCCGGACCACAAGTCCGGGCATCACGCCGATCGGTGAGGAGATAATCCCGTGCTCTATTTCGTGGCGCGCCGCTTGGTCAGCGCGCTCAGTGTGGTGCTGGCAACGTTGATCGCGACGTTCGCGCTGTTCTTCATCGCGCCGACCGATCCGGCCGCCGCCATCTGCGGTGAGCGCAACTGCACGCAGCAGCGCTATGAGGAGATCACGAAGAACCTGAACCTCGACCGGCCGAAGGTCGAGCAGTTCGCTGACTACACGATCGGGATCTTCGCCGGCCGCGACTTCACCACGTCCGGTGTCACGCAGCACTGCGCGGCGCCCTGCCTCGGCTTCTCGTTCAAGAACGACCGGCCGGTCACGGAGCTGATCGGCTCCAGGTTCCCGGTGACGCTGTCGCTGGTGCTCGGGTACGCCGTCCTGGTCCTGACGATCGGTGTGTTCGTCGGATCGATGGCCGCGAAGAGACGCGGGAGCCTCGGCGACCGGGCGTTGATGACCAGCACGCTGGTGGTCAGCTCGGTGCCCTACTACATCGTGGCGCTGATGGTCGCGCTGTACCTGACCATCGTCTACCCGATCCTGCCGCGGGGTGAGTGGACACCGCCCTCGGAGAACTTCGGGAAGTTCATCGCCGGCCTGCTGACTCCCTGGCTGGTGCTGGGCATCTACAACTGCACGTCCTACGCGCGGTACTCCCGCGGCTCCATGGTCGAGACGCTGAGCGAGGACTACATCCGGACCGCACGGGCCAAGGGCCTGTCCGACCGGGTGGTCACCTACAAGCACGCACTCCGCTCCGGGCTGATCCCGGTCGTGACGATCTTCGGTCTGGACATCGCCGGCAGCCTCGGCGGCGCGATCTTCACCGAGCGGATCTTCGACCTCCCCGGGCTCGGGCAGCTGGTGCTGGACAGCCTGAACAACTACGACCTGCCCGTGATCATGGGCACCGTGCTGGTCGCCTCGGTGATCATCGTCGCGATGAACTTCCTGGTGGACATCGGCTACAGCCTGATCGACCCGCGAGTGAGGCTGTCGTGAGCACTCCCGCCCCCGAAGACCGCGCCGAAGACCGCGCCCCCGAAGACAAGAAGGACAGCATGGCCGAGAGTGCAGCTGGTCCTGTGGACGCCAAGCGCGGCCCGTCGGTCGCCACCCGGGAACGCCGGCAGGGTTCGATCAACCCCAGCGGCGAGACGCCGTACCTGGTGGTCGAGGACCTGGCCGTGAAGTTTCCCACCGCCGACGGTCTGGTGAGCGCCGTGAACGGACTGAGCTACTCGGTCCCGCTCGGCCGCACGCTGGCCATCGTCGGCGAGTCCGGCTCCGGCAAGTCGGTGTCGAGTATGGCCGTGATGGGCCTGCACGACCGCAAGCGGACCCGGATCACCGGCTCGATCCGGCTGGGCGGCGACGAACTCGTCGGCCTGTCCGAGAACGACCTGATGAAGATCCGCGGCGACGCGATGTCGATGGTGTTCCAGGACCCGCAGTCCTCGCTGCACCCGCTGTACACGATCGGCAACCAGCTGGTCGAGGCGTACCGGGTGCACCACAAGGTCTCCAAGGACGTGGCGAAGAAGCGGGCGCTGGAGATGCTCGACCTGGTCGGGATCCCGAACCCGCCGCGCCGGTTCTCGCAGTACCCGCACGAGTTCTCCGGCGGTATGCGGCAGCGCGCGATGATCGCGATGAGCCTGATCAACGACCCGAAGCTGGTGATCGCCGACGAGCCGACCACCGCGCTGGACGTGACCGTGCAGGCGCAGATCCTGGACCTGCTGAACAACCTGCAGAAGGAGTTCGGCTCCGCGATCGTGCTGATCACCCACGACCTCGGGGTGGTCGCCGAGATGGCCGACGACGTCCTGGTGATGTACGCCGGGCGCTGTGTCGAGTACGGCACCGCCGAGGACGTCCTGGCGAACCCGCGGATGCCGTACACCTGGGGTCTGCTCGAGTCGATCCCGACCGTTTCCGCGGCCAACGAGCGGCTGCGCCCGATCAAGGGCCTGCCGCCGAGCCTGCTGAACCTGCCGGACGGCTGCTCGTTCAGCGCTCGCTGCCCGTACGTCGAGCGCGTCAAGGGTGAGCTCTGCACCACCCAGCTGCCGGACCTGCTGCCGGTGGACGGCGCCGGTGCCCATACGTCCCGTTGTCACTTGCACGACAAGGCCTCGATCTATGAGGCCGAGGTCGCGCCGAGACTGGGCTGACGAGGGGACTGAGGAGCTATGAGCGAAACCAAGAACGACACCCCGCGCGACACACTGTTGCAGGTCCGCGACCTGAAGATGCACTTCCCGATCAAGGAGGCCGCCGGTCTCGGCCGCACCAAGAAGGTCGTGCAGGCCGTCGACGGCGTCTCCTTCGAGCTGAAGGCCGGCGCCAGTCTCGGTCTGGTCGGCGAGTCCGGTTGCGGTAAGTCGACCACCGGCCGGATGATCACCCGGCTGCTGACCCCGACGTCCGGCGAGATCGTGTTCAAGGGCACGGACATCGCGCAGCTGAAGGAGCGGGACCTGCGGCCGTTCCGCCGCCAGTTGCAGATCGTCTTCCAGGACCCGTACAGCTCGCTGAACCCGCGGCAGACGGTCAGCAACATCATCAGCACGCCGCTGCGCGTGCACAACCTGGTCAAGAAGGGGCAGGAGCTCGCGCGGGTCCAGGAACTGCTGGAGCGCGTCGGCCTGAATCCGGAGCACCACAACCGGTACCCGAACGAGTTCTCCGGCGGTCAGCGGCAGCGGATCGGGATCGCCCGGGCGCTCGCGGTGGAGCCCGAGGTGATCATCGCCGACGAGCCGGTGTCCGCGCTCGACGTGTCGATCCAGGCCCAGGTGATGAACCTGCTCGAGGACCTGCGCAAGGACCTCGGGATCGCGTTCGTGTTCATCGCGCACGACCTCGGCGTGGTCCGGCACTTCTGTGACGAGGTCGCGGTGATGTACCTCGGCAAGATCGTCGAGCAGGGCAGCCGGGACCAGATCTACAACGCGCCGCAGCACCCGTACACGCAGGCGCTGCTGTCGGCGGCGCCGGACCTGGGCACCATCCGGGGCGTCCCGCCGAAGGAGCGGATCCGGCTGGTCGGCGACGTACCTTCGCCGATCGACCCGCCGAGCGGCTGCCGGTTCCGGACCCGCTGCTGGAAGGCGGAGGACATCTGCGCCACCCAGGAGCCGCTGCTGGAGATCAAGCCGCAGTCGACGCCGGGCCACACGGCCGCCTGCCACTTCGCGGAGCCGAAGGTCGACCTGATCGCCGAAACCGCGTAAGAGCCGAGAAAGCCCCCGTCAACGGCGACGGGGGCTTTCTTGCGTCTGGCAACGGTTCAGGCGCGGCCGTGGGCCTGGCGGCTGCGGCGGCTGAGCGAGTCGATCGTGACCGCGATCAGCAGCACGCCCGCGGTGACGATGTAGCGGACGTTGGAGTCCAGGCTGAGCAGCGCGAGACCGTTGGAGATCGAGGTGATCACCAATGCGCCGAGCAGCGCCGAGTACGCCGAACCGCGGCCGCCGAACAGGCTGGTGCCGCCGATCACGGCGGACGCGATCGCGTTCAGGTTGACGTCCGTGCCGCCGCTGGCCTGCCCGACCGCGACCAGCCGCGCCGCCGCGAGGATGCCGCCCACCGCGGCGAACGTGGTGCAGGCCGCGAACACCGACAGGTAGATCATCCGGACGTTGATACCGGCCCGGCGCGCCGCCTCGACGTTGCCGCCGACGGCGAAGACCGAGCGGCCCCAGCGCGTCCGGCGTACGGCGAGGTCCGTGATCACGACCAGTGCGAGGAAGAGCAGGAACATCGACGAGACGCCCCGGTCGCCGTTGAGGACCGCGACCGGGATCAGCAGCACGATCGCGAGACCGCCGGCCTTGATCGCGATCACCGAGTTCGGCGCCGCGGAGAGACCGGCCGCGGCGCGGGCGGTCCGGCCCTGCCAACGGCTCAGCGCATAGGCGGCGACGACCAGGGCGACCAGCGCGTAGGCCATCGCGGGGGAGAGGAAGCTCCGCGTGGCGAAGCCGACCAGTGCGGAATCGTACGGCAGGTTGATCGTGCCGTCCTTGCCGAGCACCAGCAGCTGCAGCCCGAGGAACCCGAGCAGACCGGCGAGCGTGATGACGAAGCTCGGTACGCCGAAGCGGGTGTAGAGCAGGCCGTAGAACAGGCCGATCAGTACGCCGAGGGCGATGGCGGCGACGAGCGACAGCACGATCGGCCAGCCCTGGTTGACGAACGTGACGCCGACGACCGCAGCCGCCACGCCGCTGACCGAGCCGACCGAGAGGTCGATCTCACCGAGCAGCAGGACCAGGACGATGCCGAGGGCAATCACTCCGACGGACGTGGTCTGCAGTGTCAGGTTCACCAGGTTGCGGCTGGACAGGAACGAGCTGTTCGCGACCTGGAAGACCGCCCAGATGATGACCAGGCCGACGACCACCGGGACCGAGCCGAGGTCGCCGGACCGGAGCCGGGCGGTGAAGGCGCCGACCGCGCCGCTGATCCCGTGCCCGGCGATCAGCCGTTCGTCCTGGAGATCGGCCGGCAGCTGGGCCGCACCGTTCTCCTCGGGCGTCGCCGTCGTACTGATGTCCTGGGGTCGGGTCCCCGATCCTTGGAGACTCATGTGGCCGGTCCCTCTTCCTTGCTCCGGCGCGCGGCGCGCTCGGAGACCGCGTTGTCGGTGGCGCCGGTGATGGCGGCGATGATGTCCTGCGTCCGGGTCTCGCTGACCACGAAGACGCCGTTGTTGCGGCCGAGACGGAGTACGGCGACCCGGTCGGCGACCGCCATCACGTCGGCCATGTTGTGGCTGATCAGGATCACCGCGAGACCGCGTTCGCGGAGCCGCTCGACCAGGTTGAGGACCTCGGCGGTCTGAGCTACGCCGAGGGCCGCGGTCGGCTCGTCCAGCATCACGACCTTGGGCCGGCCGAGCAGGCTGCGCGCGATCGCGACGGTCTGCCGCTGGCCGCCGGACAGGCTGGCGACCGGGATCCGGACCGACGGGATCTTCGCGGACAGCTGCCGGAGCAGCTCCCAGGACGAGCGTTCCATCTCGACCTCGTCGAGCGCGCCGTTCTTGTGCAGTTCGCGGCCGAGGTACAGGTTCGCGACCACGTCCAGGTTGTCGCACAGCGCCAGGTCCTGGAACACGGTGGCGATGCCGAGCTGCTGCGCCTCGGCCGGGCTGCCGACCCGGACCGGCTTGCCGTCGAACACCATCGACCCGTCGTCGGCGGTGTAGACGCCGGCGATCGTCTTGACCAGCGTCGACTTGCCGGCGCCGTTGTCGCCGACCAGGGCCAGTACCTCACCGGCGCGGACGTCCAGCTCGATGTTCTTGAGGGCCTGGACGGCCCCGAAACGCTTGGAAACCCCCTGCAGCGTCAGCACCGTACCGGCGCCGACGTCGAGGGGAGTCGGGGTAACAGTCACTCGATCAGCCTCCTGAGGCTTATTTCAGGCCATGATCCTCGCCGGGGGCGCGGTTGGGGAGGGGCCCGGCACAGCCCCCCGCACCTCACTGCGGGGGGCTGCGACGAGGGGGCGGGTCAGCGGGCGGCTAGTTGCTGCTCAGGCCTGCGGCGGTGCAGGCGGCCGCGAAGGCGGCGGTGCAGATGTCGGCGACCTTGTAGATGTTGTCCTTGACCACGGTGTCCTTGATGTTGTCCTTGGTCACCGCGACCGGGTCGAGAATCGTCGACGGGACGCCGCTCTTGTCGGTGGTGGACTCGGGCTTGCCGCCGTTCGCCAGCGCCACGGCGCCCTTGGCGGCGGCCTCGGCCTGCGGCTTGACCGCCTTGTAGATGGTCATCGCCTGGTCACCGGCGATGATCCGCTGGATCGCGGCCAGTTCCGAGTCCTGCCCGGTGACCGGCGGCAGCGGCTTCACGCCACCGCCCTTGAGTGCGGCGATCGCACCGCCGGCGGTGCCGTCGTTGGCGGCGTACACGCCGACCAGGCCGTTCTTGATCGCGCTCAGCTGGCCTTCCATCCAGCCCTGCGCCTTGTCCGGGCTCCAGTCCGGGGTGTCGAACTCGGCGGCGATCTTGAAACCGCTGGAGTCCAGCACGCTGTGCGCGCCCTTCTTGAAGTCGGCCGCGTTCGGGTCGGTCGGCGAGCCGTTGATCATCGCGATGTTGCCGGACGTCTTGCCGGCTGCCTTGAGCGCATCCACCAGGGTCTGCGCCTGCAGTTTGCCGACCGCCTCGTTCTCGAACGAGACGTAGTAGTTGGCGTTCTCGATGAACCGGTCGTACGCGACCACCGGGACGCTCTGGGCCTTGGCGGAGGCGACCACCGCGGCGGCGGCCTTGCCGTCGACCGGGTCGAGGACCAGCACGTTCGCGCCCTGGGTGAGCGCGGCCTCGGCCTGCTGCTGTTGCTTCGCGGCGTCCTGGTCGGCGTTGCTGTAGATCAGCTCGCAGTCGCCGCAGGCCGCCTTCAGCGCCTCGGTGAACAGCGGGCGGTCGAGCGCCTCGTACCGGGTGGTCTTCGACTCGGGCAGCAACAGCGCGACCTTTTTCGCGCCGCCTGAGCCGCTGCCCGAGTCGTCGTCCGAGCCACAGGCCACCAGAGAGACGGCGAGGGCCGAGACGGCGAGGCCGAGGCCGACGAGACGTAGTGCTGAGACGGACATATGGCGGCTCCTTGACGTGACGGCCCCGATTGGCCTGCCCGAAGTCAAGCCCTCCAGCGTCTTGGCGTCAAGACTTGAATTCAAGAAATGGAGATATTGGTATGACTCAGCATCGACGCACGGTGGATCGCGCCGACGATGTCGGCGTCGTCGCCGAGCTCGGCCGCCCGGAGTTCGACGGTCGCCGCGGCGCTCGGGATCGCGCACCGGTCCAGCGCCTCGCGGAGCGGGGCGGTGATCAGTTCACCGGCCTCGGCCATCAGGCCGCCGACCACGATCGCCTCCGGGTTCAGCAGGTTCACGACCCCGGCCACGGCCACGCCGACGCGGCGGCCGGCGTCCTCGATCACCCGGCGGCAGCCGAGGTCACCGGCCAGCGCACGGGTCACGATGTCCTTCAGCCGCAGCGGTCCGTGCGACGCGGCCAGGCTGTTGATCAGCGCCCGCGAACCGACGAACGTGTCCAGGCAGCCGCGGTTCCCGCAGCGGCAGATCGGGCCGTTCTCGTCGATCGTCAGGTGCCCGATCTCGCCCGCCGTACCGGTCGAGCCGCGGAACACGTCGCCGTTGATCACGATGCCCGCGCCGACGCCGTACGAGAACTTCAGGTAGCAGCCGTTCCGGACGCCGCGGAGCGCTCCGGCCCGCAGTTCGCCCAGTGCGGCCAGGTTCGCGGTGTTGTCGAGGGCGACCGGGGCGCGCAGGTACCCGGACATCGCCTCGGTCACGTTGACGCCGCGCCACCCGGGCAGGACCGCGTCGGAGCCCGCCTCGCCGCTGACGGAGTCGACCGGCATCGGCAGCCCGAACCCGATCGCGGAGATGTCCTCGACACCGGAGCTGACCGTCTCGGCCAGGTCGGCGAGCAGCCGGGCGGCGCGTTCCATACCCTCGTCGGCGACGTGGTCGGCCTGCAGCGGCATCAGTTGCTGGGCGAGGATCTCGCGGGAGTCGTTCGCGACCGCGACCCGCACGTCGCGCTCGCCGAACGCGACGCCGGCCAGCAGTCCGCCGCCGGACGCGAGCGAGACCAGTACGGCGCGCCGCCCGTTGCGGATGCTGCGGGACAGGCCGACCACGCCGGCCTGGTCGAGCTCCTTGACCATGTTGGACACGGTGGCCGCGGACAGGCCGGAGGCGGCGGCGATCTCGACCTGGGTGAGCGGGCCGTGCTGCCGGACGACGCCGAGAACGCGTGCACGGTTGGCTTCGCGCAGCGAAGCCTGCGAGCCCGGGGCTGGGCGGGTTGCGTTCATTACATAAAGATAACGGATCGCGGGGCACTCACGAGCGCGAGAGTAGACCACCGGGGCGGCGGCGTGGTGGAGGCGAGCGCTCACATGGTCAAGGCGAGAGCCAGAAGGGCGATCGGGAGGGCCAGTTCGACCGTTGCGCCGAGAACGTCGCCGGTGGTGCCGCCGAGAGCTCGGTAAGCGCGGCGGCTGGTGACGAGGCTGGTCGCGACGGCCAGGAGGACGGCGATCGCGGCGCCGATCAGGTGGCTGGCTGTGGTGCCGGTGCTGGTCGACGAGGTCGTGAACCAGGTGAGGCCTACGGCTGCGGCGAGGACGGCGGTGGTGACAGCGACGGCCGTGAGCGGGCGGACGGTGGCGGCGACGATCGTGCCCAGGCCGTCGGGGCGGGCGGCGGGGATCGACGTACGGCAGGACCAGGGGAGGGTGAGGCGGCTCGCGGTGGTGGCGATCAGGAGCGCCTGCCAGCCGAAGTCCGCTTGCAGGCAGGCGGTGAGGGCGGCGACGTCCAGGAGCAGTACGCCGACGATCGCGACGACACCGAACGGGCCGATGTCGCTCTGCTTCATGATCCGCAGCATGGTCTCGCGGTCCCGCCGGCTGCCCAGCGCGTCGGCGAAGTCGGCGAGCCCGTCCAGATGCAGCGCACCTGAAAGACCGGCCACCACCAGCACACCCAGCACCGCCGCCAACAGGTCCGCGTCCGGCTTGACCAGTTGAGCCAGCGCGATCACAGCTGCTGCGATGCCGCCTACGACCGCCCCGACCACCGGAGCGAGCACCATCGCCCGCCCGCCGACGTTTCGATCGACCCGGGACGGCATACCTGCGGGCAGCACGGTGAGAGTGCCGAAGGACAACCGGAGCCCGTCACGCCGCCCGCCCGTCATGTGAGCGGGAGGGTACGTCCGGCTACGGTCCAGAGGACCTGGTCGGAGGTCAGGGAGATGGTGGTGTTGAGGCGGCCCATCAGGTCCCGGAAGAGGCGGGAGCCGGGGTCGGCGGGCACGATGCCCGAGCCGACGTCGTTGCTGACGGCAACCACGCGGCGAGCGGTCGCGGACCAGGCGTCGGCGAGCTCGGTGATCCGCTGCTCGACGAGGCCCGCACGGCTCAGATCGGACCAGACGTCGACGCTGTCCATGGTTCGCGACAGCCACAGCGTGAGGCAGTCGATCAGGAGCGTGGGACCGGGCGACGCGAGCAGCGGTACCAGGTCGATCGTCTCCGCCAGACCCCAGGAGGCCGGCCGGCGGGCCTGGTGCTTCGCGACCCGGTCGGCCCATTCGGCGTCACCGGAGTCCTGTCCGCCGGTGGCGACGTACAGGACGTCGGGCTCCGCGGACAGCAGGCGTTCGGCGGCGACGGACTTGCCGGAGCGGGCTCCGCCGAGGATGAGGGTTCGGTCAGGCATTCGTCCTCCCGGGCTCGAAGACCACCGGCGCCTCGAACGCCGCCTTGCGCGCCGTACGCCGGAACGCGTTCAGGATCGGCCGCCCGAGCACCAGCACCAGCACCGCGCTGAGGATCCCGCGCGGGATGTCCCATCCCAGCGACGTCGCCACCACGAACAGGAAGTACCTGTGCAGGTTGGCGGCCAGCGAGTCGCCCGGGATGAACGAGAAGTCGCTGCCGAACGTCGCGTACGGCCAGAACCAGAGGTTCATGATCACGCCGTACAGCACGCCCGACACCAGGGAGTACGCCGCCAGCAGCGGCAACTCCAACCGCCCGCCGACCCGCGGCAACAGCCCGGCCAGGCACCCGACCCACGCGCACGCGAACATCTGGAACGGCATCCACGGCCCGACCCCGCCGCTGATCAACGCCCCGCCCAGTAACGACACCGCCCCGAGCACGAAGCCGAACCCGGCCCCGAACGCGCGTCCCGCGAGCACCAGCAGGAAGAACCCCGGCTCGAGTCCTGCGGTCCCTGGGCCCAATGCGCGTAGTGCCGCGCCGACCGCGGCGAGCATGCCGACCAGCGAGATCACCTTCGCGTCGATCCCGGCCTCGGACAGCTCCGCGAGGACGACGGCCACGAGCAACGGCAGCAGCAGCACGAACAGCCAGGGCGCGTCCGTGGTGTGACCGATCGCCGACTCACCTGCCTGCGAGGTCTGGAAGAACAACGGCCAGGCGAACGCGAGTACGCCGACCAAAGACGCAACCACCAACGCCACCGTGCTTCGCGGCTTGAGCCGAACTAGGCGGAGGGGCGGGGTGGGCGCCGCGCTGCGGGGCTTGAGCCGGGCGAGGTTCACGAGGCCCGGTCCAACGCCTCGGCGACCTCGCCGACGGTCAGGAACGGCAGCGGGGCCAGGATCTTCGCCACCTGCGGCGCGAACGCCGGCGACCCGGCGATCACCTCGGCCGTCTCGCCGTCACTCACCAGCTCGCCGTCGGCAAGCACCATCACCCGGGTGGCGACTTCGGCGACCATCTCCACGTCATGGGTCGACAGCACCACTGCGTGCCCAGCAGCCGCCAGCTCGCGCAGGATCGCGACCAGCCGCCGCTTGGCGCCGTAGTCGAGCCCTCGGGTCGGCTCGTCCAGCAACAGCAACGGCGGCGCGCCACACAGTACGACGGCCAACGCCAGACACAGCCGTTGTCCCTCGGACAGGTCGCGCGGATGCATGTCCAGAGCCACGTCCGGTGCCAGCCGCTCCAGGAGCGCCCGGCAGCTACCTGCGGGCACCTTGAAGTCGGAGTCCGCGCTGGCGCACTCGTCCGCGACCGTAGCGGCGTACAGCAGGTCCGCGGGCTCTTGCGGGACCAGCCCGACGGCCTTGACCAGTCGCTTCGGCTTGGTACGGCGGGGGTCGACTCCTGCGGTGCTCGCAGTACCAGAACGAGGAGCGATGATGCCGACGAGCGAGTTCAGCAAGGTCGACTTGCCCGCGCCGTTGCGGCCCATCAGCGCGACGATCTCACCGGCCTGGATGCTCAGCGACACGCCCCGGAGTGCAGTGACGGTGCCGTAGCTCACGACGAGATCCTTGCAGTGGGCAAGCTCCGCACCCAGTGGTGCTCCGGTGCGTGCAGGCTGTGGAGCGTTGAGCTGGGAGCGGAGACCTGCCGCAGCACGTCGGGCGTCGCGTACTGACAGGGGGAGCGGTGACCATCCAGCTAGCCGTCCCAGCTCCACGACCGGCGGTGCGACCGGTGCGGTCACCATGCGCTCGGCCGGCAGTCCCGTGGACACAGCGGCGGCACCACCGGGTACTTCGATCACGCGGTCGGCGTACTGGATCACACGCTCCAGCCGGTGCTCGGCCATCACCACAGTGACGCCCAGGTCGTGCACGAGCCGCTGCAGCGCGGCCAGCACCTCCTCGGCCGCCTGCGGGTCCAGCGCCGACGTGGGCTCGTCCAGCACGAGTACGGCGGGATGCGACGTGAGAGCCGCACCGATCGCGGTCCGCTGCCGCTGTCCACCAGACAGCGAAGTCAGAGCACGGTCCCGTACGTCAGCCAGCCCGAGCAGGTCCAAGGTCTCCT
The DNA here is from genome assembly GCF_004331375.1 of Kribbella speibonae. NCBI lineage: Bacteria > Bacillati > Actinomycetota > Actinomycetes > Propionibacteriales > Kribbellaceae > Kribbella > Kribbella speibonae. The sequence goes on along the minus strand of NZ_SJKC01000002.1, from coordinate 927,933 downwards.
CGACGCGCCGCCGCATCACGTCAGGCGCCACACCGAGAGACTCCATGCTGTACGCCAGCTCGTCCTCGACCGTGTCGGTGACGAAGCCAGACATCGGGTCCTGTCCGACCATCCCGACCACGTCGGCGAGATCGCGCGGCCGGTACTCGCGAGTGTCCCGCCCGTCGACCAGCACCCGCCCCGCGAGCCTGCCTCCGGTGAAGTGCGGCACCAGACCGTTGATCGCCCGCAGCAAGGTGGATTTGCCGGACCCGGTCCGCCCGATCACCAGCGCCAACTCGCCCTCGGGCACCGTGAAGCTCACGTCCTGCAGGGCCGGCTCACGCGCCCCGTCGTACGTCACCGTCACCTGGTCGAACTCGATCATGCGACCGCCTTCTTTAACGGTGGTGCGGCGAGTGCGGGCACCAGTCCAACCAGTACGCCGACCACCGGCAGCACCGGTACTGGTGGCACGACCAACGGGCCGGCCAGCAGCAGACCGTTCACGCCACGGACCGCTGCGATCACCATGGCACCCGCGGCCACCGCACCGGCTGCTACGACGAGCCACTCGGGCAGCGCCCACGGATCGGGCCGGTAGCGCGTCCTGCTGACCCGCTGCCGTCCTACAGCCATGGCTGCGACCGCCAGGAGCACACCGGCCGCCAGCGCACCGGCAGCGAATGGGAACGCCATGGCATCGGTCAGCAACGCGTAGACACCCAGCAGGATCCCCAGCAGTCCCAGCAGCACGCAGAGCGCCGTGAGTCGACGCTGAGAACGAGGAGCCTGCGCAGTACGCCCGTAGCCACGGGAGTCCATTGCGGCTGCCAGCTCGACCGACCGGTCCAACGCGCCCTCCAGGACCGGCATGGCCGTCGTACGGAAGGAGGCGCGGGTGCGGCCGCGCAACCGTCGTGCTGCGCGCACCCGGCGGCCGTCCGTCACCAGCTGCGGCGCGAAGGTCAGTGCGACCACGCAGGCGACGCCCATCTCGTAGAGGGCTCCCGGCAACGACTTCAGGAGCCGCCGCGGACTGGCCAGTGCGTTGGCCGCGCCCACGCAGCAGAGCATGACGGCCAGCTGACCACCGTCGTACAGGGCCGTCACCAGTGCCTCCGCCGTGACGTCGCCGCCGAGCTTGACGCCCGCAGCCCAGTCAGGCAACGGGATCTGAGGCAGCGTGAACAGCAGCGTGTTGCCCTGCGAGCGAGTGGACAGCAGTGCCTGCAGGACCACGCGGACAGCGATGACCAGCAGGCCGAGTTTGAGGAACGCAGTGAAGCTGTGTGCCCACGGCGCGTCGCTCCGGCGGGCCGAAACGACGAATCCGGTCACGGCGAGGATCAGGACCAACAGGACCGGATTACGTGTCCTGCTGGCCGCGACTGCCATACAGAGCGCCCACAACCACCAGGCCCCCGGGTGAAGTGCCCGGGGGAGTGTCAGGTGGTTGACGGCGCGCATCTACTGAGCTGCGCTACGCCGGCGGTTCAGGACGAGACCGCCGCCGGCCAGCAGCACGACCACGACGACGGCGATGATGATGCCGGTCCACGGCGTACCACTGCTGTCCGAAGCGGGTGTAGAAGCGGCAGGTGTCGCTGTCGAGCCCACCGCCGCGCCGATCTGCAGCGTGACCGGGGTCTCGCTGGCCGGGACCTTGATGTTCTTCAGCTGATCGCCGCAGCTCTTCGACGGGTAGCCCGCGATACCGCAGGTCAGGCCCTTCTCGATCCGGACCGGTCCGGCCGCGGCGAGTACCTGCGCGCCGGTCGACTTCGGGTCGGTCACGACGCAGGTGCCCTTGGCCTCACCCGGCGTATCGCCGGCGACCGCGTCCTCCGGCGTCCCCGGGTCGACGACGAGCGCGACCCGCTTCTTGCCCGTCTCGGCCGGGGTCTTGCCGCAGATCGCCTCGAAGTCGCCCGCGGCCCGCGGGACCCGGGGCTTGGCGCCGCCGACGGCGAACCGCCAGCCCTCCACGGTTCCGTCGGCCGGGACGAAGGCGTCCGCGCCCTTCTGGGAGAAGGCCCACTGGCCGTTGCTCCACTGGTAGTAGCCCCAGAAGCGGTAGCCGTCTTCCGCCTGTGCGGTGGTGGCGACGGTCCCAGCCAGCAGGAGACCCGCCAGCAGGCTCAGGACCAGTCGTACGGTCCGGCGATATGCAGTCATGGTTGGTCCTCGGTCGGGCCGCAGCCCGGTTGGAGGAGGTCCCGCCTGCACTGGCAGGGTAGGGGCTCCACCCGCGGACCACGGCGGGTAGTTGAGCCTGACTGCCTGCGTCACAGTGTTCCGGCTTGTCACCAAACTGGTGACCTACGGTTGCGGGTCAGCGCCGGACTCGGACCGGCTTCCCTGTGACGCAGGCGTGTGGTTCGACCGAACTCTACTCTGCGCTCGACAAACTCATCGGGCCGTACACCTCACGGCCGTCCTCCAGCAGGTACACCTGGCCGACGCCGCGGTCGGCCAGATCGCGCCAGACCTCACCCAGCCAGCTCTCCGCGTCACCCTGCGCCGAGAACTCCGCCCCGCCGACCTCACCGGGGTCGACCAGGGCGCCGGTCGCGGTCTCGAACCGCCAGCTCCAGCTCACGAGTTCGGCCGCTTCTGCGGGGCGTTCTGCGCGGTCTTCGCCGGGTCGTTCTCGACGATGTGGCCGAGCACCTCGTCGATCCGCTTCAGCAGCCCCTCGTCCAGCGTCACGCCGGCCGCCTTCACGTTCTCGGTCACCTGCTCGGGCCGGGAGGCGCCGATGATGGCCGACGAGACGTTGCTGTTCTGCAGCACCCACGCGATCGCGAGCTGGGACAGCGAGAGGCCGGCCTCGTCGGCGAGCGGCTTCAGCTCCTGGACCCGGGTGAGTACGTCGTCGGTGAGGAACCGCTTGATGAAGTTCGACCCGTTGGCGTCGGTCGCCCGGGACCCCTCCGGCGGCTGCTGACCGGGCAGGTACTTGCCGGTGAGTACGCCCTGCGCGATCGGCGAGAACACCACCTGGCCGATACCGAGCTCCTCCGAGGCCGGCACCACCTCGGCCTCGATCACCCGCCACAGCATGCTGTACTGCGGTTGGTTCGAGACGAACGGGATGCGCAGCTCACGGGCCAGCCGATGCCCCTCCTGCAACTGCTCCGCGGTCCACTCCGACACGCCGATGTACAGCGCCTTGCCCTGCCGGACGACGTCGGCGAAGGCCTCCATCGTCTCCTCGAGCGGCGTCTCGGTGTCGAACCGGTGCGCCTGGTACAGGTCGACGTAGTCGGTCTGCAGCCGCTTCAGCGAGGCGTTGATCGACTCGTGGATGTGCTTGCGGGACAGGCCGGTGTCGTTCGGTCCGCCGGGACCGGTCGGCCAGTACACCTTGGTGAAGATCTCCAGCGACTCGCGGCGCTCGCCGGCCAGCGCCTCACCGAGCACCGACTCGGCCTTGGTGTTGGCGTAGGTGTCGGCGGTGTCGAACGTCGTGATGCCGGCCTCCAGGGCCGCCCGCACGCAGGCCTTGGCCTGCTCGTTCTCCACCTGGGAGCCGTGCGTCAGCCAGTTGCCGTACGAGATCTCGCTGACCTTGAGACCACTGTTGCCCAGATAGCGGAAGTCCATACCCCAGACCCTACTTCGCTACCGTCAGCTCGGCTTCTCGCCGCGCTTCACCATCGGCTTGGGCAGTCGCCAGCGGCGCATCTGCATGGTCCGCCGGACCGCGTAGAACCCGAGCCCCTTGGTGGACTCGTTCGGGAACTTGATCGCGACCTGCTTCTTCAGCCCGGAGGTCAGCAGGAACCAGTCCGCCGCGATCAGCAGGATCATGAACAGGAACAGCAGGTTCACCATCCCGGCCAGCCACGGGAACTGCGGCGAGAACACCACGCCGACCAGCGACACCACCAGGAGCACCGGCAGCGCGAACTCCATCACCGAGTAACGCGCGTCGACGTAGTCCCGGGCGAACCGCCGGACCGGGCCCTTGTCGGCGGCCGGAAGGTACCGGTCGTCGCCGGTCTGCATCGCCGCCTGCATCTTGGCGCGCTCGGTCCGGACCTTGTCCCGCCGGATCGCCGAGGCCTCCTTGCGGTTGCGCGGCTTCTTGAACGCGGCCTTGCGGGCCGCCTCGGCTTCCTTGCGGCTCGGGGTCGGCCGGCCCTTGCCGCCCACCTTGCCCTGGGGCTCGGCGGGTACGGTGGTATCTGTCTCAGACTTGGTACGACGGAACACGGGGTCAGAACCTCATTCGCAGGGCAGGTCGCGACTCGGGGTGGTCCCCGGACCTTCTACTACTTTATCGGGGCCAGTCCTGATGGTGTGGTGACCCGGTGGGACATAGGGTGGAAGGCACGCACGCCGGGTCGTCACTCCGGCACAGAAGGGGTACGGATATCGATGAGCATCTTCAAGCGGATGTCGACGATCTTCAAGGCCAAGGCGAACTCCGCCCTGGACAAGGCCGAGGATCCTCGCGAAACCCTTGACTACTCGTATCAGAAGCAGCTCGAGCTGCTGCAGAAGGTACGCCGGGGTGTGGCCGACGTGGCCACCAGCCGGAAGCGGGTGGAGCTGCAGGCGTCACAGCTGCAGTCCCAGTCGGCCAAGCTGCAGGAGCAGGCGCAGAAGGCGCTCTCGATGGGCCGCGAGGACCTGGCCCGCGAGGCCCTGACCCGCAAGTCCGGGCTGCAGGGCCAGATCGACGACCTGACCACCCAGCACGCCCAGCTGCAGGGTGAGGAGGAGAAGCTGACGCTCGCCTCCCAGCGGCTGCAGGCCAAGGTCGAGTCGTTCCGGACCCGCAAGGAGACCATCAAGGCCACCTACACCGCGGCCGAGGCGCAGACCCGGATCAACGAGGCCTTCTCCGGGATCTCCGAGGAGATGAGCGACGTCGGTCTCGCGGTCCAGCGGGCCGAGGACAAGACCCAGCAGATGCAGGCCCGGGCCGGTGCGATCGACGAGCTGCTCGCCTCCGGCGCGCTCGACGACGCGAGCGGCACGGTCAAGGACAACATCACCCTGGAGCTGGACCGGATGTCGTCCGGCTCCGACGTGGAGAACGAGCTGGCCGCCATGAAGGCCCAGCTGGCCGGCGGCGGTGCGCCGAAGGAGCTCTCCGGTGAGGGGGCCGCGCAGGCCCAGCCGCAGTCCGCCCAGCCAGTGCAGCAGCCGGCACAGCAACCTGCCACGGAGCCGGCGCGACCTCAGGACGGAGATGTTCGGTGATCGTTCGCATCATGGGTGAAGGCCAGTGGCGACTGGCCGACGACAAGCTCGAAGCCCTCAACGCGGTGGACGGCGACCTGGAGAAGGCGGTGTCGTCCGGCGACGAGACGGCGTACCAGAGCGCGTTCGCCGCGCTGCTGGACTTCGTCCGCTCCGGTGAGCAGGTGCCGGACACCGAGCTGCACGACTCCGACGCCATCCTGCCCCCGTCGGACAGCTCGCTGGCCGAGATGCGTGAGCTGATCAGCGGCGACGGCCTGATCGCCGGCTGACGCAGCACCCCGATCAATGCCCCGACCCGGCGATTGATCACTTGAAGTAGTCATTTGAGACCCCTGGGATCCCGTTCTGCGGGATCCCGGGGGTCTTTGATTTACGGAACCAGAGAGTCGAGTTTGCGCAGGGGTAAACACTCTCGTTCGGTGCTGTTGCCGGGTGCGTCCACGTAGTACTCTCTGGTTCACGCCGTTGTGGGGGCGGCGTTTGGACGAGGTCCGTGACGGGGTGTGGGTTGGTCACGGGTTTCGGTTTTCACCTGTGGGGGGTGACTGTGCGTGACTGATCTTGTCATGTCCGAGGGGTTGGCCGAACCGGCTGACCTACGGCCGGCGCCGTCGGGGGAACGACGTCGGCCGGTCTGGGTGGTTCCGGACGAGGTACCCGCGGTGCTGCCGCGCTCGGCCCGGTACACCGAAGCGCGCTGGGTGGCGAGATACCGGCGGGCCTCGCTGGCCGCCGATCTCGGCGCCGGGGTGATCGGCGCCTCGCTGGCGCTGGTGGCCCGCTTCGGGGCCCAGATCAACCTCGGGTACTTCGTGCTGGGCGCGCTGCTGCCGATCGCCTGGGTGGCCTGTGTGGCCTTGCAGCGCGGCTACGAGACGCGGTACTTCGGCACCGGTCCGGAGGAGTTCCGCTCCATCATCCGGGCCGCGGTCGCGCTGACCGCGGTGGTGGCGATCACGTCGTACGCGACCAAGAGCGAGGTCGCTCGAGGGTTCGTCGTACTGGCGGTGCCGATGACGTGTGTGGCGGCGATGTTCGGCCGCTGGATCCTGCACCGGCAGATTTCCTGGCGGCGGGTCGCCGGCCGCTGCATGCGCCGGGTGCTCGTTGTCGGACGCAACGACCAGGTGACGACGCTTCGGCGGCACCTGGAGGAGCGGCCGGCCGACGGGTACGTCGTGGTGGCCAGCTGCCTGCCGCGCGGTGACAGCTTCGACGAGGAAGGGCTCGAGCGGCTGGGCCGTACCGAGATGGACATCCTGGCCGGGGTCGACAAGTACGACGTCGAAGTGGTCGCGATCGTGGCCGACCCGGAGCTGGCCGGGCACTCGCTGCGCCGGCTGTCCTGGGCGCTGGAGCAGCGCGGCGTCGACCTGATCGTGTCGCCGGGCATCGTCGAGGTGGCGGGTCCGCGAATCTCCATCCGGCCGGTCGCCGGGCTGTCGCTGCTGCACCTGGAGCGGCCGTCGGTGAGCGGTGGACCGCATGTGCTGAAGAGCATCTTCGACCGGGTGGTCGGCTGCCTGCTGTTGCTGGCGGTCGCTCCGCTCCTGATGGTCACAGCGGTTCTGGTGAAGCTCACCAGCCGCGGTCCGGTGCTGTTCCGGCAGACCCGGGTGGGCCGGGGCGGCGAGCAGTTCCAGATGCTGAAGTTCCGCACGATGGTGGTCGACGCCGAGGCCCGCAAGGCCGAGCTGCACGCGTTGAACGAAGGCAACAAGGTCCTGTTCAAGCTCCGCGACGATCCGCGGGTGACCAGGATCGGCCGGTACCTGCGACGGTTCTCGATCGACGAGCTGCCGCAGCTGGTGAACGTGCTCCGGGGGGACATGTCACTGGTCGGCCCGCGTCCGCCGTTGCCCGCCGAGGTCGCGCAGTACGCGATCGACGACGCGCGGCGGATGCTGGTGAAGCCTGGTCTGACCGGCCTGTGGCAGGTCAGCGGCCGCAGCGACCTGACCTGGGAGGAGTCCATGCGGCTCGACCTGCGGTACGCCGACAACTGGTCGATCGCACTGGACCTTTTGATTCTGTGGAAGACCGCACGCGCCGTGCTGGGGAGCGACGGCGCGTACTGAGTTGTTCTGAGCGGTGTTTGTGTTCCCGAGGGGGGAATCCGTGACTGTAGTACTGGAAAGGTCGGCCGTCGCCCGGTCCGAGGCCGCGACCCTGGTGATCAGGGCCGCGGCGGGGGACCAGGGTGCCTGGAGCCAGCTGGTCGACCATTATGCGCGGCTCGTCTGGGCCGTAACCCGCAGCTTCCGGCTGGGCGACAGCGACTCCGCTGACGTCTCCCAGATGGTCTGGCTGCGGTTGCTCGAGCACATCAACCGCGTCGATCCCGAACGGGTCGGCGCCTGGCTGGTCGTCACCACGCGCCGGGAATGCCTGCGGGTGCTGGCGTTCCGCAAGCGCGTGCTGCTGACCTACGAAGCGACGGCGTTCGAGGACGTGGCCGGTGACCAGCCGGAGCTGGACTCCGACCTGATCGCCGGCGAACGTGCGGACGACGTACGGCGGGCGCTCGAGAAGCTGCCCGACCGGTGGCAGCAGCTGCTCGGCATGCTGATGTCCGATCCGCCGGCGCCGTACGCCGAGATCTCCGCGACGATCGGGATTCCGATCGGCAGCATCGGCCCGATCCGCGGCCGCTGCCTGGAGAAGCTCAGACTGCTGCTTGCCTCCTGAGGCAGCAGGCCCCGGTCCGGGCCGCCGACCGATCGTGCTCTTCTGGTCAGAGCATGATCCAGGCGGTCCGGACCGGCCGTTGTTCGGTGCCGGGCCACCGCAGCAGGAAGCTCACCAGCTGCGCGTCCCCGGGTCCCTCGCCGCCGCGGGCCTCGACCACGACCGGACCGGCCGGGGAGACCCGCAGTTCCACGGTCCGTGGGGTGCGTTCCACGTCCAGCGTCACCCCGTGCCCGGCGAACCGCAGCCGGCGTACGTCGTCGGCTCCGGGCTGGTCGACGAGGCTGTCGAAGACCAGGTCGAGCACGTCGAGGTCCCGCTCGTGCCGCCCGAACGCGGCGTACCCGACCGACCGGAGCAGCGCGATCTGCTCACCCGCGACCCGCTCCGGAGGCCCGATCATCGTCCTCAGCGCTCCCCGAGGACCTTGACGACGCTGTCTTGATCCTGACCGTACGGCGCGCCTTGCCAGGAGGCCCAGTTCACCCGGTTGCCCTGCTCGTGCACGATGAAGTTCCACGGCCCGGAGTAGGTGTTGTTGAAGAACCGGTTGCCCTGGTGGAACGTGATCGCGTCCTGCACGGTGGCCTTCTGGTACGGCGACCAGGCCGGGAACGTGCCCCAATTGGAGAACAGGCCGTTGTAGCCGCATCCGGAGCTGGACCCGCAGTTCGCGGACACCTTGGCCGGGTTGAGGTTGAACACGTTGTCGTGCACCCGCACGTTCTGGGTCTTCCACCGGCAGTCGCTCAGGTACGGCTGGTCCCGGATGGTGGTCGCGTTGCAGGTCTTGGCGGTCACCACCGACGGGTTGACCAGGGTGCCCGAGCCGGTGCTGGTGTTGGCCGCCGATCCGGCGAACCGGTCGGCGTTCTCCCACAGGATCACGCCGGCCCAGTTGTCGGTGAAGACGTTCCTGCTGATCTCGAAGGTCTGGTTGAAGACGCCCGGCGCCCGCGGGTCGCTGCCCGACTCGGAGATGTACAGCGCGGGGGTCGGGAATCCGTCGTTGGCCGGACCCTTGCCGAGCCCGTTGCGGACGAACGCGTTGCCCCGGATGCCGGCGTTGTAGCTGGTCTCGTAGACCAGCCCTTCGGCCAGGTTCCCGGAGATGTAGTTGCCCTCGATCACGAACCCGGTGTTGTTGGTGTCGGCCCACAGGCCGGCGCTGTGGTTGTCGTGGACCCAGTTGTTCCGCACGATCGCCCCGGTGACTTCCCAGAACTTGCCGCCGCCGGTGCACCCGCAGCCGCCCTTGAGCCGCTCCCAGTCGTCGGTGTTGTTCCCGGCGATCTCGTTGCCCTCGATCGTGATCCCGGACACCTTGCCCGGGTTGTAGGCGTTGAAGCCGTACTGGCCGTTGTTCTGCAGACAGTTGCTGCGGACAACGTTGTGGTCGCCGACCATGACGCCGGCGCCGGCGTTGTCCTTGATGGTGTTCCCGGTCAGGGTCCAGCGGCCGGCGGCGTCGTGGTTCACCACGCCCTCGTCGTTGTTCGTCCTGACCGGACCGAAGTTCTGGATGGTCAGGTTCTTCAGCGTCACCGCCGTGGCGTATCCGGTGAACGCGTACCGGTTCCGCCGGCCGCCGTCCAGGATCGCGCCGGGCGCGCCGACGTACGTGTTGCCGTCCTTCGGGATCACCTGGGCGAACGGGCCGCTGCCGAGCCTGTGCGTGCCGGGAGACAGCCAGAAGGTGGTGCCGGGCGGGTTCGCCTCGGTGAGCTGGTTGACGTTGTCGGTGGTCCTGACCACGACCGCGCCGGCCGGCGCGGTGGCCGGACCGAACAGGACTTTGGTGTTCCCGCAGATTCTCGCGGGCGGTGCCGTCGGCGCGGTCACCGGGGCGTTCGTGATCGCCGGGGATCCGGTCGCCGGTGGTGGAGCGTTCTTCGCCGCCGGGTCGTCGCCGAGGACGAAGACACCGACCGCCGTCAACGCGGCGAGGACCAGCACGACAACGCCGAGCAGCAGCCGCCGGCGGGACCACGCGGTCCTGGCGGAGGGCGGCGGCGGAGCGCCGGTGTCCAGGGCGTTTCCTTCGGGGGGCATCGGATCCTCGGGTTCAGCGGTCGGCGACGGCCGGATTGGCTACCGCGAAGCGGTAGATGTCGAGCAGTTGCTCGACGTTCCGGTCGATCTGGTGGTGAGTCTCGTACGTCGTGCGGGCCTGCCGGCCGAGCCGGGCGTACCGATCGGGGTCGGCGTCCACGTCGCGCAGCAGCCTGCCCAGCGCGTCCGGGTTGCCCGGCTCGAACAGGGCGCCGTCGGCGCCGTCGGTGATCAGGCTCGGGAACGATCCGTGACCCGAAGCCAGCGGCGGTACGCCGGCAGCCATCGCCTCGACCACGACGAGACCGAACGTTTCCTCCCATTCCGATGGCAGCACCACCGCGCGGGACTCGCTGATCAGCTTGAAGACATCCGGTTTGCTCATCAGCCCGCGGAGTTCGACCGAGGGCCGGTCGGCGGCCCAGGAGGTCACCTCGTCGAGCATCGGTCCGCCACCGGCGATCACGAGCCGCAGGGCGCCGTCCCCCGCGGTCGCGCGGTACGCGTCCCAGCCCTTCATCAGCAGCGGAGCGCCTTTGGCCGTGTCGAGCCGGCCGACGTACGCGACCTGACGCTGCCGGGCTCCGTCGAAGGGCCCGTCGTACGGCACGAGGTTGTGCTTGACGAACGTCCGATCCGGGTCGAAGTCCATACCTGCCATCAGCCGGCGCTGCGACTCGGAGATGAAGATGTACGCCGACACGAGGCCGCGCCAGCTGCGCCGATGACCGCGGGTGTTCAGCACCGTGGTCGCGGTCGCGAGCGCTGACCCGCGGTAGCAGCGGTGCACCACGCCGCTGACGGGGTTGCCGCCGGCGCAGTCGTGACAGACCTTGCCGTCGCGGAAGAAGTCGCCGCTGGCACAGAGCAGCTTGTAGTTGTGCAGCGTGATGACGGCCGGCACGCCGGCCCGCCGGCACGCGTACAGCACCGAAGGGCTGAGCAGCGGGAAGGTGTTGTGGATGTGGACCACGTCCGGCCGGCGCCGGAACAGGTCGCGGGCAAGGTCGTACCGGCTGCCCCGGCTCCAGATCACCCGGGCAGGCAGCGCCGCCTTCTTCAGGGCCGGCCATTCCTCGATGTCGTCGCTGTGCCGCTCGAAGTGCCGGACGGAGTGACCCGCCGCGGTGAGCGCTTCGCTCTCCTGGTCTACGACCCGGTTCTCGCCGCTGGGTGCGGTCGACCGGTATCTGTTGTGCACCATCAGGATCTTCATCGCGGTCCTTCACGTGTTGATGTGGAATACACCAGCGAGGCGGCCAGCGTCAGTTCCAGCAGGTACGGCGATGCCTCGCTGAGTCCGCTCTCGGTGAACGAGGCGACGACGCAGTAGGCAACGAGGAACAGGGCGAGAGCTCGATGCGGCCCTTGAGGCCGGAACCATGCCGCGGTCAGCACGAACACCAGCAGCAGGACTGTGATCGCGCAGCCGACCAGGCCGACGTCGTAGTAGGTACCGAGCCAGTTGCTGTCGATCGGCAGGCCGTTGAACGACTTGTTCGACAGGCCGAAGCCGAAGAAGGTTTCGAAGGTGGAGCGCGGCTGGGCCAGGATCGCGTCCCAGACCGCCTTCCGTCCGGTCAGGGCGCCGAGCTCATCCGGGTCCTGGCCGCGAGCCAGCCAGGTCGTCACCACCGAGCTGAGTGTGAGCGCGCCGAGCGTGAAGACGGCCAGGCCGATCAGGAACGCCCGGCGTACCCGCGTCCGGGCGGTGAACAGGCTGAGTCCGGCGATCGTCACACCGGCGACCACCGCGACCAGGGCGGTCCTGGTGTGGGTCAGCAGGAGGACCGGAAGACAGACCAGCACGCTGGTGAGAGCCGCGCTGCGGCGGAGCAGGCCCGACATCCACAGCACGACGGTGAGACCGATTGCCACGGCGGTGTAGTGGCCGACCTGGGTCGGCGGGATCGGCCAGAGGGCGCCGCCGAGCCGATCGTCGGTCATGGCGAGACCGGGGGCGACGATCAGACCGACGACGACCGATCCGACGATGGCCCACAGCACCATCAGGTGTGTACGGACCAGCAGCAGGTCACGACGCGTCCACCAAGGCGTCAGCAGCCACAGCACCAGCGCGAACCCACAGAGCCGGCCGGCGCGGAACAGCGCGCCCAGCAGGAACTCCGCCCGGATGCTGGCCAGCAACGCCTCGACGGCCAGTGTCATCAGCAGCGCGATGTACACGCTGGGGCGGACACGGACCGGCCGGTTCACGGACAGAACCATCATCAGAGCGCCTACCAGCGCTCCCTGGGCGATGAGCTTGCCGACCGATCCCGGGATCGGCAGCAGGTGCGGTGCACCCGGGAAGAACGTCATCACGTTCAGCACCAGCAGAGCCCAGGTCAGCTGCACCCTCCGGCGACGGCGGACGTCCGGGGCCACGACCCGCCGCGTCGGGCGACGCCCGAGGCGCGTGGTCAGCTGATGTCCGAGCCGCGTGGCGAGCATCGTCATCGGTTGAACATCTCGACGTCGACGTCGCGGGTCCGGCCGGACTCCGCCTCGGCGACGCCGACACTCTCGTCCGTGCGGTCCGGACGGAGCACGATCGCGGTGGTGACCTCCAGCCCGGCGAGCCGGAGCATCTCACCGGTGGCCTGGATCGCTGTCGTGGTCGAACGGCCGGCGGTGACCAGGACGGCGGCATGCGACGCCCACGTGGCAAGGTGGTCCGCGCCGAGCTCGGGGCTCAGATCGGCCATGCTGAGCACCACGTCGGCGACTTCCCAGGACGCGTCGAGTGCGACGTTGCCGGAGCCGGACGGCCGGCTGTTGTCTGCCAGCCGCAGGTAGGCTCCTTCTGCGGGACCGGCGGCCGGGTCGGCCAGGTGAACGTCGATCCGCCGGCCGGGCTCGGTGAACCGCGACTCGTGCGTACCGGCTGTCTTGACCCCGAGCATCCGCGCCAGCCGGCCGGAGCTGGTCAGGTCGGCGACCAGGACCCTCTTGCCGTCCTCTGCCAGCGACACCGCGAGTGAGGCCACTGCGAGCGCGCAGGTGTGGACGTCGTCGATGCCGACCACCGCGAGGGACGGGACCGGGCGCTCGCCCCAGAAGATGCGGTGATCGAGATGCTGGACGATCAACTGGTTCTCCCGGCTCTGCAGCTGCGCCCTGCGGAGGGCAGCCGGCCAGGGCAGCCGCCAGCGCGCCGGCCTGGTCACGCTCAGCCGGACCCGCGTACCGAGGGCGTGGGCGATGTCCTGCCGCTTCCACAGCCGGTCCGAGATCAGCGCTCGGACGATGATGAACCCGATGCCGAGGAACAGCCCGGCGATCAGTCCGGTCCCCCCGTTGATCACGATCGTCCGCTTGGCGGAGACCGGCACCGGGGCGGCCACGTCGAGAACCCGGCTGCTGTTCATCCGGGCGGCCTGAACCTGCTGGTCGAGCAACTGCTGTCGCACATAGGTGTTCCGGTCGCGGGCCGCGCTGAGCCGGGCGCCCTCTGCGGTGTTCGGGCGCTTCATGTCGTCCGGATCGTCTCCGGCGGCACGAACCGCCTGCTCGGCGAGGGACAGATCGTTCTGCGCGGACGTCAGGTCTCGCTGCAACGGCGCGTCCTGCAGCGCGATCTGCTCCTTGCGGTAGATCAGGAACACCTGGGCAATGACCGTTGCCAGTCTCGTCGACTCGCCGTCGGTCTTCGCCTTGGCCGTGATCTCGAGTACTCGGTCGGTCGACGCGGCCGCGGTGTACTGCTTGAGCAGATCGTCCTGGGTCACCGGCAGCTTCAGCAGCGAGATCACGCGCTGTGCGACGGTGTGCGTGGTGGCGAGGCTGACGTCGGTGGCCATCGCCTTCGTGGGGTCTTCCCCGTCGCGATGGGTCAGCAGCAGACGGGTCTGCGACGTGCTCGGTGCGGGCACGACGACAGTCGACGCCAGGCCGCCGGCCAGACCGACGAGGGCGACGACCAGCCAGATGCGCAGATGCCTGCGCAGCGCATCACGGATGAACCGGAAGGTGACCAGCGTGTCCGGTGGGAAGGCCGCCGACTTCTCGTTGTCGAACAGGCCGTCGTCATCGGCCCAGACAGGCTCGCGGACATCCGGTTCGGTGTAGGGCTGGTTGCTCATTTGGTCCTCCGCGCCGTCCCGGTGAGCAGCGTGGGAAGCCGCGAGTTCGAGCGCCGCGTCGATTGCGAGACCCGTCCGATCGTGCGGTCCGTCGGGTCCGGATCGGTCACGACGAGGCCGTCGATCTCGCGGCCGCTCGCTGCTGCCGCGACCGCCAGCCGGGCCAGCTCCTCGGCCGTCACGACGCCGGACGAGAGCGCGATGACGGTGTTCGTGGTGTGCTCGCTGCCGTCCAGATGTGGTGCGTCCCGGTCCACCACGACCAGATGGATGGTCAGTGCGGAGGAGCCGGCCGGCTCCTGATGGCTGTCGACCACGATCGAGGCGGGAAGCCCGATGGAAGTAGCCAGCGCTGCCAACTGCGGACCGAGCGGAAGCGCCTTGTCGTCACCGGCGAAGGAGAGCACCGTCAGCGTGACCGGTGGGCCGCCGCGAACGTCCAGCCCGAGGTGGTGCAAGGTCTTTCGCAGGCTCCAGGCCTCGACTGCTGTCGGCGCGTAGTGCTCGAGCAGGTAGGCCCAGTCGGACACGTCCGTGGCCTGGTACGACGAGACCGAGGCCAGCACGGGGAGACCGACGGCGTCCGCGATCTCGTCCCGCAGCCGCAGCCGCCGGTCACCGCGGGCCTTGGCCAGGACGATGACCGAGCCGACTGCGGCGCCGATGAGCGCACCGAGCAGGCCGAGGATCCCGAGATGGACGAGGACGTTGCCACCGCGTGCGGTGGTCGCTTGCTCCAGGACCCGGGCCCCTGTCTTCTTCCCCAGATCACCAGGCAGGTTCTGATCGCTTGTCACGTAGACCAAATAGATCCCGGCGACAGCGTTGGCCAGTTGCATCGACTGCCGTGCCGTCTGGCCTTTCGCGTCGATCTTGATGACGTCCTGGGTGACAGCGGTGACCTTGACCCGGCCACGGACCTGTTCGGTCGTCAGCGTCGGATCGAGGTTCTGGCCGGCGCTCTTCAGCACTGGCTCGCTCTCGGCGATGAAGACCTGGGTATCGATGCTCTGGGCGCCGCTCGCGGCGGACTTCTCGGCATCGGTCGCAGGCGGCGGTGGCAGAACGACGAGTGAAGTGGCGGTGTGCATAGCCGGCACGATGAGGCCGTACGCAATCCCGCCGAGCAGGCCGAGCGCTGCCACTGAAGCCACGATCAGCCGATGTCTGCGGATCGCGCGCCAAGATTTCTTCACGTCCAACTGCTGTGCGCTCACAGAGCCCCCTCCAAAGCGAACGTCCTTGGTACCGAGTAATAGAGGGGCGGGACGAGGTGCTGATACACCTCAGGCGCGGAAGCGGAAAGTACTCGTTGCGGGGGAGCCGGGGGCCAGGGCGCCTTCGCCGATCAGTGTGGTGCTGGGGACCTTGTGGCCGAATCGCGGTGAGTACCAGCCCAGCAACGGACTGTCGCTACCGCGGTGTGCTGTCCAGGCGAGTCCGGCCGGCAGTTCGACCACTGCTGAGCCGGTGGGCCACTCCAGGCGTCCGGTCGAGCCGTCCAGCTCCACGGACACCTCAGGGCCCAGATGCCAGGCGATCCGTACGTCGGCCGCGGCGTCAAGGTGGTCCTCCACGCGCAGCACGCCGTGGTCCAGTACGGCGGTACGTCGATGCGTCACGGGAGCGTAGCCGTCGTGTTCGGCATCCCAGCTGCTCTCGTCGTGCCGACGTACCGTGCCTGTTGCACCGCGCAGCCAGAGGAAGGAGCCGCCCCACGTGGACTGCTCGGCGCGCCCTACCTCGACGGTGTTGTGGGCGACGGTGGAGCGGAAGTAGTCCCGCCACTCCTCTTCGCCGTGATAGCAGTACGTCCCCGGGTCGGCGAGGATGTCGACGCCGTCGACGCGCACCTCGAGCGAGAGCGCGTCCGAGTGGGCGTGGGCGGCGATAGAGAGGAAACCGTGCGGACCGGCGTCCGCACGACACCAGATCTCCGGACCTGAGTCACGGCTCCTCAGGATGGTCAGACCCGCGTCCCGGAAGTGGTCCGGTCGTTTGGCCGGCCGGTCTGCCTGCTGCGCGTTGACCAGCGAGCCGACGATGACCGACGTCGCCGTCGACGGGCTGCTCGGCCACCAAGGCGCTGCGCCGACCACGGCGGCGCCGAGAGAGAGGTACGCCGACCAGTTGCTGATGTCAGGTGGGTCGAGGACGAGCGCCATGCCTTCGTCGTCGTCACCTTGGCGTGGCGGGCGCAGGCTCGTGTCGACGATCGCCGCGGCCACGTCGACCGTACGAGTCAGCAGGGCCCACGTGTGCGGGCTGAGCGGATGGCCTGCGAGGTCGGCCTCCAGAGCGGCGTACAGGCCGAGCTCGGAGACGAAGCGGTGGTAGTCGGTGGCCAGCTCACGGTTGACGCCGGAGGGGAACGTGTTGGCGTCGAGTTCCTTCTCCAGCAAGGCTGCGGCGTCGGCACGCCAGTGGGCGCTCTTGGTGAACCAGGGGAACGCGCACGCGCCGACGAGCTGGCCGGCGGCCTCCGCGATCACGTGGTTGTTGGCCGACGAGCCGTGGCTGCGAAACGCGGCCAGGTAGCGCTGGTGCCAGTAGATCTGCTGGAGCGCCAGCTCGTTGTGCTCGAACAGGTCGGTGATCTCTGGCCAGTCGTTGAGCAGCCGGCGGATCCAGGTCCAGCTGATCAGGCGCAGGCCGAGCTCGATACCGCTCGCCCAGTGCACGCCGGACAGGAACGGGTTCGACCGCCACCAGTCGTTGAGGTGCTCGGCGACGCGTTCGGCGTACCGGTCGTCGTGGGTCAGGTACCACGCCGCGGCCAGCTGGGTGAGGTGGTGGTGGCGGGACAGCTCCCACACCTGCTTGATGTTGCCGACCGCTTCTTCGTTGCGGTGGTTCAGCTTGAAGACGTACTGCGCCGGGTCGGACCGGCGGCCCGTGGCCGGGTCGCGGAACCAGTCCGGTGCGCGCAGGTCGGTGCGCTCGACGCCGAGGACCTCGAGGTTCCCGGCCAGGATGGCGTCGGCGGTCTCGATCACCGCCTTCCGTGCTTGGTCGTCCACGGCGCAGGCGGTTCTGGGCGGCAGCGTCGTACCGAAGGTCAGGTCCTTGCGGAGCGGGAGGTGGATCGCCGCGTTCTGCCCGGGCCTGACGTGCTGGTAGGCCCAGGCAGTACGGCGTCCGGCATCGCGGGTTCGCCAGATGAGTTCTGTGGGGGACATCCGGCGGAGGCGGCGGACGTACCAGCCCAAGGGCTGGCGGCTCACACTTGCTCCGGCTTGCCACTTGCGAGACTGCGGTCGACGGCGATCGTCGCACGGGTGGTGGCGACCAGCGCGTCGAACGGGATCGGCATCGGGCCACCGGACTTCACCGCGGCGACGAAGCGTTCGAGTTCGGTGCGCTGGCCCTTGTCGGTACTGCGGGACTTGCGGGTGGACGGTTTGCGTCCGGTCCACAGCGACGCGCTCTGGAAGTTGTCGAACCGGGCGTTGCGGCCGGCCCCGGTGATGTCGATCGTCTCCTTCGGGAAGCGTGAGTTGCCGCCGCCGACGTAGCTGATCGTGCCGACCGACCCGTTCGCGAACCGGAGCGTGACGACGACGTCGCCGGTGTCCGGCCCGGGTACGGCGTACACCTCGGTCGGGAGGCTGTTCAGCCACCAGGTCAGCGTGTCGATGAAGTGACCGCCCTCGCCGGCGAACCGGGTCCCTTCCTTGCCGGCGTCGAGGTACCAGCTGGTGGAGTCGAGCTTGCCGGCGTTCACCAGGTAGCGCAGCGAGAAGCTGCCGCCAGGGTCGCCGAAGCGGTTCTTCAGGTCGGTCAGCAGCGGCGCGAACCGGCGGTTGAACCCGACCATCAGCCGGTCGTTGCCGGTGGCATCCACCGTGGCGACGATCCGGTCCAGCTCCTCGTCGGTCAGCGCCAGCGGCTTCTCGACGAAGACGGCCTTCCCGCTCTCCAGCGCCCGGCAGGCCAGCTCCGCGTGCGAGCTGTGCCGGGTCACCACGAACACGGCGTCCAGACTCGCGTCGGTCAGCACCTCGTCGGCGTCGGTGGACACCGCCTCGAACCCGAACCGCCGCTGCGCGTTGGCCGCCGACAACGACTTGTTGGTCGCCACCCGCCCCAGAACAGCCTGCTCGTTCTTCTGCAGATGCGGCAGCAACATGCTCGACGCGTAGTTCCCGGCTCCGATGAATCCCAGCCGGACTCCACCACTCGTGGGTGCGGCAGGACGTGCCGCGGTGGCTGTCGCCGGCGGTGCGGCCGCCTGAGGTACGTCGGGGTACTCGAAGAGGAAGCCGACGCCTGGGTACGTGCCGCTGCTGAGCTTCTGGTAGACCTCCGTGGCGTCCGCGATCGGGAACGTGCTGGCGATCAGCGAGCCGACGTCGATCTGTTCGCGGGCGATCAGGTCGACGAAGCACTCCAGGTTGCGGCGCTCGGTCCAGCGGACGTAGCCGGCCGGGTAGTCGATGCCCTGGAGCTCGTAGCGGTCGTCGTACCGGCCGGGGCCGTAGGACCGCGAGAAGCGGACGTCGAGCTCCTTGTCGTAGTACGCGTTCCAGGGCAGGTCGAGCTTCGTCTTGCCGATGTCGACGACGCGGGCGCGGTCGCGGGCCAGACGGGCGGCCGTCTCGACCGGTCCGTTCGAGTGACCGCCGGCGGCCAGCAGGATGTGGTCGGCGCCCAGACCGTTCGACGCGTCCAGCAGCGCTCGCTCGAGTGTCGCGACCCCTGCCTCATCAGGCGACGAGCAGTGCAACGCTCCGGCCTTCTCGGCCATCCGGCACCGGTCCTCGACCGTGTCGATCCCGAACACCCGGACACCGGCGGCAACCAGCAACCGCACGACCAGCTGCCCGACGAGCCCGAGCCCGATCACCACCGCCGTGTCACCGAGCTGGACCTCGGCCTGCCGCACCCCCTGCATCGCGATCGCACCGACGGTGGAGAACGCGGCCTGCTCGGCCGGTACGCCGTCCGGCACCGGCACGCACAGGTTCAACGGCACCCAGTTGTACTCCGCGTGCAGCGCGAACTCGTTGCCCGCCGCGGCGACCAGCTGCCCGACACTGAACTCCTCCGCGCCGGCGCCCACCTCGACCACCACACCGCACAGCGAGTAGCCGAGCGGCGTGTACGAGTCGAGCTTGTTCATCACCTTCTTGTAGGTGTTGAGCGCGCCCTGCTGGGCAACGGAATCCAGCACCTTTCGCACCTGGTCCGGCCGGGCTTTCGCCTTGCCGACGAGGGACAGCTTGGCCTCGCCGACCTTCATCAGCTCGGTGCCGGTGGAGATCAGCGAATAGAGCGAACGAACCAGCACGCCGCCCGGCGCACAGGCCGGCGGCGGTACGTCGAGAACCGCCAGCTCACCGGACTTGTAGTTCTGCGCAACCTGCTTCATATCCGTCCCTTTAGAGCGAAGTGATGGTGACGCCCAGGTCACGCATGTGCCGGGTCCAGGTCTCGAGGGTCAGCAACTGCCAGATCTGCTTGGAGTAGTCCTCGCGGCCGGCGCGTTCGTCGTCGACGAGCTTCTGGACGGCGGCCCGCCGCAGGAACCCGCTCCCGACCAGCTCGCCGCGCAGCAGCGTGTCGTCGACCAGTTCGCGCAGGTCGTTCCGCACCCACGCGCGCAGTGGCGCGCTGAACGACGCCTTCGGCCGGTAGATGATCTCTTTCGGCAGCCACGCCTCGGCCGCCTTCTTCAACGCCAGCTTGCTGACCCGGCGGTGGATCTTCTCGCTGCCGGGGATCGAGAACGCGGCCCGCGCGACGATCGGGTCCACGAACGGCGTCCGTACCTCGGTCGACGCCGCCATGCTGGACCGGTCCGTGTACGCGAGGTTCAGGCCCGGCAGGAACATCCGCGAGTCCGCGAGGCACATCCGGTTCACGTGATCGGTGAGCGTCGTGTCGTGGTAGATGTCGCTGTGCTCCGCGAGCAGCTTGCCGACGTACGGGTCGAGGTCCGGACTGATCAGGCCCGCGAGCTGGTCGGCGTCGTACATCGTGTAGCTGCGCCGGAACGCCGTCTCCTCGGGCAGGTTCGCGAACGTCTCGAAGCGCTTGGCCCAGCGCGCGTAGCGGAGCCCGCGACCGCTGACGGTCACCGGCAGCCGCCGTACGGCCGGGCCGATCAGACCGTTCCGCAGTACGCCGGGGAGCCGCTGGTACTGCGCTCCCATCACGCACGCGAGGTGCTTGCGGTACCCGCCGAACAGCTCGTCGGCGCCCATCCCGGACAGCAGGACCTTGACACCCGCGTCGCGCGCGGTGTCGCACATCAGCAGTGTGTTGATCGCCGCCGGGTCGCCGATCGGCTCGTCCAGAATGTCAACAATCCGCGGCAGCAGCTCGACGACATCGGGCGCGATCTCGATCTCGTGCAGGTCGATCCCGAACTGCCGGGCCAGCTTCCGCGCGTAGATCGCGTCGTCCGGCATCGCCTCGAGCTTCTGGTCCTCGGCGCGGAACGTGATCGTGTACGAGTCGACCCCGGGATCCATCCGCTTCGCCAGCACGGTCACGAGGCTGGAGTCGAGCCCGCCGCTCAGGAACGTCGACACCGGTACGTCGGCCACGAGGTGCGCGGCGACGGACTCCTCGATCACCTGGCGCAGGTCGGCACGCGGACCGGCCGCGGCCTCGGTGGCGACGTCGGTCACCCGCCAGTACGTCTCGTGCCGGCTGCCGCCGTCCGGCCGGAACTCGGCCCACGAACCCGGCGGCAGCTTCTCGACGCCGTCGATCGCGCACCGCTGTTCGGGCAGCCAGTAATAGAGCATCGACGCGATCAGCGCGCCCGGTTCGGTGCGCAGCTCGGAACCGACCGCGGCGACCAGTGCCTTCAGCTCGGAGGCGAAGATCACGCCGCCCTCGCGGCGCAGGAAGTACAGCGGCTTGATGCCGAGCGGGTCGCGGGCCAGGTACAGGCTGCCGCTGTCCTCGTCCAGCATCGCGAACGCGAACATCCCGCGGAAGCGTTTGAGCGCGTCCGGACCCCAGCGCCGCCAGGCCTCCAGCACGACCTCGGTGTCGCCGTTGGTCCGGAAGCGCACCCCCGACTTCGAGAGCTCGGTCCGGAGCTCCTTGTAGTTGTAGAGCTCGCCGTTGTAGCAGATCGTCAGACCGTTCTTGCTGAACGGCTGGTCCGCGGCCGACGACAGGTCGATGATCGACAATCTGCGATGCGCCAGGAACGCGCGGACGTCACCTTCGTCGAACGCGTACACCCGGTCGGCGTCCGGGCCGCGGTGCGCGATCCGGTCACTCATCGTCTCCGCGAGCGCGAAGCCGTCGCGCTGCTGGTAGCAGCCGGCGATCCCGCACACCGTCAGGACCCCGTCGCGTTGCGGATGCCGGCCACCGCGCCGACGTGACTGACATGACCGGTGAGGTGGTCGTACACCTCGAGGTACGCCTTCTGCTGGTGCCTCCACGCGAGCACCCGCTCGACGCGGTCGCGGCCGAGTTTCGCCATCCGGCGGCGGCGGACCTGGTCGTCGAGCAGTTCGACGATCGCCTCGCCGTACTGCGCGACGTCGTTCGGCTCGACGTACACCGCGGCGTCGGCGGCGGAGACCTTGGTCTCGACCAGGTCGAAGGCGACGACGGGCAGCTCGAACGCCATGTACTCCATGGTCTTGTTCATCGTCGACACGTCGTTGAGCGGATTCTTCGGGTCCGGCGACAGACCGAGGTCCGCGGTCGACATCACCGCACGGACCGTCTCGTCCGGCACCCGGCCGGTGAACTCGACGTAATCGGTCAGCCCGAGTTCGTCCCGCAGCGCGACCACGTCGTCGAACGAGTCGCCGCCGCCCATCAGCGTGAACGCGATATCGGTCCGCTGCAGATTGTTGACAATGTGATCCGCGGCGCGGACGACGATGTCGACACCGTCCTGTGGGCCCATCACGCCGATGTACGTGACGAGATAGCGGTGACCGCGGCGGAGCGACTCGTCCGCTCCGCCGCGGAGCAACTTGTCCGGGTCCGGCCCGGTACGGACCACGGTGACGTCGTGATTCGCCTTGCCGCTGCGCGTGATCGCGATCCGGCGGTACGAGTCGTTCGTCGAGATGACGTGGTCAGCCTTACGATGCGTCATTCGCTCCAGGAAGCGCAATCCCTTGTACGGGAGGCTGTTCGTGCCACCGAACCGGGACTGGAACAACTCCGGGCAGAGATCGTGGTGGTCGAACACGAACCGGGTGCCGTCGAGGCGGCGCAGCAGCATCGCGATCGGCCAGAAGATGTCCGGCGGGTTGCACGCCTGCAGGACCTTGAACTTGCCGGCCTTACGGGCCCGGAAGACCAGGCGCAGCGTGGCGAGGAACGAGTACGCGTACTCCCAGACGAAGCTGATCTTGCTGCCGCCCGGCGCGTACGCCTTGTACTTGTGCACGGTCACCCCGTCGATGACCTCGTACGACGGGTCGCCCGGACCCTTCGGGCAGACCACGGTGACGTCGTACCCGGCCGCCACCAGCGCCTGGCACTCCAGCCAGACGCGGCGGTCGAACGGCACCCAGAGGTTCTGGATGATGATCAGGACACGCGGACCGCTCACCAGCCCACTCCTTCGTATCCGGGCAGCGCCTCGACATCGGCGCCGAGCCGGCCGCTCAGGTCGATGGTTCGGGCCGGCGGTGTTCTGAGCAGCGCCTCGACCGCGGGCCGGTCGGTCGCCGCGACGATCGCCAGGTCGGCGCCGGCCAGCGCCGCGTCGGGATCGTCGGTGAGAACCCGCTGGAGGTGCGGGAGCTTGGAGGTGACGTGCCGCAGGTTCGCGCCGACCAGGCGGCCCGGGTTCACGATCGCGTCGTAGATCCGCAGGTTGTAGCCCTTGCCGATCAGCCGTTCGGCGAGCTCGACGTTCGGGCTTTCACGAAGGTCGTCGGTGGCGTGCTTGAAGCTCAGGCCGAGCAGCGCGATCTCGCGGCCGGGCCCGGCGATCACGCGGTCCACGACGTCGCGGACGCTGCGCTCGTTGGTGGCCAGCGCGCCGGCCAGCAGCGGGAGCTCGGTGTCGTTGATCCGCGCGAGGTGCAGGACCGAGCGCAGATCCTTCGGCAGGCACGAGCCGCCGAACGCGAAACCGGGCTTCAGGTAGTACGGCGAGATGTTCAGGCTGGTGTCCTGCACGAAGATCTTCATCACCTCGCGCGAGTCCACGGCGAAGTGCCGGAAGATCCGGCCCATCTCGTTCGCGAACGAGACCTTGGTGGCGTGGAACGCGTTGCAGGCGTACTTGAGCGCCTCGGCTGTCCGAACGTCGACAATCTGCACGTCGACACCGAGGAACGAGAACAGGTCGGTCAGAGCGGTACCGACCTTCGGGGTGCGGGTGCCGACCACCACGAACGGCGGCTCGTAGAAGTCGGCGAGACCTGACCCTTCGCGCAGGAACTCCGGGCACATCGCCGTACCGAACGTGAGACCGTCCGGCGGCGGTACCTCGGCCAGCACCTGGGCGACCACCTCGTCGACGGTGCCCGGCGGGACCGTGCTGCGAACGACGATGCTGTGAAAACCCGACTCCGGCCGGACGACGACCCGCGCCGCCTCGGCGATGTCGCGCACCGCGCGCTTGATGTAGGTCAGATCGGTACTGCCCGCCTGGGTCGACGGCGTACCGACGCAGATCAGCGAGACATCGGCCCGCTCCAGCGCGAGCCGCGGATCGGTGGTCGCGTGCAACCGTCCCGACGTAGCGCCCGCGGCGACCAGATCGTCCAGCCCCGGCTCGACGACCGGGCTGTGACCCTGAGCGATCGGCTCGACCTTCGCCGTGTCGACATCCACCCCCCAGACCTCATGCCCGGCAGCGGCCAGACACGCTGCCGTCACCGACCCCACGTACCCCAAGCCGAATACGGCAACTTTCATAACGCCCCCCACAGGCTCATGACGCGGCATCCCCCACGTCCACAGCGCCCATGAGAGCGCCCGCCCCGCCCCCCTGATACACCCCTGCGGAAATCTCCCCCGAGAAAGTTCCACCGGAACTTGTTGTCAGCTGCTGGGTACTGATCGTGACTCGAAATTGGCTGTATCAGGCGGGGGTTCGGCGGTTCTGTATTGGGCGACAGGGGTTGCTGGGGTGAGGGGATGTCGGATGAGGGTTCTGGTCAGCGGGGATCGCGGGTATATCGGGGCGGTGATGGTGCCGTTCCTGCGGGCCGCGGGGCATCAGGTGGACGGGCTGGACACCGGGCTGTACGAGGGGTGCGACCTCTTGGGCGGGCCGGAGCCGATCGGGGGGCGTGCGCCGCGTGACATGCGGGACGTGACGGCGGGCGAGTTGACGGGGTACGACGCGGTGGTCTGTCTGGCCGCGTTGTCGAACGACCCGCTGGGGCACCTCAACCGCGACGCGACGTACTCGGTCAACCTCGAAGGGACGCTGAACCTCGCGCGCGCGGCGAAGGACGCCGGTGTCGGGCGGTTCCTGTTCGCGTCCTCCTGCAGCCTCTACGGCGCCGCGGGGTCGGAGGCGGTCGCCGAGGACGCCGAGATGTTCCCGGTCACGCCGTACGGGGAGACGAAGGCGCTGGCGGAGCAGGAACTGTCCAAGCTCGCCGACGACACGTTCAGCCCGACGTACCTGCGGAACGCGACCGCGTACGGCGCCTCGACGCGACTCCGGCTGGACATCGTCGTCAACAATCTGACAGCCATCGCGTTGACGTCCGGCCAGGTTCGGCTGGAGAGCGACGGCACGCCGTGGCGGCCGCTGGTGCACATCGAGGACATCAGCCGCGCGTTCCTGAAGGTGCTGGAGTCGCCGCGGGAGACGATCCACGACGAGGCCTTCAACGTGGGCCGCTCCGAGGACGTGGTCCAGGTCCGCGACATCGCCGAGATGGTCCGCGAGGCGGTCCCGGGATCGACCCTGTCGATCGCCGACGGCGCCGGCCCGGACCTGCGCAACTACAAGGTCGACTTCAGCAAGCTCAACGACACGTTCCCGGACCTGAGGCTCGAGTGGACGGTCCGCAAGGGCGTCGACGAGCTGTACGACGCCTACCGGCGGCACGGCCTCACGCTCGACGACTTCAACTCGGCGCAGTTCGTCCGGCTGCGCCGCATCCAGCAGCTGCTCGGCGCCGGCCTGGTCGACGACCAGCTGCGCCGGCAGACCGACGAGCAGTTCCCCGGGCCCAAGGAGATGAACTGATGCCGGAATCACCCGCCTGCCGGTTGTGCGGCGAACCGTTGACGCGGACGTTCGTCGATCTCGGCATGTCGCCGCCGTGCGAGAGCTTCCTGCGCGCCGACCAGATCGACAGCGGTGAGACGTTCTACCCGCTGAACGTGCGGATCTGCGACAACTGCCTGCTGGTCCAGCTCCCGGCGTACGTCGCCGCCGACGACGTCTTCAGCGACTACCTGTACTTCTCGTCGTACTCGACCAGCTGGGTGGAGCACGCCCGCCGGTTCGTCGTCGACATGCAGGAGCGACTGAACCTGAACGAGAACAGCCTGATCGTCGAGGCGGCCAGCAACGACGGCTATCTGCTGCAGCACGCCGTTGCCGAAGGCATCCCGGTGCTGGGGATCGAGCCGGCCGCGAACATCGCGAAGATCGCCAACGAGAAGGGCATCCGCACCGAGAGCTACTTCCTCGGGGAGGGCACCGGCAAGGACGCGGCGTCCCGGCACGGCCAGGCGGACCTTGTCGTCGGCAACAACGTGTTCGCGCACGTCCCGGACATCGTCGACTTCGCCAAGGGCCTGCGGGCGCTGGTAAAGGACGACGGTCTGGTGTCGCTGGAGTTCCCGCATCTGCTCCGGCTGATCGAGAACCGGCAGTACGACACGATCTACCACGAGCACTACTCGTACCTGAGCCTCAAGACCGCGGCCGACGCTCTCGCCCGGGCCGGCCTGAAGGTGGTCGACGTCCAGGAGCTGCAGAGCCACGGCGGCTCGCTCCGGGTCTTCAGCACGCCGGCCGAGACCGCGGGGGAGCCCACCGAGCTCGTCGGCAAGGTGCTGCAGGACGAGGAGGACGCCGGCCTGCACAGCGTCGAGGGTCACCTGGGTTTCGCGGCCGAGGTGTTCAAGATCAAGTCCGATCTGCTCGAGTTCCTGATCCAGGCGCAGCGCGACGGCAAGTTCGTCGCCGGGTACGGCGCTCCCGGGAAGGGCAACACGCTGCTGAACCACTGCGGTATCCGTGAGGACCTGCTGCCGTACACGGTCGACCGCAGCCCGCACAAGCACGGGATGTTCCTGCCCGGCACGCACATCCCGATCCACGCCCCGGAGCGCCTCGCCGAGACGCGCCCCGACTACATCGTGATCCTGCCGTGGAACCTGCGCGCGGAGATCGTCCACCAGCTCGGCTACGCACGGGAGTGGGGCGCGAAGTTCGTCGTACCGATTCCGAAGCTCGAAGTGCTCTGAACGCAGTGGGGGGAAGGAAAGTCAGATGAAGGTCGTGATCTTCTGCGGGGGGTTCGGGCTGCGGATGCGCAGCGGCGTGGACTCCGCACCGAAACCGATGATGACGATCGGCGACCGGCCGGTCCTGTGGCACGTGATGCGCTACTACGCGCACTTCGGCCACACCGAGTTCATCCTCTGCCTGGGCTTCGGGGGGTCCGCGGTCAAGGAGTACTTCCTGCGCTACGAGGAGACGGTCTCCAACGACTTCGTGATGACGAAAGGGGGGCAGCGCATCGAGCTGCTCGACTCCGACATCAGCGAGTGGAAGATCACCTTCGTCGACACCGGGATCGACACCAGCATCGGTGAGCGGCTGCGCCGGGTCCGCCCGTACCTGGAGGACGACGACGCGTTCCTGGCGAACTACGGCGACGTGCTGACCGACGCGCCGATGGACAAGATCGTCGACCACGTGATGACCAGTGACATCACGGCGAGCCTGCTCGCGGTGCCGCCGCAGGCGTCGTTCCACGTGGTCGAGTTCGACAACGAGTCGCGGATCACCGGGCTGCGCTCGGCCGCCGATCTGAACGTCTGGATCAACGGTGGGTACTTCGTGATCAAGAAGGAGATCTTCGACGTCCTGCACGAGGACGAGGACCTGGTCGGCGACGCGTTCCCGCGGCTGTCCGCGATGCGCAAGCTGGAGGCGATCCCGCACCACGGGTTCTGGGCGCCGATGGACACGCTGAAGGAACGCAGCCAGCTCGAGGAGCTGTACCGGTCCGGCAAGAAGCCGTGGGCGTTGTGGAGCCACGAGGCCCGCGGGTCCAACGGCCGGATCCTCGACAGGACGCCGGATGTGTCGGCCGACGGGCCGGTAGTGGTGGCGATCTGATGCTCCCGTTCCAGCTCGGCCTGATCGACGGGCCGGTCCACCTGGTTGCCCTCGGCGCGCATCCGGACGACATCGAGATCGGCTGCGGCGGCACGCTGCTGAAGCTGGCCGAGTCGGTGCCGGAGCTGACCGCCGAGTTCGTGATCGCGACCGGTACGCCGGTGCGCCTGGAGGAGGCCCGCCGCGCGGCGGAGCTGTTCCTGCCGGAGTGCGAGGTGACCGTGACGTCGGCCGAGCTCCCGGACGGGCGGCTGCCGGCGTACTGGAACGAGACCAAGGAGTTGCTCGAGGCAACGGCTCGGGGGAGCAGGCGCCCCGACCTGGTGCTGGCGCCGAGTAAGCACGACGCGCACCAGGACCACCGGCTGATCGCGGAACTGGCGCCGACGGTGTGGCGCAACCATCTGGTGCTGCACTACGAGATCCCCAAGTGGGACGGCGACCTCAGCCGGCCGTGGCTGTACGTCGAACTCACCGAGGAACAGCTGCGCGAGAAGGTGGCGCTGCTGCACAAGGCGTACCCGTCCCAGGTCCCGCACGACTGGTTCGACGAAGAGGTGTTCGCCGGACTGGCCCGGCTGCGCGGGATGGAGTGCCGAGCGCCGTACGCCGAGGCGTTCACGACGGCCAAGGCCACGCTGACATGGTGAATCAGGGGACTCTGTTGAATTCAAAAGCAGAAGTGAGCTTCAAGTGTCGGGGATGCGCGGCGGAGAACGTCGTACCGGTGGTCGATCTGGGGCCGCAGCCGTGCGCCGACCTGTTCCCGCTCGCGGACACACCCGGTCCGGACCCGCGTTGGCCGCTTGCGCTGTGGCTGTGCCGGGTCTGCACCTTGGTCCAGCTCGGTCCGGTCGCGGCGCAGATCGCCGAGGAGCCGTTGGCGGTCGAGTCGGCGACCAGCCGGGCGCACGCGGAGGAGTCGGTCAAGGAGATCCTCAGCGAGCATCCGGAACTGAGCAACGGAACCGTGTTCGAGTTCACGAGCCCCCATGGCGGCTCGTGGCTCGAGCACCTGTCCGCCGCGGGCTGCAGGCCCGTCGGGAACGGTGAGCGGGCGGATCTGGTGATCGATGTGCACGGGATCGTGCACGAGCCGCAGTACGGCGACTCGCTGAGGCTGCGGGCGCAACGGCTGGCACCGGGCGGCCTGCTGGTGATGGAGTTCCACCACCTGTTGCCGTTGTTCATCGGGAACCAGTTCGACACGATCCGCCACGGGCACTGGGCCTACGTCTCGCTGCGTGCACTGCGGAACCTCGTCGCCCTGCATGGTCTGGCGGTCGAGTCGGTCAAGCAGGTCGACATGTTCGGCGGCAGCCTGATGGTGATGCTCCGGCACACGGCCGATGCGAAACCGGACGCGTCGGTCGACGTGGTGCTGGAGGACGAGGACGCCGCGGGCATCGCCGACGAGGTACAGCTCGGCAGCCTGCAGGAGGCCGCGTGGCACGCGGCCGGCGCCCTGCACGACGAGCTGGCCCGGCACAAGGCGGCCGGACGCACCGTCGTCGGGTACGGCGCTCCTTCCAAGGCGCCGGTGCTCCTTGACCTCAGCAAGGTGACGACGGACCTGCTGCCGTTCACGGTCGACCTCGCGCCCGGTAAGCACGGCCGCCGGATCCCCGGTGGCTGCATGGTGCCGATCCGTCCGGTCGAGGACCTGAAGGCCGCGCGGCCGGACGTCGTCCTCGTCCTCACGTGGGACATCGCGGACGAGATCATCGCCCAGCTGGAGGCCGACGGCGGGTGGGGTACGACGTACCTCGTCCCTCTCCCGGAGCCGCACGAAAGGGGCCGCTGACCATGCGTGGCGTCCTGCGCCGGCTCACCTGGGGACTGGCTGACCAGGCAGTGACCAGCCTGGTCAGCTTTGTCGTGGGCATCGTCGTCGCCCGATCGCTGGGCGCGCTCGAGTTCGGCGCGTTCAGCCTGGCGTGGGTGACGTACGGCGTGGTGGTCAACATCTCGCGCGGCCTTGCGACCGATCCGCTCGCCGTGCGGTTCAGCGGTGTCGATCGGCCGGCCTGGCGGACGGCGGTCGCGAGTTCGTCGGGGATGGCGATCGTGGTCGGGCTCACGACCGGCGCGATCTCGGCCGGCATCGGCGCGGTAGTCGGCGGCCGGATCGGAGCCGCCTTCGTCGCTCTGGGGATCGTGCTACCCGGCCTGATGCTGCAGGACAGTTGGCGGTTCGCATTCTTCGCGGCCGGGCACGGCGGCAAGGCGTTCGTCAGTGACATGACCTGGGCACTGGCGCTCGTTCCGTTGCTGTACCTCGCGTCACAAGATGCCAGTGTGACCAGCTTCGTTCTCGCCTGGGGCGGCGCCGGAGTCTTCGCCGCGCTGGTGAGCGGCGTGCAGGCCGGTGTCCTGCCCCGGGTGACGCGGGCGCGGCACTGGCTGCGTGACCACCGCGACCTCAGCCTGCGGTATCTGACCGAGAACGTCACCTTGAGCGGCGCCTACCAGCTCCGGATGTACGGTCTCGGAGCATTCGCGGGTGTCGCCGCTGTCGGCACCGTCCGCGGTGCGGAGATGCTCCTCGGGCCGTTCTTCATCGTGTTGTCCGGAATCGGCCTGGTCGCGGTGCCGGAAGCAGCCCGTGTCCTGCGGCGAGCGGCGCCGAGACTGTGGGTCTTCTGCCTGCTGCTCGGCGGCGCGCAGGCGGTCGCCGCGCTCGCCTGGGGACTGTTGCTGCTGGTCGCGCTGCCGGACAGCTGGGGGCGCGCGCTGCTGGGTGAGGTCTGGCTGACCGCTGCGGCCTTGGTGCTTCCGGCAACCCTGTCGGTGACGTTCGCGGGCTTCAATACCGGCGCGGCAGCAGGTCTGCGCGCGCTGGGCATCGCCCGGCGCAGCCTGAAGGCCCAACTCTGCGCGTCGGCGTTCTACCTGGTCGGTGGTGTCAGCGGCGGCGCGATCGGCGGTGCGCTCGGGTCGTCCTGGGGCGCGGCCTGCGCCACTTTCTGCGCCGGGTTCGTCTGGTGGGTCACGCTGCGCGCCGGAATCCGCGAGCGCGTCCAGTTGGAATCGGAGCTCGACTCCGTGCAGGAGACACCTGAAATGAGGAACACATGAACGCGGTACCGCGGCTGACCATCGGCCTCCCGGTCTACAACGGCGAGAGATACCTGGCCGAGTCACTGAACGCGCTGCTGGGACAGAGCTACGGCGACTACCGGCTGATCATCTCCGACAACGCCTCGACCGACAGCACCGAGGAGATCTGCCGGGAGTACGTGGCCGGCGACCCGCGGATCAGCTACCACCGCCAGCCGGTGAACATCGGTGCCACGCCGAACCACAACTGGTGTTTCGAGCAGTCCGGCACCGAGCTGTTCAAGTGGGCGTCGTACGACGACCTGTACGGCAAGGATCTGCTGGGACGGTGCATCGAAGCACTCGACGACGATCCGCACCTGGTGCTCGCGCATGCCTATCAGGCGATCATCGACGGCAACGGCGACATCGTGCTCGAGGTCGACTATCCGCTCGACACCGCCAACCCGCATGCTCCGGACCGGTTCCGCAGCTTGCTGTTCGACGTCGGCGGTGACGACTTCTACGGGGTGATGCGGTCCGACATCCTCCGCCGGACGCCGCTGAACGGCAGCTACCACCACTCCGATCGCACGATCATGGCCGAGTTGGCCCTGTACGGCCGGTTCCATCAGGTGCCGGAGTTGCTGTTCTTCCGCCGGGACCATCCCGACCGTGCCGAGCGGGCGAAGCCGACGATCCGCTCCCGCTCCGCGAACATGGAGCCCCGCCGGGCGAGCCGCCTGCGGCACCCGACGGTCCGCCTGGTCGGCGAATACGTGAACGGTTTCGTCGGCGGCATCCGCCGGGCGCCGCTCTCGTCGGCCGATCGCCGCGAGTGCTACGGCCACCTGGCTCGCTGGATGGCCAGCCGTGCGGTCCGCCGTTCGACGGGCCGCATCGAGGACAGCAAGCCGGCCACACCGCCGACCAGGATCCCGGAGAGCTCGGGCGTCGTCGGGCACGGGGAGGTCTCGCAGACATGAGTTCTCCAGGCACACCGGCACGCGTTGCCTTCTTCGGCCTGCTGGGATCCGGCAACCTCGGCAACCACGGGTCGCTCGACGCGCTGCTGGCCTTTGTCGGGACCAGGCATCCGGAGGCGGAGATCAGCTGTATCTGCGCCGGACCGGATGAGTTCGAGCGGCAGTACGGCATCCCCGCGGTCGCGATGACCTGGTACCAGGAGCACGGACCCGGACGGACCAGGGCGGACGACGTCGCGCGCAAGATGTTCGGCAAGGTGGCCGACCTGGTGCGAATGCCGCGGGTGGTCCGCGGGTACGACGTGGTGATCGTGCCGGGCATGGGGGTTTTCGAGACAACGCTCGAGCTGCGCCCGTGGGGCTTCCCGTACGCGCTGTTCCTGATGTCGCTGTCGGCCAGGATGACCGGTGCGAAGACCGCGTTCGTCAACGTGGGCGCGAACATCGCCCGTGAGCGAACGCTGCGATGGTTGTTCACCGGGGCCGCGCGGCTCGCGACGTACCGCTCGTACCGGGATGTGTACTCCAGGGACGCGATGCGGCAGATGGGCGTCGACACCAGCCGCGACGAGGTCCGTCCGGACCTGGCCTTCGCACTGCCCGCGCCCGCGCCCGTTCCCGTCGAGGACCGGCATCGGACCGTGGGCCTGGGAGTGATGGCTTACCGCGGTACGAACGCGGACCGGGACCGGGCCGACGAGATCTACGCGACGTACACCGCGAGGATCGTCGAGTTCGCCCGCTGGCTCGTCGACGCCGGCTACCGGATCCGGCTCGTGACCGGCGATCCGTCCGACCTGTCGGTCGTCGAGGCAGTGTCCGACGACCTGCGGCGGACCCGGCCGGAGTCCGCCGGGAAGCAACTGATCAGCGAGCCGGCCGAATCGCTCGGCGAACTGATGACCCAGCTGGCCGGGGTCGACGTGGTCGTCGCGTCGAGGTACCACAACGTGGTGTCCGCGCTGAAACTGTCCAAGCCGACCATCTCGATCAGCTACGGGACCAAGAGCGACGCCTTGATGGAACAGATGCGGCTGGCCGAGTTCCGGCAGCCGATCCAGGATCTCGACGTACAGCGGCTGATCGACCAGTTCCGCGCGCTCGAGACTCGCGCCTCGAGCGTGGTGCCTGCCCTGCGGGCGAAGAACGCCGAGTATCTCGAGTCGCTCGGCCAGCAGTACGACGTACTGTCCGCGGCGTTGTTCGGGGCGGAGACCTCGTCCCGCGTCGCGCTTGATCAGGGGGAGTAGCGATGGATGTGATCGAAGTGCCGGCGATCTCCGGGGCCCTGCTGTTCCGGCCGACGCCCCATATCGATGAGCGCGGGTTCTTCTCGCGCACGTTCGACCGCGACGCGGTGGCAGCCGCCGGGCTCGACCCGGACGGGTTCGTGCAGGACAGTATCTCGCGCTCCCGGCGCGGGGTCGTCCGCGGGATGCACGTCCGGTCCGGAGCGGGCGAGGCCAAGCTCGTCAGGTGCTCGTACGGCGCGGTGTTCGATGTGGTCGTCGACCTGCGCCCGGGCTCACCGACGTACCGCAATCGCGAGGTCTTCGACCTGACCGGCGACAACCAGGTGACGGTCTATGTGCCGGCCGGTTGCGCGCACGGTTTCCAGGCCTTGACCGAGCCGGCCGACGTGTCGTACCGGATCGACCGCGCCCACGACCCGGCCGAGGACGTGTCGATCAGGTACGACGACCTGGACCTGGACATCCCCTGGCCGCTCCCGGTCACGCTGATGTCCGACCGGGACAAGGCCGCACCGTCACTGGCGCTGGCTACTGCGAGGTTGTCATGAGCAACCCGAAGGAGAAGTCGTTCGAGAAGTCCGTCGCGGCGAACAAGCGGCTGCACGATCTGATCCCCGGCGGCGCCCACACCTACGCCAAGGGCGACGACCAGTATCCGTTCGAGATGGCGCCGGTGATCTCGCACGGTGCGGGCGCACACGTCTGGGACGTCGACGGCAACGAGTACATCGAGTACGGCTCCGGGCTCCGGTCGGTCAGTCTCGGCCACGCTCACCCGAGGGTCGTCGAGGCGGTCCGGCGCGAGCTCGACCGCGGCAGCAACTTCGTCCGCCCGAGTATCGTCGAACTGGAGGCGGCCGAGCGTTTCCTCGCCGCGGTGCCGACCGCCGAGATGGTGAAGTTCGCCAAGAACGGCTCGGACGCGACCACTGCCGCGGTCAGGCTGGCCCGCGCGGTCACCGGCCGCCCGCTGGTCGCGATCTGCTCGGACCACGCGTTCTTCTCGGTCGACGACTGGTTCATCAGCCGCACCGCGATGTCCGCGGGCATCCCCGACCAGATCAGCGATCTGACCGTCGCGTTCCCGTACGGCGATCTGGCCGCGACCGAAGAACTGCTGATCCGCCACGAAGGCGAGATCGCGTGCCTGATCCTCGAGGCCGCGACCCAGCACGATCCGCCGGCCGGCTACCTCGAAGGCCTGCGCGACCTTGCCCACCGCTACGGCGCGCTGCTGATCTTCGACGAGATGATCACCGGCTTCCGCTTCTCGGCCTCCGGCGCGCAAGGCTTGTACGGCGTGACGCCGGACCTGTCCACCTTCGGCAAGGCACTCGGCAACGGGTTCGCCGTGTCCGCTTTGGCAGGGCGCCGCGAACTCATGGAACGCGGGGGTCTGCGGGACACCCACGAACGGGTCTTCCTGCTGTCCACGACGCACGGTGCCGAGACCCACGCGCTCGCCGCGGCCATCGCGGTGATGGATGTCTACGCGGAGGAGGGAATCGCGGGCCGGTTGCACGATCTCGGGGAGAAGCTCTCGGCCGGTGTCCGCGAGGTGGCGGCCGCGGCGGGCGTCCAGGACCATGTCGTGGTCCGCGGCCGGGCCAGCAATCTGGTGTTCGCGACGCTCGACGAGAACCTGCAGCCCTCGCAGAGCTACCGCACGTTGTTCCTGCGTGAACTGCTGCTCGGTGGAGTGATCGGACCGTCGTTCGTGGTGAGCAGCGCCCTGACCGACGAGGACATCTCGCGAACGGTCGAGGTGGTGGCCGCGGCGTGCGCGACGTACCGCAAGGCGCTCGACGACGGAGACCCGAGGGGGTGGACCGGCGGACGACCCGTCAAGCCGGTGTTCCGCCGTTACGTGTAGGCCGGACCGTTCTGAGCCTGACCAGGTGGTCGATCGCTGCGGCTGTCAGCGGTACCACGAGCAGCGCACAGCCGAAACCGCCAAGAGCGTCCGTCGGGTAGTGGGCTGTCAGCGCGATCTGCGCCCAGACCGTCAGCCCACCGCCCAGGACGACGGTGGCCAGCACGATCGCCGTTCCCGTGACCGCGCCGGCGTGCAGCAGATCGGCCAGCAGCAGACCCACGACCATCGCGGCTGCCGTGACCACCGCGGCGTGGCCGCTGGGATACGACAGGAAGCCGTCGTGAATGCGCCGATCCACGATCGGCTTGAGGACTGTGGTCAGCACGCTGATGGCGCCGATGCCCACCACGGCCGTGGCGGCCAGCGCAGGACGCTTGGCGACCAAGCAGAGTGCGGCTACTGCGAGGACCATCACTGTCCGCCCGACAGGCTCGCCGAGCCAGTCCACGCGATGGGCCAGATCCCACCCACCGGCGGCTGAACCGTCGACCAGCTGCTGCACCCAGCGGTCGATCCGGCCAGGGCCGGTGTCGCCGGCGAACACCAGTGCCGGTACGACGAGAAGCAGTGCCCCGATGGCGGCCGAAAACCGCAGAGTCGCTGTGAGTGCGGGCACTGCGGCCGTACGCGCCCGGACCGCTCGTGGATTGCCGGCCGAGAACATTCCCCACCCCCACGAGTCAGTCTATGCCGTGCGTGAGTACCCGGCGGAGATGGTCGGCGAGACGCAGAGACAGCGCCACGATCGTCAGGGTCGGATTGGACGCACCGTACGTGGGGAAGACCGACGATCCGGCGACGTAGAGGTTCGCCACGGAGTGCACGCGTGAGTCGGCGTCTACCACGCCCTTTTGCGGATCGACGTTCATCCGCGTGGTGCCCATGTGATGATGGCTGCCTTCGACAAGTGTCGCGGGAACGTCGTCGAACATGGTCTTGACGTATCCGAATCCGCTGGTCCGGAAGACGGCGTCGAGGATACCGGTCGAGGTCCGGATGGATTCCTGGTCCTGAGCCGTCGGCCGCCACGTCACCCGTGCGACCGGGACTCCCAGGTCGTCGCGGCGAGACCCGAGTGAGACTCGCGAGTCCCTGTTCGGTGCATGCTCGCCTTGAGCGCGCAGTACCAGTGTGCGGGGGCGGGACACCACCGAGCTCAGCGCCATGTCTGCGAGATCGGGAAGGCCCTCGGCGAGGTTGCGAAGGTGCGTGCCGACCCCCTCGACCCTGGGCCGCCTGCCGATCGCCTTGTACAGGGTCGAAAGCGACCGGATCGCGGGTGTCGCGGCCGCGGCCGGACGAGGGACGAGATAGAAGGCGCAGTTCAGCAGGTTCTTGTCACGCTGGATCCGTTCGGCGATCCGGAGGGCACCGGTGGCGTCGTTGCGGCGGAAGAAGAACGCCGCGTCGTCCAACGTCCTCGAACCGGACAGGACGACGTGCCCGACAGGCAGCGCCATTCGCTCGCCGAAGTAACGCCCGACAAGATCGTGCTCGTTGCCCAGCCCGTGGCCGCTGCCGGCGGTCAGCAGCAGCCTGGCGTTCTCGATCCCTCCCGTGGCGAGCACGACCAAGCGGGGCCGCACGACCACCCGGCTACGGTCTTCGCGTACGGCGGTGACCGATTCGACGCGCCGACCGGATGGATCGGTCGTGATGCCGGCGACGCGGCAACGCAGCAGTACGTGCACGTTGGGCGAGTTCGTGAGCAGTGGGAGGGCGTCCTGAAAGTCCGCTGCGCTGAACTGGAACAGCGTGCTCTCGAGTTCGATGTCCTGAACCGGCGGCGCGGGCCGGCCGTCCGCGGTGGGGTCTCCGTTGACCAGATCGTAAGGAGCCAGTCCGCAGGCATGCTGGGCGCGGACGTAGTACGGAATCAGATGATCGCGATCGAACGGCCACCCGGACTCCGGCCGCTCCGGCCGGCTCTCGAAGTCGATCGGGTCCAGCGGACGAGCTGCCCACCCGCCGTCCAGGAGGTGCGGATGCCGCAGCGTTCCGCCGAAGGCCCGCACCCTCGATTCCTCCAGCAGGTGCAGTGGATAGCCGTCGATCTCGCCTCTGCTCGGCCATTGCGCGCGGCGCTCGACGTTCGGCCCCCCGCTCTCCAGCAGGCAGACCCGGATTCCACTGCCGGCCAGTTCCCTTGCAATACTGATCCCCGCGGGTCCCGCACCGACGATGCAGAGGTCGGCGACGACCTCTTCCCCCTCTGAACTCTCCAAGGCGACAGGCCCCCCAGGTCGCACAGCACCATAAAAGACTTCAAGCGATTTCCCCTCGGCTCAGGATAGGGCAAGCCGCGTCGTTTGTGGGTCACATAAGGATCTCGTCAAGTTCTCCACCGGCGGTTGGGTGGGTCGCGCCGCGGACCTGCGCGCGTAGTAATGTTCGGTGACCCGACGTCGACGCGCGGGTTAACAAGGACACACTGCAGACTGCGGCGGACACTGTAAGTGACCGCGCCGTTGCGGGAGGGAACGAGAGGCCGCTGTGAGCGGAGCAGAAGCGCCGGACGCTGTGGACAGCCGTCGGCCGCTCTGGGTCGTCCCGCACGAGGTTCCGGCGATCGTTCCGCTGCCGTCGCGTTCGACCGAGCCGCGCTGGGTCGGCGTGTACCGCTGGGCCGCTGTCGGCGGCGACCTGCTCGCCGCGATGCTCGGTGTCTCGATCGCTCTGCTGACCCGGTTCGGTTACCACGTCGGCCCCAGCTACCTCGTGGTGAGCAGCGTGCTGCCGCTCGCCTGGGTGGCCGCGGTCGGGTTGTCGAAGGGGTACGACTCGCGGTTCTACGGGGCCGGGCCGGACGAGTTCCGGTCGCTGCTGCGGGCAGGCGTCGGACTCACCGCGGCGGTCGCGATGACGTCGTACGTGACCAAGGCCGAGATCGCCCGGGGCTTTGTGGTGCTGGCGATCCCGGTGATGGTGGTGGCCGCGCTGCTGCTGCGGTACGCGTTGCGGAAGGACCTGCACCGGCACCGGGTCAGAGGCCGCTGTATGCACAGGGTTCTCGTGGTCGGGCGCAGTGGCCCGGCCGCGACACTTTGTGAGCACTTGGAGAGCCGCCCGACCGACGGGTTCCGGGTCGTCGCGACCTGCCGCCCGCGCGAGGACGGCGACGGACCCCTGCACCCCGAAGAGCTCGACGAACCGGACATCCTGGCCGCCGCCGACCGGCACGCGGTCGAGGTGGTCGCGATCGCGACCGACCCGGAGCTGGCCGGCCAGTCGCTGCGCCGGCTGTCCTGGGCGCTGGAACAGCGCGGCATCGAGCTGATCGTCTCCCCGGGCATCATCGAGGTGGCCGGTCCGCGGATCTCGGTCCGGCCGGTGGCCGGCCTGTCCCTGCTGCATCTGGAGCGGCCGTCGGTCAGCGGCGGACCGCACCTGATGAAGGCGGTCTTCGACCGGATCGTTGCCCTCGGCATCGTTGCCGTCCTCTCGCCGGTGCTGATCGGCCTGGCGCTGGCGGTGAAGCTGTCCAGCTCCGGTCCGGTGCTGTTCCGGCAGCAGCGGGTCGGCCGCGCGGGCGCCGAGTTCCAGATGCTCAAGTTCCGCAGCATGTACGTCGACGCGGAGGAGCGGCTCAGCGACCTGTACGCGTTGAGCGACGGCAACGGCGTGATCTTCAAGATGCGCAACGACCCGCGGATGACTCCGCTCGGCCGCTGGATCCGCCGGTTCTCGCTCGACGAGCTGCCGCAACTGTTCAACGTGCTGCGCGGCGACATGTCGCTGGTCGGCCCGCGGCCGCCGCTGGCCGAGGAAGTCGCGCTGTACGCCGCCGACGACTCGCGGCGGATGCTGGTGAAGCCCGGGATGACGGGCCTGTGGCAGGTCAGCGGCCGCAGCGACCTGTCCTGGGACGAGTCGGTCCGTCTCGACCTGCGGTACGTCGACAACTGGTCGATGACCCTTGATCTGCTGATTCTCTGGAAGACCGTGCGCGCGGTGTTCTACGGCGCGGGAGCGTACTGAATGGATCTTCATGCACCGGTGTACGTCGCGGGGCACCGCGGCCTGGTCGGCTCGGCCCTGTGGCGCCGGCTGGACGCGGCCGGGTACACGCATCTGATCGGCGCCTCGTCGTCCGAGCTGGATCTGCGGGACCGCGCCGCGACGTTCGAGTTCCTGCGCGAGCACCGGCCGGCGGTCGTGATCGACGCCGCGGCGCGGGTCGGCGGCATCCTCGCGAACCGCGACCACCCGACCGAGTTCCTCAGCGACAACCTGCGCATCCAGGTGAACCTGATGGACGCGGCCCTGGAGGTGCGGACGCCGCGGCTGCTGTTCCTCGGGTCGTCGTGCATCTACCCGAAGTACGCCGAGCAGCCGATCCGCGAGTCGAGCCTGCTGACCGGCGAGCTGGAGCCGACCAACGACGCGTACGCGATCGCCAAGATCGCGGGCATCATGCAGGTGCAGGCGGTCCGCCGGCAGTACGGCCTGCGCTGGATCTCCGCGATGCCGACCAACCTGTACGGCCCGAACGACAACTTCGACCCGACGTCGTCGCATGTGCTGCCGGCGTTGATCCGGCGGTTCCACGAGGCGCGCGAGGCCCAGGCGCCGGAGGTCGTGTTGTGGGGGAGCGGTACGCCGCGCCGCGAGTTCCTGCACGTGGACGATCTCGCCGACGCGTGCCTGCACCTACTGGAGCAGTACGACGCGCCGGAGCCGATCAACGTCGGGGTCGGCGCCGACGTGACGATCCGCGAGCTGGCCGAACTGGTCGCCCGCACGGTCGGCTACACCGGTGTCCTGAGCAACGATCTGTCCAAGCCGGACGGCACTCCGCGCAAGCTGCTCGACGTGAGCAGGCTGCAGGCGCTCGGCTGGAAGCCTTCTATTTCCCTCGAAGACGGTGTGGCCGCCACCTACCGCTGGTACGTGGAGAACGCCACATGAAGAAAGCATTCATCACCGGCATCACCGGCCAGGACGGGTCGTACCTGGCCGAGTTGCTGCTGTCCAAGGGGTACGAGGTGCACGGCCTGATCCGTCGCGCCAGCACCTTCAACACCAAGCGGATCGACCATCTGTACGAGGACCCGCACGCGCAGGACAAGCGGCTGTTCCTGCACTACGGCGACCTGACCGACGGTTCGCGACTCGTCACGCTGCTCGCGTCGATCCAGCCGTCCGAGGTCTACCACCTGGCCGCGCAGTCGCATGTGCGGGTCAGTTTCGACGAGCCGGAGTACACCGGTGACACCACCGGCATGGGGACGACGCGGCTGCTCGAGGCGATCCGGATGATCGGGCTGGACTGCCGGTTCTACCAGGCGTCGTCGTCGGAGATGTTCGGCGCGACCCCGCCCCCGCAGAACGAGGACACCGCGTTCCACCCGCGATCGCCGTACGGCGCCGCGAAGCTCTACGGCTACTGGATGACCCGGAACTACCGCGAGGCGTACGACATGTTCGCGGTGAACGGGATCCTGTTCAACCACGAGTCGCCGCGGCGCGGCGAGACGTTCGTGACGCGGAAGATCACTCGGGCGGTCGCGGCGATCAAGACCGGTCGCCAGGATCGCCTGTACCTGGGCAATCTGGACGCCTGCCGGGACTGGGGTTACGCCCCGGAGTACGTCGAGGGCATGTGGCGGATGCTGCAGCACGACGCTCCCGCCGACTACGTGATCGCGACCGGTACGTCGTACTCGGTCCGCGACTTCGTCCAGCTCTCCTTCGCGCATGTCGGGCTCGATTGGGAGAAGTACGTCGATTACGACCAGCGGTACGAGCGTCCTACCGAGGTCGACTCGCTGATCGGGGACGCGTCCAAGGCCGCCGTCGAGCTCGGCTGGAAGGCGCAGGTGCATGTGCCCGAACTCGTACGCATCATGGTCGACGCCGATCTCGCCGCACTGAAGGGGGAGGACTCATGACCGACCTCCAGGCCGAACCCACCACCGCCGCCCGCGTCGATGTGCTCGGCATCCATGTCAGCGTGACGAACCTCGACCACACGGTCGGCACCTTCGCGGGCTGGATCGAGCGGGGTGCGCGGCAACTGGTGTGCGTCACGGACATGAACGCGTTGCTGCACGCGCGCGCCGACGAGCGGCTGACCGATGTGTACAACACGTCGGGTCTGACCGTTCCGGACGGGATGCCGCTGGTGTGGGCCGGTCAGCGTGCCGGGTTCGAGGAGATGGACCGGGTCGCGGGACCTGATCTGCTCGAGCGGGTGCTGGCCGAGGCGGCGGAGCGCGGCTGGACGCAGTACTTCTACGGCGGCGCCGAGGGTGTGGCGGACGAGCTGCGCGAGCGGTTCCAGGAGCGGCACCCGGCGTTGAAGGTCGTCGGCGTCGAATGCCCGCCGTACCGTGCCCTCACCGACGCCGAGGACGCGGAGACGGTCGCCCGGATGAACGAGGCGCGGCCGGACATCGTCTGGGTCGGTCTCGGTGCGCCGAAGCAGGAGCGCTGGATGGCCGACCACCGCGACCGGCTGAACGCGACGATCCTGATCGGGGTCGGAGCGGCGTTCGACTTCCATACCGGCCGGCTGGACCGCGCGCCGTACTGGATGCAGCGCGCCGGGCTGGAGTGGAGCTACCGGCTGTACAAGGAGCCGCGCCGGCTCTGGAAGCGTTACGTGCTGGGGATCCCGCGTTTCCTCCTGGGCGTCCTCCGCCATCCGCCACGCGCACTCTAGAGTGAGCTGGTGAAGTTCCGGCGGCCGAAACTACGTCGGCTGGCCGGACCGGCCGGTCGCGCGGGTTGGGGTCTTGCCGATCAGGGCTTGTCGAGCCTCAGCAACCTCGCCGTTGGAGTCGTCGTCGCGCGGTCCAGCACCGTCGCGGACTTCGGTGTGTACGCGCTCGCCTTCGGCGGCTACACGATCGCCCTCAACGTGTCGCGGGCGATCTCCACCGAGCCGCTCGCCGTCCGGTACTCCGGCGAACGCACCCCGGACTGGCAACGCGCCGTACGAGCCAGCACGGCGACCGCCCTGCTCGCCGGATTCCTCGCGCTCGCGGTCGGGTTGGCGATCGCGGCGTTCCCCGGCGTGCCGTCGAGGGGCGTGCTGATCGCGTTCGCGGTGACGATGCCCGGCCTGCTGCTGCAGGATGCGTGGCGCTGGGCGTTCTTCGTCGTCGGCGAAGGGCAGAAGGCGTTCGTCAACGACCTGATCTGGTTGCTGGCGATGCTGGCGATCTTCGGCGGCCTCTATCTCACCGGTACGACGTCCGCCTTCACGCTCACGTTCGGGTGGGGACTCGGCGCGGTGATCGCCGCGATCGCCGGCCGCTTCCAGGCGGGTGTCGCGCCACGCCGGCAGCTGATCCGCGAATGGGTCCGGCGGAACTGGGACCTGAGCCCGAAGTACGTCGGGGAGATGCTCGCGGTCTCCGGCACCATCCAGGTCTACATGCTCGGCATCACCGCGGCCGCCGGCCTGGTGGCGACCGCGGGAATCCGGGGAGCGCAGGTGCTGCTCGGCCCCGTGAACGTCCTGAACCAGGGCATCCGGATGATCTCTGTCCCCGAGGCGGCGCGTGCGTTGCGGCACTCGTACCGA
The DNA here is from genome assembly GCF_004331375.1 of Kribbella speibonae. Taxonomy (NCBI): domain Bacteria; kingdom Bacillati; phylum Actinomycetota; class Actinomycetes; order Propionibacteriales; family Kribbellaceae; genus Kribbella; species Kribbella speibonae. The sequence continues at coordinate 885,960 of NZ_SJKC01000002.1, read as the reverse complement.
CGGCTGTGGCTCGTCGGACTGGCCATCTCGCTCGGCGTCGGCGCCGGGGCACTGGCGTGGGGCGCGATCTTCCTCCTGCTACCGCCGGTCGTCGGCCGCGAACTGCTCGGCCCGGGCGTCTGGAACCAGGCCCACAGCGTCCTGGTCCCCGTCATCCTGCTGCAGGCCCTGGGCGCGTCCAACGCCGGTGCCTTCGCCATCCTCCGAGCGCTCACCGCCGCCACCCGCGGCCTCCGCGTCCGCTTGATCTCGTCCGTCGTCCTCATCATCTGCGGCGTCGGCGGCGCCTTCCTCTGGGGCCCCAAAGGCGCAGCGTGGGGACTGGCCGGCGCCTCCTTCGCCACCCTGCTCCTCTGGTGGAACGAGGCGCACCGCGCCATCGCCGCCCACCGCCGGGTCAGCGCACCGTGACGGTGGCGTAGCCGCCTCGTACGGCGTGATTCCCGTCGGAGACCTCGACGCGATACGCCTGCGAGGTTCCGGACGGCGCCGTGACATCGGTCAGTGTGACGGTCGGGCGGGACCAGAACGCCGAGCTGACCCTCGTGGTCGCGACGACGGTCGACCCGCGGAGCAGGCGATAGGTAAGACGGATGTCGTCGTTGTCCAGCGAGGCCCGAACACTGGCCGCCACCTGACCTTTCGCCGGACGGGACAGGGTCGGGAGCGGGGGAGCGGTCGGCACGGCGCCGGGGCCGAGGTTGGTGAACCGGGTCAGGCCCTGCTGCCCGGCGCCGTTGACCTTGGTGAAGTCGCCGCCGACCCACAGATCGGTGCCGCCGCTGGCCGACACGAGCGGACCGACCGACGTCGGCGGCCCGGCGTTCGTGTTCGGGAACCAGGCCCCGAGTGACCCGTTCGCCGGGTTCTGCAGCAGCAGGAAGTGGTTGCCGGTGCCGTCCTGGAAGGCTCCGGGACAGCTGTGGGCGTGCGACCCCTTGAACAGCCACCCGTTCACGACGGTCACCGCCTCGGTCGCGCCCAGGCAGTTGTTCTTCCAGACCAGATTGCCGGTGGCAACATCGGCCGCCCAGGTCCCGTCGAAGCATCCCCAGCCGTCGCCGGCGTTGGCGAAGTACACCCGGTTGCCGTACGTCTCGATGTCCTTCACCCGCGACGTGCACCCATTCGACGGCAGCGGTACGGCGGACGCCGCCGCGAAGGGCAGCAGTGCGCCCGTCGAGTTGTTGACACTGGCAACCGCCCAGCGACTCGTCCCGCGGACCGTGGCGAACGTCCCGCCCAGATAGACCTTCGAGTTGTCGTCGGCGGCGTCGATCGCGTACACGTCGTTGTCCGCGTTCGGGTTCCACGGCAGCAGTGCACCGGTGACGGTGCTGATCGCGGCCGCCCGGTTCCGTGTCACGCCGTTGACGAGCCCGAAGGACCCGCCGAAGTACAGACTGCTCCCGCCGACCGCCAGCGCCTTCACCCGGTACGACACCCGCGGCGCGATGGCCGGGACCAGTGCGCCGGTCGCGGTGTCGAAGGCGGCGATCCGGTTCCGGACCTGGCCGTCGACGCGGGTGAAGTCCCCGCCGACGTACACCCTGGTGCCGTTGGGCGATGCAACGATCGCCCAGACGATCCCGTTCAGGACATGGTTGAAGCCGGTGTCGAGCGCGCCGGTGCTCTGGCTGAACGCGGCCAGATAGGTCCGGCCGGTCTGGTGGGTGCCGGCCACCGCGCCCGGCGGACGCACCTTCAGGAACCGGCCCCCGACGTACACCTTGCCCTTGGCAACCGCCAGCCCGAGCACGCTGGCGTCGGTCTGCCAGGCCGACGCGGCGACAGCGGTCAGGCCCGCCCCCGTGCCGAGCGCGGGTGGTGCCGGCGCCGTCCCCAGCAGGAGTCCGCCGATGCCCAACGCAACAAAGAATCCTCGCCCCATGATCGATCCCCCCAGTCACCAAGTTACGACTGAGGGTGTCGATCCGGAAGAGACCGTTACGGGATCTTCACGCTGGCGCTGGCGCCCTTCCTGATGTTGCGGCCGTCGTGGACCTCCACGTGGTACGTGTACGTGGAGCCGCGGGCGAGGCCGCGGTCGACCACCTGGTAGGTCTTACGGGCCTGCCAGAAGTACGACGTGTACTTGTTCGAGCCGACGTTCAGCGAGCCACGGAAAACGTTGTACGTCAGCGTCAGGTTGTCGAGGTCGTAGGTGTCGCTGTAGCTCACGTACACCCGCCCGGACGACGTCGCGGTCAGCGTCGGAGCCTTCGGCAGGCCGGGCGCCGCACCGCCCGGCGTGTTCGTGAACCGAGTGATACCCACCTGGATCGTGCCGTTCACGTGCAGGAAGTCACCGCCGACCCAGAGATCGGTCGCGGTGCCGGCCATCGCCAGCGGGCCGACCTGGGTGGTGCTCTTCGGGTTCGCGTCGGTGTTCGGGAACCACGGCCCGAGGTTGCCGTTGATCGTGCTCTCGACCAGCAGGTAGTGCGTACCGGTGCCGTCCGGGAATCCGTTCGGCGACGAGGAGCAGTTGTGCGCGTGCGAGCCCTTGTACAGCCAGTTGCCGATCGCCTTGATCGCCTCGGTCGCGCCCAGGCACTTGTTCTGCCACAGCAGCTTGCCGGTCGACACCTGTGCGGCCAGTACGCCGTCGTAGCAGCCGCCGCCGTCGCCGCCGTTGGACACGTACACGTTGTCGCCCAGGGTGTCGATGTCCTTCACCCGGGTCGTGCAGGTCGCGGTCGGCTTCGGGATCGCGGCCGCCGCCGGGAACGCGAACGCCGCGCCGGTGGTGTTGTTCAGCATCGCCAGCGAGTAGTGGTCCTTGCCGTTGATCGTGCTGAACGGTCCGCCGACGAACACCCGGGTGCCGTTGTCGGCGACGTCGACGGCGTACACGTCGTTGTTCGCGTTCGGGTTCCACGGCAGCAGGTCGCCCTGGATCAGCCGGACCGCGCCCAGCCGGTTGCGGGTCGCGCCGTCGATCGCGCGGAACGCGCCGCCGATGAACACGCTGTTGCCGTAGATCGCCAGTGCCTTCACCCGGGCCGCCACGACCGGATCCCAGGCCGCGACCAGCTTGCCGGTGGCGACCGAGAACATCGCGATCTTGCTGCGCCGGATGCCGTTCACCGTGGTGAAGTCACCGCCGATGATCACCCATTTGCCGTCGGGGCTGGTGGCGATCGCATAGACCGGACCGTTGAGGACCGGCGCGAAACCGGTCGGCTTGCCGGTGGTGCGGTCGAACGCGGCGACGTACGAGCGCTGGGCCTCCGCCGCCTGGCCGGACGCCATCCCCGGCTGCCGGAGCCGGGTGAACAGGCCGCCGGCGTACACGGTGTTCCCGGCGATCGCCAGCGCGTTCACGCTGTTGTTGGTCTGCCACGAGGTCTGCTTGATCGCTGACACCGCAGACGCGAACCCCGGGGTCGCCGCTTGCACGGGCGGTCCCGAGGGGATCAGCGCCGCGGCCAGAACAGCCGCACCGGTGACAAGGGCCAGCACTAACTTCTTCATTTATGTCCTTCGACAGGCGGGGCCTCACAAGCGCGTGCCTCATCACGCACCAGCGGCGGACACTACCGCTGTGGGAGGCCCACCGAAAGCGGGCCTCCCAACTGCGTTACAAGTTTGTGCCAGAACTTGCAGAAAGACGCCTTTTCACCTTGCGTTGTAGTGACTTTGGACCTGGAGCGGGGTGAGGGCGTAGGGGTAGACGGCTGCCTCGTCGATGCCCATTCCGGTCTGGGTCGCTCCGCCGCCGGGCCACGAGTTGGTCAGGTCGTACCCGACCCGCCACCAGCCGTAGTAGACCGACGCCGACCCCACGAGCGCGCTGCCGGACAGTACGCCGTCGACGTACAGCTTCATCGCCCCGTTGTCGTAGCTGCCGACGACGTGATGCCACAGGCCGTCGTTCTTGCCGGACGGGGAGGTCAGCGTGCGCTGCGCGCCGTCGTTGACGCCGAAGACGATCGAGCCGTTGGTCCGCATGTACAGCATCCGGTCGCCGCCACCGCCGCTGTTCCCGGTCTTCGAGTTGCCGAAGCCGATGATCCGGCCGCCGCGGTTGAAACCGCTCTGCTTGACCCAGGCCTCGACGGTGAACTGCTGCGGGAAGCTGTACGCCTTCTCGCCGACCATCCGCCCGCTGCTCGAGCTGGTCGTCAGCGCGGTGTTGCCCGCGATCGCGCCCGCGCCGCCCAGCGTCACGCCGGTGAAGGTGCCGTTGTTGCTCTGCCCGGAGGAGTCAACCGACGTCGTCGTACCGGCCGGCTCGCCGAGCCGCCAGTACGCCTGCGGCCCGTCCGCGCTGACGATCTGGTCGTACGCCGTCGACGCCGCCGAGGCGACCGTGACCTGGTCGGCGTAGTTGCCGCGGATCGTCGTACTGCCGTCGGTGACCTCGACGCGGTAGTTGGTGACCTCACCCGGCGCCGAGGACGTGTCGGTGTAGCTCAGCCAGGGGCGGTCCCACGGCGTGGACTTGGCCGTCCAGGTCGCGATGGTGGTGTTGCTGAAGCCCTTGAGCAGCCGGTAGGTCAGCGTGCTGTCGTCGTTGTCGACGACGGTCGGGAAGTGGATCTGCACGACGCCCGGCTGGACGCTGTACGGCAGCAGCTTGGCCGGTTTGGCCGGGGCCGCGCCCGGAGGGGCGTTGGTGAAGCGGGTCAGGCCCTGCTGGCCTGTGCCGTTCACGTTCAGGAAGTCGCCGCCGACCCACAGGTCGTTGCCGCCGGTCGCGAACGCCAGCGGGCCGACGTTGGTCACGCTGTTCGGGTCGGCGTCGGTGTTCGGGAACCACGGCCCGAGCGTGCCGTCTGTCAGCTTCTCGCTCAGCAGGAAGCGGTAGCCGAAGCCCTGCGGGAAGCCGCCGGCGCCCTGGTTGGCGCAGTCGTGCGCATGCGAGCCCTTGTACAGCCAGCCGTTGACGACCTTGACCGCCTCGGTCGCGCCCAGGCACTGGTTCTTCCACTTCAGCGTGTTGGTCGCGATGTCGGCCGCCCAGGTGCCGTCGAAGCACCCGCCGCCGTCACCGCCGTTGCCGAAGTACACGGTGTCGCCGCTGGCGTCGATGGTCTTCACCCGGGTCGTGCAGGACCCGTTCGGCGGCGGTACGGCGGAGGCGCCGGGGAACGGCAGTACGGCGCCGGTGACCGGGTCGAGGCTCGTCACGGTGTTCTGCGTGGTGCCGTTGACCGTGCTGAACTGGCCGCCGGCGTACACCTTGGACGCGTCGTCCGCGGCGTCCACCGCGTACACGTCGCCGTTGGTCGCGGGGGCCCACGGCAACAACGTGCCGGTGTCGGTGGTGACGGCCGCGAGCCGCAGCCGGTCCACGCCGTTGACCAGGCCGAACGAGCCGCCGAAGTACACCGTCGTACCGGAGACCGCGATGGACTTGACGCGATACGAAACGGACGGTTTCCAGTTTGCGACCAGGGCGCCGGTGGCGGTGTCGAAGGCGGCGATCCGGTTCCGGGTCTGGCCGTTGACCGTGGTGAAGTCACCGCCGACGAAGATCCGGGAGCCGTCCGCGGAGGCGGCGACCGCGTAGACCTGACCGTTCAGCACCGGGGTGAACGAGCTGACCAGCGCGCCGGTGCCCGCGTCGAAGGCCGCCAGGTACGCCTGGGCGACCTCGCCGGTCCCGGGCGCGGCGCCCGGCGGGCGGACGCTGGTGAAGCGTCCTCCGGCGTACGCCTTGCCGGCGGCCACCGCGAGGCCCTGGACGCTGGCGTTGGTCTGCCAGGTCGAGCTGCTGGTGGCCGCGAGCGACGCCTCGACGCTCTGCGCCGGTGGCGCGAGCGTCACCACCAGCGCACCGGCGAGCAGAGTGCCCACGATCCCCAGACGCGTGAACAGCCGTGTCTTGGTCATGTAGCGATGTCCCCCCTTGGACATGTTCGGCGCAGCGGCGCCGTACCCCTCACGTGAATCCCCCAGGAGAGAGAGTAGGGCACAGGGCGAGATCGCGTGAGTACCTCGTCCCCACCTGTGGATATCCTGGGTCGCTGGCGTCGACAGAGTGAGGTAGTAGATGGAACCGGGCACCGTGGTCTGGCGGGAGACCGCTCAGTCGCTGCTGCGGCAGAAATGGCTGATCATGGGCTGCATCCTGCTCGGACTGCTCGGCGCCTCCGTGTTCGCGCTCTCCCAGACCGAGCGCTGGACCGCCTCGAGCCAGCTGGTGATCGGCCCGGCAGTGCCGCCGGCGCTGGTCGGCAAGCTGTCCACCTCCGCGGACAAGAGCGGCCCGCTGGGCATGGACCTGCCGGCCGAGACCCAGGCGCGGGTGATGGCCAGCCCGACGCTGCTCAAGGCGGTGGTCAAGGCCCTCGGGATGCCGGACAACGACCAGACCATCCAGGACCTGGCCGCGGTGACACGGGTGAAGGCTGTCACCGACAACGCCTACCTGGTGACCACCGACGGCCCGACCGCGCAGAAGGCGGTCGACCGGGCGAATGCGATCGCGGCCATCTACCTGGCGCAGCGCAACACCGAGGCCAAGGCACTGCTGACCAACCTGGCCGAGCAGGCCCAGGCCCGGTCGAAGACGGCGACCACGCAGTCCCGCAGCCTGGTCAGCCAGATCGACGAGGCGGTCGGTCGCGGCGACAACCAGACCGCGGCCGCGCTGCGCGACCAGCGCGTGGGCCTGGCGACCGAGGCCAGGCAGGCCGCGGACGACGCGGCCGCGATGCTGAAGGCGCTGTCGACTGTCGGCTCCGGGAGCCAGCTCGTCACGCCGGCCACGACCGACACCGCCAGTTCCTCGCCGATGGTTGCCCGGGACATCCTCGTCGGCGGGATCCTCGGCCTGGTCCTCGGCTTCGGCCTCGCACTGCTGCGGTCGCACCTGACGCCGTACATCCTGACCCGCGACCAGGCGGCGCGGGCGTCGTCCTCGCCGGTCATCGCGGCCTCCGAGGGCTATCGGCGGCGGATGTGGAAGCGGTCCGCCCCGGAGCTCCCGCAGTACGAGATCACCGCGCTCGGCGCCGAGGCGAGTGGCGCCCTGGCGCGCCGCGAGCTGAACCCGCGCGCCTTCGCCGCCGGCGCCCCGGGTGCGCTGCTGGTCGTGTCGGCGTCCCCGACCCCGAACTCGGCGGGGATCGCCCTGGCGATGGCCGAGGCGAACGCCCGCGACGGCCGCGAGACGCTGCTGGTGCTCGCCGATATCGAAGGTACGCCGGTACTCCCGCACCTCACCGGGCACGAAGGACTCACCGACCTGGTGAACGAACCGGCCGCGACCCGCGCGATCCGGGCCCGCAAGCTGTTCCGGCCGGGGACCGTCGCGGACCTGTACGTGCTGCCGCCCGGGCTGAACCACGAGGAGACGGCCGAGGCGGTCGGCCCGTCGCTGGTTCCGGGGATCGTCGCGGACCTCCCGCCCGGGTACTCCGTGGTGATCCACGGCCCGGCCTCGGTCGGGCGGCACGGCATCACGCCGCTCGCCGCCGCCGTCGACGCGTCGGTGCTGGTGGTGCAGGTCGGCCTCGACAAGGAGATGGACGTCGCGCGGTTGACGGGCGCCCTGCAGTTCGCCGGCGCCCCGGTGCTGGGCGTCGTACTGATCGGCACGTCGACGCAGGACGAGACGCTCGGGATCCCGCTCAACTACAAGCCGCTGGACGCGGGCGCGCAACCGATGCGCTGATGGCGATGACTTCGGGGACGCGATTGGCGCCTGCGGTCCCGGGCACGGTCGAGAGCGAGGTCGAGCGGCCGGCCTGGTTCTGGCTGATGCTGTGGTGCCTGTTCGTGCTCGGCGTGCAGCCGTGGTCGTCCCGGGTGGCGGCGCCGCAGGGCACGACCGGGTCGACGAACAGCATCGCGAAGGGGCTGCTGCTCGGAGCGGTCTTCCTGGTCGCGCTGGCGGCGACCAAACCCGGGTTCCGGACCCGGGTGAATCCGGCCAGCTGGCTGTACGTGATGTACGTGCTGTTCGCGTGCGCGACGGCGTTCCTGCTGGCGGAGCCGATGGGGCCGCTGACCCGGCTGGCCCGGTTCCTGATCGGCCTGGTGCTGCTCTTCCTGCTGTGGGGGCCGTTGGTGCAGGTGCCCGAGCGGCTGGTGCGCGCGCATCTGTGGGCCCATCTGTTGCTGGGGGCAACCGTCGTCCTGAGTCTGGCCGTCGCTCCTTCGCAGGCGTGGCGGCCGCTGCGCTCGCTCGGCGCCGGGTACCGGCTGCAGGGCGTCATCATCCCGATGCTGCCGCCACGCGTCGGCGAGGTCGGCGCGATCCTGCTCGGGCTGGCGTTGATCGGCCTGATCTGCCGGAAGCTGTCGACGCTGCCCGCGATGACGCTGATCGGCCTCGGCGGCATCCTGATCGCGGCCAGCCGGACCCGTACGTCGGCCGCCGCGGTCGCGTTCGGGCTCGTGATCGCGCTGATCATCACCCGGAAGACGTGGCTCGGCCGGATCGCGTGCCTCGTCGTACCGGGGTTGCTCGGCCTCGCGTTCCTGACCATCGGGTCGCTGCACACCTGGCTGCTGCGCGGTCAGGGCACGCAGCAGATCACTTCGCTGAGCGGCCGTACGACGAGTTGGCAGGCGGTCCTGGACGAGAAGGTGTCGATCCAGACCGCGATCATCGGCCACGGACTCGGCAACAAGCGCGTGCTGCTGACCCGCGGTGAAGGCGACGTCGACGTGATGGCGATCGACAACAGCTGGCTCGGTCTCTACTGGGAGACCGGTCTGCTGGCCGTGGCGATCGTCGCGGTGGCGCTGGTCGCCGCGTGGGTGTCGGTCCTCCGCGCGCCGACGCCGTACGTCCGGGCCTGCGGCGCCCTGCTGCTCGGGTACGTCACGGCCGCGTCGCTCAACGAGAGCGGCCTGTCCGACCTGTCATCAATGACCGTCCACCTCCTGGTAGCCGCCGCAATCTGCGACGGCGACCGCCTACGCCAGCGAAGACGGCGTGCCGCACGTCGTACTCCCGACGATTCACAGACCGCCCCTCCTTCATCGAACCCAAGAGCAGGAATGCAACGCCGGCTCGCCTGACCTCAACGGCCCAGGTTAGGGAGCGCTCGACCGGCTCAACAGGTACAAACACCCATACATTTTCTGTACGGGTAACTGTCCGTGATGTCGCGCGGAATTCGCTGTCCACGCGCACTCGCGATACCAGCCCGCCACGATCCCCAACAAGACGCGGATCGCGTGCTCAGCGACACAGTTGCCCTACCTTTCAGTAGGACTTAGCCTCGCTGAGGCCTCGACGTGGAGTCGATCGTGAATGTCCTGAGAAAGCGGTGGGGGAATGCAGTTGGTGTATCTCGACAACGCGAGTACGTCCCATCCGAAATCACCGGTGGTGGTCGATGCCATGGCCGACTACCTTTTCTCGATCGGTGCGAGCCCCGGCCGCGGCGGATATGGTCAGGCGCGCAAATCCCATGAGCTCGTTGACCAGGTGAGGCACCGGACGGCGGACCTTCTCGGGGTGGCCCGTGCGAACAACGTGGCCTTTTCGGCAAATGCCACCTTTGCCCTCAATACCCTGATTCACGGAGCTCTTGTTCCCGGCGATCATGTGGTCACGACGCAAGCTGAGCACAACAGCGTCCTGCGGCCGTTGGAGCAGCGCCGGCGGGCAGGGCAGAGCACCTACGAAGTGGTGCGGGTCGGCCCCGACGGGCGGATCGACCTCGAGGCTTTCGGGCGAGCCCTCGAAGCGGGCCCCAGGCTCGTCATCGTCAACCACGCCTCGAACGTGACCGGAGCAGTCGCGCCGGTCGTCGAACTTGCCGACCGTGCGCACCAGGCCGGCGCGCTCTTCCTGCTCGATGTGTCCCAGACGCTGGGCCATTTGCCGGTGGCCGCCGACGAGTGGGGCGTCGACCTGGTCGCCTTCACGGGCCACAAGGCGATCGGAGGTCCGTCCGGGACGGGCGGTCTGTTCGTCCGCGACCCGGAAACGGTCGCGCCGCTGCTCCAGGGCGGAACCGGCTCGAACTCACAGTCCCTGACCCATCCGCACGGGATGCCGGCCAAGTTCGAGGCGGGAACCGTCAACTACCTGGGGATAGCCGGCCTCGGCGCCGCCCTGGCGGAACTGGACCAACCGGCCGAAGCGGGGCCGTCTGCGGCCGACCTGCGCGAGGAGTGCGCCGACCGGCTGCGCGGTCTGCCACGAGTCCGGGTGGTCGAGCTGGACGACCGGGTCGACCGGGTACCCGTTCTGTCGTTCACCGTTGACGGGTTCTATCCGGCCGAGGTTGCGCACCTCCTCGAGGAGCGAGTCGGCGTCCTGGTGCGCAGCGGTCTGCATTGCGCGCCGCTCATTCACGAAAGCATCGGCACTGATCCACAGGGCACCGTCCGGGTCAGCTTCGGCCGGTCGACGGACAAGACCGCCGTCGACCTGGTCTGCGCGGGCATCCAGTCGTTGTGAATCACCTCTGAGGGAGGACAGCAGTTTGAAGATCGACGAGTACTGGGCGCTGATGGCGGCCTACCGGAGCGGCTGTGTTTTCTGCGACATCTCACCCCTTCTGGTCGTGCACCGAACGGAGAACTTCGGTGTCTGCCTGGATCCGGCGCCGCTGCGGCCCGGCCACCTGATGGTCTTCTCGACCGATCATCACGGCTGCGCGGGAGAGGTTCCGCCCGAGCACCAGGCCGAACTCGCCGCGCTGCACGACGACCTGCTCAGAAGAATGGTGGCCGACCACGGAGCCGTCACCGTTTACGAGCACGGCCGGGCCGGGCATTGTCTCTCGCACGGCCCGGAAGACCGGTTCTGTCATCATTTCCACTCGCATTTCGTGCCAGGCGACCACAATGTCGAGAAAGAACTCTCGGAGCGCTTCGTCACGGTTCGGCTGGAGTCTCATCGGGATGTGGCGGACGCATTCGACAAGTACGGCGAGTATGTTTACTACGAGCGATCGGAAGGCGACCGGTTGTTCTTTGTCGCGGACTCCGGGGAAATGGAGCCGCATTTGATGCGAACGCTGATCTCGGCGGCGATCGGGCAGCCGGAGCTGGCCGACTGGAGCAAGTACTCCTCCCCGGATCTCCTGGTCGCAGGATTGGCCGGACTCCGGGAAAGCAAGGGAAATCCTGCGGAGGTGCACCTTGCCCGGAAGTGATCCGATCGGCGCGTACTGCACCTTTTGCCGGGAGAGCGCTTCCGGGGCGAGCGAGATCGCTCCCGAGCAGATCGTCCTGCGCGGGCGCTACTTCTACGTTCTGGTCCCGCTGGGACAGCTCATCCCGGGGTTTCTCATCATCGCGCCGTACAGCTGCGACTCCGGGCAGGGTGGTGCCAGGTGCCTGGCCGAGCTACCGGACGAAGCCATCGCGGAGTTGGGTGAATTGAAGGAGACAGTCCGCGCGTTTTTCGAGCACGCCTTGGGTGCGACGGCTCCGATCTTCTACGAGCAAGGCCGCGCCGGCGGTGGTGCGCAGACCGACGCGACGGGCCGGTTCTCGCATCACGCACATCTTTGTTGCCTTCCGCAACCGGTCGCGATCGACGGATGGCTCGAGGGCCGCTTCACGTCGACCCGGCTGGACGGGCTGGGGGAGCTGGCGGGCAAGCTGCGCCAGTTCGGCGCGCAACCCTATGTCTACCTGGAATCGACGGTCCGGAACGGAACTGAAGTACGCCGGCGTCTGTTCACGGGCTCTGATCCGGCCCAGCGATCAGAGCTGGAGACCCTTCGGTTGAAGGACCCCATCAGCCACCTTCTCGGTCTGCCGGAGCGGGCGAACTGGCGCGACTGGCCGGCCCGCGACGACGTCGCCGCGGTGATCGCCACCTTCGAAGAGCACCTGGCCGGCCGGCGAGCGGTCGCTCCGGGAGGTGGTCGATGATGGCGCCCTCGACAGCCCTGCGGGAAACGGCTGATCGGCCGCAGGTATGGCTGACCGGTGCCTATCGCCAGATGTTGTTCATCCGTGAGTTCGACGTCCGGCTGGCGGAACTGGTGGCGGCGAGCTACGACGTCGCGCGCTTCATTCACCTGTCCTGTGGCCAGGAGGCAGTCGCTGTCGGCGCCTGCGCGGCGGCCGATGAGAGGGACCTGCTCTGTGTGACGTATCGAGGCCACGGCACGCTGCTGGCCCGTGGAGCCGACCCGGTCAGGATGATCGTCGAGATCCTGGGTCGCCCCGGCGGGTATCAGAAGGGCCTGGGTGGTTCCATGCACCTGGCGGCGACCGAGCTCGGCATCATTGACAGTGCCGCCATCGTGGGGGGCAACCTGCCCATCGCCGTCGGCGCCGGGCTCAAGCTCAAGGCCGCGGGCGAAGGCGGTGCAGTACTGTGCTTCTTCGGCGACGGTGCCACGGCGACTGGTTCGTTCCACGAGAGCCTGAATCTGGCAGCGCTGCTGAAGCTGCCGGTCGTGTTCATCTGCGAGAACAACCGCCGGTCGTCGCGATCGGCGTTCGCCACCTATTCGCCGGTCGAGCGCGTCGCCGACCGTGCGAACGCCTATGGGATGCACAGCGTGGTGGTCGACGGATCCGATGTCGACGCGATGCGCGCCGCGGTGACCGATTCTCGCCGCCGGGCAGTGAGCGGCGCCGGTCCTGTCCTCGTCGAGGCCGAGGTGGAGCTCTTGACCGGACACTTCGCCGACTCGCAGGCGGGGCTCCAGCAGGACGTTCCGGGAGATCCGGTGCAGCTTTGCCGCGAGCACCTCCACCAGGTTCTGGGCGAGACCGCCGATGCGCAACTCGCCGCGATCGAATCCGAAGTACGCCGCAGTGTCGCCCTCGCCTTTGTCGCGGCGGGCGCGAGATGACGGGGGAGCTGTCCATGGGCAGAGACCTCCACGGCCATGAAGAACGCAGCTTCGCGGTGGACACGACGCCGCCACTCGGCGAACGGGGCTGGGACACCGCCGTCACCGAGGCCGTCGTCGCCCGGATGCGCGCCGACCGTTCGGTCGTGCTGATGGGGCTCGAGGTGTCGAGGTACCGGGCCGATCTGATCGAAGAGTTCGGTCCGTTGCGCGTCATCGACACGCCCATCTCCGAGAACGGCGTTGTCGGGATGGCGGTGGGCGCCGCCCGGGCCGGCCTGCAGCCGATCGTCGACCTGTGGCATGCCAGCTTCGTCTACATCGTCATGGACCAGCTCCTCAACGGCCTGTCGCTGAGCCAGGGCCTCTTCGGCCTGCCTGCCCCGGTGGTGCTGAAGATGCGGACCGGGATTCCCGTGCGAACCCCCGGTACGACGCACGCCAGGATGCCGCACTGGATGCTCGCGGGTGTCCCCGGAATCGACGTCATCTACCCGTCGTGCGCCGAGGACGCGGGGCCGCTGATGGCTGCTGCCCTGCGCGGCCTGCGGCCGACGATCTTCCTGGAGCACATCGACCTCTGCAAGCAGCAGCCCTCGGGTCCGGTCCCTCAGCGCCTGGAGGTCGGCGAGGCGAACACTGTCGCGACGGGTGCCGACGTGACGGTCGTGGCTCTCGGTCCGACTGTTCGGCACGCCCTGGCGGCCCGCGCCGAACTCGACGGTGTTCTCGACCTGGAGGTCCTCGACCTGCGGTCTCTCGAGCCGCTCGATCTCGACACGGTCCTTGCGTCCGTCCGAAAGACGCGACGGCTCGTGATCGTCGACGAGGCACCCAGCAAGACCTCGTTCGCCTGGTGGCTGTCCGGTGCGGTGCGGGCGCAGGTTCCGGAGCTGCTCGCCGAGCCGCGGTGCGTCACCGCGATGGAGGGGCCGATCCCGTACTCCCCCCATGGTCTGGCCCCCGGGATCGTTCCTCAACCGGCCGACATCGTGGCTGCCGCGCGCTGTACCGCCAGCCTGACCACAGGAGTAACGCCATGACGTTTCGACCGACGAACCAGCCGGCGTTCCGCGCCACCTTCATGCAGCGGCGGCTGTACGACGTGACTGAACGCCACCCGGATCAGGCGATGCGGCACGTCACGGCGGCCTTCCGGTTTCCCGCCCCGCTGGAGCTTGATCGGCTTCGGGCCGCTGTCGCCGTGTTGATGGAGCGCCACGACGCACTGCGGATGCGGTTCGCGCTGGACGACGAGAACCTGCTCCGGGCATCGGACGTGGGCTTCGAGCCGGCCGACGTCGACCGCGTGCTCAGCACGCATTCGAGTGACGGCTCCGACGACGAGGCAGCCCGTGTGGCCCTTCGGCACTTCAATCGCCGGAACGATCCGCCGTGGCGTGTCGTCGTTTCACGGCGTCCGGACGGCGACACCTTGATCGTCGCGATCGACCACCTGGTCTGCGACGCCCGGTCCCTGAGACTCATCCTCGACGAGTTCGCCGCCGTGTACGACGGGCAGTCGCCTCCGTCGGCGAGCCCCAGACCGTTCGCCGGCTTTCTGGAGGAGGAGGAGGTCGAGCAAGACGCCGCGGCCCAGGACGAGGTGGCCTACTGGCAGGCGAGATACCACGAGTTCCCGAAGGCCTACAGCATCGGGCTTCCGTTCGCGACGGAAGGCCGGGCGGACGGACTCGGTACGCCGGCCTTCGAGGAGTACGCCCTCGACGCCGGCACGACCGCCCGGATGAGGGAGCGAGCCGGCGCCTCCCGCCTTTCACCCTTCGGAGCGGCGCTCACCGCGCTCAATCTGTGCCTGGCCCCGTACGCGGATGACGGAGCGATCGCGATCACCGGCGTACTGCCCAACCGGCGAGACGGGATGTACGACCAGACCGTCGGTTCCTTCGCCCACACCACCGCGTACGTGGCCACCAAGCCGGAGGGCCACGCCGACTTCGCGAACTACGCGACGGCGTCCAGGGCTGCGATCATCGCGACTTTGCGGAACAGCCGACTTGCCCTCTTCGACCTCATCGGCCGGCTGGGCGTCGGTGGCTCGCTGGCCTCCGGATACGGGTACGGGATCTATCTCGACTACCTGTACGCGGCCCTCGACACGAGCCGGCTGACGCTGGGTGAGATGCCCGGGATCGAGTTGCGCCTCGACTCCGGAGTGAACAAGTCGTTGAGCCTCTGGGTGGTCGAACGGGGGAGCGAGGTAGTGCTGAAGGCCAACTTCGAGGCCGAACGGTTCTCCCGGTCAGGAGTACGGGGATTTCTCGAGCAGTTCGCCGGCGCGTTGTCCGGCTCCGAAGAGCGGGCAGGCCGGAAGTGATCAGCGCCGAATTCGAGCCGGTGTGGTCCAGGATCGCCGCCTGGGCCCGGGATCGCCCGGATTCACTCGCGGTCTGCGGTGACGGGGGCGACGTCACCTACGGCGAGCTGTGGTCCCGGGCCCAAGGACTGGCCAGGCTGCTCGGGAAACACGGTGTCGGCGCCGACGACCGGGTTGTGCTCGTCTGCTCGCGAGGGGTCGAGTTCGTCGTTGCTGCGTTGGCCACCTGGCTGGCCGGGTCCGCGTACGTTCCGCTCGACCCCGCTATGCCGGCGCGTCGGTTGGAAACCATCGTCGACGAAGCCCGCACTTCAGCGGTGCTCGCCTCACCGGAGCACCTCGCCACTGTTCGTAGACGCGAACTCGTGATCTCGACCGCCGACGGATCGCCAGGCGAAGACCTCTCGCCGCCGACCCTCCAACCACAGCCCGCTTACGTGGTCTTCACGTCTGGCACGACCGGTACTCCGAAGGGGGTGGTGGTGCCGCACAGTGGACTGAGCAACCTCGTGCGGTGGAGTGCTGCCCGCCACGGCCTGGACGAGAACGACCGTGTCCTGCACACCTTCGGTCTCGGGTTCGACGGAGCGATGCTGGAACTCTGGCCGACGTTGTGGGCAGGGGCGACGCTCGTCACCTGCTCGGACCTCTGCAGAGTCGTCGGGGACTTCGTAGCCGAGGAAGCCGTTGCGAACAGCTGCACCGTCGTGTGGGCCGCCACCGCGATCGCAGAACAGGTGCTGAGCAAGGGCTTGGACCTTCCCGGCGTGCGGCTCCTCTTGACCGGCGGCGATGCCCTGAAGGTCCGGCCATCAGAGTCCGCCGGCTACCAGGTGATCAACCACTACGGGCCGACCGAAGCAACCGTGGTGACGACAAGTCACGTAGTCGAACCCGGGTCCGGCCAGGGCCCGCCACCGATCGGCACACCGATCACGGGCGTCGAAATCGCGCTCTGCGGTCCGGATGATCTGGCCGTGCACGACGGTGAGGTGGGCGAGATTCTCATCGGTGGGCACGGCCTCGCCCTCGGCTACCTGGGAGATGCCGCGCGGACGGCGGAGGCCTTTCCGACCGTGGGAGGCCGACGGTGGTACCGCTCTGGCGACCTGGCTGTCCGCGACGCCGACGGCGTACTGCACTTTCGCGGCCGCAAGGACAACGAGCAGCTCAAGCTGAACGGGCAACGCATCGAGCTCGGCGAGATCGAGGCCGCGCTCCTCGAACTGCCGCAGGTGATGGCCGCCTGCGCGGTGATGACCGAGGCAGGGCTGGGGGCACTCGTCGTACCCAGCTCGGAGCAGCAGGTCGACGAGCGGAGCGTCCGCGGGGGGATCAAGGACCGGCTTCCGTGGGCGGCCTATCCGAAATGGGTCGTCACCGCCCGCGCCGTACCACTCACCCCGAACGGCAAGGTGGATCGCGCTGCGGTCGTTCAACTGGTTCTCGCCCGGCGTACAACGATTCTCGAGAGGGTTCGCCATCATGACTGAATTCCACCCCGCGGGTGCGGCGACCGGACCCGACCCGGCGACCGCGACGGCGATCGTCCGGGGGATTCTCGCCGACGTGCTGGAGGATCCGGATCTCACCGCCGACGACGACTTCTTCCAGTTCGGCGGAGACTCCCTGATCGCGACCCGGGCGGTCGCGCTGATCGAGGCCGCGTTCGGTCTGCGGATCCCGCTGGTCGCGTTCTTCGAGGCGCCGACGGCCGCGGAGCTCGCCGACCTGATCCGAGCACGGCTCGATGGCTGATCCTCGGACGGCTGCCGAGCCCGAGGCGGCCCCGAAACTGCTGAGACAGCGCGGCTTCGTCTTCGTCACCACTGGGCAAGCGGTCAGCCAACTGGGTAACACCGCGTTCAAGGTCGGCCTTGCCTTTTCGTCGCTGGCCCTGGATCGCACCGGCTCCCTGCTGCCGCAGATCTTTGTTGCTCAGGGCATCGGCCTGGTCGCGGCGCTGGCGATCGGCGGGGTGCTGAGCGACCGGCGCTCGGCCCGGTCGATCGTGCTTGCCTCCGATCTGGTCCGCCTCGCCTTCGTGACCGCGGTGACCATCCTGTTCGCCACCGACACGGCCCAGGCCTGGCATCTCCTCGCGCTCGGACTCGCGTTCGGGCTGGCAGAGGGAATCTTCCAGCCGGCCATGGCGGCCGCCACACCGGAGCTCCTGCCGACTGCGCTCATCGGTTCCGGCAACGCGTTCCGTACTGCGCTTTGGCGGGGGGTCAGCCTCGTAGGCGGCCCGTTGGGGGCGGCGCTGGTGCTCGCGAGCGTCGAGCTCGCCTTCATCGTGAACGCGCTGACGTTCGCCGTCGCCGCGGTCGCTCTCGTGCTGGGAGGTCCCTGGCCGTATCCCCATCAGGCGCGTGAGCGCCGGCGGATGCTGGACGAACTGCGAGAGGGAATCTCGTTCGTGGTCAGCGCTCCGTGGTTGTGGGGCCTCGTCGGCATCTCGTGCGCCATGGTCGTCTTCGTGTTCGCCGGGACGTTCTCGGTCCTGCCGCTGATCCTCGCGCAACGACCCGACGGCGAATTCCAGTACGGCGTTCTGCTGACGGCAACCGCGGTTGGCGGCCTGCTGGTCGGGCTGTTCATGATGAAGTCCGCCGGCCCGAAGGCCGCGGGCAGGGTCTTCCTTGCGACCAGCCTGCTGGTTGTCGCCGCCTATGCGGGGCTGGTCTGGTGGCACAACCTGCCAGTGCTGGTGGTGCTCGGAGCCCTGGCGGGTGCGGGTTCGGCTGCGGCGACCGTCGTCTACAGCAATGTCCTCCAGACCCTTGTGCCCCGGAACATGCTGGGAAGGGTCTCCAGCGTCGACATGATCGGTTCGTTCAGCGCGATCCCGATTGCGCAGGCGTTGTTCGCAGTGTGTGTCTCCAACTGGTCTCCGAGCAGCGTTTTCCTCGTCTCGCTGGCGGCTGCGGCCCTTCTGGTCGTGCTTGGATGGGCGGCCGGTCCGGTACGACGGCTGACGGTCGAGCCGGCATGACGGACACGCTGCCGACGGTCGTGATCCCGTTCGTTCCGGGGGCGGCCTCGCCGGTCCGGATCGTCCAGGCGGCGAAGGATCTCGCGCAGATCAGGTTTCTCGTTCCCCGGGGGACGAGAGGGGAGCTGCTCGAGGTTCTCCGGCAGCTGGCTCCTTGTGCCGAAGCGGAGTTGGACGGCGATCGGTTCGTAGTACCGGCTGAACTGCGCGACTTGTCTCTTGCGGCGGTGGTGACGTTCGCCGAGCAGTTGCTCGCACCGACTGCTTTTCTGGCCGAGGAGTTGTCCTTGCCGAACAACGCCGCGGCTGTGCGGGCCGGGGCACTCAGGAAGTCCGGTCAGCGCAAGCTGCTGGCAGCAGCAGGAGTCGAGCGGACGAAGGCAGCAGCGGTTCGGGACCCAGCAGCGCTCGTCGCTGCAGTGGACTACGTCGGTACTCCGTGTGTCGTGAAACCGGATGGCGGCAGCGGATCCACCCGCACGTACCTCGTGTCCGGCCCGGAAGACCTGGAGCAACTCGGCCGCGAGCTGACAGCCGCGGTCGAGGCCGGCCCGATGGTGGTCGAGGAACTGCTGTGTGGCCGAACGAGCGGCCCGTGGGGCGACTACGTGTCGGTCGAAACCGTTTCGGCCGGGGGAGTGCATCGAGTGCTCGGCATCACCGGCAAGCTCCCACTCGCACCGCCGTTCCGCGAACGCGGCCATGTGTTCCCCGCGACCGTCGACGACGACCTCGCCCAGGCATGCGAGAGTCTCGCGGTCCGCGCGCTCACCGCGATCGGTCTGCGCGAAGGTCCCGCACACCTCGAGCTGAAGCTGACCGGCACCGGGCCGCGCATCATCGAGGTCAACTCTCGCCTCGGGGGTTATGTCGACGAGGTGTGGGCGGCAGCGGGCGTGGTCAGCCCGGTCCGGACGGTGCTGGCCGCCGCGCTCGGGAGGCCCGGAGCGCTCGACCCACCACAACCTTCCAGCGTCGGGTGGTACTGGGCCAGCCATGCCCCGATGGAGGCGCGGCGCCTCCTCGAACTCGACGGCCTGAAAGAGGCCCGGCGGCTGGAGGATGTCCGGTACGTCGGCCGCAA
The DNA here is from genome assembly GCF_004331375.1 of Kribbella speibonae. Lineage (NCBI taxonomy): Bacteria > Bacillati > Actinomycetota > Actinomycetes > Propionibacteriales > Kribbellaceae > Kribbella > Kribbella speibonae. Next base: position 866,806 of record NZ_SJKC01000002.1, on the reverse strand, counting down.
CCGTCGGCCCGGTGAGTCGGTCGACTGGCGGAACGGGTGGGCCGACCATCTTGCCCTGGTCTTCGGCTCGTCATCTGATCACGAGGCGGCGCTCGCTACCATCGACCGGCTCGAGCAACTGGTCACCGGAACGTTCGAGTTCGGCGGCTGATGCCCGGAGGGGTGTGTTACCTGGACGCCGGTCCGGCACCTTGCTCTCAGCTGCTCACTGAGTCCTGGTCGAAGCCGGACTGCTGCCATTCGGACCAGGTCATCGTCTTGCCGCGGTAGGCGAAGCGATCGGCGCCCCCGGAGAACTGGTAGCTGTTGCGGCGGAACGTGATGGCGCCCGGCTGCGCGGGGGAGCGCTTGTTCTCCACCACGCCGAGGGATGCGGCGGCGTTCGTCATCACGACCAGGTTGCCCTCGACGAGGACGTTGCGCAGGACGTACGTCCCGCGCGGACCGTCGCCGCGGGTGCGGGACTGGATGGACAGCGCGTTGCGGTTGTCCTGGATCAGGTTGCCGCGGACCTCGACGTCGGACGACGTGTTGACGTTGATGCCGCCGCCGTCCCAGAGCGAGCCGCCGGACCCGCGGCCGGTACCGAATCCGTTGTGCTGGACGACGTTCTGGTCGATGACGCCGGCGTAGCTGATCTCGTACCGGATGCCGTCCGCGGCGTTGTCGCGGATCCGGTTCCCGGTGATCCGGCGGTCGTACTCCGCGATGTCGCTCCACATCCCGATGCCCTTGTTCGCGACGATGTCGTTGCCGCTCACCTCGCCCGAGGACCGGGTCGACTTGATCCCGCCCGACTCCCAGTCGGCGATCCAGAAACCGTCGGTGTTGTTGCGGGTGACGAGGTTGGCGGTGATCTTCGCGCCGTCCGACTTGTACTGGCCGATGCCGAGCTGCCCGTTGTCGGCGACCGTGTTCCGGCTGAGCTCGGCGTTGTCGCCCTCGATCACCATGATGCCGACGGCGTGGTTCCACCGGACCTCGTTGGCGGTCACCTTCCAGCCGGTGCCGACCTGCACCGCGCCCGCCTGCGGGCGGCTCGCGAAGTGCTCGATCGTCAGGCCGGTCACGGTCACCTGCTCGGCCGACTTGTCGATCGCGGTCTGGGTGCGCGACATCTCGGTGACGTGACCGGCGGGGTCGTCGCCGAGGTACAGCACGTTGGCCCGGTAGTCGCCGAAGAACGTGCCTGCCGTCACCTGGCTCAGGCTCATGACGCGGGTCAGGTGCTTGCCGTCGACGAACAGTTGCTCGCCTAGCTGGCACGGCTTGGTCTTGTCGTCCTCGCATTGCCCCTTGAGGGGGTACGCCGCCGGCAGCACACCTCGCACTGTCCAGGCGTTCCCGGTCCGCTTCCAACCGGTCAGCCGGACGGCTCCGCTCAGCACGGCGCCGGCCTCACCCGCGAGCGTGTCGCCCTCGCGGGGACGGATCGCTCGCGTGATGCGGTGCACGCCTTTCGCGAAACAGAACGTGGTGCCCGCGGGCGCGGCGTCGATGACCGGCTGCGGGTCCACACCGACCCCGATAACGGTTCCCTTGCACGCTTTCGCCGTACTCGGGCCCGTCGGTCCGAGCACGGCGGCGGCCGCGGCCGGCGGAGCGGTGGGGACCGTCACGGTGACCGTTGGTGCGGGCTTCGACGGTTCAGGTGCGCTCGCGTCGTCCGTGCAACCCGACACCAGCAGTAGCCCCAGCACGGCACCACAGACCGCGCCACCACGACCCCTCATCAACATCCCTTGTCCAGTACCTTTCTGGCCACCCCGGCGTACAGGCTCCCCGGACCCTACTCGCCCAGAGGACCGCACCGCGACGGGCGGCCTGAACTTCGTGATCGGATAGGTTTCCGCCTATGGCTCGCACTGACAGGTCCACGCTCGAGCTGGTTGGACGGCACCACGTGCTCGCGGCCGGATTCCTGCTGGAGAACGGCGCCGACGGACTCGGGGTGCACGTCCCGCACGTGGAACTGCCCGCGGCACAGGTGGCGGCGCTGGTCGTCGCGCCCGGCCGGTACGGCGGGATGATGCTCGCCTACCGTGAGGTCGTCGCGGGGCGGGAGCCGTCCGATCGGTTCCGGACCAGCGGGAGCGCCGGCGGACTGTACGGGTCCGAGGATGCGGAGACCGTCGCGGAACTCGACGAGGTGGCCGCGAGCAACGATTCGCTCGAGCAGCAACTGACCGACTCGCACTTCGAGAGGCTGTCCGAGAACGTCTGGCGGTACAACCGCGACGACACCTCGATGACCGCCGTACTGCGCGACGGCCAGCTCTCCGTCTACTGGCCGGCCAACGGTTACGGCATGGACGATGTCGTGCGCGGGTCCGAGGTCGACCGAGTGGTGCAGCACCCGGTGTACGACGGGTCCGTCGAAGCGCTCCGGCTGGACGGCGAGTGGATGTCGTACACGCTGATCGCGCCGAGCCTGCACCCCGTCGACGCGGAGATGACGCGTGCGGCGACCTCGGCGGAACTCGGTCTGCCCGAGATCCCGCGCTCCGCGGAGCCGAGCGGGTTCGTGGTCGGCGGCGAGAACGACACCGAGACGATCCGCGGCCTGACCGAACTCAACGGCCACTCCGTCGAGCAGGTGGAGGCGTGGATGCGCCCGGCCGGCTGGGACTCGCCCCGCGACTTCGACGCCTCGCAGGCGGGGTTTCTCGGCCGCGGCGACAAGCTGCTCGCGACGTTGGCCCGGGACAACGACGTGGTCCGGAAGCTCGGCCTGACACACGCCGAACTGGGGGAGTCGGTCCGTGCGGCGGGGTTCGTCTCGACCCGCCACGGGATCACGGACTACATCGGCGCCGGCGACCATCGGTACTCGGTCCAGGCACAGACGAGCCGAGGCTTTCAGGAGTCCCCGTTCCGGGACGAGACGCGCGGGGGCGCCGACTTCCAGGTCACGAACGAGCGGACCGGTGCGACGGTCGCGCTCTCGGACCTGGGCGGCGAGATGATCAGCCGGTACGGGTTCTACCAAGGGCCCGGCTCGCCGTACCGCTCGGCGCCCGAGGACATCATCCGGACCTTCGGAGACCTGGCCGAGAAGGCCGGCGGCGAGGCCGAGATCAAGAGGATCGTGGCCGAGGTCGACGCGTATCACTCCGCTGCCGATGCCATGGGCAGAGCAGCCACAGGTTGGGCGGGGCGGCCGACGCAAGCGGGTGCGGCCGCCCCCTCCCGCCCTGCCACTGGCACCAGGCGGGCGCCGGACGTCCGGGGACGCTGACCTCAGGTGAGGTACGTGTCCCGGGCGAGGTCGTACGCGAGGGCCTTCGCGACCTGCAGCGCGTCGTCCTCGTCCAGCCGGTGCTGTACGACGAGGTCGGCCAGGTAACCGGCATCGATCCGGCGGGCCAGGTCGTGCCGTGCCGGGATCGACAGGTACGCGCGGGTGTCGTCGACGAAGCCGCTCATGTTGTAGAAGCCCGCGGTCTCGGTGACGAGCTCGCGGAACCGGCGCATGCCGTCCGGGCTGTCCAGGAACCACCACGGCGCACCGAGCCGCACCGCGGGGTAGACGCCCGCCAGCGGTGCCAACTCCCTGCTGTAGACCGTCTCGTCGACCGTGAACAGCACCAGCCGGAAGCCCTCGACGTGCCCGAACCGCTCGAGCACCGGCCGCAGTGACCGCGTGAACTCGGTCGCCACCGGGATGTCGTGCCCCTGGTCCGGGCCGTACGTCGCGAAGATCGCCGGGTCGTGGTCCCGCAGTACGCCGGGGTGCAACTGCATCACCAGACCGTCCTCGGCCGACATCACCGCCGACTGGTAGAGCATGTGCCCCGCGAACGCCTGGGCGTCCTCCGGCGTCACGTCGCCCTTCAGCGCACCGGTGTAGATCCTTTGCGCTTCCGCATCGGAAAGCGGTACGGCGGCGGCGCGCAGGTGACCGTGGTCGGTGGCGCGCGCACCCGCGGCGATGAACGCCTGTCGACGCTGCCGGATCGCCTGCAGGAACCCGTCGTACGTCGAGGTGTCGACGTCGGCCAGCGCGCCGAGCTGCGCGATCAGTGCGGGCCAGCCGTCCCGGTCGACGTGGGCGACGGCATCCGGGCGGAAGGTCGGGACCACACGGCCCGGCAGGTCCGCGGCGAGCTTCGCGTGCTGGGCGAGGTCGTCGGTCGCCGCGTCGGTGGTGGAGATCAGCTCGATGTTGAAGCGGTCGAGCAGCGCCCGCGGCCGGAAGTCGGGCTCCGCGATGCGCTGGGAGATCTGGTCGTAGAGCTCGTCGGCGGTCTCCGCGGACGGGTGCACGGTGAGGCCGAGGACCTCCGCGAACTCGTGCTCCAGCCAGTAGCGGCTCGGGGTGCCGAGGAACAGGTGCCAGTTGGCGCAGAACTCCCGCCAGATCTCGCGCGGTTCGGCGCTCTGCTTGCCGTCGCGGCGGGGGAGGCCCAGCTTGTCCGGGGAGACGCCCTGGGAGACCAGCATCCGGGTCACGTAGTGGTCCGGCACGACCAGCAGCTCGGCAGGGTTGCCGAACGGCGCGTCGGTGGCGAACAGCCCGATGTCGACGTGACCGTGCAGGCACAGCAGCGGCAGGTCCTTCGTCGAGGCGTGGATCCGGCGGGCGACGTCCCGTGCGGCGCCGGCCGGCAGGGCGCGGTCCGGATGAGGCTGCAGGGCCTTCGGCATGTGTCCTCCGATACTGGGCAGAAACGTATCTTGAAACGTGTTCTGCAAAGGATTGCAGTCGCACCTTGTCAGCACAAGTGAGTGTCCAGCGGCCAACCGCTTGACACAGACTGCAACCGATTGCAGACTCACCGGCGTGACAGCAACGATCCGGGATGTGGCGCGGCTGGCCGGCGTATCGCCGTCCACGGTGTCGCGCGCGCTCTCGCTGCCCGAGATGGTCAACGCGACCACACGGGCCCGCGTCGCCGCCGCGGTCGAGCAGCTCGGCTACGAGCCCAACCGCGCGGCCCGCGGCCTGATCACCGGGCGGACCGGCACCATCGGCCTGGTCGTGCCGGATCTGGCCAACCCGTTCTTCGCCAGCCTCACCAAAGGCGTGCAGGCCCGGGCCCGCCACCACGACGTCGCCGTGTTCGTCGCGGACACCGACGAGGACCCGGCGGCCGAGGCCGGACTCGTGCGGGCACTGTCCAAGCAGGTCGACGGCGTCGTGCTGTGCTCGCCGCGGGCGAGTGATGAAGAACTCGCGGCCATCGCCCAGAACACCACCGTTGTCCTCGTCAACCGCACCGCCGTCGGGTTGCCGGGCGTTGCCTACGACAACGAGGACGGGATGCGGCAGGCCGTCGCCCACCTCGTCGCCCTCGGCCACCGCCGGATCGCGTGGGTCGGTGGACCGGCGACCTCGTGGTCGACCCAGCACCGCGGCTTCGGGCTGCGGAACGCGGTCGAGGCGCTGCGGGCCGAGCTCGCGCCGGTCGGCAACTTCGCGCCGACGTACGAAGGCGGGATGGCGGCTGCGGACCAGGTGGTCGCGACCGGCGCCACCGCGGTCGTGGCCTACAACGACCTGGTCGCGATCGGTCTGCTGGCCCGCCTGCACAGCCGCGGGATCTCGGTCCCGGGAGACCTGAGCGTGGTCGGGGTCGACGACATCGCGATGTCCAGGATGGCCCGGCCGGCGCTGACCACGGTCCGGCTGCCGAAACAGGAGGCCGGCCGGATCGCCGTCGAGCTGCTGCTGGCGATGCTCGACGAACCGGACGGCGCGGCCGAAGGCTCGAAGCACGGGGAACTGCACGGGGAACTGATCGTCCGGGACTCGACCGGACCAGCACCACAGAAGTGATCAACCCGGCCAGTGGGGACCAACCTCGCCACTGTGCCGGGCCGCCCTTGATCCGAGGAGAGACCCGATGCATCTGCACCGGAAGTTGACCGCGGCGACCGGTCTGGTGGCCGCGCTCGCCGCGTTGATCGCCTGCGGCGCCCCGGCGCCGAACAAACCCGCCGCCGAGAGCGGTGGCGAGGTACCCGAGAAGCCGGCCAAGGCCGTGACGCTGAACATTCTCGACGTGGCCGGGAACCTGCAGCTGACCCAGGGCATGATCGACGACTTCGTCCAGCAGCACTCGGACGTGATCTCGAAGGTCACGTACTCGAAGGGACCCGCGCCCGAACTGGCCGGCAAGATCAAGGCCCAGCAGAACGCGAACCGGGTCGACATCGACCTGGTGCTGACCGGCACCGACGGTCTCGCCGCCGGCCGCGAACAGGGCCTGTGGACCGACCTGCTGACGAAGTACTCGGACCGCCTGCCCGGGATGAAGGACTACCTGCCGCCCGCGGCGAAGATGCAGGAACTGGGCGGCAAGGAAGGGGTGACGGTCACCTACTACCCGTCCGGTCCGCTGCTCGAGTACATGCCGTCGAAGGTCCCGTCGCCGCCGAAGACCGCCGACGACCTGCTCGCCTACGCCAAGGCCAACAAGGGCAAGGTCATGTACGCCCGCCCCGCGAACTCCGGCCCCGGCCGGACCTTCCTGATGGGCCTGCCGTACATCCTCGGCGACAAGGACCCGAAGGACCCGGTGAACGGCTGGGACAAGACCTGGGCGTACCTCAAGGAGCTCAACCAGTACGTCGACTTCTACCCGTCCGGTACCGCCGACACGATGAAGGCGCTCGCCAACGGGTCGGCCAATGTCATCGCGTCGACCACGGGCTGGGACATCAACCCGCGGGTCCTCGGAACGGTCCCGAAGGAGGCCGCGATCACGCCGATCCAAGGCTTCCACTGGGTCACCGACGCGCACTACGCCGTCGTACCGAAGGGTGTGTCGACCGACAAGCAGGCGGCGATCCTGCAGCTGCTGCAGTTCATGCTGACGCCCGAGCAGCAGGCCAAGGCGTACGACAAGGGGTACTTCTACCCGGGGCCGGCGATCAAGGGTGTCGAGCTGTCGCAGGCGCCGCAGGAGAGCAAGGACGCGATCACGGAGTTCGGCCGCCCGGAGTACGACAAGTTGATTGCCGACAATCCGACAGAGGTTCCGCTGGACGCGAAGGCGCTGGTGGCTGCCTTCGACAAGTGGGACCGCGAGGTCGGCGGCAGCAAGGTGAAGAAGTCGTGAGTGGATTCGACCAGCTCCGGCTCGACGGCGTGAGCCGCCGGTTCGGTACGGCGGACGCACTCGCCGGGCTCGATCTGACCATCGAGCGGGGCGAGTTCATCGCCCTGCTCGGTCCGTCCGGTTGTGGAAAGTCGACCGCGCTGAACTGCCTGGCCGGCCTGCTCCCGTTGACCGCGGGCGCGATCTGGCAGGACGACCAGCGGATCGACACGCTGCCGCCGGAGAAGCGCGGTTTCGGCATGGTGTTCCAGAACTATGCGCTGTTCCCGCACCTGACCGTCCGCGACAACATCGCGTTCGGCCTGCGAATGCGGCACCTGCCGAAGGACGACGTCCGGCGGCGGACCACCGAGGCGATCGAGATGGTGCAGCTGACCGAGCACGCGAGCAAGCTGCCCGGCCAGCTGTCCGGCGGTCAGCAGCAGCGGGTCGCGATCGCCCGTGCGACCGTCCTCGAGCCGTCGCTGGTGCTGATGGACGAGCCGCTGAGCAACCTGGATGCCAAGCTCCGGCTCGAGATGCGCACCGAGATCCGCCGGCTGCACCAGTCGCTCGGGCTGACCACCGTGTACGTCACGCACGACCAGGAAGAGGCGCTCAGCATGGCCGACCGGCTGGTCGTCATGCGGCAGGGCAAGGTGCAGCAGATCGGCACCCCCGAGGAGGTCCACACCAAGCCGTCGACCTGGCACGTCGCCGACTTCATGGGCTACCGCAACCTGCTGCCTCTCAAGATTTCCCAGCTGAACGGCGACCAGGTGACCGTGGATCTCGGCGGTACGCCGGTCCGCGGGTCGGCTCAGGGCGCTGTCGCGCTGGGGGACGACGTGATTGCCGCCGTACGGCCCGAGGACATCAAGCTCAGCGACCAAGGCGTGAAAGCACTCGTCGAGGTCGTCGAGTACCAGGGTCGTGAGCGCGCGGTCGAGGTGGTGCTGGACGATGAGGTTCGCTTGCACGTGCGGACCGAGCAGCGGGTCGAGGCGGGGGAGCAGGTGGCGCTGACCGTCACGCCCGGGCGGCTCCTGGTGTATCCGTCGTGAGCACGACCTGGCAGCACCGGCTGGCCGAGCGGGGTGTCGACCGCCGCCTCTGGTTGTTGCTCCCGGCCACGATCTTCGTCCTGCTGCTGTTCGTCTACCCGTTCCTGTACGGGCTGAGCCTCTCGTTCCAGCCCGCGAACGGCGGCGGCCTGCTGGCCAACTACGACAAGTTCTTCGGCGACGCGTACCAGCGCGACACGGTCGCGACCACGCTGAAGATCGCGCTTCCCGCGGCGCTGCTGAACGTGCTGGCCGCCGTACCGATCGCGTTCCGCCTCCGCGGCCGGTTCCGCGGCAAGCGGCTGCTGACCACGATCCTCGTCGTCCCGATCACCCTCGGGACCGTGCTCACCGCGCAGGGGCTGCTCAACTACCTCGGTCCGACCGGCTGGCTGAACCGGATCCTGCTCAGCCTGCACATTGTCGACGATCCGATCCGCCTGACGAACAACTACTGGGGCGTCTTCTTCTCGCTGGTCATCACCGGGTTCCCGTTCGCGTTCCTGCTGGTGCTGTCGTACCTGAGCGGCATCGACCCGACACTGGAGCGCGCCGCGGCGACACTCGGCGCGTCCCGGGCGCAACGCTTCCGCCGGATCACCCTCCCGTTGCTCGCACCCGGATTGGCGACAACCTTTTTGTTGACATTCGTACTCGCGTTCTCGGTCTTCCCGTCCGCGGTGCTGGTCGGTAACCCTGCCGGATCCACGCGGGTCATCTCGCTGGCGGCGTACCAGGCGGCGTACGAGCAGTACGACTACTCGTACGCGTCGGCGATCGCCATGGTGATGGGTGCGGTCGAGTTGGTGGTCGTGGCGATCGTGCTGCTGTGGCGGTCGCGGCTCTACACCGGATCGACGGGAGGCAAGGGATGAGGCAGATACGCGCCACCCCGCTGGGCTGGGTGATCTGGGCCGTTGTCGTGTTCTTCTTCGTCAACCTCGCCGGCGTCGTGTTCTCGGTGCTGGTCAGCTCGTTCGGCACGAAGTGGTTCGACACCTGGTTCCCGAGCGGTTTCACCACCCAGTGGTACGGCGACGCGTGGCGAGAGTTCACGTTGCTCCACGTCATCGTCGTCACGCTGCTCGTGTCCGCGCTGGTCGTCGTCCTGTCGGTCCTCGTCGGCGCGCCCGCGGCGTACGTGCTGGCCCGGAAGAACTTCCCCGGCAAGCGGCTGGTGTACCTGACCTTCCTGCTGCCGATCCTGATGCCGCCGATCACGTACGGCATCCCGCTCGCGACCGTGCTGTACAAGTTCGGTTTCGCGGGCCACCTGTCCGGTGTCGTGCTGGCGAACCTGGTGCCGTCGGTGCCGTTCGTGATCCTCACGATGACGCCGTTCATCGAGCAGGTCGACCCGCGGATCGAGGACGCGGCCCGGATGCTCGGCGCCGGGACCCGCTCGGTGTTCCTGAAGATTCTCGCGCCGCTGCTCGTCCCCGGTCTGCTGGCGTCGGCGATCCTGGTGCTGGTGCGGACGGTCGGAATGTTCGAGCTGACCTTCCTCACCGCCGGGCCGGACTCGCAGACGCTCGTGGTCGCGTTGTACTACTCGATGTCCGCCGCGGGTATCCGCGCGCAACAGTCCGTGGACGCGATGGCCGTGATCTACACCGCGATGATGCTGGTACTTCTGGTGGTAGCGCTGCGTTTCGTCAATCCGACCCAACTGGTCGCCCGAGTGAAGGAAGAACCCTCCGAATGAATTCGAGCAGGTTGAGTCTCACCAACCTTCCGGTCGCGCCCGCGGTCGATCCGAAGGCGTTGTCGGTCGGCATCGTCCATCTCGGGATCGGCGCGTTCCACCGCGCCCATCAGGCCGTCGTCACCGAACGGGCGGCGGTCGAGACCGGCGAGACCCGGTGGGGCATCACCGGCGTGAGCCAGCGCTCGACCACGGTCCGGGACCAGCTGGCGCCGCAGGACGGTCTGTACTCGGTCCTCGAGCGCGGTCTCGGGGACCCGTCGGTCCAGGTGATCGGCAGCATCCGTGAGGTGCTGACCGCGCCCGAGGACCCGGAGGCGGTGGTCGCGCGGATCGCGGACCCGGCGGTGTCGGTGGTGACGCTGACCGTCACGGAGAAGGGGTACCGGGCCGCCGGCGCCGGGCTGAACCTGGACGACCCGGAGATCCAGGCCGACCTGACCGGCCGTCCGCCGCGCACGGTCGTCGGCCAACTGGCGGCGGCGATCGCCCGTCGCGACGAGCCGTTGACGATCGTCTCCTGCGACAACCTGGTGGCCAACGGCCCCTTCCTGCGGACGCTGGTGACCGAGTACTTCGATGCGCTGGGCAAGGTTCCCGCGACGTTCGAGGCGACGCGGTTCCCGGCCAGCATGGTGGACCGGATCGTGCCGGCGACGACCGACGCGGACCGCGAGGAGGCGGCTCGGCTGCTCGGGGTCCGGGACGAGGCGGTGGTGGTCGCGGAACCCTTCCTGCAATGGGTGATCGAGGACGACTTCGCCGGGCCCCGGCCGGCCTGGGAGCGCGGTGGCGCCGTGCTCACCGGCGATGTCGCGCCGTGGGAGCAGGCCAAGCTCCGGATGCTCAACGCGACCCACTCGATGCTCGCCTACCTCGGCGCACTGCGCGGGTACGAGACGATCGCCGAGGCGGTCCGCGACGAGGAACTGGGCGGGCTCGCGCGGCAGTTGATGACCGACGACGTCGTGCCGACCCTGACACCGCCCGACGGGCTGGACCTGGCGGCGTACGGCGCGACCGTACTGGAGCGGTTCGAGAACCCGGCGCTGAAGCACCGAACCCGGCAGGTCGCGATGGACGGCTCGGTCAAGCTGCCGGTCCGGATGCTCGGCACGGTCCGCGACCGTCTGACCGCCGGCGCCGAGCCGCGAATGATCTCGCTCGCGGTCGCCGCCTGGATGGTCTACGTCCAGCGCACCCCGGACCTGGACGACCCGCAGGCCGATCGCCTGAAGTCTGCTGTCGCGGGCACCACCGAGCCCGCCAAACTGGTCGACGCCCTCCTGGCCGTCGAATCCATCTTCACCTCCGACCTCCGAGACTCACCGACCTTCCGGTCGCTCCTCGTGGACCACGTGAACACCCTGACCCGCTAACCTCACCCGCCACTCGCTCTGTGGCCGGGCTGATTTGGTGGAGGGTTTCAGCACGTCAGAGGAGGCTTTGTGGCGGCGTGACTGCTACCGGGTGAGGGCTCGGGCGGGTTGTATCGCGGATTTTGTGCAGCTCGACAGTACGTATACGTCCACTACTCGGCGATCCGGCCTGCCGTCCGGTGCGGACATGCGGGTAGTAGAGGTATACGTACTGTCGAGCTGACGTTTCGGCCGCACCTCTGAACCGCAGGCACCGCCGGTGCCTCGAGTCGTGGGTTTGGCGGCCAAATGCAACCTCGATCCACGACTCGCGGTTCCCGCGGCGAGGCTTGGGGTTGGGGAGTCCTTCAGGTCGTTGCAGGTACGTAGCACTCCCCAGTCCGGCACCACACCGACAAGCCGCCGGGGGCGGGAGACAGGACCTGGGAGGCGAGGACAGGAAATACCGGGTGCTAGCCCACCAGAACCTGTCCTGCGGCCTCGCAGTTCATCCCACACCGGGCAGGAGAGCCGGATAGGCCCTGCTTTGGTGTCAGCTCGTTGGGGGGAGGATCGTGAGGATGCCGGTGGCGTCCAGGACCGCCTTGCCGAGGGTGAAGGCGCTGGCGGTGTCCTGACCGGTGCCGCGCCATTCCTTGGCGGTGTACCACTGGCCGGTCTTCTGGAAGCGTTCGGCGGTCAGGCTGTCGAGGATGTAGACGTTGTCGTTCAGGGTGACCTCGCCGGCCGGGATCACGGCGCCGGCGTTCTGCACCATGCCGGTCGCGGTGGTGCCGCCGCGCATCGTCACCTGGTTGCCGGAGACAACGATGTCGCGGAGCAGGTTGGTACCCCACGGGCCGGAGCCGCGGGTCCGGGACTGGATCGCGATCCCGTTCACGTTGTTCGCCACCACGTTGTCGCGGACCTGGACGTTCGACGAGGTGTTGACGTTGATCCCACCGCCGTCCCACAGCGACGTACCGGATCCGCGGCCGGTACCGAAACCGTTGCCGGCCACCACGTTGTCCGCGATGACGCCGTTGCGGCCGATCTCGTAGCGGATCCCGTCCGCCGCGTTGCGCAGGATCTGGTTGCTGCTGAACGTGCGGCTGTCGTCGTACGCGTCGCTCCACAGCCCGATCCCGCGGTTGTACTGGATCAGGTTCCCGCTCACCTGGCCGCCACTGGACCAGGTGGTCTTGATCCCGCCGGACTCCCAGTCCGCGATCCAGAAGCCGTCGGTGTTGTTGTAGCTGACCTCATTGGACGCGATGGTTGCCTTGAGCGTGCTGTACTGGCCGATGCCGAGCTGGCCGTTGGAGTGGATGTGGTTCTTCTCGAGGACCGCGCCGTCCGCGTTCACCAGCATCGCGCCGACCCCGTGGTTCCAGCGGATGTCGTTGGCGATCACCTTCCACCCCAGGCCGAGCACCACGGCACCGCCCTGCGGCGGGGTGGCGAAGTGCTCGATGGTCAGCCCGCGCACCGTCACGCCGGTCGCGCTGGACTCGATCGCGGTCTGCGTCTTCGACATCTCGATCGAGTGCCCGGCCGGGTTGCTGCCCAGGTAGACGGCGTTCGCCGCGTAGTCGGCGTAGAAGGTGCCGGGGGCAACCTTGTCGCGGGTCGCGACCCGGGTCAGATGCTTGCTGTCCAGGAACAGCTGCTCGCCCAGGTAGCAGATGTTCGCCGTGTTGTCCTCGCACTGCCCGGTCTGCGGGTACGCCGGCGGCAGGACTCCCGTGGTGACCCAGTCGCCGTTGTTCGCCGTCCAGCGCGTCAGCCGGACGGATCCGGTGAGGACGGCGCCGGTGTTGCCGGCGAGTACCTGGTCGGCCTTCGGGTGGATCGTCTCGGTGATCCGGTGCCAGCCCGCCGTGAAGCAGAACGTCGTACCGGTCGGGGCGTCGTCGACGACCTGGGCGGCGTTGTCGGTGGTCCGGATCGGCACCCCGCTGCAGGCGGGCGCGACCGCGGGACCGGTCTGGAACGTCCCGTCAGCGGGTGGCACGGCGGCAGGCCGGTCGAGCGCAGGCTGGTCGGGGGCACCCTGCGCAGGCAGGGGGCCGACGGCAACCAGACTGGTGCCGACTGCAACGACTGCGAATACAGCTGTCCTCATAGCGGAGCCTCCGGTGGCACAGGTAGCCCTGAGCGCACCCCCCATGGCGCGGCTTCGCTACGCAGATTACCTCTACGTCACGTAGTCATGGCAATACGTAGCGCACAAACATGTTGCGAACGGCAAGCGGTCAGTTCGCGAGGAAGCTTCCGATCGTGTCCAATCCGGCCTCGCGCCAGCCGGCCGCGGTGAGCTTGGTGCCGAACCGGGCGAACCGCTGGGTGCCGAGGTCGTCGAGGACGTACTTGTTGCCGCTGAAAACCACTTCGCCGGCCGGTACCGCGGCGCCGGAGTTCTGGACCATGCCGGTCGCCTGGGTCCCGCCGGTCATCTCGATCGTGTTCCCGCTGACCTGGACGTCGCGGAGCAGGTACGTGCCCCACGGGCCGCTGCCGCGGGTCCGGGACTGGATCGTCACGCCGTTCACGTTGCCCGAGACCCGGTTGCCCTTGATGGTGACGCCGGTCGAGGTGTTCACGTTGATCCCGCCGCCGTCCCACAGCGACGTACCGGATCCGCGGCCGGTGCCGAAGCCGTTGCCGGTCACCGTGTTGCCCTCGATGGTGCCGTTGCGGCTGATCTCGTACCGGATGCCGTCCGCCGCATTGCCGACAATCTGATTGTCGCTGATCACCCGGCCGTCGTCGGCGACGTCGGCCCACATCCCGATGCCCTTGTTGGACTTGATCACGTTGCCGCTGACGGTGCCGGAGGAGCGGGTCGACTTGATGCCGCCGGACTCCCAGTCGGCGATCCAGAATCCGTCGGTGTTGTTGGAGCTGATCACGTTCCGGGTGACGGCCGCCGCGGCCGAGCTGTACTGCCCGAGGCCGAGCTGGCCGTTGTGGTGGATCAGGTTCTTGTCGACCTTGGTGCTGTTCGCCTTCACCAGCATCACGCCGACCGCGTGGTTCCAGCGGACGTCGTTCGCGGTCACCTTCCAGCCGGGGCCGGAGACGAGCGCTCCGGCCTGCGGTGCGCTGGCGAAGTGCTCGATGGTGAGACCCCGCACGGCCACGCCGGTCGCGCCGGACTCGATCGCGGTCGCGGTCTTCGACATCTCGATCGAGTGCCCGGCCGGGTTGCTGCCGAGGTAGATCGCGTTCGCCGCGTAGTCGGCGTAGAACGTGCCGGCCTTGACCGCCGCGACGCCGGCGACCCGCGTCAGGTGCGTGTCGTCGAGGAACAACTGCTCCCGCAGGTAGCAGATGTTCGACTTGTTGTCCTCGCACTCACCGCTCTTGCCGTACGCCGACGGCAGCGCGCCCCGCACCACCCAGGCGGACCCGGACCTCGCCCACCCGGTCAGCGGAACCGACCCGGTGAGTACGGCGCGCTGTGCGCTGGCCAGCACCTGGTTCGCCTTCGGGCGGATGGTGTCGCTGATCCGGTGCACACCGGCCGCGAAGCAGAACGTCGTACCGGCCGGCTTGGAGTTCACGATCGACTGCGCGTTCTGCCCGGGCTTGATGACCGTGCCGACGCAGGGTCCGGCGACGGCCGGACCGGCCTCGTCGGAGTCGACCACCGGCGGCTTCGGGATGGTGGGCTCGACCGGCTTGCTCGGTGTCGCCGACGCGGTCGGCTTGCGGGTCGGAGTCGTGGTCGTACCGGGCTTCTTCGGCGGCGCAGTGGTGGTTGTGGTCTTCGGCTGGGTCGTGCCGGGCTTCGCCGTGGTCGTCTTCCCGGGGCGGTGCGAGGGCAGCACTCGGGACGCGGTCTGCTCGGCGGCGTTCTCGGACTTCGCCGCCGTTGTCGCCTTGTTCTCATTGGCGATGACGGGCACCGCGACCGTGACGACGGCCGCGGCCGCAGCGATCAGCGCTGCGAACCACAACTTCCTCAATGCACTCTCCTGGGAGCGGGCGAGACCAGGTGTAGTTACTGCGGGACTTAAGGTGGTGCCATGCGGGTCGCCATGTTGCACAACCGTTACCGGACCGGTCAACCCAGTGGTGAGAACACGGTTGTCGCGCAAACGATTGATTTGTTGCGTAACTCAGGACATGAAATCGATCTGTACGCCCGGAACAGCGACGATATCGCCGCGATGGGCCGAAAAGATCGCGCACTGTTACCGTTCCGCTCCGTTTGGTCATTTTCGGCGGAACGCGATTTAACACAGCTATTGCAAGCGCAGCGGCCCGATGTGGTGCATGTGCACAACACGTTCCCGTTGTTCAGCCCCTCGGTGCTGCGGGCGGCGTACCGGCTGGATCTTCCGGTCGTGGCGACGTTGCACAACTTCCGGCTGCTCTGCGCGAACGCAGTCCTGCAGCGCGACGGCGGGCCGTGCGAGTCCTGTATCGGCAAGGTGCCGCTGGCGGCCGTGAAGCACAGTTGCTACCGCGACTCGCGGGTGCAGACCTTGCCGCTGGCCACGAGCATCGGCGTCCACAACGCCTTGCACACGTGGCAGCGGTACGTCGGGACGTTCGTCGTACCGTCCGAGTTCGTGCGGGACCGGTACGCCGCGGCCGGGTTCGATCCGGAGCGGTTCGTGGTGAAGCCGCACGCCGTACCGCATTCGGGCGTGGTGCGCAGTGGTGCGGGGGATGCGGTGGTTTTCCTCGGGCGGTTGAGCGAGGACAAGGGTTTCGCGGACCTCCTGCAGGCGTGGGACGCGTCGCTGGGCCGGCTGGTCGTGGTGGGTGACGGTCCGCTGCGCGCGGCGGCCGAGGAACGGGCCAGGAAAGACCTGTCGATTCAGGTGCTTGGTCAACTGCCGTGGGCCGACGGGATGGAACAGCTGCGGTCCGCGCGCGTCGCCGTCGTACCGGCGCGTTCCTATGAGAGCTTCGGACTCGTGGTCGTGGAGGCCTTCGCCCACGGGGTGCCCGTGGTCGCGTCCAGGCTCGGGGCGCTCGCGGAGCTCGTCGACGACGGTGAATCCGGTGCGCTGACCGCGCCCGGTGACCCGGAAGGATTGCGGAAGGCGATCGGGTTGGTGGCTGATCCCGGGACTTCGATAGCCTTCGGCGAACGAGCCCGTCAGGTCTACCTGGACCGCTTCACACCGGAGCGTGACCTGGAGGCCACGGAAAGGATCTACACCGATGCGATCGCCCGGCACTCCGCCAGCGGCCGGGCGCGCACGGCACGACGGGTATAAAGTCGCGGGCGACGCAGGGGGCAGCGTCGGGCCGGACGGAATTCAGGAGTTTGCGTTGGGGGTAGGGAATGTGGGCAGTGTCGGCACGGTGCCGCGGCTCGGATGTATCGCCGGGGTTTTCGACCTGTTCCACGTAGGACATGTCGACGTGCTCGAGCGGGCGCGGCGGCACTGTGACCGGCTGGTGGTCGCGGTGCTGTCCGACGACTGGGCGCTGGACGCCTGGGGCGGGCGGCCGTTCGTACCGCTGCTCGAGCGGGCGCAGATCGTCGAGCACCTGCGGTGCGTCGACGAGGTGGTTGCCGTGGACGACGTACGGTCCGAGTGGCTGACCGGCGTACTGGGGGTGCAGACCGTGTTCGCCGCCGGTGGCACGGACGGCGTGCTGGGGGTGGACGAGCTCGCCGGGATCCCGGCCGGGCTGATCACCGTCCTGCCCGCCGGACGCGGCTCCCGGAGCCCGATCCTGCGCGCGGCGATCGACCAGCGGCAGTCCCGCAGTTCGAACGTCGCATGAGCGCACTGCGAGACACGGTCGCGCAGCTGTCCCGGGCGCAGAAGCCGTCGGCCGGTACGCCGGCGTACTCGCGGTTCGTGAACCGGCGGATCGGGCGGGTGTTCGCGGCCGCGGCGTTCCTCGGGAAGAGGACGCCGAACCAGGTCAGCCTCGCGTCCGGCTTCTGCTCGCTGGTGGGGATCGTGCTGCTGGCCTGCGTGCGGCCGTCGCTCGGCCTGGCGCTGCTGGTGACGGCGCTGCTCGTGCTCGGGTACGGGCTGGACTCCGCGGACGGGCAGCTGGCCCGGCTGCGCGGCGGCGGTTCGCCGCTGGGGGAGTGGCTCGACCACATGATCGACGCGGTCAAGATCGTGCTGCTGCACAGCGCCGTGCTGATCTCGTTCTACCGTTTCGATGCCTTTGACAACGACCTCGTACTGCTGATCCCGCTCGCGTACGTGTGCCTGTCGTCGGTGCTGTTCTTCGGGCTGATCCTGATCGACCAGCTGCGCCGGCGGCACGGCGCCGCCGCGCAACCCAACGAGCGCGGCGATTCCGTCGTGAAGTCGTTGCTCATCGCACCGACCGACTACGGCGTCCTGTGCCTGGTCTTCCTGGCGTTCGGTACGCCGTCGTTGTTCGTCGTCCTGTACGGCGCTCTGCTGGCGCTGAACCTGCTCTTCCTCGCGGCCGCGATCGGGAAGTGGTACCGGGAGATGGCCGTGCTGGGGGTGCGGGCCTGATGGCGACCGTCGGCTACGCGCCCGGGGTGTACGACATGTTCCACATCGGGCACCTGAACATCCTGCGCCGCGCCCGTGAGCACTGCGACCACCTGATCGCGGGCGTCGTCGAGGACGATGTGGTGACCCGGATCAAGGGGCGTCCGCCGGTGGTGCCGCACGAGGAGCGGATGGAGGTCGTCCGGGCCCTCGACCTCGTCGACGAGGTGGTCAGCGACTGGTCCAGCGACAAGTTCGAGATGTGGCAGCAGCTGCGGTACGACGTTCTCTTCAAGGGCGATGACTGGAAGGGAACGGAAAAGGGGACCAGACTGGAAAGGCTGCTGGGTGAGGTGGGTGCGCAGGTGCACTATTTCCCGTACACCGCCTCCACCTCGAGCACCGATCTGCGCAGGCTCCTGGAGGGGATGAGCTGATGTACGGCCGGCCGAAGGTACTGCTCAGCGCGTACGCCTGCCGGCCGACGGGCGGCTCCGAGCCCGGCGCGGGCTGGGCGTGGGCGAAGGCCGCGGCGCGGGACCACGACGTCTGGCTGCTGACCCGGGGCAAGTTCGTGCAGGAGATCTTCGACGAGTTGGAGGCGCGGCCGGTGCCCGGGCTGACCGTCGTACCGCTGGAGCTGCCGCGGTGGATCCTCCAGCTGCGGCGACGGCCCTCGGACGTGTACTGGTACTACCCGTTGTGGCAGGGGCTGGCGCGACGTACGGCGCGGCGCCTGCACGCGGAGCAGTCGTTCGATGTGATCCATCATTTGACCTTCGCGGTCGACTGGATGGGCGCCGGCGTGGTCGAACCGTCGTCGGCGAAGGTGATCTGGGGACCGGTCGGCGGGTCGACGAGCGCGCCGCTGTCGATGGCGCACTGGCTCGGTGCCCGTGGCGTGCTGGGGGAGCTGGTACGCCGTGCGTACACCGGGATCCGGCGCCGCGCGACCGGCCGGCGGATGGCGCAGACCGCCGACCTGATGGTTGCCCAGAACAACGATGTGGCGGAGGCGTTCGCGCCGTACGCCCGGGAGATCGTGGTCCAGCCCAACGTGGCGATCCGGCGCTTCACCGCGTCCGGTCCTTACGAGCCCTTCGGTGCTCCCGGTGTGAAGACGGCGCTGTTCGTCGGACGCCTGATCCCGTGGAAAGGCGTGCTGCTCGCGATCAGCGCGCTGGCCCGCCCCGAGGCGGCCAACTGGGAGCTGCGCATCATCGGCGACGGCCCCGACTGGGGACGCGCGGAAAGCCTGGCCTGGCAGCTCGGCGTCCGCGACCGCGTCGAGTTCATGGGCGCCCTGCCCCGCGAGGAGGTCCTGGCCGCGATGTTCCGCGCCGACGCCCTCCTCGCCCCCGCCTTCCGCGAAGCCGCCGGCTGGGCCGTCACCGAAGCCCTGGCCTCCGGCTGCCCCGTGGTCTGCGTGGACCGCGGCGGCCCCGCCGTCATCGTCGGCCCCGACGAAGGCGCCACCGTCCCCTGGCAAGGCGACGTAGTAGGCGGCCTGGCCCACGGCCTGGCCTCCCTCCAAGGCCGCATAACCCCCGTAGACCGCTGGGGCCCCGACCGCCTCCCCGACCTCCTCGCCACCTGGTACACCCCCGCCCGAGTGTCCGCGGACTAGTCGCGGGCGGTTTTGCCTGGGAGGGCGAGCATGCGGTCGAGGGCTGTCTTGGCGTGGTGCTGGGTGTCGGGGTCGACCTTGATGGGGTTGACGACGTGGCCGGCGACCAGGTTTTCGAGGGCCCAGACGAAGTGCGGGAGGTCGATGCGGTTCATCGTGGCGCAGTAGCAGACCGTCTTGTCGAGGAAGACGATGTTCTTGTCGGTGTGCTGCTTCGCGAGACGCTGGACCAGGTTGAGTTCGGTGCCGACGGCCCACGACGTACCGGGTTCGGCGGTCTCCAGGGCGTTGATGATGTACTCCGTCGAGCCGACCTGATCCGCCTTCGTGACGACCTCGTGGCGGCACTCGGGGTGCACGATCACGTTCACGCCGGGGACGCGGGCGCGGACGTCGTCGACGGACTCGGCGGTGAAGCGGCCGTGCACCGAGCAGTGCCCGCGCCACAGGATCATCTTCGCCGCGGCGAGCTGCTCGTTCGTCAGGCCGCCGTTCGGCTTGTGCGGGTCGTAGACCACGCAGTCGTCGAGCGACAGACCCAGCTGCAGTACGGCGGTGTTGCGGCCGAGGTGCTGATCCGGCAGGAACAGGACCTTCTCGCCCTGCTCGAACGCCCAGTTCAGCGCGGTCTCCGCGTTGCTCGACGTACACACGACACCGCCGTTGCGGCCGCAGAACGCCTTGATGTCGGCGCTGGAGTTCATGTACGTGACCGGCACCGTCACGTCCGCGACGCCGGCGCCGGCGAGCGCGTCCCAGGCGGCCTCGACCTGCTGGATGCGCGCCATGTCCGCCATCGAGCAGCCGGCCGCGAGGTCCGGCAGGATCACCGTCTGCTCGTCGTTGGTGAGGATGTCCGCGGACTCCGCCATGAAGTGCACACCGCAGAACACGATGTACGGCGCGTCCGGGCGGGCGGCGGCGTCGCGGGCGAGCTTGAACGAGTCACCGGTGACGTCCGCGAACTGGATCACCTCGTCGCGCTGGTAGTGGTGCCCGAGCACGAACACCTGGTCGCCGAGCGCCGCCTTCGCCTTCAGGGCCCGCTCGACGAGGTCCGGGTCGGACGCCGGCGGGAGCGCTCCTGGGCACTCGACACCGCGCTCGGAGTGCGGGTCCGTGTTCTGCCCGAGGAACAGCAACGGAAGGGACTTCGAGCCGTCTGCGATCGTCGTCACGTCAGATATCGTCGCACGCCGATCGCGGCACACCGCTTGGCACCCGTCACTGCTCAGAGTGTGAAATCAGTACGCTGCCGCTGTGACGATCGCAGGACTGGTGCTGGCCGCGGGCGCAGGCCGTCGGATGGGTACGCCGAAGGCGCTCATCCGCGACGCTGACGGAGTCACCTGGGCCGCCCGCACCGCCCGCCTACTCACCGAGGCAGGCTGCTCACCGGTCGTGGTAGTCGTCGGAGCAGCCGCGGATCAGGTGCGTGCGGAGCTGACCGGCGAACCAGTCGAGGTTGTCGAGGCAACCGACTGGAACGAGGGGATGGGGGCATCACTTCGCGCCGGCCTTCGCTCGACGGACGCGGTGTCTGAGGCGGTGGTCGTGCTTCCGGTGGATGTGCCTGGGGTGACGGTGGATGCGGTGCGGCGGGTGGTGGATCAGGCGGGGGATGACGCGCTGGTGCGAGCGACGTACGACGGGGCACCTGGGCATCCTGTGGTGATTGGGCGTCGGCATTGGGATGGGGTGATCGCGTCGGCGCGGGGTGATGAGGGGGCCCGGGGGTACTTGCGGGAACACGAAGTCGTGCTGGTGGAGTGCTCGGATGTGGGGGATGGGGTGGACGTCGACACCGTGGGGGAGTTGCCGCCCGGGCACGGGTGAGGGTTGGCAAGGCCCGGAAGTAGGTGAATGCTGAAGGAGTGAGTGCCGTCGGCTCGGCGGGAGAACTGGCCGAGTGTCTGCGGGCGACCGGGTATCTTGCCGGAGAGGGCTTGGCCACGGTCGGGTATCTCGCGCTCGCGCTGCATCGCCCGTTGCTGCTCGAAGGCGAGCCGGGCACCGGCAAGACGTCGCTCGCGTCGGCGCTGGCCGAGGCGCTCGACCTGGACCTGATCCGGCTGCAGTGTTACGAGGGCATCGACGCGTCGCAGGCGCTGTACGACTGGGACTTTCCGCGGCAGATCCTGCATCTGCGGACCGTCGAGGCGACGAGTTCCGATGCGGCGGTCGAAGAGGTCGAGAAGAGCCTGTTCGACGAACGGTTCCTGTTGTCGCGTCCGGTGCTGCGGGCGTTGCGCGAGAGTCCCGCCGTACTGCTCGTCGACGAGATCGACCGGGCCGACGACGAGTTCGAGGCGTTCCTGCTCGAGGTGCTGTCGACGTACGAGGTGACGATTCCGGAGCTCGGGACGATCACCGCCGAGGTGCCGCCGATCGTGGTGCTGACGTCGAACCGGACCCGCGAGGTGCACGACGCGCTCAAGCGCCGGTGCCTTTACCACTGGATCGACCATCCAGGGCTGGCGCGTGAGATCGAGATCGTCCGGACGCGGCTGCCCGAGGTGTCGGCGCGGCTCGCCGAGCAGGTCACGCGGTCGGTGCAGCGGATGCGTGATCTCGACCTGCTCAAACCACCTGGCGTCGCGGAGACCCTCGACTGGGCGCGAGCCCTCGACGCGCTCGGCGCCGACGTACTCGACGTCGAGACGGCGGCCGCGACGCTCGGCGCGGTCCTGAAGTACCGCGAGGACACCGACCGCGTCCGCGAATCCCTCGACCGCCTGCTCGCGAGCTGACGCCCGATGAACCCTCCGGACCACGTTCGCCCGCCGGCTGCTCCGGATCTTGTGCCCGATCTTGCGCTGACCGGGTTCGCGTCGGCGCTCCGTCATGCCGGTCTCGCGGTGACGGCCGATCGGGTACACCTCTTCCTCCAAGCAGTCGCGGCCCTCGACCCGACCCAGACCGCCGACGTTTACTGGGCCGGCCGCGCCGCACTGTGCAGCGGCCCCGATGACACGGCCCGGTACGACGAGGTGTTCGCAGCCTGGTTCACCGGCGACCGGGCGCGCGGCGTCGTTCCCAGCCGGACCCCGCAGTCCTCCGTCCAGGCGAACCTCGGCGAAGGAGCTGAAGGAACCGACGGCGACCATACCCTGAACGTCTCCGCGAGTACGACGGAAGTCCTCCGGCACCGCGACGTCGCCGAACTGTCCGCCGCCGACCGCGCCGAACTCGCGCGCCTGTTCGGCACCCTCCGTCCGCGGACCCCGCTCCGCCGCGCGAACCGTCGGCGCCCGTCCCATCGCGGCGAGATCGACCCGCGCCGTACGCTGCGGGCCCAGCTGCGCCAGGTCGGCGAACCGGGCCGTGTCCGCTACCGCCGCCGGGGCGTTCGGCCGCGGCGCGTCGTCGTACTGATCGACGTCTCCGGCTCCATGGGCCCGTACGCCGACAGCCTGCTGCGGCTCGCGCACGTGCTGGTCCAGCAGGCGCCGCGGTCGGTCGAGGTCTTCACCATGGGCACGCGGCTCACTCGCGTCACCCCGGCGCTGCGGCATCGCGATCCCGAGTTCGCGTTGCGGCTGGCGGGTGACGTCGTACCGGACTGGTCGGGTGGGACGCGGCTGGGTGAGGTGCTGAAGGTGTTCCTGGATCGCTGGGGTCAACGCGGTACGGCGCGGCGAGCAGTCGTCGTGGTGTGCAGTGACGGGTGGGAGCGCGGTGACGCGTCGCTGCTCGGTGCGCAACTGGAACGGCTGGCAGGGCTGGCGCATCGCGTGGTGTGGCTGAATCCGCATCGCGGCAAGCGCGGGTACGAGCCGGTGCAGGCCGGGATCGTCGCCGTACTGCCGCACCTGGACGACCTCGTTGCCGGGCACAGCCTGGCCAGCTTCGCCGAACTCCTGGAGGTGGTGGCCGATGCGTGACGTACTCGACAAGTTGCTGGCGTGGTGGCGGGCCGGCGAATCGGTTGCCGTCGGCACCGTTGTCGCGACGTTCGACTCGGCGCCGCGGCCGCCGGGCGCGGTGATGCTGGTCGGTCCTGAGCTGGAGGTGGTCGGCAGCGTGTCGGGCGGCTGCGTCGAGGGCGCGGTCTATCAGCTCGGCGAGGAGATCCTTGCGTCGGGCGAGCCGGTGCTGCAGCGGTACGGCGTGAGTGACGAGTCGGCGTTCGCGGTCGGCCTCACCTGCGGCGGCATCCTCGACATCTTCGTCGAGAAGATCAACCGCACGACGTTCCCCGAACTGGCGGAGGTGGCAGCAGACATCGCCGAGGGCCGCCCGGTCGCGGTCGCCACCGTCGTCGCCCACCCCGACCTGGCACGCCTCGGTCGCCGCCTGATCGTCCGCCCGGACGCGTCGGGCGGAGGGCTCGGATCGGATCGGGCTGATGACGCGGTGCTGGACGATGCGCGTGGATTGTTGGCAAATGGACGATCGGAGACGTTGGAGTACGGGCCGGACGGGCAGCGGCGGGGGGAGGGGATGCGGGTGTTCGTGTCGTCGTACGCGCCGGTGCCGCGATTGCTGGTGTTCGGGGCGATCGACTTCGCGGCGGCGGTCGGACGGCTCGGCGCGTTCCTCGGGTACCGGGTGACGGTGTGCGATGCGCGCGCGGTGTTCGCGACCGCGTCCCGTTTTCCCTTCGCCGACGAGGTGATTGTCGACTGGCCGCACCGGTACCTGTCCGGCGAGGCGACGGCCGGCCGGATCGACGACCGGACGGTGATCTGCGTACTGACGCACGACCCGAAGTTCGACGTACCGCTGCTGGAGGTCGCGTTGCGGCTGCCGCAGGTCGCCTACATCGGCGCAATGGGATCGCGGCGCACGCACGACGACCGGCTGAAGCGGTTGCGGGAAGCGGGACTGACCGAGGCGGAAGTGGCGCGACTGTCGAGCCCGATCGGCCTCGACCTCGGCGCGCGGACGCCGGAGGAGACCGCGGTGAGTATCGCCGCCGAGATCATCGCCCAGCGCTGGGGTGGCGCCGGGCAACGACTCTCCGCGGCAGCAGGACCCATCCACCACTGAAATCTTGTGGTGCACATCACAACAGGAGCAGGATCAAACGTACGGCGATAGCTGACATCTGGAGGCGGGGCGATGACCCGGATCACGGTCAAGGTCGACGGAAGCAGCTTCACTGACGAAGTGGAGCCGCGCACGCTGCTCGTGCTGTATCTGCGCGAGCAACTGGGGAAGACGGGCACCGTGGTCGGTTGCGACACCGGCAACTGCGGCGCCTGTACGGTCCACCTGGACGGGCGGAGCGTGAAGTCCTGCTCGTTGCTCGCGGTCCAGGCCGACGGTCACGAGATCACCACCATCGAAGGTCTCGCGACGAACGGCGAGCTGCACCCGATGCAGCAGGCCTTCCACGAGAACCACGCCCTGCAGTGCGGATACTGCACACCAGGCATGATCATGCAATCCATCGATCTGATTGCCGACAATCCGAATCCGAGTGAGGACGACATCCGGCTCGGGCTGGAGGGCAACCTCTGCCGCTGCACCGGCTACCAGAACATCGTCAAGGCGGTCCACGCCGCGGCAGCGGGCCAGCAGCACAGCGCGGCCGGAGGTGCGCAATGACCGCCACCGAGGAACGCCCGGCGACCGAGATCGGCGCATCCCGCCGGCGCAAGGAGGACGCCCGGCTGATCACCGGCCGGACCCGCTGGACCGACAACATCGTGCTGCCCGGTCTGCAGCACATCGCGATGGTGCGCAGCCCGTTCGCGCACGCCCGGATCACGTCGATCGACACCGAGGCCGCGAAGGCGGCGACCGGGGTCGTCGCGGTGATCACCGGCGCCGACATCGCCGACGAGCAGGGCGCGCTGCCGAACGCGTGGGCCGTCATCCCCGACCAGAAGGCGCCCGTGCACCCGTCGATGGCGGTCGACCATGTCGCGTTCGCCGGTGAGATCGTCGCGATGGTCGTGGCCCGGACGGCGGCCGAGGCGAACGACGCCGCCGACCTCGTCGACGTCGACTACGAGGAACTCGAACCCGCCCTCGAACTGAAGGCCGCCGCCCGCGACGAGATGATCGCGCATCCGGATCTCGGGACGAACGTGTCCGCGGTGTGGTCGTACGACTCGGCCGAGTCCGGCACCGGCGGCGACGTCGAGGCGGCGATCGCGGCCGCCCGCGACGGCGGCATCGTGATCGAGCAGGAGTTCCGCCAGCAGCGGCTGATCCCGGCGTTCATGGAGCCGCGGTCGATTGTCGTCGATCCGACAACTGAACAGATGACCGTCTGGTCGTCGACGCAGGTCCCGCATTTCGTGAAGATCTTCATCGCGCTCGTGCTCGGCATCCCGGAGAGCAAGATCCGGGTGATCGCGCCGGACGTCGGCGGCGGGTTCGGCGGCAAGCTGCAGTTCACCCCGGAGGAAGTCCTCACGGTGATCGCGGCCCGGCGGACCGGAAAGCCCTGTAAGTACACCGAATCCAGGTCCGAGTCGTTGATGGCCGCGCACCACGGCCGCGACCAGTGGCAGCAGGTCACGCTGGCCGCGAACGCCGACGGCACGGTCACCGGGCTCAAGGTTGAGCTGATCGCCGACATGGGCGCGTACCTCGGCCTGGTCACGTCGGCGATCCCGCTGCTCGGCGCGTTCATGTACAACGGGATCTACAAGTTCCCGGCGTACCACCTCGGCATCACCAACGTGTTCACGAACAAGACGTGGACCGACGCGTACCGCGGCGCCGGCCGGCCCGAGGCGACGTACGCGATCGAGCGGGTGATGGACGAGCTCGCCGCCAGGGTCGGCGTCGACGCCCTCGAGATCCGCGAGCGGAACTGGATCAAGCACGAGGAGTTCCCGTTCTCGACGGTGTCCGGGCTGCGCTACGACTCCGGCAACTACGAGGCGGCGACCGCGAAGGCGCGCGAGCTGTTCGGGTACGACGACCTGCGGGCCGAGCAACGCAAGCGCCGCGAGTCCGGCGACCCGGTGCAGCTCGGGATCGGCGTCTCGACGTTCACCGAGATGTGCGGCCTGGCGCCGTCGCGGTGGCTCGGCTCGATGGGGTACGTCGGCGGTGGCTGGGAGCACGCCGCGGTCCGGATGCTGCCGACCGGAAAGGTCGAGGTCGTCACCGGGACGAGCCCGCACGGTCAGGGACACGAGACCGCGTGGAGTCAGCTGGTCGCGGACCGGCTGGGCGTGGCGTTCGAGGATGTCGAAGTACTGCACGGTGACACGCAGGTCGCGGTTCGCGGGCTGGACACATACGGGTCGCGGTCGCTGGCCGTCGGCGGTATGGCGGTGCTGGCCGCCGCGGACAAGGTGATCGAGAAGGCGAAGCCGATCGCGGCGCAGCTGCTGGAGGCGAACGCGGACGACCTCGACTTCAGCGGCGGCCGGTACGGCGTGCGCGGGACCGATGCCGGGATGACGCTGGCTGAGCTCGCGTTCGCGGTGTTCCAGGGGCACAAGCTCGACGGCTCGGCCGAAGGGTGCCTGGACGCCGACGCGACCCTCGACCCGGACGACTTCTCGTTCCCGCACGGCACGCACTTGTGCGCGGTCGAGGTCGACACCGAGACGGGCGCCTCGAAGATCCGGTCGTACGTCTGCGTCGACGATGTAGGCGTTGTCGTCAATCCGATGATCGTCGAGGGACAGGTGCACGGCGGTCTCGCGCAGGGCATCGCGCAGGCGCTGTACGAGGAAGCGGTGCACGACGACTCCGGGACGCTGGTCACCGGGTCGTTCGACCAGTACACGGTGCCCGGGGCCCCTGATCTGCCGAGCTTCGAGGCGGCGCGGACCGAGACGCCCGCGACGACGAACCAGCTGGGCGTGAAGGGCGTCGGCGAGGCCGGGACGATCGCGTCCACGCCCGCTGTCGTCAATGCGATTGTCGACGCTCTCCGGCCGCTCGGCGTCACGGACGTGCCGATGCCGTGTACGCCGTACCGCGTCTGGACCGCCATCCAGAGCAGTGCCACTCAGGACAGTGCCAGTCAAGAAGGGAGCCGGTCATGATCCCGGCGGCGTTCGAGTACTTCGCCCCCGCGACCGTCGACGAGGCGCTGGGGTTGCTGCGTGAGCACTCCGACGCGAAGGTGCTCGCGGGCGGGCAGAGCCTGATGCCGGCGCTGCGGTTGCGGCTGGCGGCGCCCGAGGTGATTGTCGACATTCAGAAGATCGACGATCTGCGGGGTGTGCGGGACGACGGCGACGCGCTGGTGATCGGCGCCATGACCCCGCACAGCACGGTCGAGTCGGATCCGCTGGTGGCCGAGCACGCGCGGCTGATCGCGTTGGCCACGGCAACGGTCGGCGATCCGCAGATCCGGCATCGCGGCACGTTCGGCGGATCGCTCGCGCACGCGGATCCGGCGGCAGACCTGCCCGCGGTCGCGGTGGCGCTGGACGCGTCGTTCGTGATCGCGGGCGCCGGCGGCCGACGGACCGTGCCCGCCGCGGAGTTCTTCGAGGGCGTGTTCAGTACGGCGCTCGGCGAGGACGAGCTCCTCGTCGAGGTACGGGTGCCGAAGTACACCGGCTGGGGCGCGCACTACGAGAAGTTCAACCGGGTCGCGCAGGGCTGGTCGATCGTGTCGGTCGCGGCGGCCGTGCGGCTGGACGGCGACTCGATCGCGGAGGCGCGGGTCGGGCTCGGCAACATGGGCCCGACGCCGGTCCGGGCTACCGCGGTCGAGGCGGCTCTCGTCGGGCAGCCCGCGACCGCTGACGCCGTACGGGAGGCCGCGGCGCGAGCGGCGGACGGGACGTCTCCGGTGACCGACATCAACGGTGACGCCGACTACCGACGGCATCTCGCGACGGTGCTCACCCGGCGGGCGGTCCTTGCTGCGGCGGGTACCGCGTGAAGCTCGAGCACAAGTTCGTCGTACCGGCGCCGGTCGAGGAGACCTGGGCCGCGTTCAACGACCTCGAACGGGTGGTGCCGTGTTTCCCCGGCGCCACCCTGACGGCGTACGAGGGTGACGACTTCACCGGCTCGTGCAAGGTGAAGCTCGGGCCGGTATCGCTGCAGTACTCCGGCACCGGCACCTTCGTCGAGCGCGACGAGGCAACTCACCACGCGGTCATCGAGGCCAAGGGCAAGGACCGCAGAGGCAACGGTACGGCGAGCGCTCGCGTCACCGCCCGCCTGGCGGGCACCACGGACGGCGCCACCGAGGTCACCGTCGACACCGACCTGACCATCACCGGCCGCCCCGCCCAGTTCGGCCGCGGCCTGATCCAAGACGTCTCCAACAAACTCCTCGACCAATTCACCACCTGCCTGAAAACCAAGCTGGACACCGAACCACCAGCGCCGCCCGAAGGACCCGAGCCGGCACGAGTGGACGCATCGTCACCTCGGCCCGAACGCACCGAAGCGACCGAGGCGGATGAGGTCGTCCTCGATCTCGGCGGCGCGGTCCTCCCAGCCCTGGCCCGCCGCGCAGCGCCGTACCTGATCGGCGCCGTCCTCGCCCTGATCCTCCGCCGCCTACTCACCCGCAGATGAGGAGAGTGGGGAGGGTTCCACCCCCGAATCGGGAAGAAATCCTCCCCAACCCGCGCGCATCGATCCCCGCGCACCCACTCGGACCGGCGTCGACGTCGTCGCCAACTCGTGCTGCCCCCCGAGGGCACGTCACGCCCTCGACAACTCTTCTCGGCAGGCGCGGTCCGCGAGCCTCGTTGTTTCCGGCAGCCGGTAGCGCGGCGCCAGTCGCAGCACCTGCGCGACCGCGGTCGGCAAAGTCACTCGGTGGCCGACGGACACGTAGATCGGCTTGATCCCGTCCTGCGTGCGCACCGCCGCGCCCACCACCTCGCCGTCGTCGACGAGCTCAGCCGTCGCCCCGCGCTCCCGCGCGAGCTCCCCGTGCGACCCGACGAACGTCGTTTTCGCGGCGCCGATCGCCGGGATGCCTGTCAGTACGCCGAGATGGCACGCCAGCCCGAACCGCCGGGGATGCGCGAGCCCCTGCCCGTCACACACCAGCAACTCCGGCGTCGTCCCGAGCTGCTCCAGCGCCGCCAGCAACGCCGGCACCTCCCGGAACGCGAACAGCCCCGGTACATACGGGAACGTCGTCTCGCCGCGCACCACCACACGGTCGACCTCCGCGAGCGTCGCCCCATCAAGCACGACAACAGCAGCCGCCAGCCGATCCCCGTCGTACGCGACATCCAGCCCGGCGACGTACTGCGGTGGCGTGCCAACATCAACGCATTCGACCAGCCCCCGCAGCTCCTCCTGCACAGCGATCGCCTGGGCGACTGTGGTCGGCTGCTCCATCAGTCGAAGGTTGGTGCGCCGGTGGGTGGCCATTCGACGAGTTCGATGCGGTAGCCGTCGGGGTCGGTGAGCCAGGACGTTTTCGGTCCGTCGTCGCCGTGTATTAGCGGCTCACCGGGTTGGAGACCGGCCCTCGTCAGCCGGGCCGTGGTGTCGGTCAGCGACTCGACCTCGATCGCGATGTGCTCGAACCCGCCGGCCGTGACCGGCCCGTCGGCGGGACGATGCACGAGCTCGAGCGACACCGACGTCTCACCCGGCAGCCGAAGCCACACCAGGCTCGACCCGTCCTCGAACGGGACCGTGTTGAGTTCGACGTACCCGACCGCGGCGTAGAAGCGAGCGATCGCTCCAGGTCACTCACCCGCAGCGCGAACAGGATGGTTTTCACCCCACGATCCAACTGATGGCACTCGGCGTCGTCAACCGCAGCGGGTGGGAGAGGATGTGCGCATGCGGATTCTGATTGCGCCGGACAAGTTCGCGGGGACGCTGACAGCCGTGGAGGCCGCGGCGGCCATCGAGGAAGGGTGGCGGCGGCGCGACCCGGGGGCTGAGGTGCTGGTCGCGCCGATGGCCGACGGCGGTCCGGGGTTCATCGACGTACTGTCCGCGGTCGTCGACGGGAAGCTGCTGTCGGTCACCGTCCGCGGACCGCTCGGTGAGGAGTCTCCCGCGACGGTCCTGCTGGCGGGCGAGACGGCGTACGTCGAGACCGCGCAGGCGTGCGGTTTGCACCTGGTGGAGCCGAAGCAGCGGCGCCCCGAGGAGGCGAGCACGTACGGCGTCGGGCAGCTGATCACCGCGGCCGTCGACGCCGGCGCGAGGCGGGTCATCCTCGGTCTCGGAGGATCCGGTACGAACGACGCCGGCGCGGGTCTGCTCGCCGCCCTGGGCGCAACGGCCGATGCTGGGAAGTTGGATGCTGGGGCTGCTGGACTGGCAGGGCTGGAGACCGTGGACCTGGGGCCGGCTCGCGAGCGGGTGGCGGGTGTCGAGTTCGTCGCCGCTAGTGATGTGGAGAACCCGATGCTCGGGTTGCGGGGTGCGACAAACGTGTTCGGGTCGCAGAAGGGGATCACGGACGAGCGGAAGCCCGAGGTCGACGGCTGGCTGACGCATTTCGCGGAGCTGGCCGACCGGAAGACCGCGGACAAGAAGGGTGCGGGTGCCGCGGGCGGGCTCGGGTACGCGCTGCTGCTGCTCGGCGCCGAGCGGGTCTCCGGCATCGATCTGGTCGCGGAACTGACCGGGCTCAAGCACAAGGCGTCACAGGTCGACCTGGTCATCAGCGGTGAAGGCGCGTTCGACTTCCAGTCCCGCGACGGCAAGGTGATCGCGGGCGTCGCGAAGGTCGCGAACGACGCGATGCGCCCGTGCGTCGTCCTCGCCGGCAAGGTCCTGATCGGCTCCCGCGAGATGCGGTCGATGGGCGTCGAGTCGGCGTACGCGCTGGTCGACGCGGTCGGCGAGGAGCAGGCGTTCGCGGACCCGCACGGCTCGCTCGCCGCGGTCGCGGAGCGTGTCGCCCGCACCTGGGCCCGCTGAATCGGCCCGCGGCGGCGCCGGCCGGGGGTGATCGATCCGTGGCCGGGGTAGTTGATCTGCGAAATTGGTGTGCGACCATGGGAATGAGCGCGGGCCGGGCGGTGTTGGCCTGTGTTGACAAGAGACTTCCGTGCCGACGGAGCTGTACTGGGCTGTACGCCGGCACTTGAGCAGATGACTGGAGTCAGGAATGACTGAAGCGCAGACCGAGCAGGCCGTCGCCACTGGTGTTCTCCTCACCGACGGGGCCGCCGCCAAGGTGAAGGCGCTGCTCGACCAGGAAGGCCGCGACGACCTCGCGCTGCGGGTCGCCGTCCAGCCGGGCGGGTGCTCCGGCCTGCGGTACCAGCTGTTCTTCGACGAGCGTCAGCTCGACGGCGACGTGGTGGCCGACTTCGGTGGTGTGAGTGTCGTCACGGACCGGATGAGCGCTCCGTACCTCAAGGGTGCGTCGATCGACTTCGTCGACAGCATCGAGAAGCAGGGCTTCACCATCGACAACCCGAACGCCACCGGGTCCTGCGCCTGCGGCGACTCGTTCAACTGATCCAACCCTTCGAAGCCCCTGGCACCTGATGGTGCCAGGGGCTTCGTCGCGTGTGAATCCAACGCTTGTTGGGTACCGGCTACCGCGTGTGGGACTACATAACTGAGCGTAATTCACAACTGCTCTACCAGAGTTATCAGCACCTGAGCCTGGTCATCCAGTGCGTGCTGCTGGCCACCGTGATCGCGGTCGGCCTGGCCGTCGTCGTGCACCGGAACCCGCGGATCGCGTCCCTGGCCGGCGCGGTCAGCGCGGTCGGTCTGACGATTCCGTCGTTCGCGCTGCTCGGTCTGATGATCCCCCTGGCCGGCATCGGTACGGCGACCTCGGTCGTCGCCGTGACGTTCTACGCCTGCCTGCCGATCCTGCGGAACGCCGTCGTCGGCCTCGCCGGCGTCGACGCGACGCTGATCGAGTCGGCGCGCGGTATGGGTATGGGCGCGATCCGGACGCTGTTGCGGATCGAGCTGCCGCTGGCGTGGCCGGTGATCCTGGCCGGCGTCCGGGTCTCGGCCCAGATGTCGATGGGGATCGCGGCGATCGCGGCGTACGTGCTCGGTCCCGGTCTGGGCAGCTTCATCTTCACCGGCCTGACCCAGATCGGCGGCAAGAACGCCCTGAACTCCGCGCTGGTCGGCACGATCGGCGTGGTCCTGCTCGCTCTGATCCTGGACGCCATGCTGCTGCTCGTCGGCCGCCTGACCACCTCGAGGGGTATCCGTGCCTGAATCCGAACCAGAAGTCAGCGGCGTCGACATCGAGTTGACCGATGTCGTGAAGCGGTACCCGGGCCAGAAGAAACCCGCGGTGGAGGGGCTGACCCTGCACATCCCGGCCGGCGAGATCGTGATGTTCGTCGGCCCGTCCGGCTGCGGCAAGACCACCTCGCTGAAGATGATCAACCGGCTGATCGAGCCGACCTCGGGCAGTATCCGGATCGGCGGCGAGGACGTCAGCCGGACCGATGACGACGACCTGCGGCGCCGGATCGGGTACGTGATCCAGGGCGGCAGCCTGTTCCCGCACATGACCGTCACGCAGAACATCGCCCTGGTCCCGGGCCTGCTCGGCTGGGACAAACGGCGTACGGCGGAACGGGTCGACGAACTGCTCGAACTCGTCGGCCTCGACCCTTCGCGCTATCGCGGGAGATACCCCCGCGAGCTGTCGGGCGGTCAGCAGCAGCGGGTCGGCGTCGCGCGCGGACTGGCCGCGGACCCGCCGGTGATCCTGATGGACGAGCCGTTCGGCGCGGTCGACCCGATCACGCGGCAGCGCCTGCAGGACGAACTGCTCAGCATCCAGGAGGAGCTGCGCAAGACGATCGTCTGCGTCACGCACGACTTCGACGAGGCGGTGAAGCTCGGCGACCGGATCCTGATCCTCACCGAGGGCGCGAACATCGCGCAGTACGACACCCCCGAGGCGATCCTGGCGAATCCGGCCGACCGGTTCGTCGCGGACTTCGTCGGTGCGGGCGCGGCGCTCAAGCAGCTCACGTTGAGCCGGGTGAGCGAGATCGAGTTGTGTCAGCCGACGGTCGCGGAGATCGGCGACCCGGCGCCCGACGTACTGCGGGCCGCGAAGGCCGCGGGTGACGACTCGGTGGTCGTCCTGGACGGCCGGCGGCGACCGGTCGACTGGATGTGGACATCCGATTTGTCGGATGTCGACAATGTGCCGGCGCCGCACGAGGACACCGACCTGGTGACGATCGACCGGCGGGCAACGCTGAACGACGCGCTCGACACGATGCTGATGTCCAGCCATGGCAGCGCGGTCGTCACCGGCCGCCGCGACGAGTACCTCGGCGTGGTCGACTTCCAGTCCGTCCTCGCCCGCATCCAGGACGGCAACGGCCAACCGGAGGCGGAGGTCGCCCCATGACCGCTGTCGATCCGGGACCGGACCTGAAATCTCCGGAGAACCGCGCCGATGCGAAGGCGGCCGCGGCCGGGCTGGCGAGCAGCCGGGCGCGGCGGCCGTCGTGGGGTCTGCTGATCGGGCAGCCGTTGTTCGTGGCCATCGTGATCGGGGTGTGGGCGATCTGGCGGTCCCGCGCCGAACTCGACTCGATCGAGCAGCGGCAGCTCGACTGGAAGCTCGTAGGATCGTTGACAATCGAGCACCTGAAGCTGACCGCCGTCGCCACGGTCATCGTGCTGCTGGTCGCCGTGCCGCTCGGCATCCTGCTGACCCGGCCGCGGGCCCGCCGGGCCGCTCCGGTCGTGGTCGCGATCGCGAACGCCGGCCAGGCGGCGCCGGTGATCGGGCTGATCGTGCTGCTCGCGATCTGGCTCGGCTTCGGCTTCTGGACCGCGATCCTTGCGCTCTGCCTGTATGCGATCCTGCCGGTCCTGCGGAACACGATCGTCGGCCTCCAAGGCGTCGACTCGACCCTCGTCGAGGCCGGCCGCGGCATGGGCATGTCGAGTGCCGCCGTCCTCGGCCGGATCGAACTGCCGCTCGCGGTGCCGGTGATCATGGCCGGCATCCGCACCGCGCTGGTCCTGGTCGTCGGTACGGCGACCCTCGCGACGTTCATCGACGCCGGGGGACTGGGCAGCCTGATCACCACCGGCATCCGCCTGCTGCGCTACCCGGTGCTGATCAGCGGCGCCGTACTGGTCGCGGCCCTCGCCCTGCTGATCGACTGGGCGGGCCGAGTACTGGAAGAAGTGACCCGACCGAGAGGGCTCGGATGAAGCGGCTCGTCGCGGCAGCGTCCGCGCTCCTCCTCGTCCTGTCGGGCGCCCTGTCCGGCTGTGGTCTCGGCACCAGCGGCGGCTTCGTGCCGACCGGCGCGCTCCAGGGACCGCTCGCCGAGGTGAAGAGCCTCGACGGACTCAAGATCGCGATCGGCTCGAAGAGCTTCCAGGAGCAGCTGATCCTCGGAAAGATCGCCGCGATCCTGATGCGTTCGGCCGGCGCGAACGTCCAGGACCTCACCAACATGCCCGGCTCCGACACGTCCCGCCAGGCGATGATCCAGGACCAGATCCAGATGGCCTGGGAGTACACGGGCACCGCGTGGATCTCGTACCTCGGCCACGACACCGGCATCCCCGACAAGCAGCAGCAGTACGACGCCGTCCGCAAGGAGGACGCGCAGAAGTACGGGCTGATCTGGCTGAAGCCCGCTCCGATGAACAACAGCTACGGCTTCGCGATGACCCGGAAGGAGTCCGAGCGGCTGCACGTCACCAAGCTGTCCCAGGTCGAGTCGCTGCCGGTGAAGGAGCGCACGTTCTGCGTCGAGTCCGAGTTCGCGAACCGCAACGACGGGTTCGAGCCGATGCTGAAGCATTACGGGATCCCATTGGGTTCCGGCGTACCGCGGGACAACATCCGGACCCTGGACACCGGCGCGGTGTACGCCGCGACGAACAAGGGCGACTGCCGGTTCGGGGAGATCTTCACGACCGACGGGCGGATCAAGTCGCTGGACCTCGTCGTACTGCAGGACGACAAGAAGTACTTCCCGGCGTACAACGTGGCTCCGGTGATCAGCAAGAAGGTGCTGGACGAGTACCCGCAGCTGCGGGAGCTGCTGCAGCCGGTGTCGGACAAGCTCACCGACGAGGTGCTGATCGAACTCAACGCGCAGGTCGACGTCGACGGTCGCGAGCCCGCCGACGTCGCCATGGACTGGTTGGTGAAGGAGGGGTTCGTCAGCCGTGACTGACGCTCTCCTCCCGGGCCCGCTTCGGGAGTAGGTACGACACGGCGAGGCTCACGACGAACAGCCCGATCGCGACCAGGACCGAGGTTTTGGTCGCGCCCAGGAACGCGTGGGTCGGCAGCAGCTGGAAGAACACGGTGCCGATCACGGCGACTCCGATCGCGCCGCCGTACTGCTGCATGGCGGTCAGTACGCCGGACGCCGATCCCGCGGCCTGGTCGTCGATCGAGGCCAGGATGATGTCGAACAGCGGCGCGAACACCATGCCGGCGCCGATCCCGGTGGCCAGCGTCGCCGGGACCAGATTCCAGACCGTGGTCGCGTCGCCGTACGTGTGCAGCGTGAACCAGACGCCGGCCATCGCGACCGTCATCGTCGCGATGCCGAGCTGCAGCGCCTTGCGGCCGAGCTTCGGGGCGAGCAGGCCCGCGGACAGCGGCGCGCCGATCGCGATCCCGAGCGAGAACGGCACCATCGCGAGGCCGGCCTTCAGCGGTCTGTAGTGCAGGCCGAGCTGGGTGAACAGGTTGAAGACCAGCATGAAGCCGTTCATCGCGAGGAAGAACGTGGTGATCACACCGAGCCCGGCGACGTACCCGCGGTTGCGGAACAGCGACGGGTCGATGACCGGGTTGCCGGACCGGCGCTCCCGCCAGCCGAACAGCGCGAAGACCACGATCGAGGCGGTCAACATCAGGATTGTCCACAACGGCCAGCCGAGCTCGCGGCCCTGCACCAGCGGGTAGATCAGCAGACCGGAGGCGAGGCTGACGAGGAGTACGCCGACGGCGTCCAGCCGGGATGCGCCGGACGTCTTGACCTCGGGCATGAAGCGCAGGGCGCCGGCCAGGGCGGCGATCCCGATCGGGACGTTGATGAAGAAGATCGTCCGCCAGCCGGCGTCGAACCAGTTCGCGTCGATCAGTACGCCGGCCAGGATCGGGCCCGCGACCGCGGACAGTCCCATCACCGGGCCGAACATCGCGAACGCCTTACCGAGTTCGTCGGGCGGGAAGATCGACTTCAGGATCGCGAAACCCTGCGGGATCATCACGGCGCCGAGCAGGCCCTGCGCGACCCGGCTGCCGATCAGCAGTTCCGGGCTGGTGGCCAGTCCGCAGACCGCGGACGCGATCGTGAACCCGACGGCCCCGATCACGAACAGCCGCCGGCGGCCGACCAGGTCGCCGAGCCGGCCGAAGGTGACCAGGCCGATCGCGAACGCCAGGGTGTAGCCGGCCAGCATCCACTGCATGGCCGATTCGGAGCCGCCGAGGTCGGCCCGGATCGAGGGAGCGGCGATGTTGACGATCGTCGCGTCGACCAGGTCCATGATCTCGGCGACCAGGATGGTGGCGACCACGAGCCAGCGCCAGCGGTACGGCGTGCCGCGCGGCGTGGTCGTGGTGTCGGGTGGGGTGTCGGGTGAGGTCTGTACGGCGGTGGCGGTCATGATGGCTCCTCGAGGTCTGATGCGAACGATGTTCGTTGACGAACACTGTTCTACGCTCGAACAGTGTTCCCGTCAAGTACGGTGTTCGCTACAGTGGTTCGCATGACCCAACCGCCGTGGCAGCCGATCAGTCCCGCCAAGCCCGTCCGTCCGGCCAAGGAGCCGCTGAACCGGGAGCGGATCGTCGACACTGCCCTGCGGGTGATGGTCGACCAGGGGTACGAGGCGGTCTCGATGCGGAAGATCGCCCAGGAACTGCACACCGGCCCCGCCTCGCTGTATGCGCATGTCGCGAACAAGAGGGAGCTCGACCAGCTCCTGGTTGACCGCGCCGCGCAGGCGATGAACCTGCCGTCGCCGCCGGATCCCGAGCGCTGGCAGGAGCAGTTGAAGGAAGCGATGCGCGAGATGCTGCGCGCGATGCGGACGATGCCCGGTGTCGCACGCGCCGCGATCGGGGCCGTGCCGCTGGGGGAGGCGGCGCTGCGCAGTTCCGAGTGTCTACTCGGCATTCTCAAGGCGGGCGGGCTGTCCGACGAGGCTGCCGCGTGGGCTGTCGACCTGATCCCGCTGTATGTGACCGCGGTGGCGTTCGAGGAGAACGTGCAGCGTGCGGACCAGTGGAGCCCGGAGGATCTCGAGCGGTTCCTCGACGGGTTGCGGTCCTACTTCGCCTCGTTGCCGGCTGACCGGTTCCCGCTCACGATGGCGCTTGCGGGCCCGTTGACGTCCGGCGCCGCCGGTGACGACCGGTTCGAGTTCGGGATCTCGGTGATCACCGCGGGTCTCGCCTCGCTCGCCGAACGTCATTGAACGTCATTGAGCGTCATTGAACGATTTGGCGTGATCCGCCGGTAGTGATCGCTTGTGGTTCACGATTGCACATGGCTAACCTTCGGATTGTCAACAAAACTACGACCTGACCCCGTGAGGCGTGTGGATTGTCTGCGGGTGGGCACACAGGTGAGGCCGTATGACGACAGGAGGAAACCGTGGACTCCGAGACCCAGCCGCCTGAGAGCGCCCAGCCCCCGCCGGGTGGACGCGCCCAGGACCGGCCGCCTGTGACCACGACCGAGCAGGAGCAACCGCCCGGCGTACTCAAGAAAGCGATCGCCGCCTCGGCGATCGGGAACGCGACCGAGTGGTTCGACTACGGCATCTACGCCTACGGCGTGACCTACATCTCGGCCGCGATCTTCCCGGGCGACACCGAGAGCCAGACCCTGCTGGCGCTGATGACGTTCGCCGTCTCGTTCCTGGTCCGCCCGCTCGGCGGCCTGGTCTGGGGCCCGCTCGGTGACCGCCTCGGCCGCAAGCACGTGCTGGCGATCACGATCCTGATGATGTCCGGCGCGACGCTGCTCGCCGGTCTGGTGCCCTCGTACGACACGATCGGGCTCTGGGCGCCGATCCTGCTGGTCCTGCTCCGGATGGTCCAGGGCTTCTCGACCGGCGGCGAGTACGGCGGTGCCGCGACCTTCATGGCCGAGTACGCCCCGAGCCGCAAGCGCGGGTTCCTCGGCAGCTTCCTGGAGTTCGGCACGCTGGCCGGCTTCTCGCTCGGTGCGCTGCTGATGCTGGGCTTCTCGCTGGTCCTCGGCGACGACGCGATGCACGCGTGGGGTTGGCGTCTTCCGTTCCTGGTCGCCGCGCCGCTCGGTCTGGTCGGCGTCTACCTCCGGTCCCGGCTGGAGGACACGCCGGTGTTCCGTGAGCTCGAGGCGAAGGGGCAGAAGGAGCAGGAGACCACGACGCAGTTCAAGGACCTGCTGGCGGGTTACTGGCAGCCGATCCTGCGGCTCGGCGGCATGGTCATCGCGTTGAATGTCGTGAACTACACGCTGCTCACGTACATGCCGACGTACCTGGAGAAGGAGATCGGGCTGAGCGCCGATCAATCGCTGATCGTGCCGATCATCGGAATGTTGACCATGATGGTCTTCGTGCCGTTCGCCGGACGCGCGTCGGACCGGCTCGGGCGCAAGCCGCTGTGGTGGGCGTCGCTGGCCGGGTTGTTCGTGTTCGGCGTCCCGATGTTCCTGCTGATGGGGACGAACCTGGCCGGCGCGATCATCGGCTTCGCGGTCCTCGGCCTGCTGTACGTACCGCAGCTGGCGACGATCTCCGCGACGTTCCCCGCGATGTTCCCGACGCACGTTCGGTACGCCGGCTTCGCGATCGCGTACAACGTGTCGACGTCGCTGTTCGGCGGTACGGCGCCCGCGGTCAACGACTGGCTGACGGCGAAGCTGGGTGACTCGCTGGTGCCGGCGTACTACATGATGGCGGCCTGTCTCGTCGGAGCGCTCGCGCTCGCCAAGGTCCCCGAGACCTCCCGGTGCCCGCTGAACGGCACCGAGATCCCGGGCACCGACGACGCCCCACCGCCGGTCGCCCTCGAACCGGCCCCCGCCAAGGCCTGACCCCGCGGATCCGCGCTTTCCGGAAACAATTCGCCAACCAGCGCGAGAAACTTTCCGAAAAGCGCGGATCCGACCCCGCCAAACCCAACAGCGGCGGCTAAGCCGCGACCCGGTCGACGCGGTCGGCTGTCCAGCCGCCGACCTAGCCGACCTAGCCGACCTAGCCGACTCAGCCGACTCAGCCGACTCAGCCGGCCCGGTCGGCCCGGTCGGCCCGGTCGGCCCGTGGCTCAGCCGGCTACTGCGGTGACTGCGTCGGACCAGAGGCCGGCGGCCTCGTCGATCTCGTCGGGGGAGACGACCAGGGCCGGGATGAAGCGCACGACCTGACCCCAGGCGCCGCACGTGAGGAGCAGCAAGCCCCGCCGCGCCGCCTCCTGCTGCACCGCGGCGGCCGTCACCGGATCCGGCTTCCCGTCCGAGTCGCGGAACTCGTTCCCGATCATCAACCCGAGCCCGCGGACGTCGGTGATCTGCTCGTGCTTGTCCGCGACCAGCTGCAGCGCCTGCTTGAGCTGAGCGCCGCGGTCCGCCGAGTTCTGCACGAGACCCTCGTCCTTGATCACGTCCAGCGTCGCCAGCGCCGCCGCGCACGCCACTGCGTTAGCGCCGTAAGTACCGCCCTGCGAGCCAGGCCACGCCTTCTCCATCAGCTCCGCCGACGCGGCGATCCCCGACAGCGGGAACCCGGACGCGAGCCCCTTCGCGGTGACGAGAACGTCCGGGTGCGAACCGAAGTGGTCACCGCCCCAGAACTTCCCGGTCCGCCCGAACCCGGTCTGTACCTCGTCCACCACAAGCAGGACCCCGTGCGCGTCTGCGCGCTCACGCAGACCCGCGAAGAACCGCTCGTTCGCCGGCACATACCCGCCCTCGCCGAGCACCGGCTCCACGAAGAACGCCGCGGTGTCGGCGGGCGCACTCAACGTCTGCAGGACGTAGTCCAACTGGCTCAACGCGAAGTCGGTCGCCTGCTCGACGGGCCAGCCGAAGTGGCCGGGGTCCGGGAACGGCGACACATGCACGCCGGCCATCAACGGGCTGAAGCCGGAGCGGAACTTGGTCCCGGACGTCGTCATCGAACCCGCGGCGACGGTCCGGCCGTGGAAGCCGCCGTGGAACACGATCACGTTCGGCCGGCCGGTTGCCTGGCGGGTGAGCCGCAGCGCCGCCTCGATCGCCTCGCTGCCGGAGTTCGCGAAGAACATCCGGTCGAGGTGCCGGGGGAGGACCTCGCCGAGCCGGTCCACCAGCTCGAGCAGCGGCCGGTGCATCACGGTCGTGTACTGCGCGTGGATGATCCGTCCGACCTGCTCCTGGGCGGCCGCGACCACCCGTGGATGGCAGTGCCCGGTCGACGTGACCCCGATGCCGGCGGTGAAGTCCAGGTACCTGCGGTCGTCCTCGTCGAACAGCTGGACGCCCACACCGCGGGCGGCGACCACGCCGGTCGCCTGTTTGAGGATCTGCGAGAGCTCGGCCACGGACTTCCCCTCCACGGGTCAGATGGTAGATTGTCGACAATCAGCGTATCTCAGCTTCCGAGGCCGGTGAAGGGGTGCAGATGGACCAGTCGAGGGTGGACGAGGCGAGGGTTGTCGAGGCCGTCGAGAAGCGGCTGTTCATCGATGGGAAGTGGACCGACGCGACCCGCGGCGCGACGTTCGACGTCATCGATCCGTCGACCGGCGAGGTGCTCTGCGCGGTCGCCGACGCGTCACCGGCGGACGGTCGCGCCGCGCTCGAGGCAGCCGTCGCCGCGCAGCCCGACTTCGCCCGTACGCCACCGCGCGAACGGTCCGACATGCTGACGACGGCGTACGAGCTCCTGATCGAGCGTGCCGACGAGCTCGCGTTGCTGATGACGCTCGAGATGGGCAAGCCGCTGGCGGAGGCGCGGGGCGAGATCGCGTACGCGGCCGAGTTCTTCCGGCACTTCGCGGGCGAGGCGGTCCGGATCGACGGCGGGTACCAGACCGCTCCGGCCGGGAACGCGCGCTTCCTGATCACCAAGCAGCCGGTCGGCCCGTGCCTGCTGATCACCCCGTGGAACTTCCCGATGGCGATGGGGACCCGCAAACTCGGCCCGGCGATCGCGGCCGGCTGCACGAGCGTCATCAAGCCCGCCCATCAGACGCCGCTGTCGATGCTGGCGTTGATGGGGATCCTGGCCGAGGCCGGCGTACCCGCGGGTGCCGTCAACTGCGTGACCGCGATGGACGCCGGCGGCGTGATGGAGCCGCTGATCCGGTCCGGGCTGGCGCGGAAGCTGTCGTTCACCGGGTCCACGCGGGTCGGCCGGATCCTGCTCGAGCAGTGCGCGGAGAAGGTGCTGCGGACGTCGCTCGAGCTCGGCGGCAACGCGCCGTTCGTGGTGTTCGAGGACGCGGACCTGGACGAGGCGGTGACCGGCGCGATCGCGGCGAAGATGCGGAACATGGGCGAGGCCTGTACGGCGGCCAACCGGATCTTCGTGCACGAGTCGGTGATCGACGAGTTCGGGCGCCGGCTCGCGGAGCGGATGGCCGCGCTGACGGTCGGGCGCGGTACCGAGCCGGGGGTGAACGTCGGCCCGCTGATCGACGAGGCCGGCCGGGAGAAGGTGCGGACGCTGGTGGCGGACGCGGTCGGACGGGGTGCGACCGTGCTCACCGGGGGAGAGGTCGCGCCCGGCAGCGGGTACTTCTACCCGCCGACGGTGCTGACCGGCGTACCGCGGGAGGCGGCGATGGCGGACCAGGAGATCTTCGGGCCGGTCGCGCCGTTGACGCCGTTCAGCACCGAGGACGAGGTCGTGCGGGCCGCGAACGACACGGAGTACGGGCTGGTGGCCTACGTGTTCACCAACGACCTGCGGCGCGCGCTCCGGGTCGCGGAGTCGATCGAGACCGGCATGGTCGGGCTGAACCAGGGCGTGGTGTCGAACCCCGCCGCGCCGTTCGGCGGCGTCAAGCAGTCCGGGCTCGGCCGGGAGGGCGGCGCGGTCGGGATCGACGAGTTCCTCGAAACCAAGTACATCGGCATCGCGGTCAGCGGCTGACCAGCCTCAGCAGGTGACGAGCCCTCAGCGGTCGACCGGGCGCAGGAACCGACGAGGTCCAGGATGTGCGTCCGGTCAGCGGCTGGTGAGGCGCTGGATGGCGTCGTCCATGTGGGCGATCAGGAGTTCGTCGGCGAGCTCGGCGTCGCCGGAGCGGATCGCGACGGCGAGGGTCTGATGTTCGACTGCGCGCGCGTCGCGGGCTGTGTACGTCCCCTCGAGGGCACGGATGCACATCCGGGTCTCGATGATGGAGGTCTGGTGCATCCGCGACAGCCTCGGGCTGCCGGCGAGCCGCACGAGCAGCTCGTGGAACTCGATGTCGAGCTCGCCGACCGCGGCCGGATCGCCGGCGGCTGCCATCCGGTCGACGATCGCGAGCAGCGCCGACCCGGCTGTCTCGTAATCGCCGTCGAGGAGGATCTCGCGGGCCGCGGC
This sequence comes from Kribbella speibonae, assembly GCF_004331375.1. Lineage (NCBI taxonomy): Bacteria > Bacillati > Actinomycetota > Actinomycetes > Propionibacteriales > Kribbellaceae > Kribbella > Kribbella speibonae. The sequence goes on along the minus strand of NZ_SJKC01000002.1, from coordinate 824,178 downwards.
GCGCTCGATCGCCTCGCGGGCGAGGTACATGTCGCGGATGTCCGCGGGCGTCATGTCGATGACGAACAGGCCGCGGTTGCGGATCGAGACCAGCAGCCCTTCCTGGGTCAGGCGCTGCATGCCCTCCCGCAACGGGCCCCGGCTCACCCCGAGCTTGCGGGCCAGGTCGGCCTCGACGATCTGCGCGCCGGGCCGGAACTCCCCGTGGCCGATGGCCTTGCGCAGTTTGTCGGCGATGATGCTCGGCGTCGACTCCTGAGCCAGCGGCTCGATGTAACTTGTCACTCCGAATTCCCCCTTGTGGCGAACAGCGTGCCCAGATCTGGCAAAGACGGTACAGCCCCTGCCAACTCGAGCCCCTTCCAGACCGTCACCTGGTTCGCCGTCAGGACCGGTTTGCCGACCGCGGCCTCCAGATCGTCGACGATCCCCAGCGTGTGCATCGCGGTGTCCGGCACCAGGACCGCCTCGGCGTCGGGGTGGTCGGCCGCCTTCACCATCGCGACTACCTGCGCGGGCTCGAGCGTCCCGACCTCGGCGGCAGTGATGATCCCGTTGCTGCCCATCGACACCACGTCGACGCCGCCCGCGGTCAGGAACCGGACGAAGTGCTGCGCGACGTCTTCCGGGTACGACGCGGCGACGGCGACCCGCGTGACCCCGAGCGCCCGGCAGGCGTCGACGAACGCGATCGAGGTCGAGGACGCCGGTACGCCGAGCGCCTGCGCCACCCCGGCCGCCTGGATGTTCGCCCCCTCCCGCCCGAACACGAAGCTGCCCGAGGTACACGCCCACATCACGGAGTCCGGCTGCGCCGGCTTCAGCTCCGCGGCCCCTTCGGCGAGCCGTTCCGCGCGGCCGAGGTCGAGAAGCGCGTCCACCCGATGCGCGTCCTCGCCGACCGAGGTGATGACGACCGGAAGCTTCACCGATCCGTCGAGCCGGGCCTCGAGTGCCGGGTAGTCGTCTTCCGCGCTGTGTCCGGGATAAAGGAGTCCTACCGTGACCATCGGGCCTCCTGGCTGGTCCATCGTCCGAAAGGTAGATTGTCGACAATGTTAACCCCAGAGCGTCCTGGCGTCGGATCTGTCGCGTACGACGTCGCGCGGCTGGCGGGCTCGCTGCGCCGCGAACTTCGGGGTGCGGTCGGCGACGATCGGAGGACGCGGGCGCTGTACGCCGCGGACGGGTCGAACTACCGCGCGGTGCCGGACCTGGTCGTCGTACCAGCTGATGCCGAGGACCTGGCAGCGGCCGTCGCGCTGACTGCCGCCGCTGGTGCGCCGGTGGTGATGCGCGGCGGCGGTACGTCGATGGCGGGTAACGCGATCGGCGGCGTCGTCATCGACGCCTCGCGGCACGTGAATCGCATCCTCGACCTCGACACCGCGGCGAAGACGGCGGTCGTCGAGCCGGGCGTCGTACTGACCGATCTGCTGGCCGCCGCGAAACCGCACGGGCTGGCGTTCGGCGCCGACCCGTCGTCGGCCAGCCGCGCAACCCTCGGCGGCATGATCGCGAACAACGCGTGCGGCGCCCACTCGGTCGCGTGGGGCACGACCGCCGACAACCTCCGCTCCTTGGACGTGATCCTCGCCGACGCAACCCGCCTGACCCTCGACTCCGGGACTGCTACTGACCCTGAGGTGTTGGCCGCTCGGCCGGGGAGGGAGGGGGAGTTGCATCGGGCGCTCCAGGCTTTTGCCGGGCGGAACGAGTTGCTGATCCGCCGGCGGTTCGGGCAGTTCGCGCGGCAGATCTCGGGCTATGCGCTGCATCGGCTGCTGCCGGAGCACGGGTACAACATGGCCGGATTGCTGGCCGGGAGCGAAGGCGGTCTCGCCGCGACGCTGCGGGCGACGGTCCGGCTCGTCGAGTTGCCCAAGGCAAAGGTTCTGTGCGTGCTCGGGTTCGCCGACTCGATCACGTCGGCCGATTGCGTACCGGTCGTGCTGCGGCACGCGCCGCGCACGATGGAGTCCATCAACAACGAACTCGTGGACCGGCTGCCGACGGAGGTGCGGGACGCCGCGGTCCACGCCGGGCTCCCGAGCGGCAACGCCTGGCTGCTCGTCGAGATCGCCGGCGCCGACGAGGCGACCGCCGCGTCGGCTGCTCGCGCGATGCTCGAGGAACTGCGTGACTCCGGCGCGACCGCGTCCCTGGTGACCGACCCGAAGGCGCAGGCCGTCCTCTGGCGGTGCCGTACGGACGCCGCGGGCCTGGCGACGCGGCGCGCGGACGGGGCCGAGGCGTGGGGCGGTTGGGAGGATGCCGCCGTACCACCGGAGCGGTTGGGCGCTTACCTGCGCGGGCTCGACGAACTGCTCGGGCGGCACGGTCTGTCGGGTGCGTCATACGGGCATTTCGGCGAGGGCTGCATGCACATGCGGATCGACTTCGACCTGTTGAGTGCGCCCGGGATCGCGACGTACCGGGAGTTCGTTGAGCAGGCCGCGGATCTGGTGGTCGAGCTCGGCGGTTCGGTGTCCGGCGAGCATGGTGACGGTCGGGCGCGTGGCGAACTGCTGAGCAGGATGTACGGCGCCGACGGGGTGGCGCTACTCGGCGAGCTGAAGCGGATCTGGGATCCGGCGGGTGTGCTGAACCCGCGCATGATTGTCGACCCGCCGCCGCTCGATCTCGCGATCCGGCATGACGGGCCGGCGAAGGATCGCAGATTGTTGACAGTCTTCGACTATCCGGACGATGACCACGACTTCGCGCAGGCCCAGCGGCGGTGCGTCGGGATCGGGAAGTGCCGGCAGACGTCTGGCAGCGTGATGTGCCCCAGCTACCAGGTGACGCGGGACGAGCAGCATTCGACGCGTGGGCGGGCGCATCTGTTGTGGGAGATGTTGCAGGGTGACCTGATCACGGACGGGTGGCGGTCGACCGAGGTACGCGACGGGCTGGACCTTTGCCTGTCGTGCAAGGGATGCGTGTCGGACTGCCCGGTGAACGTCGACGTGGCGACGTACAAGGCCGAGTTCACCCATCACCACTACGCGCGACGCCCGTGGGCGCGCCCGTTGTCGCACTGGTCGATGGGCTGGCTGCCTCTGTGGTCGCGCCTCGCCTCCCGGGCACCGGGACTCGCGAACCGTTTCGCCGGGCTGCAACTGACCAAGCGCCTCGGTGGAATCGCTGCGGAGCGGGAGGTCCCGCCCTTCGCGCCGGAGACCTTCACCCAGTGGTTCACCCACCGCGACAACCCAGGGGCTGGAAGCGGGCGGCGCGTTGTGTTGTGGCCCGATACGTTCACCAACTACCTGGCGCCGGAGATCGGCCGGGCCGCGGTCGCCGTACTGGAGGCTGCCGGATACGAGGTCGTGCTTCCCGCCAAGCCGGTCTGCTGCGGGCTCACCTGGATCTCGACCGGCCAGCTCACCACCGCTCGCCGCGTCCTCAACCGTTCCCTCGACGTCCTCGCTCCCCACCTCGAAGCCGGTACACCGATCGTCGGCCTGGAACCCAGCTGTACGGCGGCCCTCCGCCACGACGCTCCCGCGCTGATTGCCGACAATCCGCTCGCCGCGTCGGCGGCCGCGAACACCCGCACGTTCTCCGAGCTGCTCGCCGAGTCCGGCTGGCAACCGCCGCACGTCGGCGGAACGGCGTACGTCCAGCCGCACTGCCACCAACACGCCGTCCTCGGCTTCGATGCCGACCGCAAGCTGATGGCCGCCGCGGGCATCGAGGCCGGTCTCGCGGACCCGGGCTGCTGCGGCCTCGCCGGCAACTTCGGCTTCGAACGCGACCACTACGAGATCTCCCAAGCCGTAGGGGAGCGCACGCTGCTCCCCACCGTACGGTCGTTGCCCGAGACAACCACCGTCCTGGCCGACGGCTTCAGCTGCCGCACCCAGATCGCCCAGGCCACACCCCGCCACGCCCGCCACCTGGCCCAACTCCTGGCTGAAGGCCTCCGCTAGGGGACTAGTTTGTCGGTGGCTCGGCGGAGGCGGGTGATGCCTTCGTGGATGCGGGCCGGGGGTGTTGAGGCGAAGCAGAGGCGGAAGGCGTTCTGGAAGCGGGCGGTGGGGGAGAACGCCGGGCCGGGGATGAACGCGACGCCTTCGGCCAGTGCGAGTTCGAACAGTTCCTCGGCGTTGACGCCGTTCTCCAGTGTGACCCAGAGGAAGAAGCCGCCTTCCGGATCGGTCCAGTGCGCGATGTCGCCGAAGTGCTCGGTCAGCGCGGCCCGCATCGCTTCCTTGCGCAGCTTGTACTCCGCTCGTTGCCGGACGAGATGTTCCTCGAGATGCCCGCCGGTCAGGAACCCGGTGAGCAGCCGTTGCGCGGGCAGGTTCGTGCAGGTGTCCATCGCCTGTTTCGCGTTGATCAGCAGTTGCTGCAGTTCGGGATCCGCGTCGACCCAGCCGACCCGCAGACCGGGCGCGACGATCTTCGAGAACGTCCGTACGGCGAACACCAGCGGATCGCCCGCGCCGAGCTCACGCAGCGTCGGGAGCGGTTCGCCCGCGAACCGGAGCAGGCCGTACGGATCGTCGTCGATCACCATCGAGCCCCACGACCGGGCCAGCTCCAGCAGGCGATGCCGCCGTTCGAGGGAGAGCGTCGCACCGGACGGGTTCTGGAACGTCGGGATCGTGTAGATCGCCTTCGGCCGCCGCCCGTCCAGCAGCCGTGGTAGATCGTCGACAATCATGCCGTCGTCGTCGACCGGTACCTCGAGCAGCTCGGCGCCGTACGAGAGCGCGGTCGCACTGCCGTTCGTGTACGTCGGTGACTCGACGACGACCAGGTCGCCCGGGTCGACGAAGATCTTGCAGAACAGGTCGAGGCCCTGCATACCCCCGGCCGTGATCGTGAGCCGCTCGGCCGTCGTCTCGTCGCTGGTCCCGCGCAGCATCTCCAGCAGCGCCGCGTGCAGCGGCGGGTCGCCCTCGGTCGCCGCGTAGTCGTAGCTGGAGGGCCGGCTCAGCTCGTCGGCCGCGATCGCCGACAGGATCTGCGCCGGGACCGCCTCGGCCGCGGGCGATCCCATCGCGAAACGGACGATGTCGTGCGTCTGCTTGTGCAGCAGCGACGTACTCGAGTCGATCACCGAACCCACCAGTCCGGCGGCGCGTGCGGCGTAGGGGAGTGCTGGCAAGGGACTACCTCCTGATCGTCAGTTCGTGGGAGAGGCCGGTCAGCCGTTCCACTCCGTCGGCGGTGACCACCACGGGCTCGGACAGCTCGTAGCCCCAGCCGTCCATCCACATCCCGAGGATGACGTGGAACGCCATGCCCGCGGTCAGCACGGTGGTCTCCTCGGGCCGCAGGCTGACGGTGCGTTCACCCCAGTCCGGCGGGTACCCGATACCGATCGAGTACCCGATCCGGGATTCCTTCACCAGACCCTGCGCGGCGATCACGTCGTTGAACGCGGCGTGGACGGTGCCGCCGGTGACCCCTGGCCGGATTGTTGACAATGCGGCCTGCATGCCGTCGGCAACGATCTTCGCGGTCTCGCGGAGCCGTCGCGGCGGGTCGCCGAGCATCACGGTGCGAGCCAGCGGCGCGTGGTACCGGCCGAACACACCGGCCAGTTCGATCGTGGTCGCCTCATTGTCGACAAGCGGACGATCGCTCCAGGTCAGGTGCGGCGTACCGGCGGCGGCGCCGGTCGGCAGCATCGGGACGATCGCCGGGTACTCACCGCCGTGCTCCGGCGTGCCGATCGTCTGCGCGGCGAGGATCTCCGCGGCCACGTCGCACTGCCGCCGGCCCGGCCGGAGCCGGTCGAGCGCGGTCCGCATCGCCTGCTCGGCGATCGTGCCGGCAATCCGCAGCTTGCCGATCTCGGACGGCGACTTGACCAGCCGGACCCAGTTGACCAGCTCGGCCGAGTCGACCAGCCGCCGCCCGGGCAGACCGTTGCTGAGGGCAAGGTAGCTGCGTGCGGTGAAGTAGTGCGCGTCGCTCTCGATCGCGACGTCGGCGCCGGCCGGGATCAGTTCGTGGCAGATGTTCGCGATCCAGTCGTACGGATGGACGTCCGGCCGGTGCACCAGCTGCTCGGGATACCCGTGGATCTGGTCCGCGCGCAGGTCGCAGGTGTACGACGCTCCGGCAGCGTCCATCGCCCGCGCGAACAACCGCACGTCGCCCTCGGCCGGAACCAGCAGGCACTGCGGTGTGTAGAACGACCAGGCGTCGTACCCGGTCAGGTAGAACAGGTTCGCCGGATCGCTGACCACGAGCGCGCCCAGACCACGCTCGGCCAGCACGGCTTGGACCTTCGCCAAGCGGGCGCCGTGCTCAGCCATCGGAGGCTCGGTCATGAGAGGCTCAGCAATCGTTGGCCCGGGCCGATCCCGGTATGCCCGGCGAGTTCGAGCACGGACCACATCGTGACCTGGTTCGCGGTCAGCACGGGCTTGCCGAGCGTGGCCTCCAGCCCAGCGATCACGTCGTACGTCGGCAGGTTGGTGCAGCTGATGAAGATCGCCTCGACCAGGTCGCTGTCGACGCTGCGGACCAGTTCGACGGTCGTCTCGTACGGGACCGCCCAGATCTGCGCGATCAGGCCGAGCCCGGCGGTCGCGACCACCTCGATCCCGGCCTGCGCGAGGAACGCGGTCAGCCCCGCGGTCAGGTCGTTCGTGTACGGCGTGACCGTCGCGATCCGGCTGACCCCGAGCCGGCGCAGCGCGAGCAGCAACGCGCCGCTCGTGGTCACGGCGGCCGGCGCCCCGGCACCGACCATCGCGTCCACCAGCGCGAGTTCACCGGTCAGCCCGCCGACGAAACTACCGAACGTGCACGCGTAGGCGACCGCGAGCGGGGCCACCGCCAGCACGTTGTACGTCGTCTGCGCGATCAGCTGCGGATCCGAGATGTGCACCGCCATCTCGACGGTGGCGGCCATCGGTGCGTACGGCGTCCGCGTGACGTGCAGCGTGACGTCGTCGGGCACCCAGCGCCACAGTTCGCGGTCGAGCGCGAAGTCGTACGGCGCGACGACACCGACGCCGGTCTGCAGCAGGGGAGGCACTGCCGCCGGCATCGGATGGGTGGAGGGACGCGTGCTCATGCGAGTCAGTGTGCGGCCACCAGGAGATTGTTGACAATCCTACTAGCGAGTTCCTAGCCTCGATGGCGTGCCAGCCTCCCCGCCTGCCAGTGCCGAGCGACCTGTGATCGCGGTGCTCTGCGAGCGCGCGACCGACCGGCCGCCAGGCCTCGACGGGCTGCCGGCCGACTTCCGGTACTGCGCGGCGGACGGGCTGCGCGAGGCGGTCCGGGGTGCGCGGGCCCTGATGCTGTGGGACTTCTTCTCGACCGCGGTCCGCGACGTCTGGGCGGACGCCGACACGCTGGAGTGGATCCATGTGACCGCGGCCGGTGTCGACACGCTGCTCTTCGACGAACTGCGGGACTCGCCGGTCGTGGTCACGAACGCGCACGGTGTGTTCGACCGGCCGATCGCCGAGTACGTGCTCGGCGCGGTGATCGCGAACGCCAAGGACAGCCTGCGCAGCTTCGACCTGCAACGCGGCCGGCGCTGGCAGCACCGCGAGACCCGGAGCGTGCTGGGCGCGAAGGCGCTGGTCGTCGGGACCGGTGCGATCGGAAGAGAGACTGCCCGGCTGCTCCGCGCCGCCGGGTTGGAGGTGCGGGGCGCCGGCCGGGTCGCGCGAGGGGACGACCCGGACTTCGGCGAGATCGTTGCCAGCGGCAATCTCGCCGCCGAGGTCGGGTGGGCCGACCACGTCGTGATCGCCGCACCGTTGACCACCGCGACCCGCGGGCTCGTCGACGCGGCGGTTCTCGGCGCGCTGCGGCCGGGCGCGCACCTCGTGAACGTTGCCCGCGGTCCGATTGTCGACGAAACGGCACTGCTCGCTGCAGTCCGCGACGGACGGATCGCAGCCACGCTCGATGTCTTCGCCAACGAGCCGCTGCCCCCGGACAGCCCACTCTGGGACGCGCCGAACGTGACCGTCACCGCGCACATGTCCGGTGACGTGATCGGCTGGCGCGACACCCTCGCGGACCAGTTCGCGGCCAACGTCAGGCGCTGGCTGGCCGGAGAACCGCTGCTGAACATTGTCGACAAGAAGCTTGGCTACATTCCGACAGGAGATCGATGAGACAAGCATCCGAGCTGGTCGAGGGGTACCGCACCGGCGCGCTGTCGCCGGTCGAGGCGACGCAGGAGGCACTGGACGCGATCGAGCGGTACGACGAGCAGGTCAACGCCTTCGTTCTCGTCGACGCCGAGGGTGCGCTCGCCGCGGCCAAGGAGTCGGAAGCCCGCTGGCACGCCGGCGCGCCGCTCGGACCCGGCGACGGCGTGCCGACGTCCATCAAGGACGCATTGTGGACAAAAGGATGGCCGACACTGCGCGGGAGCACCCTGATCGACCCGGCCGGACCCTGGGACGAGGACGCGCCGTCCGTCGCTCGGCTGCGAGAGACCGGCGCGGTCTTCCTCGGCAAGACGACGACGCCGGAGTACTCCTGGAAGGGCGTCACCGACTCCCACACGTACGGCGCGACGGGCAACCCGTGGGATCCGGCGAAGACGTCGGGCGGATCGAGCGGCGGTTCGGCGACAGCGGTCGGACTCGGGATGGGCGTGTGGTCGCTCGGCACGGACGGCGGCGGATCGGTCCGGATCCCGGCTGCGTTCACCGGCACGGTCGCGCTGAAACCGACGTACGGGCTGATCCCGTTGTTCCCGCCGAGCGCGTTCGGGACGCTGTCGCACGCGGGGCCGATGACGCGGACCGTGCGCGACGCTGCGGCGTTGCTCGACGTGGTCACCGGGTTCGACCCGCGGGACTGGTCGGCGATGCCGACTCCGGGCCGGTCGTTCCTGGACGGGCTCGACGACGGGGTCGCCGGGCTGCGGATCGGGTTCTCCGCGGATCTTGGTTTTGTTGACAATCATCCTGAGGTCGAGGCGCTGGTCCGGACCGCGGTCGGCGTCCTCGAGTCCTTGGGCGCCGAGGTGACGGAGGTCGATCCGGGGTTTTCGGACCCGATCGACGCGTTCAACGTGCTGTGGTGGTCCGGCGCCGCGAAGGTGCTCTCGGCGTACACGATCGACGATCGCGTCGACCCGGGACTGCGCCGGGTCGCGGAGCTCGGGGCGGCGTACTCGGCCTCGGACTTCCTCGACGCCAGCGCGGTCCGGATGGACCTCGGGACGCTGATGGGCCGCTTCCACGAGCGGTACGACGTACTCGTCACACCGACGCTGCCGATCACGGCGTTCCCGATCGGTCAGGACGTGCCGGACGGTTCGGCGTCGCCGGACTGGACCGACTGGACGCCGTACACGTATCCGTTCAACCTCACCCAGCAGCCGGCGCTCAGCGTGCCGTGCGGTTTCACCCGAGCCGGACTGCCGGTGGGACTGCAGGTGGTCGCGCCGCGGCACGCCGACGCGCTCACGCTGCGGGTCGGCCAGGCGTACCAGGCGGCCACGGACTGGCACCGGCGTACCCCGACCTTGGAGGCCAAGTGAGCAAGCACATCACCGTCAGCCTGGACAAGCGCGGCGTGAGCTGCGTCGCGAAATTGCTCGACGACGTGGCGCCGCGGACCTGTGCGGCGGTGTGGGACGCGCTGCCGCTGTCAGCGCCGGTGTTCCACGGCAAGTACGCGCGGAACGAGATCTACACGTTGCTGCCCGGGTTCGCGCCTGATCCCGGCAAGGAGAACACGACGGTCACGCCGATCCCGGGGGACCTGTGCTGGTTCTCGTTCGACTCCGACGATCTGGGCAATCCGGCGTACGGGTACGAGAACACGACCGGCACCGGGACGACGGGTGCGATTGTCGACCTTGCGGTGTTCTACGGCCGCAACAACCTGCTGATCAACGGCGATCAGGGCTGGGTCCCGGGCAACGTGTTCGGCGCGATCACCGAGAACCTCGACGAGTTCGCCGCCGCGTGCCAGGACCTCTGGATGGGCGGCGCGCGCGGGGAGACGCTGTCGTTCAGCCGGCTGTGAACGGCTGCTGCAGCTCGGTGACCCAGTGCTCCGGGTCTTCCGGGGTGTCGAGGTAGAGCTCGCGGGCCGGCTCGGCGGCGCGCCGGCCGTTGTCGTCGAGCCAGCGCGCCAACGCCTGCCAGGCCGGTAGCACCTGGTCGATCGGCCCGCGGTGCACCAGCGTCGCGGCCTGGATCGTCGGAAGGTCAACAATCTCCAGTCCGTTGAGGTTGCCTCCGGCATCGACCGCGGCCGGGACGGTCGCGCGGACAACGACCTCGTCCTCGGACTCCTGTACGTACAAGCAGGTCAGGCGACCGGACGGCCGTACGTCGGTGTCCGGCAGCCGGCGCCCGAGCTCCGCGCACAACGGATGGATCACGGGCGTGATGTCGTCGGGCGTGAAGCTCGCGGCCGTGGCGGTCAGGCCAACCAGTCGTACGGCGGGCAGTTCCTTGACCACGACGTCCGCGGCCGGGACGTCGGCTTCCAGGCCGCGCAGCCGTGACTCGACCTGGGCGAGCCGCGCGGCGCTCTCGGCGAGCATGGTCTCCAGTTGGGCGCGGCGCATCGTCAGCATCGCGCGCAGGTCGGCCGGACCGAGATTGTCGGCAATCATCGTGCCGACCTGCTCGAGTGTGAAGCCGAGCTCCTTGAGGGCGACGATCCGGTTCAGGTCGGCGAGTTGGCCGGCGGTGTAGCTGCGGTAGCCGGTGACGGGATCGACGGACGCCGGGCGCAGCAGGCCGAGCGCGTCGTAGTGCCGCAGCATCCGAATCGACACCCGGCCGTGGCGGGCGAACTCTCCGATGGCGAACATGAGGAAAGTCAACCAGCCAGGAGCTCAGCGAACGTGATCGCGGTGTCGTCCTCGTGCCAGGGACCGATCACCTGGGCGCCGACCGGCAGCCCGGCCGGTGTGTGTCCGATCGGCATGCTGAGCGCGGGGTGGCCCGTCAATGACGCGTGCGCGATCCAGAACACCTGGGTTTCATAGGGTTGCCCGTCGATCGTCGTCGACCCGTGCGGGAACGCGACGGTGAAGCTCGTCGGGCACAGGAACACGTCGACGTCCTCGAAGTACTGCTGCCAGCGTGCCCGCGCCTGCATCCGGCGCCGGTCGAGGTCACGCACGTCCGCGGCCGTCAGCCTGCCATCCGCGTCTGGGTCGCCGTGCAGCGCGAAGAACAGCTCGACCTGGCGGCCGAATTCCTCCGCCTGCTCGTTCGCGTCCACTCCGTCCGGCCAATTGTTGACAATCTTCGCGCCGCTGCGGGCGAGGCGGTCGATCGTGTCGGACAGCGCGTCACCGACCTCGCTGGAGACGGGCGCCGCGGGGTGATCGGTGACGACGCCGACGCGGTAGTCCTGGAGGCGGTCGTGCCGGGGCGGGCAGAGGGTGTACGAGTACGGCGCTTCGGGGCCGGCGGTTGCGCGCAGTGCGGTCCGGAGGTCGGCGGCCGAGCGCGCCAGTGGTCCGATTGTCGACAAGTTGGGCAGTTCGGTCGGGAGGTACGGCGTACCGGGGATCTCGAAGCCGCGCAGTGGGACGAGTCCGTTGGTGGGCTTGAGCCCGTACACACCGCAGTATGCGGCTGGGAGGCGGATCGAGCCGACGAGGTCGGAGCCGTACTCCAGGTAGGTGAGGTCGGCGGCCAGTGCTGCTGCCGCGCCGCCGCTTGATCCGCCGGGGGTGCGGTCGAGGTCGGCGGGGTTGCTGGTTCGTCCGTACACCTCGTTCGCGGTCTGGCCGAAGTCCGCGAGCATCGTGTGCACGTTGGTCTTGCCAACAACGATCGCGCCGGCGCGCTGCAGCCGCTCCACCACAACCGCGTCGCGGTCCGCGACGTACTCCGCGAACTCGGGATTGCCCCACGTTGTGCGCATCCCGGCGACGTTGAAACAGTCCTTGACCGTCACCGGCACCCCATGCAACGGCCCGACCGCACCGCCGCGCTCGGCCAGCAGCACGTCGGCTCGGTCGGCTGCCGCCAAGGCGTGTTCGGCGCGGACCTCGACGACTGCGTTGACCTGCGTGTCTTCTGCGATCCGCGCGAGCAGCGCCTCCGTCACCTCACGCGACGTGACCTGACCAGTCCGGATCCGCTCCGCAACCTCTCCCGCTGTCTCCATGCGCCAGGTCTACGGTCTGACACCGTGTCAGAGTCAACGCCCGACTTCGACCCCGTCGTGAAAGACCCGCCGGATCCGCGTCTCGAGCGAGCCGCAGTCCAGACCCTCGCCCTCCAGCAGAACCAGATCCGCCCGTTTACCCACAGCGATCTCACCACGGTCGTCCGCGAGCCCCAGCAACGTCGCAGCGTCGAGAGTGGCTGCTCGGAAAGCACCGGCATCACCCAGCCCAGCGGCAGCGAGATGCCGAAGTTCCCACAGGACCTCGGTGTGCGGCCGGACCGGATTGTCAGTACCCATCGCGATCCGCACGCCCGCGGCGATAGCAAGCCGCATGGATTCGAGATGAGCCTCGGCCGCACCGTCCGGCGTTGCAGCGGGATCCGACTGCGTGACGGAAAGGGTCGGCACATACCAGGTCCCGTGCTCGGCCATCGCCTGCACCGCGGACTCGTCGAGGTAGGTCCCATGCTCAATACTCCCCGCACCGGCACGAGCAGCGAGTTCCGCGGCCCGGGCTCCGTGCGCGTGCACCATGATCCGCCGCCCTCCACGCCGCCGCGCCTCGTCGACCAGCGCGGTCAGCTCGTCCTCGGTCAGCTCGAGATCCTCAAGCCCCTTCCCGAGCGCGAGGGATCCGGTGACGGTCACCTTGATCCAGTCCGCGCCGGCCCGGACCATCCGCCGTACGACGGCCCGCGCCTCGTCGGCGCCGTTGAAGATCGGATCGGGCAGCGAAGGATCCTCGAAGAAGTCGAGCGGCCCGGTCCGCGGCGCCCACAGGTCGCCGATGCCGCCCGTCGTACCGACCTGCCGCAGGCTGAGCAGTACCTGCGGCCCGTCGATCCAGCCCTTCTCCACCGCCATCCGCACCCCGGCGTCCGCACCCCACGCGTCGCGGACCGTCGTGACGCCGAGGCTCAGGAGGGTTCGCAGCACGGGTACGGCGGACAGCGGGCGAACCGACCGCGGTAGCCCGAACGGGTCGCGCCGCGTCTGCGCGATGCACAGATGCGTGTGGCAGTCGATGAACCCCGGGACCAGCAACCCGCCGTCGCAATCGATCGCGTCGTCGCCGTCCAGCCCGATCCCGAGCCCGACGATCCGCTCACCCTCGAGCGCAACGTCCGCTCGATGCACGGCGCCGGACCTGACGTCGAGCACCGACCCGTTGCGAAGAACCAATCGCCCGCTCATAGGAGTCGGAGGGCGGTGAGGGCGTACGCGCGGGCCGCCGTGACCAGTTCGGCGACGGCGACGGACTCGTCGGCGCGATGGGCCTGGGTGGTGACCGAACCGGGGCCGAGGACAACGACCGGTACGCCGAGATCGCGGGCGATGTACCCGCCGTCGCAGGCCGCGGTCCAGCCGGCGAGCGGCAGCGGCGGCCCGCCGGCGTCGAAGCGCGCGGCCTCGGTGATCCGGACCAGGTCGGCGTCCTCGGGGGTCTCGAAGGCGGGCATCTCCATCGGCATCGCGAGCTCGACGGTCAGGCCGCGATCCTCCAGGTGCAGCGCGGCGACGCGGCGGCCGAGGTCGGCGAGCACTTCGGCGGGGGACTCACCGGGCAGCAGCCTGCGGTCGGCGACGATCACGCAGTCGGCGGGAACGATCGAGCCGCCGGTGCCGCCGTTGATCTGGCCGACGCTCCAGGTCGCCGGGCCGAGCAGGGGATGCGGCGCGGCCGCGAGTTCCTTGTGCAGGCGTTCGATCTCGGCGACGACGGCTGCCGCGCCGTAGATCGCGTTGGCGCCGCCGTCGGGGTTGCCTGCGTGCGATGCGCGGCCGTGCACCGACACCTGGAGGTACGAGTCACCGCGCGCCGCGATGATCGTCTGCAGGTCCGTCGGCTCGGCGGTGATACAACCGGCGTACCGACGGTTCGGGTCGGCGATGTACGCGCGGATCCCTTTGCCGGTCTCTTCCTCGTCGACGACCGCGACCAGCTCGACCGGGCCGCTCAGTTCGGTGTCGCGGAGCGCAGCGAGGGCTCCCAGGGCGGCGGCCAGTCCGCCCTTCATGTCGGATGCCCCGCGGCCGTAGATCCGGCCGTCGCGCAGGAGGCCGCCGTACGGGTCGACCGTCCAGCCGTCGCCGACCGGGACGACGTCGGTGTGGCCGAGCAGCAACAGGCCCGGATCGTTGCCGCCGGCAAGGGTAATCGACACGTTGTCCCGGCCGGGCTCGACGGGAGAGGTGCGAACGTCGAGCCCGAGGTCACGACCCGCCGCGGTGAGGGCGGCCACCGTCGCGGCTTCCTCACCGGGCGGGTTCTGTCCGGGGGCGCGGACGAGATCCTGCGCGATCCGGACCAGCAGGTCCTCGTCGATCCGGTCCAGCACCTTCTGTTCGGCGGGCGTCAGGCTCATGCCCACCAACCCTAGGTGCTGTCCCCGGCCAGGTACGCGCGCCAGCCGCCGGAGGCGGTGATGTCACGCTCGGGGTCCGCGGCGTCCGCCGTACACACGAAGCCGAGCACCTGCCGACCGTCCGAGAGCTCGAGCGGCCCGATTGCCAGCGGCGGATCGATGGTCGCCGCGAATCCGCCCAGCTCGGCGGCCGGCACGCTCCACACCTCGACCTCGATCCCTGGGCCGTCGGCACCCGCCAGGGTCCGGGTCAGGCCGGGACGCGGTCCGTCGACCAGATACATCCGGTACGACGACGCGGTCCGTGCGGTGCAGGCGAGCCGGGCGCCGCGCCGTACCAGCTGATCGTTGAGTGGCTGGCCGGACAGATGAGCACCCGCGACCGCGAGCAGGACCTCGTTGTCCACAGCACCAGGTGGCACGTCCTCACCACACCAGAGGCCTGCCAGATCGATCAGCGAGAGGTCGTGACCGGCCGGCGCCAGGAGCTGGATCCCGAATGGCAGGCCATCGGCCCGATCCGGTCCCGGGAATGCGATCGCGCACAGGTCGAGCAGGTTGACCATGTTCGTGAAGCGACCGAGACGACTGTTCACGCCGATCGGATCGGCTGCGACCTCCGCCAGGGTGGGATGCCCGGGCGTCACCGGCAGCAGCAGCGCGTCGAGCTGTGTCCACAGATGTTCGCTCGCGCGCTTCAGAGTCGCCAGCCGGTCGAACCCCTCGAAGGCTGCGGCCGCCGTCAATGCCGCGCCGCCCCGCACGATCGTCCGCACGGTCGGGTCCACCGCATCGACGTCGCCGAGCTTGTCCCCGAACGCCAGCCAGCGCTCAGCGAGCCACGGTCCGGAATACAGCAGGTCGGCCGCTTCGAGCAGCGGTTGGATGTCGACCTTGACCACCTCACCGAGGCGATGCGCCTCATCGAGGGTCGCCTGCCACGCCTGTTCGTACTCGGGATCCAGACCCAGCCCGACATCCGGTGCGCCGATCACGGCCGCGGACCCCGCTACTCGGCCTGGTCGGCGATGGGGGAGTGACGACGCTCGCCGCGACCAGGCGTCCTCGGGGTCGAAGGTCACCATGACGTCGAAGACGCGTCGCGCGGTGGCGACCGATCGCGCCATCACCGTGACGCAGTCGAGCGACCGGCAGGCCGGTACGACGCCGCGCGCGGAAACCAGGCCACGGCTCGGCTTGATACCGACGAGCCGGTTGAACGCGGCCGGAACGCGACCGCTCCCCGCGGTGTCGGTGCCGAGCGCGAAGTCGACCTGCCCAGTGGCGACCGCGACCGCGCTGCCCGAGCTCGAGCCGCCCGACACATGCTCAGGCGAGAACACCGAGTGACACGCGCCGTACGGCGATCGTGTGCCGACCAGACCGGTCGCGTACTGATCCAGGTTCGTCTTCCCCAGCGGTACGGCGCCGGCGGCGATCAACTGCTCGACCACGAATGCGTTGTCCTTCGCGGGCTCCGTCGTCCGCGGGTCGCCGGCAGTCGTCGGCACACCCGCCAGGTCGATGTTGTCCTTGAGCGCCATCGTCAGCCCGTGCAACGGTCCGGGAGCCGGTTCGATCGGGTCGACCCGGGTGATCCACTCGTTGTTCATGCGCCCCACCGGGCCCGCTCGGCCTCGAACGCGGCGCGGCGTCTGGCGCGCAAGGTCGCGATGTCCACAGGTGCCTCCTGCTCGATCCGGCGTACGTCGGAGATCGAGAACGTCGCCGGTGCGGTCTTCAGATCCGCCCGCCCGGCCGCGATCTCGGCCCGCTCGTGCGCGAGTTGTTCCGCGCTCACCGGCGCGAATCTGATCAGGTCGAACTGCCTCAGCAACCAAGGCTGCTCGTCGTCGGGGGACAGCCGCCAGACCGGGACGGTGCGTCCGACGAGCTGGTACCCGCCGGGACCCTCCATCCCGTACACGCACAGATAGATGCCGCCGATCCCGACCGCGTTCTGCGGCGTCCAGGTCCGCGCCGGGTTGTACTTCGTGGTGACGAGCCGATGCCGCGGATCGATCGGTACGGCGACCGGCGCACCGAGGTACACGTCGCCGAGACCGACCACAAGGTACGTCGCGGCCTGGACGATCTCGAAGACCTCGTCCCGCGTGTCCAGATCGTTGACTCGCCGGATGAACTCGACGTTGTCCGGGCACCACGGCGCATCCGGCCGCACCGACATGGTGTAGCGGCGCATCGCCTCGTGCGCCGCCGGGTGATCGAACGCGATCGGCAGCACCACCTCGCGGGCGGGCAGCACCACGGTCTCGGGATCGCCCAGTCCGGCGGCCAGGAACGCCAGCCGCTCCGCGAGCTCGGTGAGCGCGAGCCGGGCCGAGTCGACCGCGACGAGCAGCGATCGCACGCCTTCGACGATTTCCGTGATCCCGGCAGGCCGCTCGCTCCGCAGGGCTTGGGCCAGCAGGTGGATCCAGACCCGGACCGTGAGATCGAGCTCGGCCGGACCGGCCTCGACCAGCACATGCCGCTCGCCCGCGCACCTGATCGTGTACGGCGGCGCCGTGCCGGTCTGCTCGCCGTGATGCAGGACCTTCGGGCGATCCGGCGTACGGATCGCGACAGGGGCCGCTGCCGGCGCTTGCCGGAGATCGGTCAGCCAGCGTCGCCGGGCGCGGATCGCCTCGGCGGCCGCGCCGGGTGTCACAGGGACCAGGCGCACGGAGTCGCCGGCGCGGAGCTGGCCGAGCATCCATCGATCAGCCTCGATCACCACGGCCGGTACGACGAAGCCGCCGAGCGACGGCCCGTCCTTGCCGACGATGACCGGAGTGTCGCCGGACAGCATGATGCCGCCGACCGGATAGGCGGAGTCGTGCACGTTCGACGGATGCAGCCCGGCCTCGCCACCGTCGGTCCGCGCCCAGCCGGGGTGCGGGCCGATCAGCCGGACACCGGTGCGGTCGGAGCGATGGTCGACAATCCACTCGTTGGCAAAGAACGCATCGACACCCTCGGCGGTGAGATGCTCCGGTGCTCCGTGGGGTCCCGGGATCACCCGCACCTGCCAGGAGCCGGACATCGCGGGCAACTCCACCGACAACGGGGTGAGCAGGTTCTCCTGGCGGCCCAGTGGTAGCCGATCGCCGGCCGCGAGCGGCCTGCCGTCGTGACCGCCGAAGGCACCGAGGATGAAGGTGGACCGGCTGCCCAGGACCCGCGGCAGGTCGAGCCCGCCCTGGATCGCTACGTACCCACGCATCCCGGGACCGTCGAGCGGGCCGACGTCCAGCACCGATCCGGCCGGCCACCGGACGACCATGCCCGGCCTGAACGGCAGATTGTCGACAGTCGGATTGCGGGCAGCGCCTCCGACGCAGATCAGCCGGTCCTCGTCACAGGTGAGCGCCGGTCCGGTGACCACACACTCCAGCCCGGCCGCGCTGTCCGGGTTGCCGACCGCGGCGTTGACCAGCGCGAACGTGAGTTCGTCGGCCGCGCCGGACGGCGGTACGCCGACATCCCACAGACCCGGCCGCCCGGCCAGGTCCTGCACCGTCGTTTGGATGCCTGGGGCAATAACTGAGACGACGGCCATCGTCACCACCGGCCCAGCAGCTGGATCGGCGTCGGGTCCCAGCCGTTACAAGGATTGTTGACCTGCGGACAATTGCTGATCAGCACGAACAGGTCGCGGCTCGCGGTGATCTCGACGTACTTGCCCGGTGCGGACAGTCCGTCCTCGAACGTGAGGCCGCCGCTGGACGTCACCGGCACGTTCATGAAGAAGTTGACGTTGTGGGTGAGCTGGCGCTGCCCGATGCCGGCCTGTGCTCCGTAGCGCAGGAACGTCTGCCGGCAGGCGTGTTGATGCCGCGTGAACTCGCCGTACCGGATGACGTTGCTCTCCTGCGAGCATGCGCCGCCGACGGTGTCGTGCCGGCCGCAGGTGTCGTCGGTGATCACGGCGAGTTCGTCGAGCCTGGTCGACACCAGGCGGGATCCGGTGGTGAGGAACACGGCACGCTGTTCGCGGATCGTGTCGAAGGCGGAGTACCGGTTCTCGATGTCGTGGGCGTCGTAGAACAGGGTGTCCACGGCCTGGTTGCCGTGCAGGTCGACAATCCGCAATCGCCCGCCCGACGGTACGGTCACGAGCGCGCCGTCGCCGGCTTCGACCACGATGTCGAGGGCTGCCGCCGGTGAGGTCGTCGGGGTGGTGGTTGACGTGGTGGTCATGCGATCAGCTCCCGGGTGAGGCGCAGGGCGCGGATCGCTTCGTCGCGGAGTTCGGGATCGGGTGCGGGGTCATCGGAGAGCCGTACGGCGACGCTCGCGGCGGGGCCGTCGGACAGCGCGTGGGGTGCGGTGGAGACGAAGATCAGCAGGTCTTGGTCGGCTCGGATCGTGACGGTGTCGCCTGCGTTCGCGTGGCCGGGGATGTAGGTCAGCGACGCGCGGGGGTCGTCTGCCACGGACACCTTGCTGAAGAAGTTGATGCAGGCGTGCAGGTCAGCTTCGCCGAAGCCGTGTTTGGTGAGTTCGAGTAGCAGGAGCTGGTCGGGGAGGGCACCGGTGAGGCAGTCGTGCCAGTCGAGGCTCGAAGCCATGACCGTCGCGAGCGCGAGGCCGCGATCCGACATCAGGACCATGCCCGGCTTGATGCGCGCCGACATCTGGGACTTCAGCGTGTCCGGGATGTTCAGGCGATCGAGGCGGTCGGCGCCGATGATCAGCACGGTCGCGTTCGCGCCGTCGGCGAGGGCGGTCAGGGTGATGCTGCGTCCGGCCCGTACCGGCGCCGACCACGCGGCGGCCGCCGGAATCTCGTGCTGATGAAGGGCTTTGGCGGGGGCGGTCATGCGCCGGCACCTTCGACGGCCGGCGTGGTGGTGGGCACGGGTACGCCGATCGAGGCGTAGTAGGCGGTGCGCTGGGAGCGGTAGGCGAGCAGGCCGCCGATCGCCACGACGCTGAGCGTGATCAGCGGCAGGTACTGCAGATACCAACCGTCACCTGCCGGGTCGTACACCTCGGCGCGTGGCCAGCCGAGGTTGATCGCCATCGCGAGGCCGTAGGCGACGGCAACACTGTTGACAATCAGACCGAGCCGCCCGAGCGAGAACAGCGGTTTCCCGTTCTCGTCCACGCCGCCGGCCAGTCCGCGGCCGGTGAGACGTCGTACCAGCAAAGGCGTCGTGACCATCAGATAGGCGACGTACAACAGCATGATGCAGACGCTGGCGAGGCCCAGGAACAGGCCCGCGTTTCCTACGTTCACCACCAGACAGACGCCGGCCAGCACGCCGGGTACCACCGTCGCGGCGACCGGCGTACCGGTCCTCGGGGACACCTTGCGCAGTTGCCGCGATCCCGGCAGCACGTTGTCGCGTGCCATCGAGAAGAGCATCCGGGCCGCCGCGGTCTGGATCGCCAGCGTGCACACGCACACCGCGAGTGCGACGTCGAGCAGCAGCAGCTTGCCGGTCGTCGTACCGAGCCGGCTCGTCAGCACGTAGGGGAGTCCTTGGGTGGCGAGGTCGCCGTCGGTCAGCGACGGCGCGGCCATCAGCGCCGCGACGATCAGGAACGCGCCGCCGATCCCCGAGGCGGTGACCGCGCGGATGATCGTCCGGGGCGTCGTCGCGCGCGGCTTGTGCGTCTCCTCTGACAACTCGCCCGCGCTGTCGAACCCGACCAGCACGTACGCCGCCATCAACGCCGAGATCAGCAGCGGGACTACGTACCCGGTCGTGCTGTCGAGGTTCGTGGTGTGCAGAACGACGGACGGGCCGCGCTCGGCTCGGGTTGTCAACAAAACGACGATCAAAACGACGCCGACCAGCTCACAGGTCACGCCGACCGAGTTCACGACAGCGGTGATGCGGACGCTGGTCGCGTTCAGCACAGTCGTGGCGACAAGCAGCAGGCAGCCGAGGAGTACGGCGTTCGCTGCGCCGTCCTTCGACGCGAGAGCGGGATCGGTACCGACCAGCTGGAAGCCGGGCCAGACCGCGGGCAGCACGACCTGCAGTGCGATCGCTGCCGTGGCCAGCGTGATGATCTGAGCGATCACCATGGTCCAGCCCGCGCACCACCCGACGACCGCACCGCCGAGGCGACGGGCCCACTGGTAGATGGCGCCGGACAACGGATACCGGGCGGCGAGCTCGGCGAAGCACAACGCCACCATCAGTTGACCGGTGAGGACGGCCGGCCAGGTCCAGAAGAACGCCGTACCGCCGAAGCCGAAGCCGAGACCGAACAGCTGGAAGACGGTGGTGAGGATGGAGACGAACGAGAAACCTGCCGCGAACGACGCGTAGCTGCCGACCCGGCGCGAGAGCTGCTGCGCGTAGCCGAAGTGGCCCAGGTCGCGTGCTTCGAGCTGATCGCTGCTGACGGTTTCAGGGGATGCTGTGCTGGTTCCTGGCATTTCGGGCCTCCGCTGCGTCCGGCCCGGGAACGCACACGGCAGCCCGGGGCCATCAAGGCCTCCCGGGCTTTTGTCCCGCCGTGGAGCGACGCAGTCACGAGCGACTGCGTCGCCTCCCCTCTCGGACCAGTCCTGCCGTCAGATCGACCAGCAGCGGAACCCTAGGGGCGCCCCGCCGTCTAGGCGGGTCTGTTCCAGTTCAGGACGAACCGATTTCAGCGGCCGTCCTCGTGTGTAACAGCGAAGTAAAGGAATCCTCTCACCAAGTCGGCCTCAGAGCCCGTGGCGGAAACCTTCGCGCCAGGACGCGTAGCCGGGCTGCCAGTCGAAGGTCTTCTTGGCCAGGGTGTTGTCGGCCCCGCGGATCTCGGTGAAGGCGGCCACGCCGACGTCACCGACGGCGAAGCGGGCGAGCCAGGCCGGGATGCGCATCGGTGCCTTCGCACCGAGGATGCCGGCGAACTCGGGCAGCCAGACCGCCGCCTGCGCCGGGTCGTCATCCGCGACGTGGAACACGCCGGTCACGTCGCTCTCGATCGCCTTCACCGTCGCCGCGGCCGCGTCGTCGTAGTGGATGAACGACCAGACGCCGGTGCCGTCGCCGATCAGCGGGAGCCGGCGCTTCTGGATCAGCTCGACCATCGAACCGCCCTTGCCGATATCGCCGGTCGGCCCGTAGAAGTTCGCGTACCGCAACGCGACGCCCTCGATCCCCTCGGTGTTCAGCGCCGCCGACTCGAGGTGCTTGATCCCGGCCATCGTCTGCCGCTGGGCGGGCACCGGATCCGGGTCGAGCCGGTCCGCCTCGGTCTTGGTGGCGGATCCACCGTGTTCGAGGTTCCAGCCGGCGTACGACTGGACGACGAACCGTCGTACGCCGGCCGCCTGGGAGGCCGCGAGCAGGTGGTCGGTGCCCTCGGTGCGCAGCCTGTTCGTCACCGCGAAGCTGTCGTCGAAGTGTTTGAAGTCGATACCGCTCTTGAGCGCCGTCATCTGGTGTACGACGACCTCCGGGCGGACCGAATCCACCGCGGCGTGCACCGCGGCGGCGTCGAGGCCGTCCGCGAGTACGGCGTCCGCACCGAAGGACCGCACTTCGGCCGCACCGGTCTCGGACCGGGTCATCCCGGTCACCTCATGTCCGGCCGCGAGCAGCTGCGGTACCAGTGACCGGCCCAGTCCGCCGGTCGCGCCTGCCACCAAAACCTTCATCTCATCCTCCGTCGTCGGTGTTTACGATCCGGAGGACACGCGTCGCCTCAGTTCTGTGACATCTCCTCCGAAATCACTGTGAATTCGGTCGGTCCGAAGGAGACGTTGAGCTGACCGTCGATGGTCAGCGTGTCACCCTCGGTACGGCAGGTGAGGGTCGCGACGAACGGCGTCTCGACCCAGCGGAACGTCGCGACGAACGCGTCGCCGTCACCGTACGCACTCGTCACCACCCGCTCGCTCGTCTCGGGGCCTGCGTCGTCGGTGGCCCCCCGGGCCGTCTGCTCGCGCCACGGGCCGGGCGCGCAGACGAGCTCGTGCAGCCTCCCGTCGCTGAAGTCACGAAAGCTGAACGTGCCGGTGCCGTCAGGGTCCAGCCGTACGGCGGTCAGGCCGGTCGGGTTGTCCGCCGCGAAGCGGTACGTCTGCCCATTGCCCGGGGCGGGTGCGGGACCGCTCGGCGGGGCAAGCTCGAGCCGCTCCGGACGCTGCGCTTCCGGGACCTCCTTGCCTTCGAGCGCCGGCAGCAGGTAGTCCCAGGCCGTGTTCAGGATTGCCTGCATGTCGCCGGTGGCGCTGGTGGTGATGAGCACCGCGTCGTACTCCGGGAACACCAGGATGAACTGCCCGAACGCCCCGTC
This sequence comes from Kribbella speibonae, assembly GCF_004331375.1. Classification (NCBI taxonomy): domain Bacteria; kingdom Bacillati; phylum Actinomycetota; class Actinomycetes; order Propionibacteriales; family Kribbellaceae; genus Kribbella; species Kribbella speibonae. The sequence goes on along the minus strand of NZ_SJKC01000002.1, from coordinate 801,466 downwards.
ACCGCGGTACGTGTTGTGGCGGCCGCGCCAGAACTGGAACCCGTAGCCCTGTTTCCAGTCCGGGTTCGTCTCGTTGTCGTTGGGGACCTGCTTCGAGGTGGCCGCCTCGAACCACTCGGCCGGGACGACCTGCTCGCCGTTCCACTCGCCGTGCTGGAGCAAGAGCTGACCGAAGCACGCCAGCGATTCGGTGTTGAGGCTCAGGCCCCAGCCGCCGACGACGATGCCTTCCTTCGACAGCTGCCACGTCGCCTCGGTCGCACCGAGCGGCTCGAACAGCCGCGGGCGCAGGTAGTCGAGCAGGTTCTCGCCGGTGAGCCGCTGCAGAATCGCCGACAGCATGTACGTCGCGCCGCTGTTGTAGACGAACACCGTGCCCGGCTCGTGCTCTACCTCGAGGCCGAGGAAGATCTTCACCATCCGGCGATCCCGGCTGAGCCGCTCGACGGTGTCCTGCGAGTGCCCGGTCGTCATGGTCAGTAGGTGCCGGACCTGCATCGCGGCGAGGTTGTCACTGACCGTCTCGGGCAGGTCATCCTCGTCGAAGAACGAGATCACCTGGTCGTCCAGCGACAACAGCCCCGCGTCGACCGCCAGTCCGATACCGGTCGACGTGAAGCTCTTCGACACCGAGAACAGCAGGTGCCGATCCTCCAGCCGGTACGGCGCCCACGTCTCCTCGAGCACCACGTGGCCATGCCGCACCAGCATCACGGTCTGGATCTCCGGCTGCCCGGCGTCCAGTGCTCCGACGAAACTGTCGAGGGCCGCGGCGGACAAGCCCTGGGCTTCTGGCGTACTCCGTGGAAGTCTGCTCATTCTCAGCACGTTATCTCCCCGAACGGACAAATATCAGGTGAGTTCTGCCAGGCGGGCAGCCGTGATCGTGAACCCGGTGAAGGTCGACGGCGACAACTTCCGCCGTACTGTCGAGAAGGCGCTCTCCGCGCGAGGGTTCGCGGATCCACTGTGGCTGGAGACCACCGAAGACGACGCCGGCGTGACGATGGCGCGGCGCGCGATCGACGACGCGGTCGGCCTGGTGCTGATCGCCGGCGGCGACGGGACCGTGCGCGTGGTGTGCGCCGAGCTCGCCGGGACTGATGTACCGGCGGCGGTCCTGCCGGCCGGGACCGGGAACCTGCTCGCTCGCAACCTCGGGATCTCGCTCGACCTCGACACCGCGCTGGCCGAGGTGCTCGACGGCTCGGACCGGCGGATCGACAGCGTGCAGGTCGAGGGCGACGACCTGCCGTCCGACCGCTTCGTGGTGATGGCGGGACTCGGGCTGGATGCCGCGATCATCGCGGATGCCCCCGACGATCTGAAGAAGCGGGCCGGCTGGGCGGCGTACGTCGTGTCCACGCTGCGAAACCTGAACCACCCGGTCGTCCGGGTCGAGATCACGGTCGACGACCGGCCCGCCGTACGCCGTCGCGCGCGGACCGTGGTGCTGGGCAACGTCGGCACGCTGCAGGCGAACATCCCGCTGCTGCCGGACGCGAGGCCCGACGACGGCCGGATCGACGCGGTGGTCCTGATGCCGCGCCGGATCAGCCACTGGCCGCGGCTGGTGCTCGGGCTCGTGGTGAAGTCCTGGCGTGAGGAGCACCTGGAGCGCTTCACCGGTCGTCGTATTCAGGTCAAGGCCGAGCGGACGGTCCAACGTCAGCTCGATGGCGATGCCGTCTCCGATGGCACGTCGTTGACCGCGGAGGTCGACGCGTCAGCTCTCGTCGTCCGCGTGCCCTGACGGCTGCAGGTGGGTCAGTTTGTCGGGGTTCACGATGCCGTGGATCGCGGTGATCCGGCCTTCTGCGATCGTGAACGACCAGACCGCGACGGTGTGGTTCGACCGGTCGTGGATCCGCAGCGCGGGCTGTCCGCCGACATGCACCGGCTCGGTGGTCAGCCCGCGGAACTTGCCGAAAGCGCCGACGAGCATCCGGGCCACGTTGGCCGCGCCGTGTACCGGCCGCGGGAAGCCGCCCTTGCCGCCACCGTCGCCGGTGAAGGTCGCGTCCGGGGTGAGTACGGCGACGAGCGCATCGAGCTCACCGTCCTCGGCGGCCGCGACGAACCGCCGGACCAGCTCGTCGCGTTCCTGTGGGGACGGGTCGAAGCGCGGTCGATTGTCGGCAATCCGACGGCGGGCGCGGACGGCCAGCTGGCGGCAGTTGGCCGGGGTCTTGCCGAGGATGCCGGCGAGATCGTCGTACGAGTAGCCGAACACGTCACCGAGCAGGAACACGGCGCGCTGGTCCGGAGTGAGTCGTTCGAGGACGACCAGGAACGCGGTGGACAGCGAGTCCGAGAGCGCGGCACGGTCCGCGAGATCGACGTACTCGTCGACGGCCGGTTCCGGCAGCCACGGTCCGAAGTACTCCTCCCGCTGCCGCCGCGCCGACCGCAGCTGGTCGATCGCCAGGCGGGTCGTCACCGTGGTCAGGAACGCCTTCGGTGACGTGACCTCAGGCTCCCGATGCAACCGCAGGTACGCCTCCTGGACGACGTCCTCCGCGTCCCCGAACGTGCCCAGCATCCGGTACGCGATCGACAGCAACAGCGGCCTGAGTTCCTCCATCACACCAATCACAGACGATCGAGGGCGCCTCCCAGTGACAGTGTCACAAGTTTGATTGTCCGATCGTCTGCAATCCACATGAATACGATCACCTGGATCTTCACCGGCGTACTGGCGGTGGTCTTCACGATCTCCGGCGCCGCCAAGTCGACGATGTCCCGCGACCGGCTGATCAGAACCGGGCAGACGGGTATCGCGCCGTTCCCGATGCCGCTGGTCCGCCTCGTAGCGGTCTGCGAGCTCCTGGCGGTGGCGGGCCTGTTCGCGCCGTGGCTGACCGATACCGCCCGCGTCCTCACACCCCTCGCGGCGGTGGGGCTGTGCGTCGTCATGATCGGCGCCGCGACATCCCACTCCTCGCTGCGCGAGCCCGGCTCGACCGCCGCCAACACCATCCTTCTGGCGCTGGCGGCGTTCGTAGCGGCAGCCCGGTTCGCCGGGCTCCAGTCGTGATGTCTAGCGCCGCAGCTGTCCGCTCCTGGCTCGTTCGAGCAGACTCCCGGCGGCCGCCGGCGTGGTCGTCGCCTGTTTGGCGGCGGCCGTCGACGTGGCGAGCACCGGCTTGGTCGTGGAGAAGAGCCAGGTCTGGAACAGGCCGTCCAGCTGCTGCCCGGAGATCCTCTCGGCGAGAGCGATGAACTGCCCGGTCGTGACGTTGCTGTTGCGGTAGTTCTTCGCCCAGGTCCGCAGGATCGTGAAGAAGTCCGCGTCCCCAACGGCGAGCCGCAGCTGGTGCAGGGTCATCGCGCCGCGGGCGTAGACCGCGAAGTCGAACAGGGCGTCCGGCCCGGGGTCGCCGATCGCCAGCGTCCAGAACGGATCGTCGGCCGGGAACAGGTTGTAGAAGAAGTCGAAGACCTCCTGCGCGGTCCCCAGCCCTTCACGGTCGCTCCAGAGCCATTCGGCGTACGTCGCGAACCCTTCGTTCAGCCAGATGTGCTGCCAGCGTTGCACCGCGAGGCTGTCGCCGAACCACTGGTGCGCGAGCTCGTGCACGATCACGTTCTGGCCGTTGATCGTGTCGGTGAAGAAGTCCTTGGCGTAGATCGGCCGCGTCTGGTTCTCCAGTGCGAATCCCAGGCCGTCGACGTCGTCGACGATGCCACCGGAGGCCGCGAACGGATACCGGCCGAACGTACTGGACAGGAACCCGACGATCTCGCTCTGCCGGGCGAAGGAGGCCTCGACGACCTCTCCGGTGGTCGGTGGCGCGTCCGCGGCCGTGCCGGCGATCCAGTCGTTCGGGTTCGGTGCGCTGCCGGCCGGCGGACCCGGTACGGACCAGCCGTCGAACGGATCGGCGTCGGCCTCGAACGACGTCGTACCCTCGCCGGTCGAGACGACGACGTCGTCCACGACGACACCCGGAAGCTGGACCAGGTCATCGCTGGCGTACGTGATCGACACCTCGACGCTCGCGCCCGCGTAGGCGGACAGGTCGACCTTCCACTGCTCGTACCCGTTGCTGCTGCCGCTGGCTCCCCACCACGAGCCGCTCGACCCGGTCGGCGTGCACGTCCCGTCAGCCTGAGCCGTCTGGTAGTGCGTGAGGAACGGATGCAGGTCGAGCCAGAACGGACAGACCGGTCCGGTGTCCTGACTGGTGTGGCCGTTCACGTCGGGCAGCGTGGTCCAGTTGTCCTGGCCGACCGTGTGCGCCTCGACGAACACGTGGTCCCAGCCCGGCTCGGTGTTGCGATTGATCCAGAACGACAGGTCCGCGCCGGCCGCCGGCACGCTGACGGTCCGGGCCAGCCGCTTGTACGACGGCTCGTCCGTGTCCACGCGCAGGGACAGGGCGTACTGCTGCCCGGTCCGCGGTACAGCCTCGGTGAACAGGTCGGGATCGAACGCGTCCCAGTAGCGGATTCCTTGACGCTGGTAGGCACGTACGTCGAACTGCCCGATCGTCGCGGTGGCCAGGTAGGACGCCATCGGTTCCTTGGCATCCCAGGTCCAGGTGGTCCAGCCGCGGCTGGTTCGTCGGCCCGTCAGGATGCCGTTCGCGATCGCTTCGAGCCCGGCCGGCACCGTGACCTTGAAGGTGTACGCCGCCTTGTCGCTCGGATGGTCGTTCACCGGGTACCAGGTGTCGGCCACATGCGGCTCGCCGATCACGTCCGCGCCGTCGTCGGTGTGGATGAACCCGCTGCCGTCACCGAGGGTCTGCGGTACGCCGTCGTACCGGATCACCGTGGTGAAGTTCTTCGCCTTGGGCAACCCGGACCGCGGCTTCACGGTGAGTTCGTCGGCGGTCCGCGACCAGTCCGCCGCCCGTCCGTTCACGCTGACGGATCGAACCGTCAGCCCCTGCAGGTCCAGGTTGAAGCGGGACAGGTTCTGGGTGGCGCGGGCGTTGATCGTGGCGACACCGGTGAGCCGGTCGGTCGCCGGGACGTACTTCACGTCCAGGAAGTAGTGCTGGACGTCGTACCCGCCGTTCCCGTCGGTGCCGAAGTACGGATCGCCGGCACCGGGCGCTCCCGGCGAGAACTGTGCGGTGTGATCGGACGCAGGTGCGGTGCCCGTCCCCAGACCGAGGCTCAGCATCGTGACGAGTGCTCCGGACAGCAGCACGCTCGCTCGTCGGAACATCATTCCCCCTCCGCTGCGCTGTGCAATTGGTCATCTTCGAACCTAGGAAGCACAACGCAGGGAGGGAAGGGCTCGGACCCCTAGGTCTGGACCAGTACGGCGACCGTCCGCGGCGGCACGGCGACCGTGCCGGTGGACGCGGTCCAGGTCGTCTGCTTGACCACCGGATCCGATCCAGCTGCCTGAACGGCGGACAGGCTCAAGTTGGCGCCGGTCAGACCGGGAACCTGCTGGGTCACGGTGGAGCCGGTGGAGTTGAAGACGACAACGAGGCCCTTCAGCGCCGGGTCGACATCCGGGCCGACGGTGTCGTCGACGCGCATCGTGATGACGCCCGGCGTCGTACCGCTCAGCGGGAAGCTCAGTTTCTGGTTGATGAGCGCGGCCGATCCGAGCCGGAACAGGGGAGTGGAGAATCGCAGCTTCAGCAGATCGGCGGCTGCCGCGGAGGCCGACGTCACATCGGTTGCCGACGGCTTGAGGGCTGGGTTGGCGAGGAGTGGTTTCATGTACGGCCACTTGGCCTCGTTGTCGGGTTTCGGTGGTAGGCCGTGGCCGAAGCCGTTGTCGGCGCCGGTCCAGTCGAGCGTGTTGAACCAGTCACCGGAGTCGTACGAGTTGCGGTCCAGCGACTTGCTCCGCAGCATGTCGGCGCCGGCGTGCCAGAACGACGGCGTCTGCGCGAGCGCGGTCGTTGCCAGTGACAACGTGTTCATCCGGATCCGGTCCGGCATCGGCCGGTTCGCCGGCAGCTTGTACGTCAGCGTGTCCCACAACGTTTCGTTGTCGTGGGCATCGACGTACGTGATCACCTCGTCCGGCTGGTCGGCGTACCCGGCCGGTGCGCCGTTGTAGTCGACCTGGTCGCCGCGGACGGCCGAACCTGACTCGGCCGAGGTGAAGGTGAACGAGCGCAGATTGCCGGCCAGCCCGAGCTGCACCAGGTCTGTGTCGTGGGCGAGCCGCTTCGCGCGCTCGGCCGGCGTACCGTTCACCGGGTCGCCGTTCGGGTCGCTCGCCGTGCCGGAACCGAAGCCCTGGATCCGCGGGTTGTCGTCGAACGGCCCGCCGCCCCGGACCGCGTCCCGCAGCCGGTCGGAGAACGTGCCGATCCCGGTCCCGCCGAGATTGCCCTGCCGGGCCTGGACGAACAGCGCGTCGTTGGCGACCTCGCCGAAGTTCCAGCCCTCGCCGTACAGGTAGATCGACTTGCCGTCGACGCCGTCCTTGCCGAGCGTGAGCTTGTCCAGCGCGGCGCGGACCTTGAGCATGTTCGCCTTGCTGTGGTGGCCCATCAGGTCGAACCGGAACCCGTCCACGTGGTAGTTGCGCGCCCAGCTCACCGTGCCGTCGACCATGATCTTCTCGGCCATCGCGTGCTCGGTCGCGATGTTGCTGCAGCAGGTCGAGGTCTCGACCTTCCCGGTGGCGTTGAGCCGCTGGTAGTACCCGGGCACGATCCGGTCCAGCACCGACGTCGGTGCCTGACCCGCGGCCGGGGTGTGGTTGAAGACCTGGTCGAGGACGACGCGCAGCCCGGACTTGTGCAGACCGCCGACCATCGTGCGGAACTCCGCGACACGGGCCAGGCCGTCCCGGGCGGTCGCGTACGACCCCTCCGGCGCGAGCCAGTGGAACGGGTCGTAGCCCCAGTTGAACCCGTCCTTCGCAGCTACTGCTGTCACGCAGGCCTGCTGCTGTTCGGAATCGGCCGGCAGCGACTTGAGATCGCAGGCAGGCGTCTGCTGCCCGGTCTCGGGGATTGATGCAATGTCGAATGTCGGCAATAGGTGCACGGTGTTGAGCCCGGCTGCCTTGAGCGTTCGCAGGTGCTTGGTCCCGTCACCTTCGTCGGCGAAGGCCAGGTAGGTACCGCGGTGCGCGGCCGGGACCGTGGTGTCGTTGATCGAGAAGTCCCGGACGTGCAGCTCGTAAATGGTCGAGTCGACGCCTCGTGCGAGCTTCGGCGATGGGGTGGTGGACCAGAGCGCCGGCTTGCCCGCCGGGTCGTTCAGGTCGGCGGCCACGGAGTAGGCCGAGTCTGTGGTCAAGGCGACCGAGTACGGGTCGGTGACGACGTTCGTCTCGACCTTGCCGGTGCTGGGCGCGTACACCGTCACCTGGAAGCGGTACGACGCGTTCTTCCACGACCGTCGTCCGCTGACCGACCACGAACCGTCGCCGTTTGTGTGCATGGGGATTGTCGACGATCCGATCATCAACCGCACGTCCTGGGCAGTCGGAGCCCAGAGCGTGAAGGTCGGTTTGCCGCCCTGCCAGGTGACGCCGTACGAGCGGTTGGCAGCGCCGCTGTAGACGTCGTCGAGTACGCCGGGGATCTGTACGCCGGTCGCGTCCAGCAGTCGTCCGGCGTCGTCGTACTGCGCGAGACCGAGCTGACCGGTGAGGATCTTGCGAACGTCCGCATGGTCGAGCCGGAGCGTCGTGTACCCCGGCTTCACCTCGGCGGAGTCGTAGCGCAGTGCGGCGGACGAGCCGCCGATGTCGTTGGCGTCGATCTTCAGCGAGCCGGTGTCCGACCAGTGCAGCCGCCACCGGTACCGCTCCGCGTGGTCGACCGCGGGTACGGCGAGGGTGGTGCGGTTGACCCAGTACGCCTTCGCCTGGCTCAGGTCCGGCTGTGCACCGGGCTTGGCCGTCGTCACCGTGAACTGGTGGGTCGCGAGCACGTACGAGAACGTGACAACCAGCCCGTCCGACGGCACCGCGACCGGGACGTTCTGAGCCGGGTAGCTCTCGTCCCAGGACAGGTTGTGCGCCACCTTCGCCTCATAGTTGCCCGCCTTCAGCTCGCTGGTGGACCACGTGTAGGTCCCGTCGCCGTCCTCGTCGGTCAACCAGGGTCGCATGCAGGAGGGATCCCAGTCGGTCGGACAGCCCAGCTCGGTCTGGAACGACCCAGGCGCCGTGATGATCGGCCCCTGCGCGCTGGACGTCACGTAGTGCCGCCCGTGCTCGTAGTAGAAGGTGACTGGTCCGCTGGGGCCGGTGTAGGAGATGTTCGCGCCGTTCGCGACACCGCCGGCGCCGTAGTTCTCGTCCCAGGTCTTGTTGATGGCGGCCTTGTAGGCGTGCTCACCGGCCAGGCCCGTGAACGTGCCCTTCCAGACCTTGTCCTTGGCGTCCAGTGTCAGCTGGGCCTGCTCACAGTCCGGCGACCAGTCCGCGGGGCAGCCCATCTCGCTGTTGTGATCGCCCGGGACAGACACGTTGGCCGGCTGTACGACGGGTCCTGTTCCGCCACCGCCGCCACCCGGTGCAGCAGCGTCGCCAACCACGCCGTACGACCCGGACACCGAGTAGTTGCCCGAGGCATCCCGCAGTACGGCGCGGTACTCGAGCAGTGTGCCCTTGGCCAGCCCCGAGACGTCGTGGAAGACGCGGTACGGCGCGTTGTCGTCGGCACCGAGCCGCTGCCACGCCGTCGTACCCACAGGTCGGTAGCCGAACGTCACGGTCACCGGTGTGTTCGCGGGGACGGCCGCAGCGATCTCAGCACGCCCACCGACCGTGGCACCGGCTTCTGGTGAGCTCATGTAGACACTGGGCGCCTTGGCGCGGGGCGGGACCTTGGTCTGCGCCTGGTACACCGTCACGGACAGAGGAGCCTGGCTCACGGCCACCCTGCCCTCACGGTCGGTCCTCAGCGTCTTGGAGCCGCCGTACACCGGTTTGAGCCACGTGTTCGGTCCGTACGTCGCCACCGTCGCAGCGGCCGCTGTCTTCGTGTTGTTCGCGACCACCAAGTACTCGACGTTGTCGCTGCCGAGTCGACTGAACGCGTACAGGCCGTTGGACTTGGACGCGTACCGGTGCACCTGTCGCCCGTCGGACAGGGCCGGGTACTTGGCGCGCAGCTTCGCCAGCTCCGCGATGTGCTTGTACATCGGCGAGTTGACGTCGTACCGGTCCTTCTTGCCGATCGTCGTCGTACCGCTGCCGTCGACGACCTCGTCGTCCGCGTACTCGTCGGTCTGGGTCGCGAACATGTCCTGCCGCGCGTCCTTGTCACCACCCGGGCCAGTGAAGCCCTGCTCGTCGCCGTAGTAGATGACGGGCTGGCCGCGGGTCAGGTACATCAGCGAGTGCGCCAGCTGGTCCCGGGCGAGCAGGTCCTGACCCGCCGCACCGCCCTGCTTCAGGAACGTGCCGACGCGCCCCATGTCGTGGTTGCCGAGGAACGTCGGCAGCTCGTACGCGTTCGAGTCCGTGTCGGTGTAGTAGTCGTCGTCGGCGTAGAAGTCCTGCAGCTTCGTACTGGGGTCGCCCTTCGCGTACGCGACCGCGCTCTGCTGGAACCCGAAGTCGAGCGTCGCCTGCAGCGCGCCCTTGGTGGTGTACGTCGACATGAACTGCGGGTTCGCGTCGAAGACCTCGCCGAACATGAAGAAGTTCTTCGTGCCGGCGTCCTTCGCCGCCGCCAGGATCGCGGGCGAGAACTTCTGCCAGAACTCGAGGTTCACGTGCTTCACGGTGTCGATCCGGAACCCGTCGATCCCGAGCTCGGCCCACGTCTTGTAGACGTCGATCATCCCGTCCCGGACCTTCGGCTGCTCGGTGAACAGGTCGTCCAGCCCGACGAAGTCGCCGTACTCCGCGCTCTCGCCGGCGAACGTCGAGTCGCCGCGGTTGTGGTACAGCGTCGGGTCGTTCAGCCAGGCCGGCACCTTCAGGTTCGCGTCGGCCGGGGTCCGGAAGACCGGGACGTTCGGGAACGACGTACTCGCGTCCAGCTGCGGGAACGTGTCGCCGCCGGCGTACTGCTTGTCGTCGAACACGTTGCCCTGGGCATCCTTGTACGGCGACGTGGACTTCGGGATGTAGCCGTACTGGCCGGACTGGTAGTCGATCACGTCCGCGGTGTGGTTGGTGATGATGTCGAAGAAGACCTTCATGCCCTTGCGGTGCGCGAGGTCGATCAGCCGCTGCATGTCGGCGTTGGTGCCCAGGTGCGGATCGATCTGGGTGAAGTCGGTGATCCAGTACCCGTGGTACCCGGCGCTCGCGTTGGCGCCCGCGCCCTGCACCGGCTGGTTCTTGAACGACGGGGTCAGCCAGATCGACGTCGTACCGAGGGACTTGATGTAGTCGAGCTTCTGGATCACTCCGGCCAGGTCGCCGCCGTGGTAGAAGCCCTTGTCCTTCGGGTCCAGCCCGGTCTGCAGCCGGTCACCGCTGAGTCCGCCGGCGTCGTTCGACGTGTCGCCGTTCGCGAACCGGTCCGCCATCAGGAAGTAGAAGCGTTCCTTGGTGAGGTCCGGGCGCAGGCTCTGCGTCGCGAGCGCCTTGTCCGCGGCCGTCACCGCCGGACCGGCGAGATCCACCGGCGTCACAGTGACAACGTGACTAGTGTCGTTGTAACTGAACTGGAGCTTCGCGGGACCTTCGATCCGCAACGGGATGTTGGTGCCGTTCAGCACACCGCCGGCACCGTAGTTCTCGTCCCAGCTCTTGTTGACCGTGACCTTGAACTCGTACGACCCCGCCGGCACGTCGAACACCTTGGTGTACGGCGCACTCGCCCCGAGACTGGTCGCGTCGCACCCCGGATCCCAGTCACCCGCGCACCCCAGCTCGCTCTGCAACGAGCCCGCGACGGTGATCACCCGATCCGCCGCCACCTGAGCCGGAGCCGGTGCCGCCGTACCCAACCCGAGTACGACCACCGCGGCCGCGGTCAATCCTGCAGTCAAACGCCTGAACCCGCGCATCACGTGCCCCTCCCCACCGACTCACCCTGCCGGGGACGCTAGCCGCCACCTTTTACCCTGAGGAGGCCTCAAAAGTCACGGTAAGGTCACGAGGTCCGGCAGCGTGGTCTCGATCGGAGTGCGCAGCACAGTGGTCGCCTGCTCGTCGTACGGCGTCGGTTGTGCGTTCAGGATGACCAGAGGCTTTCCGGCGTTCAGTGCGAGGTCGCAGAGACCAGCGGCCGGGTAGACCTGCAGGGAGGTGCCGATGGCCAGGAAGAGGTCGGCTGAGTCGGTGGCCGCAACAGCTCGGTCCAGCACAGCCCGGTCCAGGGACTGGCCGAACGAGACGGTCGCGGACTTCAGGATGCCGCCGCACACCTCGCAGGCCGGGTCCTCGTCGCCTGACTCGAGTCGGGGGAGTACGTCGGCCATGGGGATCCGGCGCTCGCACTGGAGGCAGTCGACGTACCAGACCGTGCCGTGCAGCTCGTGGACCAGCTCCGACGACGAGCCGGCCTTCTGGTGCAGTCCGTCGACGTTCTGCGTGATCAGACCGGTCAGCCGGCCCTGGCGCTCCAGCTCCACCAGGGCGAGGTGACCCGGGTTCGGCTCCAGCGTCCACGCCGGCACGGCCAGCCGGTGCTTCCAGGTCGCCACCCGTACGTCGCGACTGGCGACGTACTCGTCGATGTCGAACATCGCCTCCGCCGCCGGGTTCTTCGTCCACAACCCCTGCGGCCCCCGAAAGTCAGGGATCCCCGACGCTGTCGAGATCCCGGCTCCGGTCAGGACGGCAATGCGTTCGGCCTCGATCACACCTCAGACGGTATCCATTCCGAGGCCAGCACGGACATCATGATCTCGTCGACCCATTCGCCGTCCCACAGCAGCGCGTCCCGGAACACGCCCTCGACGACGAAGCCGGCCTTCTCATAGGCGCGCTGGGCGCGGGGGTTGAACGCGTAGACGCCGAGGCTGATGCGGTGCAGGCCGAGTTGCTCGATGCCGTAGCCGACGATCAGCCGGGTCGCCTCGGTGCCGAGGCCGCGGCCCTGGCCGGACGGGCCGATCAGGATCCGGAAGTTGCAGCACTGGTTGTCCGGGTCCCAGTCGTTCAGCACGGCCTCACCGACGACGGCACCGGACGCCTTGTCGACGATGGCGAGGTCCAGCCGGTCGGTCTGGTCCTTGCGAGTCCGGTACCACGTGCGGGCCTGCTCCTCGCCGATCTCGCCGTGGCTGCCGGTCAAGCGGGCCACGTCCGGGTCGTCCATGGCCGCGGCCAACGCCTCGTAGTCGGACTCGTCCACGGGGCGCAGGATCATCAGGTCCCCGGTCAGCGTCGGTTTGTACGCGAAATCGGTCACGCGGCGCAGTGTGTCAGGAGAGCCGCCGTACGACGTACTGGTTTTCTGCGGCCGACACCAGCTCCTGGGAGCGCATCCGGCACCACGCCGGGATGTCGGTCGCTGCAGCCGGGTCGTCTGCCAGCACCGTGACCGTGTCGCCCACGGCAACGGTCGGTAGCGTCTTGGCCAGTTTGATCACTGGGAGTGGACAGAGCAGACCGCGGCAGTCCAGGTCGACGTTCACATCCCCACCTCCGCCCGGATCCGCTGCACCAGCCCTGGGAGCACAGCACAGAACCGCTGCACCTCCTCGTGGGTCGTGTCGCGCCCGAGAGAGACGCGGACGTTGCCGTGGGTCAGTACGCCCATCGCTGCCAGCACATGCGAGGGCCGGAGCGTGCTCGACGTACAGGCAGAACCACTGGAGACGGCGAAGCCCTCAGCGTCCAGTGCGGTCACCAGCGCCTCACCGTCCACGTAGAGGCAGGAGAACGTGAGGATGTGCGGCAGCCGGTCGTCCGCGTCGCCTACGACTTCCACATCAGGGATGTCGGCAGCCACGCGGCTACGTACCTCGTCGATCCAGGCCCTGTGCTGCTTGCCGAGCTCCTCAGCCTCTGCCAGCCGCGCCTGCAACGCTGCGGCCGCTGCGAGCGCGTTGGGGACGTTCGGGAAGCCGGGGGAGAGGCCGTCCTCCCGCTCGTCCATCGGCCACGCCGGTGCGATCCGCGTGCCCTTCTTCACAGCCAGCAACCCGACACCCGCCGGTCCGCCCCACTTGTGCGCGCTGGCCGCCAGCACCGACCAGCCGGCGGGCACGACGTCGTGCCCGACCGACGCGGACGCGTCAACGAACAGCGGTACGTCGCCTGCCGCCTCAGCAGCTGCCTCGATCGGCTGACGCGTCCCCACCTCGTGGTTCGCCGACTGCAGCGCAGCCACAGCCACACCAGGTCGCCGTACGGCGTCGGTGAAGGCAGGCAGCTCTACCCGCCCCAGCCTGTCCACGCCGACCTCGGCCGCCGCCTCACCAGCCGTGTGCAGTACGGCAGAGTGCTCGACCGCGCTGTGCACGATCGTTGCCCCGACCCGGCCGCGCGCGGCCCGTACCGCCGTCAGACCGGCCTGGATCGCCGCCGTACCGGAGGTGGTCAGGTACAGCTCGTCCGCCCGCACGCCGACCGCGTCCGCGAGGACCGCGCGGGCGTTGTCCAGCAGCAGTCTCGCGGTCCGGCCCTCGTGGTGCAGACGCACCGGATCGGCCCATCCGGAATCCACTGCCGACAGCAACATCTCCCGCGCCGCGGGGTGCATCGGCTCGGCCGACGCGGCGTCCAGATACGTACGCTCGCTCACACGGGAAACGCTAAGCCCTACCTATGCGCAGAGACGCGAAAGGTGTCCAGTAGTGTTTGGTCGTCAGTCTCACTTGGGAAGGGAAAGGCGCCCCGTGGGTTCGAACGGCACGCCCGGAGTGGAGGAGCGACCGGCAGGTTCTGCCGGCGCCACACGTCCGGCGAAGCGTCGCCTGCTGGTCGGCAGTGCAGTGGTGCTCGGCACCCTGCTGCTGACCGGTTGCTCGACGGCGACCACTGAGCAGTGGAAACGACTCGGTCTGCCCGAGGGCGCCACGGACCGGACCGAGGCCATCCGCAGCCTCTGGATCGGGGCGTGGATCGCCGCCCTGATCATCGGCGTGATGGTCTGGGGCCTGATCCTGTGGGTCGTGGTGCGGTACCGCAAGCGCAACGACGACGCACCCCGGCAGGTGCGGTACAACCTGCCGCTCGAGGTGCTCTACACCCTGGCCCCGTTCGCGATCATCGGTGTGCTGTTCTTCTACACCGTCGAGCACGGCAACCAGGTCACCAGGATGGACGCCAACCCGCAGCACACCGTGAACGTGGTGGGCCAGCAGTGGCAGTGGACCTTCAACTACAAGGACACCGTCGACGGGCAGCAGGGCGTCTGGGAGACCGGCACGATGGACAAGCCGGCCACCCTGTGGCTGCCGGTGAACGAGTCGGTGCACTTCGACCTGACCTCGCCGGACGTCATCCACTCGTTCTGGGTGCCGTCGTTCTACTTCAAGCTCGACGTGATCCCGGGTAAGACGAACAAGTTCGAGCTGACCCCGACCAAGACCGGTACCTTCGCCGGCAAGTGCGCCGAGCTCTGCGGGCTCTACCACAGCCGGATGGTCTTCACCGTCAAGGTGGTCGACCGCGCCGAGTACGACGCACACCTGCGCGATCTGGCCGCCAAGGGCCAGACCGGCGCCGCAACGGGTGGCGCCGACGCCACCACCATTCCCGGTACAGGGGGCGAGAAGTGACCGACTTCGCCGAGCGCACCGGCGCCATCGGTAGCACCAGCGCGCTGCCCCGGCGGCGCAGCAAGGGCGAGTTGCTGGTCAAGTACCTGACCACGACGGACCACAAGCTGATCGGGCACATGTACCTGGTCACGTCGTTCGCGTTCTTCCTGATCGGCGGCGTGATGGCGCTGCTGATCCGCGCCGAGCTGGCCAAGCCGGGCCTGCAGATCGTGAACGAAGAGGTGTACAACCAGCTCTTCACGATGCACGGCACGATCATGCTGCTGCTGTTCGCGACTCCGCTGTTCGTCGGCTTCGCGAACGAGATCATGCCGATCCAGATCGGCGCCCCCGACGTCGCGTTCCCGCGACTCAACATGTTCAGCTTCTGGCTGTTCCTGTTCGGCGGCCTGATCACGATCAGCGGCTTCTTCACCCCGGGCGGCGCGGCCGACTTCGGCTGGTTCGCCTACGCGCCGCTGTCGAACGCGGTCCGTTCGCCGGGGATCGGCGGCGACCTGTGGATCATGGGTCTGTGGATGGCCGGTCTGGGCACGATCCTGGGTGCGGTCAACTTCATCACCACGATCATCACCATGCGCGCACCCGGTATGACGATGTTCCGGATGCCGATCTTCACCTGGAACATCCTGGTCACGTCGATCCTCGTGCTGATCGCCTTCCCGATCCTGGCGGCGGCGCTGCTGGTGCTGGAGGCGGATCGAACACTCGGGGCACACGTCTTCGACGCGGCCAACGGCGGGCCAATACTCTGGCAACACCTGTTCTGGTTCTTCGGGCATCCCGAGGTGTACATCATCGCGCTGCCGTTCTTCGGCATCGTGACCGAGATCCTGCCGGTCTTCAGCCGCAAGCCGGTCTTCGGCTACATCGGCCTGGTCAGCGCGACCCTCGGTATCGCGGTCCTCTCGGTCGCGGTGTGGGCGCACCACATGTTCGTCACCGGCGCGGTGAACCTGCCGTTCTTCTCGTTCATGACGTTCCTGATCGCGGTCCCGACCGGTGTGAAGTTCTTCAACTGGATCGGCACGATCTGGGGCGGATCGGTCTCGTTCGACACCCCGATGCTCTGGTCGGTGGGCTTCCTGACCACCTTCCTCTTCGGCGGCCTGACCGGCGTCATCCTGGCGTCGCCGGCGCTCGACTATCAGCTGTCCGACTCGTACTTCGTGGTCGCGCACTTCCACTACGTCGTCTTCGGCACCGTGGTGTTCGCGATGTTCGCCGGGTTCTACTTCTGGTGGCCGAAGTTCACCGGCCGGATGCTCGACGAGCGGTTGGGCAAGCTGCACTTCTGGCTGCTGTTCATCGGCTTCCACACCACGTTCCTGGTGCAGCACTGGCTCGGTGTCGAGGGCATGCCGCGGCGCTACGCGTCGTACGGCGCCAACGAGGGCTTCACCACGCTGAACGAGGTCTCCAGCGTCGGCGCCTTCATCCTGGGCGCGTCGATGCTGCCGTTCTTCTACAACATCTACAAGTCCCGCAAGACGCCGCTCGTGGGCGTCGACGACCCGTGGGGCTGGGGACGGTCGCTGGAGTGGGCGACCAGTTCGCCCCCGCCGCGGCACAACTTCGAGAAGCTGCCCCGGATCCGTTCGGAGTCCCCGGCGTTCGACCTGCACCACGCCGACCTGGCGCTCGCGGAGTACCCGGACAACCGGGCCGGCAAGGACAACCTGCTGGACGCGGGTGAGGACCAGGGCCGGGTCGAGCACCTCGAGGAGATCGCCGACGGCACAGTCGATGGGGAGACCGAGGGGAAGGACAAGGCGTGAAGGTCGAAGCCTGGGTCTTCGGGATCCTGAGTGTGTTCGTACTCGTCGTCACGCCGATCTACTGGCTGATGTCCGAGGACCCGACCGGTACCACCGCACTGGTGATGACGTTCTTCCTGGCGCTGCTGGTGGCGTTCTACCTGAGCGTCACCGCCCGGCGGATGGACGCCCGGCCGGAGGACCGCAAGGAAGCGGAGATCGTGGAAGGGGCCGGCGAGCTCGGCTTCTTCCCGCCGTACTCCTGGTGGCCGCTGTGGTGCGCGCTGACGCTGGCGGTGGTGGTGCTCGGCATCGTCTTCGGCTGGTGGCTGTTCATCGCCGGCTGCGGCATCGGCATCGTCACGCTGAGCGGGTTCATCTTCGAGTACTACCGCGGTGACCACGCTCACTAGTTGAGAGTCGTACGAAAAACGCCGTCCGGGAACGAACCGGGCGGCGTTTTCGTGCGTCTGTTGTAGTGCGAATCAGTACGGAGCGTTGTGGACCGTACCGGAACGACGTGTGCGGATGCAGGGAAATGTCGCTGCGGCAGGTTACCCTTACCGCGGTCTGACTAAACAGGGGAGATCTGGGGAATGGTGAGCAGTTCGGTGAGGAAGCACGGCCTTGCCGTGGCGGGGATCTGCGTCCTGCTGCTGGCCGGTACGGCCTGTAGCGACACAGAGGCCGGAGGCAGCAATAGCGGCGACGGCCAGTCGACGCCCAGCACGTCCACGTCGCAGAGCAACTCGCCAGGTGCCTCCAACACACCAGGGAACTCGACGACTCCGTCGGAGACCCCGGCAGCGGCCAGCATCGCGATCGTGCCCGCCAAGGGCGCCTCGTCGGTGCAGCCGGACAAGCCGGTGACGGTGACCACCACGGCCGGCAAGCTGACCGCGGTCACGCTCAAGGACGACGACGGCGACAAGGTCACCGGCAGCTTCAACGCCGACAAGACCCAGTGGACGTCGTCGCCGCAGCTCAAGCCCGGCGCGTCGTACACGGTGAGCGGCTCGGCCGAGGGCACCGACGGCGCCACGGTGCCGATCAGCTCGACCTTCAAGACGCTGAAGGCGTCGAAGAGCCTCAAGGCCTCGGTCGTCCCGCTGAACGGTGAGACCGTCGGCGTCGCGCTGCCGATCCAGATCTTCTGGAACAACCCGGTCAAGGACCGCGCCGCGGTCGAGAAGCGGCTCTCGGTGAAGACCTCGGTCCCGGTCGACGGCAGCTGGCACTGGGTGAACAGCAAGCAGGTCAACTACCGCCCGAAGAACTACTGGCCGGCCGGCGCCAAGGTGACGGTCGACATCGGCACCCTGGGCGTCAACGCGGGTAACAACACGTGGGGCACCGCGAGCCGGACGATCGCGTTTACCATCGGCAAGTCGGTGGTCACCAACATCAACGTCAAGAAGCACACGATGGCGGTCACGATCAACGGCAAGCTGGTGCGGACCATCCCGATCACCGCCGGCAAGGACGGCTTCACCACCCGCAGCGGGGTGAAGGTGATTATGGAGAAGTACCCGGTCAAGCGGATGGACGCCGCGACGGTCGGCCTGAAGCCCGGCGACCCGGAGTACTACAACATCCCCGACGTGCGGTGGGCCCAGCGCGTCACCAGCTCCGGCGAGTTCATCCACGGCGCCCCGTGGTCGGCCGGCAGCCAGGGCAGCTCCAACGTCAGCCACGGCTGCGTCGGCATGAGCCTCAAGGACGCCCAGTGGTACTACAACCAGACCCTCCGCGGCGACCCGGTTATCGTCACCGGCACCACGCGCAAGATGGAGCCCGGTAACGGCTGGACCGACTGGAACACCACCTGGGCCGCCTACAAGGCAGGCTCCGCCCTCTCCTGACACACCAAGACGCAACAGCCTCCTCCCCGCATGCCCGCGGGCAGGAGGCTGTTGTGCTTCACCGCACTTCGTGGGCCAACGCGGCCGACAGTTCGTCCGCGTGGAGTGATGGGAGGGAGTGGTGAGTTGCGGTTTCGAGCTGTACGACGGTTGCGTCGGGGGAGAGCGTGGTGACTCGGCGGGTGAGGCGAGACGCGTTGTGGCTCTTGCTGCGGCCTGCGACGAAGACCAGGGGAGCGAGGCCCTGCAGCTGGTCGTCCGTGGGTCGTTTGGTGCGGACGAAGGGGGTCGACGGCTGCTCCGCGGCCAGGCCGGCCAGCTCCAGGACCTGAGGGTCGATCGGGAGCCCCTGCGTCTCCCAGCGCAGGAACGAGACGTTGCGCTCCCGAGACGGCCGCAGCAGGCCAGGTAGAGCCCGGAGGATGTAGGGGAGGCGCAACCCGACGTAGCAGTCCGTCGGGTCGACCAGAGCCAGGCGCTCGATGCGGTCCGGGTGCTCGATCGCATACGTGAGCGCGATCCAGGCGCCGTACGAGTGACCGCACAGCACCGCCCGTCCGACGCCGAGCCCATCGAGCGTGTTGCTCAACCAGGTGTGCAGGTCGGCTGGCGTCTTGGGCGTCCGCCCGCTGTTCGTACTGCGGCCCGCGTCGACGATCAGGTCGATCGCGTACACGCGGTACCGCTCGGCCAGCCGCGGGGCGATCGCGAACCAGACCGGTGACGTCGCCCCATGCCCCGGAAGCAGTACGACAGGCGGTCCGTCCGCGGGACCGCACGCGTTGACGTGCGTCGTACCGAACTCGTCGCTCAGCTCGAGCTGCTCGACCGGTACGTCCCAGCGGGCGAGGAGAGCGTCGTACGCGTCCTGGAAGCTCATGCTGCCGAGAATAGCTCACTCAGTGAGGTAAATTGTCGGGTATGCGTGAAGGAGTGACACCGGCCGACCCGGAACGAGCCGCCGCACTGGACGTGGTCCACCTGCTGCGAGAGGTCACTCTGCGGTACGACCTCGCCGTCGGGGAGTTCGCCGGTACGACGGGATTGCACCGGACCGACGTACGCGCGCTGGTACGACTCCTGGACGCCGAACGCGCTGGAGTGGAGGCCACGCCCAGTTGGCTCGCTCAACAGCTCGGAATGACCTCTCAGGCGACAACAGCCGTCATCCACCGCCTAGAGGCCGCCGGACACGTCCAACGCCTCAGAAGCCACACAGACGCCCGCAGTACCCACCTTCAGGTCTCAGACACCGCAGTAGCCCTCGGATGGCAGTTCTTCGGCCCTCTCCTGGACCGCCTGATCACTGCCACCCAGACCCTCGACCCCAGCCGGCAGGCCGTCGTGAAGGACTACCTGACCGCGGTGTCTGAAGCACTGACATAACGAGAAAGGCCCCCGGCGAGATGCCGGGGGCCTTTCTGCGAGACGTCAGGAGCGGTCGGACGTGACCTCTCGGTAGGTCTCCGTGTCCTCCGTCAGCTCGTGGATCTCGTCGGCGTCGTGAGCGTGCTCGTGCGCCTCCTCGATCTCCTGAGCGGTCGGCTTCTGGACGGCGTCGGCGTAGTAGAAGCGGGAGAGCGCGGCGCGAGCCTTGTTCAGCGCCCGACGCGGGGCGCGGACGCCGTTCTCGTCGGTCTCCGGGCCGATCTCGTGCGGGACGAGCCGGTCCCGCGCGGTGATCGAGTACGCCTCGTACGTCGAGATCGGCTGGTGCTTCTCGGTGTACTTGCCCTCGGGGGAGCGCATGATCACACCGGTCTCCAGGCCGTGCATCAGCCGGTCGTGGTCGGCCCGCTGCAGCGAGATCGCCCAGCGGCGCGCGATCCAGAAGCCCAGGATCGGGCCGAGGATCACCGCGAACCGCAGGAACCAGGTCACGTGGTTCAGCGACAGGTTGAAGTGGGTGGCGATCAGGTCGTTACCGCCGCCGATCCACAGCATCGCGTAGAAGGTGATGAACGCGACGCCGATACCGGTCCGGGTCGGGACGTCCCGCGGCCGGTCCAGCAGGTGGTGCTCGCGCTTGTCACCGGTGATCCAGCCCTCGATGAACGGATAGAGCGCGACCAGCGTGACGAACGCCGGTGGCACGATCAGCGCCGGGATGATCAGGTTCCAGCTGAGGGTGATGCCCCAGAACGTCGACTCGAAGCCGGGGAATATTCGCACCGAGCCTTCCAGCCAGCCCATGTACCAGTCGGGCTGTGCGCCCGCGGTCACTTCGGCCGGGTTGTACGGCCCGTACAGCCAGACCGGGTTGATCTGCATCAGTGCGCCCATCAGCGCGGTGATGCCGAAGACCACGAAGAAGAAACCGCCGGCCTTGGCCGTGTACACCGGGAACAGCGGGTAGCCGACCACGTTCTTCTGCGTCCGGCCGGGACCGGCGTACTGCGTGTGCTTGTGGTACACGACCAGGAACAGGTGGGCCGTGACGAGCGCCAGGATGATGCCCGGGATCAGCAGCACATGGACGATGAAGAATCTGGAGACGAAGTCGTCACCCGGGAACTCACCGCCGAAGATGAAGAAGTTCATGTACGTGCCGACCACGGGTGACGCCTGGATCATGCCGTTGGTGATCCGCAGACCGGTACCGGACAGCAGGTCGTCGGGGAGGCCGTAGCCGATGAAGCCCTCGATGATGCCGAGGAACAGCATCCCGAAGCCGATCAGCCAGTTCAGCTCGCGCGGCTTGCGGAACGCGCCGGTGAAGAACATCCGCAGCAGGTGCACCATCATCGCGGCGATGAACAGCACGGCCGCCCAGTGGTGGATCTGCCGCATCAGCAGACCGCCGCGGACGTCGAACGTGATGTCCAGCGTGGAGGCGTAGGCCTCCGACATGTGCAGACCCTTGAGCAGGCTGTACGAGCCCTGGTACTCGACCTCTGCCATCGAGGGCTTGAACCAGAACGTCAGGAAGGTGCCGGTCAGGATCAGGATGATGAAGCTGTAGAGCGCGATCTCGCCCAGCATGAAGGACCAGTGGTCCGGGAAGATCTTCCGCAGGTTCTTCTTCCCGATCTTCGCGATGCCGAGGCGATCGTCGACCCACTTGACCGGTCCAGGGAACTCTGTGCTTGTTGACACTGTTGTCACCCTCGTTCGAAGAAGCTCGGGCCGACCGGCTCGTGGAAGCCGCTCTGCGCAACCAGGTAGCCCTCACTGTCCACTGCCAACGGTAGCTGAGGCAGCGGGCGGGCAGCAGGGCCGAAGACGACCTTGGCGCTGTCGGCGAGGTCGAAGGTCGACTGGTGGCACGGGCAGAGCACGTGGTGCGTGGTCTGCTCGTACAGCGAGATCGGGCAGCCGACGTGGGTGCAGATCTTCGAGTAGCACAGGATGCCGTCGACGCCCCAGTTCTCCCGGCCCGGCTTGGTGCGGATCTCGCTCGGCTTGATCCGGACCACGATCACCGCGGCCTTCGCCTTGGCGTTCTGGTACTCGACCGCGCTCTCCTCCTGCAGCGGGGCCAGGTTGGCCGGCGCCGCGTTGACCAGCTGGCCGACGACCAGGTCGGACGGCTTGATCGGGCGGTCGGTGACGTCGTTGACGACCCGGATGCCCTTCGCCCAGATCGTGTTGTAGAGCGCCCGGCCCGGCAGCGGGCCGAGGTCGCGGAGCAGGATGATCGCCGGCAGGCCGAGGACGCCGAGGGCGCCGATCAGCGAGTTGCGGATCATCTTGCGCCGGGTGAACCCGGACTCCGCGGTGCCCTGCTGGAACGCCTCGGTGATCTCGGCGATCTGCTGCGGCGAGGAGTGTGCGGCGTGCCGCTCCTCGGAGATCTCCTCGTCGACCATCAGCTTCTTGGCCCACTGGATCGCGCCCGCCCCGATCAGGAACAGCGCGAGCCCGATGCACAGGCCGATGACCATGTTGTTCGCGTTGCCGGACAGCGGGCCGAACTCGATGATCGAGTCCCGCGGAATGGCGAAGTACGCGACACACGAACCGATGACCAGCAGTGTCGCCAGGCCGAACATCCCCGACACCTGGCGCTCGACGCGGTCGGCCGCCTTCGGGTCGATGTCGGTGATCCGCGGCTCGTGCGGCTCCAGACCCGGGTCCGGGATCGGCTCCGCCACCTCGACCGCGGTGCCGTGCTCGTCCTCGGACTTCACCGGCAGCCTCTTCTCGTCACTCACTGGCCTTCGCTCCCTTGGCCTTGACGCCCTTGGCGCCGATCCAGACCGCTACCGCCACCAGCAGGCCGATGCCGACGAACCAGCCCCACAGACCCTCGGACACCGGGCCGAGCCGGCCGAGTCCGAAGCCGCCCGGGTCCTTCTGGGTCTCCAGCGCCTTCAGGTACGCGATGATGTCGCGCTTGTCCTCCGGCTGCATGACCTGGTCGGAGAAGACCGGCATCTGCTGCGGGCCGGTCAGCATGGCCTCGTAGATGTGCTTCTCGCTGACGCCCATCAGCGACGGCGCGTACTTGCCGTTCGGCAGCGCGCCACCGCGACCGGCGAAGTTGTGGCAGGCCGTGCAGTTGGTGCGGAACAGCTCGCCACCGCGGGTGACCTGCTCGTCCGTGGCCTTGCTCACGTCGTACGACTCCGAGCCCGGGACCGAGGGGCCGGGGGCGAGCGAGGCGACGTACGCGGCCAGGGCCTCGATCTCCTCCTCGGAGTACGCCGGGGCCTTGCGCGGGATCTGCGCGCCCGGCTGCATCGCCGGCATCCGGCCGGTACCGACCTGGAAGTCGACCGCGGCCGCGCCGACGCCGATCAGCGACGGGCCGGCCATCTTGCCCTCGCCGTTCCCGCCGCCCTCGGCGTTCAGGCCGTGGCAGCTGGAGCAGCCGACCGCGAAGAGCTTCTTGCCCTCCTCGATCTGCTGCGACTGGGCCGAGTTGTCCGCCACCGCGTTGTCAGGGGCGAAGGCGGCGTACGCCGACCCCACTGCCAGGAGGCCGAACAGGAGCACGACGAGGCCGGCGGACCGGTGCCGTCGTCGCGCGGAGAGAAAGCGCGCCGGTGACAAGGAAGGTCTCTTCTCACTCATTTGAGCAGGTAGATGGTCGCGAACAGGGCGATCCAGACCACGTCGACGAAGTGCCAGTAGTACGACACGACGATCGCCGAGACGGCCTGTTCGTGGGTGAACTTACGAGCCATGTACGTCCTGGCCAGGACGAACACGAAAGCGATGAGGCCGCCGGTCACGTGCAGACCGTGGAAGCCGGTGGCCAGGTAGAACACCGATCCGTACGCGTTCGACGAGATCGTGATGCCCTCGTGCACCAGCTCGGCGTACTCGGTCACCTGGCCGGCGATGAAGACCGCGCCCATCAGGTACGTGAGGATGAACCACTCACGCATACCCCAGGAGCGGATGTTCAGCACCGAGCCGGTCCGGCCGACCCGGCCGTGCTCGGCCGCGAAGACACCGAACTGGCAGGTGAAGGACGACGCCACCAGAATCGTCGTGTTCACCGCGGCGAACGGGACGTTCAGGTGGTGCGTCATGACCTCCCACAGCGTCTCCGTGCCCGGAGCGGCTGCGGCGGTCGTCACCGACCGGATCGTGAAGTACGCCGCGAACAGGGCGGCGAAGAACATCAGTTCGCTCGAGAGCCAGACGATCGTGCCGACACTGACCATGCTGGGACGGTCGTGGTGTCCGTGTTCACGAGACGCTGGGAGCGCGGTTGCAGTGGCCACGCGGTCATTATGTCGGTCCGCGGATCAACTGACACGACCACCCCCATGCATGTCGTCAAGTAATGGTTTCTACTGTGGAAGCGTGCTTCCCCTTCACGCCACGCCCGGCGACCGGATCGAGCCGCTGACGCCGCTCCGGTTGCTGACGGCATGGACCTTCGAACCGGTGTTACTCGCCGTGATCGTCGTCCTCGCCGCGGTCTACCTGTACGGCGTCCACAAGCTGCGCAAACGCGGTGACAAGTGGTCCCGCGGCCGGACGTTCGCGTTCGTCGGCGTCGGGCTCGGAAGCGCCGTGATCGCCACCCAGTCGGCGCTCGGCACCTACGACACGGTGCTGATCAGCGTGCACATGGTGCAGCACATGATCCTGTCGATGCTGACGCCGCTCGCGCTGGCGCTCGGCGCGCCGGTGACACTGGCGCTTCGGACGCTGCCGCAGCAGCCGCGGAAGTGGTTGCTCTCCGTGTTGCACTCGCGGTTCGCGAAGGTGGTCTGCTTCCCGCTGATCGGCTTCACGCTGTTCGTTCTGAGCCCCTGGGCGCTCTATTTCAGCGGCTGGTACGACGCCACGCTGCGGTCGACCGCGCTGCACGATCTGCTGCACCTGCACTTCATCCTGGTCGGCTCGCTGTTCTTCTGGCCGCTGCTCGGGCTCGACCCGGTGCCCGGCCGGGTGATCTACCCGTTCCGGCTGATCCTGACGTTCCTCACGCTGCCGTTCCACGCGTTCCTCGGCATCACGATCATGTCCGCGAACACGCTGATCGCCGAGGACTGGTACACCAGCTTCGGCCGGTCCTGGTCGCCGTCGCCGCTGCGCGACCAGTACATCGCCGGCGGTCTGCTGTGGGGCTCCGGCGACATCGTCGGCGTGGTGTTCTTCGCCGTCCTGTTCGTCCAATGGGTGCGCGAGTCCCAGCGCGAGGCGCGCCGCGAGGACCGGCGCCTGGACCGCTTGGAGGAACAGGCTCGCCGGGCTGATCAGTCGCCCCGGTAGCATTCCGGGTGTCCAGTCGTCTTTTGAACAAGCTTGGGATGGATCGATGAGTTCAGAGCGTCCGCTGAAGGTCCTGGTCTACAGCGACGACCGTACGACGCGGGAGTCCGTCCGGCTGGCCCTCGGCAAGCGGCCGGCGGCCGATCTGCCCGAGCTCGAGTACGTCGAGTGCGCCACCGAGCCGGCCGTCATCAAGGTCATGGACAAGGGCGGCATCGACCTGGCCATCCTGGACGGCGAGGCCGTACCGGCCGGCGGCATGGGGATCGCCCGGCAGTTGAAGGACGAGATCTTCCAGTGCCCGCCGGTGCTCGTCATCACCGGCCGCCCGCAGGACGCGTGGCTGGCGACCTGGTCGCGGGCCGAGGGCGCGGTCTCGCACCCGATCGACCCGATCAAGCTGGCCGAGGTCACCGCGGACCTGCTCCGCGCGCGCCTCGCCAAGCTGCCCGCCACGACCGCCTGACGTATGGGCGCCTACACGTGGCCGCAGGTCCTGAATCCGCTGCTGCGGCGTGAGGACCTGGAGGCCTCCGCCACCGCGTGGGCGATGGAGCAGATCCTGTCCGGAGCGGCCTCGCCCGCGCAGCTCGCCGGGTTCGTGATCGCGCTGCGTTCCAAGGGCGAGACGGTCACCGAGGTTGAGGGACTGGTCGCGACGATGCGCGACTTCGCCACCCGGATCACGGTGCCCGGCCGGACCCTGGACGTCGTCGGTACCGGCGGTGACCAAGCCCACACGGTGAACATCAGCACGATGTCCGCGATCGTCGCCGCGGGCGCCGGCGCGAAGGTGCTGAAGCACGGCAACCGCGCCGCGTCGTCGGCCTGCGGTGCGGCGGACGTCCTCGAGGAGCTCGGCATTCCGTTGGACCTCACCGCGGCGCAGGTCGCCGAGGTGGGGGAGCGGGCCGGCATCACGTTCTGCTTCGCCCCGGCGTTCCACCCCGCGCTGCGGCACGCCGCCGTACCGCGTCGTGAGCTCGGGGTGCCGACCACGTTCAACTTCCTCGGTCCGCTGGCGAACCCCGGGAATCCGTCCGCGCAGGCGGTCGGCGTCGGCGACGGCCGGATCGCTGGGCTGATGGCCGGCGTACTGGCGCGGCGCGGGATCGACGCGCTCGTGTTCCACGGCGACGACGGGCTGGACGAGCTGACCACGCGTACGACGTCACAGGTATGGATCGTCGGCGGTGGCAAGGTCGAGGGGCCGGTCACGCTCGACCCGCGGGAGCTGGGTATCGAGCCGGTGTCCGCGGACGCGTTGAAGGGCGCCGACGCGACGTTCAACGCGAAGGTCGTGCGCGCACTGGTCGACGGCGAGCCGGGCGCGGTGCGGGACGTCGTACTGCTGAACGCCGGCGCGGCGCTGGCGGCGTACACGCCGGAGACAGGCAGCGTGACGGAGCGGATCCGGACCGGGATGGACCGTGCGGCCGAGGCGATCGACTCCGGGGCGGCGAAGGACGTGCTGGACCGGTGGATCGCCGCCTGCGCAGAGGTGCGCGGCTGACGTTGGGTTTGGTGAAGGGCCGGCGGGGGTGTTCCCTGCCGGCCCTTCTGCTACTTCAGCTTCATCTGGGAGACCTTGTAGCGCCAGACGTTCTGCCAGGCCGGGGTGGAGCCGGCGAGGTCGGCGACCGACACCGCCGCCGTACCGTCACCGCGGTCGACCACCGCGATCATGATCGTCGAGAACGTCTCCGGCAGCTTCGCCACCTTGACGGGGACCTTGGCGACGATCTCGTGGCCCGGATGGCCGTTGACCGTGATCGCCTTGTGGACGACGCTGCCCTTGATGACCTGCGTGTCCTTGTCGTACAGGTTGACGAGCGTGCGACCGCCGACCTGGGCCGCAGCCGCCCTGCGACCGGCCGCGGTGTTCGTGTACGGGATCTCCGGCGGCAGCTGACCGAAGGCGACGTAGTTGCCCCAGCTCCTGCCCTTGACGTAGTTGCTGTGCACCGTCAGCCAGATCGCGGCGCCGCCCCACAGTCCCGTGCGCTCGACGGTGTTGCCCCAGGCCGAACTCATGATCGGCATCGAGTCGTTGTTGGAAGCAACAATCTCGGTCCCGAGCACCTTGCCGACCGGCGTCGGCGTCTTCGTAGGCTTCGCCGACGGATTGACCGTCTCCATCGGCTTCCCCACCGTCGGCAACGGCACCGGCGTCACGGCCTCGGCCTTGGTCAGGATCCACCCAGCACTCAACCCAGTAGCAGCCAACGCCGCCACCACCAAAACCACAGCCCCAATAGCCCGAGCCCGCCCACTACCCCCCACAGCAATAGCCCCAGCCCCATGCCCAGAGTGAGCCCCGGCGCCGTGTCCACCCGCACCATGCCCAGCAGAGTGCGCTCCGGCCCCACCGGGCCCACCCGAGTACGCCCCGGCCGCACCAACGCCCTGGCCGCCTGAGTGCGCACCTGCGCCGTGCCCGCCTGGGTGCGCACCTGCGCCATGTCCGCCTGACTGCGTACCTGCACCAGGCCCGGCCGAGTACGCACCTGCGCCGTGCCCGCCTGCAACCGCTCCAGCACCGGTGCCGCCCGAGTGCGCCGCCGCACCCTGCCCACCGGCCGCGCCAGGACCTTGCCCGGCGGCGCCCGCGGCATACGGCCCAGCCGCCTTCGAAATCACCTCAGTAAACGCCAACGGCGCCCCACCACGACCCCCAGCCGGCGCCCCACCCTGAGGACCCGATTGCCCCGCCTGCTGTCCGCCTCGCTGGGGACCCGGCTGACCGGCCTGCTGTCCTTGCTGCGGGCCCTGCTGACCGAACTGCGGCCGACCAGGCTGAGGCCCAGTCGCCTGCACCTGCCAACCACCCGCCTGCTGCCCCTGCTGCTGCACACCCCACATCTGCCCCGGCTGTCCGGGACCTGCCTGTCCGGGGCGGGGCTGCGGCTGGCCTGGTTGTGGTTGGCCTGTTGGTGGTTGGGACGGCTGGCCTTGCTGAGGCGCGGGAGGCCGTTGGCCGCTGTACTGCGGTGCAGCCGGAGGAGCCGCGTGTTGTGGGCGCGCTTGCTGTGGGCCTGCCTGCTGCGGACCAGGCTGCTGCTGCCCCGGCCGCGGACCACCCGTCTGCGGCCCACCCGGCTGCTGGCCGCCGGACTGCTGAGGTCCGCTGTGCTGTGGGCCAGTCGGTCGTGCACCGGCCGGCGGCTGCTGCGGGGGTTGGTTGGTCCAGTGTTGTTGTGGGGCCGAGTGTTGCGGTCTGCCCGGTGGCGGGGGAGGCGGTGCCGGAGCAGGTGACTGTCCGAACAACGCATCCGACGAACCAGCCTGCCCCGAACCCTGCACCTGTCCCGAACCCGACGGTCCCGCACCCTGCGCCGGCCCCGGACCTTGTGGTTGGCCGGGGGATGGGGGCTGTGGGGGTGCTTGGGGAGTGCCGGCCAACGGGTCGGCGGGGCGTGCGGAGTTGTCCGGCGTGCCCTCCGGGGGGTTGGGGCGCGCGGGGTTCTGGTCTTCGTTCTCAGCCAACGTTGATTCCTAGGTAGGCCTGGTCCGCGGCCTTCTTCAGGTCCGGGCGGTTGTTCGGGATGCCGCTGATGTACGCGACCGCGGTCCCGTCACCGAGGTCGAAAACGGCCACCGTCAGGGTAAGCACCCGATCGGTCACCGCGGTGGTCGTCGCGGTGGCGGTCTGCACGAAGACCCAGCCTGCCTTGTCGGTGCGCTTCACCGGGCCGTTGGCGACCGTCTTGAAGGTCACCGGGATGTTCCCGTACATGTTTTCGCGCAGCTTGATCGACAGCGACGCCGCGGTCGCCTTCGGGTCGCCGTTGAATCCGGAGGCGGTGCCCAGACCGCCGACGAAGATGTCGGCGCTCCAGTCGTCCTTCTCGACGACGTCCTCCTTCAGGACGATGCGCTGCCCGTTCGAGTTGATCAGCTGCTCGACGAGGCGCTTGCGGTCGGACCACGGCGGGTTCCGGCGCGGGAACGAGATCGCGTCCGCCGCGATCCGGTCGGCGCCCTCGTGCAGCTTCGGGTCCTTCGACTGACCGGGCTTGGTGCTGGACTGGTTCGTCGGCGAGGGCGAGCCGCTCTGCGTCGGCGTACCCGTCCCGCCGGGGTCGGCCGTTGTGTCGTCCCCCTTGGTCAGGAGGACGACCGCGGCGACGATCAGCATTACCACCGCAACTCCACCGGCGATGATCAACGGCATCTTTCCGCCGAACGGGCCGCCACCGCCGGAGCTCTTCGACTTCTTGCTCTTGCCGTCCCGCTTGCCGACACCGGAACTCAGGTCGGTCTGGCCGCCCCAAGCCCCGCTCCCGTCGTCGCCCCAGGCACGCTGCGTCTGCTGGTCGCCCCACGCCGGCTGGCCACCCTGCTGCACACCAGCACCCTGTTGGGCACCCCACTGCTGTTGACCAGCCTGTGCGGTCTGTTGGGCGTTCGGTTGCACGTTCTGCTGGTTGCTGGGCTGCTCCACCGGCCAGGACTGTCCGCCCCACGACTGGTCGCCAGTCTGCTGGCCGGTCTGAGGGCCTGCAGTTGCCTGCTGTCCCCACGGCCCTGATTCCTGTACGCCGTGCTGGTCAGCTGCACCCCAGCCGTTGTCGGCCGACGCGGACTGTTGTCCGTTCCAGTTCTGGTCCTGGGCTGGCGTCTGCTGCTGGGGCTGGTCGCCCCAGAGCTGCACTGGCGGCTCCGGAGTGGGAGCGGGGTCCGGTGTCCCAGGGACGGTCCAGAGTGGAGCGGCCTCCGCGGGCGTCTTCGAGTCGTCTTCGTCCGAGGCCTCGACACCCCAGGCGGGGATGTCGAGCGCCTGCTCGTCTTCCTCGTCTCCGGACTGGCTGCCCCAGTTCGGAGACAGCTGACCGGCGGCCTCGGCTTCATCGGCTGCCTGCTCCGCGGCCAGTTCGTCTGCGGCCCGTTCGTCGGCCACCCGTGCGGCTTGCTCGTCCACGGCCTGGGGTGCTGGTGCGTCGCTTGACTGCTGATCGTCCGCCGGAGCGGGAGTGGCGGCGGTCTGCGCGTCGGTTGGGTCGGTGGTCGGGTCCGGGGCGAGCTTGAGGGTCCAGCCGCTGGACTGTTCCTCCGGCTGTACGTCGGCGTCGGCCTCGGCCTGTGCTGCTTCGTAGTCTGAGATCTCGCGTTGCGTCCAGTGTTCGGGCGGTGCAGGGGCGAGCTCCGGCGCACCCCAGGTCGCGCGGGCACGATCCGCTGGGCTTGCTTCC
Organism: Kribbella speibonae; assembly: GCF_004331375.1. NCBI lineage: Bacteria > Bacillati > Actinomycetota > Actinomycetes > Propionibacteriales > Kribbellaceae > Kribbella > Kribbella speibonae. Next base: position 771,400 of record NZ_SJKC01000002.1, on the reverse strand, counting down.
TCCTCGGTCGACTCGGAGGAGGCGGGCTCGCCGGCGGGTGCCGTGGACGCAGGTTCACCGGCAGTGGGCGACGGCTCCGCGTCCGGTGCGACTGCGCGTAGGTGTGGGGTGGCGGGTGCAGGGCCGTCGTTGGTGGGGGACGGTGAGTCCCACAGCTGTGGAGTCGCGGCGGGTTGCCACCAGCCGCCTCCGCCCGCTTGGTCGGCTTGAGCCGCGTCGCCGGAGTCGGTGTGCTGCACCGCCCGCAAACCAGGTCCCTGCGGCTCATTCTGCACAGGCAGAACCGGCTCAACCGGCTGCTGCTCAACCGGCCCGCGCTGCTGTGTTGGCTGTTCGTGGTTGGTGGGCTGGTTTGTTGGCCAGGGCTGTTGCTCGGGGCCCCGGTTCTGGGGTGCCTCTTGCTGTGGGGATTGGTTGTCTGGGGTGGGGTGGTCGTACGCCGTGAACTGGTCGGCTGACCAGGGCTGGTCGTTGGCTGACCATGGCTGCTGCTGGGTCTGCTCCAGGTCAGCTGCGCCGGGGTTGCCCTGCTGGGGCGACTGCTGCGGCCAGGGGTCTGGTTGGGCAGGCCAGGGCTGTTGCTGGGTCTGTTCGGTGTCGACCTGTTCGTAGGAGCTGAACTGGTCGGCTGACCACGGCTGCTGGTTCGCGGACCACGGCTGCTGCGACGGGTCGGTGGGCTGCTCCGGCCACTGCTGCTGCGGCGGGTTGGCGGACTGCTGCTCGGGCCATTGCTGTTGCCCAGGACCCTCTGGTCCAGACGCCTGCTGCTGGGCGGACCACGGTTGTTGTTGGGTCTGCTCGTGGTCGGGGGTGGCTTGGGTGGGCCACTGCTGGGTCTGTTCGGTGTCTGGGTCGGCCTGTTCGTAGGAGCTGAACTGGTCCGCTGACCAGGGCTGTTGGTCGGCTGACCACGGCTGCTGGTTGCCTGACCACGGCTGCTGCTGAGGCTGGTCCGGCGTGGGGGAGTTGTCCTGCTGCTGCCACGCGTCCGGTTGGGCAGGCCAGGACTGTTGCTGGGTCTGCTCGGTGTCGGCCTGTTCGTAGGAGCTGAACTGGTCTGCCGACCACGGCTGCTGGTTAGCGGACCACGGCTGCTGCGAGGGCTCGGCGGACTGCTGCTCCGGCCACTGCTGCTGCGACGGGTCGGCCGACTGCTGCGACGGGTCGGTGGGCTGCTGCGCTGGCCACTGCTGTTCGCCGGACCACGGCTGCTGGGTGGGCTCAGGGTCCTGTTGCTGGGCGGGCCAGGACTGTTGCTGGGCCGGCTCCGGGTCGGGCTGGGTTGGCCAGAACTGTTGCTGGGCGGGCTCGGGGTCCTGCTGGGCTGGCTTGGGGGCAGGCTCGGCCGGCTCGGACTGTTGTTGTGTCGGCTCAGCCGGTTGGGGGGTGGACTCTTCGTCCGCGGCGGCGAGGGCTGCGGCTTTGTCCTCGTGTTCGGTTTTGTTGGTCCACTTCTCGCCGTTCCAGAAGCGGATCGTGTGCGGCTGGCCGGTGGGGTCGGGGTACCAGCCGGCGGGCGGGTTGCTCATCCGCGTCCTCGCTTCGGCGCCGGCGCGAAGGCGCGGACCTGCTCGGCAACAAACTGACCCCGGACGTTCATGTATTCACCGTAACTTCAGCTCGTGTCAGTCAGATCGGTTCGTCCAGTCCCGGAGGGCCTGGATTCAGTCGTCCTGGCCCAGGCTGAACGCCGCTTCCAGGTCGTGGCTCGAGTAGGCGCGGAATGCGATGTGCGTCTCGGTGCTCAGCACGCCCGGCACCCGGTTGACGTGCTCGGGGATCACGGTGGCCAGGTCGTCGTGCCGCGCGACCCGGACGAGGGCGATCAGGTCGAGCCCGCCGGTCACGGAGTACACCTCGCTGACGCCGTCGATCGTCGCCACCTGCTCGGCGACCTCAGGGATCCGTGCGACGTCGGCCTTGATGAACACGATCGCGGTGACCATGCCGTCCTCTCCTAACACCCGTCCAGAGCTCATACCTCAACGGGCTGAAGCATAGTGTGGCCAAGGCCCCGCAACGCCCGCCGCCCAGCCAGGGCCTAGCTCACGCGAGCAGGACCGAGCGGGCGCAGGTTGCGGCGGCGTTCGGTGGGGTGCTGGTGGCGGTCGGTGTGTGAGTTGTCGAGGCGCGTGAGGTGCCGCCCGGCGCCGCCGACCGGGCAGGTCCAGGTGCCGTCCATCTCGACCAGCCGGATGCCGGGGAGTTCGAGCCAGCGCAGGATCAGCTCGATCTCTTCCGGTGACGCCGCCGCGACCGGCCCGATCCCGGGCAGCACCGTCTCGGCCGAGGCCCGCAGCATCTCCAAGTGCGGCCGGGGGTCGGTCCCGCGCGGGCTGAACCCGGCCGCCGCGAGCCGCCCGCGGCGGATCACGTGCAACTCCCAGCCGCCGTCGTCGGTCCGCCTGGCGGCACAGATCTCGGCGCACCCGGTCACGGACGCCATCCGCTGCATCCGCGCCGAGCTCCGCACGAACGCGCTCAACCGGTCCCGGTGTACGGCGGCGTCCTCGAACCGCTCGTCGGCGGAGAGTACGTCGATCCGCCGGTCGAGCGCGTCCACGACCGGCGTCGGGTCCACGGTCAGCGCCGACCGCAGCCCGGCGACGAATTCGCCGTACGAATCCATCGAGATCCGCCCGTCGCAGGGTGCGACGCACCGCCCCATCTCGGCCAGCACGCAGGGCGACAACGAGGGGTGCTTGGACATTCGCGCGGTGCACTGCCGGATCGGGAACGCCTCGTGCAGCGCGGCCATCGCCCGCTCGGCCGTCTTCCGCGAGCTGAACGGCCCGAGGTACCCGGCGTCGTCGTCGCGCACCTGTTTGACCAGGGACAACCGCGGAAACGGTTCGACGGTGACCTTCAGCCAATGCTGCCGCTCCGGGAACTTGGACCGCCGGTTGTACCGCGGTTTGTGCTCCGCGATCAGCCGCAGCTCCCGTACTTCGGCCTCCAGCGGTGTCCCGCACTCGATCCCGCGGACGGCGGTGGCGATACCGACCATCTCGCCGATCCGGTTCCTGGTCTCGGAGGCGGTGAAGTACGAGCGCACCCGGGTCCGCAGGTCCTTGGACTTCCCGACGTACAGCACCTCGCCGCGGTCGTCGGTGAACAGGTACACACCCGGTGCGTGCGGCAACGACTCGGCCAGGTGGCGTTTGGCCCGGACCGCGGGCGCGACCCGGGACGAGAACGTCTGCAGGTCCTCCACCGTTTGCACGCCCAACGACCCGACCCGCTCGAACAGCCCGTGCAGTACGTCGACGGTGGCGCGCGCGTCGGACAGTGCGCGGTGGTTCGGCGTGGTCGTCGTACGGAACAGCTTGGCCAGTGTGCCGAGTTTGCAGTTCGGCGCTTCGTCGGGAGTGATCACGCGACGGGCCAGCAGCGCGGTGTCGACGACCGCGAAGTCGGGCCAGTCGTACCCGTGCACGAGGCTCTCGTGTTTCAGGAAGCCCATGTCGAACGGCGCGTTGTGCGCGACCATCACGCAGCCCTGCGCGAACTCCAGGAACGCGGGCAGCACCGACTCGATCCGGGGGGACGTGGCAACCATCCCGTTCGTGATGCCGGTCAGTACGGCGATGAACGGCGGGATCGACTCCGACGGGTTCACCAGCGTCTGGAACTCGCCGATCACCTCGCCCGCGCGCACCTTGACCGCGCCGATCTCGGTGATACCGCCCTCGCCCGGCGGATTGCCCGTGGTCTCCAGGTCGACGACGCAGAAGGTGATGTCCCGCAACGGCGTACCCAGGTCGTCGAAACTGTGCTGCACCCCGCGGATCGGCAGCAGCGGATGCTCTACGGATTCCTGGGCCGGCGCATGCCCTGGGCTGGTCATGTCCACGACGCTAAGAGCCGCCACCGACAATTCCGCAGGTGACACGCCTGCGAGTCGACTAGGCTCTCTGTATGCGTACACAGGCGATCACCGCGATTCGGGGCCGGATGCCCGCGCGCTGTGGTCTGCGTCACTGGCCCAGCAGCTGCTGCCGGCTCCTCGTTTCTGCCGGACTGCGGACCGGTGACTGAGGCCGGCACCGCCGCGAGCTCCGCCGCTACGACTTTGCCTGAACCGGTCCGGCAACGCGTCCTGACCCTCGCCGCGCACGCACTCGGCCAGCTGCCCGCGTCCGACATCCCGGCGCCGCTGCGGCGGTTCGCCAGCTTCGCGCCGGCGAAACGGGCGAAGCTGTCCGCCTCGGTGCTCGGGCCGATCCTGGACACCGACGACCATTTCCGCCGGCTCGCCGCCTTCGAGGTACGGCGGGAGCACCCGGAGCTCGGCGATGCGGTGGCCGACGGTGTCGCCGTACCCGCCGCGGATCCGGTGGAGGTGGCCGCGCTCGCGTACCTGCTGCGCCCGGACGACTGGGAGCAGCATGTCGCCGCGGCCGCCCAGGTCCCGGTGGAGAATCCGCGCGCCGACGAGGAAGCCGTCAACCGGCTCGCCGACCAGCTCGACCAGGCGCGCACCGAGACCCGGCAGGTCCGCGAACGGCTTCGTGAACAGGTCAACGAACTCAAGGCCGAGAACGTCACGCTGCGCCGCAAGCTCAACGAGGCGCGGCAGCGGATCACCGGTCTGCAGACCGAGAACGAGCAACGCACGAAGGAGGCCGAGAGCGCCGACGAACGCGTCGAAGCGGTTCGCGCCGAGGTCGAGCGGGAGCTGCGCAAGCTCCGCACGCGGATCACCGAGCTGGAAGCGGTCGAGCACGCGGCCCGGCGTACGGCGGGCCAGGAGCGGGAGCTGGCGTCGACCCGCACGCGGCTGCTGCTGGACACGTTGCTCGAGGCAGCGAGCGGCCTGCGCCGTGAGCTGGCGTTGCCGCCCGGGGGAGAGCTCCGCCCGGCGGACACGGTGGCCGGCTCCGAGCCCGACGCGGCACCGGTCGGACGTACGGCGCCTGAGGACGACCCGGCGTTGTTCGACGAACTGCTGGCGTTGCCGCAGGTGCATCTGATCATCGACGGCTACAACGTGACGAAGACCGCCTGGCCGAACTCGCCGCTGCACTCGCAGCGTCAGCGCCTCGTCATAGCCCTGGGCGCACTGGTCGCGCAGCGCCGGGTCGAGATCACCGTGGTGTTCGACGGCGCCGAGCTGTCGGGGCCGGTGCAGCTGAATCCGCCGCGTGGTGTGCGGGTGCGGTTCAGCCCGGCCGGGGTGATCGCCGACGAGGTGATCCGGCAACTGGTTCGCGCCGAGCCGCCGGGCCGCCCGGTCGTGGTCGTGTCCACCGACCGCGAGGTTGCCGACAGCATCATCCAGCTGGGCGCCCGTTCACTGTCCGCAAGCAGCCTGACAGCACGCATCGCACGCACCTGACAACAGAGCACAGCAAAAAACTGTCGGCGGGGTTCTCTAGCGTCCTTCTCAGCCGGATGCAAGTCCGGGTGCTTCCCCACTTGGAGGATGTTGTGCTGATCGACTGCGACGCTTGTGTGATGAAGGGTCCGGGTTGCCAGGACTGCGTCGTGACAGTGGTGCTGGGGTTCTCGGAGGAACGGTCCGGCAGCCTGCGCATCGACGACGACGAGAAAGCCGCACTGGACGCGCTTGCGGACTCCGGTCTGGTGCCGCCGCTGCGCCTCGTGCACGCCGTCAGTAGTGTCGAGCCGGACATTGCTGCCGAATCGCCTGCCGGAGAAGACGAAACGGCCGTTGGGTCGGGATGATCCTTCGTTAATTTTGGATCAAACCCGAGGGGCGAATTGCACTGGTCACGAAACGGTCACTACTGTTACGTCTCGTTGCCTCAGGGTGTCGGCCGCTCCGGCCGACCGGGCAGCGGCAAGCCGAGGGAGTGATCCGGCGGATCCCGTGGACGATGTCCGCGGAAGCCAGGTCATCGGGGACGGCGCGAGCAGAGGAAGGGACCGACCGGGCTGTGTCCACCGGACGCATCAACCGCACCAAGGGAATCGCCCTCGCCGCCATCACCAGCACGGCTGTCGCTGCGGGTGTGATCTTCATCCAGGGAGCGGCTGACGCCGACCCCAAGCCCACCCTGGAGGAGGCGAAGAAGCAGATCGCCACGCTGCAGCACGAGGCCGAGGAAGCCGGTGAGTCGGCGAACGACTTGCGCGGGCAGATCACCGCCTCGTCCGCCCGGGTGAAGGCCCTGCAGGCGGGGATCGCCAAGCAGCAGGCCCAGGTGGATGCGGTGAAGCGCCAGATCGGTTCGCTCGCGGTCGCCGGCTACCAGACCTCGGGGATCTCCACGACGGCGCAGCTGCTGCTGTCGAGCAACCCCGACCAGTTCCTCAGCCAGGCGTCGACCGCGCAGGCTTTCGCCGGCCAGCAGAACTCGGCACTGCGGCGCTTCCAGATCGCGCAGGGCAAGCTCACCGACCTGCAGGCCAGTGAGCAGGCCGAGCTGGGCGCGCTCCAGGCCGTGCAGGCGAAGCAGGACGTGTTCAAGAAGCAGATCAACACCAAGCTCGACGCCGCCCAGAAGGTGCTCGACAAGCTCAGCGAGGCCGAGCAGAAGCGGATCGAGGAAGAGAACGCCAAGGAGGCGGAGGAGGCGCGCAAGCAGCGCCCGACCCGCGACGGCGACCGGACCGGCGACGACAAGGACCTGCCGAACGTCCCGGCCAGCGGCCGCGCGAAGATCGCGATCAACGCCGCGCTGTCCCAGCTCGGCGATTCCTACGTCTGGGGCGCCGCCGGCCCGAACTCGTACGACTGCTCGGGCCTGACGATGTACGCCTGGGGCAAGGCCGGTGTCTCGCTCTCGCACTCGTCGAAGGCGCAGGCCAGCGAGGGCCGCCGGGTCAGCAAGTCCGAGCTGATGCCGGGCGACCTGGTCTTCTTCTTCAGCCCGATCAGCCACGTCGGCATCTACCTCGGCAACGGCCGGATCGTGCACGCGCCCCGTCCGGGCAAGAGTGTCGAGATCAGCCCGCTGGACGAGAACCCGTACAACACCGCGGTCCGTCCGGGCTGACCTGCCACGTTGACATACTCATCGGCTCCGGGGGTCTCCCCGGAGCCGATCCGTTTCCTGGTGCTGCCGTTCCGTGGTGATGCCGTAGTGTCGGAGGAGGCCGGGTGTCCCGCCTGACTGGGGCAGGTGAGCAGCGAGGGGCCGAGGTGATCGACGAGCACGGCGATACGGTTCCGCTGCCGGTGATCCCGTCGGCCGGTGACGCTGAGGAGCCGATCGATCACCTGGCGGAGCCGTACGCCGATGATCCGCAGCAGCGCCCGCCGTTCGCGCCGATCCTGAAGAAGGTCGCTCTCGGCGTCGCCGTCTGCCTGGTCGCCGGGGCCGGGTACGCCGGGCTTCAGCACATCGCCAACGCCCCGGCCGACCCGAACGCCGGCGGTACGCACCCGCCGTCGCAGTCGTCGCCGACCACACCCGATCAGGCCCAGGCCGGCGTCCAGCGGGCGGTCGCCGGTCAAGCGGTACTCCAGAAGATGACCGACGCGGTCGAGAACGAGGACCGCACCGAGTTCCTGAACACCGTCGACCCGAAGGCCACGGCGTTCCGGGCCAGCGCGCGGACGATCTTCAGCAACCTCAGCGCGCTCCCGCTCGGCACCTTCCAGTTACGGTACGTGAGCGACGACAGCGCGGCCCTGGCCCCGGACCGGCAGGCCGAGCTCGGCGGGACGCAGTCCTGGCTGGCGCAGGTCGAGGTCTCCTGGCAGCTCTCCGGGTACGACGTGAAGCCCGCGCGCGAGACCCTCCCGGTGACGTTCGTGACCCGCGACGGGACGACGTACGCCGCCTCGTTCTCGGAGCGATTCGTGGCGGGACAGCGCAAGCCGGTGTGGGCGCTCGGCCCGATCGACCTGGCCAAGGGCAAGCACAGCCTGGTGATCAGCCTCGACTCGGAATCCGAGGCGCGAAGCTATGTGTCGGTCGCCGACAAGGCGGTCGAGTCTGTGACGAAGGTGTGGGGGAAGGGCTGGCGGCAGAAGGTCGTCATCTACCTGCCCGCGAAACAGGCCCAGATGGAAGGTGTTCTCGGCGCGCAGCCGAACACGTACACCCAGATCGCCGCGGTCACGATGGCCGAGCTGGACACGCCGGCCGTCGGGGCGCCGGTGCGGATCGTCGCGAACCCGAAGCTGTTCGAGGAACTCGGCAAGCAGGGCCGGCGGATCGTGCTGACCCACGAGACCACGCACGTCGCGTCGACCGCGACCGCCTCACCGGTGCCGCTGTGGCTCGCCGAAGGTTTCGCGGACTACGTCGCGTTCACCGCCGTACCCGTGCAGGACGAGTCGGCGGCGAAGGAGTTGTTCAAGGCGGTGCGCGCCGGGAAGGTGCCCGCCACGTTGCCGACACCCGAGGCGTTCGCGGCGTCGGCGACCGAGTTGCCGCAGGCGTACGAGTCGGCGTGGCTGGCCTGCCGGCTGATCGCCGAGCGCGAGGGACAGGACAAGCTCGTGAAGTTCTACCGGGCCGTGCACGCGTCGAAGAGCTCGACCGGGCTCGCGGACGCGTTCAAGTCGGTGCTCGGGATGACCGAGGCCGAGTTCGTCGCCGAATGGCAGAAGTACCTCGAGAGGCTCGCCGGTGCCTAAGAAGGCCTCCGGTCCGTGGGCTCCTCGTGCCGCGGGCGGGCTGCTGGCGCTCGCCCTGGTGTTCGCGATCGCCGTCACGACCCCGTGGCACCTGATCGATCTGCCGAAGCCGGATGCCGCCCTCGATTTCACCTCCGCTGAGATCGCCCGCCAGAACGCGTTCCGGCACGAGATCCTGCGCTGGTCGACGGCGTCCTGGATCATCTCGATCGTGGTCCCGCTGGTGATCGGCTTCAGCCCGCTCGGCCGCCGGTTGTACGACGGTCTGCGGATCCGCTGGTGGTTCCTCGCCGTCCCGGTCACGGTGGCCGGGATCGCGCTGATCACCAACCTGCTCACGGTCCCGACCGACGTGCTCGCCCAGCGGGTCAGCCTGAAGTACGGGCTGGCGGTGGAGAACTGGCGATTGTGGGTCTGGGACCGCGGCGTGAACTGGGCGATCACGTCACTCGGCGTCAGTGTGCTGGCGGTCGTCCTGATCGGGTTCGCGAAACGCTGGAAGGGCTGGTGGTTGCCGGGGGCAATCGCCGCCGCGCTGCTCGTGCTGGGCGTGTCGTTCGCGTACCCGGTGCTGATCGAGCCCCGGTTCAACAACTTCACGTCGATGCCGGCCGGTGCCCTGCGCAACGACTTCCTGAGGCTCGCGGCCGACGACGGCGTACCCGTCAAGGACGTGCTGGTCGCCGACGCGTCGAAGCGGACCACAGCCCTGAACGCGTATGTGTCCGGCTTCGGTTCGACCCGTCGGCTGGTCGTCTACGACACGCTCCTGAAGGACACGCCGCCCGCGCAGGTCCGCCTCGTGGTCGCGCACGAGCTCGGTCACGCCGCCGAGGACGACGTACTGCACGGCACGTTGATCGGCGTGCTCGGTACGGCGTTCGGCATCACGTTGCTGTACTTGTTGCTCGGGGCACGGATCGCCGACCCGCGACGGGTGGCGGTGCTGGTCGCGATGATCGTGGCCGGTACGACGCTCGCGAGCCCGATCCAGAACCTGGTGAGCCGCAAGATCGAGGCGCGCGCCGACTACCACTCGCTGCGCCTGACGAACGACCCGCGGAACTTCGTCGCGATGCAGCACGACCTCGCCGTCCGGAACATCTCGGGACTCGACCCGAGCGCCTGGCGGTACTGGATGTTCGCCAGCCACCCGACCGCGCCGGAGCGGATCGCGATGGGCCGCGCGTGGGCGGCCGAGAACGGCGGTACGGTCCCACCGCTGGCCCCGCGATGACCGTCCTGGTCGTCACCAATGACTTCCCGCCACGCCAGGGCGGGATCGAGACGTTCGTCCGCTCGTTGTGCGACCAGCTGCCCGAGGTCGTCGTCTACACCTCACACGAGGTTGGCGATACGGCGTACGACGCGACGCTGCCGTTCCCCGTGATCCGCGATCGTACGTCGATGTTGTTGCCCACGGCCCGGGTCACCAAGCGCGCCGTCGGGCTGATGCGCGAGCACGGCGCCGACCGGATCCTGTTCGGCGCGGCGGCTCCGCTCGGGTTGATGGGCCCGGCGCTGCGGCGGGCCGGTGCGCGGCGGATCGTCGCGATGACGCACGGACATGAGACCTGGTGGGCCGGCGTACCCGGGGCCCGGCGGGCGCTGCGGCGGATCGGTGATGCGGCGGACACGGTGACGACGGTGTCGTCGTGGTGTGCCGATCGGATCGCTCCGGCGCTGTCGCCGGCGGCAGCGCAACGGATGCGGCGACTGACGCCCGGGGTCGACACGCGCCGGTTCGCGCCGGGGTGCGGGGGAGAGCAGATTCGCAAGGGCCTCGGGCTGGACGGCGTTCCGGTGGTCGCCTGTGTGTCGCGGCTGATTCGCCGGAAGGGGCAGGACACGCTGATCCGCGCGTGGTCGCGGGTCCAGAAGTCGGTGCCTGACGCGCGGCTCCTGCTGGTGGGCGGTGGGCCGGACCGCGAGTACCTCGAGGACCTGGCGGTGGCCGTCGGCGTGGCGGACGCGGTGGTGTTCACCGGCCCGGTTCCGTGGGCGGAGATTCCGCCGTACGTCGACGCGGCCGATGTGTTCGCGATGCCGTGCCGGACGCGGCGGTTCGGGCTGGAGCCGGAGGCGCTCGGGATCGTCACGCTGGAGGCGTCGGCCACCGGAAAGCCTGTGCTGGTAGGCGATTCCGGTGGTGCGTCCGACACGGTGGTGCACGGTACGACGGGATACCTGGTCGACCCGTACAACCCCGATGCGGTCGGTGTTCGCCTGGTCGAACTGCTGACGAACGCCGAGGACCGGGCCGCCATGGGCGCCGCCGGGCGAACTGGATCGAGGACGAGTGGACCTGGGCGAGGTCGGGCACCGTTCTGCGGGAACTGCTGGACGCGTGACGCGCCGGGCCGCGGGAACTCGGACGTATCTGGTGGACAGCGGGCGGCCGGTGTCGTGTACTCTGGCCGACATGCACCGAATGTTCCGACTTGCCGCAGCCGTACGAGCTTCATGCTCTCCGGCTGCCGCGGCCTGACATTCACACACTTCCACCGGCGACCGGAAACGGTTCGCCGGTGTTGTTGTCTCTGTAGCCCGGTGGTCTGGTTCCGGTCCTGAATTCGACAAGGACAAGAACCATGAGCATCAGCAGGACTTTCATCGACTTCTTCCTCGACCGCGAGCACGTCCCGACGACCGGGTCCACGCTCATTCCGCGGCTCGGCGATCCCGTGCTCTTCACGACCTCGGGGATGCATCCGCTCACCCCGTATCTGGAGGGCGAACCTCATCCCCTGGGACGCAGACTCGTGGGCATCCAGCGATGCCTGCGAACCACCGATCTCGACGAGGTGGGGGATCCGACCCACCTGACGGTGTTCGAGATGCTGGGCTCGTGGTCGCTGGGGGACTACGGCAGCAACGAGACCCTGCGCTGGGGGTACGAGCTGCTCACCACCCGGTTCGGTCTGGACCCGCGGCGGATGTACGTGACCGTGTTCGGCGGCGACGAGCAGGTGCCGCTCGACCAGGAGTCGCTCCGCACCTGGCAGGAGCTCGGTCTGCCGATCGAGCTGACCACCGACGACAACTGGTGGTCGAACGGCCCGACCGGTCCGTGCGGTCCGGACTCGGAGATCTTCGTCTGGACCGGTGAGGGGGAGCCGGAGGGTACGCCGACCACCGACGACCGCTGGGTCGAGGTGTGGAACCACGTGATGATGCGGTACCGCCGCCACGACGACGGCTCGCTGGAGGAGTTGAAGCAGCAGAACATCGACACCGGACTCGGCCTGGAGCGGCTGACGATGCTCCTGGAGGGCAGGCCGTCGGTGTACGAGACCTCGCTGTTCGAGCCGTGGATGCGGATCGTCCCGAAGCTGTGGTCACTGGACGAGCGGTCGCAGCGGATCGTCATCGATCACCTGCGGTCCAGCATCGTGATCGTCGGCGACGGCGTGCACCCGTCGAACACCGGTCGCGGGTACGTGCTGCGCCGGTTGATCCGCCGATTGTTGACAATCCTCTGGCAGAACGACGAGTCCCGGTCGCTGTCCGACCTGCCGATCGAGCTGTTCGAGCACACGCTGCACCACTTCCACCAGGGCGAGACGGTGACGCTGATCCGGCGGATCCTGATCGACGAGGAGATCCGGTTCAGCAACCTGCTCGACCGGGGCCGCAAGGTGCTCAGCCACGAGCGGTTCCACAAGTCCCTCGACGACACCGACTACGAGTACCTGCACGAAACCCACGGCCTGCCGCGGGAACTCGTCGACTCGTTGCGATGAGGCGCTAGATGGCTGCCCGATCCAGTACGTCGGTCGGGGGAGCGTCGGGAATCTCCGGAGACGCGACCTTCCCCACCGACGACTGGGCCACGAAGGCGCCGGCCAGCACGATCGCACCGCCGATGATCTGGTTGGTGCGGAGCGTCTCGCCGAGGAGGATCAGGGCGAAGACGCAGGCCGCGACCACCTCGACGTACGCGACCGCTCCCGCGATCGGCGCGGAGAGTCGCTGGACGGCGGCCGCGCCCGCCAAATAGGCGACGACCGTGCTCACCAGGATCAGCCACGCGGCCATCACCCAGCCCGGAGCATGCCGCTCGCCGATCGCGATCGAGTCGACCAGCACGTGCCACGGCGTACCCCACGGTGCCGCGATCAGCGTCAGTACGAAGGCGCCGACCACGCTTCCGGCCGCGGTCATCACCAGGGGATCCGCGGCGCCGGTCAGCTTGTCGATCAGGATGAAGTACGTCGCCTGGCACGCGGCCGCACCGAGACCAGCGAGCAGGCCGATCAGGTCGATCCGCAACCCGGACCAGATCTCGGCCACCGTCGCGAGACCGACGAGCGCGATGCTCACCCCGATCGCGGCGGACCGCGGTACGGCGACCTTCTGGCCGAACTTCAGCCACGCGACGACCAGCACCGGGCCGGAGAACTCGAGCATCAGCGCGACGCCGACCGGCAGCCGGCTGGCCGCGATGAAGAACAGCGTCTGGCAGCCGGCGATACCGGTCAGTCCGTAGAGCGCCAGCGATTTCCAGGAGGCCCGCGCCGAGCGCAGCCCGGCGCGGCCGCGGAGGGCCAGCACGAGCGGAACCAGCACCGCGGCGGCACCGAGGATCCGTAACCAGGCCGCCTGCTGCGGCGAGAAACCGGCGCCGATCAGCGCCTTCGCGAACGGACCCGACCCGCCGAACGTGATCGCGGAGAAGACCGCGAACCCCAACCCCACCGACTTCGTGCTGTACATGGGCATAACGCTCTCATGCCCATTACATGGCTGTCGAGTGGGATCTCAGAGGACGTTCACCGCGCGGGCCGCGATGATGGCGATTGTCAACAATGAGATCGCTGACTGGATGCCCATCAGCGTCTTGACCCGGGAGGTCAGCGGCAGCGTGTCGGTCGGGCTGAACGCCGTCGCGTTCGTGAGCGCGACGTACAGGTAGTCGGTGAAGCCGGGCAGCCAGCCCTTCCACCCCGGCAGGTCGACGGTCATCTGCGGGAACAGCAGGTCCGCGCGCTCGGTCTCACGCTCGTGCTCGGGCGCCCGGGCGAACGGGCCGCCGCGGTCGATCTCCCAGTACCAGACCGCGAACGCGACCACGTTCGTCACCCAGATCAGCAGCGCGCTCTTCACCAGGACCTTGCCGTCCCCCGCGTCGCCGTTGTTGAGGAAGAAGATCATCCCGGCCAGGTAGTACGCGTTCACCGCGACCAGAACCGCGAGCAGGACGAGTTCGACCGATCGCAGCCAGGGCTCGTCGCGACGCAGGTGGAACGGGTTCATCCACACCAGCGGCAGCAGCAGGAGTCCACCGAGTACGGGCATCAGCCACCGCGGGAGTGCGTTGATCTGCGTCGGCACCAGGACCTGCAGCACCAGGACCGCGACCACCGCCAGCGAGGCCGGCCAGCGCCGGGTGTGGCGAGTGCTCGTCGGCTTGTTCATTGCAGCATTCTCGCGCCGCGAGCCGGTTATCCGACGGATGCGTCGATGACGGCCTGTCCAACCTCGGTACGGCGGTAGTGGACCTGGTGACCGGTACGACGACGTGTCGCGAGGCCCGCGTCGTACAACGCCGACAGGTGTTCGGCGACCGTGGCGAGGGCGAGGTTGTACTGGGCGGCGAGCGCGCTGGTGGTGGCGGGCGGGTCGAGTGCGACGAGCAGGGTCGCGCGGGTGCGACCGAGGAGGCGGGCCAGCGGATCCGGGGGAGCGGGGGCGTCGGACCACAGGCGGGCGGCGCCGCGGGCCGGGTAGACGAGCGTCGGGTGGTACGCCGGGTCGACGACGATCACGAGGTACGGCCAGGCGAAGACGCCGGGTACCAGGAGCAGGCCCTGGCCGGCGAGATCGCGGTCCTCGGAGCGGTAGCGGGTGGCGATCAGGCGGTCGTCCTCCCAGGCCAGGGTCGGATGTAGATCGTCGAACAGCCCGGCCAGGCCGCCGTCGGTCAGCTGCTGGCCGCGGTACGCGATGTCGTCCTCGAGGACGCGACTGATCAGCGGCCAGTCCGGCTTGATCAGGGCCTCCCACGCGCCCTCGATCTCGTCCGCGAGCCGTTCGCGGGTGCCGGCCAGGTCTTCCAGCATCTTGTCGATCTCCGGCGCACCGGGGTTCTTCAACTCGTCCCGTGAACGGATCAGTTCGGTGCGGACCGTCTCGAGCGGCGTACTACGGACGCGGGCGATCTCGGTCGCGAACTTCGCCCGGGACGCCTTCGGCGGCGGGGTCAGGAAGTCCGGCGTGAACCCGACGCGGGGCTGCACCGCCTTCAACCCGCGCAGGCCCAGTTGCGCTGCCGATTCCCGCTGCGCGGCGATCCAGTCGCCGTACAACGGCCGGTGCTTCGATCCGTTCAGCACTCGTACGGCGGACATCGTCTCCCACAACGGCGACGCCCCGAACCGGCACCGCAGCGCGTCCGCCTGGGTGAAGCGAAGTACCGTCATCGAGAACTTTCGGCCACAACCAAAACTCTACGCCGCGTCGCCGGAACCCGTGCACGCTCGCCGCGTGAGGACCTACCGAGCTGTACTCAGCCTTCCCGGCCTGCGCGCCGTCTACGCCGCCCACACCGTCTCGATGCTGGGCACGGTGGCGGCACAGGTCGCGCTGTCCATCCTGATCTTCGAGCGGACCGGCTCGCCGTTGCTGTCGGCCCTCGTCCTGGCCTGTTCGTTCCTGCCGTACGCCGTCAGCGGCGTGCTGTTCTCGTCGATCGCGGACCGGTTCCCCGCGCGCCGGGTCCTGGTTGCGTGCGACGTGGTCAGCGCGGCGGCCATCGGACTGATGCTGATCCCGGGGATGCCGGTCGGCGGGCTACTGGGGCTGCTGGTGGTGACCGGTTTCGTGGCGCCGGTCTTCGCGGGCGCACGGGCAGCCAGCCTCGCGCACCTGTTGCCGGCGGACCTCTTCCCGGTCGGCAGGTCCTTGCTGAGGGCAATCAGTCAGGTCGCGGTGCTGACCGGGTTCGCGCTCGGCGGGATCGTGGTCGCGGTGGTCGGCGCGAACTGGCTGCTGGCCCTCGACGCGGTGACCTTCATCGCGTCGGCGGTGCTGATCGCGACGGGTACGCCGTACACGCCTCCGGGAGAACGTAAGAGCAACACAGTCCGCGACTCATGGACCGGCTTGCAGTTCCTGTTCGCGAACGCCAAGCTCCGCAACCTGATCCTGCTGACCTGGGTGGCCCCGGCGTTCTCGTCCGTCCCGGACGGACTGGCCGTCGCGTACACCGCTCAGGTCGGCACCGCAGCCGCTGCCGCCGGTGCGTTGTTCACCGGGTACGCCGTCGGCAGTGTGCTCGGCGAGCTCGTCGTCGCGCGATTCACCCCTTCCGCGCGGCGACGGCTCGTCGTCCCGTTCCTGCTACTTAGCCAGCTCCCCGCGATCGCGTTCCTGACCACACCACCGATCCCGGTCGCCGCAGTACTCCTCGCAATCTCCGGCTCCGGCTACGCCTTCAACCAGGCCATCGACCCACTGATCCTGCAGCACGCCGATCCGTCGTACCGCGGCCGCCTGTTCACCGTCCAGACCAGCGGCCTGATGGCGATCCAGGGCGTGAGCATCGCTCTAGGCGGCGTAGTCGGCTCCTTCCTCGCGCCAAACCTCACCATGGCCGCAGCCGGCATCCTCGGCACCACAACCACCCTCCTGATAGCCCGTCAGGCGCTCACCACGGGGCCACGTCGGTCAGTGACTCCGGTCCTCTGAAGACGCCGGTCGGGCCGTCGGACGGGAGTGTGGCGAGAGCGACCGGGACGGCTGCTCCGTCGGCCACGGTTCGCTCGCCGCGTGGTACGGAGGCCTGCGAGTTCAGGTCGGTCGGCACGAGGCCCGGGGTGGCGGCGTTCACCTTGATGCCGTCTGCGCGCAGGGCGCTTGCGTAGACCAGAGTCAGGGCGTTGAGAGCCGCCTTCGACGAGCTGTAGGCGAGCAGTCCTTGGGTTGCGAGGCGGCCGTCGAGTTCCGAGAGGAGGTTGACCGAGCCGAGTCCGCTCGACATGTTCACGATCCGTGCGTTCGGCGACCGTCGCAGGAGGGGTACGAAGGCGTTGATCACCCCGACCACACCGAACACGTTCACGTCGTACGCCGATCGCACCTGTTCGGCCGTGATGTCGGCGACCGCCATACCCCACTCGGACACGATGCCGGCATTGTTCACCAGCACATCGAGCCGGCCGGAGTCTGCCTCGACCTGCTTGGCGGCTGCGGCGACCGACTCCACGTCCGTCACATCCAGCTGCACGAACCGCACGTCGCCGGTCAGCTGCTCTGCGGCACGAGCGCCCAGAGCCGGACTCCGTGCGCCCAGATACACCGTGAGTCCACGTGCCGCGAGCTGGCGCACGATCTCATGGCCGATGCCTTTGTTTCCGCCCGTCACCAGGGCGACTTCGTTCTGATTCATGCCTCCAGTCCAGCGCGCACCCACCCCCGCGGACCAACACCGATCAGGTGGTCCGCCATACCCTGGAGGTATGCCGGAACCCGAGATCCGCGAACTGCGGTACTTCCGCGCCGTCGCCGAGGACCTGAACATCACCCGCGCCGCCGAGCGCCTGGGCATCGCGCAGCCGCCGCTGTCCCGCGCGATGCGCCAACTCGAGCACCGCCTCGGCGTCGACCTGTTCGACCGCTCCGGCTCGCGCCTCGGGCTGACCGAGGCTGGCGAGACACTGCTGAAGGAGTCGGGGCCGGTGCTGGATGCGCTCGACTCGGCGGTACGGCGGACGCAGCGCGCCGGCCAGTCGTCCGGAGGACTCGTGGTGACGGCGAAGCCTGGCGTCGCCACCGAGGTGCTGCACCGGATCGTGACGGAGCTCCAGGGTGAGTTGCCGGGTGTGCAGGTGGTGGTGAGCGGCTTCGGGGAGCAGGCCGACATGGTGCGGGACGGGCGGGCGGACGTTGCGCTCGTCAGCCGGCCGTTCGACGACCACGGACTGGAAACCGAGCTGCTGTACACGGAGCCGCGGGTCGCCGCGCTTCCGGTGCGGCACGAGTTGGCGGCGCGCGAGGTGCTGGCGCCCGACGACCTGGCCGGGATCCCGGCGCCGCGCTGGAGCCGGGCTAACGTTGCTGAGCGCAACTACTGGTCTGCGCGGCCGGACGATCCGGTGGACGGGCCGATCGTGCAGGACTCGTCGCAACTGCTGGAGGTGGTTGCCTTCGGGCAGGCGGTCGCGCTCGTGCCGCAGTCGATGGCCGAGCGCAACATCCGGCCGGACGTCGTCTACCGGCCGGTGACCGACGTCGAGCCGTACCAGATGCTCGTCGTCTGGCCGGCCGGCAGTCGTTCCGCCGACCTCGCCAAGTTCGTCGAGGTGGCAGTCAGACGGTCAAGTGCTCCCTAATGCTGAGGAACTTCTGTGCTGGCGGCCCAGCTGGCGAGGAGTTTGAGGCTGTCGGCGGTCGGGCTGCCGACGGGGGCGACGTACGCCAGGAGGGTGAGACCGGGGTGGGCGGGGAACTCCATCGCCTCGAAAGTGAGCTCCAGGTCGCCGACGACCGGGTGGTGGAACTTCTTCAGGCCGGTGCGGTGGAAGCGGACGTTGTGGGCGGCCCAGCGGGTGCGGAAGTCCTCGCTGCGGGTGGACAGCTCACCGATGAGTTCGATCAGGAGCTTGTCGTGCGGATTGCGCCCGGCCTCGGAGCGCAGCATGGCGGCGATGTCGTCGGCGGCGCGTTCCCAGTCCTGGAAGAAGTCGTGGGACGCCGGGTCGAGATAGACGAAGCGGGCGCTGTTCGCGGGGCGGCGCGGGTCCGCGAGCATCGGAGCGTGGAGTGCGCGGGCCATCCGGTTCGCGGCGAGCATGTCGTGGCGGGCGTTGCGAACCCAGGCCGGTGCGTCGTTCACGGCGTCGAGCACGAGCTGGACGCTGGCCGGCACGGTCGCGGGCGCTGTCTTTCGGTTGCGCGCGGGAGTCGGCTCGGCGGCGCGGGCGAGATCGAACAGGTGCGCCCGCTCGGCGTCGTCGAGCTGGAGCGCCCGGGCGAGCCCTTCGAGGACGGTGTCGGAGGCCCCGCCCAGGTGCCCGCGCTCGAGCCGCACGTAGTAGTCGATGCTCATTCCCGCCAGCATGGCGACCTCTTCGCGGCGCAGCCCCTTGACCCGGCGGTTGCCGCCGTAAGCCGGTAGTCCCGCCTGTTCCGGGGTGATCCGCGCGCGCCTCGAGGCGAGGAACTCACGGATCGCGGCTCGGTTGTCCATGCCTCCACCGTAGACGGGCACCAGGAACTGAAGGAGGTACTGGCGTTACCTGGAACGACAGTCACTCCCGCGGACGTGCGGCACCCCGTTCACTGGCCGGCATGGAGAAACTGACGAAACCCGCGACCGCGAAAGGGCCGGGCGAGTGGTTCACCGGGGACGTCTGGTTCGACCAGATCTACCGCGGTGAGGAGCCGTCGCGCACGCGGGTGAACGTGGTGCGTTTCGCACCGGGTGCCCACACCGCCTGGCACACGCACGCCGTGGGGCAGACGTTGCATGTCACCGAGGGCGTCGGCCTGGTCGGCACCCGCGACGGGCAGGTGATCGTGATGCACCCCGGCGACACCGTGCACACACCACCGGGGGAGTGGCACTGGCACGGCGCGACCGCCGACTCCTTCATGACCCACCTGGCCATCTGGGAAGGCACCGGTACCCCCGACGTACCGGAAACCACCTGGGGCGAACACGTCACCGACACCCCCTGACTCAGAAGGATTCTCATGCGAGCCACCTATATGTACGGCGCCGGCGATGTCCGTGTCGTCGACGTACCGGACCCGATCATCAAGGAGCCGACTGACGCGATCGTGCGCGTTGTCCGGGCCTGTGTCTGCGGTTCCGACCTGCACCCGTATCACTCGATGGCCGCGACCGCGGACGGTCGGTCCATGGGGCACGAGTTCGTCGGCGTCGTCGAAGAGACCGGCGACGACGTGACCACGGTCAAGGCCGGCGACTTCGTGACCGCCCCGTTCGCCTGGTCCGACGGCACCTGCGACTTCTGCCGCGAGGGCCTGCAGACCTCCTGCCGGCACGGCGGTTTCTGGAACGCGGGCGAGGTCGGCGGCGGACAGGCCGAGGCAGTCCGGGTCCCACTCGCGGACGGCACACTCGTCGCCGCACCGGTCGAAGAGACCTCACCGCTGATCCCGTCACTGCTCACGCTGTCCGACGTGTACGGGACCGGATACCACGCGGCGATCAAGGCGAACGTCGGCCCGCGCACCAGCGTGACCGTGATCGGCGACGGGGCCGTCGGGCTGCTGGCCGTCCTGTCCGCGAAGCGCCTCGGCGCCGAGCAGATCATCCTGATGGGCCGCCACACCAGCCGCACCGACCTCGGCCGTGAGTACGGCGCGACCGATGTTGTCGCCGAGCGCGGTGACGAGGGGATCGCCCGAGTCCGGGACCTCACGGGCGGCGACGGTACGCACGTCGTACTCGAAGCGGTCGGTCACCGGCCCGCGTACGACCAGGCGATCGGCGTGGTTCGGGCCGGCGGCGTCATCAGCCGCGTCGGAGTACCGCAGTACGACGATGCTCCGGTCGGGTTCCCCAGCCTCTTCGGACCCAACATCACCCTCACCGGCGGGCCCGCGCCGGCCCGCGCCTACATCGAAACCCTGCTCCCCGACGTCCTCGCCGGACACGTCGACCCCGGCAAGGTCTTCGACAGCGAGGTCGCTCTCGACAACGTGGCCGACGGCTACCGCTCAATGGACGACCGCACCGCACTCAAAGTGCTGGTCAAGCCTTAAGCGCTCGAGCGAATGACCAGTGGCGCCGTGACGAGCTTGCCCGGCTCGTCCGGCTCGCCGCTGATCTCGCGCAAGGCACGGTCGAACAGGCAGGTGGCGATGTCCCGCAACGGGATCCGGGCCGTGGTGAGCGGTGTGTCGAGCATGCTCGCGAACGGGAAGTCGTTGAACCCGGTGACCGCGACGTCCTGACCCACCACGATCCCGCGCCGTTGCAGCGCGCGCATCGCGACCACGGCGAACGCGTCGTTGTCCGCGACGAAAACGTCCGGCGGGTCCAGCTCCTCGACGTACGCCGCCAGCGCCTCGAGCGAACCGAACGATCGCGCGTGCGTCGACGGGAACTCCCGGACGAACCCGTCGCGTCGCTGATGCACCCATGGCAGCGGACTGTCCGTCGCCAGGTACACCGCCCGCTCCCGGCCGGTCGACCGCAGATGCGCCGCGACACCGGCCATCGACGACTCGTTGTCCACGTCGACCCAGCACTGCCGATGCTCCGGCCCGGTCCGCCCGAACGCCACGAACGGGAACCGCCGGCCGCTGAGGAACTTGATCCGCTCGTCGTGCGGCATCGTCTCCAGAACGACGATCGCGTCCACCTGCCGCGCCGCGATCAGCTTCTCGTAGAGCACGATCTCGGTCGCGGTGTCGGCCGGGGTCTCGACGACATGGACGCCGTACCCCGGGACCGCGGCCGCCTTGACCAGACCGCCGAGCAGGCTGTGCAGAAACCCGCCCAGGCCCGGGTTGTCGTCGTCCACCAGGTCGTCGTCGAAGGACATCGGCAGACCGATCACCTGGCTGCGACCGGACGACAACGCACGGGCAGCGTGGTTCGGGATGTACCCGAGTTCCTGGATCGCGGCGCGCACCGTCCGGACGGTCGGCGGCGCGACGCGATGCGGCGCGTTCAGCACGTTCGACACCGTCATCGCCGACACCCCGGCCAACCGGGCGACGTCCGCGACAGTCGTACGCCGCGGCTTCTCTGCAGCCAACCCTTCCCCCTTAGTCACACACGATCCGGGCTGACCCACCGACCGGAACGTCGATCGTCCACACCTCAGGCGCCGTCGTCGTCTCTCGGTGCACCTCGTGGCCCGAACAGTCCGACACTACGAGGTCCACACGCCGGTCGCACGCACCTTCGACGTACAGTCGCCGCTCGGCGCCGCCGTTCACCACGACTGTGCACGGGTCCTGGACCCGCACGACAGGATTCGTGTACACGGCCACCACGGTCTCCGTCGCACCGACCGCGCGAACCTGCGTGTACCGCGCATCCGGTCGCGACGGCAGCAGTACGCCGTGCAGCAGCGCGTCGGCGTGCTCGTGGACGAATCCGAGCCAGTACCGGACGACCTCCTGGTGCTCGGGCGGCAGTGCGTCCAGCTCCATCGACACCTGCGGCGTACTGAACAACACATTGATGAAGTGCTGCGCGACGTTCTCCGCCGACGCCGACGGGCTCCACATCAGCATGTCCGAATGCACCGCGCGGTCACCTGCCAACAGTCGGCAATCGACAGTCCGCACGCGGTTCTCGACCGGGTCGAGCGCACAGTCGCCGGCGCGCAGGAACGTGCCGAACTGCCACAGCCTCGGGTGCACGTAGTCCTGCCGAAACTCGATCAGTACGTCGTCCCGCAGCCTCCGTAGCTCGTCGGTGACGTCCTGCAGGAACCGCTCCACGCCCTCGTCGACGGAAGCGCAGTCAGCGCCCGGCGCCGCCGGAACGTCGTCCCGCGCCCAGGAATCGATGAAGTCGATCTTCAGGCCGTCGACGCCCCAGTCACGGACTGGACGAACGCAGCACTCCAGAAGGTGCTCGCGGACCTCGGGACAGCGGGGGTCGAGGACGGCGGTCACCTCAGCGTCGGCAAAGCCGAGTGTGCGGTCCTTCAGCTTGCCCCACGCCTTCGAGTGCACACCGATCAACGGAGGCGCGATCCACAGCACGTACCGCTGGCCGAGCGCGTGCACGCGACGTACATGCTCGGCCATGTCCTGGAACTTGTGGCTGGTCGGCTCCCAATCGCCGCAGTACGCGTACCCGCGCCGCGTGTCGTCGGTCTGCCAGCCGTCGTCGACGATGACTGCCTCGGTGCCGTACGCCGCTCCCGCGCGGGCGTGCCGCTCAACGGACTCGGCCGAGACGTGCTGATGGTCGCTGTACCAGGTCGAGTACATCGCCTGCCGCGCGACCGGCGGTACGTCGGCGATCCGGTCACCCAGCTCGGCCGCCCACTCCGCCGTCACGGCACCCAACGCCTCGGCGAAATGCCGCTCCCGCAGATCGATCCGCAGAACGAAGCCTTCGCCCTCGAGATCCGTCACGGTCAGCTCGATCAGCTGTTCCGCGGTCTCCTCGCTCACTCCGACGGCGAAGTCGCAGCCCCGGACGTTCGACGACAAGGAGACGGTCAGCAGGCTGCGGTCCTGCGGATCGACGAGCGTGGCGACCGGCGCGGAGCGGACGGAACGGACGTCGCGGTGCGAGCCCCAGTCGGTCGGGAGATGACGGCGTGACCCCTGGCTCGCCCGCCACAGCGTCACCGCGTCGTCGGCCGGCCACGTCCAGCGCAACGTCACCGGACCGTCGGCAGCGACGTCGGCAATCACGTCGTACCGCAGGACGCCGGGCTCGGCCGTCGCGCGCTCGGTCAGCGTGCCGGGGCCGGTCAGCTGTGCGCTGCGGACGGTTCGACCTTCGGGGGAGCGGATCTCAAATGTCGTCACGTCCTGGACTATAGCGGTAAAACCAAATGCTCCGAAGCATTGACGGAATTGCCTGGCGTCCCTATCTTTTACCGCTAATATCCGCCTTCTTCGAGGAGTTGCGTGATGCCGACCAATGAAAAGCCCTTGGGGCGACCGATCACACGTCGTGGTTTCCTGGCCAGCGCGGCCATCGCCGGAGTGGGCTCGAGCGCGTTGCTCACCGCCTGCGCCGGCGGTAGCGCGGGAGGTACGTCGAGCGCGGGCAAAGGCGGCGCCGGCGGGACGGGCGGCTCCGGCGGCGCCGTGACCTGGGCCTCGTGGGCGAACCCGGGTGAGGCCGAGCGGTTCCGGAAGATCTCGAAGGACTACGAGGCCGCGCACGGGACCAAGGTCACCTTCCAGGTGGTCGTCGGCGACTACGGCGCCAAGCTGCTCACCCAACTCGCCGGCAGCAGCGCCCCGGACGTCTTCTACGTGCAGGACTCCGGCATGCAACGGCTCATCCAGAACAAGAAGGTCGCCGATTTCACCGAGTTCACGTCGAAGGCGGACGCGCCCGTCAAGATCGACGACCTCTACCCGAACCTGATGGGCTGGTGCAAGCCCGCCGACGGCAGCCCGGGCACCTACGGACTGGTCGTCGACTGCAACCCGATCGTGTTCTGGTTCAACAAGGACATGTGCGCGGCCGCCGGCATCACCCAGAACCCCGCGCAACTGCACGAGTCCGGCGGCTGGAACCGGGACGCCCTCGACGACTTCCTGACCAAGATCAAGGCCACCGGCAAGCGGGGCATGGTGCTGGAAGGCGGCTTCGGCCCGATGCTCAGCTGGATGACCGCGTTCGGGGGCAAGGTCGTCGACGGCAACAAGATGATCTTCAACGAGGACGCGAAGTCGATGGAGACCCTCGAGTGGCTCTGGGAGGGGATGGCCAGCGGCAACATCACCTACGGCGGGTCGCTGCCGAAGGGGCAGGCCATCGACGCCTTGTTCTACAGCCAGCAGCTGGCCAGCTGCCAGGTGGGACGCTGGATCCTCCCGAACCTCAAGAAGCTGAAGTTCGGCTACGACATCGCACCGTTCGCGTCCGCCGACGGGAAGACCGTGCCCCCGGCGATCGTCTACACCGCCGCCATGGCCGTGAACGCCAAGGCCAAGGATCCCGAAGCCGCGATGTACTTCGCCACCCGGTTCGTCTCCAAGGACGGCCAGAAGGCCCGGCTCTCCGGTGGAGGCAACGCGGTGCCGGCCGTCGCGGGGCTGGACGAGGTCGTGATGGAGAACAAGCAGCCCGAACACTGTGCCTGGTTCACGGAAGCCGCCAAGAAGGGGTACGCGATCCCGTCGGCCATCGCGTCCAAGGCGGAGGTCGGAGCCAACCTCGGCACCGAGATGGACAAGTCGATCAAGGCCGGCGACAACGCGAAGGTATGGGCCGACAAGATCTGCAAGTTCATCAACAACGGGAAGTGAGCCATGGCGCTCGCAGTAGATGTGAAGCGCCGACGGCGTACCGAAGCCCTGTGGGGGTACGCCTTTCTCACCCCGCAGCTCATCGGCCTGATCGCCTTCATGGTGGGTCCCCTGGTCTTCGCCATCGTGCTGTCGTTCTCGAGCTGGGACGGTTTGGGTTCGCGCACGTTCGTCGGGCTGCAGAACTTCATCGGTGTCTGGCAGAACGCCCAGCTGCGGCAGTCCTGGCTGAACACCGCGTGGTTCACCGTCCTGCAGGTCCCCGGACTGCTGATCACCGGCTTCTTCTTCGCGTTCTTCATTCAGAAGGCGGGACGACTGACGCCGTTCTACCGGATCTTCTTCTTCGCGCCGCAGGTCACGTCGACCGTCGCGGTGGGTGCCATCTGGCTCTGGCTGCTGAACCCCGAGATCAGTCCCATCAACGCCCTGCTGAAGTCGCTGGGGGTGCCCCAACCACCCGACTGGCTGCAGGATCCGGGGACGGCGATCCCTGCGATCGTCCTGGTGTCGATCTGGCAGGGCCTCGGCTACATGATCGTGATGTTCGTCGCCGGTCTGCAGAGCATCTCGCCCACCCTGATGGAGGCCGCCGACATCGACGGCGCCTCGGAATGGCAGAAGCTGCGCAGGATCACCGTGCCGCTGCTGTCGCCGACCATCCTGTTCCTGTCGATCACCTCGATCATCGGGTCCTTCCAGGTGTTCGACTACATCTACTTCTTCTTCGACACCACAGCGCCGGCGAACGCCCACACGATCGTGTACGACATCGTGAACATCGCCTTCCGTGAGTTCAAGTTCGGGTTCGCCGCGGCCATCGCGGTGTACCTGTTCCTCGTCCTGCTGGCGCTGACCGGCCTCCAGTTTCTTGCTCAGAAGAAATGGGTGCATTACACCGAATGACTTCCTCATCAGGCGAGATCGACGCGCGAGGCCTCGAGCCGGCGCGTCGGAAGAATGCTTCTCACGGGCTGAGCGGGGGGCGGTTCAAGCCGTCCTGGATTCCGCTGCACCTGCTGCTGGTCGCGGGCTCGCTGGTGATGTTCGTGCCGTTCCTGTGGATGCTGTTCTCGGCCCTGAAGCCGCTGGACGAGATCTTCGCCCAGCCGCCGAAGCTGCTGCCGAAGA
The DNA here is from genome assembly GCF_004331375.1 of Kribbella speibonae. NCBI lineage: Bacteria > Bacillati > Actinomycetota > Actinomycetes > Propionibacteriales > Kribbellaceae > Kribbella > Kribbella speibonae. Next base: position 745,779 of record NZ_SJKC01000002.1, on the reverse strand, counting down.
TCTGGCAGCCGGAGAACTTCGTCACCGCGTGGCAGGGCGCCGACTTCGCGCGCGCGTACTTCAACAGTGTCTATATCGCCGGCCTGGTCACGGTCCTCACCCTGATCACCTGCTCGATGGCCGCCTACGCCTTCGCGCGGATCCGTTTTCCGGGGCGGAAGGTGATCTTCGGCATCTTCCTGGCCACCATGATGGTTCCGTTCCAGCTGACCGTGATCCCGCTGTACGTCATCATGGGGCAGCTCCGCTGGATCGACACCCACCTGGCGCTGATCGTCCCGCCGGCGTTGTTCAACGCGTTCGGCGTCTTCCTCCTCCGCCAGTATGTCCGCGGCATTCCGCTGGAGCTGGAGGAAGCCGCCTCGATCGACGGCGCGGGGCGGGTCCGGATCTTCACCACGATCATCCTGCCGCTGCTGCGGACGCCACTCGTGGCCCTCGGCATCTTCGTGTTCCTCGGACAGTGGAACTCGTTCTTCTCTCCGCTGATCTTCCTGAACAGTGACCGGAACTTCACGATTCCGCTCGTGGTCAACCAGTTCAAGGGCGCCTACTCCTCCGACTGGACGAGTCTGATGGCGGCCACGACCATGGCGGCGCTACCGATGCTGCTGATCTTCATCATCGCCCAGCGCCAGATCGTGCAAGGTATCGCCCTGTCCGGCTCGAAGACCTGACAGGAATCGCACGTCCGGCATCAGCCCATCGGTGATGCCGGACGTGCGATCGCCGGTCGGTAGGACGGGAGGGCGTCCGAGAGGGTGGGGTAGTGGTCGAGGGGGCGGTTGGTGCCGGTGGCCCGGATGAGGTCGGCCAGCCATTGGCCGGCTCCGGAGGCGCGTAGCCAGCCGCCGTGGTCGACGGCGAGGTCGTGGGCGTCGGCGAGGACGTCGAGGCCGGTTGCTTCCATGGCCGTGACGCGTCGCAGGTCGACGACGAGTCGCGGGAGTTTGGTCGTGATGACGTGCTGGAGTTCGTGGGCGAAGGTGGGGGCGGTACGGACGTCGACGGTGCCGGCCACCCGGACGATCGCGCAGTCACCGACAGAACTCCAGCTACAGACGAAGGGCCCACTCGCCTCTGCCGGTCGGCGGGCGGACCTGATCGCACGGGGTGTCTTCATGCGTTCCGGTACCCCGCGACTAACCTGCACCCGCTCGCGAGGTTGGGGAGGATCGTGTACCCGATTCGGCACACAATCCTCCCCAACCCGGTCGCTCACCCCTTGGTTAGTTGACGATGATCTTGTCGACCTCGATCGTGACGCCCTTGACGAGTGGCGTTGAGGTTCCGGTAGTTACCGTGCCGGTGCCCTTCTGCACACCCTTGATGTTCATCGAGTAGGTCATCGAGCCGCCGGGCGCTCCCGGCGTACTCGTGATGCGGTAGTCGGTGACCGGCGGGCCGGAGATCTGGCTGCCGGCGGTGCCTTCGAAGTTCTCGGCGCCGACCGTCAGGCCGTAGCCGGCCGGCGGGCTGCCGGGAAGGTTGCCCGGGTCGTAGGCGTAGGTGATGTCCTCGGTGCCGTTGAGGCCGATCCACTGCTGGAAGACCTTCAGGTCGGTCGTGCCGAACAGGTTCACCCGCCACTCGAGGACGAGCCAGTCGGACACCCCGTCGGTGAGTACGCCGGCGTAGATGCCTGGTGCTCCGGATCCGTCGAGATCGGTCCAGTACGACGCGAGCACGTTGTTCGGGCGCGCCGGGTCGGGCAGGGGCTGCGGCAGGAACTGGACGTCGTCGCCCGTGGTGGTGCCGCCGACGACCGTGTACCCGTTGGACGTCACGCCGACCCGGTTGTACGTCTGTCCGGCGTACTGGAACGGGGCGACGTTGAAGTTCACAGCCTGTTCGTCCCCGATCGGGACCGGGGCGATGCCGAACGCGTCGAGCGGCAGATATCCGGCCAACGATCCGGGTGCGATCCCCGGGCTGTCGGGCTGGCGGCCGGCGAGGGTGGCCGTCTTGGTGGCGATCTGCGTGCCGATCTTGGTCGCGCCCGTGACGCTGTTCAGCCGCAGCTGCGAGCTCAGCGTGCTGACCGCCGTCACGTCGGTGGTCTGCAGGCTGTTGTTCTGCACGGTCACCGTGCAGGTCGACTGACCGGTGTTCCGCGCGATGGTGGACGGCACACAGGTCTGGTCGATCGGGACGATGCCCTCCTGACGGAAGAACGCCACCGGCAGGTGCAGGGCCCGGTTGCCGCCGATCTGCTTGAGGTTGACCTGACCGAAGTACTGGCCGTCAGGTACGTCGGGTGCCGTGATCGCGATCGTCAGCTTCTGCGACTTGCCGGGCTTCACCTGGAACACCGGCGGCAGTACGGAGATGTTCGCGCCGCTGACCGTCGTACCGGTGGCCGTGAAGGTGAGGGTCTGGTTGGTGACGTTGGTGACCGTCCGCGTGGCGGTGATCAGCCCCGGCATGGTCGGTGCGTTCACCGACGGCAGGTTGAGATCGATCCGGTTCAGCGGGTCGGTGGCCGAGGCCGCGTAGTTCGCGGCGGTCTCGTCCAGGGTCAGACCGGGGTCGCCGGCCTTGGTGAGGTCGATGCGTCCGCCGCCCATGTCGAACGGGTCGGCCTGGGTGGTCCGGTCCTCCTTCTTGACGGTCGTCTTCGCGGTCGTCTCGAGCGCCGACTTGATCTGGCCCGGCGTCCAGGACGGGTGCAGGGCGAGGACGAGTGCGGCGGAACCGGCGACGTGCGGCGACGACATCGACGTACCGGCGATCACCTGGTACAGGTTGCCGGGCGGTCCTTCGGCCGGGGACTCCGGTGTCGGCGTCTGTCCGGCCAGGATGTGCAGGCCGGGTGCGGTGACATCGGGTTTGAGGAAGTCGCCACCGGGGCCGCGCGACGAGAAGTACGTCATCACGTCGCCCTGCCAGGTGGTCTTCGCGCCCTGCGTGAACGTCGCCGACGTCGCGCCGGGGTGCGCCGCGAGGAACGCCAGCAACGCGTCGCCGTCCGGCTTCTCGAGGGCCACGGTCGGCAGCCAGTGGTTGTCGGTGAACACGTCGAACGGGAACGAGTTGTACAGGAGCATGCCGACGGCGCCGCCCTGCAGGACGTTGAAGCCCTTCAGGACACGGCCCGGGCCGCGCTCACAGACGACGATCTTGCCCGTGAAGAGACCCGGCGGGGCCGGAGAGGTGCACAGCGCGTTGTTGTACGGCGGTGCGGACGCGAGCACGACCGGGGCCGGGGTCGAGACGCCCGCGGTGATGGACGCGCCGGAAACGGTGGCGTTCGCGCCGCCGCCGGACAAGCTGATCGTCGACCGGAAGGTACGGCTCTGGGTCGAGGCCGCGACGGTGGTGACCCACGGGCCACGGTGGTCGGTGGTGGCCGCGCCCGGACCCGAGTTGCCGGCCGAGGCGGCGACGAACACGCCCGCGGCGTACGCGTCCAGGAACGCGAGTTCGACCGGGTCGCTGTACGGGTCGCTGCCGCCGGAGATCGAGAAGTTGATCACCCGGACGCCGTCCAGGATCGCCCGTGCGACGGCCTGGACCGAGTCGCTCGGGAAGCAGCCCTCGGCACCGCAGACCTTGTAGACCGACACGGCTGCTGCCGGTGCGATCCCGGCGATCGCGCCGCGGTCGATACCCAGCGGGTTGGCGTGCGCGACCGCACCGCCGGCCGAGGTCGAGGCGGTGTGCGTGCCGTGACCGTTGGAGTCACGGGCGCTGTCCGGGTAGACGTCGCCGCCGATCACCGCGTTGTAGGTGTCGAGGAACGGCCGTCCGCCGATCAGCTTGTTCGTGCAGGCGAACACGTCGCTCGCCGGTGTCAGTGGGTTGTCGCCGAAGTCGCAGACACGCGGTGTCCCGTCGGCGGTCGGTGGTGGTGCGGGCAGGCCGCCCGGGTCGGCGAAGGACGGGTGCTCCGGCCAGGCGCCGCTGTCGAGGATGCCGACGATGATGCCCTTACCGGAGTTGGCCGATCCGCCGAGCTTGTTGTAGATCGTCGGAGCTCCGATGAAGGCGCCGCTGGAGTCGGTGAGGAGTTCCTGCAGGTTGTCCTGCTGGACCGCGGCCACACCGGGCAGCTTCAGCAGGTCGCGGGCCTGGTTCGCCGGCACGCTGAGCGCGATACCGCCGTACACCGTGCGCAGCCGCTGGCCTGCTCGCGCGCTCGGGACCTTCGACTGCATCGCGGCCAGGAAGTCGTTCTCCACGGTGGCCACGTGCTTCAGGTACTTCGTGGCGTTCGCGCCCTTCACGTCGAGGCGCTTGCCGGTGACGGCCGGGCTGGTGCCGGGCAGGCCCTTGATCCCGCCGCGGTACGCCGCCAGCGAGTCGTAATCGAGTTTCACGACCACCCGGACCTGCTTGGCGGACGTGCTGTTCACGAGCGCGGGATCGCTCTTCGCGAGCTGACCGCTGGGTGACTTGGCGCCGTTGACCGTACTGGCGACGGTCAGGGGCGTCGCGGTCCAGGGCCGGCCGTTCGGCGCGGTGGGGGACGGATCTGCGGCCGACGCGGTCATCGCGGGCAACAGCGCGGCGACCAGCAGACCGGCGGACACACCGGCCGTGGCACTTCGAGTGGCGGTTCTTTGAGTGACGGTACGACGATGACCTCGTCGGTGATGCGGTGACCTCATGCGCGGGCCTCCAGAGAGACGGAACGCCGTCGCGGAAGGAGGCAGCATGAGACGTCGGGAGACCCCCCAGGTCGAAACGCAGTGAACCCCTCAGTCCTGTGACCGAATCCCCCCGGATACCGGCGTCGCGGCCGGCACCCCCGCGGCGCCTGCCTGAGCCGAGATTAAGCCCAGAACCCGCGCCCGGCCAGACCTCGGAGTCGGTCAGTCGCGCCCGAGAATGCCCTGCTCGTAGCCCTTGGCAACCGCTGCGGCACGGTCGGTGACGCCGAGTTTGGTGAAGACATGGCTGAGATGCGTCTTCACAGTGGCCTCGCTGATGAACAGCTCGCGGGCGATGTCGCGGTTCGACGTACCCTTCGCGACCAGCTCCAGGACCTGCCGTTCGCGCGCGGCCAACGGGCTCGGTGCGGGCGAGCGGACTGCCGACACCAGCCGCGAGGCGACGGCGGGGGAGAGGACCGTACGGCCGGCCGCGGCCTGGCGTACGGCGTTGAACAGCTCGTCCTGCGGCGCGTCCTTGAGCAGGTAGCCGGTGGCGCCCGCCTCGATCGCCGGCAGCGTGTCGGTGTCGGTGTCCCAGGTCGTCAGGACGAGCACCTTCGAGCGGATGCCGCGGCGGGTCAGCTCGGTGATCGCGTCGAGTCCGCCGCCGCCCGGCATCCGCAGGTCCATCAGGATCACGTCCGGGTCCAGGTCCGCGGCGAGCTCGACCGCCTCGACGCCGTTCGACGCCTCCGCGAGCACGGTGAAGCCGGGTGTGGACTCGAACATGCCGCGTAGACCGTTGCGGACCACGGGGTGGTCGTCGACCAGGAGCAATGAGATCTCAGCCATGGAGCACCAACGGTAGACGAGCGGAGACCGCCGTACCGAACCCTGGCTCGGACTCGACGGTCAGGGAGCCGGCGATGCGTTCGGCGCGGGCGCGCATACCGTCGAGACCGAAGCCGCCGGTGCCGGTCCGGGCGGACAGGGCCAGCGGATCGAACCCCTTGCCGTCGTCGCGAATGTCCACCGTCACCTCGTCGTCCATGAAGCTCAGCGTCACGCCGGCGCGGGTCGCGGCGGCGTGTTTCGACACGTTCGCCAGCGCCTCCTGCGTGATCCGCAGGACGGTCGCCGAGAACTCGCCGTGCAGGTGCTGCGCCGTACCGGTCAGGGTGAACTCGGCGGGTACGCCGGTCCGCTCGGACCACTGGTCGACGGTCTTGCGCAGCGCCTCGGGGAGACCGTCGTACGACAGGCCCGCCGGGGCCAGGTTCTGCACCGAGCGGCGCGCCTCGCCCAGGCTGTGCCGGGCCAGATCGGTCGCGCGGCCGACGTGCTCCTTGACGGTCGCCGGATCCGACGCGTTGGAGACGACCTGCAGTTGCGCGATGATGCCGGTCAGCCCCTGCGCGATGGTGTCATGGATCTCCGCGGCCAGCCGGCGCCGCTCGTCCGCGATCCCCGCTTCCCTCGCTTGCACCAGGAGTTGCGCCTGCAACGCGGCGTTCTCCTCGTGCGCCTGTTCGAGCTCGGTGATGGTCGCGGCCCGGGCCTGCGACCGCGCCTCCTGCTGCTCCGCGAAGTGCTTCACGATGGTCAGCAGGATGTTGTTCGCGACCAGCAGGCCGCCGAACACCAGCCAGCGCGCCCCGTCGTCCACCGGGATGCCGCTGGCCTGCGCGGCCGAGATCGGGACGGAGGACGCGAACAAGGCGACCTGCCGAGCACGCCGCCCGGGGATGCGCTCGTCGGTGTCGTAGTACCCCGCCGCGGCGTAGAACGCGAAGAAGCCGTTCAGCAGTACGAGTGCGAACGAGATCGCCCAGCGGATCACGTAGTACACGACCGGCAGCGCGCCCGGTTCTGGGTACTTCCGCCCGATCCAGCTCCACGACAGCTCCAGGAGGAGAGCGGCTCCTACCAGCGCGAAGGCAATGATCCGGAGACGGTCCGCCGGCATGCCCAGGCCGGCGGTCGCGAGCGCGAGGAAGCTGCTCAGGCCGAGCAGGAAGTACGGCGCCCAGCGGCGAAACATCGCCTCGCGCTGCTCCAAGTCGACCGTCGTCACCTGTTCAGTCTGCACCGACTTGCTACTCCCACCGGAACCAGCGCGCGGCGGCCACCGACAGGACTACCGCCCACGCGGCCAGTACGCCGAGGTGGGACCACGCCGGCCAGTGCCCGGCCGCGGCCTGCTGGAGCGCCTGGGAGGCGGCACCGAACGGCAGGAGTACGACGATCTCCCGCAGCGTGTGCGGCATCGACTGCACGGGAGCCCACAGACCGGCGGAGAACAGGCTCGGGAAGAACGCCACCATGCCGACGCCGGTCGCGAGCCGCGCGGTCGGAGCGAGCGCCGAGATCAGAGCACCGAGGGCCAGCGCGGCCGTGACCGTGAGCACGAACGCCAGCGTGTAGCCGAGGGCCTGCTTGGGCAGCTGGACGTCGAACGCCAGCCGTCCGATCGCCAGGCACACCAGCGCCGACAGCACTCCCGCGGCGCCGTTCAGTCCCATCTGCGCGGTGAGCAACGCGGACGGCCGGACCGGGGTCAGCGACATCCGGCGCAGGATGCCGCGTTCGCGATAACCGGTGATCACCGGCGGCATCGCCTGCAGGCCGGTCACGATCAGCGCGACCAGGACCAGGGTCGGCACGTACACGTCGATGATCCGCATTCCGAGCCCCGGGTCGAACTTCCGGAAGCTCTTGATCGACCCGAGGATCACCAGCAGCAGCGGCGGAAAGCCCAGCGTCCAGAACAGGGTGCCGGCCTCCCGGCGGAACAGCCGCGCCTCGGCCCGCAGTACGGCGGTTCTCGGTGAAGTACGGCGTACTGGGACAGCGATCGTGCTCATTTGGTGGCTCCTGTGAGGTCGAGGAAGGCGTCGTCGAGGGTGGCGTCGGTGACGCGGAGCTGGTGGGCCGTGATGCGGCGCCGGGCGAGCAGCGACAGCAGCGCGGTCACGGTCTCGTCGGACCCGCCGAGGGTGATCCGGCCGTCCTTGAGTTCCACGGACGCGAGCGCCGGCAACGCCGCCAGTTCGTCGTTGTCGAGCGGCGCCGACGGTGTGAACGAGATGACGGTCGATCCGGACGACGCACTGATCAGTCCCTGCGGGGTGTCCAGTGCGGTGATCCGGCCCTGGTCGATCACGGCGATCCGGTCGCACAGCCGCTGCGCTTCCTCCATGAAGTGCGTGACCAGCAGGACGGTCACGCCGCGGGCGCGGACGTCCTCGACGACCTCCCAGGTGTCGCGCCGGGCGCGCGGGTCGAGACCGGTGGTCAGCTCGTCCAGTACGACGACGCGCGGGTTGCCGATCAGCGCGAGCGCGATGAACAGTCGTTGCTTCTGGCCACCACTGAGGACACCGAACCTGGTGTCCAGCCGGCCCGTCAGACCGAGCCGTTCGGCGAGTGGGCGCCAGTCGGCCGGGTTCGGGTACAGGGCGGCGTACAACTCGAGGGCCTCGCGGACCGTGAGCTTGGCCTGCAGCTCACTTTCCTGCAACTGCGCACCGAGCACCTGCGTGACGGCCGCATGATCGGCGACCGGGTCCAGCCCGGCGACCCGGATCCGCCCGCCGTCCGGGACACGGAGCCCTTCGACGCATTCGACGGTGGTCGTCTTCCCGGCCCCGTTCGGCCCGAGGATCCCGAAGATCTCACCCTCATCAACACCGAACGACACGTCGTCGACCACAACCCGCCCGCCATACACCTTCCGCAGCCCAGAAACCTCAACAATCGGAGAAGCACTTGTCATACAACGACTCTCGCCGACCGCCCCCCACCCCCACATCACCCAACAAGCTCATCCCCCATCACCCAATCGGCTGATCGCAGTACTACCGGTGGGGTCAGAGAAGGACGGCGGTGAACTTGTCGTGGTGGGCGCTCCACCAGCGGCGCCGGCGGTCGAACTTCTCGAGGCCTCCCGCCCGGTTCATCCTCGCGACAGCGTTCGGGCCACCCGCGTCGATGGTGCGCCGCGCGGCTGCTTCGATGCGGGCGAGGGCATCGTCGATGGCGGTGAGCAGCTCCACCCGGCCGTCCCGGTCCAGTCCGTAGGCGTCGGCAACGAGTCGTAATCGCGCCGGACGGTCGGCGGGCAGCCAGCCGATCCGATCCTGGTCGAAGTCGTCCTCGATCGGTACACACAGCCGGGCCAGCTGGGCGAGATCGTAGACGGGACGGCCAGGGGCGGCGAACTCGAAGTCGAGCAGCGCGACGGCGATCCCGTCACGGAAGACGACGTTCGAAAGCTCCACGTCGTTGTGGCACACCACCGTCCCGCCCGCAGGGTCAGCCAGGCCGTCGTTCCAGCTCAGGCCCTGAGGGTCGAACTCGCGAGCGACGTCGTGCAGCCCGCGCAGAAGCCTGGCGACGGAAGCCAGCGCGGTGTCGGACTGGCTCCAGTCCGGATAGGGCGCGACGGGAACCTCGCCCTCTATGAACACGAGACGCTCGCGTCCGTCCTCGTCGATGCCGACCGGTGTCGGGGCACCCTCGAATCCGGCGTCTCGCACCGCCCGCAGGAAGGCGTGAATCGAAGCCGAGTACGGACTCGAAGGACGAAGCACATGTGGACCGACACGGACAACCTGGCCCGCGTTCGCGATCCCACCGTCCAACTGCTGCTCGGCCACACCGGAAGCTTGGCAGACGGAGTGCGCCTACGGGTGGGTGTCTGTGATGGCGATGACCTCGTCGAGGCGGTTCAGGGCTGTTTGTAGGTCGTCGAGTTTGGCTTGGACGCGGTCGCGTTCGGCGCGGAGCATGGCTCGTTGGGCGGCGTCGGTGTGGCCGGAGTCCCAGCAGGGGAGGAGTTCCGTGATTCTTCGGCTGGTCAGGCCGGCGGCGAACATCTGCTGGAAGAAACGGATCCGGTCGACGGCATCTTGCCGGTAGAGGCGTTGGCCGGAGGGGCTGCGTTCCGCGATGAGCAGGCCCTGCTGTTCGTAGTAGCGGACGGCGCGTACTGAGACGCCGGCGCCGCGTGCCACCTCGCCGATGCGGATCGGGCGGTCGGCCACGGTGATTCCTCTCCTTGCGGGACTTGCCTCTGACGTCAACGTCAGGTTTTAGCGTAGCGGGCATGGACATCAACAACTCAGTTGCCCTGGTCACCGGAGCGAACCGCGGGCTGGGGCGTGCCTTCGCTCAGCGTCTGCTCGAACGGGGCGCCCGCAAGGTCTACGCGACGGCTCGCCGGCCCGAGACGGTGGACCTGCCCGGGGTCGACGTACTGCCCCTCGACATCACCGATCCCGCCTCCGTGCGAGCCGCGGCCGAGGCCGCCCCGGATGTCTCGCTGCTCATCAACAATGCGGGGATTCAGACGGGGACCGATCTGGTGAACGGTTCGCTGGACGCGGTACGGCGCGAGCTGGAGACGAACATGTTCGGGCACTTGGGGATGATCCGGGAGTTCGCGCCGGCGCTCGCCAGGAACGGCGGGGGCGCAATCGTCAACGTGCTGTCCGCCATGTCGTGGTTCGGGGGCAAGGGCGCCAACGCCTACCACGTGACCAAGGCGGCGGCCTGGGCCATGACCAACGGCGTACGCCTGGAACTCGCCGAGCAGGGCACGCTCGTGACCGCGGTACACCTCGGCCTCGCCGACACCGACATGGCCGCGGGTTGGCCCGTCGCCAAGCTCGCCCCGCCCGCCCTGGCCGACGCAGCCCTCAACGGCGTCGAGGAGAACTCCGCCGAGGTCCTAGCCGACCAGTGGAGCCGCGACGTCAAGTCCCGCCTACCGCTAACCCCAGAAGAATTCACCACCACGATGAACCAAGCCCTGGCATCCCTAACGACGACCTGAGGAACGACCGGACCTGGGGAGGATTGTGTGCCGAATCGGGTAGAAGATCCTCCCCAACCCGGCACCGCCGTTCCGTCTACTTCGTGTAGAGGGCCTCGACATCGCCGCCGTGTTTTTCCATGACTATGTGGCGGCGGAGGGAGAGTTTCAGGGAGAGTTCGCCGGACTCTTGGGTCCAGTCGGTGGGGAGGATGGAGAACTTCTTGATGGCCTCGGCGTGGGAGACGGTGGCGTTGGCCTCGTCGACGGCCTTCTGGATTTCGGCGATCAGGTCGGCGTCCTGGGTCAGCGACGCGACGTCGGTCGGCTTGTCGCGGGCGGTGGCCCACGGGACGATGTTTTCCGGGTCGATCGTGATCAGTGCCGCGATGAACGGTTTGCCGTCGCCGACGACCATGCACTGGCTGACCAGGGGGTGCAGCCGGATCTGGTCCTCGAGCATCGTCGGCGCGACGTTCTTCCCGCCGGCCGTCACCAGGATCTCCTTCTTCCGGCCGGTGATCTTGATGAACCCGTCGACGTCGAACTCGCCCAGGTCGCCGGTGTGGAACCAGCCGTCGGCGTCGATCGCGTTCGCGGTCGCCTCGTCGTTCTTCCAGTAGCCCTGCATCACCTGGCCGCCCTTGAAGAGCAGCTCGCCGTCGTCCGCGACACCGACCGTCACACCAGGAAGCGGCCGGCCGACGGTGCCGATGCGGATGTCGTCGGGCAGGTTCACCGACACCGCGGCGGTGGTCTCGGTCAGGCCGTACCCCTCCAGGACCGGTACGCCGATCCCGCGGAAGAAGTGACCGAGCTTGTCACCGAGGGGCGCGCCGCCGGAGACGGCGTACTGCACCTGGCCGCCGAGCACCGCCCGGAGCTTGCCGAACACGAGCCGGTCGAACAGCATGTGCTTGGCCTTCAGCCCGAACGACGCGCCGCCCTTGTCCTGCGCCTGCGAGTACGCGATCGCGGTCTCCGCGGCGGCGTCGAAGATCTTGCCCTTGCCGTCGGCGTGCGCCTTCTGGCTGGCCGAGTTGAACACCTTCTCGAACACCCGTGGCACGCTCAGGATGAACGTCGGCTTGAACGCGCCGAGGTCCTCGACCAGGTTCTTCACGTCGGCGCTGTGCCCGACCTTGACCATCTTCATCACGCAGCCGACCTGGATGATCCGGGCGAACACGTGCGCGAGCGGCAGGAACAGCAACGTGCTCGCACCGGTGGTGTCGAACAGGTCGTCGAGGATCTTCACCGCGGGACCGAGCTCGTCGAGGAAGTTCGAGTGGCTGATCTTGCAGCCCTTCGGGCGTCCAGTCGTACCGGAGGTGTAGATCAGGGTCGCGAGGTCCGAGGACGAGACCGCGGAGCGGCGCTTGTCGAACTCGGCGTCGGTGACGTCCTGGCCGAGCGCGGTGAGCTGGTCGACGGCGCCGGCCTCGATCTGCCAGACCTCTTGCAGCGCGGGCGCCTCGGCCCGGGAGGACTCGACGACCGCGCCGTGGGTCGCGTTCTCGACGACGGCGACAACTGCCTCGGAGTCGGTCAGGATCCACTGGATCTGCGACGTCGACGAGGTCTCGTAGATCGGCACGGTGACCGCGCCGATGGACCAGATCGCGTAGTCGATCAGGGTCCACTCGTACCGCGTCGGGCTGAGCAGGGCGACCCGCTCGCCGTGCTTCACCCCGGCCGCGATCAGGCCCTTGGCGACCGCCGTCACCTGCTGCGCGAACTCGGCAGCCGTGACGTCGGTCCAGCTTGCGCCGGTGCGGCGGCTGAACACGGCGGTGTCAGGATGAGAGGACGCGTTCGCCCACACCGGGTCGCTCAGGCTCCCGGTTGCCGGGTCTGTCACAGCAGGAACGGTGTACTCACGCATCCGCGTCGTCTCCTCAGTCGGTCACGAATTGTCGACTTCCGGCGCACGCTACAGTCACCTACCCACAAGTAGCCAGGTTTATGTGACCCACGGAACTAGGTTCTAGCTATGCCATTGCTCGACATCAGTTGCGACGACCTGGTCGTTGCTGATCCAGCCTACGTCGCCGAGCGGCTCGGTTCGGACACCCTGTGGCGTGAGTGGTGGCCGGACCTCACGCTGACGCCGTCCGAGCGCCGCGGCCTCGAGGGGGTCCGGTGGGCCGTCACCGGCGCCGCGATCGGTACGGCGGAATGGTGGCTGGAAGCGGTCCGGGACGGGGTCGTCGTGCACTGGTACCTGCGGGCCGACCCCGCGAAACCGGTTCGTGGACGCGCGGTCGAGCGCTTGAAGGAGCGGTACGTCGCGGCGTACCGGGACCGGTTGTGGGCGTTCAAGGACGAGATCGAACAGGGTCGCGCGGCGGGCGAACGCCGTACCGGATCCGATCCCGCGATAGTCTCCGGGGAGGACGCGGATCCATCGGGGGGTCCAGCGGTCCCGCAGCACCCGGCCCAGGCAAGCGAAGAGGTGAATCGATGGCGGAACAGACCACCTCGACCATCCAGGTGAACGCGACCCCCAAAGAGATCATGGCGGTGATCGCGGACTTCGCGGCGTACCCGGAATGGGCCGACTCGATGCGGGAGACCGAGGTGCTGTCCACCGACGAGGCCGGGCGGCCGAACAAGGTGCGGTTCAAGGTGGACGCCGGCGCGATCTCCGACGAGTACACGCTGGCCTACGTCTGGTCCCGCAACGAGGTGACCTGGACGCTGGTCGAGGCGAAGATGGTCAAGGGCATGGACGGCGCGTACGTGCTGAGGGATCTGGGAGCTGAGGGGACCGAGGTGACGTACCGGCTGGCCGTGGACGTGGCGATCCCGATGATCGGGATGCTCAAGCGCAAGGCCGAGAAGGTCATCATCGACACGGCTCTCAAGGGCCTCAAGAAGCGCGTCGAGTCCTGATCCAGTGACTCGGGTACTGCTCTACACAGGTAAGGGCGGCGTAGGCAAGACGACCTCCGCTGCCGGGACGGCCACGCTCGCGGCACTACGCGGGCTGCGGACGCTGGTGCTGTCGACGGACGCCGCGCACTCGCTGTCGGACGCGTTCGACTCCGAGGTCGGACCGGAGCCGACCGAGATCGACGACCTGCTGTTCGTCCAGCAGATCGACGCGCAGCGCAAGTTCGAGCGGTCCTGGGGTGATATCCAGTCGTACCTGCGGTCGGTGCTGCACATGGTCGGCGTCGATCCGATCGAGGCCGAGGAGCTGACCGTGCTGCCCGGGGCCGCGGAGGTCCTGGCGTTGCTCGAGGTACGTGACCACGTCCGGTCGGGGCGCTGGGACGTGATCGTCGTCGACTGCGCGCCGACCGCAGAGACGCTCCGGCTGCTCGGGCTGCCCGAGGCACTGAACTGGTACCTGGACCGGATCTTCAACGCCGAGCGGAAGATGATGCGGACGTTCCGGCCGTTCCTCAGCGGGTCGACGCTCCCGATGCCGGACGACAACGTCTTCGACGCGCTGCGCCGGCTGCAGGCCGACCTGTCCGACATCCGCACGCTGCTGGCCGGCCCGGACGCCTCGGTGCGGCTGGTGCTGACGCCGGAGGCCGTCGTGGTCGCCGAGGCCCGGCGCTCGCTCACCAGGCTTTCTCTGTACGGGTACCGCGTGGACGGCGTCGTGGCGAACCGGGTGTTCCCGGCGGCCGGGGCCGACACGTGGCGCCGGCAGTGGGTCGCCGCGCAGCGGGGGATCCTCGAGGAGGTCGCGGACTCTTTCCGGCCGTTGCCGATCTGGGAGTCGCCGTACCGCGTCTGTGAGCCGGTCGGCGTCGAGGAGCTGGCCGCGTTCGCGGTGGAGATGTACGGCGGGGACGACCCGTTCGCGCGGGCCACCGACGACACGTCGCTGTGGGTGGATCGGCACATCGACACCGACGGGCGCACGTACACGCTGACGATGCCGTTGCCGTTGGCATCCGCCGACGAGCTGGAGCTCGCGCGGCACGGGGACGAACTGATCATCACCGTCGGGTCGTACCGCCGGGTGCTGCCGCTGCCGGCCGCCCTGGCGCGGGGCGTTGTCGCGGGCGCACGGCTGGACGAAGGCCGGTTGCAGGTGCGGTTCTCGCCGCGGGAGGCCGCGCGGCCGGTTGCGCCCGAAGTGCCGAGCGGATCAGGTCCGCTGGAGTCGGCGCAGGAACTGGCGCAGGGCCTGACGGCGGAGTACCACGAGCAGCTCACCCGCCGCGAGGCGGCGCGGTGAGCAAGGAACCCATCGGTTCGGTCGCAGAAGAGGCCGCGAAGCTGTTCGCCGTACTGCAGAACGCTGCTCATGACGCGCCGCCTGCCGACGAGGCCGCCCATGAGACTGCCGATGAGCACAAGTTGGGGCCCGACTGTGTCTGGTGCCCGGTCTGTCAGCTGATCCACCGGGTGCGGAGCACCAGCCCGGAGACGATCGAGCAGCTGTCGACGGCGGCCGCGCACGTGCTCGGCTCAGTGAGATCTCTGCTGGAGGCCGCCGCGGACGCGGCCCGGCAGACGCGGGAGGACGCAGCGTCGCGCTCCTCGCCATCCGAGGAGGCACCGGCCCAGCAACCGGCCCAGGAACCGACCCGGTCCCGGGTGGACCGGATCGACGTGAGTGAGGACCCCGAACCATGGGACTGACGATCGGCATCGACGTCGGCGGTACGAAGATCGCGGCCGGCGTGGTCGACGAGCACGGCGCGATCATCGCGCGGACGCATCGCGACACCCCGGCCGACTCGGTCGACGCCACCGCGGCGGCGATCTGCGACGCGGCCGCCGAACTGATCGCGAACCACGCCGTGGAAGCGGTCGGGATCGGCGCGGCCGGGTTCGTCTCCTCGGACCGGTCGACGGTGCTGTTCGCGCCGAACCTGGCCTGGCGGGACGAGCCGCTCGGCGCGCGGGTCGCGAAGGAGCTGAAGATCCCGGTCGTGGTCGAGAACGACGCGAACGCGGCGGCCTGGGGCGAGTTCGCGTTCGGCGCGGCCAAGGACGTCGAGCACATGGTCTGCATCACGGTCGGCACGGGGATCGGCGGCGGCGTGGTGATCGACGGTGAGCTGCTCCGCGGCGCCCACGGTGTCGCGGCCGAGCTCGGCCACATGCGCGTCGTACCCGGTGGGCATCGGTGCGGGTGCGGATCTCGTGGCTGCTTCGAGCAGTACGCCTCCGGTAAGGCGCTGGTCCGTGAGGGCAGGGCGCAGGCCGAGTCGGGATCGCTGGCGGCGGTGCAGATGCTGAGCGTCTGCGGGATCACCGACGCGGCCGAGCTGACCGGCCCGATGATCACCGACGCGGCGGTGCAGGGTGACCCGTGCGCGGTCGAGCTGCTCGACGACCTGGGCCGCTGGCTCGGCGAAGGGGTGGCCAGCCTGGCGACGATCTTCGACCCGACGCTGGTCGTGATCGGCGGCGGGGTGAGCGCCGCGAAGGACCTGATCATGAAGTCCGCCGTACAGGCGTTCGAGAAGGTGCTGCCCGCCAAGGCCAACCGCCCGCACGCGCCGTTCACGCTCGCCGAGCTGGGCAACGACGCCGGCCTGATCGGCGCCGCCGACCTGGCGCGTCGGCCTGCCGAGTCTTCATGATTGTCCTGACCTGGGATACTGGAGGCAGTCCGGCGGGGGTCGCGAGGAAGGTCGAACCTTGGCTTTGACGCAGGCTTTGACGATCGGGATCGACATCGGCGGGACCAAGGTCGCTGCCGGGGTGGTCGACCCCGAGGCCAACATCCTGGACCGGGTACGGCGGGACACGCCGACGACCGACCCGAAGGAGACCGAGGACGCGATCGCGGAGATCGTCCACGACCTGGAGTCGCGGCACGACGTGATCGCGGTCGGCATCGGCGCCGCCGGGTTCGTCGACGGCACCCGGTCGTCGGTGCTGTTCGCGCCGCATCTCGCCTGGCGGCACGAGCCGCTGCGGGACGCGGTCGAGCGCCGGCTCGGCCTGCCGGTCGTGGTCGAGAACGACGCGAACGCGGCCGCCTGGTCCGAGTGGCGGTTCGGCGGCGGCCAGGGCGAGAGCCATCTGGTGTGCGTCACCCTCGGCACCGGCATCGGCGGCGCGATCCTCAACGACGGCGCGTTGCAGCGCGGGAAGTTCGGGATCGCGGGCGAGTTCGGGCACATGCAGGTCGTGCCGGGCGGTCACCGCTGCGAGTGCGGCAACCGCGGCTGCTGGGAGCAGTACGCCTCCGGCAACGCGCTCACCCGGGAGGCCCGGGAGCTCGCGCTGTCCGGCTCGCCGGTCGCGCACAACCTGCTGCGGGCGGCCGAAGGCGATCCGCGCAAGATCAACGGCCCGATGGTGACAGAGCTGGCCAAGGACGGCGACCCGGTCGCGGTCGAGCTGCTCGAGGACGTCGGCCGCTGGCTCGGCATCGGCCTCGCGAACCTGGCCGCCGCGCTGGATCCGGGCACGTTCGTGATCGGCGGCGGCGTGTCCGACGCGGGCGAGCTGCTGCTGGCTCCCGCGCGCGAGTCGTTCAAGCGGACCCTGACCGGTCGCGGGTTCCGCCCGGAAGCGCGGATCGTCCGCGCGGTGCTCGGGCCGGAGGCGGGCCTGGTCGGTGCGGCCGACCTCGCGCGCGAGGAGGCGACGTGGCTGCGCCGGGTCCGGGTGAAGACCACTGCCGTGACCGCGAAGACGGCTGCGGCGCGTGGACGGTCGACCCGTCTGGAGCGGGCGGCCCGGAAGACCGCGGGACGGCGTACCGGAATGCGCGCCGACCCCGACCTGCACCACGCCGACCTGAACGGCGACCCTGACGCATGAGTGACGGCGCCCTGCGGGTGCTGTCGTACAACGTTCACCGCTGGGGAGACGACCGTACGGCGCTTGCTCGGGTCGTGAAGGCGTGCGCGCCGGACGTGATGCTCGTGCAGGAGGCGCCGACGTGGTGGGGCACGCGACGCAAGCGCCGGGCGATGGCGGCCTCCTTCGGACTGCGGTACGTCGCGGCGTCCGCCCGGAACGCGATCCTCGTTGCCGACGGCATCGAGCTGACCGAACCGCTGCACTGGCGGATCCGGCGCCCGTTCGTCCGCCGGCGCCTGAACTTCGTCGCCACCCAGCTGCCCGGCGGAGCCGTCGGCGGCCAGGTCCTCGTCGGCACGACACCGGTCACTGTCGTCTGCTGCCACCTCGGCCTGCACATCCTCGGCCGTCAGTTCGAACTCGAGCAGATCCTCAAGCGGTGCCGCACCTTCGGCACGCCGTACCTCCTCACCGGCGACCTCAACGAAGAACCCGACGGCCCCGTCTGGAAACGCCTGACCGAGGAAGGCCTGACCGACCTGGGCGCCGACGCAGGCCCAACCTTCAGCTCCACCAACCCCCACAAGCGCATTGACGGCGCCCACCTGTCACCACCGCTCCAGGGCCGCATCCTCCCGACCCCCGCCACACCGGACGACCTCGCCGCCGCCTCCGACCACCTCCCGATGCTGATCGAGGTCAGCGTCTGAACTCGACCAGCGGATCCCGTACGACGTCACGCCAGCGATCGCGGTGCCCCTGCGCATCCAGCCGGTAGTAGATCGTCTCCCGGCGCTCCGGGCCGGTGTTGCCGCCGATGTTGTGTCCCAGCAGGTAATGGGCGAACAGCACGCTCCCGGCGGGCCCGGTGGCCTGGACCTGCTCACCGAGTTCGATCTTCGGGTACGGTGCCCCGCTCGTGTCCTCGCTCAGCGCGGCAAGTGCGTCGGCGCCCCGCTCAGCGAGGTACTCCCCGAATCGCAGATGCGTCCCTGGCCAGACATGCAGGTTCCCGAGGTAGAGGTCCTGCTGGTCGGTCAGCCAGACCCCGGCGAGCATCGAGAACGTACCCGGCGTGCCGTCCGGCAAAGGCGGGCTCACTCCGTCGACGTGCGGTGAACCCGGCCGGTGCGACCACGGCGGAATCGTCGTGGCGATCTGCGCGAAACCGGGCTGGTCGACTCCGAGCTCCGGCCGGATCAGCTCGGCCGCCAGTCCGGCGACGGTGTCCCGGTAGAAATCGAGCAGCGGATCCGCCCCGTCCTCGAACCTGGGCCAGGCGAAGTGGTGTCCCACGTGCCCGTCCGCGGGCGGCTCCTTCTCCAGCGCCGCCGCGACCAGTTCCCGCCCGGTCGCGATCTGCGCGTCGGTCAGTACGCCGGGTACGACGACGTACCCCTGATCGCGGAATGTGCTGAGTTGCGCGTCACTGATGTGCGGCATGCGGCCAGTCCACCAGCGCGGAGCAGCGCCTGCAAACGGATTAGTTCTTCTTGCGATTGAGGAAG
Source organism: Kribbella speibonae (assembly GCF_004331375.1). Taxonomy (NCBI): domain Bacteria; kingdom Bacillati; phylum Actinomycetota; class Actinomycetes; order Propionibacteriales; family Kribbellaceae; genus Kribbella; species Kribbella speibonae. The sequence continues at coordinate 727,129 of NZ_SJKC01000002.1, read as the reverse complement.
GCGCGCATGGCTTCCTGGGCGGCGGGGGAGCTGAAGAGGCTGGCTGAGAGTTCAGCGAGGTCTTTGCCGCGGGCATCTATGTCTGCGAGGAGGGTGCGGTTGAGGAGTTTCTTGGTTTCGCGCAGGCCTTGCGGGGCGCCCTTGAGGAGTGACGTGAGGACCGTGTCGACGGCGGCGTCCAGGTCGGGGTCGGGGACCGTGAGGGTGAGCAGGCCGAGGCGGGCCGCTTCGAGGGCGTCGAAGGCGTTGCCGGTCAGGAACGTGTACGCCGCCGCGCGGTCCGTGAGCCGGGGGAGGACCGTCAGCGAGATCGTCGCCGCCGCGAGCCCCAGCCGGACCTCGGTCAGCGCGAACGTCGCGCTCTCCCCGGCGACGCTCAGATCGGCCGCCGCCACGATCCCGATCCCGCCCGCGCGCACCGGGCCGGCCACCCGGGCGACGACCGGCTTCGGGTTCGCCACGATCGCCCGCTGGACGTCGACCATCCGCTGCGCGCCGACGCCCATGCCGACGGTCGTGGCCTCGGACAAATCGGCCCCCGAGCAGAACACGTCCAGCGCCGACCGAACCACGATCGCCCGCACCGCGTCGTCCGCCCCCGCGGTCTCGAGCCGCGCCAGCAACTCGCCGGTCAACTGCTGCGACAACGCGTTCTTGTTGTGCGGCGAGTCCAAGGTGACAGTGGCCACACCGTCGGCCACGTCCAGATGCACGAGTTCGGTCATGGGGTCATCAAACACCCAATGCCGTCCCGTCCGCTGTGGGCCGGGTTACGTCACGGACCCGACGGGGCCGAGGTGGGGTTGAGTGGGTCGGCGTGGCGGTGGGTGATCTTCCAGGCGCCGTCCTCGGCGCGGAACACCATCGTCGTACGGAGCAGGTGCGGCACCGGGTCCGGCTGGGTGACGTGCTGGACGGTGCCGCGCTCGATCGCGACCGTGTACGCCGTGTCCGCGCCGACGTGCTTGACGAGGTACTCGAACTCGATCTTCGCGCCGCTGGGGACGAACTGCGAGGACGCCCACCCGTACCGCGGCCCGATCTCGGACCAGCCGACCTCCTGCCCGCCGAACCCGCCGAAGATCGAGGTCTGCTCACTGTGCGACACCAACGGCAACCACAACGACGGGTCGCCGTTGACGAACGCGGTGTTGGCCTCCTCGAAGCGCCGCAGAAACGATTCGAAGTCCTGGTTCATACGACCAGCCTGTACGCCGACAGGGTCACTTACTCTCGGCGTACGACGGGGAGAGTTCGCGCGCGAGGTGTTCGATGAAGAGGCCGACGTCCGTGACGATGCCGCGGGCCTGGGACGAGCCGCGGTCTGCGAGTTTCGTCACTGTCGCCGGGTTGATGTCCACGCAGGTCAGTGGGATCGACGCCGGCAGAATGTTGCCGGTGGCAACTGAGTGCAGCATGGTCGCGGCCATCAGGCAGTACCCGACGCCGTCCAGTTCGGCCCGCATCGCCCGCTGGCCCTCGAGGACGTCGGTGTAGACGTCCGGCAGCGGCCCGTCGTCGCGCACCGAACCGACCAGGACGAACGTCTTGCCCTGCCGGACCAGTGCGTGCATGACACCCGACGTGAGCACGCCCTGCTCGACCGCGCCCGCGATCGACCCGGCCTTGCGGATCGTGTTGATCGCCCGGATGTGGTGCTCGTGCCCGTGCTCGACACCGCGGCCGCGGGCCAGGTCCACGCCGAGCGACGTCCCGTACAGCGACGACTCGATGTCGTGCGTCGCGAGCGCATTGCCGGCGAACAGTACGTCGACGTACCCGGCCTCCACGATCGCGACCATCGCGGGCGCGGCGCCGGTGTGCACGATGCCGGGCCCGCCGACCCAGAGCACCTTCTGCCCGTTCGCCTTCGCCTCACGCATCCCGTCCGCGACCTGCTTGACCAGCACCCGTTGCGGCTTCTCCGACGACACGTCCGACTCCATGAACCCGAAGCCCTCTTCGGTGTTCACCGCGATCGGCGGAACGACCCGCACGCCCTGGGCGCTGGTGATGATCTTCATCCCGGCGCGGACGTCCGACATCGGAATCGTCCTCACCGTGTCGCCGTCGACGAGCAGCCCGCAGTCCATCTCCGGGTTCTGCACCAGGACCCAGTGGCCGCCGAGCCGCACGCTCGTCGGCAGGTTCGTGGTCGAGTAGAACCCGTCCGGGAACACCCCGTCCTGGGTCACCTCGGTGATCTCCGGCGTCCCGGGGTCGACCAGGTTCGCGCCCTTGGTCTGGATCCGCATCAGCAACCGCTGCAGCGACTCCTCGTCCTCCGCGCCGACCGTCATCCGGACCGTGGACGGGTCGTCCTTGTCGTAGCCGAGGTCGAACTTGTCCAGCGTGTACTCGCCGCCGTACCCGCGAATGTCGTCGAGCACCCGGGACAGCAACCCGGAGTCCATCAGGTGGCCGGTGATCTCGACGGTCTCGGTGACCTGCACGGGTGCCCTCCCAAACGAGTGATGTCGTCAGATTGTCCGACGATCCGCACTCTAACCCAGAACGTCAGACGACTGCGCCGTCGTCGCCGCCGTCACCCGGAGGCAGCCGGTCCTTCATCCGGAACACCAGCGTCAGGAAGCCGCCGATGAACCCGGTGACCGCGAGCGTCGTGATCCGGCCGGTGCCGAAGTCGAGCAGGGCGGCCAGGATCAGCAGCAGCGGGCCGCCGAGCAGCCCGAGCCAGGCGAGCCGGCTGATCCAGTCCAGCCGCGGACCGCGCGGCGGCTCCGGCGGGACGTAGTGGTCGTGCGCGTCGTCGGCCTTCCTGACCGGCGGCTCCGCGTCCTCGGTCTTCTTCTCCTCGACGGTGAGCCCGGCCGGTACGTCGATCAGCGGCTCGTACTTCTCGTCGACGTCCTCGCTCGCCGGCCAGCGCGCGACCGGCTCGTCGCCGCCGTCGTGCCCCGGCGCGGACGGCTGGTTGAACTGTTCCACCAGCGACTGCCACTCGGCGTCCTCGGTACTGCGGTCGATCACCGGACGGGCCCGCTCCACCGCCTCGGCGTCGACGAAGATCTCGTCGTACCCGACCGGAATCCGGACCGGTTCCTCGGCCTCTTCGGGCGTCCGGGCCTCGCTCTGGTTCTCGCAGTACGCCGCGATACCGGCCGCCTTGAGCGCGTCCAGCACCGGCTCCGCGACCAGCGGGTCGATACCCCCGAGCGACGTGTACGACGTCGCGGTCAGGCCGTTGTCACGCATCGCCGTACTCACTCTTGGTCCCGCTCAGCCGGCTGATGAAGGCGGTCGAGTCCGCGAAGATCCGCGGGGCGTCGTTGTCCAGGGTTGCCACGTGATAGCTGTCCTCGAGCAGGGTCTCGGTCACGTCGCGGGACGAGATCGAGGACAGCACCGTCCGCCCCGAACTCGGCTCCACCACATGATCGACAGTACTGCGGAACAACAGCACCGGCTGCGTGATCTTCGCCAGATCGTCCCGGGTGACCTTCCACAGCTGCGACAGCGACTGCAGCGCCCGTAGCGGCATCCGGTCGTACGCGCCCTCCTCGACGCCCGGCTTCTTGATGTCGTTCGAGATGCCCGGGAACGACGGAACCAGCTTGGCCAGCACCGGCAGCAGCGCGAGCCGCTTGTCGTCGGTGCGCACCGACGGGTTGATCAGGACCAGACCGGAAACGTCCGCTCCGTGCTGCTCGGCGAGCCGCAGCACCAGGCAGCCGCCCATCGACAGGCCCACCAGGAACACCCGGTCGTGCTCCTTGCGCAACCGCTCGAGCTCGTTGTCGAGTACGGCGTACCACTCCGGCCAGCCGGTCTTGTTCATCTCCTGCCAGCTGGTCCCGTGACCGGGCAGCCGCGGTACTGCGACGCCGTACCCCTCGGCGGCCAGATGCTCGCCGAACGGCCGCATCGACCGCGGCGAGCCGGTGAATCCGTGGCTCAGCAGTACGCCGACGGCGGCGTTCTCCCCGGTGCCGGGACTGCGAAACTCCTCCGCGTGGGCTTGCACTGGCACGCTCGACTCCTCGCCGTTCACGGTCCTCACAACCGCGCCCGCAGCCGGTGTGCTGGCGCGTGACAATCGTCGCACCTGGGCTGCATCTGCGCTGCATCCAGTCTGCATCCAGGTGACAACACGGTGAGCAACACCCGCATTCCTGGCGGTGACATTGCCTGAGGGGGAAGCTGGAACGTAGTGTCCGCACCGGAAGGTGGCGCGCCGGAGTTGTCGCGTGACCGCCACCGGCGGGCACTGGTGCCGGAAGTGGGTACGGACCGACCATGGAGTGGGTGGGTCCTGGTGAGTGCTGTCGGGCGAATGACGGAGGTCGAGGCGGATGCTGTACCTGTTCCTCAGACGGTTCTTGGTCGCACCACTGGTCAAGCTGCTGTTCCGGCCCAAGGTGACCGGGGCCGAGCACGTGCCGACCGACGGTCCGGCGCTGCTCGTCAGCAACCACCTGGCGTTCTGTGACTCGATCTTCCTGCCGGTCTCGATTCCGCGGCAGATCGTCTTCCCGGCCAAATCGGAGTACTTCACCGGTCCCGGCCTCAAGGGGAAGCTGGTCGCCACGTTCTTCCGGTCCGTGGGCCAGATCCCGATCGACCGCTCCGGCGGCCGCGCCTCGCTGGCCGCGCTGAACACCGGCCTGGGCATCCTCGAGAAGGGCGGCCTGTTCGGGATCTACCCCGAAGGCACCCGCTCGCCCGACGGCCGGCTGTACAAGGGCAAGACCGGCGTCGCCCGGATGGCGATCGTGGCCGGCGTCCCGGTGATCCCGGTCGCGATGATCGACACCCACAAGCTGCAGCCCGCGGGCCGGATGAAGCCGACCCTGTTCTACCGCGAGAAGGGCCGGCTACTGCCGCGCCTGGTCCGTCCGGGCGTCGCGTTCGGCGAGCCGCTGGACTTCTCCCGGTACGAGGGCATGGAGCGCGACCGCTTCGTCCTGCGCTCGGTCACCGACGAGATCATGTACGCCCTGATGGACCTGTCCGGTCAGGAGTACGTCGACATGTACGCCGACAAGGCCAAGGAGCTGCTCAAGGCGGGCGAGTCGATCGACGAGCACGTCCGCCTCGGCGACACCAAGGCCAGCTGACCGCTTTCTCCTCGCCGTACGGCGAGGATGCAGTCATGGACAACGACCTGAACGTGCTCGGTGAGCCGCTCGAGGAGTGCGGCACCGATCCGGTGACCGGGTTCTACCGTGACGGCTGCTGCACGAGCGGGCCCGAGGACCTCGGCAACCACACCGTCTGTGCGGTGATGACGGCCGAGTTCCTGGCCCACCAGGCCTCGATCGGGAACGACCTGATCACCCCGCGACCCGAGTGGCAGTTCCCCGGCCTGAACCCGGGCGACCGCTGGTGCGTCGTCGCGGCCCGCTGGCTCCAGTCGTACCGCGCCGGCGCCCCGGCCCCCGTCGTACTCGCCTCGACGCACGTCCGCGCCCTCGAAACCATCCCCCTGGACGCCCTCCGCACCCACGCCGTCGACGTCCCTCACGACCCCAGCTCACTCACCTGAGACGCGCACACGAGGTTCGAAGGGGGTCAACTAGGCTGAGGGCATGCAATTTGCGACGTTGACGGCGGGTCAGGTTCCCGGAGTTCCCACGTTGGACGAGCTGCGGGGGCTGAAGCCGCTGCAGCAGCCGGAGTGGCCGGACCAGGGTGTCCTGGAGCAGGTGATCGCGGAGCTCCGGACGCTGCCGCCGCTGGTGTTCGCCGGTGAGTGCGACGACCTGACCACGAAGATCGGTGCGGTCGCCCGCGGTGAGGCGTTCATCCTTCAGGGCGGCGACTGCGCGGAGACGTTCGCGGGTGTGACCGCGGAGAACATCCGGGCCAAGCTGCGGGTGCTCCTGCAGATGTCCGTCGTCCTGCAGTACGCCGCCAGCGTGCCGGTCGTGAAGATCGGCCGGATCGCGGGGCAGTACGCCAAGCCGCGCTCGTCCGGGGAGGAGACTCGGGAGGGCGTGACGCTCCCGTCGTACCGCGGTGACGCCGTGAACGGCTTCGAGTTCACCCCTGAGTCGCGGATCCCGGACCCGCAGCGCCTGCGCGGCGTCTACAACGCGGCGGCCGCGACGCTGAACCTGACCCGCGCGTTCACCACCGGCGGGTACGCCGACCTGCACCAGGTGCACGCCTGGAACACGGACTTCGTGAAGTCGTCGCCGGTCGGCATGCGCTACGAGCAGCTGGCGTCCGAGATCGAGCGGGCGCTCGCCTTCATGCGGGCCTGCGGCGCCACCTCGGACGAGTTCCGGACCGTCGACTTCTACGCGTCGCACGAGGCGCTCATCCTCGAGTACGAGCACGCCCTGACCCGGATCGACTCGCGGACCGAGCAGCCGTACGACGTCTCCGGCCACCTGCTCTGGGTGGGGGAGCGGACCCGGCAGCTGGACGGCGCGCACGTCGAGTTCCTCGCCTCGCTGTCGAACCCGCTCGGCGTCAAGATCGGCCCGACCACGACCCCGGAGTACATCCGGGCGCTGATCGACAAGCTGAACCCGAAGGGCATCGAGGGCCGGCTCACGTTCATCACCCGGATGGGCGCGGGCAAGATCCGAACGGCGCTGCCGCCGCTGCTGGAGGCGGTCCGCGACCACGGTTCGCCGATCGCGTGGGTGTGCGACCCGATGCACGGGAACACCTACGAGACGCCGAACGGGTACAAGACCCGCAACTTCGACGACGTGATGGACGAGGTCCAGGGCTTCTTCGACGCCCACGAGCAGGTCGGGACCTGGCCGGGCGGCGTTCACATGGAGCTCACCGGCGACGACGTCACCGAGTGCCTCGGCGGCGGTGAGGAACTGGTCGCAGAGGACCTCGTGAACCGGTACGAGACCGCCTGCGACCCGCGCCTGAACCGCCACCAGTCGCTCGAGCTGGCGTTCCTCGTCGCCGAGCGCCTGCGCGGCGCACAGAGCTGAGAGGGCCCCGGGATGAGTGAGGCGACCGGTGTGATCGACCTGCGGTCGGACACGGTCACGCGTCCGTCGGCGGAGATGCTGGCCGCGATGACGTCGGCTCCGCTGGGCGATGACGTGTACGGCGAGGATCCGACCGTCAATGCCCTGGAGGAGCGGGTCGCCGGGCTGCTCGGGCACGAGGCCGGGTTGTTCACCGTCACGGGATCGCTCGCGAACGTCCTCGGCGTACGGGCGCTGGTCCCGCGCGGCGGCGAGGTGCTGTGCGAGGCTTCGGCGCACATCGTGCGCGCGGAGCTCGGCTCGCACGCGGTGTCCGGCGGTGTCACCACGCGGACGTGGAACGCGCCGTCCGGGCAGATCGACCTGGAGCAGATCCGGGCGCTGATCGCCCCCGACCTGGGTCCGTACTTCGTGCAGACGTCGGCGGTCTCCGTCGAGAACACCCACAACTTCGGCGGCGGCGCGGTCCAGCACAGGTTCGACGCGCTCGCCGACGAGCTCGACGCCCGCGGTCTCCCGCTCCACCTGGACGGCGCCCGTCTGTGGAACGCGGCGGTCGCCACCGGTCGCTCGGTCGCGTCGTACGCCTCGCGGGCCGCCGCCGCGAGCGTGTGCCTCTCGAAGGGCCTCGGCGCGCCGGTCGGGTCGGTACTGGTCGGGTCGGCCGAGCTGATCCGCGAGGCACGGGTCTGGCGGAAGCGGCTCGGCGGCGGCTGGCGGCAGGCCGGCGTACTGGCGGCGGCCGGTCTGTACGCCGTGGAGCACAACGTCGAGCGGCTGGCCGAGGACCACGCGAACGCGCGCGTTGTTGCCGAGGTTCTGGCAGATGCGGCGCCCGGCTCGGTGAAGCCCGACCAGGTGGAGACGAACATCGTCGTCGTCGATCTCGCGGGCACCGGTCGCACCGTTCCCGAGGTGGTGGCCGGGGCGCGCGAGGCCGGCGTACTCGTCGGCGGTGTCGGGGCCACGCAGCTCCGGATCGTCACGCACCTGGACGCGTCGGCCGCCGATTGTCACAGCGCGGCCGCAACTCTGGCTCGAATCATCGCCGGATGACCCGTCGTCCACAGCCGTGCGCGCGAGCGTTCGGCCGGGCGAGATAGGGTGCAGCTGTCGGGGTCGCAGCGTTCGGGGAGAGCCGTGCGAGAGATCGTCGTGTTCAGCGGAAGTGCCCACACCGAGTTGGCGGAGCAGATCTGCAAAGATCTCGGCGTACCGCTTTCACCGGTCGAGATCCATCGTTTCAGCAACGACTGCCTGCAGGTCCAACTGCAGGCGAACTGCCGGCAACGAGACGTGTACATCGTGCAACCACTCGTTCCGCCGACGCAGGATCATCTGATGGAGCTCCTGCTGATGATCGACGCCGCCCGCGGCGCGTCGGCGCAGCAGATCACCGCGGTCATCCCGCACTACGCGTACGCGCGGTCCGACAAGAAGGACGCGTCCCGGATCTCGATCGGCGGCCGGCTCGTCGCCGACATGCTGACGACGGCCGGCGCCAATCGGGTGCTGACGATGTCGCTGCACGCGCCGCAGGTCCACGGGTTCTTCTCGGTCCCGGTCGACCACCTGACCGCGATCGGCATCCTCGCCGACCACTTCCGCGGCCGCGACCTGTCCGACACCGTCGTGGTCAGCCCCGACCTCGGCAACGCGAAGACCGCGACCCAGTTCGCCCGGCTGCTCGGCCTGCCGGTCGCGGCCGGCAGCAAGCAACGCCTCGCCGACGACCGCGTGGTCATCGACACCATCGTCGGCGACGTCTCCGGCAAGCGAGCCATCGTGCTCGACGACGAGATCGCCACCGGCGGCTCCATCATCGAACTCCTGGACCGCCTGAAGGACCGCGGCTGCACCTCGGCCGCCGTCGCCTGCACCCACGGCCTGTTCGCCGGCCCCGCCGTCGACCGCTTGCGGTCGCACCCCTCCATCACCGAAGTCATCAGCACCGACACCGTCCCCCGCCCCACCGGTTTCCCCGACCTCCAAGTCACGTCCGTAGCCGGCCTCTTCGCCGAAGCCATCAACCGAATCCACGACGGCGAATCCGTCAGCAGCCTCTTCGACGGCGTAGACCCCACCCACGCCCCACCCCAACCCAAACTCCCGTTCTGAGTCAGGAGCCGGGGCTGGAGTAGTGCCGGGACTGGCGGGTGAAGAAGGCGATGCTCGCTGCCATGCAGGCCACTCCAACCGCTGGACTGAGCCATCCCAGCCACGCTGGAAACCACAGCGAGTCCACCCGCCCGGTGACCATGGCGGCTGGAATCCACGCCACGAAGGCCAGCGGCAAGGGGGCCGTGAACAGGACAGCTCCGACCGGCCCGAAGATCTGCAGTGGGAAGTTGCCGTAGGTGCCGAAGACGGCGTCGATCAGACCCGTCAGCGACTGCGTGTTCCGCAACCGGAACGCCAGGGCGCCGCGTGCCAGTTGGAGCCCGCCCTCCAGCATCCCACCCGCGGCGATCGCCAGGGCAAGCCACAGCACCAGGAGCGGATGCCAGGTGATCGAGGCCCGAGGCAGGACCAGCGCGAGGATCACACCGGCAATGATCACGTCGCCGATCTGCTGCAGGTTGAAGCGTCGCATCAGCAATTGCAGGAACGGACTCGTCGGACGCAGGAGATAGCGGTCGAACTCTCCCGTGTGAACGACCAGGTCGACATCGATCGTCCTGCGGAAGAAGAAGGCGTATACGCTGTGACTGGCCATTCGGATGCCGAACAGCACGATCACCTCGGCCGGAGTCCAGCCACCGATGGATCCGAAGGCGTGCAGCAGCACGCCGATGAAGAGCAGCTGTCCGGCGTTGAACGCCAGCGCGCCGATGACCGAGATGAAGAGATTGGCCTTGTGCTCGAGCTCGGTCAGCCACGCCACGCGCAGCAGGATGCGGAAGTCCCGGATCAGGTCAGCCACCGTTGATCACCACCTTGCGCAGGGCACGCCAGGTCACCAGGGCGACGATCGCTGTGGCACCCGCCAGCCAACCGAGCTGGGCCGCGAGGACGCCCCCGAGCCCGCCGAACGGATCCTGCCCCTGCCAGAGCTGCAGCGGCGCGAAGACCTGCAGTCCGAACGGCAGCGCGTCGAGAAACGGGTGCAGCCACGCAGGGATGAACCACAACGGGACTAGAGCGCCGGAGGCAAAGCTGGCGATGGCTCGGTAGACGTAGAACGGTCCGCGCGTATCGGTGGTCCAGAACGCCACCATCGAGACGGCGAGATTCAGCAACGCGGCGAGCAACCAGCCGAGCGTCGCAGTGAGGAGAAATCCCAAGAGCGCAGCCCCGCTCGCCGGCGGCGTCAGCCCTCCCAGCGCGAGGGCGATGGCCAGGCCGACCAGTACTCCGGGGATGGCGCCGACAGTTCCTCCGACGGATTGCAGGAGGCTCTGGCCCACCACGCCGACGGGACGGATGAGGTCGGTCGCGACGGTCCCCTCACGCACCCGTTCGGGGATCGACGACAGTTGCCAAGGCAGCGCGACATGCCACAGCAGCATCGCGATCACCGCATAGCTCACCGCATCGGATTCGCTGATTCCTGCGACCGCGGTCCGATTGGTGTAGACAGCACGCCAAACCGTCACGAGCAGGACTGTTTGCAGGGCGACCGAGACCATGGAAAGTGCGACATTCGCTCGGAAGAACAACGCGCTCCGCGAACCGAGCCGAATCATCGACCACGGCGTGACCCAGGCAGGTCGTTCGGATCGCGGGGCGCGGGACGCCCCGGTCACCGCTCGGCCTCGGCGTAGATCAGCCGTACGACGTCCTCTAACTGGGGCTCGTTGACGTGTAGATCGGCGATCTCGGCGACCGATGTGGCCTGAGCGATCACGGCCGCGGCACTGGTCCGTTCCGGATCGAAGCGAAGGGAGATCGTGCCGTCGGAGTTCTCCGTCCGATCGGCGTGCTCCGCTCGGACGGATGTCGGGTCCGCGCCCTCTGCCGGAGTGATCACCACCTCGCGGAAGGGTAGGTAACGGCGTTTCAGGGTCTTGAGATCGCCGTCGTAGACCACACGCCCACTGTCGATCATCACGATGCGCCGGCACAGCTGCTCGATGTCGTCCATGTCGTGCGTGGTGATCATCACGGTGGTGGCGTGAACCCGGTTCTGCTCCGCTATGAAGTCCCGGAGGGCTTGCTTCGCGACCACATCCAGACCGACCGTGGGTTCGTCCAGGTACAGCACCTGAGGGCGGTGCAGCATGGCTCCCGCCAGATCGCCACGCATCCGCTGTCCCAGTGACAGGGACCGGATCGGCGTGTCCAGGAAGTCCTTGATCTGCAGGACCTCGTCGAACTCGTCGATCCGGGCGGCGTACTCGGCCGGGCCGACCCGATAGAGATCTCGAATGGTTTCCAGCGAGACGCGAAGCGGCAGGTCAAACCAGAGCTGGGTCTTCTGCCCGAAGACGACCCCGATGTTGTGAGCGTGCTTCCGGCGATGAGCCCAGGGCACCACACCGTCGACCCGCACCGTACCCGAGGTGGGCACCACAATCCCGGTGAGCATCTTGATGGTCGTGGACTTGCCGGCGCCGTTGGCGCCCAGATAGCCGACCATCTCCCCGCGATCGACGGAGAAACTGACCTGGTCGACCGCACGCACGACGCGCCGCGGAGCCCACAGTTGCCGGACACCGGCGAGTCGGCCAGCCGTCACCTGAGGCTTCCGAAACTCCTTGACCAGCCCAGACACCTCAATCATCGGCACCCCGCCCAACCTAGAGCAACGACAGCTCAGCGGGACAACCGTCCGGACCCGAACCCACGAGCACGATCGCACCAGAACGCTGCCTCTGAAGCAGGTCCCTCGCGGGTCGCCTTGGCCCTCAACACCCTGACACCGACGTAGCCGCACTAGGCAACCGGCTTCTCCGCATTTGCCTGGTTGACCCACCAATTCAGGGGTTCTACACCCACGTCCAAGGTGCAGAACCCCCAATTTCCCTGGCAGACCAGCCAAGTTCGCGGGCCAGCCAGGCAAATATGGGTGACCACGGACGGCTGTGCTTCTGTTCGGACAGCGGAGGAGCAGGTGCTGATCAGGGGCGGGGATCTGATGTGCGCGGTCTGACGGCTCGGGTGGTGTGGTTGGACGGTACGTCGGCTGGGGGTTGGCTGTGTCGCTGTACACCGAGCGCGGCCGTTGGCTGCTGGCGTCGTTGGAGCTGACCATCACGCCGTAAATGGATTGCCTCGGTGTGCGTGGGCGCGCACACTCGCGACGCATGGATGATGCTGAGCTTGAGGTGCGGTTGCGGAACGGGCGGTACCCGCGGGCGGCGGGGTATTCGGCTCGGTGGATGGTTGATGGGTCTATGGGGCCTAATCCGGTGTGGCAGGCGGAGGCGCTGGTTGGGTTGATGCCGCTCGAGCCCGGGATGCGGGTGCTCGACATGGGGTGTGGGACGGCGCGGAGTTCGGTCTTTCTGGCCAAGGAGTTCGGGGTCGAGGTGTGGGCTACCGATCTGTGGGTCAAGCCTGAGGAGAACCTGCGGCACGTGGCCGACGCGGGCCTGGAGGGCCGGGTGCATCCGGTCTACTCCGAGGCGCACGCGCTGCCGTTCGCGGAGGGGTTCTTCGATGCGGCAGTCAGCATCGGCGCCTATCACTACTTCGGCACCGACGACCTGTACATCGGCTACTTCTCACGGTTCATGAAGCCTGGCGGCCGGATCGGCATCGTTCAGCCCGGTCCGGTGGACGAGTACGAGGTGCTCCCGCCGCCGCACCTCACGGAGTACTGGAAATGGGACTTCTGCGCCTGGCACAGCCCCGCCTGGTGGCGCCGGCACTGGGAGAAGACCGGCCTGGTGACCGTCGAGGTCGCCGACCAGCTTCCGAACGGCTGGCAGGACTGGCTGCAGTGGAACGAGGCGTGCGACGAAGACGGCGGTACGCCGGGACGCGAAGAAGCTCGCATGCTCCACACCGACGGCGGCCGAACCCTCGGCCTGACCCGAGTCATCGCCCATCGCAACTGATAGCTTCAGCGCCGTGCGGGATGTGGTGGAGGGGGCGGTTGAGCGCACCGGGTTCTCCGGTGTGGTTCGTGTCGATCGGGCCGGCGCGACGGAGTTCTGCGCGGCCTACGGGTACGCCGACCGGGCGCATCGGATCCTCAACACGGTCGAGACCCAGTTCGCGACCGCAAGCGGGACGAAGAGCCTGACGGCGCTGACGGTGATGCGTCTGGTCGAGCAAGGGACCTTGGAGCTCGACACAACTGCCCGCTCACTGCTCGGCAAGGATCTGCCCCTGATCGCCGACGACGTGACGATCGAGCATCTGCTCGCCCACCGCTCCGGGATCGGCGACTACTTTCCCGAGGAAGGCGACATCACCGACTACGTGATGCCGGTACCGGTACACGAGCTCGCGACGACCGAGCAGTTCCTCCAGGTGCTGGACGGGCACCAGACCGTGTCCCCGGCCGGCGAACGGTTCACCTACAACAACGGCGGGTACGTCGTCCTCGCCCTGCTCGCCGAACGCGCGAGCGGCACCGACTTCCATCAGCTGGTACGCACACTCGTCTGCGAACCGGCGGGCATGTCCGACACCGAATTCCTCCGCTCCGACGAACTCCCGGGCCGCGCCGCCCGGGGCTACCTCTCCGTCGACGGCCTGCGAACGAACGTGTTCCATCTCCCCGTGCTCGGCAGCGGCGACGGCGGCATCTATTCGACAGCCGCCGATCTCAGCACCTTCTGGGACGCGCTCTTCGCCGGACGCATCGTCTCGCCGGAGCACGTCGCCGAGATGGTGCGACCGCACAGCGACTGGCCGGAGGAGTCCAGGCGCTACGGCCTCGGCTTCCACCTCCGCGCGACCGGCGACGGTGTCTGGCTGGAGGGGTACGACGCGGGCGTGTCGTTCGCCAGCCTGCACAAGCCGTCGTCGTCGATCACCTACACAGTCATCTCGAACTGGTCCGACGGCGCCTGGCCGATCATCAAGGTCCTCAACGACCAGCTCGGCGTCTGAGGCAGAAACGCGCGCCGCCGCAGGGTTCGGCGATCGCCAATAGCATTGCCGGTATGGCGGATTCTGTGCGGATCGGTGTTGTCGGCGCGGGGAGCATTTCGGTTCGCGGGCTGCTTCCGCATCTGGGCCAGCCGGATCTGGCCGGGCGCGTGGCCTTGGCCGCGGTCTGTGACCCAGTACCGGGGCGGGCGGAGGCGGCGGCGGACAAGTTCGGAGTCGGCCAGGCGTTCACGCAGTACGAGGACCTGCTGGCGCGCGGCGACGTCGACGCCGTGACGATCGCTTCGCCGATCGGGTTGCACTACGAGCAGGGCAAGCTCGCGTTGCAGGCCGGGAAGCACGTGCACTTCAACAAGACCATGACGGTAACCGTCGCCGAGGCGACCGAGCTGATCGAGCTCGCGGCGGAGAACGATCTGCGCATCGTCGCGTCGCCGGGGGAGATGCTGCGGCCGCATCATGTGCGGACGCGGGAGCTGATCGCCGAGGGTGCGATCGGGACGTTGTCGTGGGTGAGCTGCGGCGCGGCGTTCGGCACGTACCACGAGGACGAGTCCGTGCGCGGCGGCAACGACGTACTGTCGAACATCGATCCGTCGTGGTACTTCCGCAAGCCCGGCGGCGGGCCGCTGTACGACATGACGGTGTACGCGCTGCATTCCGTGACCGGGATCCTCGGGCCCGCGCGGCGCGTGACCGCGATGTCCGGCGTACGGATCCCGGTGCGCGGCGACGTACGGACCGATGCCGACGACAACACCGTCATCCTGATCGACTTCGGCGACAACCTGTTCTGCGTCGCGACCGGGACGGCCGCGGGCGGGATGCGCGGCGGGTTCGGCGGCGCCTACTACGGTACGGCGGGGACGATCGACGGGCTGCTGCTCAACGGCGAACCTTTCGACTTCCCCCGCCGCGACCCGTCCGAGCAGGCGCCCCGCGGACCGGGGAACCAGGCGCTGCTTCCGCACGTGACCGGCGTACACCGGGAGATCGAGGAGCAGCACGTGTACGAGGACGTCATGCAGCTCGTCGACTGGGTCCGCGACGGCAAGCCCTCGATCGTCACCGCCGAACACGCGCGCCACGTCATCGACATCATCGAGTCCGCCTACCGCGCGTCCGCGACCGGCCAGATCCAGGACCTCACCACCACCTTCTGACTCTCAGCTGTACTCCGACAGTCCGACGATGATGCCCGCGGGCCCGCGGAAGTAGCAGAGCCGGACGCTGTCGCCGTACTGCGCGACCTCGCCGACGAGCTCCCCGCCGTGCCGTCGCAGGCGGGTGATGGTGTCGTCGAGGTCGTCCACGGCGTACATGACGCGGTGCGTGCCGAGGACGTTGTGCGGCTGATTCCGCGGGCCGGGGATCAGCGCGGGGCTGTGATACTGCGACAGCTCGAGCCGCCCGTGGCCGTCCGGCGTCACCATCATCGCGACATCACACCGAACGCCGTCCAGTCCAACGGCCTGGTCCGCCCACAGCCCCTCGATCGCGCCTTCACCCTCGAGCTCCATACCGAGTTCCTTGAAGAACGCGACCGCTCCGGCCAGGTCGTCGACAACGATGCCGACGTTGTGCATCTGCTGAATCGTCATGGGAGTCCCCTTCTTCGTCTGATACCCGTAGGACGAAGTCGACAGCAGATCCTCGACACCGAAACCGCCCAATCTTCTAGCCCTCGCAGCAGGCTCGGTGGAGCCATTCGGGTTCGTGCCACCAGTACTGGGTGTTGTGTGCGTGGGCTTGGGTGCGGGTCAAGGGCTGTGGGGCGTTGGCGGTGTGGACGGCGGGCCGGCGGCGGGTGCTGTCGGCGTACGGCTGGAGTAGATCGTCGACGGTGTGGAGGTTGCCGGCGATCATCACCTGTTGGACGGCGGCGGCTGCGCGGATGTCGGCGAGTGGGTCTCCGGTGACGAAGGACAGGTCGGCCTGGGCTCCCGGTTTGATGACGCCGAGCTTGTCGTCCAGGGCGAGCCATTTCGCGGGGTTGTGCGTGGCGGTGGTGAGGGCCTCGTACGGCGTGAAGCCGCCCGCGACCATCGACCGGAGGTTGGCGTGCAGCGACACGGCCATGTTGTCGAGCGGAGTGTCGGTGCCCGAGATCACCAGCCCGCCGCCGCGGTGGATGCGCAGCACCATGTCGACGTTGCCGCGCAGCAGTTCGCGCGTGGTCACGCCGGCCGGGCCCTTCGCGGTGTTCACCTCGGTGACCAGCGCGTTGTACTCCCAGGACGGATACAGCGTCGTCGTACGGCGGTCCGTGAGCAGGGACGGATCGTCGACGTGGGCCATCGTCGAGTTGAAGAGCGTCGGTGTCACGGACAGTCCGGCCCGCGTGAACAGCGTGACCACGTCGGCGTACGCGCGTCCCAGCCGGCTGACCGTGTGCGAGTACCCGAGCCGGTTGGTCGCGCCGGTGTGCTCCATACCGTCCATCCCGAGATGCTCCGCGGGATAGAGGTAGTGCGACGACAGCTGCAGCCCGAGCCGGTGCACGTGGGCAATCGCCCGCCGCTGGTACTCGATCGGTAGCCGCACGTACGTCTTCACCAGGTCGTACGCCAGTCCTTCGACCCGATCGAGCTCCAGACCGAGCTGCCGCACCGACAACGTCGGCCGCATGAAGTTGTAGTACACCCGCGATCCGTCGATCGCCTCACCCGTGGCGAAGTACCGCGGTCCGCGCAAGGACCCGTTGGCGAGCGCCTCTCGCGTCTCCTGCATCTGGTACGCCGGATCTCCCGGAGAGCGCGTAGTGGTGATCCCGTACGCCAGCCACAGGTTGCCCTGCCGCGCGCCCCACGCTCGCCCGCGCAGATGCCAGTGGTTGTGCGCGTCGATCAACCCGGGCATCACGGTCAGGTCCGACGCGTCGATGTCGGCGCGGCCGGTGTGCGGGCGTACGGCTGCGATGCGCGCACCGTCGACGACCACGTCGACGTTCTTGCGCAGCGTGGCTGCCCGCCCGTCCCACAACGCGCCGGCGTGGATCGTGACGTGCTGGTTGACGGTCGCCCGCCGGTACTGAAGGTCGAGCTTGATCGTCCGGCCGGTTGTCGTGCGCAACCGTCCGTTGTTGAGGTAGAGCAACGTGTCGTTGTCCAGCCACACGGGGGAGTCCGTCACTTCGTTCGTGACCGCACGCGGCTCCCCGGTGAAGCGGCCGCGCGCGTCGACCGGTGCGACGTACAGCAGGCTCTCCACCACGAACGCCAGGTGCTTGCCGTCAGGTGAGAACACGGGGCCGTCGTCGCCGCGGGTGGCCAGCGAGCGGAACGGCATCGGCTCGACGTACTCGAGCGCTGTCGACGCGACATCGACGTACAGCAGTTGACTGGTGCCCTCGCGGAAGCGCTTGGAGAACGGCTTCACCGCAGCGATGACGATTGTCTTGCCGTCGCGCGACCAGCTGACCCGGCCGGGCTGGAACAGCGTCGGCGTGAGCTGGCGGACCTCGCCCGACGCGAGGTCGAGAACCCAGGCGATACCGTCCTGGTCCTGGTAGGCGATCCGCTGCCCGTCGGGCGCGAACCGTGGCGCGGTCTGGGCGCCCGGGAGACCCGACAGCTTGGTGCCCGTACCAGTGGCCAGGTCGTGCAGCCACAGGTCCGCCGTACCGTCGCGATCGCTTGCGTAGAGCAACTTCTTGCCGTCGGGCGAGAAGTCCGGGTCGGAATTGAAGTAGCCGTCGGCAACCACTTTGCGGGGTTGGGTTCTGCCGTCGGTCGGTGCCAGCCAGAGCGCGTTCAACGCGCGGAACGCGATCCATTTCCCGTCCGGCGACGCGGTCGGGCTCGCGATCCCGTGGACCGCTCGCTTACCCGTCGACTCCAGATCAGGAGCCTTCGGTCGCGGGCGCCGCGACGTCACGGGAACCGTCGCCGCGAACGGTACGACGCTGTGCCCGCCGTCGGCCCGGTAGCGGTGGACCTTGCCGTCGGCCGTGTAGAAGAGGTCCGTCGACGCCCAGGACGACGGGACCGCGAAGACGTCCTGTCCATTGGTGACTTGATGATTGTCGACAATCAGATCGCAGGACGGGCCGGTCAGGCGAACGTAGGCGAGTCTTCCGTCGGGGGAGTACGACGGGCCGAACAGCGTGATACCGGTCTGATTGTTGACAATCGTCGTGCGGACACCGGAGGCGAGATCGAGTTCGACGATCGAGCCGGTGTCGACGGTGAAGGCGATCTTCCGGCCGTCGGCGGAAACGGTCGGCTCGGCTTCCTCGCTGGTTTCGTCGGTGAGCGCGACGATCGCTCCGCTTGCGAGATCGAGGCGGTGGATGCCGTAGCTGCCGGCGGTGTTACCGCCGTCGCCGAAGCCGCCGCGGTCGGACGAGAAGACGATCGAGCGGCCGTCGGGCGTGAAGTGCGGCTCGCGGTGGTCGTACCGGCCGCTGGTCAACTGCCGCAGGCCGGTTCCGTCGGGCCGGATCGACCAGAGGTGGAAGTTTCCGTCGCGGTACGACTGGAACACGATCGACCGCCCGTCCGGGGACCAGCGCGGACGGGTCGCATCCTGCAGGTCGTCGGTGAGCCGGCGCGACGTACCGCCCGCGGCCGGCGTCACCCAGATCGCCGTCACCAGATCGGACGCCAGCCACTTCCCGTCCGGCGACACCGACACCATCAGGTTCGTGCCCTCGGTGAGCACAGCCTGCCGGGCAGTCGAGGCCTCCGCGGCATCAGCAGGCGCTGCCGGAAGTTGTACGGCGCCGACGGCGGCAGCACCTCCGCCGAGTTGCAGCGCGCGCCGCCGCGAAATGCTCCAGGAACCAGGGTTCTCGGTCACGTCAGTGGATCCAATCCCTAGGGGGCGGTGGGACCCCTCCGAATCTGCCAGCACCGTCCGAGTCACACGAACCTGACCGGCGAGTCCCGCGCCCAACGGCCACTACCGTGCGACGAACGGCTCAGCGTCTATCGTCTGCGGCATGCAATCTCTGTCTCCGCGGGCTCGGGCGCTGGGTGCGGCCGGGCTCTGTTTGGTGATCGCCGCCGCGGCCGGGCTCGCGGTCGACAGCCGGCTCGATCGGCACTGGTTCCTCCGTGGCCTCACCGCCCTGCTCGCGGTGTGCTGCGCCGCGCTCCTGGCCACCGACCAGACCCGGCGGCTGCGGCAGATCGTGACGGGGGTCGGGCTGGGGATGTTCGGGCTGATCATCCCGGTGTCGCAGACGACGTGGTCGAAGCCGCCGGAGATCGACTTCGCGCTCCAGGTCGCGACCGACGCGAAGAACGCGGCGCAGAAGAAGGCCCAGAGTGCGGTGTCGGTCGCGGACGTCCAAGCCGCGGCCGAGGCACGCGGGGGAGCGGTCGGAACCTTGCCGACGGAGAAGAACCCGCAGGTACGCGGCGCGGACGCCTTCCCCCTCGTCATCCGCGCCAAGCGCGACCAGGGCCGCCCCTGGGCCTGCCTCTCCTTCACCCACGGCCTGGACGCCAAGATCCGCCCCTGCTGAACCCTGCTATTCGTAGGCCGCGGCCAACTCCTCGGCCCGTGCGAGCGGGTCCCAGGTGACAGGCGTGCCGTCGAGCTGAGCCTCGACGACCTCCAGCCCTGCCTCCCAGCCCGCCGCCGCAGGTCCAGCGGCCTCAGGATCGGACAGGACGTTGGTGAACACCAGCCGGCTGCCCGCCGGGCTGGGAGAGATCTCCCAGGTGAGGATCTCGCCGGCCCATTCGTACTCCAGCACAGTCGGCGGCTCGCTCCGCAGCAGGCGCCCGTTCGGCTTGCGGTCCGGGTCGTCCGCCATCCCGTACCTCCGCTGCTGTTCCGCTGTCACCGCGAAGTACAGCTCACTCCCGACCGGACGATCCAGGTCCACCACGGCGGGGAACCACGCGGACAGCCGCCCAGGATCGGTGATCGCCTTCCACACCTGCTCCGGCGGATAGCGCAGCAGCCGCTCGAACCTGATCGCCGTCCGTCCGTCGCCGGTCGTGAAGACCGTCCCGCGCCGACTGTCCATCCCAGCAATATAACCCACGCTGAATATAAGCGCCCACATAACGCGGGCAGTCGTGGTGAGGGCGGCGGGTCCAGTTGATGGGCAATCGATTTCTCAGCGGACCGAGTGGGGCCTAAGGTCGCGGGTATGACTCTTGGGAACCTCACCGGCATCAGTGCGCTCGCCGACGTCGAGTCGCGCTCCATCAGTGCGGAGAACCCGACCGGCGAGCCCGGTCAGGGTGGGCGGCGGACCGAGGGGACCGGCGCGCACGCGGCCCGCGACCTCGGCCAGGGCTGGAAGGTCTCGCCGTCGATCGAGATCGCGCCGGGGGAGACCGTGACACTCGCCGACATCGCCGGGTCCGGCTGCATCACGCACATCTGGCTGACCACGCACGTCGACCACTGGCGCCGGCTGGTACTGCGGGCGTTCTGGGACGGCGACGCCGCGCCCGCGATCGAGACGCCGGTCGGCGACTTCTTCTGCTCCGGCTGGGGCAAGTTCGCCCAGGTGAGCTCGCTGCCGGTCGCGGTGAACCCCAACGGCGGGTTCAACTGCTACTGGGAGATGCCGTTCCAGTCCCAGGCGCAGCTGACCATTGAGAACACGCACGACGAGCCGGTGGTCGTGTACTTCCAGGTGGACTACTGGCTGGGTGCTGTGCCGGACAAGTCGGCGTACCTGCACGCGCAGTGGCGTCGCAGTAACCCGCTGCCTTCCAAGACCGTGCACACGCTGCTGGACGGCGTGGAGGGCCCGGGGCATTACGTCGGCACCTACCTGGCCTGGGGCGTCAACAGCACCGGTTGGTGGGGTGAGGGCGAGGTGAAGTTCTACCTGGACGGTGACGACGAGTTCCCGACCATCTGCGGCACAGGGACCGAGGACTACTTCGGTGGCGCGTGGAACTTCGACGTACCCCATCTGGGCGGGTACACCGAGTTCAGTACGCCGTACCTCGGTATGCCGCAGGTGATCCGGCCGGACGGGCAGTACCAGAGCCAGCAGCGCTTCGGCATGTACCGCTTCCACCTGCCAGATCCGATCCGCTTCAAGGAGCGGCTGCGCGTCGACGTACAGGCGCTCGGCTGGCGCTCCGGCGGACGCTACCTGCCGCTACAGGACGACATCTCGTCCACGGCGTTCTTCTACTCGAGTAAGACGAGTACGGCGCGACCGGACGCGCCCACGCACGATGTGATGGAGATCTGCTAGCTACGGGACTGGTAGCGGGTTCCGGAGAGCGGTGTCGGCGAGAATCACCAATGCGGCAGTCCACGCGAGTGGTGCCTCGCCGGCCGGCTCCAGGTCCCGGTTGACCTTCTCGGGCAGCGCACCGGTACGGGTCCGGTGCTGGTCCAGCCAGGTGAGGAGGGTCTCGGCCGTGGAGCGGTCTCCCCGGGCTGCAGCGCTCAGTGCGAACAACGCGGTCTGAGGCGTCCAGGACACCCCGTCCGCACGCCAGGACTCTCCAGGCGTCACACCGCCGTTGGGCTGTGTGAGTACGCCGTGTGCGCGGTCGATCGCCGCCGATACCTCAGGACTGCCCGGCGCGAACGGTGGACCCAGCACCGTGACGATTGCGTCGGCGCCGCCGCCGATGCTGATCGGTTCGACACCTGGTTCGACGAAGCTGGTGGCGCGCGCCGGCGTCCGGGGGTAGTCGGGCGCGAAGGCGCGGTCGGTTGCCGCCGACAGTCGGTCGAGCGCCGTGCGCCAGCGGTCGGCGTCGGTTGTGTGGCGCAGGTCGGTGGCGACGCGGATCGCGCTGCGGAGGCCGGTCAGCAGGGGAGCGACCGTGCCCAGTGTGACCTCTTTCTCGGGCCTTTCCCAATAGTCGGATGAGCTCGCCGGGAGGCCGTCCGGACCGAGCTCGCCGACGATCTGGTCCGCGGACTCGCGGACGAGATCCCAGTACCGGTTGCCCGCGCGGCAGAACCAGGTCGCCCAGATGACCCAGCCCGCGCCGTCCACTTGGGGTGCCCGGGCGTCTTCGAGGTGGCCGCCCGTGCCGGTGTAGCGGGCCTCCCAGCGGCCGGTCGACGGGCGGATGCTGTTCAGGAACGACAGCACCTGGTACGCCTTGTCGTACTGGCCGACGGCGCAGCGGGCGACCGCGACGAACGACACGTCGCGTGGCCAGACGAACCGCCAAGGACCGTTCCAGCCCGCCAGGGTCACACCGCTCGGTACGGCGGCGCCCGGCAGCGTGGTGGTGTCCGGCGGCGTGGCAGCACCCGGCAGCGTCGTGTCGTCCGGGAGCTTGGTGTCGTCCGGGACGGTTTGCCGGTCAGGCGGTGGGTCGTTCTGGACGGTGAGTGCGTCGAGGTCGGCCAGGGCGTGCCGGACCAGGTCGTCGTACTTCCCGCTGCCCGCCGAGGCGCCGCCGGGCGGGGCCAAGCGACCCGGAACGCCTTCGGCGACCAGCCGGGGCTGCGGATTGCGCACCAGGTTGCTGACGGTCCCGCCGGCCAGCGCCAGCAGCACCAGCGCGATCACGACGTTAGGGAACCACCGATCGCGCCGTCGGCTCGGCCGCATGGTCCCCCCTCCTGAGCAAAAACTACTGGGCCAGGTGCTGCACTTCCGCCTCGAACTTTCGCCGTGGCGCCAGCTCGACCAGGTACATGGCCGACACCACCAGTGCGCCGCCGACCAGCATCCGCCAGGTGAGGCTGTCGGAGCCGAACAGCACCGCGAACCCCGACGCGAACACTGGCTCCATTGTCATGGCAATCGCCGCCCGAGTGGGAGTCAGGTGTGCCTGCGCCCACGTTTGGACGATCAGCGCGAGGGCCCCCGCGACCAGTGCCATGTAGACCACGGCCACCCAGTCACGGCCCGTGGAAGGCGCCGAGAACCCGCCGGGCAGGGCGCCGATCGCGCAGACGCAGGTGATCACGATCATCTGCAGTGACGACAGGCCGAACGCGTTCCTCGAGGTCGACCAGGCGCCCAGGCCGATGATGTGCAGCGCGTAGAGGCCGGCGGACGCCAGCGTCAGCAGCTCGCCGTGGCCGAGGCTGAGGCCCCGCAACGACAGTACGCCGAGACCGGTCGTGGCGAGGATCACGGCGATCCAGGCCCAGCGGCCGATCTTGTGCCGCAGGATCACGGCGCCGAGCAGCGGGGTGAAGACGACGTACATGCCGGTGACGAAGCCGGACACGCTGGCCGAGGTGTGCCGCAGGCCCTCGGTCTGGAGGAGCTGGGCGATGCCGTACGTGATGCCGAGGGCAACGGCGCGGCCGCGGTCGAGGCGACTGAGCCGCGCGATCGCGGGCGGGTGCACCAGGATCAACGCGACCGAAGCGATCAGGAACCGCAACGCCAGGTAGTCGGCGACGTCCATCCTGGTGAGCAGGTCCTTGGTCAGGAAGAACGTCGACCCCCAGGCCGCCGCAACCGACAGCAGGGCCAGCACGGCAAGACGCGGGTGGTTCACGCCGGACATCAGATCAGATCGCCTGCGGGTAAGCGAAATCAGAGCACGGTGATCACGATCGTGCTGCCGGGTTTGACCTTCCGTCCGCCGCCGGGGCTCTGGGCGGCGACGATGTTGAGGCCGAGGTTGAACGGCGCCTTCTGCACGGTCACCTTGAAGCCGGCGTCGCCGAGGATCTTCTGCGCCTCGGCGGTGGTCTTCTTCTTCACGTCCGGTACCTCGACCAGCGGCGGGCCGAGCGACACGACCAGCGAGACCTTGTCCTTGGCGAAGAGCGTGCCGTTGTTCGGGCTCTGGCTGATCACCTTGCCCTCGGCCACCTTCTCGTCGTACTGCGTGCTGCGCCCGACGACGAACCCGAGGTTGCGCAAGGTCTTGTTCGCCTCGCGGTAGGACTTGCCGGTCAGATCCGGGACGGTGATCGGCCGTTTGCCCTTGCTGACCGCGAAGTTCACCGAGGTGCCTGGTTTCACGACCGTGTTGAACTTCGGGCTGATCGCGATCACCTTGCCCTGCGGCACGGTCTCGTTGTACTGCTCGATGATCTGCCCGGTGATCAGCTTGATCGGCGACAGCGCCTGCTGTGCCGCGTCCAGTTGCAGACCGACGAGCTGCGGCACGCGGTACCGCTCCGGGCCCTTGGAGACGGTGAGACCGATCTCACCGTCCTTCCGGATCCGGTCGCCCGCCTTCGGGTCGGTGCGGATGATCAGACCCGCCTTCACGTCCTCCGAGTAGTCCTGGTTGTCCAGGGTGGTGTGCAGACCGGACTCCTGCGCCCTGGCCGTCGCGGCGGCGGGCTCCAGGCCCACCAGGCTGGGTGTGGTGGTGTAGCGCTGAATCCCGTAGTACCAGGCTCCGGTGCCGATCGCGATCGCGGCGGCGACGATCGCGATCAGTGCGATCGGGCCACGCGACCTGCGCTGCCTCTGTGGCGGTGCCTTCGTCGGAGGCGGTGTCTTGGCCGGAGCGCCGGTGGGCCGGCCGTGCTCCACCGGTACGACGATGGTGTCGTGCCTGATCTCACCTGAGGCCTCGCCGCGCGTGTAGCCGTCGTCGTACCCGCTGTCCTGCCGGATCTGGTGAATCGGCACCGTCAGGTCACCGGTCAGCTCAGGGTCGTCCGGCAACCCTTCGTCGAGTGCGCTGCGCACCCGGTGCACCTGCCGGCTGAACACTCGCGCGTCGGTCGGCCGCAGGTCCCGGTCCCGCGCGGTCGCGCGCTGCACGAGCGCATCGACGTACGGCGGGATGCTCGGCTGCTCCAGCGACGGCGGGGGTACGTCGGCGTGGACGTGGGCGTAGGCGACCTGGATCGGGGTGTCGCCGGAGTGCGGCTTGTTGCCGGTGAGCATCTCGTACAGGACGATGCCGGCCGAGTACACGTCCGAGCGGGCGTCCGCACTGCCGTCCGTGACCAGCTCCGGCGCCAGGTACGACACGGTGCCCATCAGGAGTCCCTGGGTGGCCGTGTTGCCGCTCGCGCTCACCGCACGCGCCAGACCGAAGTCGGCGACCTTCACCGCGCCCTTGTCGGAGATCAGGACGTTCTCCGGCTTGATGTCGCGGTGCACGATGCCGGCGTCGTGTGCTGCCGACAGCGCGGACAGGACCGGCGTCAGCAGGTCGAGCGCGCGGGCGGGGGACAGTGGTGCTTCCTCGCGGATGACGTCCCGCAGTGTGCGGCCGCGGACGTACTCCATCGCCAGGAACAGCGTGCCGTCGTCGTCGCCCTGGTCGAAGACAGCCACCACGTTCGGGTTCGAGAGGCGGGCGGCGGCGCGGGCCTCGGCCACGAACCGGCGGGTGAACTGGGCGTCGTCGCCGAGCCCGTCGTGCATCACCTTGAGCGCGACGGTCCGGTCCAGCCGCATGTCCAGCGCCTCGTAGACAGTGGCCATACCGCCCTTGGCGACGCGCGCGCCCACGCGGTACCGACCGTCGAGCACGCGCCCGACGAGGCGGTCGCTGACCTGCGTGTCCACGTCGTCCGTCACTTGCGGTGAGCCGCCTCTCCCCAAACCGTTCTGCAGAGAGTGTAGATAACCGCTCAGCGTGACTGGCTCAGGCTCACCGCAGGGGGTCCCACCCGCGTTCCAGCTGCGCCTGGATCCGCAGGACGTTCTTCACGTAGAGCTTGGTGTCGGCGTACATGCCGTTCTTCTTCACGCCGCCGAGGCCCTGGTAGTAGCCGGCCACCGCGATGTCGAGCTTGGCGGCGCCGGTCAGGCGGCTCAGCAGGACGACGCCGGCGGTGACGTTGTCGCGGGGTTTCAGCAGGTCCAGGTCGCGGCCGACGAGCTTGGAGGCGAACCGGCCGGTCGACGGGATCACCTGCATCGCGCCGATCGCGTTCGCGGGGGAGACGACCCGCTGCTTCCAGCCGGACTCCTGCCAGCTGACCGCGAGCGCCAGCTCCGGGTCGACGCCGTACCGTTTCGCGGTGCTGACGATCAGGGCGCGCATCTGGGTCCGGGTCGGCAGCTTGCGCTTCTTCAGCGTGGCCCGGTTCCGGTTGGCCGCGGCGACGATGTGGTCGGCGTACGTGCGCCCCGCGAACGTGTTGTCCTTCCTGGCCTTGGAGCGCACCTTCACCGGCACCTGCAGCGGCTTGCCGGCGTAGATCCGGGCGCCGGACTTCAGCCCGTTCGCGGCGAGCAGGTTGGCCTGCGAGCACTTGAAGCGCTTCGCGATCCCGGAAACGGTGTCGCCGGGCTTCACGACGTACGTCACCCGGCCGAGCTGGGAGCGTTTCGCCGGCGTCTTGGCGGTGGTCTTCGACGACCCCTTGCCTGCTCCCTTGCCTGGGACCTTGAGCACCTCGCCGGCGTAGATCGCGTTGCCGTTGCCGGGCAGCTTGTTCAGCGCGACCAGGGTCGACACCGTCGTGCCGTACCGGCCGGCGATGTGACTGAGGGTGTCACCCTCCTTGACCTTGTACGCGCCGAAGCCGGGCGCACCGGCGGTGATCACCGCCGCGGTCAGCACCGGCACGGCCAGGCCGCTCAAAATCCGTACGACGTTGCGCATCGCAACCAACTCCCCGTGTGAACGTCACCTGACCGTATGTGCTGGTACGGATGTGACAACAGTGGCGAATGGGGTTGGTGTTACGCCTGTAACGCAAAGGTTACAATTCAAGGCTGAACTACATTGTTGTCGTTCACAATCTTTCCGGTTGCTGCGGGCAACGGTGAGTCAGTGCCCGAACCGGCTGGCGAGGAAGGGCTTCCCGAGGTCCGGCAACGTCCCTGTCCGCACGGTGTCAGCCAGGATCTGCGCGGTGACCGGTGTCAGCAGCACGCCGTTGCGGTAGTGGCCGGTTGCCCACAGCAACCGATCCAGACCGGAGGGGCCGAGTATCGGCGCGTTGTCCGGGGTCGCCGGGCGGAGGCCGGCGAGTGCCTCCACCAGCTCGAGCTCGTCCGTAATGGGCAGCACGGTCCGCGCGTCACGCAGCAGGGCGAACACGCCACCCGCCAGCACCCGCGTGTCGTACCCGAGCTCGCTGGTGGTGGCTCCGACCACCAGCTCGCCACCCGGTCGCGGTACGAGGTAGACCGAGAAGCCACGGGCTGTGGCGCGTACGGTGTGCTGGAGTGCCGGGCGGTACGCCTCCGGGACCCGCAAGCGCAGTACCTCACCCTTCACCGGACGCACCGGCGGACGAAGCTCCTCGGGTACGCCGTCCAGCTGCGACGACCACGGCCCCGTTGCCGCGATCACGTGACCTGCGTGCACCGTGTCACCGTTCTCGAGCTGTACGCCGAGTGCCGTCGTACCGGACGTGATGACCTGGGTGACGCGCTGGCGGATGACCTGTACGCCGGAGAGCTCGACGGCGCGGAGCAGCGTGGCCACGGCCTGCCTGTTGTCGACGGAGTGGTCTCCGGGGACCCAGACGCCACCGGAAACACCTGTGGCGAGCAGAGGCTCGCGACGGCGGGCGTCACGACCGGACAGCTCCTCTACCTCGAGCCCGAGACGCCGCTGGTAGTCGGCGAGCCTCCGGAGCGCTGCTGCGTCGTCCACGTCGTAAGCGACGGACAGCGTGCCGGTCTGGTGCAGGCCCGCGGGCTGTCCCGTCAGGTCCTCGAGCTCGGCGGCGAACGTCGGCCAGGCGTTCACCGACGCGAGGTTGAGGGCCAGGAGGTCGTCCTCGCCGTACTCCACCTCGGTGACCGGGGCGAGCATGCCGGCGGCGACGTTCGAGGTCTGCGCGCCCGGTGTGGGGTCACAGACCGTCACCTGGATACCGTCTGCGGCCAGTCGCCACGCGGTCGCCAAACCGATCAATCCGCCGCCGACAACCACCACATCAGGCATGCCCTCAACCCTACTTCTGGGGGGACATGGCAGGCTTTGGGGTGTGACCGACCACACCGATCGTCTCGCGGATGCCCGGCTCTACCTGTGCACGGATGCGCGCGAGAAGCAGGGTGACCTCGAACAGTTCCTGGACGCCGCGCTGGCCGGTGGCGTGGACATCGTGCAGCTCCGGCAGAAGGACATGGAGGCTGCCGACGAGCTGGCCGCGCTGGAGGTGTTCGCGGACGCGTGCCGGCGGCACGGCAAGCTGCTGGCCGTCAACGACCGTGCTGACATCGCCTTCGCGGCGGGCGCCGACGTACTGCATCTGGGGCAGCGTGACCTGCCGGTGCACGCCGCCCGCGCGATCGTCGGGCCTGCTCCGGTCGTGGGGCGCTCGACGCACACGTTCAGCCAGGTGAACGCCGCGGTCGACGAGGTGGGGTCGGACTACTTCTGCGTCGGGCCGACCTGGGCGACGCCGACCAAGCCGGGGCGTCAGGCCGCCGGTCTGGACCTGGTGTCGTACGCGGCCGGTCGCAAGCAGCCGAAGCCGTGGTTCGCGATCGGCGGCATCGACCTGGAGCGGCTGGACGAGGTACTGGAAGCGGGGGCCACGCGCGTGGTCGTCGTACGGGCGATCACCGAGGCGGACGACCCGGGGGAGGCGGCCGCCGCGTTCAGCCGGAGACTGCGGGTGGCCGGGTGATCAACAACCCGAAGGCCGCGCGGATCGTCGCGGTCGTGGTGATCGCCATGCTGGTGATCACCCTGGCGGCCTCGCTGTTCGGCTGCGCTGCGGACACGAAAGCGGCCGACCAGAAGGCAGACGTCGACCCGACGAGCGGTCTCGCGTACGTCGCCGTGGCGGACCTGCCGAAGGAGGGCCAGGACACGCTGAAGCTGATCGACCAGGGCGGGCCGTACCCGTACGGCCGGGACGGTGTGGTGTTCGGCAACCTGGAGAAGATCCTGCCGAAGCACGACCGCGGCTACTACCACGAGTACACCGTGAAGACGCCGGGGGAGAAGGACCGCGGGGCCCGCCGCATCGTGACCGGCAACGCCGGCGAGCGTTATTACACGGACGACCACTACAAGTCCTTCCGCCGGATCGCGGAAGACGGGGGAACTTCATGAGCCTGCTGCGGGCGCTGCTGGAGGAGGGGTTGCGGCCTGGTGTCTATCGCTGGCCGGCCGCTCCAGGTGCCGACGCCGTACGCCGGGACGCGCTGGACGAAGGCTTCGGGTTCGTGCTGCTCGACACCGGCGAGATCCACGACAAGACCGGGTTTCTCGACCTGTGCGCGACCGCGTTCGACCTGCCGCGCTGGTTCGGCCGGAACTGGGACGCGCTGGCCGACTCGCTCAGCGACCGGTCGACGGGTGCACCCGAGGTCGTGCTGTGGACCGGGCTGCGGCACCTGCTCGACCACGACCACGACACGGTCGACGTCGCGCTACAGATTTTCGCCGAGGACACCACGAACTCCGGTCAGCTCCGGGTTCTCATCGCCGAGACGGAAACGCCTGACCTGCTGAGCTCACTGCCGGTCCTCTAGCTGCTCGTTCAAAGCGTCGAGATCCGCGGCGAACAGCAGGTTGCGGCCGCGGTTGCTCTCCCGCACCCAATCCGCCAGCGGCTTGCTCGCCGCGACCCGCTCCGAGATGTCGCCGACGACGGCCAGGCCCATCCGGTACATCACGAACTTCTGCGTGATCGCGCCGGCCCGTCCGCTGCTCAGCTCGAAGAACGCGTCCCCCAACTGCTCCGGCGTGAACACGATCCACTCGGCCTCGTGTGCGTAGTGCGCGTCGACGATCAGCTGTACGGCGTCGCTCTCGTCGCCGAGTGGTGTGTCGCTGATGTGTACCCGTGGCATGTGCTCAAATTACCCTAAGTACCCTAATTCGACTATTTATAGGGAATTCTAAGGAACTGCCGTACGCTGATGGGATGGCCCAGGAGCTGTACTCGGTGGAGCAGGTCGCGAACCGCCTGGGGCTGCACGTTCGCACCATCCGCAACTACGTCCGCGACGGCCGGCTGAAGGCGGTGCGGATCGGCAAGCAGTACCGGATCACCCGCGAGGACCTCGAGGAATTCACCGGTACGCCGACTGCCGTCGTCGACGTCGACCGCTCCGCACGGCACGTCGAGGCGTCCAGCATCGTCCACATCGACGCGGTCGACCGCGCCACCGCCGACCGCCTCAGCACCCACATCCACGGCGCGCTGAACGCGCCCGAGGCGGTCCACCTCAAGGCCGAGACGATCTACGACGAGGAGCGAGCCGTCCTCAAGGTCATCATCCTCGGCAACCTCCCCGCTACCGCGGATCTCCTCCGCCTGATCAATCTGCTGGCGGACCAGTAGCTACACGACCCGCGACGTCGCCGCGACGGCCAGGTCGGTGAGTGCCTTGCGTGCCTGGTCGTCGGCCAGCGGGGCCTGGTCGAGGGCGTCGAGTGCGTCCTCGGTGCGGTCGGTGATGAGCTCCTCGCAGGCCTGGACGGCGCGGGAGTCCTGAAGGATCTCGCGGAGCAGCTGGATCTCGTCGTCGTCGAGGTCCGGGCGCCCGAAGAGCCGGTCGAACTCGGCCAGCTGGATCTCTGACGCGTGGTCGACGGCGTACGCGATCAGGACCGTCCGCTTGCCTTCGCGCAGATCGTCCCCGGCCGGCTTACCCGTCACCGCCGGATCCCCGAACACCCCGAGCAGGTCGTCCCGCAACTGGAACGCCTCGCCCAGCGGCAGCCCGTACCCGGACAGCGACGAGATCAACTCCGCGCTCCCGCCGCCCAACGCCGCACCGACGTGCAGCGGCCGCTCGATCGTGTACGTCGCCGACTTGTACCGCAGCACCCGCAACGCCAGATCCATGTCCGACTCGCCGCTCGCCTGGGCCAGCAGGTCGAGGTACTGCCCGGCCGTCACCTCGACCCGTACGGCGTCGAAGTACTGCTCCGCCCGGGCCAGCGCCGCCGCGTCGAAGCCCGACGTGTGCAGCAGCTCGTCGGCCCAGATCAGACAGAGGTCCCCGAGCAGGATCGCGGCGCCGACTCCGAACCCGACCGGATCCGCGCCGTGCCCGGACTTCGCGGACCGTTCCCGCTGCAGCGCCTCGAACCGGCGATGCGCGGACGGCGCGCCCCGCCGTACGTCCGAGGAATCCATCACGTCGTCGTGCACCAGTGCGCTGACGTGCAGCATCTCCAGGCTCGCCGCGGCGGTCAGGATCGGCTGCTCCGGGTCGCCACCCGCGGCCCGGAAACCCCAGTAGCAGAAGGACGGACGCAGTCGCTTGCCGCCGCTGGTCGCGTCCCGCGCGGCCTGCACCTGCTCGGCCAGTTCCGGCCCGATGGCGGTCAGCCGCTGTTCCTGCCGGTCGAGGAAGCCGCTCAGTGCACGCTGGATCTCGGCCGGGATGTCCACATCGCCATACACGTCTCGGAGCGTAGTCGGTGGGCAGACGGAGGAGGCCACCGCGGGTAACCTGACGTCATGGCGAACGGTCTTCCTTCGACGCTTCCCGGCGGTGCGCCGACCATCCGCGAGCTGCTGGCATCCGGAGACCGGTCCTTCTCGTTCGAGTTCTTCCCACCGAAGACCCCCGAGGCGGAGGAGGTGCTGTGGCGGTCGATCCGCGAGATCGAGCAGCTGCGGCCGACCTTCGTCTCGATCACGTACGGCGCCGGCGGGACGACGCGGGACGGCACGATCCGGGTCACCGAGCGGGTCGCGCAGGACACGTCGCTGACACCGCTCGGGCACCTGACCTGCGTCGCGCACTCCCGCGACGAGCTGCGTTCCGTGATCGGCGCGTACGCCGGATCCGGCGTCCGGAACATGCTCGCGCTCCGCGGCGACCCGCCGGGCGGGCCGAACCAGCCCTGGGTCGCGCACCCCGAGGGCCTCAACCACGCCATCGAGCTGGTCGAGTTGATCCGGTCGCTGGGTGACTTCTGCGTCGGTGTCGCCGCGTTCCCGGACAAGCACCCGGAAGCGACCTCGCTCGAGGCGGACGCGCAGGTGCTCGCCGCGAAGGCCCAGGCCGGCGCCGACTACGCCATCACGCAGATGTTCTTCGGCGCCGACGACTACTTCCGGCTCGTCGACCGGGCCGCCGCGCTCGGCTGCGACATCCCGGTACTGCCCGGCATCATGCCGGTCACGAACATCAAGCAGATCCAGCGGATGGCCGACCTCACCGGTATGGCGCTGCCGGCCGCGGTCACCGACCGGCTGCACGCCGTCGAAGACGACCCGGCCGCCGTCCGCGAGGTCGGCGTCGAGATCGCGACCGAGCTGTGCGAGCGCCTGCTGGCCGGCGGCGCACCCGGCATCCACTTCATCACCCTGAACAGATCCACCGCGACCCGGCAGGTGTTCCGCAACCTCAAGGCGTCCGTCGTATCCTGACGCAATGGCTGACCCGTCGGACCTGTTGATCGACCGTACGCTCGTCCTGCTTCGGCACGCCAAGGCGGTGCCGCCCGAGACGATGCCTGATCTCGAGCGGCCGCTGGCCGAGCGCGGGCGGGCCGACGCGGGCGCCGCCGGGCGGCACCTCGTTGCCCAGGGCATCGAAGCGGACCTGGTCCTGTGCTCGCCGTCGAAGCGCACCCGCGAGACCTGGAAGTACGTCGCCGAGGCCGGTGTCGGCGCCAAGGACGTCTGGTACGACAAGCGCATCTACAACGCCGACACCGACGGCATCCTGGACGTCATCCACGAGGCCCCGGCGGAGGCCCGCACCGTGGTCGTCGTCGGCCACGCGCCGGGCATCCCGTGGCTCGCCGACGAGCTCGCCCTGGACGGCACCAGTCCGGAGCGCGTCGAGCTCACCCAGAAGTACCCGACCACGGGTCTCGCGATCCTGCACCTCACCACCCGCTGGGCCGACCTCTCGGCCAACGACGCCGACTTGGTGTCGTACGTCGTACCACGCGCCTGAGCAGCGTTAAGAGGGCAGCCAGCGGGTCGTGCTGTTGACGGTGATCATGCGCTGGGTGGCGCGGGTGAGGACCACGTAGAGCGCCCGTACGCCGCCCAGTGTGTCGCTGACGATCCGGTCCGGTTCGACGACGACCACGGCGTCGTACTCGAGGCCCTTCGAGTCGAGCGGGCTGACCGCGATCACCCGTGGGTCGTTCAGCTCGGCGAGGACCGGGTCGACGACCGGACGGAGCGCCGGCGGCACGATGACGCCGACGGTGCCCTCGACCAGCTGCAGCAACTCGACGGCCGCGTCACCGGCCGCCTCTGAGACCTTGCCCGCGTCGAAGACCCGGTGCTCCGGCTCCACCCCGGTACTGCGGACCGCGTTCGGCAGGTCCGCGTCCGGGATGGACTGCCGGATCACCTCTCCGGCGAACGAGTAGATCTCGGCCGAGTTCCGGTAGTTGGTGGACAGCCGGAACGCGTGCCGCTGCAGGTGAGACAGCATCGAGTCCATCGCGGCGCGTGCCTCGTCCGGGTCGGGCCAGGAGCTCTGCGCCGGGTCGCCGACGATCGTCCAGCTGGCCTGCGGTCCGCGCCGCGTCACCATCCGCCACTGCATGGGGGAGAGGTCCTGCGCCTCGTCCACCAGGACGTGCGCGTACTCCTCCGGCTCCTCCGCCTCCCGTGCGGCTGCGGCCCGGGCCCGGCGCTCGGAGCTGGTCAGTACTTCGTTGACGCCGTCCGACAGCCCTTCGAGCCAGTCGAACTCCTCGTCGTTGTTCTCCACGATCGGAGGACGGCCCAGAAACGAGCTGAGCTCGTCCAGCAACGCCACGTCGGCAATGGTGAACTCGTCGGTCGTCCGGATCGCGGTCGCGAGTGCGTCGATCTCGGCGGGAGTCAGGTCGTTGCGGGCCCAGCGCTGGAGACGGCGTGCGTCACCGAGCCAACGCAGTACCGCTTCGGGGGTCAGCACCGGCCACCACTGGCTGAAGAACGTGCGGAATGCCGGAGTGTCGGAGACGCGGTCGCCGAACGCCTCACGGTCACCGAGCGGCCCGTTGCGCAGGTCCTCAGGGAACCGCTGCCACAGCGCGGCGATCAGGCCCTTCCGCGCCTCTGCGGCGGCCCGGTTGCGGGCGGTGCGGCGCAGAGCGTTCCGGCGTACGTTGTCGAGCTGGTTGGCGTCGAGCTCGACCGTGGCGCCGCCGAGGAACACCCGCAGGTTCGTCGGCGCATTCGGCACCCGGTCGCGGGCGGCCCGTGACAGCACCGCACGCATCCGCAGCGAACCCTTGACGGCAGCCGCGGCGGCGTCGTCGACCGCGGTCGCCTTCACCCCGTCGACCAGCTCGCCGACAGCACGCAGCGACACCGTGTTCTCACCGAGGCTGGGCAGCACCCGCTCGATGTAGGCCATGAACGCGGCAGACGGGCCGACGACCAGTACGCCGCCACGCTCGAAGCGCCTGCGGTCGCTGTACAGCAGGTACGCCGCACGGTGCAGGGCCACCACGGTCTTGCCGGTACCGGGACCACCGCCGATGACGGTGACGCCCCGGGCGGGCGCCCGGATCGCTTTGTCCTGCTCGGCCTGGATGGTGGCGACGATGTCGCGCATCGTGTGCCCACGGGCCCGCGACAGCGACGCCATCAGCGCGCCCTCGCCCATCACCGGCAGGTCCTCCGGCGCCCGCTCCGGCGCCAGCAGGTCGTCCTCGAGACCGACGATCCGGGACCCCTTGTTCCGCAGCACGCGGCGCCGGACGACCTTCTGCCGGTCCGTCGCGGTGGCGCGGTAGAACGGCTCGGCCGCGGGCGCGCGCCAGTCGATCACCAGCGGTTCGTACTCGGCGTCGCGGACACCGATCCGCCCGACGTACAGCTTCTCGAGCTCGGTCGCGGTCGTGGCCGCCGGCTCGTCGTCACCGTGGTCGGAGTCGAGCCGGCCGAACACCAGGCCCTCGTGCTCGGCGTCCAGTTCGGCGATCCGGCGCGCGGCGGCGAACACCAGTACGTCGCGCTCGTACAGACCGGTCTGCTCCTCGTCGCGGACACGCCCGACGTTCTGCGCCTGGCCGCGCTGGTGGCCTTCGACCGCGATCCGGGACGCGGACCGCGCAGCCTCCTCGACCCGGCCGTAGACCCGGTCGACATGTTGTTGCTCCGCCGCCAGCTCAGCCCGCTCAGCTCTCTCAGCGTTGTCGTGATCGGCCGATGTGGGGGTTTGATCCACCGAGGTCCTCTCTACGGCCGGGACCCGCCCCGACTCAGAACACAGGAACAACCAATCTTAGTTGGCTTCACTGTCCAACCCCACAGGGGTCTCAGGCCTTCCCGATGGCGTCCGCCACGATGGCCGCGCCGAGTGTGGTGGCCGGCACACCGGAGCCCGGGTGCGCGCCCGCGCCGACGCAGTACAGCCCCTTGACCGGTGACACGTTGGTGGCGCGGCGGCGGGCGGTCTTGTAGCCCTCCCAGGCCACACCTGCCCACCAGGACGGCGACGTCTGCCGCGACACCACGTGCTCGCGAACAGGCAGGCCACGGGCGACCAAGAGGTCCAGTACGTCGTCAGTGGGGTAGCCGTGGACCAGTACTGACCAGGCCTGATGCCCGGGAGGAGCTGTGCCGCCGGTGCGAACGACTACGGTCGGTGTCCCGTGCAGGACGGTCTCGAACGGCAGCTGCGGCACCGGGTCCTTCAGACCGAGATGTACGACGTACGCCGCCTGCGCCTGGTGTGTGGACAGGATCCGCTTGCGTGCCTTCTTGGCGACCGGATCGTCGACGAAGGACTCGTAGAGGATCCGTGGGTCGACGTCACTGACGACGATGTCTGCGAGCAGTTCCTCACCGTCAGCGAGTCGTACGCCGGTCACTGCGCCACCTGACGTCGAGACGGCGACCACCTCGGCGCTGGTGCGCACAGTGATCCTCCGCTCGCTGGCGCGCTGTACAAGGGCGTCAGCGAGTGCGCCGAAGCCACCCGCGATCGTCCAGCGCCCGAAGGTGCGCTCCAGGTAGGACCAGACGCCGACGTACCCCGGTGTGAGGGCGGCGTCCGATCCGCCCTGGGCTGCGAAGTGCCGCAGGACCGCACGGGAACGGTCGTCGGTCAGCTCGCGTTGCGCGACCTTCTCCAGCGACTGCCAGGGCTTGAGAGCGCGGATGGTCTTGAGCGGCAGTTTGTCCTCGAGCGGTGGCTCCAGGGACGTCTTGCGAAGGATCTGCCAGGTCTCGCCGTAGGCGTCGACCAGGGCGGTCCACTGCGCTGCTGCAGGTGCACCGGCCAGGTCGGTCCACGCCGCTTCCTGTGCGCCGCGGTCGCTGACGGGCAGGTCGAGCACGGAGCCGTCAACGAACATGTGGCGACGCGGCTCGGACACCGGGTCCAGCTGCACCAGGCTCTCGATCGGACGGCCGCTCTTGCGGAACAGGTCGCGTAGCGCGGCCGGGAGCGTCGTACTGGCGGCTCCGGCGTCCCACGTGAACCCGTCCGCCTCCACACGGCCGAGCGCGCCGCCCAGGCGCTCGTCACGTTCGCAGACGGTCACCTGGTGGCCGAGCTTGGCCAGCCGCACAGCACTCGCGAGACCGGCCAGACCGGCCCCAACGACAATCACATTCGCCATTCCTATTCCTTCCCCACCCCACCACCCCGGTCAGGCAAAGCAGCACTTTTCTCTCGCCAAGCCTTGAATCTGACATACCCGCGCCGGATGAACCTGAACGCGAAGTACACCCCGAGCAGTCCGAGGATCAGCAGCACGCCCGCGATGACGAGCGCGACCTCCGGGTGGAACGCGGCCAACGACATCACACCGGCGACCGCGACGTCCTCACCCGACGACGCGGCGATGTTGGTGACCGGCTCGGGGGAGGTGTTGATCGCGAGCCGCAGACTCGCCTTCACCGCGTGCGACAGCAACGCCACCAGGCCGCCGGTGGTCGCGATCAGGGCCTGCTCCAGCGTGCTCGCCTGACCGGACATCAGCGCGGCCAGGACCGCGCCGATCACCGGCCGGACGACGGTCGAGATCGCGTCCCACGCCGAGTCGACGTACGGGATCTTGTCGGCGACGAACTCGACCGCGAACAGCGCACCGGCAATGATCAGGACCGGCGTCGTGGTCAGCGAGTGCGGTACGTCGTCGGCGCCCGCGAACCGGCCGAGCAGACCGAGAATCAGCACGCAGGCGTAGGCGTTCACCCCACTGGCCCAGCCCGTCGTCACCGCCAGCGGCAGCGCTTCCATCGTCGTACTCCGTAACCCTCGGCACCGGCATGATTTCGTCAGTATCGAACTCGACGACGTGAGTTTTGGTTAACCGTTGACATCCGCGTCGCCCCGACCCACAGTGACTAGGCTGCCTGTCTGTGTGACCGGCACCCCGCCCTACGGGTTCAGGAGAACATCATGCTGCGTCGTCCGAAGATTCTTGCCGCAATGGGAGTGGTAGCGCTGTCGGTCGCTCTGACCGGCGTGTCGTTGGGAGGTCCACCGGCCGATGCCGCGCCGCCTGATGCCGCGCCGCCGAGTGCCGCGGCGGCGTTCCGCGAGGCCGCCGCGAAGTACGGCGTACCGGAGCCTGTCCTGCTGGCCGTCTCGTACGCCGAGTCCCGCTGGGACGACCACGCCGGGGCGCAGAGCACGTCCGGTGGCTTCGGCCCGATGCACCTGACCGCGCCGGGCGCGGCGTCGGCCGCCGACCTGTCCGACAAGCGGAAGGTCGGCGCGGCCGACTCCCCGCGCACGCTCTACAAGGCCGCCGAGCTGACCGGACTGGACCCGGTCGCGCTGCGGAAGGACGCCGCGTCCAACATCAACGGCGGCGCCGCGGTCCTGGCGTCGTACCAGAAGTCGCTCGGCCTGCCGGTCGGCGCGAACACCTCACCGGCCGAGTGGTACGGCGCGATCGCGACGTACGCCGAGGCTCCGGACAAGGTCGGCGCCGGCGGATTCGCCGACGACGTCTACTCGATCATGGCCAAGGGCGCGGCCCGTACGACGAACACGGGCCAGCAGATCGTGATGCCGGCGCTCGCCGTGACGCCGGACAAGTCGCAGATCGGCAAGCTGTCGCTGCCGGCCGGTGTGCAGCCGTCGAAATCCGATGTGGAGTGCCCGCCGTCGCTCGGCTGCGAGTGGCTGCCCGCGCCGTACTCGGAGTTCGGTGACGGCGACTACGGCAACCACGACCTCGCCAACCGGCCCAAGACCGGCAAGATCGACTACATCGTCATCCACGACACCGAGGGCGGCTGGCAGGGCGTGCTGAACCTGGTGCAGGACCCGACGTACGTGAGCTGGCAGTACACGATGCGCTCGTCGGACGGCCACGTCTGGCAGCACGTGAAGGCCAACGACGTCGCCTGGCACGCCGGCAACTGGTACGTGAACATGCACAGCATCGGCATCGAGCACGAGGGCTTCGCGGCCCAGGGCGCGACCTGGTACACCGAGTCGCTGTACCGCAACTCGGCCAAGCTGGTGCGCTACCTGGCCGTCAAGAACAACATTCCGCTCGACCGCGCGCACATCATCGGCCACGACCAGGTGCCGGGCACGATCCCGTCCACGGTCCGCGGCATGCACTGGGACCCGGGACCGTACTGGGACTGGGAGCACTACATGGACCTGATCGGCGCGCCGATCTGGGGCAAGTCCGTGCTGCCGGTACGCACCGGGTCGATCGTCTCGATCAAGCCGGGCTTCGCGGGCAACGTCCAGGTCATCAACAGCTGCGACACACCCGGTACGCCGTGCAAGCCGCAGAGCACCAACTTCATCTACCTGCGCCAGGCGCCGAACGACAGCGCCCCGCTGGTCAAGGACCTCGGTCTGCACCCGGACGGGTCGGACGGCACCACTGAGGTCTCCGACATGGGCTCCCGGGCCGCTGCGGGTTCGCAGTACGTCGTGGCCGAGCGTCAGGGCGACTGGGTCGCCGTCTGGTACTTGGGCGCGAAGGGCTGGTTCAAGAGCCCTGCGTCCGCTCCGGACGCGTTTGCCAAGCCGGGTCTGGTCGTGAAGCCGAAGGCCGGTCTCAAGACGGTGCCGGTGTACGGGCGTGCCTACCCGGAGCAGTCGGCGTACCCGGCCGGGATTCCGTACCAGACGGTGACGCCGCTGCAGTACTCGATCGGCGAGGGGCAGGCCTACCCGGTGGGTGACCTGAACATCGAGACCGACTACTACCGCGCGGTGACGTTCGCCGGAGAGCCGCCGACGGACCACGTCCAGGTGCTCGGGAAGGACAAGTACTACCAGATCTGGTTCGGCCACCGGATGGCCTACGTACGGGCCGCCGACGTGGACGTGCGACCAGCCATCTAGTCTGTCCTGCGTGATCGACGAAGCCGTCCAGCCTGTGCTGGACGGCTTTGTCACGTCCGTGCGTGAAGTCGCCGACGTCAAGGCGGTCTGGCTGCACGGTTCACTTGCCCTGGGCGACTACCAGCTCGGGCGGAGCGACCTCGACGTGATCGTGGCCGTCAAGAGCCCGCCACCGGCGGCCGTGGAGGAAGTGCATCGCCGGCTGATCCGGCAGTACCCGCTGGCCGAGAAGCTGCACTGCTCCTACATGACGGACCTCGCCGACCTGTCCGTCCGGCATCCCACGTTCGCGCACCAGGAGTACTTCGATCGCCCGGTGACACCGGTGACGCGCCGAGAGCTTGCCATCGGCAACTGCACGCTCTACGGCCCGCCGCCGGCCGAGCTGCTGCCCGCGGTCAGCGACGACGAGCTGTTCGACTTCGTCCGTCGCGATCTGCGCGAGTTCTGGCTGCCGGCCACCCGCAAGCGCGGGAACTGGTACGCCGACATCTGGGTCGACCTCAGCCTGCTGACGATCGCTCGCGCGCATGTGACGCTGGCGACCGGTGACCTGATCACCAAGCGCGCCGCCTTCGACGTCCTGCCCCGGCTCGGGGCGCCCGCGGACGTCGTCGAGGACATCCGCCGGCGCCGCTACCACCCGGAGCAGGTCCGGACCGGTCCCTGGTGGCGGCACACCCGCGCCGCGCTCACCCGGCGGTTCGTCCGGACCGCGATTCCCGCCGTACTCAGTTGACGGTGATCGGCGTACCGGCGGTCAGATTGAAGAGTTCGGCGTACGTCGTCGGGAAGACCGAGTGCGGGATACCCGCGGCGGCCCAGACCACCGGGTACTGCTCGAGCGCGGTGTCGACGTACGTCGGGACGCGGCCCGGGTGCCCGACCGGGGCGACGCCGCCGATCGACTGACCGGTGTGCTCCTTGACGAACTCCGGCGTGGCCCGCTTCAGCTTCGCGATGCCGAGCTCGGCCGCGACCTTGGCGGTGTCCACCCGGTGCGCGCCCGAGGTGAGGATCAGCACCGGGGCGCCGTCGCCGTTGAAGATCAGGCTGTTCGCGATCGCTCCGACCTCGCACCCGAGCTCGGCCGCCGCGGCCGCCGCGGTCGGCACCGCCTCGTCCAGGATCACGATCTCGCCGGTGGCACCGGCCGCCGCCAGGGCATCCGCCACCTTCTGCACATTGGGATGACTGCTCACATCCCGAGCTTATGCGAGCGTGGCCGCACCGAACGAAACGTTGAACCGGTCGCACCAGATCGCGACGCTGCGGAAGCTGTCCAGCGTCAGGTCGTGGGGGATCGCGTAGTTCTGGTTGCCGTGGTTGCCCTTCAGGCTGCCCAGGTTGCGGTACTTGCCGTCGTCGAAGACGTGCCAGCCCGCCCGTCCCGGCGTGACCTGCGCGTCGCTCAGCCAGACCTTCAGGTCGGGGCCGTCGGAGGTGTCGAGGTTCTCGATCCGGAGGATGCGGCTGCCGTCGGGGAGGGCTAGCACGGCGACCGTGCCGGACGTCTTGTGTTCGTGCGTGATCAGCTTTCCGGTCAGCAGAACCTTCGGCTGCGGCCTCGGTGCTGGCGTCGTTGACGGCGCAGGCTGTTTCGGGCCGCCGGAAATTGTCGGTGGCGTCGTCGACGATGAAGTCGTGGAGATCGGAACAGCGCCGGGCAACGCCTCGTCGACGACCTTGTCGGTGACGAGCCGCCACGGCTGGAAGAGCGGCAGCGCGACCGCTGCCACCACGACGGCGACCGCCGCCGCGGCGATTCCGGCTGTCCGTTTCCGCATGGTCCGTCCCTCCGCTTGTCTGCCTCCAGTGTGGCGGCCGGACGGGGTGCGTGGCGGCGCGCCGGCCTTACGGACCGTTGACGACTGTCGGCGGGCGACGCTACGCTTTCCTTGTTCGAACAGATGTTCGATTGCCTCGGCTCCGGTTTCGTCGGGAGGTCGGAGCGAGGTGAGCCGGACAACTGAACGGCTCCGGTGCGGAGTTGCGGCCGCATCGGAATCCGGTGGTCCCGGTGGGCCGGGCACCGGGGTGGTCCTCGACCCCCACCCCGTGCCCACCCGCCGGGCCGCCGGCTCGGGGCTCGTTCCTGGCTCAGAGACGGGTGGAATCAACAGGAGGCGATGGAGCATGTGGGAGTTCGACGACGCCGTCGAGGTGCATTCGGTGTCCGTGGACGGTGTCCAGACGCCTGACCAGTTCCTCTGGCGTGGCCGGCTCTGGCGGGTCCGCGCGATCCGGTCCCAGTGGACCGAGACCGCCGCCTGGTGGGAGCGCGGCGTGATCGGCACCGGTCAGACCCACGACTCGCACGCCCAGGTCCCGCACGCCGACTTCAGCGGCACCACCTATGCGTACGACGCCCGCGCCGACCGGCGCGGTGCCGGGGCGGGTTCGCTCGCCCGGATCGACGCGGCCGCGGTCGCCGAGGTCTGCTCGGCGGCCCGGACCGCGACCCGTCCCAGCAGGACCCACACAGCCGGCGTGGCAGCGGCGGCCAACCCCCGTTCGCGCCCCGCTGCCTCGCTCCCCGCCCTGGACGACAGGACCCCGGCGGCGGTCGGAGTGCTGGACGCCGACTGGGGACCGGAGCGTGCGGTCTTCCGCGTCGAAGCCGGCTGCGGAAGGCACGGCCGGCAGGAGATGTTCGATCTCGCCCACGACCCGGATTCGGGCCGTTGGCAACTGGAGAGGGTGACCGACCGATGACTGTTTCACCGGTATCGCCGGCCGCGGCCGGCGCGGCCAGCCGAGAGCTGTCCCGTGCCCGCGCTGCCCTGGCCGAGGCCATGGAGACCAGCGACCACCTGATCCGCTACTCGAGCGCGCATGTCGCGGCGCTCCGGGTTGCGGCCGCGGTGCTCTCCGTCCGCGCCCGCCCGGTCCGCTCGAGCAGCCGCCGCCGGATCCAGCGCAACGCCTGGGTGCTGCTCGCCGAGGTCGCGCCGGAGTTCGGCGAGTGGGCCACGTTCTTCGCCGCCGGCGCCGCCCAGCGCGCCGCCGCCGAGGCAGGTCTGGAGCGCGCCGTCAGCACCCGCGAGGCGGACGACCTGGTGCGCGCCGTCGACACGTTCTACACCCAGGTGGAAGCCAGCCTGCGGATCTCCACCACCCCGGTGCTCACCGCGACCACCGACCCCCAGTCCGTCCTCACCCAGTCCTGGATGCAAGCCAGCTAGGTTCACCCGCGCGCTTTTGAGGAGATCCCGACCGTGAGCGAACCATCGAGAGGTCTCGGCAAGGACCTGTGTGGTCGCGTCCATG
Source organism: Kribbella speibonae (assembly GCF_004331375.1). Taxonomy (NCBI): domain Bacteria; kingdom Bacillati; phylum Actinomycetota; class Actinomycetes; order Propionibacteriales; family Kribbellaceae; genus Kribbella; species Kribbella speibonae. The sequence goes on along the minus strand of NZ_SJKC01000002.1, from coordinate 684,931 downwards.
CCGTCACCGGCCTCGAGTGCTACCTGCCGGACACGCACTATCCGCAGCCGCACCAGGCCTTGTTCGGCGACTCCTGGCACGACGGCCTGTGCACGCGCTGTGCGGGCTCCGGCGTGCAATCCAAGGTGCAGTCCGGCGTCCGATCCGACTTCCTGTGCGCTGCCTGCAACGGCACCGCGTTCGAACCCCTGACACTCCCGGACACCTACCAACCCGGCTGAGTCGCCACGACATGTCCGGAAAGGTGGCCGGAAAGGTGTTCAAAGGTCGGCCGGACAGCGTCTAAGGTCGGCGGGGTGAGCGGACTTCCGGTGTTGGATGTCGAGGAGCAGCGGGTTCTCGGGAGCTTGCTGGAGAAGCAGAGCACGGTGCCGGCGTCGTACCCGTTGACGGCGAACGCGTTGCGGACGGCGTGCAATCAGACCAGCAACCGGGATCCGGTCGTCGACTACGACCAGGGCACCGTGGAGCGGACCGCACGGGCGCTGCGCGATCGGGAGCTGTTGCGGATCGTCTGGGCCGACGTCGGCCGGCGCACCCTGAAGTACCACCAGATCCTCGACGAGAAGCTCGAACTCGAGGAGGACGAGCGGGCGCTCATCACGGTCTTGCTGCTGCGCGGCGCCCAGGCGCCCGGCGAGCTGCGGACCCGGACCGAGCGGCTGCACAAGTTCGAGGACCGGAGCGACGTCGAGGCGTGCCTGCGGCGGATGGCCGCCCGCCCGGAGCCGCTGGTACGCGAGCTGGAACGTCGCGTCGGGCAGCACGACCGCCGCTGGATCCACCTCCTCGGCCCCGTGCCCGAGGCGGAAGCGGCCGCAGTCGTCGAGAGCGTCGACCGGGACACGGTCATCGCCGACGGTGCGGACGAGCGTGATGCGCGCGTGCGTTCGGCGTACGACGCGGTCGCGACGACATACGCGGACGAGTTGCTGGACGAACTCGACGCGCTGCCGTTCGAACGCTGGCTGCTCGACCGGGTGATTGCCCACGCCAACGGTCGCCCGGTGGTGGAGGTCGGCTCGGGTCCGGGGCACGTCACGGCGTACCTCGCCGACCGCGACGCGGATGCCACCGGCGTCGACCTGTCGCCGGAGATGGTGGCCGAGGCTCGTCGGCGCTTCCCGCACCTGAGATTCGAGGTCGGCGACCTGCGCCGTCTCGGCCGTCCTCCCGCGAGTTCCGGCTGGGCTGCGGTTCTTGGTTGGTACTCGCTCATCCACCTGGCCGCGTCGGAGCTCCCCGACGCGATCTCGGCGCTGACGCGGCCGCTCGACCCGGGCGGCTGGCTGGTGCTCGCGCTACATGCCGGCGAGGAGATCAGCCACGTCGACGAGTTGCTCGGTCACGAGGTCAACCTCGACTACGTCCTGCACGACCCCGCGTACATCGTGAGCGTCGTCGAAGCCGCCGGCCTCACCGACACCGAGTGGTACCTACGCGGCCCGATCGTCACCCGCGCCGAAACCACCCGCCGCCTCTACGTCATCGCCCGCACACCGGCCTGAGCGCGCATGCCGGCCTGAGGCAGCAGCTCCCTCCGATTGCTGCCTCCGGCCGGTCGGTGCGTCAGGCCTTGGCGTACGTCTCCGCCGCAAGCGACTCGAACTCCAGGCTGACCGCTGGATCGTTGCCGACGACCCAGGCGTCGTGCCCGGGTTCGATGACGTAGGCGATGCCTGGCACCAGGTTCGCCTTGCTGCCGTCGTCGTGGACGATCTCCATCTCGCCGGACAGCAGGGTTCCGACGTGGCGGACCTGGCAGGAGTCGCCGCCGATGACCGGACGGATGCACTCGGACCAGCGCCAGCCGGGCTGGAAGGTGACCCGGGCGACACTCGCCCCTGGCAGTTTGACGACGTCGACGCGGGTCTTGTCCGGTGTACGCCGTTCGTCCGGCTCGTCGAAGGACTTGCTGAAGATGGCCATGATCCCTCCCTGGTGATCGGCTCTCCCCTTGAGTCCGAGGGTCGTCCTCTGGTGCGTCCGGCGATAGATCCCGGGACTTATGGACTGCTTACGACGCTCTGCGGGACGGCCGTGGCCGGGAGGAGGTTCGGGTGGAAGTAGGGTGTGGCGCGGTGGGGTGGTGATGGGGGACCGGCTGGAGGGTTGATGGTGGAGCGGCGGCGGCGCAGCGTGCGGACGGCGTTGGTGGGAGAGGCGCTGCGGGCCGCACTGGCGGGCCGTGCGGGGCTGGACATCGTTGACCTGGGTGGTGGGACCGGTGGGTTTGCGGTTCCGCTGGCGGTTGAGGGGCATCGGGTGACGGTGGTCGACCCGAGCCCGGACGCGCTGGCCTCGCTGGAGCGCCGCGCCCGGGACGAAGGCGTGAGTGAGCTGATCCGCGGCGTCCAGGGCGACGCCGCCGAGCTCCCCGGCCTGGCGGGCGAGTCGAGCGCCGACGCCGTGCTGTGCCACGGGGTCCTCGAGGTCGTCGACGACCCGGTCCAGGCACTGCAGGCGATGGCGTCGGTCCTGCGCGAAGGCGGCGTACTGAGTCTGCTGGTTGCCCAGCGCAACGCGGTCGTGCTGGCCCGGGCGCTGGCCGGGCACCTGGCCGAGGCGCGGATCGCGCTGCAGGATCCGGACGGGCGCTGGGGTGCGACCGATCCGATGCCGCGGCGGTTCGACGAGGCCGGGATCACGGGACAGTTGGCGGATGCCGGATTCAAGGTGCAGACCGTGCACGGCGTCCGGACGTTCGCCGATCTGGTGCCGTCCGCGTTCGTCGACTCCGAGCCGGGCGCCGCCGATTCGCTCGCCGAACTCGAGCGCGCGGCCAGCCGCCACCCGGCGTTCCGCGCACTGGCGACCCAGCTGCACATCCTTGCGACCCACTGAGCCGCGGCTGTTCCAACAACTGCGGTTTCGCGACGGAGGGTGACGAGCACGCTACCTCCGGCACGGTCGGCGGGTGGTTGCCCTCCACCGGCTGTGAGCGACACGCCGAAGGAAACACGTTTGGGACCGCCCTGGCCGGGGCAGTTGCCGGACCGTGACGCGCTGGACAGCCGGTCAGGGTTTCGTGTGACGCGGGCGCGGCCTAGACTGGAGGCGGCCTATCGAGATCGCGCTCATCATGGAGGGATCGACGGTGCCCCTCTCGGAAGAAGAGCAGCGCCAGTTCGAGCAGCTCGAACGTGCCCTTGCTGCGGAAGACCCGAAGTTCGTTTCCGCCATGCGTGGGACCAATGTGCGCTTGTACTACAAGCGCCGGGCAGTGCTTGCCGGCGTCGGATTCGTGCTGGGCATCGTGGTGCTGATGACCGGTGCGATCATCCCCAACACCATCATCGGAGTCATCGGCTTCGTGATGATGGTGGCTTGCCTGTACATCGCGGCGCTGAGCATGAAGCGGATCAGCAACGCGGGGGAGTCCGACGACGACATCCCGCCGCCTCCGCCGACCAAACGGCACCGGACGAAACACGACTCGTCCGGCAGCTTCATGGAGCGGATGGAAGACCGCTGGCGCCGCCGCCGCGACGAGGACCTCTGACCGCACGCGCGACCTGATCTTCGACCACACCCGTGCCCTGGTGGGACGGGTGTGGTTCTTTTATCCACCCGCCGTTCGGACCGTGACCATGGCACTGTTCACCCATGCTCACCATCGGACGCCTCGAGCCGGCTGACCGCGACGCCTGGCAGCGCTTGTTCGCCGGCTACAACGAGTTCTACGGCCGCACGATGCCGGACGAGTTCTTCGATCACGCGTGGACCAGGTTCGAGCGCGACGAGGAGGTCCACGCGCTCGGGGCACGCCTGGACGGCAACCTGGTCGGCATCGTGCATTTCCTGACACACGCGAGTACGACGGCGCCCGACTCCTGCTATCTGCAAGACCTGTTCACAGCGCCCGAGGCCCGCGGGCGCGGTGCCGCGCGGGCGCTCATCGAAGCTGTCACCGGCTGGGCCCGCGAGCGGGCGTGCGGCCGCGTCTATTGGTCGACGCACGAGTCCAACGCCACAGCCCGCCGGCTCTACGACCAGGTGGCCGAGAACCGCGGTTTCATCCTCTACCAGGTGCCGCTCTAACTAGTTTGTGCGTGCCCGCTTCGGAAGGATCAAGGAGCGGAGACGGGCCAGGAGCAGGTCGAACTCGTCCAGGAGATCGGACGCCTCGGTGGTGCCTCGGCTGAGGTACCAGCGCCACGACGGCGGCAGCAGTCGCGCCCGCCAGCGGCGACGAGCCCGAGCCCGCGACCAGAGCGCTTGCCGTACGGCGGTTGCGTCGTCGCGAAGGTCCAGCTCGAGCTCGGCGTCCCCGGCGTACCGCAATGCCTCGATCCCGCGGGCCAGCCGGCGCGCGGCCGGATGGGTGTCCTCGGGCAGCTTGGACGTCAGCCATTGGCCGGCCTGCCGTGGCGTCGAGATATCGGACCAGTCGAGGCCCAGATCCCGTGACGTGTCCCGGATCTCCGCCCACAACCCCTCGGCGCCGGCCCTCCCCGGCGGTCGCAGGAAGCGCCGTCGCCGCGTCAACGTCCGGACCATCCAGGGGATGCACAGCAGCAGCACGGCGCCGAGCCCGCCGGCGATCGCCTTGCCGCCGCCGTTGGTGAACCAGTTGCCGGAGTCAACGATCGCGGTCCCGCTGTCGTTCGGCAGGTTCGGGTCCTGGCGCGGCTTGTCGATCCCGGGGGTCTCCTTGTCGCCTGGCGTCGTCGGCACGTTGGTCGGCGCGGTCGTCGGGCTGGTCGGGTTCTGGGTCGAGGCGACCGTCCAGTTCGGCGTGGCCGCGACCCGGGCGGACGGCGTCGGCTCGAACCGGACCCAGCCGATGCCCTGGAAGTACAGCTCCGGCCAGGCGTGCATGTCGTGCATCTTGACCGTGAACTCGCCGTCCTTGCCGGCCGTTCCGGGCAGGAAGCCGATGCCGACCCGGGACGGGATCCCGATGATCCGCGCCATCAGCGCCATCCCGGTGGCGAACTGCTCGCAGTACCCTTCCTTGTTGTTCAGCAGGAAGTCCTCGAGCGCGGCCATCCCGCTGCCCTTGGCGTTCTGCGTGCTGTAGGTGAAGCCGCCGCCGCTGCGGAACCAGTTCTGGATCAGGACGGCCGCCTCGAACTTGTTGTCCATGGCCGCCGCGGTGATCTCGGCAGTCTTCGCCTTGATGGCCGGCGGCGTCTTCTGCGGCACGACCATCGTGTACTGGTCCGGGGCGCCGGTGGTGATCGCGTCGTGCAGCTGGTCCGGGGTCGGCTGCAGGTCGTACGACGTCAGCTTGTACTTCTTGCCGCCGACGATCGACCCGTTGGACGAGACCACGTCCAGCGAGCCGGCGTCGTACCGCCAGTCGCGCTTCAGCGAGATCGAGTGCAGCGGGTACGGGACCGGGACGAACTGGGAGCGGAAGGTCCGGGTGACGTCGATCTCCATCGAGGACTGCTGGACCTTCGACAGGTCACCGGTGTAGCCCGGCGGCGGGGTCAGGTCGCCGCCGTTCAGCTTGTGCCCGGGGGAGCGCGGCGCGATCCGCCAGGTGTTGCCGTCGAACAGGTCGAGCGCGGTCAGTCGCAGGTACGTGCCGCCCGTCGGGCCGCCCTTGTACGTGAGCGCGACGACGTTGTCGCCGCGTTTCAGGTTCTTGCCCATGTCGAGCATCGGGTCGGTCGACGAGATGCTCGCCCCGATCCCGCTGCCGGTTCCGCCGCCGGCCAGGCCGTTGCCGATGACACCTTCCGGCAGCGTCGGCAGCAACGCGGGCAGCAGCGCGGCGATCGCGACCACGGTCAAGCCGATCCGCCGGCCGGCCTGACCCAGCGCCGACGCCTCGACGGGCTCGGCCGCGTCGAGGTGCGAGACGCCCGAGATCCGGCGGCCCCAGCGGCTGAGCCGGCTGCGGCCTTCTGCGGACAGCAGCACGATGTAGCCGATCGCCGGCGGGATGAACAGCAGCCACGGCAGTCCGCCGTGCACGGTCGCGGCCGGCACCGTGTACATGATCAGCAGCAGCAAGCCGGACCAGGCGGCCTGCCGCAGCTGGACGGCGATGACGTGGATCAGGAAGCCGGTCGCCGAGATCACGGACACCGCGAACAGCGTGAGGTGCGGGTCCTGGGGCAGCGGCGCGCTGAACCGGTTGATCGAGTCCATCGCGTCGACGAGCTGGGAGTTGAACTCGAGCGCGGTCGCCTTCAGCGGCAGCAGCCCGAACTTCATCGTGCTGTGCAGGAAGAACAGCGACAGCAGCTCGATCAGCACGAGCAGCTGGACGATCGGTACGACGATGCGCGGGGTCCGCAGGTTCTGCAACAGGACGCCGACACCGGTCACCAGCGCGCACAGGAACGCGCTGATGAACAGGAACGGCCCGGAGAACACCGGCGTGAGCACGAGCGCCCCGAGCACGGTCGCTCCCCAAGCAGCAATAGAAATCCGCGCGTGACCGGTCATCGGGCCTCCCGGCCTGGACTGAGGAGCGGAGGGAGCGAAGCGACCGGAGCGACGAGGGAAGGCCGGGAGTCACAGCCCGATGACCCGCCGCGCCGGAGGCGTGGCATATGTACTGTCATGCGATCCTTCCGCTCCTCAGTCCGAGGCCGGACCAAACCGTCGGTAGGTGGTCGCCGCGGCGGACTCTGGCGACTCGCCAGCCGTTCCGGCGCAGCTCGTTCTCGGTGGCGTCCGTCGCGGCGGTCAGGCGGGCCGCCTTCTCGGTCGCTTCGGCGCCGACGGCCCAGCTGGCGGCGTCCAGAACCAGTGCGACCCCGGTCGCCTGGCTGGTGCGCCACCGGTTCAGGGCGGTGACGTCCTCGGTCCCGCAGGCGCCGAGGATCGCGATCACGAGGCTCGGTTCCTGCGCGTGCCGGTCGACGGTCAGCAGCGGACCGAGCTCGGCGTACTTGTGTTCCTCGACGGTCGCGCACTCGGTCAGCAGTTGCTGCTGCGTGAGCGGCTGATGCACCGCCGCGGAAGTCCGGTGGGTGATGGCGGACAGCGTCGTCGGCCCGCCGAGCATCGTGGTGACGTAGCCGCGCCGCATCCGGTCGATACCGATCGAGGCGGCCGCGCTGACCGCCCACTCCAGGCTGGACGACGGACCGTGCCCGTGGTGCGAGATCGTCCGCGCGTCCAGGAACAACGCGCACCGGCTCTGCCAGGGCTGCTCCTCGCGGCGGACCATCAGCTCGCCGCGCCGCGCGGTCGACCGCCAGTGCACCCGGCGCAAGTCGTCGCCGTCGCGGTACTCGCGGACCGTCGCGTCTTCCTCGCCCGCGGCCGCGATCGCCCGCGGCCGGTTCTCACCCGACCCGGCGCGATCGGCGCCCAGCCGGATCTCGGGAAGCTTGTACACCCGCGGCGTGACCAGCAGGTGCTGGCTCCGCGTGAACGTCCGGCTCGTCTCCACCAGCCCGAACGGGTCGGCCACCGTCAGCATCAACGGCCCGACCTGGAACAGTCCTCGGACGTCGGACTTGACCGGGTAGGTGACCGTACGACGCCAGTTCGGGCTGACCCGGTCGACGACGAACCGCGGCCGGTGACCCAGTACATAAGGAATGCGGTCCTCGAGCAGCAGCAGCCCCGCGGGCATCCGGCCCTGGTTGCTCAGGGTCAGCTCCACGGTCGCCTGCGTCCCGACCGGCACCTGGTCAGGCGCGAGGCTGCGCCGTACCTGGAGCCGCAGCCGGGTCCGGCCGACGACGAGTGCCGCCACGACCGGCAGTGCGGCCAGGAGGATGCCGACGCGCAGCAGGTCCTTTTGGCCGAGCAGCAGCGCGCACAGTGAAGCAGTGAGTCCGGCCGCGACGAACGCCCGCCCTCTGGTGGTCAGTCCGCGCAGTGCCTGCCGCATGTCTCAGTCCCGGCGGGTGCGGGGGAGCGGCACGCTCGCCACGAGTCCGGAGATGATGTCGGCCGCACCGCGCCCACCGAGATGCGCTTCGGCCGCGGGCAGCACGCGGTGCGCGAGCACCGGTACCGCGAGCTCCTGGATGTCGTCCGGCAGCACGAACTCCCGTGCGTCGAGCGCCGCGGCCGCACGGGCCGCCCGGATCAGGTGCAACGTCGACCGCGGGCTGGCGCCCAGCCGCAGCTCCTGCGAGCGGCGGGTCGCGCCGACCAGCGCAACGGCGTACTCCTTCACCGACTCCGACACGTGCACCGACTGCACGGTCTTCACCAGGCGGAGGATCTGCTGGCCGTCGGTGACCGGCTGGAGATTCGCCAGGGGGTCGTCGGCCGCGTGCCCGTCCAGCATCCGCAGCTCGGCGGCCGGCTCCGGGTAGCCCATCGAGACCCGGGCCATGAAGCGGTCGCGCTGCGCCTCGGGCAGCGGGTACGTGCCTTCCATCTCGATCGGGTTCTGGGTCGCGATCACCATGAACGGCGACTCGAGGTGGTACGTCGTGGTGTCGACGGTGACCTGGCGCTCCTCCATGGACTCCAGCAGCGCGGCCTGGGTCTTCGGCGAGGCACGGTTGATCTCGTCACCGACGACGATGTTCGCGAAGACGGCGCCGGGCTTGAACTCGAAGTCGCGGATCTCCTGGTTGAAGACCGAGACGCCGGTGATGTCCGACGGCAGCAGGTCCGGCGTGAACTGGATCCGGCGCACGGTGCAGTCGATCGACTTCGCCAGCGCCTTGGCCAGCATCGTCTTGCCGACGCCCGGCACGTCCTCGATCAGCAGATGTCCCTCGGCCAGCAGGACCGTGATGGCGACCTCGACGACGTCGGGTTTGCCCTCGATCACCTGCTCCATGGCCCGGCGGACACGGCCCGCCACCTCGGACAGCTCGTCGAAGTCCCCGGCTCCTGCCAGCGGCGAGCTGGTCGCGGTGGTGCTCACTCTGTGTCCTCCCCATTCGTTGACTGCCGACACATTCTCACCCGCTGTAGGGGTCGGGCCTAGAGCCGCGGGAGTTTCGTTACCTGGCGTTTCGGTGTTCACATCGGGGTTCATCGGCACACGCCCTCACGGCGGGGTCGGAAAGTGTTCCCCCCAAGCGTACGGGCGGCAAAAGCAGCATGCGGGGCGTACGACGCCGCGAATCCGTACCTGGTTCACGGTTCGGGGCCACAAAGAGTTCATCTCTTCCGTACGCACCTTCCTCCACTTTCCTCCACCGGCTCCTCCATTCCGCTCCACCAGCACCCTCCACACCGCTCCACACACCGGGATCCACACCGGAATACACCGCCCGGGGCCGGCGGGTTCGCCGGAGGTTGAGCCGGCAGCGACACGCGGGTGCTGAGCGTGGATTCAGGCGGCGCGGGGGCGCAATGGGGCGGAAGTTGGTTGACGGTGGTGGAAAGTGGAGTAAGGTGGAGCGCAGTGGAACTGAAGTGGTGGAAACACCCGCCTGAGTCGGAGAGTCCGCAACGGGGAGGTGGAGCGTGTTCCTCGGAACGCACTTCCCCAAGCTCGACGACAAGGGACGGCTGTTCCTGCCGGCGAAGTTCCGGGACGAGCTGGCCGACGGCCTGGTGATCACCCGTGGACAGGAGCGATCGCTGTCCGTGTGGCCGGAGCGTGAGTTCGTCCAGCTGACCGAGCAGTTGAAGCAGGCTCCGATCACCAACAAGGGTGCCCGGGACTACCTACGGATGTTGTTCGCCGGCGCCTCGAACGAGATGCCGGACAAGCAGGGCCGGGTCACCATCCCACCGATGCTGCGCGACTACGCGTCACTGGATCGCGACTGCGTCGTCATCGGGGCGATGAACCGGGTGGAGATCTGGAACACGGAGAACTGGAACCGGTACTCGGCCGAGCAGGAGCAGGCGTTCGCCGACCTGTCCGAGGAAGTACTGCCAGGCATCTTCTAGAACACAGCTGAACAGAGTGCGAGGACACACCGACCGTCCGGTGAGATCACGGGTCCGACTTCCGACCTGGGGTGTTGACGCCACTTCCCCGGCGCCAAGGCCATCAGGTACTTCCCCGGGAGACGTACCCGCGATCTGACCGGACGGTGCTGTCTACGCACCACACAGGACCTGCGGGGGCAGGGTCGCTCCCGCGGCGACGGGAAGGGTCGAGATGGACGCTGCGGAGCGGCATGTGCCGGTGATGCTGGAGCGCGTGGTCGCGCTGCTGGCACCGGCACTCGCGCATCCCGGCGCGGTCCTCGTCGACGCGACCCTCGGCCTCGGCGGTCATTCCGAGGCGTTCCTGCGGCAGTTCCCCGAGGTCCGGCTGATCGGTCTCGACCGGGACCCGGCCGCCCTCCGGCTGGCCGGCGAACGACTCGCGCCGTACGCCGAGCGGATCACTCTCGTGCACGCGGTGTACGACGAGTTGCCGCGGGTGCTCGAGGATCTCGACGTACCGGCCATCGACGGCATCCTGTTCGACCTGGGCGTCTCGTCGATGCAGCTGGACGAGGCCGACCGCGGTTTCGCGTACGCGCAGGACGCGCCGCTGGACATGCGGATGGACTCGACCGGCCCGACCACGGCGGCCGACATCCTCAACACCTACAGCGCGGCCGACCTGGCCCGGGTCCTGTTCCAGTACGGCGAGGAGAAGTTCGCCCGCCGGATCGCGGACCGGATCGTGCGGGAGCGGGAGACCGAACCGTTCACGAACAGCGCGCGGCTGTCCGAGCTGGTCCGGAACGCGATCCCGCAGGCGGCCCGGCGGACCGGGGGACACCCCGCGAAGCGGACCTTCCAGGCGTTGCGGATCGAGGTGAACGGCGAGCTCGACGTACTGCGTCGCGCGCTGCCGGCCGCACTCGATGCGCTCGCGCTGCACGGCCGGATCGTGGTGATGAGTTACCACTCGCTCGAGGACCGGATCACCAAGCAGGCGTTCGCGCCGGGCACCAAGTCCGACGTACCGGACGACCTCCCGGTGATCCCGGCCGGGCACGAACCGTATCTGAAGCTACTGACCCGGGGCGCCGAACGGCCCACCGAGGAGGAGGTCGCGGTGAACCCGCGCGCCACCTCAGCTCGCGTGCGGGCCGCCGAGCGGATCCGGGAGAGGGGACTGGTCGCGTGATGAGTACTGTCTTCAGCCCGCAGAAAGCGCGGGTGACGCCGGTCGCCGGTAACACAGCGAAGAAGGCCCAGCCGCGGCTGCGGGTGGTGTACGGCGCCCCGTTCCGGCCGCCCCGGATGCCGTTCGTCATCTTCGTGGTGTCGCTGCTGGCCGCCGGACTGGTCGGTCTGCTGCTGCTGAACACGGAGCTGCAGAGCGGCACGTTCAACATCACCAAGCTGAGCTCGCAGGCCGGCCAGCTGCGGGATCAGCAGGAGCAGCTGGAGAAGCAGGTCCGGACGCTGGAGTCGCCGCAGAACCTGTCCGATCGCGCGCTGCGGATGGGCATGGTGCCGAACCCGAACCCGGTGTTCCTGCGGTTGTCCGACGGCCGGGTGCTCGGCGTACCGGCGGAGGGCAAGGCCGGGGCCGGTACGGCGATGTTCGGCCCGGGCACGGTGACCACCAAGCCGGTCACGCCGGTGAAGCCCGTGAAACCGGTGAAGCCGGTGACACCGGTCAAGCCCACCACCAGAGCCACCACCAAGCCGCCCACGAGTACGACCAAGCCACCGACCGGCACCGTGAAGCCGCCGGTCACGACGAAGAAGCCCGCCACGACCACACGGGGATGATCGGATGACGGACCGACGGGGAAACGAGCCGCCGCCACGCAAGCGCGGTGCCGCACCGGGCCGGGGGAACCCGCCCAGCAAGGCTCAGCCCCGTCGTCCATCCGCTACGGACAGTGCTCGCACCACCCCGCAACGCCCCGAATCCACCCGCGAACGGCTCCTCCGCAAAGCCCGTGAGGAGCAGGAGCGCGCCGCACCGCGCCCGGTGAAGAAGGCCGCCGCGAAACGGCCGGCTCCTCGCAAGCAGGCTCCGTCGAAGACCGCGGCACAGAAGCCCGCGGCGAAGAAGACGGTCGCCAAGAAGACAGCTGCCAAGAAGGCCGGTGAGCGACCGGTCAAGAAGAGCGCGGTGAAGAAGAGTGCGGTGAAGAAGGGCTCCGGGCGGAAGCGGCCGCCGCAGAATCGGCCGGCGCCGCGGCCGAAGAAGCGGAAGGTGAAGAAGGCGCCGCGGATGCTGCGGCTCGGGAGGCCGGCGCTGCGGCTGCGGATGACGTTCGGGGTGATGGCGTTCGTGCTGTCGCTGTTCGCCGGGCGGCTGGTGCTGCTCCAGGGCGTGGACCCGGACAGCTACGCGCAGGCGGCGGCCACCGAGAACGCCCAGAGGTACGTTCTGCACGCGAACCGCGGCACCATCGAGGACCGCAACGGCGTCGAGCTGGCGGTCACCGAGGACGCGGTCGCGATCACCGCGGACCCGCAGCAGACCAAGCCCGTGGCGCAGCAGCTGGCCGCGATCCTGGCCCCGAAGCTGCCCGGCACGACCACCGCGAAGCTGGTCGCCGCGATGTCCCGCTCCGGCCGCTTCGAGTACCTCGCGCGCCAGGTGAGCCCGACGATCTGGACCACCATCCAGGCCGAGATCAAGGCCGCGAACGTGCCGATCGCCGAGCAGAACAAGGGCAAGCCGAAGGAGCAGCAGGCCCCGCTGCTGGCCGGGCTGTACACCGAGGAAGACCCGATCCGCAGCCACCCCAACGGCAGCATCGCCGCCACGGTGGTCGGTGTGACGGGGGCCGACGGCAAGGGTCTGTCCGGGCTCGAGTACGGCCTGAACGACAAGCTGTCCGGCAAGGACGGTCAGGCGATGTACGAAGTCGATGCCAAGGGCAACAAGATCCCGAACGCGAATCACACCGTGCAGGAGCCGAAGCCGGGTCTCGGCGTCCAGCTGACCCTGGACACCGACCTGCAGTACGTCGCGCAACGGCGGATCGAGCAGGCGGTGAAGCAGTACAAGGCCAGCTCCGGCACGGTGATCGTGATGGACGTGGCGTCCGGCGAGCTGATGGCGATGGCGAACTACCCGACGTTCGACCCGAACAAGAAGTACACGTCGGCCGACCTGAACAACCCGGCGCTGGAGCGCAGCTACGAGCCGGGCTCGGTGCAGAAGGTGGTCACGATGGCCGCCCTGGCCGACGCCGGGATCATCGACCTGAACACCAAGCTGCAGGTCCCCGGCAGCATCGACGTGCAGCGCCGGATCATCAAGGACCACTGGTCGCACGCCACGATGAACCTGACCATCTCCGGGGTGATCGCGAAGTCGTCGAACGTCGGCACGATCATGGCCGCGCAGCGGATGCCGATCCCGCAGTTCGTGAAGTACCTGCACGACTTCGGCTTCGGCGAGCCGACCGGGCTGAACTTCCCGGGTGAGACCAGGGGTCTGCTGACCCCTGGTGACGAGTGGCCCGAGCTGACCCGGTCGAACGTCGCGTTCGGCCAGGGCCTGTCGGTGAACGCCGTCCAGGAGGCCGCCGCGGTGAACGCGGTCGCCAACGGTGGTGTCTACGTGCCTCCGAAGCTGGTCCGCAACTACATCGAGGCGAACGGCGCCACGGTCCCGAACCAGACCGCGCCGGCCCGCCGGGTGGTCAGCGAGAAGGCCGCCAAGGAGGTCACGACCATGATGGAGGCGGTGACCGCGAAGAAGGGCACCGCGCCGCAGGCCGCGATCGACGGCTACCTGGTGGCCGGCAAGACCGGGACCGCGCAGCAGGTCGACCCGAAGACCGGTAAGTACGGCAAGTGGGCGACTTCTTTCGCCGGATTCGCTCCCGCGGACAACCCACGGTTCGTGACGTACGTCGTACTGCACGATCCCCAGGGTGCCCGGGGTGGTGGTCTCCAAGGAGGACCGGTGTTCCGAGACGTGATGAGCTACGCGCTGCAGAAGTACGTCGTCCCGCCGACCGGGGCCCAGCAGCCGAACATCCCGCTGACCTGGTCCTCAGCGAAGCGGTGACGGCCAGCCTGGTGACGCAGGGTCAGGTAGGAGTCACGGGGTCCGGAGCGGTAGCCTCAGGGCCCGTGTCCACCCCTACCGCCGCCGGCGGCGCGGTCGCAGCGATCAGGCCCCGGCACGTCGTGCCGGTCAGCCTCGCCGACCTCGCGAGCGTCGCCCACACCACTGCACCGGCAACGCCGCCGGTGCAGGTGACCGGCGTCTCCCTCGACTCGCGGTCCATCCTTCCCGGCGACCTGTACGCCGCTCTGCCCGGAGCGGTCACGCACGGCGCGGAGTTCGTGGCGAAAGCCCAGCAGGCGGGCGCGGTCGCCGTACTGACCGACCCGGCCGGCGCGGACCGCGCGGCGGCCACCGGGCTCCCGGTTCTGGTCGCCGACCGGCCGCGGAGCGTTCTCGGCGCGATCGCGTCCCGGATCTACGGCGAGCCGACCAGTGAGCTGCGGCTGCTCGGCGTGACCGGCACCAACGGGAAGACCACCACCAGCTTCCTGCTGGATTCAGTACTGCGGGAGCTCGGTCCGACGGCGCTCATCGGGACGATTCAGACGCGCATCGGCGACGAGGTCGTGAAGAGCGTCCGGACCACGCCGGAGGCCACCGACTTGCAGGCGCTGTTCGCGGTGATGCGGGAGCAGGCTGTCGGGTGGTGCTCGATGGAGGTGTCCAGCCACGCGCTGGCGATGGGCCGCGTCGACGGGGCGCGGTTCGCGGTCGCCGGGTTCCTGAATCTGACGCAGGACCATCTGGATTTCCACAAGACGTTCGAGGAGTACTTCCAGGCGAAGGCCTCGTTGTTCACCCCGGAGCGGTGTGATGTCGCGGTGGTGACGATCGACGACGAGTACGGGCGCCGGCTCGCCGCGCAGACCGTCGTACCGCTGGTCACCGTGTCGACGAAGGGTGACGCGGACTGGACGGTCGCCAGCCGGCACCGGTCCGAGCGACCGGGGCGGTGGGGTGGGGAAGGAATTCCAGAGAGTACGACGGTGCTGGACATTCAAGGGCCTGGCGAGACGCTGACCGTGGAGATCGGGCTGCCGGGTGACTTCAACGTCGCCAACGCGCTGCTCGCGACGGCGATGCTGCGGCAGGTCGGCGTACCCGCCGAGGCGATCGCGGCCGGGTTGCGGACCGCGGCCGTGCCGGGGCGGATGGAGACGTTCACCCGGGCGGACGGGCTGGCGGTGATCGTGGACTACGCGCACACGCCGGACGCGGTCGCGCTGGCGCTGCGGGCCGCGCGGACGGCGACCAAGGGCCGGTTGTTCGCGGTCGTCGGTTGCGGCGGTGACCGGGACCCGTGGAAGCGGCCCGCGATGGGCGCCGAGGCGGCCAGGGCGGCGGACGTCGTGATCGTCACCGACGACAACCCGCGCAGCGAGGACCCGGCCGCGATCCGCGCCGCCGCGCTCGCGGGAGCCCGGGAGGCCGTTCCGGGCGCCGACCTGCACGAGATCGGCGACCGCCGGCAGGCGATCGCGTCGGCGATCGAGCTGGCCGGGCCGGGCGACACCGTCGTCGTCCTCGGCAAGGGTCATGAGACGGGCCAGGACGTCGGCGGTGTGATCCACCCGTTCGACGACCGCGAAACTGTGCGTGAGCTGTTGGAGGCAGACCGGTGATCCCTGTCAGTTGCGGCGAGATCGCCGACGCCGTCCGCGGTGAGCTCGTGGGCGTCGAGCCCACGGCAGTCGTGGACGGCGCGGTGGTGATCGACTCCCGGGCCGCTGGACCAGGTGGACTGTTCGTCGCCCTGCCCGGCGAACGCGTCGACGGCCACGACTTCGTCGGTACGGCGACCGCGGCCGGCGTCACCGTCTCGCTCACCACGCGACCGATCGAGGGCAGCCCGTGCATCGTCGTCGACGACGACGCGCAGCGGGCGCTCGGCGACCTGGCGCGGTTCGTCATCGGCAAGCTGCCCGAGCTGACCGTGATCGCGCTGACCGGTTCGTCCGGCAAGACCAGCACCAAGGACCTGATCGGCCAGCTGATCAGCCCGTACGGCGAGACTGTGGTCCCGGAAGGCTCGTTCAACAACGAGATCGGGCACCCGCTGACCGCGCTGCGGGCCACGGCGTCGACGAAGTACCTGATCGCCGAGATGGGGGTGCGGAGCCTCGGCGACATCACCTACCTGACCGGGATCACACCGCCGCGGGTCGGCCTGGTGCTGAACGTCGGTACGTCGCACATCGGCAAGCTCGGGTCCCAGGACAACATCGCGCTGGCCAAGGGCGAGATGATCGAGGCCGTCGCGCCGGGCGGCACCGCGATCGTGAACGCCGACGACCATCGGGTCGCCGCGATGCGCAGCCGGACAGCGCAGAAGGTGCTGACGTTCGGCGAGGCGCCGGAGGCCGAGGTCCGCGCCACGGACGTGAAGATCGACGGCGAGGGCCGGCCCGCGTTCACGCTGCAGATCGGCGATTTCGGCGCGCCGGTCCAGCTGCAGTTCATCGGCGAGCACTACGTCTCGAACGCGCTGGCCGCCGCCGCGGTCGCCACCGCGATCGGCCTGACCCCTGAGCAGATCTCCGACGGCCTGAACGTCGCCGTACCGGTGTCCGCGGCGCGGATGCAGCTGACCGAGCGGCCGGACGGCGTGACGATCATCAACGACGCGTTCAACGCGAACCCGGAGTCGACCCGCGCGGCCCTGAAGTCCTTGGCCGCCATCGGCCGGTCGCGCGGTGCGCGGACCTGGGCGGTGCTCGGCGAGATGCTGGAGCTGGGCGACACCTCCGCCGACGAGCACGACGCGATCGGCCGGCTGGCCGTCCGGCTGGACGTGAACCGGCTGCTCGTGGTCGGCGCGGGCGCGAAACCGATCCACCTCGGCGCCTCCCTGGAAGGTTCGTGGGGCAACGAGTCGGCGTTCGTCGAGACCATCCCCGAGGCGCTGGAGCTGCTGCGCGACGAGCTGCGCGCGGGTGACGTCGTCCTGGTGAAGTCGTCGAAGGCGGCGAAACTGCGCAGCCTCGCCGACGCACTGGTGGAGGACGCCCAGTGATTTCGATCCTGTTCGGCGGCGCCGTCGCGATGGTGCTCACGCTGCTCGGCACCCGGTACGCGATCAAGTGGCTGGCCAAACGCGGCTACGGCCAGGAGATCCGCGACGACGGCGTGAAGTCGCACCAGATCAAGCGCGGTACGCCGACCATGGGCGGCTTCGTGTTCATCCTCGCGACCATCGTCGGGTACTTCGCGGCGAAGCTGTTCACGATGACGCCGCCGAGCGCCTCGGCGATCCTGGTGCTGTTCCTGTTCGCCGGCATGGGCGCGGTCGGCTTCCTGGACGACTTCATCAAGATCTTCCGGCAGCGCAGCCTCGGCCTGCGCAGCAAGGCGAAACTGGCCGGCCAGACGCTGGTCGCGGTGATCTTCGCGGTGCTCGCGCTGCAGTTCCCGGACGAGCGCGGGCAGCGGCCGGCGTCGCCGTTCATCTCGTTCATCCGCGACATCGGCTGGCTCGAGCTGCCGCTCATCCTGGTGATCATCTGGATCCTGCTGCTGATTGCCGGCATGTCGAACGGCGTGAACCTCGCCGACGGCCTGGACGGTCTGGCCACCGGCGCGTCGATGATGGTGTTCGGCGCCTACACGCTGATCTGCATCTGGCAGTTCAACCAGAGCTGCGCGACCAGCGCGGGCGTCGGCGCGAAGTGCTACGAGGTCCGGGATCCGCACGATCTGGCGGTGGTCGCGGCCTCGCTGACCGGCGCGCTGTTCGGGTTCCTGTGGTGGAACGCGTCGCCGGCGAAGATCTTCATGGGCGACACCGGGTCGCTGGGACTCGGCGGTGCGCTGGCCGGGATGGCCGTGATGACCCGGACCGAGCTGCTGGTGCTGCTGCTCGGCGGTCTGTTCGTCGTCATCACCGCGTCGGTCATCCTGCAGGTCGGCTACTTCAAGATCACCAAACAGGCCACCGGTGTGGGCAAACGATTGTTCCTGATCGCGCCGTTGCACCACCACTTCGAGATGCTCGGCTGGGAACAGGTGAACGTGGTGATCCGCTTCTGGATCATCCAGGGCCTGTTCGTGGTGATCGGACTCGGGGTCTTCTACGCGGAATGGGTGACCGGATGAGTCTCGAAACCCGCACCGATGACGTCTGGGCGACGACCCGGTTCGTCGTGCTCGGCTTCGGTACGGCGGGCTACGCCTGTGCCGACTCCCTGATCCAGGCCGGCGCCGAGCACCTCGTCGTCCTCGACGACCGGGACACCGAGGCGCTCCGCGAGAAGGCGCAGATCCTCGAAACACTCGGCGCCACGATCACCCTCGGCCCGGGCAGTACGACGGAACTCCCGAAGGACGTCGACGTCGTCGTCACGTCACCCGGCGTACCGCCGCACGCGCCGCTGCTCGCGCAGGCCGCCGAGCGGGACGTGCCGATCTGGAGCGAGATCGAACTGGCCTGGCGGCTGCGCGACCCGGCGAACGCCGCGCCGTGGCTGTGCATCACCGGCACCAACGGCAAGACCACGACCGTGCAGATGCTGACCGCGATCCTGCAGGCGGCCGGCCACCGGGCCGTTGCCGCGGGCAACGTCGGCCTGCCGCTGCTCGAGGCCGTGATGGACCCCGAACCGTACGACGTGATCGCGGTCGAGCTCTCGTCGTACCAGCTGCACTTCACGCACTCGATGTCGGCGCACTCGGCCGCCGTCCTGAACATCGCGCCGGACCACGTCGACTGGCACGGTTCGCTCGAGGCGTACGCGCAGGACAAGGGCCGGATCTTCGAGAACTGCCAGGTCGCGTGCGTGTACAACGTCGCGGACCCGGCCACCGAGCACCTGGTCGAGGAAGCCGACGTGATCGAGGGCTGCCGCGCGATCGGGTTCACCCTCGGTACGCCGGGACTCTCGATGCTCGGCCTCGTGGACGACCTGCTCGTCGACCGCGCGTTCGTCGAGCAGCGCCAGACCTCGGCGCTGGAGTTGGCGTCGATCGACGACGTCACACCGCCCGCACCGCACAACGTGGCGAACGCCTTGGCGGCCGCGGCGCTGGCCCGCGCGTTCGGCGTACCGGCGACCGCGGTCCGCGCCGGGCTGCGCGGGTTCCGGCCCGACAAGCACCGGATCGCGCATGTCGCGGAGGTTGCCGGAGTCAACTATGTCGACGACTCGAAGGCCACCAACCCGCATGCCGCCCAGGCGTCGTTGCTGGCCTACGAGCACGTGGTGTGGATCGCCGGCGGGCAGGCCAAGGGCGCGACGTTCGACGAGCTGGTGATCGCGGCCCGCAAGCGTTTGCGTGCGGTCGTCCTGCTGGGGCAGGACAAGGACGTGATCGCGCAAGCTCTGGAGCGACACGCACCGGATGTCCCGAGGATCGTCGTCGAGTCAACGGACACTGGAGCCATGGAGATCGTGGTGGGGGAGGCAGCGAAGCTCGCACAGGTGGGTGACACCGTGCTGCTCGCGCCTGGCTGCGCATCTTGGGACATGTTCGCCAACTACGGAGCCCGCGGCGACGCCTTCGCCGAAGCCGTACGCCGACTGGGGTGATCGCGTGACGTCGATCGCCGATCAGCCGGAGAAGAAGCAGAGCAGCGAACGCGCCTGGATCGCCGCGATCAAGGACGTGCTCGACCGGCCGCTGACGTCGTACCACATCGTGCTCGGCGCGACCGGTCTGCTGCTGGTGCTCGGCCTGATGATGGTGCTGTCGGCCTCCAGCGTGCTGTCGCTGCGCGTCAACGGGAACAGCTACACGATCTTCGTCCGGCAGCTGATCTGGGTCGGCGTCGGGCTGCCGATGGCGTACGTCGCCTCGCGGATGACGCCGCGGCACTTCCGGATGCTCGCGTACGTCGCGCTGCTCGGATCGATGTTCCTGCTGGTCCTGACCTACATCCCAGGTCTCGGCGTCGGCGTCAACGGCAACACCAACTGGCTGAACCTCGGCGGCCCGCTGCAGATCCAGCCGAGTGAGTTCGCCAAGCTGGCGATGGTGATGTGGTGCGCGGACCTCTATGCGCGCAAGGAGAAACTGCTCACCCAGTGGAAGCATCTGCTGGTCCCGATGGTGCCGGTCTGCGGTCTGGTGATCGCACTGGTGGTCGGGCAGCACGACCTCGGTACGGCGCTGGTGCTGATGGCCGTGATGATCGGCATGATCTGGATCGTCGGCGCGCCGACCCGGTTGTTCGTCGGGACCGTCGTCGTGGTCGGCAGCGTCGCGTCGTACTTCGTGAACGCGGAGTCGTACCGGATGGAGCGGGTGACGTCGTTCCTGGACCCGTTCGCGAACCCGACCACGGTCGGCTGGCAGGCGTACCACTCGTTCTACGCGCTCTCGACCGGCGGCTGGTGGGGCGTCGGGATCGGCAACAGCCGGCAGAAGTGGAGCAACCTGCCGGAGGCGCACACCGACTTCATCTTCTCGGTGATCGGTGAGGAGCTCGGCCTGGTCGGGTCGCTCACCGTGCTCGCTCTGTTCCTCACCCTGGCCTACGCCGGGGTGCGGATCGCGACCCGGAACACCGAGCCGTTCGTCCGCTATGCGGCGGCCGGGATCACCATCTGGATCATGGCGCAGACGCTGGTCAACCTCGGCGCCGTGATCGGACTGCTACCCATCGTGGGTATCCCGCTCCCGCTTTTGTCGTACGGTGGTTCCGCACTGCTGCCGACGCTGATCGCGATCGGCATGCTGCTGTCCTTCGCGAAGGCCGAGCCCGGCGCGCAGGCCGCCCTGAAAGAGACCCGGCGACCTCGTTTCGGCTGGTTGCCTTCGCGGCGTATGTCGTACAAATAAGTACAAATGAAACCGCGGGAGCGTTGAAAGCTGTGCCCAGCATCGTTCTGGCCGGTGGCGGTAGCGCCGGCCACACCTCACCCCTGATCGCCACCGCAGACGCCCTGCGCCGGATCGACCCGACGATCGAGATCATCGCCCTCGGCACCGAGCGCGGCCTCGAGACGCGCGTGATCCCCGAGGCCGGGTACCGGCTGGAGCTGATCCCGCCGGTACCGCTGCCGCGCAAGCCCACGCCGGCGTTGTTCGCCGTACCGGGGAAGATGCTGTCCTCGGTGAGCGCGGCCCGGAAGATCCTCGACGAGGCCAAGGCCGACGTGCTGGTCGGCTTCGGCGGCTACGTGTCCACCCCGGCGTACGTCGCCGCCTGGCGGCGGAAGACCCCGATCGTGGTGCACGAGGGCAACGCGGTCCCGGGGATCGCCAACAAGTTCGCCGCCCGGTACTGCACCGAGCACGTGAAGACGTCGTTCCCCGGCAGCGACCTGCCGCACGCCGAGTACGTCGGCCTGCCGATCCGGCGGGCGATCTCGACGCTGGACCGGGCCGCGCTGCGCGCCGAGGCCCGGCGGTTCTTCGGCCTCGACCCGGATGCGCCGACGCTGTTCGTGACCGGCGGCTCGCAGGGCGCCCAGCGGATCAACGAGTCGGTGTCGGGCGCCGCAGCGGACCTGCAGGCGGCCGGTATCCAGGTGCTGCACGCGATCGGCCCGAAGAACACCCTCGAGGTGCCGCCGACCGGTCCGCTCCCGTACGTCGTCCTGAACTACGTCGACCGGATGGACCTCGCGTACGCCGCCGCGGACCTCGTGGTCTGCCGCTCGGGCGCGAACACGGTCACCGAGGTGTCCGGTGTCGGCCTGCCCGCGATCTACGTTCCGCTGCCGATCGGTAACGGTGAGCAAAGACTGAACGCGAAGCCCGTGGTCGACGTGGGTGGAGGTGTGCTGATCGACAACGCCGAGCTGACCGTCGACTGGGTGCGCGCGAACGTCCCGCAACTTCTGCTCGACCGCGCGCGTCTGACAGCCATGTCCACAGCTGCGACCGGTGTGATCCGGACCGACGCCGACGACCGATTGGCGCGGATCATCCTCGATGTGGTGAGGTCTGCGTCGTGATCGTCACCGCACCTGACACGCTGCTACCGGCCGAGAAGCTGGGCAGGGTGCACTTCGTAGGCATCGGCGGCGCCGGGATGTCCGGGATCGCCCGGATCATGGCGTCGCGCGGGATCGAGGTGTCCGGCTCGGACGCCAAGGACGGCAAGGTGCTCGCCGCGCTCCGCGCGCTCGGCGCGACCTGCTGGGTCGGCCACGCCGCCGAGCACGTGAAGGACGCCGACACCGTGGTGGTGTCGACCGCGATCCGCGAGACCAACCCCGAGGTGGTCGCCGCCCGCGCGGCCGGGATCCCGATCCTGCCGCGAGCCGCCGCGCTCGCCTCGGTGATGGTCGGCCGCCGCACGCTCGCGGTCGCCGGCACCCACGGCAAGACCACGACCACGTCGATGCTCACGGTCGCGCTGCAGCACTGCGGCGCGGACCCGTCGTACGCGATCGGCGGCAACCTGAACGAGTCCGGGTCGAACGCCCACGACGGCACCGGCGACCTGTTCGTCGCCGAGGCGGACGAGTCGGACAAGTCGTTCCTGACCTACGCGCCCGAGGTGTCGATCGTCACATCGGTCGAGCCGGACCACCTCGACAACTACGGCGACGAGGCCAGCTACCGGAAGGCGTTCGAGGAGTTCTGCGGTCGGGTCCTGCCCGGCGGGTTCATGGTGATCTGCCAGGACGACGCGGGTGCCCGGGCGCTTGCGTCGTACGCGCGGGACCGCGGGATCGACGTCCGGACGTACGGCGAGGCCGAGGACGCGGACCTGCACGTCACCGAGATCACCGCGACCGGGGCGACGCAGTCGTTCGTTCCGGTGTACCGCGGCCGCAAGCTGCCGGTCGTGCAGCTGCAGCAGGCCGGGAAGCACAACGCGCTGAACGCGTCGGCAGCACTGACCGTCGGGCTCGGGCTCGGGTTCTCCGCGGCCGACCTGGCCGAGGGGCTGGCGTCGTTCACCGGCACCGGCCGGCGGTTCGAGTTCAAGGGTCTGGAGGACGGCGTGCGGGTGTTCGACTCGTACGCGCACCACCCGACCGAGCTCGCCGTCGACCTGACCGCGGCGCGCCAGGTGGCGGGGGAGGGGCGCGTGATCGCGTGCTTCCAGCCGCACCTGTTCAGCCGCACCCGGATCTTCGCCACCGAGTTCTCCGAGGCGCTGGCCCTGGCCGACGAGGTCGTGGTGATGGACGTGTTCGCGGCCCGCGAGGACCCGGAGCCCGGTGTCACCGGCGCCCTGATCGCGAACCACGTGCCGCTGAAACCCGAGCAGGTGCGGTTCGAGCCGTCGTGGTCCGCCGTACCGCAGCTGGTCGCGGATCTCGCGCAGGCGGGCGACCTGGTGGTGACGCTGGGCGCGGGCGACGTGACGCTGATCGGGCCGGAAGTCGTTGGTTTGCTGGCCGAACGCAGCCTCACCCGCGAGCCTGCGCCGGAGGCCCTCGCTCCTGTGGTGGAGTAATTGCGTGGGGTTTGTTGAATGAGCCAGAGCGTCGATCTGGCGCGGGCACAGCAGAAGTTCGCGCGCCGGCAGCGGCTGGTGCGGTGGCGGAGCTGGTTGCCCTGGGCCATCGGCGGCGGACTGGTCGTGCTGGCCGGTCTGGTCGTCTGGCTGTTCTACTTCTCCTCCGCGTTCGCGGTCTCCGGGGTCCGGATCAGCGGTGCCGACACGGTGCCGGTGGCAACGATCGAGCAGACCGCGGCGGCGCCGACAGGGACGCCGCTGGCCAAGGTCGACCTGCGGTCGATCGCGGACCGGGTGCGGACGATCCCGGCGGTCGCGGACGCGCAGGTGACGCGGGCATGGCCGCGCAAGATCGTGATCGTGGTCACCGAACGGGTTCCGGTCGTGGTGGTCACCGACGGCTCGCGGTACGAGCTGGTGGACGCGACCGGTACGTCGTACCGCACGGTGCCGAACCGGCCGGCCGGGCTTCCGGAGGCGAGGGTGACCGGGGTCCGGCGCGACGTCACCGTGCACTCGGTGGTGACGGTGTCGGCGGCCCTTCCGGACTCGCTGCGGGCGCAGGTGGGATCGATCTCGGCAGCGTCGCCGGACTCGATCACCCTCAACCTGAGCTCCGGCGTCAAGGTCGTTTGGGGTAGTTCCGATGACAGCGAGCGCAAGGCCGGGGTACTGAGCGTGCTGATGAAGCGGCAGGCGAAGGTGTACGACGTCTCGGCGCCCGATCTCCCTGTCACCAAAGGCGAAAAGCGGTAACAGGTCACATCTGAGACGTGCGGCGAGGCGCGTGGATTTTGGCTCGAAGCGTCCCGTATCGTGCGGCGTAATCTAAAGTTGACATAAGTCTAAGCATGTACTTGAGGTTCAGTCTTTTCGCTGGACAACGGGAAAGCAACGAGGCGAGAGGCGCGGACGTGGCGGCACCGCAGAACTACCTGGCACTCATCAAGGTCGTCGGCATCGGCGGAGGCGGCGTGAACGCCGTCAACCGGATGATCGAGCACGGTCTGAAGGGCGTTGAGTTCATCGCCATCAACACCGACGCGCAGGCGTTGCTGATGAGCGACGCGGACGTCAAGCTCGACATCGGCCGCGAGGAGACCCGCGGCCTGGGCGCCGGGGCGAACCCGGCGATCGGCCAGAAGGCCGCGGAGGACCACGCCGAGGAGATCGAGGAGGCGCTGAAGGGCGCCGACATGGTCTTCGTCACCGCCGGCGAGGGCGGCGGCACCGGTACCGGCGGCGCGCCCGTGGTGGCGCGGATCGCCCGGTCGCTGGGCGCGCTGACCATCGGTGTCGTGACCCGGCCGTTCTCGTTCGAGGGCAAGCGCCGCGCCACCCAGGCCGAGGACGGGATCGCCACCCTCCGCGAGGAGGTGGACACGCTGATCGTCATCCCGAACGACCGGCTGTTGACCATCTCCGACCGCGCCGTGTCCGTGCTGGACGCGTTCAAGCAGGCCGACCAGGTGCTGCTGCAGGGTGTCTCCGGTATCACCGACCTGATCACCACTCCCGGCCTGATCAACGTGGACTTCGCCGACGTCAAGGCGGTCATGTCGAACGCCGGCTCGGCGCTGATGGGCATCGGCTCGTCGCGCGGCGAGGACCGCGCGGTCGCGGCCGCCGAGGCCGCCATCTCCTCGCCGTTGCTGGAGGCAAGTATCGAGGGCGCGCACGGCGTCCTGCTCTCGATCGCCGGCGGATCGGATCTGGGCCTGTTCGAGATCAACGAGGCGGCCCAGCTGGTCTCGGAGTCCGCGCACTCGGACGCGAACATCATCTTCGGCGCGGTCATCGACGACGCCCTGGGCGACGAGGTCCGGGTCACCGTGATCGCGGCCGGGTTCGACGGCGGGATGCCGAAGCGCCGCGAACAGGCGATGAACCAGGCCAGGCCGCAGTCGTCCCGCCCGGCGCCCCAGAGCTACTCGTCGCCGATGTCCGGTGGCACGACCCCGCCGCCGGCCCAGCAGTCCGGCCAGCCAGGCGTGGCCCAGCCGCCCGCGCAGCCTGCTCCCCAGCAGCCCGCGCCAGCCCCTCAGACGTCTGCGCAGCCGCCGGTCGCAAACCAGCCTGCCCAGTCCGCTCCTGCGGCTCCGGCCCAGCAGCCCGCACCGTCGTCCCCCCAGGGCACCCCGACCGACAACACGGTCCCGGTGCCCGCTCCGACCGAGCCGCGGCCCGGAGCAGGGACGACGAACTCCGCACGTCCGCAGGCAGGTGACGGCGTCCGCACGGTGCAGTCCGGTCAGCAGTCGGCCCAGCCGGCTCCGCACACCCCGGCGTCCCCGTCGACCGGGCACTCCTGGCCGACCCACGGCCCGAGCAGCGCCGGCGGTCAGAGCACCCAGCCGAGCCAGCCGGCCAAGCCGAAGAAGCCGGAGCCCGAGGAAGACCTCGACATCCCGGACTTCCTGAAGTAGCTCAAGACGTAGGAGACTGGCGCGGGCGGTAGACCGTCACCACGACGCCGTAGCGGGACTCGGTTGGGCCGGCGTCGGTCAGGTCGTCGACCATCCGCTCGAGGGTGGCGGCGAGTTCTTCGGCCTGCGCCGCGGTCAGCCGGAGGTTCCGCACCGTGAACATCGGGTCCGCGTCGGAGGTCTCCAAATCGGCCGCGACCGCCTGCAGCGCGATGGTGTTGTTCGCCCGCGCGCCTTCACCGGTGAAGCCGAACCGCCGTACCGACCGCCGGTAGTACTGCTCGGTCCCGCCGCGCACCTGCCGCGTCTCGGCCACGTGCACCATTCCTGCGTCGCGGAGCACGCCCAGGTGATGGGCGACGTTGCCTTTCGCCGTCCCGAGCGTGGCGGCCAGCTGGCTGATCGTCGCCGCCTCCTGCCCGAGTGCGAACAGCAAGCGGTGCCGCAGCGGGTGCCCGAGCGCCTTGAACTGCGCAGCGCTCGACACGTCCAGGTGATCGATGATCTCGCCCATGAGTAAAGCGTCGAGATTTCTTGACACTTTGTCAATCCGCCTGCTGTACTCCCGGTCATGCACACCGAAGAGATCAGGACCGTCATCGGACGGCTGGGCGCGTTGGTCGCCGAGCACTACGTCTTTCCCGAGATCGGCGCCGAGGTCGCGCACCGGCTCGCCGCAGCGACCGCCGAGGGCCGGTACGACGACCTCCAGGCGCCGGAGCGGCTGGCCGAGCGGGTCACGATCGACCTGCAGCTCGGCAACGGCGACAAGCACCTGCGACTCAAGTTCCACCCCGACGGGCCCCCGGACGAGACCGACCCGGTGGCGGAGGAAGCGCACTGGCGCCGGCTGGCCGAGCGTGACGCCGGCGGGATGGCGCGGGTCGAACGACTGGACGGGAACGTCGGCCTGCTCGAGATCCGGCCGTTGCTGTACGACCCGACCCAGGCGGGTGCGGCCCTGACCGCCGCGATGACGCTGCTCGTGTCGGCGGACTCGCTGCTCATCGACCTGCGCCGCTGCGTGGGCGGGTCGCCCGATCAGGTCGCCTTCTTCTGTAGCTACCTGTTCGACGCCGGCGAACCGATCCATCTGCAGGACCTGGTCAAGCCGTCCGAGGGGACGCTGCGACAGTTCTGGACCGTGCCGTACGTGCCGGGGTCGCGATTCGGCGGCACCAAGCCGATCTGGGTGCTGACCAGTTCGGTGACCTTCTCCGGCGGCGAGGAGCTGGCGTACGACCTGCAGCAACTCAAGCGCGCGGTGATCGTCGGCGAGCGGACCGGCGGAGGCGCGCACCCGCGCCAGGGCTTCAAACTGCACGATCAGCTGGAGGCGACCGTTCCGGTGGCGCGTTCTGTCAATCAGATCACCGGGACCAACTGGGAAGGCGTCGGCGTCGTTCCCGACATCGATGTCCCCGCGGCCGACGCCTTCACCGAGGCCTACCGCCGCGCGACGGTTGCCGCTGGGTAATCTTCAGTCGTGTTCGGCTATGACGAGGTCCTTTCCGCCGCCCGGGTCGCCTTCACCGATCGGTTCGGCGGCGCCAGCAAAGCGCCGTACGGCGAGTTGAATCTGGGCAGCGCCTCGGGGCCGGACGTCGACGGGGTGATCGCGAACTTCGGGCTGATCGCGGGCGAGTTCGGGGTTCCCGTGGAGAACGTGGTGCGGGTCAGCCAGGTGCACGGCCGCGACGTGCACGTCGTCCGGCCCGGCGACGAACTTCCCACTCAGCCGATGCCGAAGGCCGACGGTCTGGTGACGACGCGATCCGATGTCGTGCTGGCCGTTCGCGCGGCCGACTGCCTGCCGGTGCTGCTGGCCGGCGACGGCGTGATCGGCGCCGCGCACTCCGGCCGCAAGGGCATGTACGTCGGCATCGTCCCGGCGACCGTCGACGCGATGCGGGAACTCGGCGCCTCGACGATCACCGCCGTCCTCGGACCGTATGCCTGCGGGAACTGCTACGAGGTCCCCGACGAGATGCGGGCCGAGGTCGCGGAGCGGGTCCCGGCGTCGTACTCCGAGACGAGTTGGGGGACGCCCGCGCTCGACGTGGCCGCCGGGGTGAAGGCGCAGCTGGCCGAGCTCGGTGTCGACGTGGTCGCCGCGACCGCCTGCACGATCGAGTCCGAGAACCTGTACTCGTACCGCCGCGAAGGCCCCGAGAGCGGGCGGATGGCCGGGCTGATCAAGCTGGTCGCACCGTGAGTACACGGACCGACGAACTCCGCGCCAATCTGGAGCAGGTGCAGGAGCGGATCGAGAAGGCCTGTCAGGCGGCCGGGAGGGCTCGGGACGAGGTGACCCTCGTGGCGATCACCAAAACCTTCCCAGTCAGCGACGTACGGGCGCTCGCGGGCCTCGGGATCCACGACGTCGGGGAGAACCGCGAGCAGGAGCTCAAGTCGAAGGCACCGGAGTGCCCGGAGCTCAGCTGGCACTTCGTCGGTCAGCTGCAGTCGAAGAAGTCCCGCTCGATCGCGCGGTACGCATCGGTCGTGCATTCGGTCGACCGGTCGTCGCTCGTCGAGGCGCTGTCGAAGGCCGCGATCGCCGAGGAGAAGACGCTGCGGTGCCTGATCCAGGTGAGCCTCGCGGCGTACGGATCCGCGGACGCGGCGACCGGCGCGAGCCGGGGCGGTGTCGCGCCCGCCGACGTACCGGAACTGGCCGCGGAGATCGCGGTCGCCGACGGGCTCGAGATCGGGGGCGTGATGGCCGTCGCACCCCTCGGAGCGGACCCCGAGAAAGCCTTCGCCGGGCTGCGTGAAGTAGCGTCGCGACTACGCTCCGAACACACCGGTGCGGACTGGATCTCGGCCGGGATGACCGGCGATCTGGAGGCCGCGATCAAGCACGGTGCGACACACGTGCGGCTCGGGCGTGCATTACTCGGTACGCGCTCCCCGCTGGGTTAGTGTCGACATCGAGCGGGTTTTGCTTCCGGCTCACTGTTGTCGTCGAACCGGATCGAGGTGCTGGAGGGCCATGAGCGGCGCACTGCGCAAGATGGGTGTGTACCTCGGCTTGGTCGAGGACGGGGAGCGCTACAACGCGCGGTACGACGACGAGTACGACGACTACGACGAGTACGAGGACGAAGCCGTCGACGGGGACTCCCACGAGACCGAGCCGGTACCCGCCGGCCGGGAGAGCCGCGAGCCTCGCACCGAGCCCCAGTTCCAGGGCCGCGAGGACCGTCAGGACCAGAGCGGCGCCACGGTCAGCAAGTTCCCAGACCGGCGCGGTGTCGCGTCGTCCCCGGAGGTTACCGAGTTGGCCCGCATCACCACCGTGCACCCGCGCAGCTACAACGAGGCGCGCGTCATCGGTGAGCACTTCCGCGACGGTACGCCCGTCATCATGAACCTGACCGAGATGGACCACTCCGACGCCAAGCGGCTGGTGGACTTCGCGGCCGGCCTGATCTTCTGCTGCCGGGGCTCGATCGAGCGGATCACCACCAAGGTGTTCCTGGTCTGCCCACCGAACGTGACGGTGGCCGCCGAGGAGAAGGAAAAGATCGCTGCGGACGGGTTCTACAACCAGAGCTGAGGCCGGCCCTTCCGCCGTCTTCTACACTCGTTGTCGACATGGATGCTCTAGCGCTCGTCCTCATCGTTCTGTACTGGGTACTGCTCGCCTTCTTCTTGGTGCTGGTGGCGCGGTTCGTACTCAGTCTGATCGTCATGTTCGCTCCGCAGTGGCACCCCAAGGGGCCGCTGCTGCTGTTCTTCGAGCTGATCTACTCGATCACGGACCCGTTCCTGAAGCCGCTGCGGCGGATTCTGCCCCCGATCGGGGCCGGCGGGATCCGGATCGACCTGTCGATGCTGATGCTGTTCGTGATGGTGTCGGTGGCGATGGCGATCAACTCGACGGCCCTTCGATCGTTGTAAGGGTGAGGACCGCGAAGACTGGGTAGGTAGAGCCCGGATTCCGTCATAAGACAACGAAGCGATAACGTGATCTACTGAGTCGCCAAGGCGAGGGCCACGGGGACTCCGCCAAGACACAGACAAACGAGGTGAAAGATGCCGCTGACGCCGGATGACGTCCGCTCGAAGCAGTTCACGCCCGTCCGACTACGGGAGGGCTACGACGTCACAGAGGTCGACTCCTTCCTCGACGAGGTGGAAGCCGAGCTCGAGCGACTTCTCGCCGAGAACGAGGAGCTGCGGGCCAAGCTCGCGGCGGCTCAGCGCGCTGGTGCTGACCAGCAGCGCCCGGTCGACCAGACCGCCGCGCTGCCGCCAGTCGTGCAGCAGCCGAAGCCCCCGGTCGTGGTCGAGAAGCCCGAGGAGAAGCCGCCGGTGGTGGCGCCTCCGACCGCGGCTGCGGCGGCAGGCACCGTCGGTGACGCCTCCAGCTCCGCGGTGCGGCTGCTGGAGATGGCCACCAAGCACTCCGACGACCTGGTCCAGGAGGCGAAGGACACCGCCGACAAGATCATCGGCGAGGCCCGCGCCAAGGCGGAGCGCCTGGAGAACGAGGCCCGCGGCAAGGCCGACCGGATGACCGGTGAGGCCCGCGCCCGCGCCGAGAAGCTCGACGGCGAGATCGCCGAGCGGCGCGCGCAGATGCTCGGCACGCTGGAGAAGCAGAAGGGTCAGCTCGAGCGTACGATCGACGACCTGCACGCTTACGAGCGTGAGTACCGCAGCCGCCTGAAGACGTACTTCACCGAGCAGCTGAAGGCGCTCGGCAACGGCGACGACACGCTCAGCCCGCGCAACGGCTTCCGGCCGGAGGCGCGTGCGCAGGCGCACGGTCACGGCGTCTAAAAACCTCTGCTGAAGGGGCGGTGCTTTCCGGCAGCACCGCCTCTTCGGCATGTCTGGCCACGTTTGACTGAGGGTCCTGTCCTGGTGACAGGCTGTCAGCGCCAGACCGAAGGAACTTTGCGGCCGCTGAGAGTTTCGACATCGGCCAGCCGCAGCCGGTACGGCGTCAGCCGTAGGAGCGAGGGTGATTCCCCGGCAGGACCATCGGGGAACACACTCCAGAAGTCGTAGCCGAGTGGTGCGGGAGCGTCCCGGTACAGCCCCCACACTCGTTGCCGGGTCGCGGCATCCGCGACCCACTCCGCCTCGCGGTCCGCGACGGCCACCTCCTGACCGGGCTCCCAGCAGCTGCTAGCACATACCCCCTCGCGCGTTTCCCTGGTCCACCAGGGAGATGAGGGGTTCCTGACCCTGGTTACGGGTCAGAAACCCCTCATTTGGTGGGTCTGCCAGGCAAATTGCTGGGTCTGCCAGGCAAATGAGTGTGTCAGGCCTTGGACAGCCAGTAGGTGAGTTGCAGGTCCTCTTCGGTGCCTTCGGCAACGTCGGTGGACTCCGACGGGGCCGATTGGGTGAGTTCGACGGCGAGGACCTCGCGGGCGATCTCGTCGGCGTGCTTGCCGAGGGCATCGGTCAGCTCGGCGTCGGTCGAGGTGAGCCAGACCCTGATCCGGTCCGACACCTCGAGGCCGGCGTTCTTCCGGGCCTCCTGCAGGGTGCGGACGACCTCGCGGGCCAGCCCGGCCTGCTTGAGCTCCGGCGTGACCTCGAGGTCGAGGGCAACGGTTTCGCCCTGCTCATTGACCACCGACCAGCCTTCCTTCGGCCGCTCGGACACCAGCACCTCGGCCGCGCTCACCTCGACGTCGGAGCCGTCGACCACAACGGTCGCCGTCCCCGACTCCTTCAGCGCGGCAGCCAGCGCACCCGCGTCGGCAGCGGCGATCGCCGCCGCAACCACCGGGGTCTGCTTGGCGAACCGCTTGCCGAGCTCCCGGAAGTTGCCCTTGGCAGAGAACTCGACCAGGTCCGCCCCCGCCGAGGACAGCGGCGCGACCGTGCCCACGTTGAGCTCGTCGGCGATCTCCTGCAGCAGTTCGGCCGACAGGTCCGCGATCGCGGCCGACCCGACCAGCGCGCGGGCCAGCGGCTGCCGGGTCTTCACCTTCGCCTCGGCCCGGGCCGACCGGCCGAGCTCGACGACCCGGCGCGCCATCGACACGTGCTGCGCCAGTACGTCGTCGATCAGCGTCTCGTCGTACGTCGGGAAGCTCGTCAGGTGTACCGATTCGGGCAGGCCGGACGTGACCGGACGGAACACGTCCTGCCAGACGCGCTCGGTGACGAACGGCGTCAGCGGCGCCATCACCCGGGTGAGGACCTCGAGCGTCTCGTGCAGGGTGGCCAGCGCGCTCGCGTCACCGGACCAGAACCGGCGGCGCGAACGGCGGACGTACCAGTTCGAGAGCACGTCGACGAACGAGTTGATCAGGTTTCCGAGCCGCTGGGTGTCGAAGTCCGCGTACGCCGCGTCGGTGTCGCGGACCAGCCGGTGTGTCTCGCTGACCAGCCAGCGGTCCAGCACACTGCGCTCCGACACGGCCGGCGCGTCGGCAGGCGACCAGTCGGCCAGCCGGGCGTAGAGCGCGTGGAACGCGACCGTGTTCCAGTAGGTGAGCAGCACCTTCCGGACGATCTCGTTGAGCACGTTCGGCCCGATGCCGCGCGCCTTCCACGGCGACCCGGACGCGGCCATGAACCAGCGCACCGCGTCCGCGCTGTGGTCGTCCATCAGCGGGATCGGCTCCAGGATGTTGCCCAGGTGCTTGGACATCTTCCGGCCGTCCTCGGCGAGGATGTGCCCGAGGCAGACGACGTTGCGGTACGACGACTCGTCGAAGACCAGCGTGCCGATCGCCATCAGCGTGTAGAACCAGCCGCGGGTCTGGTCGATCGCCTCGGAGATGAAGTCCGCCGGGTAGGTCTCCGCGAACTTCTCCTTCGACCCCTCCGCCCACGGGTAGCCCCACTGCGCGAACGGCATCGAGCCCGAGTCGTACCAGGCGTCGATCACCTCGGGTACGCGGCGCGCCTCGGCGCCACAGGTCGGGCAGTCGAAGGTGATGTCGTCGACGTACGGCCGGTGCGGGTCGGTCGCGCTCAGGTCGCGGCCGGCCAGTTCACCGAGCTCCGCCAGCGACCCGACGCACACCTGGTGGTCCTCACCGCAGCGCCAGATCGGCAGCGGCGTACCCCAGTAGCGGGAGCGGGAGACGGCCCAGTCGATGTTGTTGCGCAGCCAGTCGCCGTACCGGCCCCACTTGACCGAGTCCGGGTACCAGTTGGTCTTCTCGTTCTCGCGGAGCAGGGCGTCCTTCACCTGGGTGGTGCGGATGTACCAGGAGGGGAGCGCGTAGTACATGACCGGCGTGTGGCAGCGCCAGCAGTGCGGGTACGGGTGCTCGTACGGCACGTGCTTGAACAGCAGACCGCGGTCCTTCAGGTCCCTGACCAGCGCCTCGTCGGACTTCTTGAAGAACTGCCCGCCGACCAGCGGTACGTCGGCGTTGAAGTGACCGGTCGTGTCGACCGGGTTCACCACCGGCAGGTTGTACGCACGGCCCACCGCGAGGTCGTCCGCGCCGAACGCGGGGGACTGGTGCACCAGACCGGTGCCGTCCTCGGTGGTGACGTAGTCCGCAAGTACGACGTAGTGCGCCGGCTCGTCGAACGGTACGAGCTCGAACGGCCGCTGGTAGGTCCACCGCTCCATCTCGCGACCGCCGTACTCACCGGTGACCGTCCAGCCCTCGCCGAGCCGGTCCAGCAGCGGCTTGGCGACCACCAGCGACTCGGTGCCGTCGGTGGCGACGACGTACTCGACCTCCGGGTGGACGGCGACCGCGGTGTTCGACACGAGGGTCCACGGGGTCGTCGTCCAGACCAGGAGCGACGCCTGGCCGGCCAGCGGGCCCGAGGTGAGCGGGAAACGGACGTAGACCGACGGGTCGACGACGGTCTCGTACCCCTGGGCGAGCTCGTGGTCGGACAGGCCGGTGCCGCAGCGCGGGCAGTACGGCGTGATCCGGTAGTCCTCGACCAGCAGGCCCTTGTCGTGGATCTGCTTGAGCGACCACCAGACCGACTGGACGTACTCCGGGTCCATCGTCTTGTACGGGTGCTCGAGGTCCACCCAGTAACCCATCCGGGTGGTGAGCTCGTTGAACGCGTCGACATGCCGCAGGACGGACTGACGGCACCTGGCGTTGAACTCGGCGATGCCGTACGCCTCGATGTCGTTCTTGCCGTTGAAGCCGAGCTCCTTCTCGACCGCGACCTCGACCGGGAGTCCGTGGCAGTCCCAGCCGGCCTTGCGCTCGACCCAGAAACCCTTCATGGTCCGGTAGCGCGGGAACACGTCCTTGAAGACGCGGGCCTCGATGTGGTGGGTGCCGGGCATGCCGTTCGCGGTCGGCGGACCCTCGTAGAACGTCCACGGCTGACCGCCGGCGGACTGCTCGAGGCTCTTGGCGAAGGTGTCGTGCTCGTCCCAGAGGGTGAGCACCTCGCGCTCGAGCGCGGGGAAGTCGACCTGGGCGGGAACCTGCCGCCACGGGGTATTTGCCGCCATCTTTCTGCGTCCTTCGTCCGTCCCTGCTTCCTGGACGAGGGACGAAGTGCCGGACGTGTCGCCCAGCTACCGCGCGGTACCACCCTCCTTGGCGACCCAGAGTGCGGTCACCCACTTCCTTAACGAGACGCTGCCGGTTCTAATAGGTCCCTGACGGAACTGTTCTTCCGGCGACTCCGGGGTGATGGCCCCATCACTGCCTTGCGGTTCGCGGTCCTCAGTGTACGGCGTCGTACCTGGTGACTACGAATCGTTAATGGCTGGTGTGGCGGGAAATCCGGGTGGACAATTCTGCTGCGAGAGAGTCGGGGGACGGAGATTATTACGGACAGT
This sequence comes from Kribbella speibonae, assembly GCF_004331375.1. Classification (NCBI taxonomy): domain Bacteria; kingdom Bacillati; phylum Actinomycetota; class Actinomycetes; order Propionibacteriales; family Kribbellaceae; genus Kribbella; species Kribbella speibonae. The sequence continues at coordinate 650,567 of NZ_SJKC01000002.1, read as the reverse complement.
GATGTCCGCAATGCGGTTGTGACGCGCAGAACATCGAGCGGACTTGAAGAACCGACTACCGTATGTCCACGGTCTGCGCGTCGGGCTGGCACGCGGTGTTCGCGTGGCCTACTGTCTTGCGACCAGTCCGCTTCAGTCTCCGACGGAAGGCAGGGGGTAGCTCACCATGGCTACATCGGCACGCAAGAAGTCCGCCGCCCCAAGCTCTGCCGCGGCCAAGAAGAGCGCCGCCGGCAAGAAGTCCGAACCGGCCAAGAAGAACTCCGCGGTGAAGAAGTCGTCTGCGACCACCGCGGCCAAGAAAACAGCGGCTAAGACCCCTGCCAAGAAAGCTCCGACGAAGAGGGTGGCCATGAAGACGAACGAGAACAGGACCCCGGCGACGGCGCCGGCGAAGTCCGCTGCACACACGGCCGAGACCTTCAAGGTGAAGCCGGGTGAGGACCCGTGGACCGCTGCCGAGCTGGCCGAGCTGCGCACGGAGCTGGAGGGTGAGGTCGAGCACCTCAAGCAGGAGATCAAGGACGCCGAGCAGGAGATCGCGGGCCTGTTCCGCGACGGCAGCGACGGCGCCGGCAACGACCAGGCGGACGTCGGCTCCACGACCCTCGAGCGGTACCACGAGCTGACGCTGGCCAACAACGCCCGCGACATGCTCAACCAGATCGAGTTCGCGCTGACCCGGATCGACGACGGCACGTACGGCGTCTGCGACAACTGCGGCAACGCGATCGGCAAGGGTCGGCTGCAGGCGTTCCCGCGTGCGACACTGTGCGTCTCATGCAAAGAACGCCAGGAACGCCGCTGAACGACCCCACCTCGTCCGACCAGGTGGAGGACGAAGCCACACCGGAACCGGCCGACGACCCGTCGGCCGGTTCTCCGTCGTCCACCGGGGAAGATGCGGTGGCCTCCACCACCTCTTCCTCTGCGGCCGATGTCGCCGCCCGCGGCGGCGAGGCCGGCGGCAGGCCGTGGAAGTGGACTGTGCTGTTCGGTGGGGTCGGGTTGGTGGTTTTGTTCTTGGATCAGTTGACGAAGGCGCTGGCTTTGGCGCATCTCACGCCGGGCGAACCGGTGGATGTGATCGGGTCGCTGCTCAAGTTCAACCTGATCCGGAACTCGGGCGCCGCGTTCAGCCTGGGTGCGGGCTACACGCCGTACATCAGCGCGATCCAGATCGCCGTGGCGCTCGGGGTGGTGTACCTGTCCCGCAAGCTCCGGTCGGTGGGCTGGGCGGTCGCGTTCGGCCTGCTGTTCGGCGGTGCGGTCGGGAACATCCTGGACCGCATCTTTCGCGAGCCGTCGCCGTTCCACGGGCACGTGGTCGACTTCCTGCAGACCCCGCACTGGGCGATCTTCAACGTCGCGGACATGGCCGTGACGTCGGCCGCCGTACTGCTGGTGATCCAGACCCTGCGCGGCATCCGGCTCGACGGCACCCGGGAGCACCGCAAGTGAGCTCCCGAACTGTGATGGTGCCCGACGGTCTCGCGGGCGAGCGGCTGGACGCGGCGTTGTCCCGCCTGTTCGGCGTCTCCCGGACGAAGGCGGCCGAGCTGATCGAGTCCGGCCTGGTCCAGGTCGACGGGGCCGCGGCGCCGAAGTCGTCCCGGGTCGCGGCCGGTGTCCTGCTCGACGTCGAACTGCCGGCGCCGCCGTCCGAGGTGACCGTCGTACCGGAGACCGTCGACAACCTGCGGATCGTGTACGACGACGACGAGATCGTGGTCGTGGACAAGCCGGTCGGCGTCGCCGCGCACCCGTCGCCGGGATGGACCGGCCCGACCGTGATCGGGCACCTGGCCGGCGCGGGCTTCGCCATCTCCACGAGCGGCGCGGCCGAGCGCAAGGGCATCGTGCACCGGCTGGACGTGGGGACGTCCGGGCTGATGGTCGTCGCGAAGACGGAGTACGCGTACACCGTCCTGAAGCGCGCCTTCAAGGAGCGCACGGTCAAGAAGATCTACCACGCTCTGGTGCAGGGCCATCCCGACCCGTTCACCGGTACGGTCGACGCGCCGATCGACCGGCACCCGCACCACGACTACAAGTTCGGCGTGGTGGCCGGCGGCAAGCCGAGCATCACGCACTACGAGACCCTGGAGGCGTTCCGGTACGGGACTCTCCTGGAGATCACCCTCGAGACCGGGCGCACCCACCAGATCCGCGTCCACATGTCCGCGATCGGCCACCCGTGCTGCGGCGACCTGACGTACGGCGCCGACCCGGTCCTCGCGGAACGCCTCGGCCTGCCCCGCCAGTGGCTGCACGCGATGCGCCTGGGCTTCACGCACCCGGGCACGGGCGAGTACGTCGAGTTCACCTCGAAGTACCCCGACGACCTGGAACACGCTCTCGACCTGCTCGTCGACGCCCAGTGAAGCTGTACCTCTCCTCCTTCCGCCTCGGCGACCACCCGGAACACCTGGTCGCCCTGCTGCCACGCAACCCAAGCGTCGCGGTCGTCTGCAACTCCATCGACGCCGAGGCCCCCGACGTACGCCGGGAGAAGGTCGCCGAGGAGATCACCTGGCTGACCGGGTTGGGTCTGCGCGCCGAGGAACTCGACCTGCGCGAGGTCGCCGGCGACGACCTCCGCGCCAGGCTGTCGGCGTACGACGGGATCTGGATGCGAGGCGGCAACGTGTTCGTGCTCCGCATCGCCATGGCACGCTCAGGCGCCGACCAGATCCTGCCGGACCTGATCCGCGCAGAGGAACTGGTGTACGCCGGTTACAGCGCAGGACCGTGTGTCCTGGCGCCCAGCCTGCGTGGTCTGGAGCTGTGTGACGACACGACCGCCCTCGACGGTGAGGTTATCTGGCAGGGCCTCGGGGTCCTCGACCACGCGATCGTCCCCCACCTCGACTCACCCGGTCATCCGGAGACGGAGCTCCTGGCGAAGGTCGCAGAGCTCTACGACCGCACCGGCGTACCCAACGTCAAGCTGACTGATGGCCAGGCCCTCGTCATCGACGGGGACCGTCGCGAGCTGGTCTAGAGCCGCTCGACCAGCGCTGTGGGCTCTGAGCCGGTCTCAAGCGCTCGAATCCGGCCTACGCTGAGGCATGGCGGGGTCGAAGCCGGCAGCGCCGGCTCGTGGGCGGTTGCCGGCTGAGCTGACGAGTTTCGTCGGGCGGCGTCGCGAGCTGGCGGACACGAGGCGGTTGCTGTCGAGCAGCCGTCTGCTGACGCTGACCGGAACCGGGGGAGTCGGCAAGACCCGCCTGGCGCTGCGGATGGCTGCCGACGTACGGCGTATCTTCTCCGACGGAGTGTGGTTCGTCGAACTGGCCGCGCTGCACGACCCCGCGCTGCTCGGACACACGCTGGCGGGAGCGCTGGAGCTGAGCCAGGTATCGGCCGACCCGACCGCGGATCTCGCCGAGTATCTGGAAGACAAGCACCTGCTGCTGGTGCTGGACAACTGTGAACAGGTGGCCGACGCCTGCGCCGTACTGGCGAGCAAGCTGCTGGCTGCCGCGCCACAGCTCCGGATCCTCGCGACCAGCCGGCACGTGCTGGGCGTAGAAGGTGAGCAGGTGCTCGCGGTGCCACCGTTGGCGACACCGCCGGCGGACGCCCCGGACGGCGACGTGGCTCAGTACGAGTCATTGGTTCTCTTCGCCGACCGGGTGCGCGCTGTGGTGCCGGAGTTCGAGATCGACGCGAGCAACCGGGCTCAGGTGATCGAGGTCTGCCGGCAACTGGATGGCGTACCGCTCGCGCTGGAGCTCGCGGCGGTATGGATGCGGACGCTGTCCTTGTCGCAGATTCTGGAGCGGCTCGAGGACCGCTTCCGGCTGCTGTCCGGTGGAAGGCCTGCCGGACCGGTCCGGCAGCAAGCGCTGGACGCCGCCGTGACCTGGAGCTACGACCTGTGCTCACCTGCCGAGCGGCTGCTGTGGGAGCGGCTGTCGGTCTTCTCCGGCGGCTTCGATCTCGAGGGCGCGGAGGAGGTCTGTTCCGGCGACGGAATCTCACAGCACGAGGTGCTCGACCTGGTCGCGGGTCTGGTGAACAAGTCGATCATCACCCGCACCATGGCCACCGCTCACACAGTCGCCTGGTACGACCTGCTCACCACGATCAGCCAGTACGGCGGCCTGCGGCTGGCCGAGGCCGGCCGGACCCGCGAGTTCAAGCTCCGGCATCGTGACTACTACCGGGCGCTGACGGCGGCGTGGGCGGAGGACAGCTTCGGTCCGGGGCAGGCCGACTGGTTCATCCGGATGCGCCGTGAGCACGACAATCTGCGGGCCGCGCTGGACTTCTGCCTGGCTGAGCCTGGCGAGGGTCCGGTCGCCGTCGAGATCGCCGCACCGCTGTGGAACTTCTGGTTCGCCGGCTTCCTCCGAGAAGGTCACCGATACCTCACGCTGGCGATCGGTGCGGCGCCGGAGCCGACGCCCGCGCGGGCCCTGGGGCTCTGGGCGGGTGGCTATCTGGCGATGTTCCTCGGCGAGACGGACCAACTGGCCCTGCTGCTGGCCGAGTGCGCAGAGCTCGCCGAGCGGTACGACGACGATCCGCTGCGCGCCCGGATCGCGGAGGTCGCCGGACATGCGCTTCTGTACCAGGGTGACCTGCCCGGCGCGATCGCCCTGCTGGAGGAAGGTCTGGCCGGGTATCGTGCGGCCGGCGACAAGCTCGGCGAGTTCGACTCGCTGATCCTGCTGGCCGCGACCACCTTCTTCCTCGGCGATCCGCGGGCGGACGGGTTCAGCCAGGCGGCGTACGACCTGGCCGCATCCCGGGGAGCGGACTCGTCGAAGGCCTATGCGCTGTGGAGTGTCGGGATCGTGCGGTGGCGCGACCACGATCAGTTCGACGAGGCGAGCCGGTCGTTCCGGGAGGCGATCCGGTTGTGGCAGCCGCTGAACGACCGGACCGGGATCGGGTTCTGCGTGCAGGCGCTCTCGTGGTGTGCCGGCTCGGCCGCACCGGACGAGCGGGCCGCCCGGTTGATGGGTGCGTCGCGGGCGGTGTGGCGGTCCAGCGGTGCGCATGTCAACGAGACGACGCCGTACAGCCAGTTCGACGACCGGACCGAGCAGGGGATCCGGGCAGCGGTCGGCGACGTGGTCTTCGACGCGGCGTTCGCGCAGGGGGCGGCGTACTCGTTCGAACAGGCGGTCGCCCTGGCGCTGGGGGAGGAGCGGGAGAGCGCGGCGAAGCCTGGGCTGGCCGGGCGGCTGACGCGGCGGGAGCACGAGATCGCCGTACTGCTCGGTGACGGCCTCAGCAATCGGGAGATCGCCGCCCGTCTGGTGATCTCGCAGCGCACTGCCGAGACCCATGTCGAGCACATCCTGAGCAAGCTGGGCTTCGCCTCCCGGGCGCAGGTCGGCCGCTGGGTGGCCGAGCACCCCGATCGGTAACGGTGCCAGCGGTACCTAGGTACCGAAATACGTAGGTGTCCCGATGTCTTTGCCGGCTGGTCTGCGCATCCTTGCTGACAACGTTGTCCCCTCTCACACGTTGCCGAGGTTCCCGATGGCTGCCGAGACGAGTTGCCCACCGCTCCGCGGCAGCACGCCCGGCTGGTGGCGGAACGCGGTGATCTACCAGGTCTACGTGCGCAGCTTCGCGGACTCCGACGGTGACGGTATCGGCGACCTGGACGGCGTCCGGGCCCGGTTGCCGTACCTGCGCAGCCTCGGCGTCGACGGGCTGTGGCTGAACCCGTTCTACCCGTCGCCGTTGCGCGACCACGGGTACGACGTCTCGGACTATCGCGGCGTCCATCCGGACTACGGAACGCTGGACTCGTTCGACCGGCTGGTCCGCGACGCCCATCGCCTCGACCTCAAGGTGATCGTCGACGTCGTACCGAACCACTGCTCCATCGAGCACCGCTGGTTCCTGGCGGCGCTCGCGGCCGGACCCGGGAGCCCGGAGCGGGACCGGTTTCATTTCGCGGACGGTCAGGGCGACGAACCGCCGAACAACTGGCGGTCGATCTTCGGTGGCTCCGCCTGGCAGCGGGTGCCTGACGGCCAGTGGTACCTGCACACCTTCGCGGCCGAGCAGCCCGACTTCAACTGGCGGCACCCGGACGTCGAGGCGGCCTTCGAGGAGGTACTGCGGTTCTGGTTCGACCGTGGCGCCGACGGACTGCGGGTCGACGTCGCGCACGGGCTGCACAAGGCCGAAAGGCTCCCGGACCATGAGCTCGCCGGTCACGACGAGCTGACCGGCGACCCGATCAACCCGCACGCCTGGAACCAACCCGAGGTGCACGACGTGTGGCGCAGTTGGCGAGCCGTCGCGGAGGAATACACCCAGCGGACCGGCCGGGAGCGGGTCCTGGTCGGCGAGGTCGGACTGCTCGACACCGAGCAGCTCGCGGAGTACCAGCGCCCGGACGAGCTGCACCAGACTTTCTTCTTCGAGTTCCTCCGCGCCGGCTGGGACGCGGCGGAGCTGTACGACGTGATCGACCGGGGGCTCGAGACGATCGCCGGGTCCGGATCCTCCGTCGCCTGGGTGCTGAACAACCACGACATGCCACGGTCCCTCACCCGGTATGCCGGAGGTGCACCAGGCGCCGGACCCGGCGATCTCGACCTCGGCCTGGCCCGGGCGCGAGCGGCCGCACTGCTCATGCTCGCGCTGCCGGGATCGTCGTACCTCTATCAAGGTGAGGAACTCGGTCTGCCGGAGGTCACCGACCTGCCGGAGCACCTCCTCACCGATCCGATGTTCCACCGCACCGGCGGGGTCCGCCGAGGACGAGACGGGTGCCGCGTCCCACTGCCGTGGACGGCGGAGCATGACGTGTTCGGCTTCTCACCGGACGGCTCCGCCGGTACGACGTGGTTGCCGCAGCCGGACTGGTTCGCGGAGCACGCGGTCGACCGGATGCTCGACCGCGGTGACTCGATGCTGCACCTGTATCGGGAGGCGCTCGCTCTGCGCCACCGCCTCCCCGCACTCGGGTCGGAGGACTTCCGCTGGCTGCCGACCGAGCCCGGCGTCCTGGCGTTCACCCGTGGCGGCGGCTTCGCCTGCGCCGTCAACTGCTCGCCCAAGCCGGTCTGCAACCCGGTCGACGGGCCCCTGCTCCTCGCCAGCAACCTCGAGGCCGGCGAGAAGCTTCCCCCGAACAGTGCCGTCTGGACCCTCCTGCCGGACGGCGCCTGATCCGGCTGACCTGGCGTCCCTGAGACCCCTGCTCGACGCCAGGTCGGCCGCTCCACCCTTGCCGCACCTCCGGGGTGCGAACTGGTGTGAATCTGGTTCGGTCCACGCCCGGATAGCGGGCGGTGGGCGGTGTGTCGGTGAGCCGGTTCAGAACTGTCCACGGGCCCGCATAGGCTGTAGCGGTTCATCTGAATCGCGCCCTGGGAGGTCTGCGTCGATATGGCGTCCAGCGACAGTTTTGTGCATCTCCACGTGCACACGGAGTACTCGATGCTGGACGGCGCCGCGCGGATCGACGAGTTGTTCAAGACCGCCCAGGAAATGGGCATGCCGGCGATCGCGACCACCGACCACGGGTACGTGTTCGGCGCCTACGAGTTCTGGCGGACCGCGAAGAAGTACGACGTCAAGCCGATCATCGGCGTCGAGGCGTACCTGACGCCGCACACCCACCGCTCGGAGCGGAAGCGGGTCAAGTGGGGTGACGCGAACTCCGGCCGCGACGACGTCTCCGGCTCGGGTGCCTACACCCACATGACGCTGCTGGCGAAGAACACCTCCGGTATGCACAACCTGTTCAAGATGAGCTCGCTGGCCAGCCTCGAGGGCTACTACTTCAAGCCCCGGATGGACCGCGAGCTGCTGAACACCTACGGCCAGGGCCTGATCGCGACCACCGGCTGCCCGTCCGGCGAGGTGCAGACCCGGCTCCGCCTGGGGCAGTACAAGGAGGCCGTGGAGGCCGCCGCGGAGTTCCGCGACATCTTCGGCCGGGAGAACTACTACTGCGAGCTGATGGACCACGGCCTCGGCATCGAGCGGAACATCCAGGGCGACCTGCTGAAGCTGGCCAAGGAGCTCGGTCTGCCGCTGGTCGCGACCAACGACCTGCACTACACCAAGCCCGAGGACTCGACCGCGCACGCCGCGCTGCTGTGCGTCCAGTCCGGCTCGACGCTGTCCGACCCGAACCGGTTCAAGTTCGACGCGAACGAGTTCTACGTCAAGACCGCGGCCGAGATGCGCGAGGTCTGGAAGGACTTCCCGGAGGCGTGTGACAACACGCTGCTGATCGCCGAGCAGTGCGAGGTGAGCTTCACCGAGGGCGAGGGCCGGTTCATGCCGCGGTTCCCGTGCCCCGAGGGCCACAACGAGGAGTCGTGGTTCGTCGCCGAGGTCGAGACCGGTCTGCACTTCCGGTATCCCGACGGCATCCCGGACGACGTCCGGAAGCGCACCGACTACGAGATCGAGGTCATCGTCTCGAAGGGGTACGCCGGGTACTTCCTGGTCGTCGCCGACTTCATCAACTGGGCCAAGGCGAACGGCATCCGGGTCGGCCCGGGCCGTGGCTCCGGCGCCGGGTCGATGTGCGCGTACGCGATGAAGATCACCGACCTCGACCCGCTGCTGCACGGTCTGTTCTTCGAGCGCTTCCTGAACCCGGAACGCATGTCGATGCCCGACTTCGACATCGACTTCGACGACCGTCGCCGCCCCGAGGTGATCCGGTACGTCACCGAGAAGTACGGCGACGACCGGGTCGCGATGATCGTCACCTACGGCACCATCAAGGCCAAGCAGGCGATCAAGGACGCCGGCCGGGTGCTGGACTACCCGTTCGCGATGGGCGACCGGATCACCAAGGCGATGCCGCCCGCGGTGATGGGCAAGGACGTCCCGCTGTCCGGCATCTTCGACCCGCAGCACAAGCGGTACTCCGAGGCCGGCGAGTTCCGCACGCTGTACGAGGGCGACCAGGACGTCCGCAAGATCGTCGACACCGCCCGCGGCCTGGAGAACCTGAAGCGCCAGTGGGGTGTGCACGCGGCCGGCGTGATCATGTCCAGCGAGCCGCTGATCGAGCTGATCCCGATCATGCGCCGCGAGCAGGACGGCCAGGTCATCACCCAGTTCGACTACCCGAGCTGCGAGACGCTCGGGCTGGTCAAGATGGACTTCCTGGGTCTGCGGAACCTGACGATCATGGACGACGCGGTCAAGAACATCGAGGCCGCGCACGGCATCACGGTCGACCTGGACAAGCTGAGCAAGGACCTCGACGACAAACCGACGTACGACCTGCTGGCGCGCGGTGACACGCTCGGCGTCTTCCAGTTCGACGGCGGGCCGATGCGGGCGCTGCTGCGGCTGATGAAGCCGGACAACTTCGAGGACATCTCCGCGAGTACGGCGCTCTACCGGCCGGGCCCGATGGGCGCGAACAGCCACACCAACTACGCGCTCCGCAAGAACGGGCAGCAGGAGATCAGCTACCCGCACGACGAGCTCGCGGTCGCGCTGGAGCCCGTTCTCGGCGTCACCTACGGCCTGATCGTGTACCAGGAGCAGGTGATGGAGATCGCCCAGCGCCTGGCCGGCTACACGCTCGGCAAGGCGGACCTGCTGCGCCGGGCGATGGGCAAGAAGAAGCGCGAGGTGCTGGACGCGGAGTACGTCGGCTTCGAGCAGGGCATGAAGTCCAACGGGTTCTCCGACGCGTCGATCAAGGCGCTGTGGGACGTTCTGCTGCCGTTCTCCGACTACGCGTTCAACAAGGCGCACTCCGCGGCGTACGGTCTGGTCTCGTACTGGACCGCATACATGAAGGCCAACTACCCGGCGGAGTACATGGCCGCCGTCCTGACGTCCGTGAAGGACGACAAGGACAAGATGGCCATCTACCTGAACGAGTGCCGCCGGATGGGTATCAAGGTGCTGCCGCCGGACGTCAACGAGTCCGACTCGAACTTCACCCCGGTCGGCACCGACATCCGGTTCGGCCTGTCCGCGATCCGCAACGTCGGCGTGAACGTGGTCGCCGAGATCGTCGCGGCCCGCGAGGAGAAGGGCCGGTTCACCGACTTCGTCGACTTCATCGACAAGGTGCCGCTGCCGGTCTGCAACAAGCGCGTGATCGAGTCGCTGGCCAAGGCCGGCTCGTTCGACTCGATGAGCCACGCCCGGCGGGCGATCGTCGCGGTGCACGAGCAGGCCGTCGACGAGGCCATCGACCTCAAGCGGAACGAGGCGCACGGGCAGTTCGACCTGTTCTCGATGGGTGACGACGACGCGGACGAGGGCGAGGGCAACAGCCGCCTGACCGTGACCGTCCCGGAGATCGAGGAGTGGGACAAGGCCACCAAGCTGGCGCACGAGCGCGACATGCTGGGGCTGTACGTGTCCGACCACCCGCTGTTCGGCGTCGAGCACGTGCTCACCAACGGCAGCGACTGCACGATCGGTCAGCTGCTCGCCGACGAGGAGCGGCCGGACGGCAGCCGGGTGACGATCGGCGGCCTGGTGACCGCGGTCCAGCGGAAGGTGAACAAGCGCGGCGACATCTACGCGATCGTCACCATCGAGGACCTCGAAGGTTCGATCGAGGTGATGATGTTCTCCTCGGCGTACCAGCTGCACGCGCACCTGCTCACCAACGACGCGATCATCCTGATGAAGGGCCGGGTACGCCGCCGCGAGGACCGGCTCGAGCTGAGCGGTGACGAGGTCGTCGTCCCCGACCTCACCGAGGGCCCGAGCGGCCCGGTGGTGCTCACGATGCCGGTCAACCGCTGCACCCCGCCGGTCGTCGACCAGCTGAAGGACATCCTGACGTCGCACCCCGGGATGACCGAGGTCCACCTCCGCCTCCAGGCCCGCCAGAAAACGACGGTCATGCGGATCGGCGACCGCTTCCGCGTGACACCGACCTCATCCCTCATGGCCGACCTGAAAGCCCTCCTGGGCCCGTCCTGCCTGGCCAGCTGATCGATGGTGGAACCCATGCGTCACACTGGCGTCGTGAGTCAACCGGAGCCGTCGCAGTCGTCGCCGTACCTGGCACCGCCGTCGTTCACCCCGTTCGGGGCGCCGGTGGTGGAGGAGGCCCGGTTGCCGTGGGCGAAGGCGGTTCTGGTGACCGTGGTGGTGTTCCTGGTCGCCGGAGTGGTGGCCGGGTGGGGATGGCAGCAATTCTCGCCGTTGGCGCAGTACACCGTGGACGAGCAGGGTGGCGCGCTGGGCGAGGAGCAGATGACCCGGATCTTCGGGCCGGACGGGACGTTCACCGCGATCGGGTTCGTGACGGCGGTGGTGCTCGGCGCCGCGTTGTTCTGGTGGCTGCGGAACTACGGCCCGTGGTCGGTCGCGATCGTCACGCTCGGTGCGTGTCTCGGTGCCGGAGTGTCGTGGGGTGTTGGCATGCTCCTCGGGCACGACCCGCTCGAGCCGCGGCTGCGGGCCGCTCACCCGGGTGACCTCGTCTCGGCCCCGCTGGAACTGCACACCTGGACTCCGGCGGCCTCCTGGCTGGTCGGTGCCGCCCTGGCCTGCGCGATCATCGCGGCCACCACCTGGCGCGCCGACCCGGTTGCAACCACTTCGCAACCTGCTGCGTCGGACCCTGGACCGCCGCTCCACTAGCCTTTGTAGGTCCGGCGGTGAGGCCACCGGAGCCAGCGAGGGAGCATATGTCCGACCAGAACCAACCACCCACGTACCCAGGTGCCGGCGGTCAGCAGCCGCAGTACGGTCCGCCGCAGGGTCAGAACCCGCAGGGGCAGAACCTCTGGCCCCAGCAGGGCGGTCCCCAGGGCCCGCACCAGGGCCAGCAGGGTTACCCGCAGCAGGGCCAGCAGTACGGCGGCCCGCAGCACGGTGCTCCGCAGCAGGGCCAGCAGTACGGCGGCCCACAGCAGGGCGCTCCGCAGCAGGGCCAGCAGTACGGTGCCCCGCAGCAGGGCGGCCCGCAGTACGGCGGTCCCCAGGGTCCGCAAGGCCCACAGCCCGGCGCGCCGTACGGTCAGCCGGGTCAGGCGTCGTACGAGCAGATGCACGTCGGTGGGCAGCCGCCGCAGGGCCCCGGGTACGGCGGTCCGCAGCAGTGGCAGCCGGAGCCGAAGAAGAAGCGCGGCAAGCTGATCCCGATCATCGCCGCCCTGGCGATGGTGCTGGTGGTCGCGGGCGGCGGCATCTTTGCCTACGGCAAGCTCGGTGGCGGCGGTAAGCAGCCGGCCGACGTCCTGCCGGGCACCGCGGTCGGGTACGTCCGCGTGGACCTGAACCCGTCCGCCGGCCAGAAGGTCGCGGCGATCCGGTTCATGATGAAGTTCCCGTCCGTGAAGGACAACCTCGGCCTCACCGGTGAGCAGGACGACCTGAAGCAGAAGCTGTTCGAGCAGATCAAGAAGTCCGCCGGCGACGACCTCGCCCAGGTCGACTACGACAAGGACATCAAGCCGTGGCTCGGTGACCGCGCCGGATTCGCCGCGCTGCCGCCGGCCGAGGGCAAGGACGAGCCGGTCCCGGTGGTCGCGGTCCAGATCAAGGACGAGGACGCCGCGACCAAGGGTATGGACAAGTTGCTGGCGAACGAGGACGAGAAGCCCGGTCGCGCGTTCAGCAACGGCTACATGCTGCTGGCCGAGGACCAGGCGACCGTCGACTCGGCGATCGCGACGGCGAAGGACAACCCGCTGAGCAAGAACGCCAAGTTCAGCGCGGACATGGACAAGCTCGGCGAGCAGGGCTTCATCTCGGGCTGGGCGGACGCGAAGGGCCTGGCCTCGATCAGCGGCAAGGTCGACTCCGGACAGATCGCCGGTCTCGGTGACGCGACTGCCGCGGTGGCGCTGCGGTTCGACGCGTCGTACGTCGAGCTCAAGGGCATCGCGCACGGCGACAAGAGCGTCAAGGTGGGTGCCGCCGACGCCGGCGACCTGGTCACGAAGCTGCCGGACAGCACCGCCGGCGCGATCGCGATCTCCGGTGGCGAGAGCCTGATCGACACCGCCTGGGCGCAGGTGCAGAAGGCGGGCGGCGACAAGCTCCAGCCGATGATCGACGAGATCGCGCAGGAGACCGGCCTGAAGCTGCCGGACGACCTGAAGAGCCTCGCGGGCAAGAACCTGTCGGTCTCGATCGACAAGGACACCGCGGATGGCCCGAAGATCGCGGCCCGGATGGAGACCGACCCGGCGAAGGCCGAGCCGGTCGTGCAGAAGCTGACCTCGCTGCTCCGGCAGCGGTCGTCGGCGAACATCCCGATCGAGACCGCGAAGGACGACGACACGCTCGTCGTCTCGACCAGCAAGGACTACGCGGACACGGTGCTGAAGGGCGGCAACCTCGGCGGCACCGAGAACTTCAAGCAGGCCCTGCCCGACACCAAGGGCGCCGTGATGATCGGGTACGTCGACTTCGAGGCGGCCGGCGCGCTCAGCGACCGGTTCTCCGAGGACAAGGACCTGGCCGCGCTCCGCTCGGCCGGCATCGTCACCCGCTCCACCGGCGACGGCGAGGCAGAAATCACCCTGCGAGTCGTCGCGAAGTAGTACGTCACGCAGCAGTCAGACGCTGCTGAAGAAGCCCCGGACCGCCTGAACGCAGGCGTCCGGGGCTTCTCGCTGCCTCCACCGTCGGCCGCGCGCGGAGGCTGGGGAGGATTTCCTACCCGATCCGGCAAGCAATCCTCCCCAACCCCCACCCGACTCTGAGCCACCGCGGTGGGTCGGTCGGGGGCGTCGGACGTGCTCGACTTGTCACGAGGGCCGCGAGAATTCTTTCCGTGGCGATGTCGAAAACCGCGGATCGGGTTCTACCTCCTGGTGAAAGCACCTCTTCACGAAGGAGAACCACCATGAGCCACATCAGCGAGATCATGACCGTCGGCGTACCGGTGACCGATCAGGACCGGGCGGTGGCGTTCTACACCGAGACTCTTGGCTTCAGCCTGGTGATGGATGCCCCGCTGCCGCAGCTCGGCGGGCGGTGGATCGTGGTCGCGCCGTCCGGGGCGGCGTCGACCATCGCGCTCGTCCCGGCGAGTGAAGGCAACCCGGCCGGCGTCGACACCGGCATCCGGATGGCCAGCCCGGACGCGAAGGCGGCCCACGAGTACTTCCTCGGCGCCGGCGTCGACACCGACGAACTGCTCGAGTGGCCGGGCGTCCCGCCGATGTTCAGCCTCCGCGACCCGGACGGAAACCGCCTCTACATCTCCCAGGCCTGACCCGTCGAACACTGCCCGATCGGGAAGGGGGTCGTGGGCTGCTCCGCTGTCATCATCGACAGATGGTGCGAACTGGGGTGGCAGTACTGCTGGTGCTGGGGCTGGTGGGCTGTTCGGGCGGGGGCGGGCAGCCCGCGGGCCCACCAAGCACTCCGGCCGCCGTGAGCTTCCCCGACCCGGGAACGGGTGCGCTCGATCCGGCGAAGGCGAAGGTGCTGCAGGACGTGCTCGCGAAGGTGGTGTCGATGCCGGACATCGAGTCCGGCGCGCGGGGCGTGACCGCGGCGGTGGTCACCGATCAGTGGAGCTGGTCGGGTGCCGCCGGGGTCGACGCGCGCGGGACGAAGCTCGTGCCGACATCGAGCATGGCGGTCGCGAGTATCACCAAGACGTTCGTCGCGTCCGAGGTGATGCTGCTCGCGAAGGCGAAGAAGGTCGATCTCGATGCACCGCTGTCGACGTACGTGAAGCACAAGCTGACCGCGAACAACGCGACCGTTCGCCAGCACCTCTCGATGACGTCCGGCGTACCGAACTATTCGCCGGAGGACTACGGCCGGATGGACAAGGCGATCGCGGCAGCGCCCGGCAAACACTGGACCCCGGAACAGGCGCTGTCCTACGACAGCGCGCCCGTTGGGCCGCCCAACAGCCCCTACAACTACAGCAACCCGAGCTACGTTCTGCTCGGTCTGCTGATCGAGAAGGTGACCGGGCAACCGCTCGCCGCCGTACTCCGCCGGGACCTCGCGACGCCGGCCGGTCTGCAGCACGCGGCCTTCCAGGACACCGAGAAGCCACAGGCTCCGGTGGTCGCCGACGCCAACCCGGCGTGTGGCGCACCGGACGGATACCTTCCCTGCCGGGCGATCGCCAGCCTGTCCGCGGCGAACGCGGGGCTGGCCGCCGACGCGCCGACGGTCGCGCGCTGGGGCTACGAGCTGTACGGCGGCCGCGTGCTGCCGACCGAGCTGGTCGCGGACATGACCAGCGGCGACGGCGAGTACGGACTGGGCACGATGCTGTTCTCGCAGCAGTTCGGGACGGACCCGGCGTACGGTCATCGCGGTGACATGCCCGATCACTCGAGTCTGCTGATCGTGATCCCGGCCAAGAAGCTCGCGATCGCGCTACTCCTTGCGGACGGCAACAAACACGTCGACACCACGATGACCGGACTGCTGACCGCGGTGCAGCCGCTACTGGGCTGATCGCTGATCCGGTGGCATCATCGAAGGATGCGGTGGAGCGCGGCCGCCCTCCTGGTGATCGCGTTGGTGGGGTGCTCTGGTGGGGGAGACGTGCCGGTACCTTCGCCGCAGACGCCTGCGCAGACGGGCTTTCCGGCCGAGGGGACGCAGACACTCGACCCGGCACGGGCCAAGACGCTGCAGGACGTGCTGGCGAAGACCGTCGCGTTCCCGGACAGCCCGTCCGGCTCGCGCGGCATCACGGCGGCCGTGGTCACCGATCACTGGACGTGGTCGGGCGCGGCCGGCGCGGACATCCGCGGTACGCCGCTGCGCGCCGATACGAGCATGGCCGTCGCCAGTATCACCAAAACGTTTGTTGCAGCCGAGGTGATGCTGCTCGCGAGCCAAGGAAAGCTCAACCTCGACCTCCCGCTGGCGCACTACGTGCAGCACAAGCTGACCGCCAACGGCGCGACGGTCCGGCAGCACCTGTCGATGACAGCGGGTGTTCCGGACTTCTCGCCGTACGACATCAGCCAACTGGACCAGGCCGTCGCCGCGGCGCCCAGCCGGCATTGGACGCTCGCGGAGACCCTGAACTACTACGCACCGACCATCAAGGAGCCGGACGGCACGTTCAGCTACAGCAGTCCGAGCTACGCCTTGCTCGGCCTGCTGATCGAGAAGGTCGCCGGGCAGCCGCTGGCCACCGTGCTTCGCCGCGATCTGGCGACACCGGCCGGTCTGCGGCGCGCCGCGTTCCAGGACGCGGAGAAGCCGCAGCCGCCGGTTGCCAACGACGACAACGAGGTCTGCGGCGCGCCCGACGGGTATGTGCCGTGCCGGGCGTTCGCCAGCTCCGTCGCGGCCTTCGGCGGGCTGGCCGCCGACGCTCCGACGGTCGCGCGTTGGGGCTACGAGCTGTACGGCGGCCGCCTGCTCCCCGCGGACCTGGTTCGCCAGATGACCGCGGGGGACGGCGAGTACGGGCTCGGGACCATGCGCTTCACGCGGCTGTTCGGTCTCGGGGACGCCTACGGCCACGGAGGTGACATGCCCGATCACACCAGCCTGCTGGTCGTGGTCCCCGAGAAGAAGATCTCGATCGCCGTGATCCTCGCCGACGGCGGGCGGCACATCGACCGGACGATGAGCGACCTGACCAAGGCGCTGGAACCGCTGCTCAGCTGATCAGCGGCGGACCCGGTAGCGCAGGTGGGTCGCTCGTGGCGTGTCGATCACGCGGACGATCTCGAGTTCGACGCGGTCGGGGAGTACGTCGAACAGGCGCAGGCCGCTGCCGAACAGGACCGGGACCTGGCTGATCTGCAGCTCGTCGAGGACACCGGCCGCCAGTGCCAGTTGTGCGGTGACCGCGCCGTGGACCAGCACGTCCTTGTCGCCGGCCGCCGCCTTGGCCTGCGCCATCGCGGTCTCGATATCGCCGACGACGTGGACGTTCTCGTAGTCGACCGGTGACGGGTCGCGGCTGAGGACGTAGATCGGTACGCCGTGGTGGTCGCCGCCGTAGTAGTCGACCTGCTCCGCCGTACGACGGCCGACGAGGACCGCGCCGGTCGCGTTCAACTCGTCCCAGATCTCGCCCGGCTCGCCGTCCGGGCGGCCCACCTCGCCGTCCGCGTCCAGGTACCACTCGTGCAACCGCATGAAGTCGTCGCCGCCCGGGTTACCGGGCCGGTCGTCCGGCCCGGCGATGTAGCCGTCGGCGGACATCGACATCAACAGCACCGATGAGGACATGAGCGTTCTCCAGTCTCTGCGGGTCCGGCCGCTCCGCACCCTTGCCCAGGCGTCGAAGACCGCGAACACGATTCGACATCACTCCGCGGCCAATGTCTCCAGGACGCCGTCGCCGTACTTGGTCAGCTTGTTCTCGCCGATGCCGCTGATCGTGCCCAGCTCGGCCAGCGACGACGGCTGGTCGGTGGCGATCTGCCGCAGCGTCGCGTCGTGGAAGATGACGTACGCCGGCACGCCCTGCTCCTTGGCCGTGGCTGCCCGCCACGCGCGCAACCGCTCGAACACCGGCGCCGCCTCCGGTGGCAGATCGACCGCGGGTTTCTTCCCGCCCGACGACCTGCTCGAAGACCGGGTGCGTTCGGGCTCGCGGCGCATCATCACCTCGCGCCGTTTGCCGAGCACCTCGCCGCTCTCCTCGGTCAGCACGAGCGTGCCGTAGTCGCCCTCGACGGCGAGCAGCCGCAGCGCGAGCAGCTGCCGGATGACGCCACGCCACTCGGGGTCCTTCAGCTCGGTGCCGATCCCGAACACTGTCAGCTGGTCGTGCCGGAACTGCTTGACCTTCTCGGTCTCCTTGCCGAGCAGGATGTCGATCAGCTGTCCCGCACCGAACTTCTGCCCGCGCTCACGCTGCAGCCGATACACCGTCGACAGCAGTTTCTGCGCCGCGATCGTCCCGTCCCACGACTCGGGCGGTGTCAGGCACGTGTCGCAGTTCCCACAGGCGTCGCCGTGCTGGCCGAAGTACGCCAGGAGTTGCGACCGCCGGCACTGCACGGTCTCGCAGAGGGCGAGCATCGCGTCGAGATGCGAACTCAGCCGCCGTCGATGCGCGAGGTCGCCCTCGGACGTGTCGATCATCTTGCGCTGCTGTACGACGTCCTGCAGCCCGTACGCCAGCCAGGCGGTCGAGGGCAGCCCGTCCCGCCCCGCGCGGCCGGTCTCCTGGTAGTACCCCTCGACGGACTTCGGCAGGTCGAGATGCGCGACGAACCGGACGTCCGGCTTGTCGATGCCCATCCCGAACGCGATCGTCGCCACCACGACCAGCCCGTCCTCGCGCAGGAACCGCGCCTGGTTCGTCGCGCGGGTCCGGCTGTCCAGGCCCGCGTGGTACGGCACGGCCTCGATGCCGTTCTGGGTGAGGAAGGCCGCGGTCTTCTCGACGCTGTTGCGGGACAGGCAGTACACGATGCCGGCGTCGCCGGCGTGCTCGGTGCGGAGCAGGTCGAGCAACTGGCGCTGCGGGTTGTCCTTCGGGGCGATCCGGTACTGGATGTTGGGCCGGTCGAAGCTCGCGACGAAATGCTTCGCCTCGTCCAGCTTCAGCCGGGTCGCGATCTCCTGATGGGTCGCCTCGGTCGCCGTCGCCGTCAACGCGATCCGCGGGACGTCGGGCCAGCGCTCGTGCAGCTCGGACAGCATCAGGTAGTCGGGCCGGAAGTCGTGGCCCCATTGCGACACACAGTGCGCCTCGTCGATCGCGAACAGCGCGATCTTGCCCTGGTCGAGCAGCCGCACGGTCGACTCCACCCGCAGCCGCTCGGGCGCCAGGTACAGCAGGTCGAGCTCGCCGGCCAGGAACGCCTGCTCGACCTCACGCCGCTGCTCGAAGTCCTGCGTGGAGTTCAGGAATCCCGCCCGTACGCCGAGCGCGGTCAGCGCGTCCACCTGGTCCTGCATCAACGCGATCAGCGGCGAGATCACCACGCCGACGCCGGACCGGACCAGCGACGGTATCTGGTAGCACAGCGACTTGCCGCCACCGGTCGGCATCAGCACCAGCGCGTCACCGCCCGCGACGACGGTGTCGATGATGTCGGCCTGCTCACCGCGGAAGGATTCGTACCCGAACACCCGCCGGAGAACCTGAAGCGCTTCGGAATCGGGCAACTCGGTCGTCTCACTCACCCCGGCGAGTTTAGTGAGATCCGGCCGACGATGCTGGCGCGATCGCCGCAACCTGTGGATTACTCGGCAGACTCGGCAGTTCCTCGGTCATCCACTGCCTCGGCGAGCAGCCGGCGATCGACCGGAACTCGCGGGTCAGGTGCGACTGGTCGGCGTAGCCGGCGGCGGCCGAGAGGTCCGACAGCCGGGTGTGGGGGTGGCCGCGCAGGTAGCTGGTGACGCGCTCGAAGCGCAGGACCCGGGACGCGACCTTGGGCGGCAGGCCGAACTCGGACGTGAACCGGTCGGTGAGGTGCCGCCTGCTCCAGCCGACCTCGGTCGCCAGCTCCTGTACGCCGATGGCGCCGCTCGACGCGCACAGCCGCTGCCACGCCCAGTCGAGCTCCGGACGGGCCGCACTGGGCCGGCGCGCACCGAGCCACCGCAGCAACATGTCCTCGAGCACATCGAAGCGGGCCGACCACTTCGTCTCAGCACGCACGTGCTCGGTCAGCTCGCGGGCCGGTCGTCCGAGCACGTCGTCGAGGCCGACGACCGCCGACGCGAGCTCACCCGGCGGCAGCCCGAACAGGCCGCGCGCGGCCGCGGGAGTCAGCGAGAGCTGCACACCGGCCCGGCTCGGCGTCTGACCGATCTGCACGGCCGTGGAGTGCAGCCCGCCGACCAGCGCGTCGTACTTCTCCACAGGACCGCCCGGCCACGCGAACCCGAGGGGGTCGTCGAGCGTGACGACCAGGGTCAGGGAGCGGGAGGGCAGGCCGCGGTGCAGGTCCGGGGGATCGGCGTCGTACGCGTAGCCGATGACGTCACCGACGTACGGCCGCAGGGCAGGGTGCACCGGACGGGTCGCGTAGCCCGTCGTCGCGTGCGCACTCCCGGTCATGAGATCAGGCTAGAGGTGTCCACGGACAGAATCAGTGCTCCAGGATCCGGGACCCGCGTACCGGCATCCGGACGAGCGTGGCAGTATCGATAGGTACGTACTAGCTGCAAGGAGATGTCGTCGTGCCTGCTCTCAGGTCCCGCACTGTCACCCACGGCCGCAACATGGCGGGCGCCCGCGCGCTCATGCAGGCCTCGGGGGTAGCCCGGGAGGACTTCGGGAAGCCGATCATCGCGGTGGCGAACAGCTTCACCGAGTTCGTCCCCGGCCACACGCACCTGGCCCCGGTCGGCCGGATCGTGTCCGAGGCGATCCACGCGGCCGGCGGCATCGCCCGCGAGTTCAACACGATCGCCGTCGACGACGGGATCGCGATGGGTCACGGCGGCATGCTCTACAGCCTGCCGTCCCGCGACCTGATCGCCGACTCGGTCGAGTACATGGTCGAGGCGCACTGCGCGGACGCGCTGGTCTGCATCTCGAACTGCGACAAGATCACCCCCGGCATGCTGATGGCGGCGCTCCGGCTGAACATCCCGACCGTGTTCGTCTCCGGCGGCCCGATGGAGGCCGGCCGCGCGACGCTCGTCGACGGCACGGTCCGCAAGCTCGACCTGATCGACGCGATGTCCGAGGCCGTCAACGAGAACGTCTCCGACGCCGACATCCTGCGGATCGAGGAGAACGCCTGCCCGACCTGCGGTTCCTGTTCCGGCATGTTCACCGCGAACTCGATGAACTGCCTGACCGAGGCGATCGGCCTCTCGCTGCCCGGCAACGGCTCGGTGCTGGCCACGCACACCGCCCGCCGCGCGCTGTACGAGAAGGCCGGCGAGACCGTCGTACGGATCACCCAGCGGTACTACGACAACGACGACGCCACCGTGCTGCCGCGCAACGTCGCTTCCAAGGAGGCGTTCGGGAACGCGATGGCGCTGGACATCGCGATGGGCGGATCGACGAACACGATCCTGCACCTGCTCGCTGCCGCGCAGGAGGCGGAGGTCGACTTCGACCTCGACGACATCAATGCGGTCTCGCGCCGCGTCCCGTGCCTGGCGAAGGTCGCGCCGAACGTCGCGCCGCAGGGCACCTACTACATGGAGGACGTGCACCGCGCCGGCGGCATCCCGGCCATCCTCGGTGAGCTGCACCGCGCCGGCCTGCTGAACCAGAACATCCACACCGTGCACAGCGACTCGATCGACGAGTGGCTGAAGACGTGGGACCTGCGCGGCGGGTCGCCGTCGCCGGAGGCCGTCGAGCTGTGGCACGCGGCGCCGGGCTGCAAGCGGTCGGCGACCGCGTTCTCGCAGTCGGAGCGGTGGGAGACGCTGGACGACGACGCGGCGAACGGCTGCATCCGGGACCGCGAGCACGCGTACTCGAAGGACGGCGGTCTCGCCGTACTGAAGGGCAACCTGGCCGTCGACGGCTGTGTGGTGAAGACGGCCGGCGTGGACGAGTCGATCTGGACGTTCGAGGGCCCCGCGGTGGTGTGCGAGTCGCAGGAGCAGGCCGTCGAGAAGATCCTCGCCAAGCAGATCCAGCCCGGCGACGTCATCGTGATCCGGTACGAGGGCCCGAAGGGCGGACCGGGGATGCAGGAGATGCTGTACCCGACCTCGTACCTGAAGGGCCGCGGCCTGGGCAAGGTGTGCGCGCTGATCACCGACGGTCGCTTCTCCGGCGGTACGTCGGGACTCTCGATCGGTCACGTGTCGCCCGAGGCGGCGTCCGGCGGGACGATCGCGCTGGTCCAGGACGGCGACCGGATCAAGATCGACATCCCGAACCGCTCGATCGAGCTGCTGGTCGGCGACGAGGAACTGGCAGCCCGCGAGGCGGCGCTCGGCGGCGTCTACGCCCCGAGGAACCGCGACCGCAAGGTCACCACGGCGCTGCGCGCCTACGCCGCGATGGCCACCAGCGCCGACAAGGGCGCGGTCCGCGACATCAGCAAGCTCGGCTGACCGCAGTCGATGGACGAGGCTCTCCCCGGCGGCCGGTTCTCCGAGCCGGTCCGTCGGGGCGACACCGTCCAGCGCCGCCGCAGTACGGCGAACACTCACGCGTTGCTCCGGCATTTCGAGGCGGTCGGATTCGATCTGGCGCCACGCCTCGTCGACGTCGACACCGCGTCCGAGACGCTGACCTACCTTCCAGGGACCACGGGATACCCGCCGCTGAGTGCGGACCTGCGGTCGGACGAGGCTTTGGTGAGCGTTGCCCGCGCGATCCGCCGCCTGCACGACGCGACCGAGGGTTTCGTCCCGGCCGAGCAGGACAGCTGGAACGCACTGGAGGTCGCGGCGCCGGTCACCATCGACTGCATCGGGCACCACGACCTGGCGCCCTGGAACCTCGTGTTCGAGGGACGCCAGGTCACCGGGATCATCGACTGGGACACAATCCGGCCGTCCAATCGCCGGTGGGACCTCGCCTACACCGCGCACCAGTTCGTACCGTTCCATCCGCCGGCCTCGCTGGAGTCGTTCGGCTGGCCGAGTGAGCCGGAGCGTGCCCGACGGCTTCGGCTGTTCTGCGATTCGTACGACGCCGGGGTCGAGCCGGCCGAACTGGTGGATCTGGCGGCGATCAGACTGCTGTCGTTCGGTGCGCACATCGAGGAGCGGGTACGGGCGCGCGACCCGGCGTTCGCGGTGCATGCCGACGAGGACCACGCGGGCGGCTACCGAGCGGCTGCGGCGTACGTGCTGGCACACCGGGCACAGTTGCTCGGGGTGTGATGGTGTCCGCGCTCAGAACTCGAGGTCGAACGCGAGGTTGATTGCCTCGGCCAGGGCCGGTTCCTGGTCGGGGTGGAGGTAGCCGATCAGGCGGCCGAGTTGTGCCTTCGGGATGGTTTGGATGTTGTCGCAGGAGATCGCGCTGGGGTGGTCGAGGCCGTTGTCGGGCCCGACCAGGACCTCGGTGGACAGGCCGCGGATCGTGCTGGTGATCGGGGCGACCGTCACGTTGGTGAGGCGCGGGCGGATCAGTTCACGGGTCAGCACGACGACCGGCCGGGGCTTGTCGAGCCGGGCGATGTGCAGTGGACGCACGACGTCGTACTCAGTCGAGGTCGCTGAGCACGGTGCCGGCCGCGGCGGTGGCCAGTCCGTCGAGGTCGTCGTACCCGCCGCGCTCACTCAGGATGTCGAGGTCGCGGGCCGCCAGTTCGCGCCGTCGCTCACGCACCATCGCCCGGGCGACCACGGAGGCGCGGCTCGTCGCCTTGTCGGTCGCGACGAGCTCGTCCATGAAGTCGACCAGGTCATCCGGCAGCCGGACGGTGATCTGCTTGCTCATACCAACACCATACCGCTGTGGGATTCATTTCGGTAGCGCCGTCTGCTCGGCCAGGGTCGTCCACAGCCGCTCGGCCGCCGCCGGGTCCTGGCCCGCGGGCGAGGGATCGGTCCGTCGTTCGCGCGAGTAGTAGTACCCCGACTCCTCCGCGACGTCCGGTGAGGTCGCCAGCCAGAGCAGCGTCTCGGCGCCCTGCTCCGGGGTCCGCGCGAACGGCTTGGTCATTGCCATCATCAGCTTCATCAGCCGGCCGTTGTTGGTGTTGAACCCGGTCGCGACCAGCCCCGGCTCGAATGTGTAGGTGTGAATCGCGGGCATCCGCCGCGCCAGCTCCGCACTCATCAGGATCAGCGCCAGCTTGGTCTCGCCGTACCGGCGCAGCGAACCGCCGGCCAGCCGCGACGGCCCCGAGAAGAACCGCTCCCCGCCGAGGTCGTCGAAGTCGATCCCCTTCGCCTTCTCGTGCTCGTCCGACGCGGTGCCGATCACCCGGGCGCCGACGGCCAGCCGATCCGCGAGCAGCCGCGTGATCAGGTACGGCGCGACCACGTTCAAGGCCCACGTCAGCTCGATCCCTTCGGCGGACACCTGGTGGGTGCCGTAGATCGCGCCGGCGTTGTTCACCAGGACGTCGATCACCGGCGCCCGCTCCGCGACGTCCGCCGTCATCTCCCGGATCGACGCCTGCGACGTCAGATCCGCCTGGAACACGTCCGCGTCACCGAGCTCCCCGGCGACCCGCGCCGCCTTCTCCCGATCCCGGGCCACCAGTCCGATCCGAGCGCCCCGCCCGGCCAGGCCACGTGCCCCCGCCAGCCCGATTCCGTTGGTGCCGCCCGTGATCAGCACATACATACGGGCAATCTTCGCTCGCGGCTAACGAGGCTGACGAGTCTCTTAGTTGGGGGAGAGGGCCGACCAGGCGATGAGGTCGGTGGCGGGCAGCGACGGGAGGGCGGTGATCGCGGAGAGCTCGGTGTCGATGAGGGCGACGAGCTGGACGAGGCGGGT
This sequence comes from Kribbella speibonae, assembly GCF_004331375.1. Lineage (NCBI taxonomy): Bacteria > Bacillati > Actinomycetota > Actinomycetes > Propionibacteriales > Kribbellaceae > Kribbella > Kribbella speibonae. The sequence continues at coordinate 626,338 of NZ_SJKC01000002.1, read as the reverse complement.
GGTGACGTCCTCGGCCTCGAGGAGTTTCTGCCGGTCGGGGGTCATGAGTTTCATCGCGGCCGACATCAGGTACGACAACGTGCCCGGGTCGTCGGGGAGGTCGCCGAGGTGCAGGCCGGGGCGGCTGATCTCGCTGATCGCCTCGGCGTACTTCCGGAACCGCTCGAGCGCGACCGTCGCCGTCCCCAGCGGGTCGTCGCCGAGGTCGTCGGGCAGCCATTCGACATCCGCGACCAGGTAGTCGCCGGCGCCGTCCAGCTCGCTCACCTTGAACCGCCGGTTCCCGGTCAGCGTCACCTCGATCGGCCCGTCGTCGTCCGCGTCCAGCGCGATCTCGGAGATCGTCGCCGCGCAGCCCGTCCCGTACAGCGACCGGAACACCCGCTCGCCCAGCTCGTACCCGTCGCGGACCGCGAGCGCGCCGCAGACCAGCTCGCCGCCGTTCTCGACCAGGTCGCGGACCACCGCGCGGCCCTGGACGTCGGTCACCGGGATGGAGACCACCAGGCCGGGAAAGATCACCGTGTCGACAGTGAGCAACGGCAGGCGGGAGTCCATGCCGATGAGCCTAGGGCATGGCTGACGCTTCCCCGCCTACTGCGCGGAAGCGTCAGCCATGCCCTAGTGGACACCGCCCCCGATCACGGCCGGTGACAGTGCCGGTACGGCGTTGCCGGCGGCCGACCTGTGGATACTGGGCGAAGCGGCCCGGGCCGCGCCACTAGACTGGCGCCATGATTCGCCGCGTCGACCTGCGGGGCCGAGTGGCGGCCGGAGAGGTCTCCGACCTCCAAGCCGAAGTGAATGCCCTCGTTCCCCGAGCCGTGTTCGACGTCGAGAAGGCTCTCGACGTCGTCCGACCCATCTGCCTGGACGTCCGCCATCGCGGCCTCGAGGCGATCCGGGAGTACGGCGAGAAGTTCGACCATGTGCGCGTCGAGGACATCCGGGTCCCGGCCGCGGCGCTGAAGACCGCGCTCGAGGAGCTCGACCCGGAGGTGCGCAGCGCCTTCGAGGAGTCGATCCGCCGGGTCCGCGAGGTCAGCCAGGACGAGCTCATCGCCGACATCGCCTCCGAGCCCGCGCCGGGCGGGCGGGTCACCCAGCGGTTCGTCCCCGTCCAGCGCGTCGGCCTGTACGTGCCGGGCGGCCGGGCGCCGCTCGCGTCGAGTGTCCTGATGAACGTCGTTCCGGCGCAGGTGGCCGGCGTACCGTCGCTTGCCGTTGCCTCACCGCCGCAGAAGGAGTTCGGCGGCCTGCCGCACCCGACGGTGCTCGCGGTGTGTGCGCTGCTCGGGATCGAAGAGGTGTACGCGATGGGCGGCGCGCAGGCGATCGCCGGTTTCGCCTACGGCTTCGACGGCTGCAAAAAGGTCAACCTGATCACGGGTCCGGGCAACATCTACGTGGTCGCCGCCAAGCGGTTCCTGCTGGGTGAGGTCGGTATCGACTCCGAGGCCGGCCCGACCGAGATCGCGGTGCTCGCCGATGACACGGCCGACCCGAAGCACGTCGCCGCCGACCTGATCAGCCAGGCTGAGCACGACCCGATGGCCGCCAGCGTGCTCGTGACACCGTCCGAAGCCTTGGCCGCCGCGGTCGAAGCCGAGCTGCCGGGTCAGGTCGCGCAGACCAAGCACCGGGATCGCGTGACCGAGGCACTGCAGGGTCAGCAGTCGGCCGTCGTACTGGTCGACGACCTCGAGCAGGGCACCGCGGTGGTGGACGCGTACGCCGCCGAGCACCTGGAGATCCAGACCGCGGACGCCGAGGAGCGCGCCGGGCTGATCACCAACGCCGGCGCGATCTTCGTCGGCAGCTGGTCGCCGGTATCGCTCGGCGACTACTGCGCCGGGTCCAACCACGTCCTCCCGACGGCCGGGTGCGCCTGTCACTCGTCCGGCCTGTCCGTGCGCAGCTTCCTGAAGGCGGTCCACGTCATCAACTACTCGCGCGACGCGCTGCAGGACGTCGCTGGTCACGTGGTCACGCTGGCGCACGCCGAGGACCTGCCTGCCCACGGCGCCGCGGTATCCCTTCGCTTCGGCGGAGCCGATCAAGTGCAGAGCCCAGGGGAGAAGTGATGGGGCGCTTCGACGGGCTGCCGATCCGCGAGGAGCTGAAGAGCTTCGAGCCGTACGGCGCCCCGCAGCTCGACGTCCCGGTGCTCCTGAACGTCAACGAGAACCCGTACCCGGCGAGCGAGGCGACCGTCGCCGACATCGCCGCGGCGGTCACCGAGGCCGCCCGTGGCATGAACCGGTACCCGGACCGCGAGTTCATCGGCCTCCGCGCGGACCTCGCGGCGTACCTGGCCCGTGAGTCCGGTGCTCAGCTCGAGCCGGAGCAGCTCTGGGCGGCGAACGGGTCCAACGAGGTGATGCTGCACATCCTGCAGGCCTTCGGCGGCCCTGGTCGTACGGCGCTCTCGTTCGCGCCGACGTACTCGATGTATCCGGAGTACGCGCGGGACACGAACACCGCGTGGGTGGCCGGCCGTCGCGCCGAGGACTTCACGCTGGACAAGAGCAAGGCGCTCGCGGCGATCTCCCGGCACCGCCCGTCGGTGGTGCTGCTCGCCTCGCCGAACAACCCGACCGGGACGGCGCTGCCGATCGACGTGACCGAGGCGATCGTCGCGCAGGCCGGCGCCCAGGGCGCGGTGGTCGTGGTCGACGAGGCGTACGCCGAGTTCCGTCGCACCGGGACGCCCAGTGCGGTCAGCTTGTTGCCGTCGTACCCGAATCTCGCGGTCGCGCGGACGATGTCGAAGGCGTTCGCGATGGCCGGCGGCCGGGTCGGGTACCTTGCCGCGAGCAAGCAGTTCGTGGACGCGCTGCGGATCGTCCGGCTGCCGTACCACCTGTCCGCGGTGACCCAGGCGGTCGCGCGGGCGGCGCTGCAGCACTCCGACGAACTGCTCGGCCGGGTCGAGCAGCTCCGCGTCGAGCGCGACGAGACGGTCGACTGGCTGCGGTCGCTGGGGCTGCGGGCGGTCGACTCGGACGCGAACTTCGTCCTGTTCGGCACGTTCGCGGACCGGCACGCGGTCTGGCAGGCGTTGCTGGACGACGGCGTCCTGATCCGGGAGACCGGTCCGGACGGCTGGCTGCGGGTCTCGATCGGCACCGGCGACGAGATGGCCGCGTTCCGCGCTTCACTGGAGCGCGTTCTCAAGACTGATGCAGGAAGGCTGACATGACGCGCACTGCCCGGATCGATCGGGAAACGAGTGAGTCGAAGGTTCTCGTCGAGCTGAACATCGACGGCGAGGGCCGGGCGGACATCTCCACGGGGGTCGGGTTCTACGACCACATGCTGAACGCGCTCGCCAAGCACGCGCTGCTCGACCTGCACGTGAACACGGTCGGCGACCTGGAGATCGACGCGCACCACACGGTCGAGGACACCGCGATCGGTATCGGTCAGGCGCTGAAGGAAGCGCTGGGTGACAAGCGCGGGATCCGGCGGTTCGGCGACGCGACCGTGCCGCTCGACGAGGCGCTCGTGCACTGCACGGTCGACCTGTCCGGGCGTCCGTACTGCGTGCACACCGGCGAGCCGGACGGTCAGGTGTACGCGATCATCGGCGGGGACTACGCCGGTTCGCTGACCCAGCACGTGTTCGAGACGCTCGCGTTCAACGCTGCGATCTGCGTCCACATCCGGGTGCTGTCCGGCCGCGACCCGCACCACATCGTGGAGGCGCAGTTCAAGGCGTTCGCCCGTGCGCTCCGGGCCGCCGCCGAGCTGGACCCACGGCAGCCGGGCATCCCGTCCACCAAGGGCGCCCTGTGAGCAAGAAGGTCGTGCTCCTGGACTACGGCTCCGGCAACATCCGGTCGGGGGAGCGCGCCCTGCAACGCGTCGGCGCCGACGTCACAGTGACCTCCGACTTCGACGCGGCCTGCAACGCGGACGGTCTGCTGGTGCCGGGCGTCGGCGCCTTCGAGGCCTGTATGACCGGGCTGAAGGCGGTCCGCGGCGATGTCGCGGTCGACCGCCGGCTGACCGGCGGGCGTCCGGTGCTCGGGATCTGCGTGGGCATGCAGATCCTGTTCGCGCGCGGTATCGAGCACGGCGTCGAGACCGAGGGCTGCGAGCAGTGGCCCGGCACTGTCGAGCGGCTGCAGCCGAAGGACGACCAGCCGGTCCCGCACATGGGCTGGAACACGGTCGACGTTCCCGGCGGTACGACGCTGTTCGACGGCATCGAGAAGGAACGCTTCTACTTCGTGCACTCGTACGGCGTTCGCGAGTGGCAGCTGCAGGACACCCGCGCGTCGGTCACCCCGTTGGTGACGTGGACGACGTACGGCGCGGACCGCTTCGTTGCTGCCGTCGAGAACGGTCCGCTCACCGCCACCCAGTTCCACCCGGAGAAGTCCGGTGACGCCGGCGCCGCGCTGCTCGCGAACTGGGTGCGATCGTTGTAATACCAGTTGCATAACTGGTTTCACTGCTGACGATCGGTCACGGTTGCGCAGCGGTGTCCGATTTCCGGGCTGCGAGGACTTCAAAGTCGCCACCGGTGCTGTCACACTCACTCGCCAAGATGCTGGTTGGGGAACCTCCACCAAGGGGGCCGGGTGCTGGCGGCGAAGAATCTCGAGGTCGTCTACGACGATGTGATGCTGGTGCTGCGGGGCGTCGGCCTCGAGGTTCCGCAGGGGCGCATCGTCGCGCTGCTGGGGGCGAACGGCGCCGGTAAGTCCACCTTGCTGCGGGCGTTCTCGGGGCTGCTCGACGTCCATGACGGCGCGGTCCGGCGGGGGTCGGTCACCCTTGACGGCGAGCCGATCCACTCCTACGGCGCCAGCCGGATCGCTGCCCTGGGCATCAAACAGGTGATGGAGGGCCGGCGCATCCTGGCCGACCTGACGGTCGAGGAGAACCTGCGGATCGGCGGGCACGTCAGCCCTCGTTCGATCAAGGCCAACCTGGACCGGACGTACCAGTTGTTCCCGGTGTTGGCCGACCGCCGCCGCCAGCTCGCGGGTTACCTGTCCGGCGGCGAGCAGCAGATGCTCGCGATCGGACGGGCGCTGATGTCGGATCCGAAGTACCTGCTGCTGGACGAGCCGAGTCTCGGCCTGGCGCCGATGATCGTGCAGCAGATCCGGGACGTGATCGTGCAGATCAACCAGGACGGTACGACGGTTCTGCTGGTCGAGCAGAACGCGGCGATGGCGTTGTCGATCGCCGAACACGGTTACGTGCTGGAGAACGGCACGATGGTGATGGACAAACCCGCCGCGGAGTTGCTTGCCGACGGCGACGTTCGCGAGTTCTATCTCGGTCTCGGCGCCGAAGGCTCGGCGAAGTCCTTCCGGGACGTCAAGCATTACCGCCGCCGGAAGCGTTGGCTCTCATGACGGCGACCGAGGCGCGGCAGAGTGAGGGCACGGCGGAAGCGACGCCGGTGCTCACCTTCGAGGACGTCGTCCTCGGGTTCGACGGGGTGACTGCCCTCAACGGTGTGAGCTTCACGGTGAACGCCGGTGAGCTGTTCGCGGTGATCGGGCCGAACGGCGCCGGCAAGACCTCGATCTTCAACGTCCTGTCCGGCGTCTACCGGCCGCAACAGGGCACCGTCCGGTTCGGCGCCGAGGACCTGATCGGCCGCCGGCCGCACGCGATCGCCCGCCTGGGCGTCGCCCGGACCTTCCAGAACATCGAGCTGTTCTCCAACCTGACAGTGCTCGACAACCTGATGCTCGGCCGGCATCTCCATCACCCGTACGGCGTCCTGGCCGCGTTCGCGTGGCTCGGCAAGGCCCGGCGGAACGAGCTCGCGAACCGCCTCGCCGTCGAGGAGATCGTCGACTTCCTCGAGCTCGCCCCGTGGCGGCGGCTCCCGGTCGGCCTGCTGCCGTACGGCATCCAGAAGCGGGTCGAACTGGGCCGCGCCCTCGCGTCCGAGCCGAAGCTGTTGCTGCTGGACGAACCGGTTGCCGGGATGAACCTGGAGGAGACCGAGGACATGGCCCGGTTCATCCTCGACATCCGCGACGAGCTGGGGCTGCCGATGGTGATGGTCGAGCACGACATGGGCCTGGTGATGGATCTGGCCGACCGGATCATGGTGATCGACTTCGGCAGGCCGATCCGCACCGGCACGCCGCGGCAAGTGGCAACCGATCCCGACGTGGTGCGCGCCTACCTGGGCGAGGAACACCGGGTGACGCCATGAGCACGATCGCCACCCGGGTCCGGGAGCGTGCCAGGGCGACTCCTGGCGGGATCGCCTTGCGGGAAAAGGATCTGGGCATCTGGCAGCAGGTCAGCTGGCTGCAGTACTGGGACACCGCGGCGCTGGTCGGGCACGCGCTGCTTGCCCTCGGCATCGAACCGGGCGACCGGGTCGCGATCCACTCGGAGAACCGGCGCGAGTGGCTCTACACCGATGTCGGGACGGTCGCCGTCCGCGCCGCCACCGTCGGCCTCTACCCGACCAACCCCGTCGCCGAGGTCGGCTACCTGCTGCGGCACTCGGGAGCGAAGGTGCTGATCGCCGAGGATCAGGAGCAGGTCGACAAGGCGCTCGCGGTCGACGACCTGCCCGAGCTGCGGCACATCGTGTACGTCGAGCCGCGCGGCATCCGCTACCGGTACGAGGACCCGCGGCTGATCGCCTGGCCCGACTTCCTTGCCCTCGGCACCGAGCACCGTGCGGCCCACCCGAACGCCGTGGCGCAACGGATGATCGACGCCCGCCCGGACGACGTGGTGACGCTGATCTACACCTCCGGGACCACCGGACCGCCGAAGGGCGTGATGCTGACCGGCGCGAACGTCGACTTCGCGATCCAGGAGCTGGTGGAGCGCGGCGGCTTCACCGCGCCGCCGCCGTCCCCGCGCGACAGCGTGCTGTCCTACCTGCCGTTGTGCCATGTCGCCGAGCGGATCTTCAGCGGCTGGTTCGGCGCCGGGGCCGGCGTCTGCGTGCATTTTGCCGAGTCGATCGAGACGGTCGCGACCAACCTCCACGAGGTACAGCCGACCGTCCTGTTCGGCGTACCCCGGATCTGGGAGAAGATCGCGGCCGGTGTGCAGATCCGGATCGAGTCCGCGGATCCGGTCAAGCGCCTGGTCGGCGGCTACTGGCTGCGCCGCGCCGACTGGATCGGCGGCGTCCTCGCTGCGAACGGCGGACGGCATACGGCGGCCTCGCGAGCGGTCTACGCGATCGGCTGGTTGTTCTGCTACCGCGCGCTGAAGGATCGCGTCGGCCTGCGCAAGGTCCGGTACGCCGCCTGTGGAGCGGCCCCGATCGCGCCCGAGGTACTGCGGTTCTTCATGGGACTCGGCCTTCCGATGCACGAGGTGTACGGGATGACCGAGAACACCGCGGTGGCCACCGCCAACCGTCCGGGCCGGGTCAAGGTCGGCACCGTCGGCGAACCGCATGAGGGCGTCGAGGTGCGGATCGACGAGAGCACCGGCGAGATCCTCACCCGGCATCCGGGGACGTTCGCGGGCTACTGGCAGGACCCGGAGGCGACCGCGAAGGTGCTCGGCCCGGACGGCTGGCTGCACACCGGCGACGTGGGGGAGTGGGTGGACGGTACGCACCTGCGCATCACCGACCGGATGAAGGACATCATCATCACCGCGGGCGGCAAGAACGTCGCCCCGTCCGAGCTCGAGAACGCCCTGAAAGCCTCGCCGTACATCAAGGAAGCCGTGGTGATCGGCGACCGGCGCAAGTTCCTCACCGCGCTGATCGGCATCGAGCCGGACACGGTCGGGCACTGGGCGCAGGTCCGTCGCCTGCCGTACTCGACGTACGGCGACCTGTCCGCGAAGCCGGAGGTGATCGGGCTCGTGCAGGGCGTCGTCGACGAGGTCAACGAACGGTTCGCCACCGTCGAGCAGGTGCGGTCGTTCCGGCTGCTGCCGAAGGTGCTGGACCACGAGGACGGCGAGCTGACCGCGACCCAGAAGGTCAAACGCACCGCGGTCGCGACGGCGTTCGCGGGCCTGGTCGAGTCCATGTACGGCGGGGGTGCCCGATGAACGAGTTCGTCGCCACGGTGGTCCGCGGTCTCGGCAACGGGTCCATCTACGCCCTGCTGGCGCTGGGGTTCGTGATCGTCTACAAGTCCATGCGGGTGATCAGTTTCGCCCAGCCGGCGTTCATGATGGCCGGCGCGCTCCTGGTCGGCTATCTGGTGCTGTCGATGAACTTCTTCGTCGCCGTCCTGGTCGCGCTGCTGCTGACCGGACTGCTCGGCGCCGGGGTCGAACGGCTGGCGTTGCGGCCGATGATCGGCAAACCGGTGTTCGTCATCGCGATCATCACGCTCGGCGTCGACATCGTGATCCGGACGGTGGTGAACTCGTTCATCGGCCTGGACATCCGGCAGATGGGTGATCCGTGGGGTTTGCGGCAGGTCGACGTACTGGGCGCCAAGATCGACCAGCGGCATCTCGCGACACTCGTGACGACCCTGATCGTGGTGGCCGCGCTGTTCGCCTTCTACCGCTGGTCGCGCACCGGCCTGGCGATGCGCGCGGCCTCGTCGGACCAGGAGGTCGCCCTCGCGCAGGGTGTGTCGGTCGGGCGGGTGTTCTCGTTGTCCTGGGCGCTCGCGGCCGCCCTCGCCGGGCTGGCCGGGGTGTTCCTGTCGACCGGCATCGGACTCGAGCAGAACCTCTGGCTGACCGCGCTCAAGGCGCTGCCGGTGATCATCCTCGGCGGCCTGGATTCACTCGGCGGCGCAGTGGTCGCAGGGCTGACAGTCGGCGTGATCGAGGCGCTGGTCGGCAGCTACGGCGACAACCTGCATCCGGTGTTCGGTGGCGACTTCTTCCTCGTCGTCCCGTACCTGCTGATGCTCCTCGTCCTCCTCGTCAGACCGTACGGCCTGTTCGGCACCCGAGAGGTGGAGAGGATATGAGTCGGCCATTGCTCTACCTGTCCTACAAGCAGGACATGGCTTTGCTGAACACCTCGGGCAAGCGGTTCTGGACGGCGGTCCTCGCGATCATGGCGGTCTCGTTGCCGTTCCTGCTGACCGACGACCTGCTGGTGGTCCTGGCGACCGCGTGTGTGGCGTCGATCGGGGCGATCGGGCTGAACCTCGTCACCGGGTACGCCGGGCAGGTGTCGCTCGGGCACGCGTTCTTCCTTGCCATCGGCGCCTATACGGCGGCGGCGTTGTCCGGGGACCCGGACAGCACCCGGCTGATCGGATTCGGGATCACCTCGGTACCGGTCTGGCTGCTCGCGGCCGGTCTGGTCGCGGGACTGGCCGGGTTGATCGTCGCGCCGCTGGCAGCCCGGCTGCGCGGGTTGTACCTGGCGGTCGTGACGCTGGGTCTGGTGTTCATCGGCGAGCACGTGTTCAAGCACTGGCGCGATCTCACCGGGGGCGTCGGGGTCGGCCGCCCGGCGGCGGTACCGGAGCTGTTCGGGATCCAGTTCGCGGTGGACGGGTCGCTGTTCACCAAGGCGCAGAAGCTGTACCTGCTGATGCTCGTGCTGCTGGTGATCTTCGGCGTCCTGGCCCGGAACCTGGTTCGCTCCCGGATCGGCCGGGCGCTGGCCGCGGTCCGGGACCGGGACCTGGCCGCCGAGGTGATCGGGGTCGACGTGACCCGCTACAAGATGATCGCGTTCGCGGTGTCGTCGTTCTACGCCGGCGTCGCGGGCGCGCTGCTGTACGTGATGATCGGCTTCGTCGAACCGGGGTCGTTCAACCTCGGCATGTCGGTGCAGTACATCGCGATGGTGCTGATCGGAGGGGTCGCCACCATCTCGGGTTCGGTACTCGGCGCGCTGTTCATCACGCTGTTGCCGCGGGTCACCCGCGAGCTCCCGGCCGTGCTGCCGTTCATCAGCAGCAGTTCCGCGGCCGGCGGCATCACGGTCTTCCAGGTCGAGACGATTCTCTACGGCCTGCTGATCATCGCCTTCCTGATCTTCGAACCGCGCGGGCTGTTCGGGATCTGGATCCGGCTCCGCACCTATTGGAAATCCTGGCCGTTCTCGCACTAAGGAGTTTCGATGAGCATTCGGAGGGGAATCGCTGTCGCGCTGGTCGCGGCGATGGCCGTGCTGGTGGGGTGCCGGAACGACGCCCCGGAGACGCAGCAGGGCGGGTCGGGCGTCAAGTTCGACGTCGGTGTCACCGCCGAGCCGTGCCCGGCCGCGGTCGACAAGACCAAGGGCTGCATCTACCTCGGTTCGATCTCGGACCTGACCGAGGGCCCGTTCAAGGCGCTCGGCGTCCCGATCACCGAGAGCCAGAAGGCGTTCTGGCAGCGGGTCAACAAGGCCGGCGGGATCGGGGCGTACGAGGTCGACGTGACGAAGTACGTCAAGGACAACAAGTACAACCCGCAGATCCACAACGAGGTGTACTCCGAGATCAAGCCCGACGTCCTGGGGCTTGCCCAGACCCTCGGCTCGCCGACCACGGCCGCGATCCTCGGCGACCTCAAGGCCGGCGGGATGATCGGCGTACCGGCGTCCTGGACGTCGGCGTGGGCGTTCGAGGACGTGATCCTGGAGTCGGGCACGAACTACTGCTTCGAGTCGATGAACTCGGTCGACTTCGCGGTCGAGACGCTGAAACCGAAGAGCGTCGCCGCGGTGCACTTCCCGGGTGACTACGGCGACGACGCCGCGGCCGGGACGAAGATCGCGGCCGAGGCCAACGGGCTGAAGTTCACCGACATCCCGACCGCGCCTGGGCAGGAGAACCAGGGCGCGGCGATCCAGAAGCTGCTCGCGGCCAAACCCGATCTGGTCATCCTGACCACCGGCCCGACCGAGGCGGCCACCATCGTCGGCGGCGCCGCGCAGAACGGTTTCAAGAGCCCGTTCATCGGCACCAGCCCGACCTGGAACCCGGCCCTGCTGAAGAGCCCGGCCGCGCCGGCCCTGACCGCGCTCTACCGGCAGTCCGGACCGTGGGCGCCGTACGGCGCCGACACCCCGGGGCACAAGGCGCTCGCGGAGTCGATCAACCAAGAGACCTTCAAGGCCGCACCGAACGACGGCTACACGGCCGGCTGGGTGTGGTCGTACCCGCTGAAGGCCGCGCTGCAGAAGGCGGTCGACTCCAAGGACCTCACCCGGGCCGGGCTGCTGGCCGCGGTGAAGTCACTGGAGACCGTGGACTACGAAGGGATGCTGCCGGCCGAGGCGGGCCGCTTCTCCGGCGAGCCGAACGAGCGGGTGTTCCGCGGCAGCATCATCTCGAAGGTGGACCCGACGGCGCCGACCGGCGTCAAGGTCGAACGCGACTTCTTCACCGGCAAGACGGCGAAGGCGTACGACTTCACCAAGCCCTGCTACCAGTAACGGGCTCTGCTGCTCTCAAGACACGGGTTCATCTTGTAGGCGTCTGCCGTTCACCGTATGTTCACCGGTGACCGGCAGATCCTTACGCCCACGAGGAGGCCCTACCCGTGTCCGTTCACGAGAATCCCCTGTCCCGGCGGCAGTTCGTCACCCGAGCTGCCGCGGCCGGTGTCGCGGTCAGTGTCGCGGGCTCGGTGGAGGCGCTGTACACCGCCCAGCCCGCGCTCGGCACGTCCGGCCCGAAGATCGGCTACGGACCGCTGATCGAGGACCCCGACGGCATGCTCGACCTGCCGCGCGGTTTCAGCTACAAGATCCTGTCCCGCGAGGGCACCGTCCGTCCCGACGGTCTGAAGACGCCGAGCCGGTTCGACGGTATGGGCGCCTTCGCGGACCGGCACGGCGGCGCCCGCCTGGTCCGCAACCACGAGTGCAGCCCGACCGCCACGATCAAGGTGGTCGCCCCGCCGGAGCGCACGTACGATCCAGGTGGCGCCGGCGGCACCAGCACGCTGGTGGTGGACCGGCACAACAACGCCACCCAGGAGTTCGTCAGCCTCGGCGGTACGGCGATCAACTGCTCCGGCGGCATCACGCCGTGGCGCACCTGGCTGACCTGTGAGGAGACCGAGGCGAAGGCCGGGACCACCGGCTACACCAAGGACCACGGCTTCATCTTCGAGGTCGACCCGTACGACGACCGCCGCAACAACAACCCGGCCCCGCTGACCGCGATGGGCCGGTTCCAGCACGAGGCGGTCGCGGTCGATCCGGCCACCGGGATCGTCTACGAGACCGAGGACGCGTTCGTCGCGCCGCTCGGCGGGTTCTACCGGTTCCTCCCGAACCGTCCGCGCGGTGGATGGGGTTCGCTCCGGGCCGGTGGGGAACTTCAGGCCATGTACATCCCGGGGCTGCCCGACCTGTCCGTCGTCCAGGAGGCGGGCACCCAGTTCGGCGGAGTGCAGTGGATCAAGGTGCCCGACCCGCTGGCGACGACGGAGTCCGTCCGCGCGCAGGACTACGGCAAGCCGATCACCGGCGGTTACAAGCTCGAGGGCTGCTGGTGGGGGACACAGGACCGCTGCGTGTACTTCGTCTCGTCGTTCGCCCGGACCGAACTCGGCCCGAAGGTCAACCACGACGGTCAGGTCTGGCGGTTCGACCCGCGGAAGAAGACCCTGCGCCTCGAGGTGATCTTCACCCGGCCGACGCCCGGCTCGGACGACCCCGAGTTCGACGCCCCGGACAACATCACGATGTCGCCGTACGGCGGGCTGATGATGTGCGAGGACGGCCTCGGCGAGCAGCACATCCTCGGCACCACGGAGGACGGCGAGGTCTTCAAGTTCGCCCGCAACCGGGTGAACAACGGCACCCCGGAGGACCCGGAGTACGGCGAGCTGGCCGGGGCCGGCTTCTCCGCCGACGGCCGCACGATGTTCTTCAACGTCTACACCCCCGGCATCACCTACGCGATCACCGGGCCCTGGCGCCGGCGCCGCTGAGGCAGCGTCAGGCGACGGCGCCGGGGAACGCCACTGGTGCGCCGCCCCAGCTGAGCTGGCTGGTCGCGGCGCCCAGCAGGCTCTCGATCGCGAACGCCCGGACGGCCGGTTGTTCGGCGGCCTCGACGAGGTCGCCGTACACCGCCGCGATCCGGCGCTCGATCACCAGGATCAGCGCGGTCGCCGTCGCCGTGTTGGTGACCGGCCGGGGGAGGTCGTACGCCGGTTCGGCCGCAACCGGGGTCTCGCCGGCGGCGACCAGCAACGCGCTCAGGTGGTCGCGGTTGTCGCGGTGACTCTCGAACGTGTCCGTCGCGGACCGGTACCGCGCCCCGCTGAGCTTGCCCCCGGCCACACCCACGCCGTACATCGCGGCATGCTCACCCGCGAGCGCCGCCTGCAGGGCTTCTACCTCGGTCATGGGGCCTCCCGGTCTGGACTGAGGAGTGGAGGGAGCGAAGCGACCGGAACGACGAGGGAAGACCGGGAGTTCCAGCCCCATGACCCGCCGCGCCGGAGGCGTGGCATCAGTACTGTCACGAGGCGTCCTTCTTCTTCGGCGTGAGGGTCGCCGAGAGCTGGGTCTCGGCGGCGGCGATCTCGGCGAGCAGGCGGGCCGGGGCGCCGGACAGCTTGACCGCGGCCGCGGCATGCGTGACGGCGGCGGCCTTCTCCTGCTGGGCGATCGCGGCCAGCGCGGCCTGAGAGCTTGAGGCCGCGGCGACGGCCTTGGCTGCCTGCGCTGTCACGCCCTGGGTCTCCTTGAGCTTCGCCAGGTGGCTCACGTGGTACTTGGCGCCTGCGGCGAGCTGGGCCCGCAAGGCCGGGAACTTGCGGCTCGCGGTTGCGTAGAGCTGTGACAATTGAGTCACCTGGGTCGCCACGGTGCTGAGCGCCGCGACGACGGCCGGGTCGACGGTCGGTGTCTCCTCGGTCGGCCCCGGTGCCGTCGGCGTGCCGTTCACGGCGCCCTTCGTGCCCGGCGTACCGGCTCCGGATGCGGCGTCGTCCTTGCAACCGGCCAGCGCGGCAGCGCCCGGAACCAGGGCGGCGGTGACGAAGACGGTCCGTCGACTCAGCGGATGGCGCGTGTGGCGGCGTTCAGGCACGGCGGAACGATACCCGGTGACCCGTCCGCGACCGGCCAGGGCGGAGCCGATGACCGGGATCGGGGCGCCGGGCGGATAGGGTGGGCTACTGCTCTCGGCCGGACCGCCGGGATCAGAACGGGTGCACAACTGGAGAGAGGCAGGTCAACCTGTGAGCCGAAAGCCGGGCCCCACGAGCCACACGGACACCACGAGCCTCGAGAACTTCCTGCGGCCGATCGTCGAACAGTTCGGCTGCGACCTGGAGGCCGCGGACGTCACGCCGGCCGGACGCCGCCGCCTGCTGCGCGTCCTGGTCGACCGCGACCGCGGCATCAGCCTGGACGACGTCGCCGAGGTGACCCGGGCCATCTCCAAGGCGCTCGACGCCGACGACATCATGGGCGAGGGCGCCTACACGCTGGAGGTCTCCAGCCCCGGCGTCGACCGCCCGCTCACCCTGCCCCGGCACTGGCGCCGCAACACCGGCCGGCTGGTCGCGGTCACGCTGACCGCCGGCGGGAAGCTGACCGGCAGGATCAAGTCCGTCTCCGAGGAGGCGGCCGAACTGGATGTCGACGGCAAACGGCAGAGCGTCGCCTACGCCGACGTGGCCAAGGCCAAGATCCAGATCGAGTTCAACCGGACCGCCGGCAACGACGACAAAGAAACACCTGCCGACGGCACGGTGGAGGAGAACTGACATGGACATCGACATGGCCGTGCTGCGGTCGCTGGAACGGGAGAAGGACATCTCCCTGGACGTGGTCGTCGAGGCGATCGAGCAGGCGCTGCTGGTCGCGTACCACCGCACCGAGGGCGCCCAGCAGCACGCCCGCGCCGAGCTGGACCGCAAGACCGGGCACGTGACCGTCTTCGCCCGCGAGCTGGCCGAGGACGGCACGCTGGCCCGCGAGTACGACGACACCCCGCACGACTTCGGCCGGATCGCGGCGACCACGGCCAAGCAGATCATCCTGCAGCGGCTGCGCGACGCCGAGGACGAGGTGCGCTACGGCGAGTTCTCCGGGAAGGAGGGCGACATCGTGTCCGGTGTCGTCCAGCAGGGCCGCGACCCGCGGTCGGTGATGGTCGACCTCGGCAAGATCGAGGCCGTGCTGCCGGCGCCCGAGCAGGTCCCGGGGGAGAAGTACGAGCACGGCTCCCGCCTGCGGGTGTACGTCGTCGGCGTCCGGAAGGGCTTCAAGGGCCCGCAGATCACCGTCAGCCGGACGCACCCGAACCTGGTGAAGAAGCTGTTCGCGCTGGAGGTCCCGGAGATCGCCGACGGCACCGTCGAGATCACCGCGATCGCCCGCGAGGCCGGGCACCGGACCAAGATCGCCGTCCGCACGCTGAACCCGTCCGTGAACGGCAAGGGCGCCTGCATCGGGCCGATGGGTCAGCGGGTGCGCAACATCATGCACGAGCTGCACGGCGAGAAGATCGACATCATCGACCACAGCGACGATCCGGCCACCTTCGTCGGGAATGCGCTGTCCCCGGCGCAGGTTACGTCTGTCGAGGTCGTTGACGCCGCGGCCCGTGCGGCGCGCGTCGTCGTACCGGACTACCAGCTCTCGCTCGCGATCGGCAAGGAGGGGCAGAACGCCCGCCTCGCCGCCCGGCTCACCGGCTGGCGGATCGACATCCGGCCGGATACCGATGTGACTCGGGATAGCGAGAAGGTAGACTGATCTCTCGGTCGGTCGACTGAGTCGCAACCACACCCAGAGGAATCAGTGACAGACGCGCGTCCTGGCAAGGTTCGGGAGCGCACCTGCATAGGGTGCCGGAAGCGGTGCAGTCCGACTGACCTGCTGCGGATGACGGTGTCCGGAGGACCAGGAAATCTCACGGTCCTCCCGGATCCCGGGCGTCGGGCACCTGGTCGTGGAGCGCATCTGCACCCCACGGCGGAGTGCTTCGAGCTGGCTGTCCGGCGCAAGGCGTTCCCACGGGCCTTCCGGGTCCTGGGGCCGCTCGACGTCACCGGGCTGCACGACTACCTCGCGCAGCGTGATAATCAAGATGTACACACGGTCTGACCGGACCGTGTGACCGACATGAAGGCGGGTCATCGACTCATGACCACTCGATGAGTGTCTACCGATGAGTGCAAAGCGATGAGCACGTACGTCAACTAACGGTCCGCGCCCAGGCTCGGACCAGAGGGAGAGTAGTGGCAAAGGTCCGGGTCTACGAGCTCGCGAAAGAGCTCGGAGTTACCAGCAAGGTCGTTCTGACCAGACTGAACGACATGGGCGAGTTCGTCCGATCGGCATCCTCGACGATCGAGGCACCAGTAGTCCGCAGGTTGGCGGAGGAGTTCGAGAAGAACCCGCCGAAGAAGCGCGCGGCCAAGAAGGCCGCCGCCAGCACGTCTGCCGCGCCGCAGGCGACCGCACCGGTCGCACCGGCGCCGAAGCCGGTTCAGCCGGCGGCCCCGAAGGCTCCGGCCGAGCGCACCGCGCCGGCCGCTGAGGTGCGCACCGAGGCGGCTCCGGTCGCCGAGGCACCGGCCGCGTCCGCCGCGTCGGCTACGGCCCCCGCGGCCGAGTCGGCGCCG
Organism: Kribbella speibonae; assembly: GCF_004331375.1. NCBI lineage: Bacteria > Bacillati > Actinomycetota > Actinomycetes > Propionibacteriales > Kribbellaceae > Kribbella > Kribbella speibonae. The sequence goes on along the minus strand of NZ_SJKC01000002.1, from coordinate 609,859 downwards.
GTGAAGTCGGCCCCGGGGATCAAGCCGGGACCGCGTCCGGGCCCGAAGCCGGGTCCGCGCCAGGAGTCCGCTCCGGCCGAGCCGGCCGCGCCTGCCCCGGTGGAGTCGGCTCCGGTCGAGTCCGCTCCGGCGGCGAAGGCGGAGAGCCCGGCGGCCCCGTCGTTCGAGGCTCCGGCCGCGAAGGCAGCCCCGTCGTCGGCCCCCGCGCCGGCGCCGCGTCGTACCGGTGGCGACTCCGCGGCCCGTCCGGGTCCGCGTCCGGCTCCGGGTGCGAGCCCGCGTCCGGGCGGCCAGGGCGGCAGCCAGGGCTCCGGACCGCGTCCGGGTGGCCAGGGTGGTCCCGGTTCCGGTCCGCGTCCGGGTGCGCCCCGTCCGGGTGCCCCGCGTCCCGGTGCGCCCCGTCAGGGCGGCCAGGGTGGCGGCGGCCCGCGTCCGGGTGCACCGCGTCCGGGCAACAACCCGTTCAGCTCGACCCAGGGCATGCAGCGCGGTGGACCGCGCCCCGGCCCGGGTGGTGGCGGCGGTGGCGACCGGCAGGGCGCTCCGAGCCCGGCCGGGATGGCTCCGCGTCCGCCGCAGGGTCGCGGTGGCGAGCGGAGCGGCGAGCGCGGCGGTAGCGACCGTCCGCGTTCCGGTGGTGTGCCGGGCGCCCCGCGTCCGAACCCGGCGATGATGCCGAAGTCCTCGGCCGGTACGTTCACCGGCCGTCCGGGCGGCGGCTCCGGCGGTCCCGGTGGCGGTGGCGGCGGTGGCCGCGGTCGTCCCGGCGGCGGTCCGGGTGCCGGTCCGCGTGGCGGTGGCGGTGGCGGCGCCGGTGGCGGCTTCCGTCCCGGTGGCGGCGGCCCGAGCGGCCCGCCGGGTGGCGGCGGTGGCCGTCCGGGTCCGGGCAACCGCGGTCGTGGCGGGACGCAGGGCGCCTTCGGGCGTCCGGGCGGTCCGGCGCGTCGCGGCCGCAAGTCGAAGCGGGCCAAGCGCCAGGAATTCGACAACATGCAGGCTCCGGCCGTCGGCGGCGTGCGCGTCAAGCACGGTGACGGCGAGGTCGTGAAGCTGCCGCGTGGCGCGTCGCTGACGGACTTCGCCGAGAAGGTCGGAGTCGACCCGGCGTCGCTGGTCCAGGTGCTGTTCCACCTCGGTGAGATGGTGACCGCGACCCAGTCGGTGAACGAGGAGACGCTCGAGCTGCTCGGGACCGAGCTGAACTACGACGTCCAGATCGTCTCGCCGGAGGACGAGGACCGCGAGCTGCTGCAGTCGTTCGACATCGACTTCGGTGCCGACGAGGGCGACGAGAGCGACCTGGCTCCGCGGCCGCCGGTGGTGACCGTCATGGGTCACGTCGACCACGGTAAGACGAAGCTGCTGGACGCGATCCGGATGGCGAACGTCCAGGCCAAGGAAGCCGGCGGTATCACCCAGCACATCGGTGCGTACCAGGTGACCACCGAGGTCGACGGCCAGGAGCGGGCGATCACCTTCGTCGACACCCCGGGTCACGAGGCGTTCACCGCCATGCGTGCCCGTGGTGCGCAGGCCACCGACATCGTCATCCTGGTGGTCGCGGCCGACGACGGCGTGATGCCGCAGACCATCGAGGCGCTGAACCACGCCCGGGCGGCGGGTGTCCCGATCGTGGTCGCGGTGAACAAGATCGACGTCCCGGCGGCGGACCCGACCAAGGTGCGCGGTCAGCTGACCGAGTACGGCCTGGTGCCCGAGGAGTACGGCGGCGACACGATGTTCGTCGACGTCTCGGCCAAGTCCCGGATCAACATCGACGGCCTGCTCGAGGGCGTCGTACTGACCGCGGACGCGGCACTGGATCTGCGGGCGAACCCGAAGATGCACGCCGAGGGCATCGCCATCGAGGCGAACCTCGACAAGGGCCGTGGTCCGGTCGCGACCGTGCTGGTGCAGCGCGGAACGCTCCGGGTCGGCGACTCGATGGTGGTCGGTCCGGCGTACGGCCGGGTGCGGGCCATGCTCGACGAGCACGGCGACCCGGTCGAGGAGGCGACTCCGTCGCGTCCGGTCCTGGTGCTCGGTCTGACCGCCGTACCAGGTGCCGGTGACAAGTTCCTGGTCGTCGAGGACGACCGCCGCGCCCGGCAGATCGCCGAGAAGCGGGAAGCCCGCGCTCGTGCGGCGGCCAACGCGAAGCGTCGCGCCCGTCGTACCCTCGAGGACTTCATGGCCTCGATGGAGAAGGGCGAGAGCCAGGAGCTGCTGCTGATCCTCAAGGGCGACGTGTCCGGTTCGGTCGAGGCGCTGGAAGACGCCCTGGTCCGGATCGAGGTCGGCGACGAGGTCAACCTGCGGATCATCGACCGCGGTGTCGGTGCGATCAACGAGAACGACGTCAACCTGGCCATCGCGTCGAACGCCGTCATCATCGGCTTCAACGTGCGGCCGGCGGGCAAGGCCGGGGACCTGGCCGAGCGCGAGGGCGTGGATGTCCGGTACTACTCGGTCATCTACTCGGCGATCGACGACATCGAGGCCGCCCTGAAGGGCATGCTCAAGCCGATCTACGAGGAGGTCACCCTCGGCCAGGCCGAGATCCGGGAGATCTTCCGCTCCTCGAAGGTGGGCAACATCGCCGGTTGCTGGGTGACCAGCGGCCTGCTCAAGCGGAACGCGAAGGTCCGGTTGATCCGGGACGGCGCCGTGGTCGTCGACAACACCGAGCTGTCGTCGCTGAAGAGGTTCAAGGACGACGCGTCCGAGGTCCGCGAGGGCTTCGAGTGCGGTCTGACCATCAACAACTTCAACGACATCAAGATCGGCGACGTCGTCGAGGCGTTCGAGCTGCGCGAGAAGCCGCGGAGCTGACACGTAGGCGGTGACCCGGTGCGGGTCACCGAGGAGTAGCGTCCGGAGAGACTGCGGTCTCTCCGGACGTTGTTCATGATGAGGGAGTGAGCCCTGATGGGTGAAGCAAGGGCGAAGCAGCTGGCCGACCGGATCCAGGTGCTCGTCGCCGAACTGCTGGAGCGCCGGGTCAAGGACCCGCGGCTCGGGTTCGTCACGGTCACCGACGCGCGACTGACCGGCGATCTGCGCGAGGCGAGCGTCTTCTACACGGTGTACGGCGACGAGCAGGCGCGCGCGAACACGGCGGCCGCGCTCGAGTCGTCCAAGGGCTTGATCCGTAGCGAGGTCGGGAAGGCGCTCGGGTTGCGTCACAGCCCGAGCGTGGCGTTCTTCCTGGACGCCGTGCCGGAGAATGCCGGCCAGATCGAGGAGCTGCTCGAGAAGGCCCGGATGGCCGACGCCGAGGTGGCCAAGGCCGCCGCGGGCGCGAAGCCGGCCGGCGACGCGGACCCGTACAAGCACAAGGACGACGACGAGGACGAGCAGGACTGAGCAGGACTGAGTACTGCGTTGAGCTTTGACTTCACGCCGACGTCCGACGGGATCGTGGTCGTCGACAAGCCTGCCGGGCTGACGTCGCACACCGTCGTCGCCCGGATCCGCCGGCTGGCGGGGACCCGGAAGGTCGGCCATGCCGGCACCCTGGACCCGATGGCGACCGGTGTGCTGGTCGTCGGCCTGAACCGGGCGACCCGGCTGCTCGGCCATTTGCAGCTGGCCGACAAGTCGTACGACGCGACGATCCGGCTCGGCGCCACGACGACGACCGACGATGCCGAGGGTGAGATCCTCACCACCGCGGCGGTCGACGGCGTGACCGCCGAGGCGATCTCGACGGCCGTCGCGGCGTACCGCGGGGAGATATCGCAAGTGCCGTCGAAGGTGTCCGCGATCAAGGTCGACGGCAAGCGGGCGTACGAGCGAGTGCGCGCGGGCGAGGAGGTCGCCCTCAAGGCGCGCACCGTGACCGTCTCGCGGTACGACGTGCTGGATGTGCGGGTCGGCCCGGACGGGGTCGACGTCGACGTGTCGGTGGACTGCTCCAGCGGGACGTACATCCGCGCGCTCGCGCGTGACCTCGGCGCGGACCTCGGCGTAGGCGGTCACCTGACCGCGCTGCGCCGTACCAGGGTCGGATCCTTCGGTCTCGAGACCGCCCACACACTGGAGTCCCTGGCCGAGTCCTTCGACTGGCTCCCGATCGCGGACGTTGCCGCCGGCACCTTCCCGCGGTACGACGTCGACGACGCCCAGGCAGCCGCGATCCGCACCGGCCGCCAGCTCCCGGGCCTCGAGCTGCCTGCCGGACAAACCGCGATGTTCGCCCCCGACGGCACCTTCCTGGCCCTCTACGAGCCACACGGCCCGCTCGCCAAACCCACCGCAGTCTTCGTCAGCTGACTGCGGTGGGCGTCGGCGGGTCTCAGCCGGCGCAGCCGGACCAGAGGACGGCCCGGGCGAAGCCGTAGTCGCGGTCGCCCGCTGCGTCGTACGCCTGGCCGCGCTCGAACAGGTACTCGACCGTGTTGTAGCCGGCCGCGTTGATCTCGTACTGCGTCCCGTCCGGCCGCGCGACGACCGTCCTCCCGTCGTCGGTGAGGTACGCGACGTCGCCGGAGCCGTTCACCGCGTCGAGAATCTTCGGGAAGCTGACGCCCTGCGGAGTCCCCAGCTGCCAGCGACCACCGATCAGGCTGCCGTCGCTGAGGGTCTGGATACCGATCATCCAGTTGCCGCGGATGCCGGTCAGCGAGACGTCCGCTCCGGCCTCGCCGCTGACCGGCACCGGGGTGGCGTCCCAGTGCTTCCAGACGATGCCGGTCTCGCCCGCGTCGTTCCAGGTGCTGCCGACGATCACACCGTTCTCGTTGATGTCGACGGCGTACGCCGATGCACTGGCGCGCAGCAGTACCGGCTTCCCGCCGGCGGGCCACACGATCGGGACGGTCCGGTCCGCGACGCTGTCGAAGCCGTACCCGACCACGTCGCCGCGATCGTTCAGCGCCCTGGCGGTGAGCCCGGCCGTGTGCGCCGGAGCCTTGAGTTTCCGGACCGTGCCCTGGGAGTACAGCCAGAGTTGTCCGGCGCCGGCGGCGTCCCAGGTCTCGCCGAGGACGGTGCCGTGCTTGTTCACGTCGAACACGGTGGTGCGGTCGCCTGCGAGGGGCTCGAGGACCTGCGGTTCGCCCCCGTCGGTCCAGAACAGCGGGCGCTGGGTCCCGACATCGTCGATCTGGACCGAGCCGACCTGGTAGCGGCCGGTGGAGTCGGACGCGTTGAGACTCGCGAAAACGTTGCTCGGCATCCCGGCCGGCAGGCGGAGTTCGGTCGCTACGCAACTGGACGACTGCGCGGCGGCCGGGGAGATCCCGGTGATCACAGAACCGGCCAGCACGGCGGAAATCGCCACCGCGGCAGACCGGAGGACGGACATCTGCACAACAACCCCCTGGACAGAAGATCTGGGCCCGGGCCGGCGTGACCGCACCCGGAGGACAGGTGTTCGTCTACCTCGATGCAGCGCTCAGGTGATTGGTTGTCCGTGATTGGTTGTCCGGGCGGCGGTTGTTGTCGGTGGCGCCGCGTAGCGTGCTGGACCATGAGATACGGGTTTGTGATGGCGTACGGCGATGCGCGGGACGCGGCCGAGCTGGCGGTGATCGCCGAGCAGCACGGATGGGACGGGTTCTTCGTGTGGGAGTCGATCTGGGGGATCGACGCCTGGGTCATGCTCGGGGCGGCGGCGATGACGACCGAGCGGATCCGGCTCGGGACGATGCTCACGCCGCTGCCGCGCCGAAAACCGTGGGACGTGGCGGGACAGGTCTCGACCGTCGACAACCTGAGCGGCGGCCGGGTGACGCTGGCGGTCGGCCTGGGGGTGACGGGCGACGACCGGTTCTGGCTGTTCGAGGACGATCCGGGGCGGAAGGTTCGGGCCGAGCTGATGGACGAGTCGCTCGCGATGCTCCAGCAACTGTGGCGGGACGAGCCGTTCGACTTCGCCGGCAAGCATTACCGGTCCCGGAAGGTCGCCGAGCTGATGCCGCCCGCGCCACCGCCGCCGGTGCAGCAACCGCGGGTCCCGACCTGGGTGGTCGGCGGCTGGCCGCGGCCGAAGTCGATGCGTCGTGCGGCGCTCCAGGACGGCTGGCTGCCGAACTACGCGCCGATCCTCGCGCCCGGTGAGCGGCCGGGTGAACTGACCCCCGACCTCCTCGCCGAGGGCGTCGCCTGGATCCGGAAGGAACGCGCGGCGCACGGCCTCACCATGGACGGGTACGACGTGGTCGCCGAAGGCACGACCCGCGCCGACGACACCAACGCCGCCGACACGGTCCGCCCGTGGGCCGAAGCCGGCGCCACCTGGTGGATCGACGCAGACTGGTCCTCGATGGACCGGGACGTAGTCCGCGAAGCCGCCGAACGCCGCCTCAAAGCCGGCCCACCCCGCGTCGACTGAACCGCCACGGAGCACTCAGCGGGCACGTACCCTGGAGGGGTGCGTTCTCGTCCGACGTTGGAGTGGGCCCCCGGGCCTGAGGTGCTGGCGTTGGCGCCGGGGGCGACGGATGTCGGGCCGGTTGCGCGGACCGTGGCTGCCGGGCGGGTCGTCGTACTGAGTGGGGCAGGGATCTCGACCGAATCGGGGATCCCGGACTACCGCGGCGAGACCGGCAGTCTGCGGACGCACACGCCGATGACGTACGGCGACTTCACCGGGAGCGAGGCCGCGCGGCAGCGGTACTGGGCGCGCAGCCATCTCGGCTGGCGCACGATCGCCCGCGCCGCCCCGAACGACGGCCACCGCGCCGTCGCGGCCCTCCAGGCGCGCGGCCACCTGAGCGGCCTCATCACGCAGAACGTCGACGGCCTGCACCAGGCGGCCGGTGCCCGCGACGTGATCGAACTGCACGGCAATCTCGACCGGGTGATCTGCCTCGGCTGCGGTACGACGTCCGCCCGCGAGGTCCTCGACCGTCGGCTCCGCGCCGCCAACCAGGCGTTCACGGCCGAGGCGACCCGGATCAACCCGGACGGCGACGTCGAACTCCCCGAGGACGTCGTACGGACGTTCACCGTGGTCTCCTGCACGGTCTGCGGCGGCGTCCTCAAACCCGATGTGGTGTTCTTCGGCGAGAACGTCCCGAAGGCCCGCGTCGAGCGCTGCTACCGGCTGATCGACGAGGCGAACGCCGTCCTCGTCCTCGGCTCGTCCCTGACCGTGATGTCCGGGTTCCGCTTCGTCCGGCACGCCGCCAAGGCCGGTACGCCGGTCCTGATCGTCAACCAGGGGCTGACCCGCGGCGACCCGTACGCGACGTACCGCGTGGATCTCCCACTGGGGCAGGCACTCACGGACCTACTGGAAGAAGCCAGCGGGCCGAGCCACGCGTGAGGTGGCCCGGCCCGTGGTCCGCGATACGGATTGGAAAGGGTCAGCGTTGCGCGCTGGTCCGTACGCGGTTCAGGGAGGCCTCGAGGGCCTTGGGGGAGAGTGCCGTTCGGGGTGACGCGGCGGCCTGCTTCGCCAGCTTGCGCGCCTGCGCGGCCCACGAAGCCTGCTCGGCGGCGGTGACGACCGGCTGCGCGCCGGTGAGGGTCTTGTAGGTGAGCGCGGCCATACCGGCCTCGCCCTCGAAGCGCGGGTGGTAGTTGAGCGCCCGCAGCAGGTTGATGTCCTTGCCCTGGATCCACGCCTGGCCGTCCGGGGCGCAGGCGTCGTGCCCGGTGGACGGCCCGAAGGTGTCGACGTACGTCGCTCCGCCGGCCGCCGCTGCTCCGGAGACGGCCGCGTTCAGCGCCTGCTCGATCGAGTACAGGTACGCGTAGTCGCCGTCGGCGAACGGGAGGATCGACGGGCAGGTCCCGCGCTCCGGCGCGATCTTCGGGTACCCGACCAGCACGATGGTGGCCTGCGGAGACCGCGCCCGGATGCCCTGGACGACGACCGCGATCCGGGTCTGGGTCTGGGCGATCTTGGCCTTCAGCGTGTCCACGCCGTCGACCGTGAAGTGCGCCTTGCAGGGCGCGCCCGTCGGATCGGAGGCGCGCAGGCCCGGGCAGGTGCCGATGATGTCGCCGAAGACGCCGAAATCGTTCCCGCCGATCCCGAGCGTCACCAGGTCCGTGTCCGGCGTCAGCGCGTTGAACTGCGGGGCTGCGGTACCGAGGATCGTGCCCTGCGGCTGGGTCATGTTCGTGGTGTCGGCGCCGCCGCAGCTCACGTCGGTGAACCGGTACACGCCGAGCGCCCCGGCCAGCAGCTTCGGGTAGTTGCTGTACGAGCGAGCGCACCCGAGGGACAACACGTCGGCCAGCGGGACGAACGGCGCGGACGTGTACGAGTCGCCGAGCGCGACGTACTTCGAGAAGCCGGTGGACGTCGTGGAGTTCGGCGCGGCGGTGGCGCCAGTGGCGGCAGCGGCAGGTAGACCGGTCACCAGCGCGAGTGCCGCGCAGACCGCAACCAGACGGCGTAGCTTCACAAGACCTCCCCAGGCTCATCCAGTGCGCGGCCCACCCTAAGTTGAGTCACTGCACGATTACAAGGGGTGATCGTGGACCTGATGGAAGCAATCGGGCGGGGGCATGGAATCCTGCTCTCATGCGTGTCTGGCATGGATTGGACGAGGTGAGCCCGGGCTTCGGGCCGACCGTCGTCACCATCGGCAACTTCGACGGCGTGCACCGGGGTCACCAGGAGGTGCTCGCGCACGCCCGCGCGCGAGCGGCCGAGCTGGGGGGACTGCCGGTCGTGGCGATGACCTTCGACCCGCACCCGATGCGGGTCCTGCGGCCCGACCACGCGCCGCTGCAGCTCACTGATCCCGCCCGGCGCGCCGAGCTGCTCGGCGAGGCCGGCGCTGACGCGGTGCTGATCCTCCCGTTCACCAAGGAGGTGTCGCACTGGTCGCCGGAGGAGTTCATCGAGCGCACGCTGGTGAACGCGCTGCACGCGAAGGCGATCGTGGTCGGTGAGAACTTCCGCTTCGGCCACAAGGCGGCGGGGCACGTGGACACGCTCGTCGAGGCGGGAACGCAGTACGGCTTCCAGGTCGAGGGGCTGAGCCTCGCGGGGGACGAGCAGCCCTGGTCGTCGACGTACGTGCGGGAGCGGCTCGCCGACGGTGACGTCGAGGCTGCCGCGGAGGCGCTCGGCCGTCCGCTGCGGGTCACCGGCGTGGTCGTCGAGGGCGACAAGCGCGGCCGCGAGCTCGGCTACCCGACCGCGAACATCCCCGCCGACCCGGGCGCGGCGGTCCCGCAGGACGGTGTGTACGCCGGGTGGCTCACCGTGCTGACGGCGGCGCCGGGCGCTCCGGCGTACCCGAATCCGCTGCCCGCGGCGATCAGCGTCGGCAGCAACCCGACCTTCGACGGCGTGGACCGCCGGGTGGAGTCGTACGTGCTGGACCGCGACGACCTCGAGCTGTACGGCGCGACGGTGGCGATCGATTTCGTCGCCCGGCTGCGCGGGACGCAGATCCGGTTCGACAGCATCGACGAGCTGCTGGTGCAGATGAAGGCCGACGTCGACGGGGCGCGCGGCCTGCTGACCGGTGATTAGGGTGACGCGTCCACGGACTGATACGCTGGCTGCTGCCGTCTGAACGGCCGCGGATCGAGAGTGCTCGGGTGAAGAATGCCCCGGTGCGCCGCGCAACGGAAATCGAGAGGAATCCTGTGTCATCTGTTGATGCCGCAACGAAGAAGAAGATCATGGGCGAGTACGCCCTGACCGAGGGCGACACCGGGTCCCCCGAGGTCCAGGTCGCGCTGCTGACCTACCGGATCAGCCACCTGACCGAGCACCTGAAGGAGCACAAGCACGACCACCACAGCCGTCGTGGCCTGTTGCTCCTGGTCGGCCAGCGCCGCCGGCTGCTGAACTACCTGGCGAAGAAGGACATCAACCGCTACCGGTCCCTGATCGAGCGGCTCGGCCTTCGCCGATGACTTCGCGAGGAGCGGCCCCCGAAACTCGGGTGGCCGCTCCTGGCGTATCCACGCCCTGTCGTGGAACAACTGAAGACAAAACTGAATACAGAAGCACGTAAGACGTACGAGGCGACGCGAAGCGCGTGGCGGGACCACGACCGGTCCTCGGTAGTGGCTTTCGGGACTGTGCCAGATTTTCTGGAAAGACCCGCGGGCCTCGATCGAAGACCGGCATCCCGGAAGCTCGCGCCTCGCAGTCGTCACACTGTGAGAGAGGGGTATCCCGTGTCGGGATCCACACGTGCGCCCATGGAGGGCGCCGAATTCGCTGAGGCCGTCATCGACAACGGCAGCTTCGGCACCCGCACCATCCGCTTCGAGACGGGCCGTCTGGCCCAGCAGGCCGCCGGCTCCGCCGCCGCCTACCTCGACGGCGACACGATGGTGCTGTCGGCCACCACGGCCAGCAAGAAGCCCAAGGACCAGTTCGACTTCTTCCCGTTGACGGTGGACGTCGAGGAGCGGATGTACGCCGCGGGCCGCATCCCGGGCTCGTTCTTCCGCCGGGAGGGCCGTCCTTCCGAGGAGGCCATCCTGACCTGCCGGCTGATCGACCGCCCGCTGCGGCCGTCGTTCGTGTCGGGCCTGCGCAACGAGATCCAGGTCGTCATCACGGTCCTGGCGCTGAACCCGGACAAGCTGTACGACGTGCTCGCGATCAACGCGGCCTCGATGTCGACCCAGCTGGCCGGCCTGCCGTTCTCCGGCCCGATCGGCGGCGTCCGCGTCGCGCTGATCAACGGCCAGTGGGTGGCGTTCCCGACCCACACCGAGCTCGAGGACGCGGTCTTCGACATGGTGGTGGCCGGTCGCGTGACCGAGACCGGTGACGTCGCGATCATGATGGTCGAGGCCGAGTCGACCCCGGGCACCTTCGAGAAGGTCGCCGCCGGCACCCAGGCGCCGACCGAGGAGATCGTCGCCGAGGGCCTCGAGGCCTCCAAGGCGTTCATCAAGGCGCTGGTCGAGGCGCAGGCCGACCTGGCCGCGCGGGCCGCGAAGCCGACCGGTGAGTTCCCGGTCTTCCCGGACTACGCCGACGACGCGTTCGCCGCGGTCGAGGCCTCGGCGAGCGAGGAGCTCGCCCAGGCGCTGACCATCGCCGGCAAGCACGAGCGCGAGGACGCCACCGACGCGGTCAAGGCCGCCACGGTGGACAAGCTGGCCGCCGACTTCGAGGGTCGCGAGAAGGAGCTGTCCGCGGCCTTCCGCTCGCTGACCAAGAAGCTGGTCCGGCAGCGGGTGCTGAAGGACAAGGTCCGCATCGACGGCCGCGGGCTGGCCGACATCCGGCCGCTGAAGGCCCAGATCGGCGTGCTCCCGCGGGTGCACGGTTCGGCGCTGTTCGAGCGCGGCGAGACCCAGATCATGGGTGTCACCACGCTGAACATGCTCCGGATGGAGCAGCAGCTGGACACGCTCTCCCCGGAGACCCGCAAGCGCTACATGCACAACTACAACTTCCCGCCGTACTCGACCGGTGAGACCGGCCGGGTCGGGTCGCCGAAGCGCCGCGAGATCGGTCACGGCGCACTGGCCGAGCGGGCCCTGGTGCCGGTGCTGCCGTCGCGCGAGGACTTCCCGTACGCGCTGCGTCAGGTGTCCGAGGCGCTCGGTTCGAACGGTTCCACCTCGATGGGTTCGGTCTGCGCCTCGACGCTGTCGCTGCTGAACGCCGGTGTGCCGCTGAAGGCCCCGGTCGCCGGTATCGCGATGGGCCTGATCTCGGGCGAGGTCGACGGCGAGACGCAGTACGTCGCGCTGACCGACATCCTGGGCGCCGAGGATGCGTTCGGCGACATGGACTTCAAGGTCGCCGGAACGAAGGACTTCGTCACCGCCCTGCAGCTGGACACCAAGCTGGACGGCATCCCGGCCAGCGTGCTGGCCGGCGCGCTGACCCAGGCCAAGGACGCCCGCCTGACGATCCTGGACGTGATGGCCAAGGCCATCGACGCGCCGGGTGAGATGAGCGAGTTCGCGCCGCGGGTCATCTCGGTGAAGGTCCCGGTCGACAAGATCGGCGAGGTCATCGGGCCGAAGGGCAAGATGATCAACCAGATCACCGAGGACACCGGCGCCGACATCTCGATCGAGGACGACGGCACCGTGTACATCGGCGCGACCGACGGCCCGTCGGCCGAGGCGGCCCGGGCCGCGATCAACGCGATCGCGAACCCGACCATGCCGGAGAAGGGCGAGCGCTACCTGGGCACGGTCGTGAAGACGACCAACTTCGGTGCGTTCATCAGCCTGCTGCCGGGCAAGGACGGGCTGCTGCACATCAGCAAGCTGCGTCCGCTGGCCGGCGGCAAGCGCGTCGAGGCCGTCGAGGACGTGCTCTCGGTGGGTCAGAAGCTGCAGGTCGAGATCGCCGAGATCGACGACCGCGGCAAGCTCTCGCTGATCCCGGTCATCGAGGGTGACGAGAAGTCCGAAGAGAAGTCTGCAGAGAAGGCTGCCGAGTCCGCCGAGTGATTCGAGCAACCACCAGCACGCTGCTGAGCCCGGAGGCGGGCGGTCCGGTGAAACGGACCGTCCTGCCCTCCGGGCTTCGTGTGCTCACCCAATCCGTCCCGGGCTTCCGATCCGTCACGTTCGGAGTCTGGGTCGGCGTCGGCTCCCGGGACGAACCGGAGCAGCTGGCCGGCGCCACGCACTTCCTCGAGCACCTGCTGTTCAAGGGCACCGAGCGCCGCGACGCGCTGGAGATCTCCGCCGCGATCGACGCGGTCGGCGGCGAGATGAACGCGTTCACCGGCAAGGAGTACACGTGCTACTACGCACGGGTACTGGACACCGACCTGCCGCTCGCGGTCGATGTCGTCTGCGACATGATCACCTCCGCCACGCTCACGAACGCGGACGTGGAGAGTGAGCGCGACGTCATCGACGAAGAGATCGCGATGCACGCCGACGAGACGTCGGACCACATTCATGACCTGTTCGCGGAGCAGCTGTGGGGCAGGTCCCCGCTCGGGCGTTCGATCACCGGTACGCCGGAGTCGGTCGCCGGGCTGTCCCGCCAGCAGGTCGTGGGCTGGTACCGGCGCCGCTACAAGCCGTCCAACATCGTCGTGTCGGTGGCCGGCAACGTCGACCACGCCGACGTGGTCCGCCTGGTCCGCAAGGCGTTCGAGCGGCACTGGGTGACGGCCGAGGCCGAGCCCGCCGCTGTACGACGTGGTGCGGGCAAGACTGTTCCGACGTACGGCGGGGTGCAGGTGCACCACCGTGACGTCGAGCAGGCGCATCTGGTGCTCGGGATGCCGGGGCTGGTCCGGAGCGACGAGCGCCGGTACACCGCCGGCGTACTGCACGGGATCGTCGGCGGCGGGATGTCGTCGCGGCTGTTCCAGGAGGTCCGGGAGAAGCGCGGGCTGGCGTACTCGGTGTTCACGTTCGGTTCGGCGTACGCCGATGCGGGCATGGTCGGCGTGTACGCGGGCTGCCTGCCGAAGAAGGCCCCCGAGGTCCTGGACGTGATCCGCGGCGAGCTCGAGGCGATTGCCCGCGGCAACATCACGCCCGACGAACTGCTCCGCGGCAAGGGGCAGATGCGCGGCTCGGTCGTGATGGGCCTGGAGGACACCGGCGCCAAGATGACCCGGATCGCGAAGGCCGAACTCGTGTACGGCCAGCTCCAGACGGTCGACGAGATCCTGCACCGCATCGACTCCGTCACGCTCGATGACGTCACCGCGCTGGCCGCCGACCTGTACGCCGGCACTCCCGCCCTGACCGTGATGGGCCCGTTCGACGAGGGCAGCACGGCCTTCACGCTCTGACGTGCCGGGCGCATACTGGCGCCAAGGGGGCGGTTATGAGCACCATCGCGGCGGATGTCCATGCACTCAACGAGTTGGCCACGGACTTTCGTGGCGACCTGATCCGGCCGGGCGATCCGGCGTACGACGATCAGCGGAGGGTCTGGAACGGGTCGATCGACCGCCGGCCCGGGCTGATCGCGCGGTGCACCGGGGTCGCCGACATCCGGTCGGCGCTCGCGTACGCGCGGCGTACCGGCGGGCCGGTCGCCGTGCGGGGCGGCGGTCACAGCTTCCCTGGCCACTCCACGTGTGACGGCGGAACGCTGATCGATCTCGGCCTGTTGAAGGGCATCCGGGTCGATCCGGTACGGCGTACCGCGCGGGCGCAGGCGGGTGTGCTGCTCGGGGAGCTCGACCGGGAGACCCAGGCGTTCGGCCTGGCCACGCCGTCCGGGATCGTCACGCACACCGGTCTGGCCGGGCTCACGCTGGGCGGCGGGATCGGCTGGCTGATGCGCAAGTACGGGCTGAGCATCGACAACCTGCTCTCGGCCGACGTGGTCACGGCCGACGGCGAGCTGGTCACAGCCTCCCCGGACGAGAACGCCGACCTGTTCTGGGGGATCCGCGGCGGTGGCGGGAACTTCGGCGTCGTGACCGAGTTCGAGTTCCAGCTGCACCCGGTCGGGCCGATCGTGTACGGCGGCCTGGTCGCGTGGCCGATGGACCTGTCGCCGGAGCTGATGCGCTTCTACCGGGACTGGATCACTGGTATCCCCGACGAGCTCACCACCGCGGTGATCCACCGCCGGCTGCCGTCCACGCCGTCGATCCCGCCCGAGCTGCACGGCCGGTCCGTGGTGGCGGTCGTCGCCTGCTACGCCGGGCCGGTCGAGGACGGCGAGCGGGTAGTGGCCCCGCTGAAGGCGTTCGCGCCGCCACTGCTGGATCTGGTGAAGCCGCAGCCGTACCTGGACCTGCAGGCGATGCTCGACCCCGGATTCCCGCACGGCCGCTGGTACTACATCCGCGCCGGCGACGTGGCCGAGCTGTCCGACGAGGTGATCGACGTGGCCGTGGCCCGCGGTCACGCCATCGATTCGCCGTACACCGCGTACCCGATCTTCCACCTCGGCGGCGCGATCTCCCGGGTACCGGCCGACAGTACGCCGTTCGGCGGCCGGGCGAGCGGGCATACCTTCAACTTCGTCGGCGCGACCGATGGGCCGGAAGGTTTCGAGGCGCAGCGCGAGTGGGTCCGCGATTCCTGGCGCGCCCTCGAGCCGCACCTGACCGGCGTCTACCTCAACTTCCTGAGCAACGAGGGCACCGACCGGATCCGCTCCGCGTACGGCGCCGCGACGTACGACCGGTTGCAGACGCTCAAACGCAAGTACGACCCCGGCAACCTGTTCCACCTGAACCAGAACATCCCACCGCACTGACCGTCTTGCGGTAGGTTGAAGCGAAGACGTCATACGTGATCTGCCACTGGATCCCTGGATGCACGGGCTGGGCCTGCTTGCTGGGATGACACGCAATTTGCGGCCGACGCGATCCGCGCTGGAACACCGGCGCGGCTCCGGCCTGCCTTGCGAGGATCCTCGTGCTCGACGCGTTCCGTACTGCCCGTGAATCACTGATCGACGCCCTCCGGGCCACCCCGGGATGGCTCGCGACGTACTCCGTTCTCCAACTACTGCTGGCTGTTCTGCCCGGCGCCCAGGTGGTGCTGATCCGCGACCTGGTCGACAGCGGTGACCTCTGGCGTCCGCTGCTCGGGCTGACCGTGGTGGTCGGGGCGATGTTTCCGCTGACCCAGGTGTCGAACGGCGTCGGCCAGCGGATGATGCTGCGTCTCCGGCTCGAACTGCGGATCGAGCTGGCCCGCGTCGCCGCCCGGCTGAGCCCGAGCCGGCTGGCCGATCCCAGTACGGTCCGCGACCTGGAGGCGAGTCAGACCGCGACGCACCCGATGAGTGACGTGGCCGGCAAGCCTGTGCAGCTGCTCAGCGCGGCGGCGACGTCCGGGGTCCTGTGCGCGGCGATCGCGTCGATCAACCTGGTCTCGGGGCTGCTGGTGCTCGCGGCGCTGGCTCCGACCGTTCTCGCGTTCACGGTGATTTCGCGGATGGAGGCGAAGGGCTGGCCGCGGGTCGCCGAACATGACCGCAAGGCGGCGTACGCGACCGAGCAACTGATCCAGCAGCGTCCCGGGACCGAGTTGGCGGTGCTGGGATCGGGGTGGAAAGTGGCCGGCCTGGTCGCGGGCAGCCGGGCGTCGGCGACCTGGGTCCTCGATCGGATGATCCGTACGGCGGTGTTGTGCGAACTGGGTGCCGCGCTGGTCACTGTGGTGCTGTTCGGCGGTGCACTGGTGGCGTTGGTCCGCGGCGGTGCGACCGGGGGAGCGGCGGCTGCGGCGGTGGCCGGGACGATCACCGGGCTGAACGCGATTCGGCAGTGTGGCTACGCGTTCGGCAGTATCGTCACCGCGGCTCCGCAGGCCGCGATCTACCGCCGGTTCGTGCGGAGTACGTCCGTCGGCCCGCGTCGCGCGGTGGTCCGCCGCGTCGATTCCGTTGCCTTGGACAACGTCACGTTCTGGTACCCGGGCGCTGCTGAGCCGACCCTTCGCGACGTGTCGATCGAGGCCCGCCGCGGCGAAATGATCGCGTTGGTCGGCGTGAACGGGGCCGGCAAGTCGACGGCGATCAACGTGCTGGTCGGTGCCTTGAGCCCTGACGGCGGGCGGGTGCTGATCGACGGCACCGACGCCGACGGGCTCGCCGAGGACGAGCGGCTCGCGCACTTCGGCCTGCTGGTGCAGGAGTTCGGGCGCTTCGAGTTCACGCTCCGGGACGCCGTCGGCCTGGGTGCGCCGGAGGCTGTCACGGATCAGGAGCTCCGCGACGCGCTGACCGGGACCTTCGCCGCCGGCCTCCCGCTCGACACGCAACTCGGTCAGCAATGGGGCGGCACGGGAATCTCCGGCGGGCAGTGGCAGCGGCTCGCACTGGCGCGGATCCGGCTCCGCGACGCTGGCGTCTGGATCCTCGACGAGCCGACCTCCGCGATCGACGCCGAGGCGGAGCACGAGATCTTCACCGACTTACGCCGTACCAGCGCCGACCGCATCACGATCGTGGTCTCGCACCGCGCCTGGACCCTGCGCGCGATGGACCGCATCTACGTCATCGACGACGGCACCGTCGCCCAGCAAGGAACATACGACGAACTGATGGCCGACCCCACGAGCCGCTTCGCCCGCCTCTTCGCCACCCAAAACCTCACCCATACTGGGTAGGTCCGGGCGCGGGGTTGGCCATGGTGTGCCTGGGCCGTGTGTCCGGGAGCGGGTGACGTCAGAAAGTCGGACGGTGTGCCGAGGCCGGCCGGTGGTTATGGCGGAGGTGCCGGCCTCCCAGGTGTGAACTGGGCGGGTCCGGCTCTCAGCGTGGTATGGGCCGTGTTGCCTAGGCCGTGTGGGCATGGCGGAGGGCCGGGCCGCCCAGGGGATGTGGGAGGATCCCGGCTCTCGGCCGTGGGACAGGCCGTGTCGCCTAAGCCGTGTCGCCTAAGCCGTGTCGCTGAGGGGGTGGGTCGGGGTCGGACCAGGTGGGGCGGGTGATGGTGGGGTGGCCGTTGGTGAAGGTGATGGTGAGTCGGCCTTGGTGGACGTTGATGTGGTCGCGTTTGCAGAGCAGGGCGAGGTTGTGGAGGGAGGTGGGGCCGCCGTCGGCCCAGTGGGTGATGTGGTGGGCTTCGCAGATGGCGGGTGGTGCGCCGCAGGCGATGCAGCCTTTGTCGCGGGCGTTGAGGGCTTGGCGGATGGCGCGGGTGACGAAGCGGTGTTCGGCTCCGACGTCGAGGGGTTCGGAGTTGGAGCCGAGGACGAGGGGGGATGATGCCGGCGTCGCAGGCGAGTCGCCGTACAGCCGCAGCGGAGAGCGTGCCGCCGTGGACGAGGTCTCCGCGACCGCGGATCCCGAGGACTCCGAGGCCGGAGCCGCCCAAGCCGACTGAGTTGCCGGGGTTGCCGGGGTTGCCGGGGCCTTCTTGGCCGGCTGGGGCGCCGGGGGTGTTGGTGGCGGCTTGGAGGTCTTTGAGGTCGATGGTGACGGTGATGTGGGGTTTGATGTCGCCGTGGCCGGGGACGGCGGTTCCGGCGCCGGCGGCGGTGGTGAGGATGCCGGTGAGGGCGTCGGCTTGTCGTTTGCTGCGGGGGCGCGGGTCGCGTTCACCGTCAGGGGTTTTGTGCGGTTTGGCGCCGGCGAAGACCAGCGTCTGGAAGAGTTCGGCGTTCTCGTTGGCGAGGTAGCCGCCGAACGTGACGCCGCGGTCGGCGGGCTTGAGCCAGAGTGCCTCGCGCGAGGACGCGTCGTCCTCGTTGTCTGGGTCGTGTGAGGGTTGGGGGCCGTCGGTGTCGAGGCGTGCGCGTACTTCTTGGCCGAGGGTGCGTAGGTCGGGCGGCGCGAGGAGGTCGGCGGCTTCGACCATGGACTCCTCCGCCACGCGGAGGTCCTCGACGGGTACGCGGGCCGAGACCGGGACTTTCTCAAGTGCGGTGACGATCGCGGCGGCTTGTTCGAGGGTGATCGTCGGCTGGGCGCGGTCGGCCTCGGTCGGGCGTCCGGTGCCGAGAGCCGCGGACACGGCTGGGTACTTGTGCAACGCGCGGGCGAGGCGCAGGTCCCGGCGTACGTCGGCGGGATCCTGGCGGTAGCGGACGGAGAGGAGCTGGACGGTGTCGCGGGCGCCGAGTTCTTGGGCGTGACCGTCGGTGTCGAGGCCGGCGGTCAGGTGCAGGCAGCGGACTTGGAGACGGGCGATTTCGGCGCGTGCTGCGTCGAGAGCGGTCAGCTTTTCGCTGCTGCTCATCGACCAGACCGGCCGTTCGTCCAGAATCGCCATACCCAAGATCCTAGACATACCCACCGACGGTTTTCGACCCGCACATCCCTTATCTGCAAGGGATTTCGCTGATCCACAGAAACAAGAATCACATCGCTCGATTGCCGGAAACGGATATACACGCTCGCCTCGGCGCCGTGGTTCGACGACCGGCAAGTACGGGCGCTCGGCCGCGCGAACCGGCGGGTGTTGTTGACTTAGGGGGTGGCCGGACTTTGGCGGTTTGCATCTGTTGCCTGGGGCGCGGGTCGAGGGCTGTCGGTTCTTGTGGTGGGCATGGTTGTGGTGGCGGCTGCGGCGCCGTTGGGGAGTGTGGTGGCGCTTGGGCAGGCTGTTGCCGGGGTCGCTCGGGGGGACAGGGGGTATGCGGTCGGGTGGGCTGTCGTGGCCGGGGCGTGTTTGTTGTTGCAGTGGCTTGGTGGTGCGTTGCAGCGGGCGGCGGCGACTGCCTTGGGGGAGCGGGTCGACGCGCTGCTGCAGCATGAGTTGATGAGGGCTGTGGCCGCGCCCAGCGGCGTCCGGCACTTGGAGGATCCGGCGACGGCCGCGCTGGTGGAGGTCGGGCGGGACACCTTGCGGGCGGACTGGGCGCGTCCTGGCCGGCTCGCGAGCACGATCGGCGGGCTGGCCACCGGGCGGATCATTCTGCTGGCCTCGGGCATCATCCTCGCCGGATTCCATTGGTGGCTCGGCGCGGGTCTGCTCGTGGCCGGTGTCTGGGCGGCGTACGAGGACCGGGTCGCGTCCCGTACCGAGGCAGGGCACCACTACGGCGCGTCGGAGTCGGCCCGCCGGATGCGGTACTTCAACGACCTGGGAACCACCCCGCCGGCCGCCAAGGAGATCCGCCTGTTCGGGCTGCCGGAGTTCGTCGTCAACAGGCACGGGGAGACCTGGGCCGCGACGATGCAGCGGGTCCTGACCCCGGCGGGCCGTCGTCCGCTGATCGCGACCGCGTTCCTGGGCGTTGTCGTGCTGGGCGGCATCGTGCTCGTGGTTCGCGAGGCGGTCGCCGGCCGCCTCGCCGCCGGGCCGACGGCGACGTACGTCCAGACGTTCCTGGTCGCGTTGGGCGGCATCCAGCAGTCGTCCTGGTCCGGCCTGCAGACCGAACTCGCCCTCGCAACCCTCGACCGGTACGACGAGGCGATGCGAGCGATCGCCCCGGCAGCCGCGCCCGCTGGCCGTGGATCGAAGCCCGCCACTGGGATGCCGCAGCGGGAGATTGCCCTTCGCGGGGTGTCGTTCAGCTACCCGGGCACCAGCCGAGAGGTACTGCGTGATCTCGACCTGGTGATTCCGGCGGGGCAGTCGCTCGCGGTCGTCGGCGCGAACGGTGCCGGAAAAACCAGCCTCGTCAAGCTGCTCTGCGGACTGTACGAGCCGACGCAAGGATCCGTAGCGATCGACGGACTCGACCTGCGGGAGCTCGACCTCGACGACTGGCGGCGCAGACTGGCGGTTGTCTTCCAGCAGCCCGTGCGGTTGCCGATGTCGGCGTACAGCAACATCCGCTTCGGCCGTGCTGATGCCTCGCCGGACAGGGCAGTTGATCGGGCAGGTGCGAAGACCATCGTCGAGGCACTGCCGAACGGCTGGGACACAGTCCTCTCGGCGGAGTTCGACGGCGGTGTCGAACTGTCCGGCGGCGAGTGGCAACGGCTGGGCCTGGCAAGAGCGCTGTACGCCGTCCAGCAGGGCGCATCCGTACTGGTACTGGACGAGCCCGCCGCGCACCTGGACGCCCGATCCGAGGCCGAGCTGTACCGGCGGTTCCTCGACCTCACCGCAGGGCTCACGACGATCCTGATCTCGCATCGTTTCTCCACCGTGCGCCAGGCATCCTCGATCGTCGTCCTCGACGAAGGCAGGGTGATCGAGCAGGGATCGCACGACGAGTTGCTCGCGCGCGACGGAACCTACGCGCACCTCTTCCGCCTGCAGGCGGCTCGCTTCGACGGAGGCCCGGCATGAAGTCATGGGTCGCCACGGCGCGTTTGCTGATCGGGCTCGGCTGGGAGATCGGCCCGGGCCTGTTCACCCTCTACACCGTCGTCACGATGTCGAGTTTCGTCAGCCCGCTGCTCGTCGCGCTCGGCGTACGGCCGTTGGTCGACGGCGTGGTGTCCGGCGAATCCCGACAGGTAGTTGCCGGAGGCATCGCGGTTGCCGTCGGACTGACCTTCGTGCTGGTGGCGCCGATCGGCTATCGCTGGGCGACGATCCGGATGCGCGAGCGCTCCAGCTTCGTCGCCGAGCGCCGGGTACTGAGGCTGGCCGCGGGCGCCCCGCAGATCCAGCACTTCGAGCGGCCCGAGTTCCTGGACCGGCTGCAGACGCTGCGACGGGAGGCGCCGGACCTCGCGGACAGTGTCACGATGCCGTTCATCGGCCTGTTCGTCGTGGCCCAGCTGGTGATCAGCACCGTTCTGCTCGCGGACCTCAAGCCGGTGCTGGCGGTGCTCCCTCTGGTCGCGATTCCCTCGCTGTGGTTGAGCCGCCGGGCCGAACGGATCCGTCGCCGGTCGGAGCTGGACGCGGCACCGCACCGCCGGCTCGCGCAGCAACTGTTCATGCTGTCGGTCGCGCCCTCGTCCGCACAGGAGTTGCACGTCGCGTCGATGGGCGACGAGCTCTTGAGACACCACCGCGAAGCAGCGGACAAAGCCAACACCATCGCTCACCGGGCGCTCCTACGATCGGTCCTGATCGGGTCCGTCGGCTGGTCCGTGTTCCCCCTCGCGTACGTCGGCGCGCTGGTGCTGATCCTCAACGAGTCAAACGTGACCCCGGGCGACGTGGCCTTGGCGCTCGCCCTGGCCGGCGCCGTGGTGAGTGCGGCGAACCGAGTTCTCGACCTGGCCGGCACCGTACTGCGGGTGCGCACCACGGCCGAGCACTACTTCTGGCTCGCTCACCAGGCCCACCCGGAACCAGGCACCGCGCCGACGCCGGATCGCCTCCTGCACGGCATCGAACTCAAACACGTCACCTTCGGGTACGGCGCGGACGATCGCCTCGCGCTGCCCGGTACCGACCTGTTCCTCCCCGCCGGGCAGACGGTTGCGATCGTCGGCGAGAACGGCGCGGGCAAGTCGACCCTGGTCAAGCTCCTCACCGGCATGTACCGGCCCGCCACCGGTGCGGTGCTGATCGACGGAGTCGACCTCGCCACCATGGACCTCGACCAGTACCGGCAGAAGGTCAGCGCCGGTTTCCAGGACTTCGTCAGGTACCAGCTCACCGTCGGCGAGGCCGTCGCGGTGGGCGGACTGTCCGAACCGCCGGACCAGGTGCGGACGGCCCTGAGCAAAGCGGACGCAGGCTTCGTGGACACCCTGCCGCAGGGCGTCGACACCCAGCTGGGTACGTCGTGGACCGACGGCGTCGAACTGTCCGGCGGGCAATGGCAGAAGCTGGCTATCGCCCGCGCACTCGTCCGTCCGGCGCCGTTGCTGGTCGTCATGGACGAGCCGAGCGCCTCGCTGGACCCGCAGACCGAGGCGGCCGTGTTCGACCGTTTGGCCGCCGAAGCGCGGGCCGGACGGGCCGACGGGCGGATCACGTTGCTCATCTCACATCGCTTCTCAACAGTGCGCTCCGCGGACCTCATCGTGGTACTGGACAACGGCCGGGTGACCGAGCGCGGTACGCACGACGAGTTGATGGCGGGCAACGGAACGTATGCCGAGCTCTACCGTCTGCAAGCAGCCGGCTACCGGTAAGTGCGCAACTGTGCGCAGAGGCGAGTTTTGCCCAGATCTGACCTGTCATCAGATGACTCTGAGGAACTGATCTGATTAAGTGGGGGCTCGCGCCGTCGGCGCGTGCTGGTCATCTGAGGTCTTGGCAAAGTAACGCCTGAGTTACGCGCCGCCGCTTTGCGCCTGACAACGTTGACATGTGCAGTTTCGACCAGCCACCATGACGCTTGATCCGCCCGCCTAGCGGCCCTCCCGCCGAGGAAGTTGGTTTGACCGTGCGACGTCTGACTGGGGTAGTGGGGGTGGCACTCGGACTAGCTCTGGTGCTCGCCTCGTGTGGAGACGGCAAGAGCAGCGGCTCCGGCAGCGGCTCCGGCAGCAAGAGCGAGGTCATCGCGATCGCTGCCGACCCGCTGGAGTACATCAACCCGCTGAACGAGAACGGCAGTCCGGGCATCCAGGTCGCGATGGCGATGTTCGCCCCGCTGGTGACCACGGACCCGGAGACCGGCAAGCTGCAGAACGTGATGGCCGACTCGGTCACGCCGGACAAGACCAGCCAGACCTGGACGATCAAGCTGAAGGCCGGCAACACCTTCCAGAACGGCCAGCCGCTGACCGCGAAGGACTACGTGGACAGCTGGAACATGACCGCGATGGGCTCGAACGCCTGGAAGAACAACGGTTTCTTCTCCAAGGTCGACGGGTACGACGCCCTGAACCCGCCGACCCCGGACGGCGCCACGCCGAAGCCGACCGCGGTGAAGACGCTCAGCGGACTCAAGCAGATCGACGACCTGACCTTCTCGGTGAAGCTCAAGGTCCCGTTCTCGCAGTTCGGCCTGACCCTGCAGTACCTCGGTCTCGCGCCGCTGCCCGAAGAGGTGCGGAAGAACCCGGACGCGTACAAGCGCAAGCCGATCGGGAACGGCCCGTTCAAGCTCGCCGCCGACTGGAATGCCGGTGACGACATCAAGCTGGCCAAGTGGGACGGCTACAAGGGCTCGCCGGTACCGCAGGCCGACGAGATCACGTACCGGTTCATTCCGAACGCGGACACGGCGTACAACGAGTTCCTGGCCGGCAACGTGGACTTCGTCGACGTACCGTCGACCAAGGTGAAGAGCTTCAAGACCGATGCCCCGGACCAGTGGGTGACGAGCATCAGCTCCGGTGCGAACTACCTGGTGATCCCGGCCTGGGACCCGCGGTTCAAGAACCCGAAGCTGCGGCACGCGTTCTCGGAGGCGATCGACCGGAAGGCGTTCGCAGACCTCGTCGGGCTGTCCGAGCCCGCCAAGGGCCTGGTCGCGCCGGATATGGCCGGGTACCGCGACAACGCCTGCAAGTATTGCGATTTCGACGCGACCAAGGCCAAGCAACTGCTGCAGGAGGCCGGCGGTTTCTCCGGGACGTTGAACATCAACTACAACACCACGTCGGCGACCGGCCAGATCTTCGCCGAGGCGATCGGCAACATGCTCCGCCAGAACCTCGGCCTGCAGGTGAAGTACACCGGCAAGCAGGGTTCGGAGATCACCGAGCTCGCGGACTCCCACAAGCTGGACGGGCTGCGCTTCAGCGGCTGGGGTCACGACTACCCGTCGATCGAGGACTACCTGACGCCGATGTTCAAGTCCAACGGTGACGCCAACTTCGCCCAGTACTCCAACCCGGCGCTGGACGCCGTACTGGCCAAGGGCGACGCCGAGCCGGACCCGGAGAAGGCGATCAAGCTGTACCAGCAGGCCGAGGACATCGCGCTCGAGGACATGCCGCTGATCCCGCTGTACACGAAGTCGAACGCGTACCTGCACTCGGCCAAGATCGAGCCGCGCGTCTCGAAGTACGTCGGCGTATCGGCCCTCTGGGCCACGTTCAAGTGATCCGTTTCGTCCTGCGCCGCGCACTGGCGGCGGTACCGATCGGTGTGCTGGTGACGCTGGGGGTCTTCGCGCTCGTCTTCGCGATGCCCGGGGACCCCCTGCGGGAGCTGGCCGGTGACAAGCCGATCCCGGCCGCGGTGCTGGCCGCCAAGCGCGCGCAGTACCACCTGGACGATCCGTTCATCGTCCAGTACCTGCTGAGCATGAAGGACATCCTCACCGGCCACTTCGGTACGACGTTCGCGGGCGCGGACATCGCCGACCAGCTCCGGCTGCGGATCCCGGTGACGCTGAAGCTGACGCTGCTGGCGAACGCCGTCCAGTGGACGCTGGGACTGTTCTTCGGTATCTACGCCGGTTTCAAGCGCAACGGCTGGGTCGACCGGTCGCTGCTGCTGGTCACGCTCGTGCTGCTCGCGGTCCCCGGACTGGTGGCGTACTTCGCCGCGCAGTACCTGTTCGGGGTCGAGCTGAAGTGGTTCCCGGTGTCCGGTGTGCTGGAAGGGTTCCCGCGCTCGTACGTACTGCCCGCGCTGGTGATCGGCGTACTGGGTTTCGCCGGCCTGGCCCGGCTGCTGCGGACGTCGATCGTGGAGACGGTGAACGCCGACTTCGTGAAGACCGCGCGGGCCAAGGGGCTCGGCGAGCAGCGGGTGCTCTGGCGGCACATCCTGCCGAACGCGCTGCTGCCGGTGGTCACGTTCATCGGGCTCGACCTGGCCGGCATGTTCGGCGGCGCGATCATCACCGAGAGCATCTTCAACCTGCCGGGGCTCGGCCAGTTCATGTTCCAGGCGATCAAGCTGAAGGAGGGTGGTGTCGTGGTGCTGCTGTCCACGCTCGCGTTCATCTCGTTCATCCTGATCAACCTGCTGATCGACCTCCTGTACGGCGTCCTGGATCCGAGGGTGCGCAATGTCTGATGTCCAAGCAGTGGTCGGTGCCGAAGCACAGGAGCTCGGCGACGGTCGTACCTTGTCCAACCGCGAACTGCTCCGGGCGCTGCTGCGCAAACCGCAGTTCGTCCTGTGCAGCCTGCTGTTGCTGGTGTTCTTCGCGATGGCGGCGGTGCCGAAGCTGTTCACGTCCGCCGATCCGCGGTTCTGCGAGCTGGCCAAGAGCCGCCAGGGACGCGGTCCGGGACACCCGTTCGGGTTCGACATCCAGGGCTGCGACTACTTCGCGAACGTCATCTACGGCGCGCGGCCGTCGGTGCTGGTCAGTATCTGCGCGAGTTTCGGAGTGTTCGTGCTGGCGGGCTCGCTCGGCCTGCTGGCCGGGTACTTCCCGGGCTTCGTGGACGGCCTGATCTCGCGGAC
The DNA here is from genome assembly GCF_004331375.1 of Kribbella speibonae. Taxonomy (NCBI): domain Bacteria; kingdom Bacillati; phylum Actinomycetota; class Actinomycetes; order Propionibacteriales; family Kribbellaceae; genus Kribbella; species Kribbella speibonae. Next base: position 584,390 of record NZ_SJKC01000002.1, on the reverse strand, counting down.
CGCCGACGTGCTGTTCTCGATCCCCGGCATCGTGGTGCTGATCGTGATCCTGAACTCGGTCGCGAACCGGAGCATCTGGATCATCGTCGGCGTCATCCTGCTGATCGGCTGGCCGGGCGGGATGCGGCTGATGCGGGCCACGGTCTTCTCGGTCCGTAACCGCGAGTACGTGCTCGCGGCCCGGTCGATCGGCGTACCGCCGGTGCGGATCCTGCGCAAACACGTGTTCCCGAACGCGATGGCGCCGCTGCTGGCGATGACCACGCTCGGCATCGGCGGCATGGTCGGGCTCGAGGCCGCGCTGACGTTCCTCGGGGTCGGGCTGCAACCGCCGTCGATCTCCTGGGGCTCGCAGTTCGGCGTCGCGGCGTCGTACCGGGACACCCCGCACCTGTTCATCTGGCCGGCGTTGTTCATCTCCACGATGACGATCTCGTTCATGATCATCGGCGACTCCATCCGGGACGCCCTCGACCCGAAACTCATGCGATGACTGCTACTGGCGAAGTACTGCTCAAGGTCGACGATCTGACCGTGGAGTTCGACACGCCGCGGGGTCCGGTGCGGGCCGTGGACGGGGTGTCCTGGCAGGTGCGGGCGGGGGAGATGCTGGCGATCCTCGGCGAGTCCGGGTCCGGGAAGAGCGTCTCGACGCAGGCGCTGACCGGGATCCTGGAGATGCCGCCGGGCCGGATCGTGTCCGGTACGGCGGAGTACCGCGGCGCGGACCTGATCCAGATGACCACCAGGGAGCGGCGCCGGATCGTCGGCGACCGGATCACGATGGTGTTCCAGGACTCGCTGTCGGCGCTGAACCCGGTGCAGTCGGTCGGGACCCAGATCGCCGAGTGCTTCCGGGTGCACCGCGGGATGTCGAAGCGGGACGCTCTGAAGAAGGCCGCGGAGATGCTCGACCAGGTACGGATCCCGGCCGCGGCGAAACGCGTCGGCGACTACCCGCACGAGTTCTCCGGCGGGATGCGGCAGCGCGTGATGCTGGCGATGGCGCTCGCGCTCGATCCCGACGTACTGATCGCCGACGAGCCGACCACGGCGCTCGACGTGACTGTGCAGGCGCAGATCCTGGAACTGATCGCCGAACTGCAGGCCGAGCGGGACATGGGCGTGGTGCTGATCACGCACGACCTCGGCGTGGTGTCGGACGTCGCCGACAACGTCGTGGTGATGTACGCCGGTCACGTGGTCGAGCGGGCCGCGACCGCGGAGGCCCTCGAACGTCCCGTCCATCCTTACACCGAAGGCCTGCTGGGCTCGATGCCGTCGGCCGAACTCAAGGGCCGCGAGCTGCCGACCATCCCCGGTACGCCGCCGTCGCTGCGGGCGATCCCGTCCGGCTGCGCGTTCCGGACCCGGTGCCCGATCGCGATCGACGACTGCGCGGCCGAGGTGCCGCCGTTGCTCACCGTCGCGCCGGGGCGGGATGCCGCGTGCATCCGGCGGACGTCGCTGGCCGCGAAGGAGGCCGTATGAACGAGTTGCTGACGGCAACGAACGTGGTGAAGCACTACGACATCAGCCCGGCGCTGAACTTTGGCGCCAAGACCATCGTCCGCGCGGTCGACGGCGTCGACCTGACGTTGCGCAAGGGCGAGTCGCTCGGCATCGTCGGGGAGTCCGGTTGCGGAAAGTCGACGCTCGTGCGGCTGCTCGCCGCGCTGGAGAAGCCGACGTCGGGCCGGATCGAGTACGGCGGTGTGGACGTCAGCAAGCTCCGCGGCCGCGAGCTGCGGCGCTGGCGGCGCAACGTCCAGGTGGTGTTCCAGGACCCGTACTCCAGCCTGAACCCGCGGATGCGGGTCGGCGAGATCGTCGCTGAGCCGTTCCAGGTGCACCCGGACGTCGGCAAGAAGGTCGAGATCCGGTCCCGGGTGCGCGAACTGCTCGAGCTGGTCGGTCTGCGCCCCGAGGACGAGACGAAGTTCCCGCACCAGTTCTCCGGCGGCCAGCGGCAGCGGATCGGGATCGCGCGGGCGATCGCGCTGAACCCCGACGTACTGCTCTGCGACGAACCGGTCTCGGCACTCGACCTGTCGGTGCAGGCGCAGGTGGTGAACCTGTTGATGCGGCTGCAGCGCGAGCTCGGCCTGAGCATCATCTTCGTCGCCCACGACCTGTCCGTGGTCCGGCATGTCTCCGACCGGGTCGCGGTCATGTACCTGGGCAAGGTCGCCGAGCTGGGCGAGCACCAGCACGTGTACGACGTACCCGCGCATCCGTACACGCAGGCGCTGCTGTCCGCCGAGCCGGGTCTGGCCCGGCAGGGCCGGCAGCGGATCGTGCTGGCCGGAGACCCGCCGTCGCCGGTGCTGCCGCCCTCAGGTTGTCGATTCCACACAAGGTGTCTGCGGGCGGAGGCCAAGTGCAGTACCGACGTACCGGAGCTCCGGGAGATCAAGTCCGGCCAGACCGTCTCGTGCCACTTCGCGGAGGATGCGCAAACCGCCTACGCAACATAGCTTTTCGGTGATGGCCTAGGGTTGCGGCCGTGATCAAGATTTCCTCGGCGGGCAGACGATTCGTGCTGCTCGCCGGGGTGATCGCCGTCGCCGGCGGGCTGGCGGCGTGGTGGATTCTGACCGCGGGACGGGCCGCGAACGAAGGTTTCGACATCACCGACGAGGGCTACTACCTGCTCTCGTACCGGTGGTGGGACAGCAATCCGCTGGCGCTGACCGGTGTGCAGTATCTGTACGGCCCGGTGTTCGAGTGGTTCGGGTACGACATCGTGAAGCTCCGGTTCTTCCGGCTGTTCACGGTGGTCGTCGTCCACGTCCTGTTCGGGTACAGCTTCATGCGGTGGCTGCGCGGGCGGCGACCTGGGCTGCCGCCGACCCGCCTGTGGGAGGCCGCGGGCACGATGGTCGTGCTCGCCGCGGGCGGGATGTGTTACAGCTGGCTGCCGCAATCGCCCGGCTACAACGATGTGGTACTGCTCGGTGCGCTCACGCTGGTGTCCTGCGTGTTGTGGATGGCGACCGCGGTCGACCGCGGTACGCCGGTTCCGTTCTGGATCCTCGTCGCCGCCGGCCTGGTGATCGGCGTGATGGTGCTGGCCAAGTGGACCTCGGTCGTGGTGATCGGGCTGATCGTGATCACCGCGGTGGTCGTCCTGGCCGGTCAGGGCGGCCGAGCCGTTGCCCGCGGCATCCTTTTCGCGCTCGGCGGCCTGGCCGTCGTCGCGCTCGTCGTACAGCTCTTCGTGGTGCGGCTGAACGTCGCGGTGCCGGGGATCCTCGACGTCAACAGGTTCATCGCCGGTACGTCGTACTCGCCCGCCGAGCTCCTCCAGCTGTACTGGTCGAGCACGATGAAGCTGATCGGTCAGACACTGATCGCGCACGGCCTGCTGCTCCTCGCAACGGCCGTCGCGGTCATCGCCCGCTGGCGCCGGATCCGGATCGCCGCCGCGATCTTCGCGCTGGCGGCGCTGGCCCTGTCCGTCCGGCGGGTCGTCGTCGACGACGGCGCGGTCGGAGGCTCGCAGCACATCCCGATGTACGCCGAGACGCTGCTGGCCGCCGTACTGGTCGCAGTCGTGGCCGCGGCCGGCGCCGTGATCGCGGGTCGCGCCGGCGTCACGCCCCGCTCGCGGTTGAGCCGCGAGAACACGCGGACCTGGGTGATTCTGGCGCTGCTCGTGCTGCTGCCGCTCGTGCAGGCGTTCGGTACGAACACTCCGCTCTTCACGATCGGCTTCAACGCGTTCGCCGCGTGGGCAGCGGTCATGATCGCCGTACTGACCGGGATCTGGGCGGCCCCGATCGTCGCGCGGGTGACGGTCGGACTGGTGCTGACCGGCTCCCTGGTCGCGACCGCGACGATCGCGTACACCGGCCTGTTCCGGTACCCGTACCGCTCCGTCGGCCACTCGCAACTGACCGCGGCCGCGACGATCCCCGCGCTGGAGGGTATGTACCTGTCGCAGCCGGCCGAGGAGAACTTCAGCCGCCTGGCCGCCGACCTCCGTCCGTACACCGAGCCGCCCGGGCGGCCGATGCTCGCCTACGACAAGATGGCCGGCCTGGTCCTGATGCTCGGCGGCCGCCCGCTCGGCGAGGCCTGGATCGCCCCGAAGGAACGTGAGCGGACCGCGGCCGGTGTCGAGGAGGTCTGCCGGCACGAGCACCCGTCGAGGCCGCCGCTGGTCATCCTGAACCGGGAGATCTCCGACCTGGAGATCAACGCCCTGCACAGCTGCGGGCTGGACTTCCGCGCCGACTACGAGCAGCTGGCGCCCGCCCGCGAGACGATCGGCCTGGAGATCTGGATCCCCAAGGCCGAGCGACCCGCCCCAGCCACCGGATGAGATCCTGTTCTCCACGTTCGAACGGGAAGGTGTCGCATGATCAAGGTCGGTGTCCTGGGGGCCAAGGGCAGGATGGGCGCTCAGACGTGCCTCGCGGTCGAGGAGGCCGCCGACTGTGAGCTGGTCGCGCAGCTCGACCAGGGCGACACGCTCGACGCGCTGACCGAGGCCGGTGCCGAGGTCGTCGTCGACTTCACCCGGCCCGAGGTCGTGATGGACAACCTGGCCTGGTGCGTCGAGCACGGTATCCACGCGGTGGTCGGCACCACCGGCTTCGACGACGAGCGGCTCGCGGCGCTGCGCGGGTTCCTGGAGAAGTCGCCGGAGACCGGCGTACTGATCGCGCCGAACTTCTCGATCGGCGCCGTGCTGATGATGCAGTTCGCCGCGAAGGCCGCGCCGTACTACGAGTCGGTCGAGATCGTCGAGCTGCACCACCCGGACAAGGTGGACGCTCCGTCCGGCACGGCGCGTCGTACGGCGGAGCTGATCGCGGACGCGCGCCGCGAGGCGGGGTCCGCGCCGATCCCGGACGCCACCACGACGGCGCTAGACGGCGCCCGGGGAGCGGACGTCGACGGGATCCGGGTGCACGGCGTCCGGCTGCGCGGCCTGATCGCGCACCAGGAGGTGCTGTTCGGCGACGAGGGCGAGACGCTGACGATCCGGCACGACTCGATGGCCCGGGTCTCGTTCATGGCCGGCGTCCTGCTCGGCGTCCGGCGGATCGGCGGCGCACCCGGCCTGACGGTCGGACTCGAGCACTTCATGGACCTCAGCTGACATGAAAGCCAAGCAGACCGCCTTCGTGCTGGCGGTCGTGTTCGTCGCGTACGCCGTGCTGATCGGCTGGCGGGGCGTGCTGCTGGTCAAGGTCGGTACGCCGGTCGCGGTCGGGCTCGGCCTCGCGGTCCTGGTCATCCCGGTGATCGGCGCGTACCTGGTCTGGCGCGAGATCCAGTTCGGGCGCCGGACCGAGGCGCTGGCCCGCGAACTGGAGGCGGCCGGCGGTCTGCCGGTCGACGATCTGCCGCGCCGGCCGTCCGGCCGGGTGGACCGGGCCGCCGCGGACGAGGCCTTCGGGCGGTACCGGTCGGAGGCGGAAGCGGCCCCCGACGACTGGCGGGTGTGGTTCCGGCTGTCGACGGCGTACGACGCCGCGGGGGACCGGAAACGGGCCCGGGAGGCGATGCGCACCGCCATCGCGCACCACGATCGGACCGCATGAGTTCCGCGGCAGTTCGCCGGGATAACTGACAAGCGGGTGTGGAACGCGATATTTTCGCTGGTACGTGGCAGCCGCCACGTAAAGGTCGGAGACTGGGTGGGGCCGTCCTGTGCCATCAGACGGATCTCGCCGCGGCACGGGCGACGGACAAGGAGCTGGGTTCGGCGGACTACTGCGCCGGCACCGACGGGAGGCGGGGCTGTCGCAGGAAGCGTTGGCCGAACGCGCCGGTCTCAGCGTCGACGCGATCGCGGCGTTGGAGCGAGGACGCCGGCGCGCGCCGCGGGCGCAGACGTTGCGGCTGCTCGCGGACGCCCTGCGGCTCGGTGAGCCGGAGCGGTCCCTGCTGTCCGCGGAGGCGCGCAAGGAGGCGGGAGCTGCACGCCTGCCGATGCGGCAGCCGCCGGTTCCGGCCAACGAGCTGATCGGGCGGACGACCGAGCTGACCGCGACGACGCGCGTGCTGGGGCAGCATCTGACGCGGCTGCTGACCTTGACCGGTCCGGGCGGGGTCGGCAAGACCCGGCTCACCCTGGCCCTCGCGGCCGATGTGGCGGACAACTTTCGCGACGGCGTCTGCTGGGTGCCACTCGCGTCGGTGACCGACCCCGCGGCCGTCGCGCCCCTGGTCGCCACGTCGATCGGCATGCATCTGCTGGAGAGCACGCGGCTGCTCGAGGAGATCGCCGAGCAGATCGGCCGGAGCACGATGCTGCTGGTGTTCGACAACTGCTCACACCTGGTCGCGACGGTCGGACAGGTCTGTTCGACCCTGCTCGAGTACTGCCCGAACCTGTCGATCCTCGCGTCCAGCCGCGAACTGCTGCGGCTGCCGGGCGAGAGTGTGTACGTCGTTCCCGCGCTGGCCCTGCCGCACGACGAGGACCGGGTGGCGTCGTCGGAAGCGGTGCGGCTGTTCGTCGAACGCGCCACCGCGCGCGGCTACGACCCGACCGGCGAACTCGATCAGGTCGCGCGCGTGGTCCGCCGCCTGGAGGGTATGCCGCTCGCGATCGAGCTGGCCGCGGCGCGGACGAACGTGATGACGATCGAGGAACTGGCGGACGAGCTCGAGACGTCGTTCACCATCCTGGCCGGCGGCCCGCGCACCGCGTCACCTCGCCAGCAGTCGATGTACGGCGCGATCGAGTGGAGCCACGCACTGCTCAGCGAGGCCGAGCGGGAGGTGTTCGCCCGGCTGTCGGTGTTCGCGGGCGGCTGGACCCTGGGCGCCGCCGCTGCGGTGATGCCCGGTGGCGCGAGCCGGGTCGAGGCCTTGGACCTCATCGGGCGGCTGGCCGACAAGTCGCTGATCCGGGTGGTCAGGCGAGACGGCGTCGCACGGTACTACATGCTCGCCGTGATCCGGGAGTTCGCAGCCGATCGCCTGCGGGCCACCGGACAGACGGAGGAGGCAGCCGAGCGGCACGCGCAGTACTTCGTCGGCTTGGCCGAGGACTCGCAGAGCCACCTGCGCGGACCGGAGCAGGGGGAGTGGCTCGACCGGTTGGACCGTGAACTGCCGAACCTGCGAGCCGCGATGGCGTGGGCACTGCGGACCAGCTCGGTCGACGAGGCACTGCGTCTGGCCGGTGGGCTGTGGCTGTTCTGCTACCTCCGCGGGCACTACGCCGAGGGAGGTCAGTGGCTCGAACGGGCCTTGCAACTCGGCGACTCGGTGCCGCCCGAACGGATCGCGGAGCTCGCGCCGGTGTGCGCCCAGGCGAACCTTGGCGCCGGCACGCTGGCCTTCCTCCAGTGCGAGTACGACGCCGCGACCGAGCGCCTGCAGACGGCCCTGCGGCAGTACAAGGAACTCGGCGACAAGGCCGGTACCGCGTTGGTGCTGCAGCGGCTCGGCGGCGTCGCCCGCGAACGCGGCGACTACGGGGCGGCCGAGGACCTGCACTGCGAGAGCTTCGACCTGTACGAGAGCGTCGGCGACCGGTCCGGGATGGCCTGGGCGCAGAACCATCTCGGCTTCGTGGCCTGGCTCCGCGGCGATCTCGAGGTCGGCGCGCGCCGGTGCCGGCGGGCCCGGGACAGCTTCCGGGCCGTCGGTGACGGCGAGGGACTCGCCTGGTCACTGATCAGCCTCGGCGCGATCGCGCAGTACGGCGGTGAGCTGGTCGAGGCCGAGGACCTGTTGCAGGAGAGTCTCGCGCTGTCGCAACGGCTCGGTTACCGCGAGGGCGTCGCCTGGTCGCTGAACCAGCTCGGCATCGTCGAACGCCGGCGTGGCCTGACCGACCGCGCCGTCCACCTGCTCGACGAAAGCCTGGCCGAGCATCGTGATCTGGGGGACCGGTGGCGGTCGGCGAGTGTGCTCGAGGAGCTGGCCGCCGTCGCACAGCAACGCGAACGCAGCGAGTACGCCGCGTTCCTGCTCGGTGCGGCCGACGGGGTTCGTGAGGTGATCCGCGCGCCGGTGCCGGAGATCGAGAAGGCCGGTTGCGCGGCCACGCGAGCCGCGGTCGAAGCGTCACTCGAGCGCCGGGCCTTCCGGGCCGCCTGGTCGGCCGGGCTCGCGGCGCCGCTGGCCGCGGTCGCGGACGGTTACCCGCCGCGCGAACCGGCGGCGGACCCGGGCTCGGCGGCTGCCGAGCGGAGCCGGGACTGGTTCTGAGCGGGCGTGCCTCGCGGAGCACCACGACCTGGGGGATCGACGATGCCCCGCGAGGGATCTGAGGGCGCGGATCCAGATTCGTGGCCCGGCCGGCTGTGTCCTCTGTCTGACCCCCCAGGCAGTCCCCCCACCTCACAGCCGGCCGAAGCCACGTCGGCGATGGTCACCGTCGTCGAGCCCTCCCAGTCGACGTCCGGGTCCTCCGCGCTTCCTCAAGGTTGCCGTGATCACGCTGCGTCGCACAGGGACGGAACCCTGACATCGCCCTGACAAATTTGTCCTGACAACGAAATCCCCGGCCGGATTTCGCCGACCGTGACCGCGAACTGCCGGTCCGTAGGTGAATTCCGGCCGGATTTCAAACGCTCGTTACGGCAGATATCCGGAAACGGCTTTGGTGAATCCGGCGATCTTCCGTAACGGGGCACCCTCGGTCTCGTCGAAGTCCGGCTCCACGGCCTCCGGAGCCGGAATGCCCTCGCCGGCACAGCTGACGTCCTTGGCCGGCGCGACCCCGGTGGTGAGGAACGTGTTGACGATCCGGTCGGCGCAGTGGTTCACGCCGCCGTACACGCCGTGGTCGCCCTCGCCCGTGACGGTCAGCAGCCGCGAACCGGCGTACCGGCTGTGAGCTGCCGCGGCGAGGCTGTAGCTGGTCGCCGGGTCGTGCACGGACTGCACCATCAGCGTTGTGGGCAAGCCTTTGCCGGTCGGTGTCGGCATCGTCAGGTTCGGGCGGTCCCAGTAGAAGCAGGGGTTCTCGGTCATCGTCCAGCCGACGAGCGGGAAGTGCGGACCGAGGCGCGCGGCGAGCTGTTCGCCGTACTCGCGGCCTTGCGGCCAGGCCGTGTCGTTGCAGGTGACAGCGGTGAACGTCGCGTCCTCGGCGTCGTCCTCGCCGAGCGTCCGGAGCCCGACGGGCGAGCGGCCGGCGCGTTCCACGAGTTGCTGCTGGCGAGTTTTCGAGAGCGTGTCGACGTGGCGTTGTGCGGCCCGCGGACCGCCCTTTACCTGGGCCGCGGAAAGGTCATGGAGAAAGAGCAGGTCGGCCGCGAGAGAATGGAAATCGCGCTTCGAGTACATATCCCCGGTCACCATCAGGTCGAGGGTGTTCTCGTCGTACCTGACGTTGACCGCGCCGTCCAGGAACTCCTCGGTCGCGGGGCGCTCCTTGAGGCTCCGTCGTAACCGTTCGTACAGGCGGATGACCGCACCCGGTGACGAGCCGAGCCGCAGCTGGTCGTCGTACTTGGCCGCCCACGGCGCGAAGTCCTCGCGGAACCGCCGCTCGAACGCCTGCGGCTGGCTGACGAACGTGTCCAGCCAGCCTTTGGTGAAGTCCGTGTTCGAGTCCAGCACGAAGCGGCCGACGTGCTCGGGGAAGTAGGTCTGGTAGTACGCCCCGAGCCAGGTGCCGCCGGAGTACCCGATGTAGTCGATCGTGTCGAAGCCGAGCAGCCGGCGGATCAGGTCCATGTCCTGCACCGTCTGCGCGGTGGTGATGTAGGGGAGGAGGCCGCGGGACTGCTGGTCGCAGTACGTCTGCGTCATCTCCGAGGCCTCGGAGATCAGGTCGCGGGTCGCGGGATCGCGGTCGCGCGCGTCCATCGTGTAGCCGGGGGCGCCGTCGCAGCTCACGTTCGAGCTGCCGCCGGTGCCGCGTGGGTCGAAGCCGACGGCGAGGTGGTCCTTGGCGAGCGGCGCCTGGCTCGCGAGGTACGGCGCCATCCCGAGCCCGGCGCCGCCGGGCCCGCCGGGGTTGCCGAACACGACCCGGGTCGGCTTGCCTTTGGCCGGTGCAACCTTGCTGACCGCGATCTGCAGGTCGTTCCCTGTGTACTGATTGGCCCAGTCCCGCGGAACGGTGATCTTCGCGCAGTACGTGCGGAGCTCGGCGTCACCACACTCGACCCACTGCGGTTTCTGCTTCAGGTACTTCTTCGCCACCTGATGCGGCTTGTCGACGACGGTCGCTGCTTGCATCGACGCGGTCGCCCCTGAGCCGGGCACGACGAGAACAGCGGCAACGGACAGCCCAAGCCCGACGGCGAGGGGAAGGTACTTCATGCAAACTCCAGGCGAGTCGCCACGCGTGATCGGTCCGTGACAATCTGTCATGTACGCCGCGAGGCGTCGAACACCACCCCCGGCTTGTCGCCGATCCGCCGTGTGCTATTCGGTGAGCGCGGCCTGGAGCAGTCGGTGGATGCGGACGCCGGCGCCGAACGTCGGCGCGTTGCCGGTGGCGATCTGCTGGTAGAGCCGCGCCACGCTCGCGGGCTCCGGGAGCAGGTCCGCCGTGGTGCGGTACCGGTCCGGGATCCGGAGCGGCTCGCCGTCACGCCGTACGGCGTACTCGGAGATCTGGAGCTGGGTGGCCGAGGGGTCGGCGGCCGGAATCGAGTCGACGACCAGCGATCCCTCGGTGCCGCTGATCTCCAGGCGGCTCGCGGGGACGCCGGCCTCGCCGTCGTGCAGATGAGCGGAGACCGCGGCACCGCTCCCGAGCTCGCCGATCAGGTCGAAGGTGTCGGGCGCGGTGACGTCGATCGGTTCACCGGTCTCCGCGACGACATGCCGTGGATGCTGGATGGTCGCATGCCCCGTGAGCCGGCCGATCGGCCCGGCCATGTACTCGACGAGATCGAGCGCGTGGCCACCGAGGACCTGGACGAGTCCGGCGCCTGCTGCCTGGTCGTAGGTGTAGGCCGTCCAGCCCGGGACCGCCTCGGTGGAACCCTTGGATCGGGTGCTGCTCAGTCGCACCGAGGTGATCCGGCCGATCGCGCCGGCCCGGATCTCGTCCCGGGCGAACGCCATACCGGGCGAGTAGCGAGCCTGCAGGCCGACGAAGGCGCTGACGCCGCCCGCGATCCGCTCGAGCTCGATCGCCTCGTCGGCGGACAGCGCCAGCGGCCATTCGCAGTACACCTGCTTGCCGGCCGCAGCCGCCTGCCGCACGAGTTCGGCATGTGCGGACACCTTGACCGTGACGACGACCAGTTCGACCTCCGGATGCCGGACGAGCTCGCTCGCGTCCGCGAACGCCAGCGGTACGCCGAAGACCTCGCCGGCCTGCCGTGCGGACTCGGGCCGGCTGGTGCCGACCGCGACCAACTCGAAGTCGTCGAGGGCCCGCAGCGCCGGGATGTGGGCCCGCATCGCCCAGCCCCGGTCCGGGCTCGCTCCGATGATTCCGACGCGCACGCTCGTCCTCCAGTCTAAGCGGACTCCTTCCGTCCGCTTTCACCATGATGCTAACCGGACGCCTCAAGTCCGGTTAGGCTGGGGGCATGGAGAGCGTGGTGGACCGGTTGCTCGACGGCCTTGCGCCGCGAGCGGACGCCCGGCGGAACGTCGAGCGGCTGGTGGCGGCGGCCCGGACCGCGGTCGACGAGGTCGGGACCGCGGTGACCGCGCACGAGATCGCCCGGCGGGCAGGGGTCGGTATCGGCACGTTCTACCGCCGCGTCCCGTCCCGCGAGGCGCTGCTCGAGGCTGTCCTCGCGGGCGCGATCGACGAGATGACCGAGCTCGCCCGGGTCGCGCGCGCCGCCGACGAGCCGTGGCCGGCTTTCAGTGCCTTCGCCGCGGACTACGTTCGGCTGCGCGCGACCAGTTGCGGGCTGAACGAGGCCCTCGGGGGTGCGGGCGGGCTTGCGCTGTCCGGCCGCATCGACGAGTTCCGCAAGGAGTTCCGCGCGCTGGTCCGGCGCCTGCAGGTGGCCGGCGTACTCCGGCAGGGTCTGACGTACCGCGATGTGGCGTTCGCACTGGCCGGTGTCGTCCCGCAGACGCGGACGCTGGGGATGACTGCCGGTCAGGCGCAGTGGCGTACGACGCTGCGGATCGTGCTGGACGGGATCCGCGCGTCCTGACCTACGCTGACCGCCCCGGACCTACTCTGTGCCGGGGTCGGTGTGCAGGCGGATCTGCTTGATGCGGACGGACTCGTCGCCGTAGAGGTCGAGTTCGCGGTGGGCGCCGTCGGGGCCCCAGCCGGATTCGGTGTAGAAGGCGCGGAGCACGTCGTCGGTCGAGTTGACCCAGACGGTGACCCGGCGGAAACCGTCGGCGCGGATCGTGTCGACGACGGCGTTCAGCAGACGCGAGCCGTGGCCGGCGCGGGTCGCCTCGGGGCTGACGGCCAGCTCGGCGATCAGGGCGTCGCGTTGCGGGTCGGCGTCCGGGTCGTCGGACGGTGTGATGGCCGCGAAGCCGACCAGCGTCCGGCCGGCCAGTGCGACCATCACCCGGTTCCGCGCCTCGCCCGGAGCGACCAGCGCGGCCCGCCACTGCGCCGCGAACTGCGCGGGGTTCAGATCGGCGAGGACATCGGCCGGCAGCAGCCCGGCGTACGACGTACGCCAGGCCGCGACCTGGATCTCGCCGATCTCGTTGGCCTCTGCGGGCAGTGCGAGGCGAACACTCGTCTCGGCCACCGGGGTATCGCCTGACAGATCCGAGAGGTTGGCGGGTTCCGGTACGCCGAAGTCACTCATGACCGCCATCCTCCCAAGTCAGTAGACGAGCTTGCGCAGCAGGGTCTCGGCCGGGCCGCGGTACGAACGCCGGCTCATCGCGTACGCCCCGGCGACCGAGACGACCCAGACGCCGATCGCGACCAGCGCCGCGGTGTACGCCGTACTTCCGAACCGCAGGTCCAGCGCGAACGGGGCCAGCAGGATCATCCACGAGACCGACTGGAACAGGTACCCGGACAGCGACCGCTGACCCAGCGCGGAGATCGCGCGGACCGGCAGCGACAGCGTGCGGATCCGCAGGACGAGCAGGCCGAACAGAGCGACGTACCCAGGGCCGCCGAACATGCCGGACACGTGGGACAGCAGGCTCAACGCGTCCACCGCGCTCTTGTCGACGTGCATCCAGCCGGCTCCGACCAGTGCCAGCGGCAGGCCGCCCACAACGGTGATGCCGAGACCGCCGACGGCCACTCGCGTGAGGAGGGTCTTGTGGGCGCCCGGGTTCTCCAGGATCTGCTTGCGGGCGGCCCAGATACCGAGCCAGACGATCATGATGAAGGGGATGACGCTCGCGGTGTGCAGTGGGTACTCGTGCAGCCGGTCGACCATGCTGCCCAGGTACGACGATGCGGCCAGCGATGGGTTCGGGGAGTTCGTCAGCGCGTGCGCCGGGCCGGAGCTGTTGACGACGGCGAGCGCGGCGCGGGCTCCGATGAAGAGGACCTCGACGGCCATCAACGCCCAGATCGCGAGCACGATCCGGTGGAACTTGTCGCCGCGGTTCAGTAGGAACAGCGTGCAGATGATGCCGACGACGCCGTACGCACCGAGGAAGTCGCCGAAGTACAGCAGCGTCGCGTGGACGAGACCGAAGCCGATCAGCCAGGCGTTGCGCTTGAGCAGGATCCGCCGGACGGCGCCGGGGGTGGCGCCCGAGGAGCGCTGCCGCCGGAACAGCTGCACGAGGCCGTAGCCGAACATCACCGCGAACACCGGATAGGCCCGGGCGTCGACGAAGGTGAGTTTGAGGAGGTTCAGGATGCGTTCGAAGCCGTGCGGCGCGCTCTCCACGCCGGGCTGGCCGGCGAACGCGAAGTTGGCGCTGTTCGCCAGGCCGATCAGCAGCAGCATCGCGCCGCGGATCAGGTCGGGTGCGAGCGCACGTTCCTTACCGGTGACCGGTCCGCGATGGTCGACGGCCGGGGCGACAGTTGTAGTCACGGGAGGATCTCCAAAACTGTTTAGGTCTTGAACTGTTGCTTCGATCCTCCCGGCCGCGGGCCGCCGCACCCAGCGTCCTGAACCCACTCCCGGGGTAGGGCTACGACCACCTTTGTGACACCTGTTGTTGATTCTGAGAAAAAGTGTCACATATGCTGTCGGTATGGACTTCCAGGCGACCATCGACGCCGACGGCCGGATCGAGCCGCGGGACGCGATGCCGGACGGGTACCGCAAGACCCTGATCCGGCAGATCGCGCAGCACGCGCACTCCGAGATCATCGGCATGCAGCCCGAGGGCAACTGGATCAGCCGCGCGCCGTCGCTGCGCCGCAAGGCGATCCTGATGGCGAAGGTGCAGGACGAGGCCGGCCACGGTCTGTACCTGTACGCCGCCGCGGAGACGCTCGGCGTGGACCGCGCGGACCTGCTCGACCTGCTGCACAGCGGGAAGCAGAAGTACTCCAGCATCTTCAACTACCCGACGCTGACCTGGGCCGACATCGGCGCGATCGGCTGGCTGGTCGACGGCGCCGCGATCGTCAACCAGGTCCCGCTCTGCCGCTGCTCGTACGGGCCGTACGCGCGGGCCATGGTCCGGGTCTGCAAGGAGGAGTCGTTCCACCAGCGGCAGGGGTTCGAGATCCTGCACACGCTGTCGCAGGGCACTCTCGAGCAGAAGGCCATGGCTCAGGATGCGCTGGATCGCTGGTGGTGGCCGTCGCTGATGATGTTCGGCCCGCCGGACGCGGCGTCGACGCATTCGGAGCAGTCGATGGCGTGGGGGATCAAGCGGCACAGCAACGACGAGCTGCGGCAGCGGTTCGTGGACATGACCGTGCCGCAGGCCGACGTACTCGGGCTGCGGGTCCCTGACGATGGCCTGGTCTACGAGGACGGGCACTACCGGTTCACCGAGCCCGACTACACCGAGCTTTACGACGTGGTGAAGGGCAACGGCCCGTGCAACCAGCAGCGGCTGTCCCATCGCGTGAAGGCGCACGAGGACGGCGCCTGGGTGCGCGAGGCGGCGGCCGCCTATGCCGCGAAGAAGGAGGCTCGCGCCGCATGATCGAGCCACTGTGGGAGGTCTTCGTCCGATCGCGCCGCGGGCTGTCGCACACGCATGTCGGCAGTCTGCATGCGCCCGACGCGACGATGGCGTTGCGGAACGCGCGGGACGTCTACACGCGCCGGCAGGAGGGCGTGTCGATCTGGGTGGTGCGGGCGTCCGACATCACCGCGTCCTCGCCGGACGAGAAAGACGAGTTCTTCGACCCGGCCGGCGACAAGGTGTACCGGCACCCGACGTTCTACGAGGTCCCGGAAGGTGTCGAGCACCTGTGAGCGACCTCTTCGCCGCGGATTTGTCCAAGTACGTACTCCGCCTTGGTGACGACGCGCTGGTCTCCGCGCAGCGCACCGGCGAGTGGATCGCGGCCGCGCCGCAGCTCGAGGAAGACGTTGCGCTCGGCAACATTGCGCTCGACCAGCTCGGACAGGCGCGCTCCCTGCTGCAGTACGCCGGCTCGCTCGACGGCCGCACCGAGGACGACCTCGCGTACTTCCGGGACGAGCGCGAGTTCCTGAACGTGCAGCTGTGCGAGCTGCCGAACGGCGACTTCGGTTTCGCGATGGCACGGTTGCTGTACTTCGCGACGTACCAGCATCTGCTGTACGACGAGCTCCGGTCGTGTGCCGACGAGACGCTCGCGGGCGTGGCGGGGAAGGCGGTCAAGGAGGTCGCGTACCACGTCGACCATGCGACGCAGTGGGTGCTGCGGCTGGGCGACGGGACCGAGGAGAGCCATCGGCGGATGCAGGCCGGGCTGGACGCGCTGTGGCCCTACACCGCGGAGCTCTTCGAGTCCGACGCGTTGGTGCAGCGGCTGGATGCCGCGGTCGACCCGTCGACCTTGCACGACGCGTGGAGCGACCGCGTGCTGGCCGTGATCGACGAGTCAACGTGTGAGCGGCCTTCGTCCTCGTACCAGCACTCCGGTGGTCGGTCGGGTCGTCATACCGAACACATGGGTTATCTGCTGGCCGAGCTGCAGCACGTCGCGAGATCCCACCCGGGTGCGACATGGTGACCGACGAAGCGATCTTCGAGGCCGTCGGCGAGGTCGCGGATCCGGAGGTGCCGGTCCTCACGATCGCGGACCTCGGCGTACTGCGCGGCGTCCGGCACGAGGGTGACGAGGTCGTCGTGACGATCACCCCGACGTACTCCGGCTGTCCCGCCATGGACCTGATCCGCCACGAGGTCGAACTGACCCTGCAGTCGCTGCACGTCCACGGACGGGTCGAGACGGTCCTGTCGCCGGCCTGGACAACCGACTGGATGACCGACGCGGGCAAGACCAAGCTGACCGAGTACGGCATCGCCCCGCCATCCAGCACCGGACCGGTCCTGCTGCAGTTGAGCGTTCGCTGCCCGTTGTGCGGCTCGCCCAACACGTCCGAACTCAGCCGCTTCGGCTCCACGTCCTGCAAATCCCTGTGGCGCTGCAATTCCTGCCGCGAACCCTTCGATCACTTCAAGGCGATCTAGATGACGACGACAATCGCCCCCCGCCGCCGCGCGACCTTCCACTCGTTGAAGGTCGCCGCGATCGAGTCCGTCACCGACGACTCGGTCGCGATCACCTTCGCCGTACCACCGGACCTCGCGGACGCGTACGAGTTCACCGCTGGCCAGCACCTGACGATCCGCCGCGCCGGAGAAGAGGTACGTCGCAGCTACTCGATCTGCTCGCCCGCGGGATCGGGCGTGCTGCGGATCGGCGTGAAGCGGCTCCCCGGCGGCGAGTTCTCGTCGTACGCCGCCAAGGACCTGAAGGTCGGCGACGAACTCGAGGTGATGACCCCGCTCGGCCGCTTCGGTACGACGTTCGACGCCGCGAACGCGAAGCACTACGCGTTCGTTGCCGCGGGCAGCGGAATCACGCCCGTGCTGTCGCTCGTCGCGACGGTGCTCGCGATCGAACCGTCCAGCCGGGTGACGTTGCTGTACGGCAACCGGACCGCGGGTTCGGTGATGTTCGCCGACGAGCTGGCAGACCTGAAGGACCGGTACGCCGAGCGCCTGCACCTCGTGCACGTGTTGTCGCGCGAGACGACCGAGGTGGAGCTCTTCAGCGGCCGCATCGACGCGGACCGGCTGCGGCGGATGTTCGCGACGATCCTCCCGCTGGACTCCGTCGACGAGTGGTTCCTGTGCGGCCCGTACGCGATGGTCGTCGGCGCGCAGGAACTGCTGCTGTCCGAGGGCGTGGCGCGCGAGCATGTGCACGCCGAGCTCTTCCACGTCGGCGACGAGGCTCCGAAGACGCCGGTCGAGGAGACGGCCATCGACGAGGACGCGGCCCAGGTGACGGTGATCCTCGACGGCCGCCGGTCGACGTTCCCGCTGGGGGAGCACTCGAAGGCGGTGCTGGACGCGACCCTCGCCGTACGGTCCGACGCACCGTTCGCCTGCAAGGGCGGCGTGTGCGGCACCTGCCGGGCCAAGGTCCTCGACGGCACCGTCCGAATGGACACGAACTGGGCGCTCGAGCCCGACGAAATCCGCGCCGGCTACGTCCTCACCTGCCAGTCCCACCCGACCACGCCCACAGTGACGCTCGACTTCGACGCCTGACCCCGCGAGCTGGTTCACTCCCGCGCATGACCGAACGCTTCCCTGTGCCACGTCCGATCACGACCGAGGAACGGGAGTTCGTCGCGACCGTCGAGGAGTCGATGCGGCCCGCGTTTCTCGAGGCGGTCGGCCGCGAATTCGGTCCCTACGGCCGGCCGACGGACGAGGTCGTGGAGCAGATGTCAGCCGCGGCTCCCGGGCACCGTCTGCAGACGGCCGTCGAGGCGAACATGAGCAGGAGCACTCACTTCGACGCGTTACCCGCCGAGGAGCGGTCGGCGGTCGCCGAGCAGGCCGCTCTCGTCACCGCCAAGAGGATCGACGCAAGACTGACGGTGCAGGCCGCCGACAGCCGGCTCGGCGAGCTGGTCGGCAAGGGCGCGGACCGGCTGCTCCGCGGAGAGTACGAGAAGGTGGCTCAGGAGGCCGGCGGCGAGGTCGGCCTGGTGCTCGGCGGCGCCATCAACCGAGCCCGCTTCGTCCACCAGCTCGCGGAAACCCAGCGCCATGCCGCCGCCGGCGTCACCCCACCCGGCCGCCGCCCCGAGTCCCGAACTGCCACGAGCACCCCCGACACCCCCACCACAAAACCAGCCGACCGCACCAGACCCAACCGCCCCCAACCCCACACACGCGGCTGACCTCCGCCCCTCCACCGCCCCGGCCGCCCCAGCCCGAACACCCCCGCCCCTCGCCCCAACCCCATTTGCCTGGCTGACCCACGAATTTGCCTGGCTGACCCATGACATCGGGGGTTCCTCACCCTCAATCAGGGTGCGGAACCCCCGATATCGCTGGTGAGCCAGCCAAATGGGGATGGGCGAGCGCCGAGCGGTGGGCGCCGAGTGGTGGGGCGGGGTGCGGGTCAGTCGGTGCCGGATTCCATCGCGGCGCGGTCGAGGAGTTCGTCTTCCTCGGTGGCCTCGCCGCGGGAGGCGATGGCTTCGGCGCCGCCCTTGGGGAGTTCGCCGATCAGTTCCGTGGACGACGCGAGCGCGGGGTTGGACGAGCCGAACATCCCGAGTCCGGCGTACTGCTCCAGCTTCGCGCGGGAGTCCGCAATGTCCAGGTTCCGCATGGTCAGCTGGCCGATCCGGTCGACCGGGCCGAACGCCGAGTCCTCGATCCGCTCCATCGACAGCTTGTCCGGGTGGTAGCTCAGCGCGGGCCCGGTGGTGTCGATGATCGAGTAGTCCTCGCCGCGCCGGAGCCGGAGCGTGACCTCACCGGTCACCGCCGTACCGACCCACCGCTGCAGCGACTCCCGGATCATCAGCGCTTGTGGGTCGAGCCAACGACCTTCGTACATCAGCCGTCCGAGCTTCCGGCCCTCGGTGTGGTAGCTCGCGAGGGTGTCCTCGTTGTGGATTGCGTTCACCAGCCGCTCGTACGCCGCGTGCAGCAGCGCCATCCCGGGCGCCTCGTAGATCCCGCGGGACTTGGCCTCGATGACCCGGTTCTCGATCTGGTCCGACATGCCGAGCCCGTGCCGGCCGCCGATCGCGTTCGCCTCCAGGACGAGGTCGACCGCCGTACCGAACTCCTTGCCGTTGATCGTCACCGGCCGGCCCTGCACGAACCCGATGGTGACGTCCTCGGCGGCGATCTCCACGGACGGGTCCCAGTGCGCGACGCCCATGATCGGATCGACCGTCTCCACCCCGGTGTCGAGGTGCTCGAGGGTCTTCGCCTCGTGGGTGGCGCCCCAGATGTTCGCGTCGGTGGAGTACGCCTTCTCGGTGCTGTCCCGGTACGGCAGGCCGTGCGTGACCAGCCACTCGGACATCTCCTTCCGGCCGCCGAGCTCGTGCACGAACTGCGCGTCCAGCCACGGCTTGTAGATCCGCAGCTGCGGGTTCGCGAGCAGGCCGTAGCGGTAGAACCGCTCGATGTCGTTGCCCTTGAAGGTCGAGCCGTCGCCCCAGATCTGGACGTCGTCGTCGAGCATCGCCTTGACCAGCAGGGTGCCGGTCACCGCCCGCCCGATCGGGGTGGTGTTGAAGTACGTCCGCCCGCCGGACCGGATGTGGAACGCGCCGCAGGCCAGCGCCGCGAGCCCTTCCTCGACGAGCGCGGCGCGGCAGTCCACGAGCCGGGTGATCTCGGCCCCGTACGCCGTCGCGCGGCCGGGGACCGACCCGATGTCGGGCTCGTCGTACTGCCCGAGATCAGCGGTGTACGTGCACGGGATCGCACCCTTGTCCCGCATCCACGCAACCGCAACCGACGTGTCGAGACCACCCGAGAAGGCAATCCCGACCCGCTCACCGACCGGCAAAGAAGTAAGCACCTTGGACACAGGAAAAGTATGCACCCTCCTGCATGATTATGCAAAGCGACCGGATCCCGGTGTGGTGTGTGTGACTGATGGTGCCGGTGGGGGAGGATGTACGGCGACTGGGAGGGGTGAGGCTCCGGATGATGGGGCGGTCGCATGCTTTGTCGGGGTGGTGTGCCGGGTTGGCGGTGGCGCCGCTGGTCGGGCTGACCTCGGTGGCGGAGGTGGTGCCGTTCGCGGCGGCCACGGCCGGGTACGCGCTGGTGCCGGACCTGGATCACCCGGGCGCGAGCGCATCGCGCCTGCTCGGACCGGTGACCCGGCTGGTGTCTGCCGCGGTCAGGGCGTTCTCCGGTGTGCTCTACAGCGTGACGAAGGGCCCACGCGACGAGGACAGCACCGGCAAACACCGGCACGCGACCCACACTCTCGCCGCCGCGATCCTTCTCGGCATGCTCGCCGCGAGCCTCGGCGACCGCGGCAAATGGGCGGTACTGGCAGTCGCGGTCACCGGCCTCGTCCTGGCAGCCGACGCACTGGGCGACTGGATCGTCATGGCCGTGCTGGCGGCGGTCGGCTGGTCGATCGTCAGCACGACGGGTCCAGGAACCGTCCTCCCCGGCACAGCGGCCGCCGACGCGCTACAGACGGGTCTGAGTCAGATCGGCGGCTGGATCGGCGCGGCCGTCGCCGTCGGCATGTTCGTTCACTGCCTGGGCGACAGCCTGACCCGCTCCGGCTGCCCGTGGCTCTGGCCCCTGCCGATCCGCGGCGAGACCTGGTACGAACTCCGGCTGCCGAAACCGCTCCGCTTCAGCACCGGCCACTGGTTCGAGCACGCGATCATCGTCCCGGTGCTGACCGTCGCCGCCGTACTGCTGCTGCCCGGCGGCCTGCAGGTGGTGGAGCGCCTGTTCGACGCGACCTCGGTCTGGCTTGCGGGTCAGTCCTGAGGCCGGCCGGTCAGGTACGACGGAATTCCGCCGGACTCGAGCGCGGCGGCGAACCGGCGCTGGTTGCGCTCGCCCGGCCACGCCTCCCAGAAGAACAGCGGGAGCGCGATCACCGCACCGAGCAGAACGACCCAGAAGCTGTCGGCGACGAACGCGAGCGCGACGGAGATCAGGAACACGGACTCACAGACCGCGAACCGGGTGAACGTCGACGCGGTGAAGCGGCGCCAGGATTCCGTCTGCACTTCGGCGGCCGGGCGGCTGGAGTACTCGAGCGGGGGAGTGCGGAAGCCGATCAGTTCGCAGAAGGAATACGCGCTGACCGCGGCGGCGAGCACCACCAGCAGCGGCCAGCTCGCCGGGAGTTCGCCGAGCCCGTGGGTGCCGAGCACGAACCACAGGACCAGAGTCATCATCGGGATCGCGGCGGCCATCGTGGCGCAGACCGTGGTCAGGCGCTGTTGGGCCGTGGGGGCGGTGAAGGGTGTCGACACGCCGATGACCCTAAAGCATCGGAAGCGCACCGAAATTCCAACACACTGCAGTCATTTGCTCACGGAGAGTATTTGCAGAAGTTTTTCCGGACTTTTTTGCCGGAAGCTGTAACGACTACCGGGTGGGCCCCGATAGGACGAGTGAGCCTGGTGGCTGCCCGGACCCCCGAGCGGACAGCCACCAGGCCTACCCATTTCTTCAGGGTTCGGGAGCGGTAATCTGAGGCCCATGTCCTCGCCAGCATCCACGCCCTCGCAGGCGCTGCCCTTCGGCCGTCTGACGACCGCGATGATCACCCCGTTCCGGCCCGACGGCTCCCTCGATCTGGACGCTGCCCAGAAGGTCGCGACGTACCTCGTCGACGCCGGCAACGACGCCCTGGTGCTGAACGGGACCACCGGCGAAGCGCCGACCACGTCGGACCAGGAGAAGGTCCAGATCCTCCAGGCGGTCCGCGAGGCCGTCGGCGACCGGGCCAAGCTCGTGGCCGGCGTCGGGACCAACGACACCGCGCACACGATCGAGTGCGCCAAGCAGGCCGAGGCCGCCGGCGCGGACGGTCTGCTCGTCGTCACGCCGTACTACAACAAGCCTCCGCAGGACGGGCTGCGCGCGCACTTCACCGCGGTCGCCGACGCCACCGGCCTGCCGAACATGCTGTACGACATCCCCGGCCGGGCCGGCGTCGAGATCAAGAGTGAGACGCTGATCACGCTCGCCGAGCACCCGCGGATCGTCGCCGTGAAGGACGCCAAGGGCGACATCGCCGGGACCACCAAGGTGCTGGCGAACACCGATCTGTTCTACTACTGCGGTGCCGACGAGCTGAATCTCGCCTCCCTGGCGATCGGCGCGGTCGGTATCGCGAGCGTGGTGGCCCATGTCGCGAGCCGGGAGTACCGGCAACTGATCGACGCCGTGGTGGCCGGCGACCTCGCCACCGCACAGGAAATTGATCGACGGCTGGTGCCCGCCGTCGAGACGATCATGACCAGGACCCAGGGCGCCATCATGGTGAAGGCCGCGCTCAGGCTGGCCGGCGTCATCGAGCACGCGACCCTTCGGTTGCCGCTGGTTGAGGCGACGGCCGAGCAAGTGGACCGGCTCACCACCGACTTGAAACAGGCAGGACTGATTGCATGAGCCATCCCCATCCAGATCTCTCCGCGCCCGGACCTCTCGCTCCGGGCGCTTTGCGGGTCATCCCGCTCGGCGGCCTCGGCGAGGTCGGCCGGAACATGACCGTGTTCGAGTACGACGGCAAGCTGCTGATCGTGGACTGCGGCGTACTCTTCCCGGACGAGAACCAGCCCGGCGTGGACCTGATCCTGCCGGACTTCGAGCCGATCCGGGACCGTCTCGACGACGTCGTCGCGGTCGTCCTGACACACGGCCACGAGGACCACATCGGCGGGTTGCCCTACCTGCTGCGTGAGCGGGGCGACATCCCGGTGGTGGGATCGCAGCTCACGCTCGCGCTGCTCGAGGGCAAGCTGAAGGAGCACCGGCACCGCAACGTGCCGCAGCAGACCGTGGTCGAGGGCGAGAAGCTCCAGATCGGGCCGTTCGTCTGCGAGTTCGTCGCGGTCAACCACTCGATCCCGGACGCGCTCGCGGTCGCGATCAAGACGCCGGCCGGCGTGGTGCTGCACACCGGTGACTTCAAGATGGACCAGCTGCCGCTGGACAACCGGATCACCGACCTGCGCGCGTTCGCGCGGCTCGGCGAGGAAGGCGTCGACCTGTTCATGGTCGACTCCACGAACTCCGAGGTGCCCGGCTTCACCACCCACGAGCGCGATATCGCGCCGGTGCTGGACCGGGTGTTCACCAAGGCGAAGAACCAGCGCATCATCGTCGCCTGTTTCGCCTCGCACGTGCACCGCGTCCAGCAGGTGATGGACGCCGCGGTGAAGCATCACCGCAAGGTCGCGTACGTCGGCCGCTCGATGGTCCGCAACATGGGCGTGGCCCGGGACCTCGGCTTCCTGAACGTGCCCGGCGACACGCTGATCGACATGCGCGACCTGGACAACTACCCGCCGGAGCAGGTGGTGCTGGTGTCCACCGGTTCGCAGGGCGAGCCGATGTCGGCGCTGTCCCGGATCGCCGCGAACGACCACAACGTCGTACATCTCCAGCGGGGTGACACCGTCGTACTGGCGTCCTCGCTGATCCCCGGCAACGAGAACTCGGTGTATCGGGTGATCAACGGCCTGATCCGGCACGGCGCGAACGTGATCCACAAGGGCAACGCGCTGGTGCACGTGTCCGGTCACGCGAGCGCGGGCGAGCTGTTGTACTGCTACAACATCGTGAAGCCGCGCAACGTCATGCCGGTGCACGGCGAGGTCCGGCACCTGCACGCGAACGCGGACCTGGCGGTGCAGACCGGCGTACCGCGGGAGAACGTGGTCGTCGTCGAGGACGGTGTGGTGGTCGACCTGATCGACCGCAAGGCCGTGGTGGCCGGCAAGGTGGACTGCGGGTATGTGTTCGTGGACGGCTCGACCGTCGGCGACATCACCGAGACCTCGCTGAAGGACCGCCGGATCCTCGGGGACGAGGGCTTCATCTCGGTGATCGCGGTGATGGACTCGGTGACCGGCAAGCTGACCGCCGGCCCGGAGATCCAGGCCCGCGGGTTCGCCGAGGACGACACCGTGTTCGACGACCTGAAGCCGAAGATCGAGGCGGAGATCGAGAAGGCGATCGGCAGCGGGCTGGACGACATGTACCAGCTGCAGCAGGTGATCCGCCGGGTTGTCGGCAAATGGGTCAGCGACACCCACCGCCGCCGCCCGATGATCATTCCGGTCGTGGTCGAAAGCTAGTCACCCGGTGTAACCTCTGCGCGACGACGAAAGGGTGGGCCGGCGATGAGTGTCAGCGGGGTGAACGGGACGGGTCAGCGCCGGCCCACGATGAAGGAGGTCGCCGCCCGGGCCGGGGTCGCGTTGAAGACCGTGTCCCGGGTGGTGAACGAGGAACCGAACGTGAGCCCGGAGCTGACCGCCAAGGTCCAGGCCGCGATCAAGGAGCTCAACTACACCCCGAACGAGTCCGCCCGGATGCTGCGCCGCGGCAAGACCGGGACGATCGCGGTGGTGATCCGTGACATCGGCGACCCGTTCTTCGCGTCGCTGGGGCGCGCGGTCGAGCTCTGGGCCCGTTCGTCGGGATCGGTCGTGATGATCGGCCTGACCGACGAGGACCCCGAGCGGGAGCGGGACGTCTGCCTGGAGTTCGTCGCCCGGCGGCCGGACGCGCTGATCATGGCGCCGATCGGGGAGACCCAGGAGTACCTCGCGCCGCATGTCGACGCCGGGATGGCGGTCGTCACGATCGACCGTCCCGCGCACGGGATCGAGGCGGACGCCGTTCTCGCGGACAACGCCGGCGGGATCGACCAGGCGATCGACCACCTGGTCCGCCAGGGTCACCGCCGGATCGCGTACCTCGGTGACGACGAGCGGATCTTCACCGCCCGCGAGCGGGTGGTGGCCTACCGGGCGGCGATGGCCAGGCACGGGATCGTCGTTGACGAGGACCTCGTGCACCTGTCCGAGCCGACCACCGAGGGCATCGGCATCACGCTCTCGGCCGTCCTCGACCGCTCCGAGCCGGCCACGGCGTTGCTCTCGGCGAACAACATGACCACGGCGGAGGTGCTGCGCGGTCTCGCGGGCCGACGGGATCAGGTCGCGCTGGTGTCCTTCGACGACCTGGCGCTCGGCGACCTGCTCAGCCCTGGCCTGACCGCGGTCGCGCAGTCTGCCGACGTGATGGCCCGGACGGCGATCCAGTTGATGACCGAGCGTCTCCCGGAGCCGCACCGCCCCGGCCGCACCGTCCGCGTCCCGGTGAAACTGACCATCCGCGGCTCAGGCGAGATCCCGCCCGCCCGCTGACGGCACCGTTCGCAGTTCGGCGGCGAGGGGGCAGTCGAACGGGTCGCGGGCGCGGAGGCCGACGTTGTTGAGGTAGTCGACGACGATCTTGTACGACGTGAACAGGCCAACCTCGGCGTACGCGATGCCGTGGAGCTGGCAGTACTCGCGGACGATCGGTTGCACCTTCCGCAGCGTCGGCCGAGGCATGCTCGGGAACAGGTGGTGCTCGATCTGGTAGTTGAGTCCGCCCATCGCGATGTCGGTGAACACACCGCCGCGGATGTTGCGCGACATCAGCACCTGGCGCCGCAGGAAGTCCAGCTTCATCGTCTTCGGCACGATCGGCATGCCCTTGTGGTTCGGGGCGAACGCGGCGCCGAGGCAGACCCCGAACACGGCGAGTTGCAGCCCGAGGAACGCGCTGGCCTTCCCGGGCGGCAGCAGGAAGTAGAGCGCGGCGACGTACAGCGAGATCCGCGACGCGACGACCGCGGCGTCGATCCGGTCCGCGCGGGTCGCGCCGCGGCGCAGCAGGTGCGTGAGGCTGGAGGCGTGCAGGCCGACGCCCTCGAGCGTGAGGAGCGGGAAGAACAGCCAGCCCTGCCGCGCGGCGAACCAGCGGCCGATCGGCCCGCGTTCGGTGACGGCGTCGGGGGTGAACGCGAGCACCTTGAGCTGTACGTCGGGATCGCGGTCCGCCTGGTTCGGGGCGGCGTGATGCTTGTTGTGCTTGGCGCGCCACCAGCTGACGCTCATGCCGAGGACGCCGCCGGCGAGGATCCGCGCGGTCCAGTCGTTGCGCGCGTTCGAGTGGAACATCTGCCGATGGGCGCTGTCGTGGCTCAGGAACGCCACCTGCACCAGCACGAGCGCCAGGGCGCCGGCGAGCCAGAGCTGGTGCCAGGAGTTGCCGAGCAGGATCATGCACGCGACGACCGCGAGCAAGGCACCCAGGACGATGCTCATCCGGGTGACGTAGTAGCCCTGCCGCCGCCTCAGCAGACCGAGGTCGCGGACGGTCTGCAGGAGATCGGTGTAGAGGCTGACGTACTGCTGCTGGGCGCTCA
Source organism: Kribbella speibonae (assembly GCF_004331375.1). Lineage (NCBI taxonomy): Bacteria > Bacillati > Actinomycetota > Actinomycetes > Propionibacteriales > Kribbellaceae > Kribbella > Kribbella speibonae. The sequence goes on along the minus strand of NZ_SJKC01000002.1, from coordinate 558,175 downwards.
CGCCGGTCAGCCTAGTGACCTCACGCAACGTCGGACATGCGGACACGTGACCCGACGAGGTCGGGTTGGCAAAGTGCTATCGCCCGTACTGCGAGGCCAGCGGGCAGTCGAACGGGTCCCGGGCGCGGAGACCGACGTTGTTCAGGTAGCCGACGACGATCTTGTACGACGTGAACAGGCCGACCTCGGTGTACTTGATGCCGTGCAGTTCGCAGTACTCGCGGACGATCGGCTGGACCTTGCGCAGCGTCGGCCGCGGCATGCTCGGGAACAGGTGGTGCTCGATCTGGTAGTTCAGGCCGCCCATCGCGAAGTCGGTGAACACGCCGCCGCGGATGTTGCGCGACATCAGCACCTGGCGGCGCAGGAAGTCCAGCTTCATCGTCTTCGGGACCAGCGGCATGCCCTTGTGGTTCGGGGCGAACGAGCCGCCGAGGCAGACGCCGAACACGGCGAGTTGCAGCCCGAGGAACGCTCCGGCCTTGCCGATCGGCAGGACGAGGAACAGCACGGTGAGATATCCGGCGAGCCGGGTCACCACGATCGCGGCCTCGACGCGCTCAACGGTGCTCGTTCCGCGGCGGAAGAGGTGCTGGATGCTCGCGACGTACAGGCTCAGGCCTTCGAGGGTCAGCAGCGGGAAGAACAGCCAGCCCTGGCGGCGGGTCAGCCACGCCCGGAAGCCCTTGCGCCGGCCGACGTGCTCAGGGGTGAACGCGACGACGCCGATGGCGATGTCGGGGTCCTTCCCCAGCTGGTTCGGCGCACCGTGGTGGCGGCTGTGCTTCGACTTCCACCACGCTGCGCTGATGCCGACGAGGCCACCGGCCAGCAGGCGCGCGGTCCAGTCGTTCCAGGCGGCCGAGTCGAAGACCTGGCGATGCGCGCTGTCGTGGCTGAGGAAGGCGACCTGCGTAAGGACCAGCGCCAGTGCACCTGCCATCAGCAGCTGGAACCAGGAGTTGCCGAGCAGCCCGACGCCGACCCAGACCCCGGCGAAGGCAGCCAGCACCAGGCCGATCCGGGTGAAGTAGTACCCGCGACGCCGCCGGAGGAGTCCGAGTTCGCGGACGGTCCGGAGCAGGTCGGTGTAGAGGTTCGTGTACTTGTGCTGAGCCCGCAACGGGTCGTGCTCTTCGGCGAGAAGCTGTGACATGAGAACGCCCCGGTTCCAATAGTGCATCGGCTGATGCGCTACCAGGTCTGGGGCAGCGTCACGAGAAGGTGCTGAGTACTTCAACGGAACCACGCCAGGTAGCCGCACGCAAGGCGGTGGCCGAGGCCCGCAGGTGATTTGAGGCTCAGTTCGCCCGGCTGTCACCTGGCCGTCATCAGCGGGGAGCACCTTCGGGTCATGAAACTGAGTCGCCGCCAACTCCTTGCCGCGTCCACCGTCGCCGGTGCGTCCCTCGCCGTACCGGGGGTGGCCGTTGGGGCACCCAATCTCGTCCGCCGTGACCGGGCCGCGCTGCCGTCCGGTGTCGCGAGCGCCGACGTGACGCCGAACTCGGGCGTCGTCTGGTCGCGCGCCGACCGGCCCGGCCGGCTGGTCGTCCAGCTGACCAGCCACGGCCGTTTCGACCGGGCGATCTGCCTGCGCGGCCCGAAGACGGACGGCGCGGACGACTTCACCGCGCGACTGCCGCTGCGCGGTCTGCGCCCGGGGCAGCGCTACGACTACCGGCTCGGCTTCGAGGACTCCAGCGGCCGGATCGGCGAGACGCTGGACGGTTCGTTCAGTACGCCTGGGCGCAACCGGCCGGTGTCCTTCGTGTTCACGGGTGACACCGCGGGCCAGGGGTACGGCATCAACCCAGAGCTCGGCGGGATGATCGCCTACAAGGCCATGCACGAGACCCGGCCGGACTTCTTCCTGCACTCCGGCGACAACATCTACGCCGACGGCCCGATCCAGGCCGAGCTGAAAGTTGCCGACGGCACCGTGTGGAAGAACGTGGTGACCGAGGAGGTCTCGAAGGTCGCCGAGACGCTGGCCGAGTACCGCGGCAGGTACAAGTACAACCTGCTCGACGACAACGTGCGCGCGCTGTACGCCGACGTACCGCTGGTCGCGCAGTGGGACGACCACGAGACGCTGAACAACTGGTACCCGGGGGAGATCATCACCGACGCGCGGTACACCGAGCGGCGGGTCGACGTTCTCGCGGCGCGGGCGAAGAAGGCGTTTCTCGAGTACCTGCCGATGGAGCACGTGGGTGGGCGGGACCGGATCTACCGAAAGGTGAGCCACGGCCCGCTGCTCGACGTGTTCTGCCTGGACATGCGTACCTTCCGCGGCGCGAACCCGGTGCCGTCGACCGTCGGCCCGGTGGCGATGCTCGGCGCCGAGCAGGCCGCCTGGCTGGTGCGTGAGGTCGCGGCGTCGCGGGCGACCTGGAAGGTGATCGCCAGCGACATGCCGCTCGGCCTGCTGGTCCCGGACGGTGACCTGATCGAGGCGGTCGCGAACGGTCTTCCGGGGGCGCCCGGCGGTCGCGAGCACGAGATCGCCTGGGTGCTCAGCCAGTTCAAGAAGCGCAAGGTCCGCAACGCGATCTGGCTGACCGCCGACGTGCACTACGCCGCGGCGCACCACTACGACCCGTCGCGGGCGGCGTTCACCGACTTCGACCCGTTCTGGGAGATCGTGGCCGGGCCGATCAACGCGGGTGTGTTCGGCCCGAACGCGCTCGACAGCACCTTCGGCCCCGAGGTCGTGTTCTCGAAGGCGGCGGACTTCCCGAGCCAGTCGCCGGCCAGCGGCAACCAGTTCTTCGGGCACACCCGGATCGACCCGCGGACCGGCGTGTTCACGGTCTCGCTGCGGAACCTGTTCGGCGACGTGCTCTGGACCAAGGACATCACCCCGGCCCGTTCGTGAGGGCCAGTCGTGCTCACCGGCTCCAGCGCCTGCGCGGGATGCCGCCCACTGGAGCCGGTGGGTACGACGTCATACCCGTTGCAGTGCTGCGGCGCCGGGACCGTCCAGCTGCGGCAGGACAACCCGGCGGCCGGTGAGCAGCAGGAGCAGCGACAGGACCGGGCCGCGGAGCTCCGGTCCGTCGCCCACACTCCAGTCGACGTCGTCGGCGACCAGTTTCAGGCCGTCGTACGGCACCGGCTTGAAGACCTTGGACAGCCGCGTGCCCCGGCACTCCCAGACACGTTCGGCGGCCGTCGCAGCCACCTCCGGCGGCACCGGGAGCGTCCGGCCGATGGGGATCGCGATGTCCTGCCCGTGAACGACGATGTCGATCAGGGTCTCGCGCGGAGTGACGCCGAGGTTGTGCCTCCGGGAGCCGACCATGCCGCGGATCGCTCCGATGATTTGTTCGGTCGGCAGGGCGGCCTGGTCGCGGGCGGAGGTCTGGATCATCCAGTTGAGGCTGTGGAGGCCCGGATGCTTCAGTGCGAGGCGGAGGCCGTCACCCAGGGTCATCTGCTGGAGGGTGAGGTGGCCGGCGACGTCGCGCACGGTCCAGCCGTCGCACAGCGACCGATGCGACCAGTCGGCCGGCGCCAGCGTTGCCAGCAGGTCGGCGGTACGCAGGCGCTGGGCATCGATCGCGGCCCAGAGTTCGTCGTCGTTCATCGTGATGCCTTCCCCTCCATCGGACGGTAGCTCACATCGGGCGGTGTGGTGCGCGTGCGCTTGAGTTCGTAGAAGTCGGCACAGCCCGCAAGCAGCCGTACGCCGTCGAACAGACGCACTGCGTCGTCGCCGCGGGGGACCGCGTTCAGAACCGGTCCGAAGAACGCGGCGCCGTCGATGTGCACAACCGGCGTACCGCCGTCGATCCCCACCGGACGGGTTCCTGCGTTGTGGCTGCGGCGCAGTGCGTCGTCGTACTCCGTGGTGTCGGCCGCGTCCACGAGTGCGGCGGGCAGTCCGGCCTCGCTCAGAGCTGCTGCCGAGGCGTCGCGGTACTCCGTTGGCGTCGGATACCGCCAGTGGTCGAAGATCAGGTCGCCGAACGCACCGTGCCAGGTCCGGAACGCTTCACTGCCGTGGTGCGTGACGACTGCGGTCGCCACCCTCGACGGGCCCGTCGACGCGCCGAGCTGCCGGCTGTAGCTGTCGTCGCGGCCTTCGTTGAGCAGGAGCAGGCTCATCACGTGGTACCGGAGGTCGAGGTCGCGGTACTGGGCGACCTCCCGTAGCCAGCAGGCCACCACCCACGTGTACGGGCAGATGGGGTCGATGTACAGGTCCACGCCTGGTGCTGTGCTGCGGTGCTCTGTGCTGCGGTGCTCTGTGCTGCGGTGCTCTGTGCTGAGGTGCAGGCGCTCAGTGAAGTAGGCGCTGGTGACCTGGTCCCACAGGTCGAGGTCGGCGCCGGTCTGGTCGTGTCGCGTCATGGTCCTCAGCGTCCGCCGCACGGTGACGTGGCGCATCGTCCGAAATGCTCATCCCTTACTCACCCAGGCAGCGACCTGGGCACGGTTCGCGAAGCCGAGCTTGGTGAGGATGTGCTGGACGTGGTTCTGGGCGGTTCGTTCGGAGATGACCAGTGCGGCGGCGATCTCACGGTTGCTGAGGCCCTTGGCGACCAGATCGGCGACCTCGCGCTCCCGCTGGCTCAACGGGCCGGTAGGCGTTGTCAGTCTCTGGACCCACGGAGTCATCCCTAGCGTCTTCGCGAGCGGCAGTGTCTCGGCGGTCAGTGCACGGGCCTGTGCCACATCACCGGACTGCTCGTAGACCTCGGCCAGCAGGCAGGCGGCCTCGACCGCGAAGCCAGGCACACCGATAGACCGACACAGCGCACCGGCCTTCTGGAGGTCCGCAACGGCCGCATCGCATTCATTTAGCGCGGCAGCACATGCACCGAGCACCAGCTCGACCGGACCGAGGAAGTTGGTCGCACCAGCACCGGCGACGACGTACCGGCCACGGTGTGGTTCCAGCCAGTCGCGGAAGCGGCGTACGTCGGCGGTCGCGCCGACCGCGGCTGCCACGCGGGCGCCGATGGTGTGCAGCAGTAGTTCGCCGGCGCGCCAGCTCGGCCAGGACTCTGGATCACCGCAGCGTTGGTACAGGGCGGCCGCCTCTTCGAGACGGCCGGCATCGACGAGGACGAAGGCGCGGTTGAGACGGGCGGCGAGATCCCAGCGGGCATCGGTCCCGAACTGCCAGATCGCACTGCCCAGCAACTCGGCGGAGTGGCCTCGGTGGTGGCCGAGCAGCATCCGGAACGCGACTTCGGCGCCATGCGTTGCCGGGTGGCCGATGCTGCGGAACACCGCGAGTGCTTCGTCGAGCAGAGCCTCTGCGTCCTCGAACTCGGCTCTGGCCAGTGCGAGCGACGCCTGCGTGAGCAGTACGTGCCAGCGCCCGTGTGGCCCGTTGACGCGGCCGGCACAGCTCGCCAGTCGTCCTGTCTCGCCTCCGATCGCGGCCAGGTCGCCGGAGTACCACAGCGCGTCCACCTGCCACAGGCGTCCGCGGAGCTCGATCTCGGCGCGGCCGGTCGACGTACCGAGCTCGATCATGCGGCGTGCTGCGGCGGTCAGTTCCTCCACGTCGTCCGGTCCGCTGGTGGCCAGTTGGCGTGCGGTGAGCGCCTCGACCAGGAGGTCGTCGTCTGGGATGTCCACTGCCTCGCTAAGGGCCGCTCTGCTCGCGGTCAAGGCCTCTGACCAGCGGCCGAGGTAGACGGCCGCCTGCGCCTGCCGGGCAAGCAGCCGGACCCTGGTCTCTGTTGAGTGGCTGGACGCTGCGAGCGCCTCGGTGCACCACTGGTGGATGTCGCCGTCCCACACGGACTGGCCGATCGGCTCCAACGCAACCGCCGCGTCTGCGAGCAGGTCGAGGTCCTGCTCGTTGCGGGCCGCCCTGACTGCGGCCTGCGCGGCCACATGCGCTGCCGATAGGTCGCCAGCTTTGACAGCTGCCTGTGCCAGCTCGAGCTGCAGCCGTGCTCGTTCTCGTGCATCCGGTGTCACTGCGACGGCCGCGGACCAGTGCCGCTGCGCCTCGGTCGGTGCGTCAACAGCCTCAGCCGTACGGCGGTGCAGGTCGGAGCGCGCTGTGAGGGGCAGTCGTGCCTCGGCGTCCCGGCGTACGGACTCGTCGGCGAACCAGGCCTCGCCCGCTGTGACGACCAGAGCGCCGGCACGGACCAGTGCGTCCAGGGCGTCCAGGAAGTCGTTCGGCGGCAGGCCGGCGACCTGCCGGAGTACGTCGAGGCGCACCCGCTCACCGGCCACCGCAGCGGCCCTCAGGAGCAGGTCGTTATTCACGCTCGCAGTCTGACCGTCACCAGCTAGGTTTGTCAGCATGACCTATCCGGAGAGCCGCCGCGACGATGTGGTCGAGACGTTGCACGGGCACCAGATCGCCGACCCGTACCGCTGGCTGGAAGACCCTGACTCCGCCGACACCCAGGACTGGGTCAGCCGGCAGAACTCGTTCACGCAGGCCGAGCTCTCGGGCTATCCGGAGCGAGCCTGGTTCCAGACGACCATGGCCGCGATCCTCGCGCGCCCACGCGCCGGCGTACCGGTCAAGAAGGCGGGCTGGTACTTCGTCGGGCGCAACGACGGCACGCAGGCACAGGACGTGATCTACGTTGCCGACTCGCTCGACGAGCTGCTGTCCCGCGGCCGCGTGCTGATCGACCCGAACACCCTCTCCGAGGACGGCACCGACTCGCTCGGGTCGTTCACCGTCTCGCCGGACGGGAAGTACTTCGCGTACGGCATCAACGAGAGCGGCAGCGACTGGACGACGTTCCGGCTGCTCGACATCGCCACCGGCTCGCCGGTCGAGGACGTGGTGTCGGAAGCCAAGTTCAGCGAGGCGACGTGGCTCCCGGACAGTTCGGCGTACCTGTACCTGCACTACCCGGCGAGCGGGCGCAGTGAGGGGACCGAGACGAAGTCGCTCAGCGGCGGGCGGCTGATGCTGCACCGGGTCGGCACGCCGCAGTCCGAGGACGAGCTGGTGCTGAGCTTCCCGGACAACGACCAGTACTTCATCACGCCCGAGGTGTCCGACGACGACCGCTACCTGGTCGTCCACATCTTCGAAGGCACCGACCCGAGCACGCGGCTCTGGGTGTACTCGATCAGCTCGGACGGGCTGGGCGAGCCGGTGAAGGTCGTCGACGAGTTCGTGGACGAGATCGCGTTCGTCCGGATGTCCGGCGACCAGCTCGTCCTGCGGACCGACCGGGACGCGTCGCGCGGGCGTGTGGTGCTCTCGACGCTGGACGGGGAGTTCACCGACCTCATCCCGGAGGGAGAGTCGACACTGCAGGCAGTCCGCGGTACGGCGGACGGTCTGGCCACGCTGACGCTGGTCGACGCGCAGCCGGTGCTGACGCTCTACGCGCTCGATGGGTCCGGCCAGCGCGTCGTCGACGTACCTGGCGGGGGAGTGGTCGGCCTGAACGCCGGAGCGGAGTACGACGAGCTGTTCGTCGGGCTGTCGACGACGACCGACCCCACGCTGTCGTACGCCGTTTCGACCGGGTCAGGCGACGTACGCGCGTTGCCGGAGCTGGTCCGTGGCTCTGGGGGCTTCACGCCGCCACAGGTCACTGTCACGCGCCGCATTGCTCCTGGCCGCAACGTGCCGTACTTCCTGATCACCCGGTCCGACCTGGACTTCGAGGCGCCGCGTCCGACGCTCATGTGGGGGTACGGCGGGTTCCGCATCCCGGTCGAGGCCGACTACCGGCCCGGGTGGCCGGCCTGGCTTGCGGCAGGCGGCGTACTGGTCATCACGAACCTGCGTGGTGGTGGTGAGTACGGGTCCGAGTGGCACGACGCCGGGCGGCTCAAGAACAAGCAGAACGTGTTCGACGACTTCATCGCCGTCGCCGAACACCTGCGGGACACCGGCGTGACAACTCCGGAGCAGCTGGCCATCCACGGCCGCAGCAACGGCGGACTGCTCGTCGGCGCGGTCATGACGCAGCGGCCGGACCTCTTCGCAGTCGCGCTGCCCGGTGTGGGCGTCCTGGACATGCTGCGGTTCCACCTGTTCACCGTGGGAGCGGCGTGGGCGTCCGACTTCGGTCTGCCGGACGATCCGGAGCAGTTCGAGGACCTGCTGGCGTACTCGCCACTGCATCGCGTCAGCGACGGTACGGCGTACCCGGCAACTCTCGTGACCACAGGCGACCATGACGACCGCGTGGTTCCGTTGCACAGCCACAAGTTCATCGCGGCGCTGCAGCATGCCCAGACCGGTCCGCAGCCCGTCTTGACTCGGGTCGAGGTCAACACCGGCCATGGCTTCGGAAAGCCCGCCGCGATGATCGCGGCGGAGTGGGCGGACCTACTGGCGTTCGCTGCTCACCACGTAGGTCTCGTACCTCCTGAGCAGTAGGAGGGCTGCTTGTGGCTACCAGATCCGCGGGGCCTGAAGGTCCCGCGGGTCGTCGGCCGGCTGACAGCCGTGGGCGCTCTCCGTGTACTCCGTGCGCGGGCCGGTCGTGGCGAGCGTGCGTACGGCGCCGACGAGCCGGTCCACGTGCTCACGGGTCGTCCCGAGGCCGAGGCTGGCGCGGACCGCCGTACCGTGCTCGGGGGAGCCGGCGAGGAGGTGGCCGACCAGCGGGTGCGCGCAGAACTTGCCGTCCCGGACGCCGATGCCGTACTCGGCGCTCAGCGCCGCCGACACCAGCGTCGAGGTCAGACCGGCGACCGTGAAACAGACGGTGCCGACCCGGTCCGCGTCCTCACCGAAGATCGAGTACGTCGTGACGCCCGGGATCTGGGCGAGGCCGGTGCGCAGACGCGCCAGCACGCTGCGCTCGTGCTGCTCGATCGCGTCCCGGTGCTTGCTGATCGCGGCACAGGCACTCGCCAGCGCGATGGCGCCGATGACGTTCGGGGAGCCGCCCTCGTGCCGGGCCGGACCGGTCGTCCACACCACGGTGTCGCTGGTGACGGCGTGGGTCGCGCCGCCGCCGTGCAAGTACGGGTCGGCGGCGTCGAGCCAGTCGGCGCGGCCGATCAGCGCACCCGCGCCGTACGGCGCGTAGAGCTTGTGACCGGACAGCGCCACCCAGTCGACATCCAGGAGGGTGATGTCGACCGGGCGGTGCGGGGCGAGCTGCGCGGCGTCCAGGCAGACGCGCGCGCCGTGCGCCTTGGCCACCTTGGCGATGTCGGCGATCGGGAAGATCTCACCGGTGACGTTGGACGCGCCGGTGATCACCACGAGCCGCGGGCCCTCGGGCGCCTGGCGGAGCGCGTCGGCGACGCGGGTCACAGCCTCGGCCGGGCTCGCGGGTGCGGCGAGGCGTACGGTCCGCTCGGCCGGCCAGGGCAGCAGCGCCGCGTGGTGCTCGGACTCGAACACGATCACGGTCGCGTCCGCCGGCACTGCGCGGGCCAGCAGGTTCAAGGCGTCGGTGGTCTGCCGGGTGAAGACCACCTGGTCGTCCGCCCGGGCTCCGACGAAGGCGTGCACCTCGGCGCGCGCCCGCTCGTACCACTGGGTGGTGATCCGCGAGGCGTACCCGTTGCCGCGGTGCACCGACGCGTACGACGGCAGCGCGGCCTCGACACTGGCCCGGACGGACTCCAGACACGGCGCGCTCGCACCGTGGTCGAAGTTCGCGTAGTCGGTGACCCGCCCGTCGGCGAGCGGGACCAGGAGGTCCGAACCGACCGTGGCGGGAATGCTGCCGGTCGCGAGCCGGGCGATCGCCGGCCGCGGAGACGTCGTACTGGCCGGCTCGAGAATGGACAGGATCGACATGATGCTGCTCCCAGGGAAGTCCGCACTTGCCGAGCGGGGTATCCGCACGGCCTGGTCTTCACCCGGGGCACCCCACCGCGGAGGAGGGTTGCCGGCCAGCTAGCCGGGGCTTGTCGCTGACACTCATGACCTGCCGAGAACGGTAACGAACGGGCTACGGGCACCGCCAGTGCGTATCTCATGTGATGAGATGGCTGCACACATCGTGGGACGAGACAAGGAATTCGATGACCTGGAGAGCACCTGCCGTCGAGCGACCGGACGGCTCGCTGACCGCACCCGAAGCGGAACTGCTGCACGGCTATCTGCAGTTCTACCGCACCACACTGCTCTTCAAGTGCGCAGGGCTGACCGCTGAGCAGCTGGCCGAGCGGCCGTCGCCGCCGTCCAACCTGTCGCTGGTGGGCCTGATCAGGCATCTGACCAAGGTCGAGCGGATCTGGTTCCGCATCCACTTCGCCGACGAGCCCGCCGAGCCGCTCTTCGCGCCGGAGCTCGGCAAGGACGCGGACTTCGAGTTGATCGACCCTGCTGAGGCGCAGGCGGCGTACGACGGGCTGATCGCCGAGTGGAAGCTCTCCGACGACGCTGCGGCGGGTCACTCGCTCGACGAACGCTTCACGTTCAAGGACACGGAGTCGACGCTGCGGATGATCTACATCCACCTGATCGGGGAGTACGGCCGCCACTGCGGCCACGCCGATCTCTTACGGGAGCAACTCGACGGGACCACGGGCGCGTAACGAGACCTGCTTCGCTTCTAGGCTGCCGCCGTGCCGTTCACCCTCGCCCATCCTGCGGCCGTCCTCCCACTGGTCCGCCGGCCTCTCGTGGCGTCGGCCCTGGTCGCCGGTGCGGTGGCGCCTGACCTGCTGTACGTCGGCCCGATCTACCGGATCGCCACACAGCAGATCAACGGGAACTTCACCCTGACGCTCACCCACACGTTCACCTCAGCCTTCTGGCTCGACCCGCTGCTGGCGCTCCTGCTCCTCGCCGTCTTCGAGTTGGTCCTGAGGCGACCCCTGACGGCTCTCGCGCCACCCGCGCTCGCCGCGCGCCTACCTGCACCTGGCAGACCCCGCCTCCCCAGCGCCACGCTCCTGTTCTGGACCTTCTTGTCAGCCGTCCTGGGCGCATTGACTCACGTGGTCTGGGATTCCTTCACCCACGGCGACGGGTACTTCGTCCGCCAGTTCCCGGACGTCTTCCGTGCACAGGTCACGGGAGCCTGGGACGTGAACCGCATCCTCCAGTACGTCAGCACGGTCGGCGGCTGCCTCGTCCTCGCGATCTGGCTCTACCGCTGGTACCGCCGTACGTCGCCATCGGCAGTCACACCTGGTGTGCCCGCTTGGGTGAGATACCTCGTGCTCGGCGCCCTGGTCGTCTTCGGGGTGGTCGGTGCGGTCGTGGAACTCGGCCGGGTGGATGGTGAGCTCGCGGGCGAGACCGCCGTACGGCTGGTGCTGTCCGGCCTCGTGTCCGGCGGTCTGGCCGCGCTCGCGTGGTACGTCGTTCTGTGGCACCTGGAGCGGCTGCGACGGCGAACGCACGTGTCGTGACGCTACGGATGGGGCAGCGTGATCGGCGTGTGACACATGGGACTCAAGGGGTAGTCGGGGTAGCCTGATCAATATGGCGACCCGCACGTCTTCCCCGGCGCGGGCGCAGAAGTCGGCAGCTAAACGGCCGAGCACGGCCCGTTCGGCTGCCGGTGGACGCTCCCGTCCGTCAGGCGCCCAGAAGCGTGGGCAGAGCACGAAGCGCGGTGGAACCACCGCCGCGCGGACCAGCACGCCCAAAAACAGCGGACCGGGCCCGTTCGCGGCCGCCATGCTCGCACTCTGTCGCGGGGTGGTGAAGGTCTGGATCGGCATCGCGCACCTGCTCGGCAGCATGGTGCGGGGGATCGGTCACAGCGCCCGCGACCTGGAGCCGGAGCATCGCCGTGACGGCGCCGGCCTGTTCCTGATCGGCCTCGCGGTCGTCGTGGCCGCCGCTATCTGGTGGGACCTGCCGGGTTCGGTCGGCGACGGCGTACGAACCGTGGTCGGCGGCAGTATCGGCATGCTCGGCTGGGCCCTGCCGCTGATGCTGGTCGTCATCGCGATCCGCACGCTGCGGCACCCCGACCGCAACGGCCCGGCCGGCCGTCAGGTCATCGGATGGACCGCGGTGTGCCTCGGCGTACTGGGCCTGATCCACATCGCCAACGGCCTGCCCCGGCCGAGCAACCCGGCCGACGGACCGCTGCGTGACGCCGGCGGCGCGATCGGGTACTTCGTCTCGTCGTTCCTCTCCGACCTGCTCACGCAGTACGTCGCGGCGCCCCTGCTGGTGCTGCTGTCGATCTTCGGCGCCCTGGTGATCACCGGGACGCCGGTGTACGCGATCCCGCTGCGGTTCCGGGCGGCGTTCGACGTACTGATGGGACGCACAGAACTGCCCGAGGACGCTCCGTCCGTGATCGCGGCTCCGACCGACGACACGGTCCGGCTGACCCGCAAGCAGCGGCGCGCCAAGGCCGAGCTCGAAGAGGAGAGCGAGCCGACTCTCAAGCCGTACGACTCGCCGGTGCTCGGGGAGACCCCGAAGCGCGGCCGCAAGGCCAAGGCGAAGCCGGCGGCCGAGGAGGAGGCGTACGACGTCGACGGCTCCGATGACGCAGCTGCTGCCGCTGCCGTCGAGCCTGCCTTCGAGGCGCCCGCTCCGAGCAAGCAACCGGCGCCGGAGCCGCCGCCTCACACGCCGCTGCCGCAGCGTGTCGAGCAGCTCAGCCTGTCCGGCGACATCACGTACACCCTGCCCGACGGGCAGATGCTCAAGCCCGGCTCGGTGCACAAGGCGCGGACCAAGGCGTCCGACGCGGTGGTCGACCGGCTGACCGAGGTGTTCGAGCAGTTCGGCATCGACGCGCAGGTCACCGGCTACACGCGTGGCCCGACAGTCACCCGGTACGAGGTCGAGCTCGGCTCCGCGGTGAAGGTCGAAAAGGTCACCGCGCTCTCCAAGAACATCGCGTACGCCGTCGCCTCGGCCGACGTCCGGATCCTGTCGCCGATCCCTGGCAAGTCCGCGATCGGCATCGAGATCCCGAACACCGACAAGGAAACCGTCAGCCTCGGTGACGTGGTCCGGTCGGCGACCGCACGCAACGACCACCACCCGATGGTGGCCGGCCTGGGCAAGGACGTCGAGGGCGGGTTCGTGGTCGCCAACATGGCGAAGATGCCGCACCTGCTGGTCGCCGGCGCCACCGGCTCGGGTAAGTCCTCGTTCGTCAACTCGCTGATCACGTCGATCCTGATGCGCGCCACACCCGACGAGGTGCGGATGATCCTGGTCGACCCGAAGCGGGTCGAGTTGAACAACTACGAGGGCATCCCGCACCTGATCACGCCGATCATCACCAACGCCAAGAAGGCGGCCGAGGCGCTGCAGTGGGTCGTCCGCGAGATGGACATGCGGTACGACGACCTCGCGGCGTTCGGGTTCCGGCACGTCGACGACTTCAACAAGGCGGTCCGCGGCGGCAAGGTGAAGCCGCCACCGGGATCCGAGCGGGTGCTGACGCCGTACCCGTATCTGCTGGTGATCGTCGACGAGCTCGCCGACCTGATGATGGTCGCGCCGCGCGACGTCGAGGACTCGATCGTCCGGATCACCCAGCTGGCCCGGGCCGCCGGCATCCACCTGGTGCTCGCCACGCAGCGGCCGTCGGTGGACGTCGTCACCGGTCTGATCAAGGCCAACGTGCCGTCCCGGCTCGCGTTCGCGACCTCGTCGCTGGCCGACAGCCGGGTCATCCTCGACCAGCCCGGCGCCGAGAAGCTGGTCGGTCAGGGTGACGGCCTGTTCCTGCCGATGGGCGCGAGCAAGCCGATGCGGATCCAGGGGTCGTGGGTCGACGAGGCCGAGATCCGCGCCGTGGTCGAGCACTGCAAGGAGCAGTTGCAGCCGACGTACCGCGAGGACGTCACCGCGGCGCCCGGCCCGAGCAAGGACCTCGACGACGAGATCGGCGACGACCTCGACCTGGTGGTGCAGGCGGCGGAGCTGATTGTTTCCACCCAGTTCGGCTCGACGTCGATGCTGCAGCGTAAGCTCCGCGTCGGCTTCGCCAAGGCCGGCCGGCTGATGGACATCCTGGAGAGCCGCGGCGTCGTCGGTCCCAGTGAGGGCTCCAAGGCCCGGGACGTGCTGGTCAAGCCCGACGACCTAGAGGACTTCATCACCACCCTCCGAGGAGAGTGAGACCCGTGACCGCCGCGAGTGCACTGCCCAGGCAGGACAGATTCGGCGTCGACCCCGAGCCGGTGCCGTTCACCGTTCGCGCCTCCCAGCGGGTGCACGGCGGACTGGCCGCCGGTGCGGCGCTGGTCGCGATCGGCTTCGCGGCGTCGGCGTCCACGAGTCCGGCCGGCATCCTGCGCTGGATCGTGGCGGCCGCGTTCGCCGTACTCGCCGTGGTCTGCGCCCGCGCGCTGACCGTGGGGGACATGCTGGTCGCCGACGACGTCGGCATCCGGCTGCGCATCGGCAGCGAATGGGTGGGTACCCGGTGGGAGGACATCGAAGAGGTGACGGTGCTGCAGCGCCGGCATCCGCTCGACGACGGGCGGATCGCCGTACACCTGCAGGATCCTGGGCCCGTCCTCGGTGCGATGCCGAGTTCGACCCGCAAGACAACCGATGCGAACCGCCGCCTGACCGGATCCTCACTCGCGATACCGTTCGGGTTGACGGCGCGGCCGTCCAACGGGGAAGTGGTGCAGGCACTGCACATGCTGGCCGATGCCAGATGTCCGGTCAGGGAACAGCTCTGACTCGTCCGTGACCCCGTCGAACCCAGGCCGTTGAGTTGATGTCGTGGTGTTGATATCGATGCACCGGCTGTCGATTGTGCGCGAGAACAGGTCGGACGAGGAGAGGACGGTGGGGACGTGAGCATCGGCAGCGAGCTCACGGCGGCCCGCGAACGGGCCGACATGACGATCGAGCAGCTGAGCGCCGCCACCCGGATCAGATCCGGGCTGCTGATCGCCATGGAGGCCGACGATTTCTCCCGCTGCGGTGGGAACTTCTACGCCCGTGGACACATCCGGTCGATCGCTCGCGTGGTCAAGGCCGACCCCGCACCGCTGCTCGCCAGCTTCGACGCCGAACACGCCGTCGAGGAGGAGAAGTCCCGGCGCGAGGAACGCGCCGCGGCGAAGGCCCCGACCCTGCGACCGGCCCGCCCGCGCTGGGCCCTCGTGGTCGGCGCGATCCTGGTCATCCTGATGGGCTGGGGCATGGTGCGGCTCTTCACCCTGCCCAGCGACATCGAGGCGAACGCGTCCAAGACCGCGACCACGACGGCGACGGTCACGACGCCGACCCCGAAGGCGCCGCCGCAGCCGACGGTGAAGCCCACCAAGAAACCGACGTCGGCCAAACCGCCCGCTCTGCAGACCGCGCTGCGGCTGACGGCGACGGGCGACGGTACGTACCTGACGATCCGGGACCGGAAGAACCGCCGCCTCTTCCAGGGTCGGCTCAGCCCGGGAATCGCGCAGTCCGTCACCAGCGCCGGCGACATCCGCGTGACGGTCGGCAACCCCGGCAACCTCGTCGTCGTCCTCAACGGCAAGCGGATCCCCACCAAGCTGTACAAGTTCACCGCGCACCCGAACGGCACCCTCAGCAAGACCACCGCCAACCAGTGAGCGCGCTTCTGAGTTAGGTGCGGACGTGCACAGCGCGTCATACTCGTGGGGATGACTACGCCACCCACCACCGTCGCCCTGGTCACGCTGGGCTGTGCCCGCAACGATGTCGACTCCGAGGAGCTGGCCGGCCGGCTCGAAGCCGGCGGATTCCGGCTGGTCGACGACGCCGCTGAGGCGGACACGGTGGTGGTGAACACCTGCGGCTTCGTCGAGGCCGCGAAGAAGGACTCCGTCGACACGCTGCTCGCGGCCGCCGACTACAAGGAGTCCGGCCGCACACAGGCAGTCGTCGCGGTCGGCTGCCTCGCCGAGCGGTACGGCGAGCAACTCGCCGACGCGCTGCCGGAAACGGACGCCGTCCTCAGCTTCGACGACTACACCGACATCTCGGACCGCCTCCGCTCGATCCTGGCCGGCACGAAGCACCAAGCCCACGTACCGAGGGACCGCCGCAAACTCCTCCCACTGGCCCCCGCCGACCGCCACACCACCCCCGGCATCGCAATCCCCGGCCACGGCGACTCAACCGCCCCCACCACCGCGACCGCCGCCGCTGGGCGGACTCCTGTGCTTGGTGATCACATCCCCGAGGCGTTGCGGCCGGTTGGTACCACCTCGGACGCGCCTGGTGAGCTCAAGGGACGCTTCGTCACCGGTGCACCGGAAGAGCTGAAGATCGACGCTCCCGACCTCACGACCGCCCCCGCCAGCGGCCCTCGCGTCATGCGCCGTCGCCTCGACGGCGGCCCGATGGCCCCGCTGAAACTCGCCTCCGGCTGCGACCGCCGTTGCGCGTTCTGCGCGATCCCGATGTTCCGCGGCGCCTTCATGTCCCGTCGGCCCGCCGAGGTCCTCCGCGAAGCCGAGTGGCTCGCCGAGAACGGCGTACGGGAACTCTTCCTGGTCTCCGAGAACTCCACCTCCTACGGCAAGGACCTCGGCGACCTCCGCCTGCTCGAGACCCTGGTCGGCGAGATCGCCCAGGTCCCCGGCATCACCCGCGTCCGCGTCTCGTACCTGCAGCCCGCCGAGATGCGCCCCACCCTGATCACCGCGATGACCGCCACCCCCGGCGTCGTCCCGTACTTCGATCTGTCCTTCCAGCACGCCTCCGGCCCACTCTTGCGCCGCATGCGCCGCTTCGGCGACTCCGAACGCTTCCTCGAACTCATCGCCCAGGTCCGCGCGGCCGCCCCGACCGCCGGCATCCGCAGCAACGTCATCGTCGGCTTCCCCGGCGAGACCGAAGAGGACGTCGACATCCTCTGCGACTTCCTCTCCCGCGCAGGCCTGGACGCGATCGGCGTCTTCGGCTACTCCGACGAGGACGGCACCGAGGCCGAGACGTACGACGGCAAACTCGACGAGGACACCATCGCCGACCGCCTGGACCGCGTCACCCGCCTCGCCGAGGACCTGACCTCCTCCCGAGCCGAATCCCGCATCGGCGAACTCCTGGAAGTCCTCATCGAGTCCCTCGACTCGGCTGACTCTGTCGACTCGGGCGTCGGCAGCGGGGCGGCCGGGTCCGTCGCGGGGGAACGGACGGCTGAGGGCCGGGCCGCGCACCAGGGTCCCGAGGTGGACGGAATCACGACGGTGACCGGCCTCCCGGAGGGGGTCCGGGTGGGGGATCTGGTGTCCGCGAAGGTGGTGTCGAACGACGGCGTCGACCTGATCGCCGAGTTCGCGGCACTCGTGAACGCCCCAGACGCCCGCCCGGCCGCTAACCTGACCGCGTGACCAACCCGGAGACGAACCCGGCGCCGCATGCAGCCGGCGGCCATCTCCACGCGCCCAGCGCCTGGAACGTGCCGAACGCGCTCACGGTCCTGCGCCTGGTCCTGGTGCCGCTGTTCGTCTGGCTCCTGCTCCGTGACGGCGGCCACACCACCGGCGACCGCCTCCTCGCCACGGCCGCGTTCGTGGTCGCCATCGTCACCGACCGCTTCGACGGCGACATCGCCCGCCGCTGGAACCTGGTCACGAACTTCGGCAAGATCGCCGACCCGATCGCCGACAAGGCCCTCACCGGCGCCGCCTTCCTCGGCCTCTCCTACCTCGGCGAACTCCCGTGGTGGGTCACCATCGTCGTCATGGTTCGCGAGTGGGGCGTGACAGCCCTCCGCTTCTGGGTCATCCGCCACGGCGTCATGCCGGCCAGCCGCGGCGGCAAACTGAAGACGGTCCTCCAAGCCGTAGCCCTGGGTCTCTACCTCCTCCCATGGCAACACCTGGCAGTCGTCCACTGGCCCGCGGTGGCGATCATGGCCGCCGCCGTCCTGGTAACCCTCGCGACCGGCCTCGACTACCTCTTCCGGGCGCTCCGCCTGAGAGCCGCCGCCAAACGCCCCCTCCCATAACCCGCACTCGCTGCTTGATCAGCGGCAGCGAGCCGGTGCATGGATCTACTGGTCGGCCAGCCAGGCGAGCATCTCGCCCCGGAGCCAGCAGCGGCCGACCCCCGTGGCGTGCAGTGACGCGTGATCGAACACGCCCAAACCCACAATGCTGTGCCCCGATGCCCGCCGGTCGCCAAAGGTCGGCATCCCCGGCGCGACCCCGACCCCCTCGACCGACACCCACGCCACCGGCCGCTTGGTCGCCGCCTCGTCGAGCCGCTGCAGGAACCGCAACCGCCCCTCGAGATCCAGTCCCGACAACGCCCAGGTCGTGATCACGACCGGAAGTACGTCGTCAGGCACCGAAGCGATCGCCTCAGGCAGAACCTCGACGACACCGCCCCGCACCAGCACCGGCGGCGCCGCCTCCGCCAACGCCAGCTCCGCCTCGAGTCTCGCCAACCGCTCGACGTGATCCGGCGGAACACACGCCCGCAGCCACCGCGCCTCGTCCACCTCAGTGACATCAACCGGATCGACATCAACCACAACCCGAGCCGCAACCTCCGGCATCGCGCGCAGCGGCACGAGTCCTTCACCCACCACCGAGGCAGACACCTGCACCGCTGAACCCGCGTCACCCAACGTCTGCTCGTTGGAGTACGAGATCCCCACCCGATCAACCGTCAGATTCAGCCCGGCCGGCCGCCCCACATCAATCAGCCCAACCGAACCCGCCCCAACCCGCCGCGCCACCTCGGCAATCGCCGGATACAGCACCGCATGCCGCCCACCCTCATCCCCCCGAACCTTCCGCCGCCCACCAACGTCCAAAACCAACTCCCCATCCCGCAGAATCACCCCAACCCCCACCGCCCCAACCAACTCGAGCCCACCCACGTCTCGCGCGACAGGACCAGAGGACGCCGAGGTGGCGGTGGCCGCGGAGGTGGCCGTGGTGGTTGAGGTGGCCGTGGCGGCGGTTGCTGCGGTGATGGCTGCGGCTAGGTCGGGGGCTTGGCCGGAGAGGGCGAGGTCGTGGAGTGCGGCGAGGACTACCGTTGGATGCCGGCGGCGTGACGGCGCGTTCTCGATCACCCGCAGCGCTTCAGGTGACTCGCTCAGCGCAATCGCCATCCGCGCGTACAGCGGCGAAGTCTTCAGCGCGTCGCCCTCACCGAACCGCCGATAAACCTGCGCGAGACCACCTGCACGCACCCCGCTCTTCGCGCTACCACCAGTCACATCCGGCATTCCAGCGAGTCTAGCCACGGCCACCGGCAACGGACCGGTCCGCCGTCGGCTACTGACCGACTCCCACCGCGCGTCGTGGGTGCCATGTCATGGGTTGGGTTGCGGGGGTGGTGTTGGGTGGTGGGTGTCGGGTTGGCGCGTGCTGGGAGTCGGAGGTGGCCGTGGACGGTGGGGTCGAGGTAGCGGTTGAGCGGCTGGTGGGGTTGTTGCTGGAACGTCGCGTGACGCTGGCGACCGCTGAGTCGTTGACTGGTGGGATGGTCGGGGCGGTTCTGACGGATGTGCCGGGGGTGTCGGCTGTGTATCGGGGTGGCGTGGTGGTCTACGCGACTGACCTGAAGGCGACGCTTGCGGGCGTCCCGGAAGACCTGCTGGCTGCTGTCGGTCCGGTGCACCCGGATACGGCTGCTGCCTTGGCGAGCGGTGTGCGGGCGCGTCTGGGGGCGGACTACGGGCTCGCGACGACCGGTGTGGCCGGGCCGGACCCGCAGGCGGGTGTCGAGGCCGGCACGGTGTACGTCGCCGCCGCCGGACCGGGCTCGGTGCAGGTCCGGAAACTGCAGCTGAGCGGTGATCGGGCAGCTGTACGCCGGGGGAGTGTGCAGGCCGTCCTGGAACTTGGTGCAGAAGTTGTGGCGGAAGAACTCGACTGATCGGGGTGTTGGGACCAGCATGGGGACAGGTAAGGCAGACTGGCACGGCGCACCGAAGGTGGACATTGCGAGAAGTAGTGACCCAGCAACAGGTACCGTTGGTTCCTACGGTCGAGCTACCGTGCGAGTAGACGCGACCGGACAGGCGGAAGGGAGAAACCTCATGGTGCTGGTTCGTGGCCTGCTGGGCGACGTGCTGCGGCGTAAGCGGCTGCGCCAGGGGCGCACTCTGCGCGAGGTATCTGCCGACGCACGCGTCAGCCTCGGCTATCTGTCCGAGGTCGAGCGCGGTCAGAAGGAAGCTTCGAGCGAGTTGCTGGCCGCCATCTGCATGGCGCTGGACGTGCCGTTGTCGATGGTGTTCGCCGAGGTGAGCGAAGATCTGGCGCGCGAAGAGGCCCTGGTGCTGGCGCACCCGACTATCGAGGCCGAGGTCGTGGCCGCGGCCTGAGCCGCGGGTCATCATCGGACGCCTCCGTCGGGAGTCGAACCACTGCTGGACGGCTGGATCAGTGCCGTCCGGGTCGGCCAGACGAGTTGCAGTGCGGGCAGCGGCGGCTGACCGGGCTGCCGGAACATCGTGTTGGCCGTGTACAGGTGGTGTGCCGAGTCGGGGAATCGCAGGAGCTCGGCGGTATACGGAGGCGGGAAGAAGCCGGACAGATCGTCGCCCTCGTCGAACACCGAGCCTTCCAGTACCGCCCAGGCGAGGGGCTTGAGCCCGAAATAGGCACAACACGGCTCCGGATCGAACACGATGATCTCCGGATGCCCGTACAGGCTGAGGCCGAGCGTGTACCCGAAGGAAGGGTTCCGGCTGCCGTCGCCCTCGATGAACTGCATCGTCCAGCCGTAGGTCTGGATATTTCGCTCGAGCTGTCGCGAGTACCCCTCGTCGTCCAGGCCGCCGCACTTGTCGCACATCACCCTCTCCTCTCGCTCGAACAGTTGTTCGATGCGCCAGAGAAGGTATCCGTGTTCGCTCCCTCCGGAGGCGTTGTCCACAGGGCAATTTCGGAGGGCGCCGATAGGAATCAGGCTTCGGGCTGGCAGGCGGGGCACCAGTAGGTGACCCGCTCGCGGGTCGGCTCGCCGAGGGTGGACGTGAGGATCGTCGTACCGCAGCGGCGGCAAGGCTTGCCGGCGCGTTCGAACACCCAGGAGCGTTGCCCCGGCCTGTCGATACCCGTGCTGACCTGGGCTCCGTTGCGAACGTTGGCCTTCATCAGCTTGCGGCTCAGGTCGATCGCGGCGGGGACATCGACAGCCTCGACCGGGCGCCACGGGTGCAATCCGAGCAGGAAGCAGACCTCGGTGCGATAGAAGTTTCCGATCCCGGCGAGGTTGCGTTGGTCGAGGAGCGCCTCGCTGACGGTGCGTCCCGGATCGGCCTCGACGTTCGCGATCGCGAGTGCGCGATCGAACGTAGGCGACAGGAGATCCGGTCCGAGGTGCCCGACGACGGTGTCTTCCTTGCCGGTGGCGACGAGGTCGAGCACTGGGAGCCGGTACCCGACGGCCGTCCATGGCGCGGTTTCGAGGACCACCCGGATCTCGTGGTCGGGTCCGCCGCGCCAACGCTCGCCGGGGCGGTACAGGTGCCAACTGCCGTCCATCCGGAAGTGGCTGTGCAGCGTGAGCTCACCGGACAGCCGCATCAGGATGTGCTTGCCGCGCGCAACGACTTCCTGCACCGTCCGTCCGCTCAGGTCGGTGGTCGCCAATGACGGCACCCGGAAGTCCGTGCGGACGAGTTCCTGCCCGGCAAGAGCCTGATTCAGCCGCTTGCAGGCTCGCCAGACGGTGTCTCCTTCGGGCATGACCGACTACTTCAGGCCCGGAGCCGCAGACCGCGTGGCGTGGCGTGGAAGCCGGCCTTGGCCAATGCGTCCCCGAACGCGGTATGGCGAACCTGCTCTCCGTCGGCCGTCTCCACACTGAGCTTGCCGAGCTGACCGTCCCGGATCGACAGCGCCAACGCGTCAACGGCCGGCTGCAGCAGATCTGGATCCTCCGTGAAACTCAGCACGGTCCGCCCGCCACGTTCGACGTACACGATCAGCTGTCCGTCGACCATCACGACCAAAGCGCCCGCCTTCCGGCCAGGACGATGACCGCCGGCGCTTTCCCGCTCGGGCCAGGGCAACGCAGCGCCATACGGGTTGGCCGGATCGGACGCTGCCAGTACGACGGCGCGCGCGTTGAGCTCCTCGTCCTTCCGGCCGCGCGCTGCACCGCCGGTCCGTGCGCCACCCGGCCCGAACCGTCCCGGAGGACCGAACGGTCCGTCGGGCTTCGTCGACGTCGGTAGCTCGGCGAGTGCCCGCAGCCGATCGACTGCGCCCGGCAGTGCGAACTGCGCTGCTCCGAGCCCTGCGACGAAGTACCCACGGCGGCACCGGCCGGACTCCTCGAAGGCACTCAGCACCTTGTAGACGGCCGCGAATCCACCTGGCGTCCGCTCGGTGATCACTGAACCCCGCGTCACGATGCCGTAGCGATCGAGCAGGGTCTCGGCCGCGGCATGCGCGCGCCTGGTCGCGTCCGAGCTTCGGTCCGGCAGCAACGACCACCGCCCACCGGCCGTCGGCGGACCGCTGCGTGACGGCATCGCGGGCCGTCCTGGCCGGACCGGGCGTCCCGGACGGGCGCGTGGGGTCGCACGGCGGGTCCGGTGACTGCCGCGACCGCCGCCGACGAGCGATCTGACCGGCGTCAACGTGTCGTTCGTCAGGAACCCTGCCCAGACGAGGTCCCAGAGAACGCCGACCAGCGTCTCGTCGTCGATCGCACCGGAACTGGATCCGACGACGTCACTCAACTGCCGGAAGAAGAAGGCACCGCCGCCGGACAGCGCGTCCAGCACCGCCTGATGCGTCTCGCCGATTTCGAACGCCGGATCCGGGTCGGGCAGTGTCAGGTCGCA
Organism: Kribbella speibonae; assembly: GCF_004331375.1. Classification (NCBI taxonomy): domain Bacteria; kingdom Bacillati; phylum Actinomycetota; class Actinomycetes; order Propionibacteriales; family Kribbellaceae; genus Kribbella; species Kribbella speibonae. The sequence continues at coordinate 535,568 of NZ_SJKC01000002.1, read as the reverse complement.
GTTGTCCGCCAGATGCAGCGACACCCATCCGTCCGTCCCGGGCAGTGAACCCGAGCCGGCCCACACCACTTCACCGGTCGCGGTCAGCTCGTCCAGCATCGACGGCTGATACCCGGGCACTCGCGACGGCAGCACGATCGATTCCAGCGCCGACGCCGGCACCGCGCATCCCGCGAGTTGTTCGACCGCGCCGAGAAGTACGTCGTACCCGCGGCCGCGGCTGCTCGTGATGCCTTGCCAGGCCGGGAGGAACCGCGCCAACGCGGAGGGATCGACCGGCTCGACCTCTTTTCGCAACGCGGCGAGCGAGCGCCGGCGCAGCAGCCGGAGGACTTCGCTGTCACACCACTCGAGCGCGATCCCGCCGGGCAGGAACTCGCCTTCGACGACTCGGCCGGCCGCGCTCAGCCGTCGCAGTGCGTCGGTGACGACCGCGACTCCGATCCCGAGATGGGTCGCGAGGTCGATCGCGCGGAACGGTCCGTGTGTCCGCGCGTACCGGGACACGAGGTCGCCGAGCGGATCGGCGACCGGCTCGGCGTGCGCCTCCGCGACGCCAGGTGGCAGCGGCACGCCGAGGGCGTCGCGCAACCGGGCCACGTCCTCGACGACCGCCCAGCGGTGCTCGCCCGCGATCCGCACCCGGACGACGCGCCGTGCGGCCGCGAGCGACGTCAGCCAGGACTCCGCATCCGAACCGTCGACGCAGCGCTGGGTTGCCTCCGGCAACGACAGTGGACCGACGATCCGCAGGACGTCGAACAGGCCTTCCGCGTCCCGCGCACGGCGGTCCTCGGCGAGGCGTTGCAGCTCGGCCTCGGTCCGCAGCACGACCTCGGCGTCGAGCAACTCCCGGAGCTCGGTCCGCCCGAGCAGCTCCGCGAGCAAGCTCTGGTCGAGCGCCAGCGCGGCGGCACGCTTCTCGGCGAGTGGACTGTCGCCCTCGTACATGAAGGCGCCCACATAGCCGAACAGCAACGACTTCGCGAACGGCGATGCCTCGGACGTCTCGACCTCGACGACCGAGATCCGGCGCTCACTGATCCCGGTCAGCAGGTCCTTCAACGCCGGCAGGTCGTAGACATCCTGCAGGACCTCGCGCAGCGTCTCGAGCACGATCGGGAACGACCCGAACTTGCTCGCGACACTCAGCAACTGCGAGGCGCGCTGCCGCTGCTGCCACAGCGGTGACCGTCGTCCCGGGTTGCGCCGTGGCAGCAGCAAGGCCCGCGCCGCGCACTCCCGGAACCGCGCCGCGAACAACGCCGACCCACCGACCTCGGTGGTCACCAGATCCTCGATGTCCGCCGGATCGAACAACACCAGCTCCGCGCCCGGCGGCGCCTCGTCCGTCTCCGGCAGTCGCAGCACGATCCCGTCGTCGCCGGACACCGACTGCGCGTCCATCCCGTAGCGATCCCGCAGCCGGGCGGCGATCGCCAGCGCCCACGGGCCGTGCACCTGACCGCCGTACGGCGAGTGCACGCACACCCGCCAGTCGCCGAGCTCGTCGCGGAACCGCTCGACCACGATCGTCACGTCGTCAGGCACCCGGCTGGTCGCGTCGCGCTGCTCGGCGAGATACGAGACGAGGTTGTTCGCGGCGTACTCGTCCAGGCCTGCGGTCCGTGCGCGCTGGATCGCCTTGCCCGCGGGCAGCGACGCCATCGTGCGTACGAACGCGCCGGTTGCCGCGCCGAGCTCCGCCGGCCGCCCGACCGCATCGCCCTTCCAGAACGGCAACCTGCCCGGCTGCCCGGGCGCGGGGGAGACGAGCACCCGGTCGTGCGTGATGTCCTCGATCCGCCAGCTCGACGCGCCGAGCGTGAACACATCGCCGACCCGCGACTCGTACACCATCTCCTCGTCGAGCTCACCGACCCGATGGTTCGTCGACTCGCCGACCAGGAACACCCCGAACAGCCCGCGATCCGGAATCGTCCCGCCGCTCGTCACCGCGAGCCGCTGTGCGCCCGGCCGGCCCGAGATCTCACCGCTGACCCGGTCGAACACGATCCGCGGCCGCAGCTCCGCGAACTCGTCCGACGGGTACCGGCCCGAGAGCATGTCGAGCACCCCGTCGTACGCCGATCTCGGCAGGGTCGCGAACGGCGCGCAGCGTCGTACCAGCGAGAAGAGCTCGTCGACGTCGATGGAATCCAGCGACACGATCGACACGATCTGCTGCGCGAGAACATCCAGCGGGTTGGCCGGGATGTGCAAGCTCTCGATCAGGCCGTCGCGCATCCGCTGCACGACGACGGCGGTGTCGATCAGGTCGCCGCGGAACTTCGGGAACAGCACCCCGCGCGATATCGCTCCCACCTGGTGACCCGCACGACCGACGCGCTGCAGTCCGCTGGCCACCGACGGCGGCGCCTCGACCTGGATGACGAGATCCACGGCGCCCATGTCGATGCCGAGCTCGAGACTGCTCGTGGCCACGACGCAGGGCAGCCGCCCGGACTTCAGATCCGCTTCGATCAGTGCCCGCTGCTCTTTGCTGACCGAGCCGTGGTGCGCCCGCGCGATCAACGGCGGGGCCGCGAGCGACCCACCGGACTGTGCCATCAGCTGCGCGGGCGATCCGAGCTCCGGGAGCTCGAGCTCGGCGCGCTCGGCGGCGATCTCGTTCAGCCGGGCGGTCAGTCGCTCGGCCAGGCGGCGTGAGTTCGAGAAGACGATTGTCGAACTGTGCTGACTGATCAGGTCGAAGACGTGTTCCTCGACATGCGGCCAGATCGACGCATGCTGCTGCGGACCGGCCGCGGATCCTGACGTCTCCACTTCGGTCGCGGCCAGCTCGGCCATGTCCTCGACCGGGACGACGACGCTCAGATCCCACTGCTTCGTGAACTTGGGCTGCACGACAGTCACCGGGCGCTCACCGCCGAGGAACCGCGCGACCTCCTCCACCGGTCGCACCGTCGCCGACAGGCCGATCCGCTGTGCCGGCTGCGGCAGCAGCGTGTCGAGCCGCTCGAGGGTCAGCGCGAGATGCGCGCCCCGCTTGGTCCCGGCGACCGCGTGCACCTCGTCGACGATGACGGTCTCGACGCCGCGCAGCGACTCCCGGCCTTGCGAGGTCAGCAACAGGAACAAGGACTCGGGAGTAGTGATGAGTACGTCGGACGGCCGCGTCGCGAACCGTCGCCGCTCATTGGCCGGCGTGTCGCCCGAGCGCACCGCGACCTCGACGTCGATCGGCGCCTCACCGAGCCGGCGGGCGGTCTCCCGGATACCGATCAGCGGCGCGCGAAGGTTCCGCTCGACGTCGACGGCCAGCGCCTTCAGCGGTGACACGTAGAGCACGCGGCAGCGCAGCTTGGGATCGTCCGGCGGCGGTGTCGTGGCCAGCCGGTCCAGCGCCCACAGGAAGGCCGCCAGCGTCTTCCCGGAGCCGGTCGGGGCGACCACCAGCGCGTCCCGGCCCGCGGTGATGGCGTCCCACGCCTCGAGCTGGGCCGGGGTGGCCGCCTCGAAGACGTCGCCGAACCACGCCCGGGTCGCGGGCGAGAACCGGCTCAACGCGCTGGTTTTCTTCACGCCGACCATCTTGCCGGGTCCCGCCGACAGTTTTCACGAGCCGCCCGATCGCCCACCGTGAGCACGCGCTTTCCGTCCGGTGCGCCGGTTGTCCCCTTCGTCTGGAATGATCGGCGCCATGATGAACCGCGTACGTGCAGCCCTCGTCGTCGTGGCCTGCCTGGTCGGGCTGACCGGGTGCGTCAAGCTCGACGCCGACCTGAAGGTCGGGTCGAACGAGACGGTCTCGGGGACCATGAAGCTCGGGGTGGACAAGCAGCTGCTGCAGTCCAGCGGCCAGTCCCTCGACAAGATCCGGCAGCAGATCGAGACCGGCGTCAAATCGACGGCCACCAAGGGCGTCGAGTGCAAGTCGTACGAGGACGACAAGTACGTCGGCTCCAACTGCACCTTCCAGAACGTGCCGTTCTCCGACATGGGCGGCTCCAGTGGTGACGGGATCGCCCTCACCAAGGACGGCGACAAGGTCACGCTGAAGGTCGAGGCCGACAGCCTGGGCAGCAACCTGCCGTCCGGCAGTCAGCCGGAGGTGAACTTCAAGATCACCATGCCGGGCAAGATCCTCGAGCACGACAGCGGCGCCAAGATCAGCGGCCGGACGGCGACGTACGACAGTGTCGACAAGCTCGGGAAGATCTCGCTGACCTCCGAGGCCGGTGGCGGGTTCCCGATGTGGGCGCTGATCCTGATCATCGTGCTCGTGCTGCTGGCGATCGGTGCGGCGGTGTTCTTCATTCTGCGCAGCCGCAAGGCGCAGGGGCAGCAGGGCTACGGCCAGCAGTTCCCGGGGCAGTACCCGGGCCAGCCGGGTCAGTACGGCGGCCAGGGGCAGTACCCGGGGCAGCCTGGGTTCGGTCAGCAGCAGTACGGCCAGCAGGGTCCCGGTGGGCAGTACCCGGGCCAGCCCGGTCAGTACGGCGGCCAGCCCGGGCAGCCTGGTCAGTACGGCGGTCAGCAGGGACAGCCAGGGCAGTACGGCGGTCAGCCGGGGCAGTACCCGGGTCAGCCGCCGCAGGGGCAGCAGCCTGGTCAGCCTGGTCAGCCTGGTCAGCCTGGTCAGCCTGGTCAGCAGCAGTACCCTGGGCAGCCTCAGCAGGGACAAGGGGAGTGGGGCTCGCAGCAGCCGCCTCAGCAAGGCCCCGGTGGTTGGGGACAGCAGCCCGGCCAAGGGCAGCAGCCAGGTCAGCAGCCTGGTCAGCCGCCGCAGGGTTACGGTCAGCAGCCGCCGCAGCAGCAGGGTGGTTGGGGCCAGCAAGGTGGTCCGTCGGCGCCTCAGCAGGGGCAGCAGGGCGGTTGGGGACCGCCGCCGAAGGACGATGACGGGCAGGCATGAGACTGACGGAATTCTGGGCTCGGATGGATCACCATCTCGGGCCCGCGTATGCACGGACCTGGGCAGAGACCCAGGTGGTTCAGGAGCTCGGCGGCCGCACGGTCGTCGAGGCCCTGGCCGACGGTGAGGCCGCCAAGTTCGTCTGGCGGGCCGTGTGGAAGCACCTCAACCTCCCCGCCAGCGAACGCTGAACAGCCGACCCACTCGATCAGGTTCTGGTGAGCGTGGACTCACCCTCAGGCAGGCTGTCGGCCGGCTCGGGATCGCGCTGACGGGCCAGTCGGCTCGGCCACCACAGGTGCCGGCCGATGTCCAGGTTCAGCGCCGTGACCAGCACGGCGCGGACGACGATGGTGTCGAGCAGTACGCCGAGCGCGACCGCGATGCCGATCTCCGCGAAAGCCACCACCGGCAGCGTCGCCAGCACCGCGAACGTCCCGGCCAGTACCAGTCCGGCCGACGTGATGACCCCACCGGTCGCGGCCACCCCGATCAGCGCTCCGCGCCGGGTGCCGTGGGTCTTCGCCTCCTCGTGCACGCGCGTCATCAGGAAGATGTTGTAGTCGATGCCCAAGGCGACCAGGAAGACGAAGACGAACAGCGGCAACGAGGTGTCCGCACCTCCGAAGCCGAGTGCCTTGAACACGAGTGAGCTGATCCCGAGCGCCGCGCCGAACGACAGTACGACGGTTGCCACCAGCATCACCGGCGCGACCAGTGCCCGCAGCAACAGTGCGAGGATCGCCAGCACCACCGCGAGCACCACCGGGATGATCAGCTTGTTGTCCTGATTGGACGCCCGCTGCGTGTCCAGCAGGATCGCGGCGCCACCGCCGGCGAGCGCGCCGGCGTCCGGCACTGCGTGGACGGACACCCGTACGCGATCGACGGTGTCTTTCGCGGCCTGCGTGTCCACCGCGTCGGTCATGGTCCCCTCGAGGTACGCCAGTCCGCCGGCCACCCGGGGCTCCGCCACCGCCGCAATGCCTTGCGTCGAGGACATCGCCGTACGGACCTCCGCGGCCTTGTCAGCCTTGCTCACGACGACCAGTGGGTTGCCCGCGCCGGCCGGGAAGTGGGCGGCCACGATCTTCTCTCCGGCCACGGAGTCCGGCGTACCGACGAAGGACTCCTCGTTGGACAGCCCGTTGGCGTCGAGTGTCAGGACGCCGAGGGCGGCGATGCCCAGGAGTACGGACGTGGTGATCCAGGTCAGCCGCGGCCGTACGGCGATCCGTCGGCCGATGCGACCCCACACGCTCCTCTCGGTGTGGTCATCCGATCCGTACGTCGGACGGAGCGGCCAGAACACCCAACGACCACAGATGACGAGCAGTGCGGGCAGCAAGGTCAGCATGGCGAGCAGTGCGATCACAATGCCGACTGCTGCGACCGGACCGAGCCCGCGGGTCGAGTTCATCGAGGCGAACAGCAGACAGAGCATGCCTGCCACCACTGTGGATCCTGATGCGAAGATCGCCGGGCCGGACCGGTGCAGAGCGACTGCCATCGCCTCATGCCTGTCCCGGTGTCTCCTGAGTTCCTCGCGGTAGCGGGCTACCAGTAGCAGGGCATAGTCCGTCCCCGCGCCGAACACAAGGACTGTCAGGATGCCTGCGCTCTGGGCGTTGACGGTCAGGTCCGCTCGGGTCGCCAAGAGGTAAATGACGGCCTGTGCCGCGAAGAGGGCGGCACCTGCGGACAGGAGTGGCAGGAGCCACAACACAGGGCTCCGGTAGGTGAGCAGGAGGATGACGATCACTACGGCTGCAGCGGAGTACAGGAGTTTGCCGTCGATCCCTGCGAAGGCCTCTTGCGAGTCGGCGGCGAATCCGCCCGGTCCGGTCACGTGGAAGGACAGCCCGTCGGGCCGGTCCGCCGCGATCCGCCTGATGTCATCGGCACGCGCGCCGATGGTCTCCCAGCCTCCAGAGCCGGCGTTGATCGGTACGAGCACCTGGAGTGCCTTGCGATCCTCCGACGGGATCGGCCCGACGACGTCACGGTCGACGTCCTGCAGGTCGCCGTACTGCGCCACCTGTCGGGCGACCGCTTGCTGGTCAGCGGGAGTGATGCCGGACGAGCGTTCGTACACCAGCACAGCCGGAATCTCGTCCGGGGACGAGAACTGCTCGGTCGCCTTCAAGACCTCGGTGGACTCGGCCTTACCGGGCAGCCACGAGACAGCGTCGTTCTCCTGCGCACCGGTCAGCTTGCCCGCTGGACTGAAGGAAACGCCTATTGCGACGATCCACAGTGCCAGCACGATCCACTTGGACACCTTGCCGCACGGCAACGCCGCCAGCCGCCCCACTCCGCCCACCCGAACCACGCCCCCTGGAGAGACGTCTGTCCGCACGCCGGACCGATCACGACGTCCTCCGAACCAGCGTGGAGGCTGCGTCAGACAGGGTCAACGACCACTCGGTAGTACTGCGCTCACCGTGCGTCCTCCTGCCCGCACGGGAACTGGTTCAGTCCTCAGATTGTCCAGCCGGTGCGGGCGGCCCACTCCTCGGCCGGTAGGTAGATGAGATCGCAGACCGGGTCCTTGAGATCGGTGTAGTCGCCGATCCCGAGCCGGAGCGCGGCGGCCTGCTCCTTGAAGACGGCGTACGCCCGCGCCGTTTCCGGATGACCACGCAGGTAGTCGCGGAACAGCAGGGCGTAGCGCTGGTTGGCGCGCCCTGCCACGCGGATGTGCAGGTTCACCCGGCGCCGGTACATCGGCTCGACCAGCATGCGCTTCACCCACTGGATGTCGTCCGCGGGCAGGCCTGGCACCGGGTGGTCACGCCGCGGCGGGCGGAGCTCCCAGTCCGCGGCGGCCATCCGCTCGGCGACGTCGTCCAGATCCGGTTCGGTGCCTACCGTCACCTGGATGTCGAGGATGTCCTTGGCGGGCAGACCCGGCACCGAGGTGGAGCCGACATGGTCGATCCGCTGGGCCAGCTCACCGAGCAGCCCGCTGATGACCTGTGCGGTCTTCTGGTACTGCGCAGGCCAGGTGTCGTCCGGCCGCGCAATGACGATCTCAGTCATGGGGAGATCATCCCAGTACCGCGATGGCAGGTCCCAGCCCTTTACACCGGTTTGACCCGAAATGCGCTGGTGGTCAGCAGATCCGCTGCTTCGTACGCCGCCTTCTTGATGCCCTTGCGCTCGTCGAAGAAGCCGCCGACCACGCCGACGCCCGGAAGCTTCCCGACGAACCGGGCGCCCAGGCTGCCGCGCGGGCGCTCTTCGAACACCTCGCTGAGTCCGCCGAACAGCTTGCTCAGTCGCCAGACCAGCCGGACGCCCTTGCGCAACCCCATGTCCTTGGAGACCTCGTCGAGGCCCAGCTGCTCGGAGACGTCCTTGCCGGCGACCTCGGGGTCGTCGTACTTCAGGACCTCGTCCGGCGTGATCGGGCGGTCGGTGAGGACGCGGATGATGATCGACGTACGGTCGGCGTGCGCTTCCACGCCGTACTCGCGGCAGACCGCGCCGATCACCATCGCCTGCACGGCCGCGCCGAGGGTGTCCTTCATCGGCAGCCGGTCGGCGGCCGCACCGCTGAGCCGGGGGAGACCGGCGACGACCGCGGCGAACCCGCCGAGGCGCTCGACCCACCAGTCGCAGCGCTTGGCCAGCGGGAGCGTCGGCCACTCCTCGTGGCCGGGCACCTTCATCTGCAGCAGCCGGTCGATCGCGAGGATCAGGCCCTTCTCGGCCAGGTTGGGCTTCTCCTGGTCGGAGTACTCGGTCAGGTAGCTGCGGATGCCGAACGGGTCCTGCGAGCGGAGCGCGTCGAGCACGATGTCGATACCGAATTCGACCCGGCTGATCGCGAGGACCACGGCGGAATCGGGGATGTCGGGACGGTCGGTCACGTCCGCAAGAGTAAGGATCGGCTGGGTCAGGATGGTTGCCGGAACAGCCTTCGGCGTGTCAGTTGTGATTCGAACACGTGTTCGGGATACTTTGGTGCTCGGAAGGTGTCTGGACGGCCGAGTTGTCCACAGATTCGAAGTCGCGGCGAAAACTGTCGGAGGCAACGAATACCTTCTCTGGCGACAACAAAGTTCCTTCGGGCGGCCGGTGGCGGCCCCGGATTATCAGATGGGTCAGGTGGCAGTCACATGGCGGGTGTAGCGAGTGCGGAGCGCGCGGCGGCCGATCGCGAGAAGGCGCTTGCGACCGCGCTGACGCAGATCGAGCGGCAGTGCGGCAAGGGTTCGGTGATGCGCCTGGGCGAGCAGAACAGGCCGCCGATCGAGGTCATCCCGACCGGTTCGATCTCACTCGACATCGCGCTCGGGATCGGCGGTCTGCCGCGCGGCCGGGTGGTGGAGATCTACGGCCCGGAGTCCTCCGGTAAGACGACGGTCGCCCTGCACGCGGTGGCGAACGCGCAGCGCGCCGGCGGGATCGCTGCCTTCATCGACGCCGAGCACGCGCTCGACCCGGAGTACGCGCGGAAGCTGGGCGTCGACACCGACGCGCTGCTGGTCTCGCAGCCCGACTCCGGTGAGCAGGCGCTGGAGATCGCCGACATGCTGGTGCGCTCCGGCGCGATCGACATCGTCGTGATCGACTCGGTGGCCGCGCTGGTGCCCCGGGCCGAGATCGAGGGCGAGATGGGCGACAGCCACGTCGGTCTGCAGGCCCGCCTGATGAGCCAGGCGCTGCGCAAGATGACCGGCGCGGTCAGCGGGACCAACACGACCGCGATCTTCATCAACCAGCTGCGCGAGAAGATCGGCGTCATGTTCGGCTCCCCGGAGACGACGACCGGTGGTAAGGCGCTGAAGTTCTACGCCTCGGTGCGGCTGGACGTGCGCCGGATCGAGTCGCTCAAGGACGGCACGGACGTGGTCGGCAACCGGACCCGCGTCAAGGTCGTGAAGAACAAGGTGGCCCCGCCGTTCAAGCAGGCCGAGTTCGACATCATCTACGGCCAGGGCATCAGCCGCGAGGGCAGCCTGCTCGACCTCGGTGTGGACCAGGGCTTCGTCCGCAAGGCCGGCGCCTGGTTCACGTACGAGAGCGACCAGCTCGGCCAGGGCCGGGAGAACGCGCGGAACTTCCTGCGCGACAACCCCGATCTGGCCAACGAGCTGGAGAAGAAGATCAAGGAGAAGATGGGCATCGGCCCGACCCTTGACCAGCCGGCCGGCGAGGCCGCGGCCGAGGTCGATGTCGACTTCTGACCGACCCTCCGCGGGCGGCAGCGTCTCCCGGCAGCCATCAGCTGCCGACGACGCTGCCCCCGCGGCGCTGTCTCTCCCTCACGACGAACGCCTCGCCCTGGCCCGCAAACTCCTGGCCGAAGGCGCGAACGCATCCGCGACCACCGCGGAGCCGCTCACCGGCGAACCCGCGGACCCGCCTGCCACCGAGCGCACGTCATACCGACGGAGCTCAGCGCGGCAGGTAGCTGCGGAGCGCGATACCTCGCGCTCCGCGCCCTCGTCGAGTGGCGCTCGGCGGGGCCGTGCGGGCAGCGCAGCAAGTGCGTTTGGTGAGAGCGACGGTTCCTCTCGCAGCTCGTTTGCTGACGGCGACGGGTCGTCCGGCAGTTCGCTTGGTGAGGGCGAACGGTCATCCGGTGGTTCGAGGCGAGGAAGTCGTGGCGGTCGGAGTCGCGGCTCGAGCGCAGTCGACCCGTGGGACGACCCCGGTGACTTCCTGGACAGCGGGGAGTCGGAGCGGAGCACAACGCGACGCACCAGCTCCATCAGACGAACCGCCGACCCCATAGACCCCTGGGGCGACGAGGACCAGCAGACCGTCCGGACCTCCAAGGACCAAGCCGCCGCACGCCGAGCCGCAGCCCAAGCCTTCGCGGACGACGTCCCCGCACCTGCGTCGTCAGCTCAGCCGACAACATCGGCTTCGCGCGACGACCTCGGCACGGTCGACGCCTTCGACCCGTGGGCAGACCCGGTTGGTCCCTCTGCCGACGACTCGTCGCCTGCCGCCCCGGGCACCACATCGCGCCCGTCCGCCCGCCATACGAACCAACCTCGCCCCAGTACGTCAACCGCAGCATCCGACGAGGCACCTGCCTCCGAGGTCAGCGACCTGCCCGCCGGCACTCGTGCTGGTGGACCCACGGACGCGCCCGCAGATGCTCGCGCCGGCGCATCCACAGACGCACGCTTCCATGCGCCCTCCGACGCTGGTGCTGACGGATCCACGGATGCACTCGCGGAGGCGCTTGCGGATGCTCCCGTGGACAGACGCGCCGACGCACCCACGGACGCACTCACGGACGCGTCGACAGATGCGCCCGTGGACGCACGTGCTGATGCGTCCCTCGGGGGATCGGGTGACGGTGCGTTCGGTGGAGAGGCTGCCTCGGGGCGTGGTGCATCCGCGGAGGCGGTGGTCGGTGGGTTTGGGGCTGGGGGCTCGCGGTCGGAGGCGGGGGCGCGGGATGGGTCGGCGCGGGGGCGGCGGAGTGGTGGGGGAATTGGGCGGCGGGGGAAGCGGCCGGTGGGGGAGGAGCCTCGGGGGACGGGGGATCCGGAGGTCGATGGGGCGGCGGGGGATCCGTATTCGGTCGCTCGGACGATTTTGCTGGACAAGTTGACGGGGCAACCGCGGACGCGGGCCGAGTTGGCTGATCTGCTGGCTGAGCGGGAGATCCCGGACGATGTGGCCGATGCGGTGCTGGATCGGTTTACCGACGTCGGGCTGATCGACGATGCCGCGTTCGCGAACGCCTGGGTGGAGTCGCGGCACCGCGGACGGGGTCTGGGGAAGCGTGCGCTGGCGCAGGAGCTGCGGCGGCGTGGAGTGGACGACCAGTTGGCGCGGGACGCGCTGGACGAGCTGCAGCCTGAGCAGGAGGAGGAGCGGGCTCGCGAGCTGGTACGGCGGAAGTTGCGGTCGATGCGTTCGCTGGAGCGCCAGGTGGCGATGCGGCGGCTGCTCGGGATGCTCGCTCGGAAGGGGTATCCGGGTGGGATGGCGATGAGCATCGTGAAGGAGGAGTTGGACGCTTCGCACGACGAGTTCCCGCTCCTTGATCCGTCCGGATTAGAACCTGAATGACGAACGGGTCGCCAGCGGTTCGTGAGGCCACGGTCGAGGATCGGGCCGGGATCCGGCGGCTGTTGCGCGAGCTGCACGGCAACGGAGCAGACTCCACAACCTTGCCGAAGATTCGTCAGCGGGCGCAGACCTTCGTTGCGGGCGATGACGACGAAATTCTCGGGCTCCTCGTGGCGACCTTCGTCGACTACGGACACGAGCCGTACGGCGTTGTTGAGGAGCTCGTAGTAGATCCAGCCAGCCGTGGCTTCGGAACGGGAGCGGCCTTGCTTGCACGGTGCAGAGCTTGGCTAGGAGAGTTGGGCGCCGAAGTCGTCTTTGTCTCGGCCGTCGACGAAGCGGCAGCTGAGTTCTACCTGCACGCCGGATTCACCCGCTGCGCCGGCCCTTGGCTCTGGGCGGCGCCAGGTCGACCTGCTTAGGTCGTCTGCGGTCCAGTCCTCGAGAGGTTCATTGGGGTCCGGGGTCGACGGTCGGTGGGCGTGGAATGCCCGGCCGTCCCGTGACGGCGGGAGTAGCGTCGGCGGCATGGTGAGCTTCGAGTACGTTGAGCGGTCGGTTGGTGGGTTGCCGGGGACCGAGGAGGCCACTCGGTATGGGACGCGGACGTGGAAGGTTGGGGGGAAGGCGTATGCGTGGGAGCGGCCGTTCAGTAAGGCGGATCTGAAGCGGTTTGGGGACGAGACGCCGCCGAGCGGGCCGATTCTCGCGCTGGTGGTTGAGGACCTCGCGGAGAAGGAGGCTGTGCTGCAGGCGCGGGCCGGGGACGGGTTCTTTACGATCCCGCATTTCGACGGGTACGCCGCCGTACTCGTTCAGCTGGACGAGGTATCCGAGACCGTCCTGAAGGACGCCCTGCTCGACGCTTGGCTGGTGCACGCGCCGGCGGATGTGGCCAAGGCGCACCTCGGAAACAGCTAGCCCGCGACCCCGCTCGCCACCCGGTGACCTCCGGATATTACGGAGGGTGACGTGGGTTCGGAGGGCGGGCTGCGGCGAGGGGCGTTGACGGGTGCGGCGTGACGGTGTGTTATCCGAGGTAGGACCGGTATTTGCTCCGGTCCGTAGGCTGGGATTTTCCGTCGATCCGCCCCAGACACCGCGGAGGGTGCAATGAACGATTTCCAGGAACAGGCGAAGAACTGGCTCCGGAATGTCGTCAAGCAGAACCCGGACAAGATCAAGGCCGGCGTCGAGAAGGCAGGCGACCTGATCGACAAGCAGACCGGCGGGAAGTACGCGGAGAAGGTCGACGCAGTCCAGCAGAAGGTCGGCGGCTTCGTCGACAAGCAGAACGCCGAAGACGCCCCGGGCCGCTCCGAAGAGACCCCGAGCCCGGCGGGAGCGGAATCCTCCACGGCGCCCGAGCGCCCCGAAGCAGCATCCGAGTCCACGGGGACTGTTTCCGGGACGGGCGCGTCGGCAGGTACACCCGAAGCGGCCCCCGGTGAGTCGGCGGAGACGGCCGGCACGTCGGACGGGCGAACCGGGACCCAGGGCAGCTAGTCGACCCAGGTCCACGGACGGTCAGCTCGACCGCTGAAGTTGGTCTGGTCGAGCTGACGGCACACGGCTGGGGAATCCGGAGTAGACCACCTCGCGAGGTGGTCTTGTGGAGGTGTGGCGCGAGATCGGCGGTGCCGTCGACGAGTGTCCGTCTTGACCGGGTGGTGGGGCGCGCTTAGCCTCGGCATCAGGAAGGGATGAATCCACCGGTACGGTGGCGGATATGAGGAACGGCGGGTTGGTGAAACTACCGGCCGGCCGGGAAAACGCAACCACGCTCGACCGAGCTGAAGGAAGGACGACGGCGTCGTACAAACGCTGTCGGATAGACGGCGCCGCACGTAATACCTGAACGGCAGCAGCCAGACAGGACACGAGCGGGGCCATCGTGGTCTCCGAGGGTTCGACCGGCGACGCACGGTGAGCAAGCAACGCGGGGCGGCTGCGGATGCGGCGTCCCTGCAGTCGGCGGACGGGGGTTCGCGGACCGCGAGCACGCTGGCAGCACATCGGCAGCGAGTGCGCAGCAGCACCGTCGGCATCGCCGGAAGTGGCAGCACCGGTACCGCCTCAGCAGGGGTGGCGCCGGCACCGCCGTACCCCGGTGACGCCTTACCGAACGGCCGGGTGGCTGATCCCTTCGACCGATGGCCACAGTTCCCGCGTGGGACTCGAAGGAGAGGGGAGACGCCGATGACCGCTATGTCCGTTGGCCTGGCCCTGATCGGATTGCTGATCGCCGGACTACTGGCGTGGATCGGCCTCACTCTCTCCCGCCGGAAGGCTGTGGACGCCACGAGTTCGCAGCAGCAGGCGACCCAGCGCGAGACCGCCCAGCTCGAGGCTGCCCAACTCGAAGCTGCCCACCTCGAGGCAGCTCAACGGGAGGCGGCTCAGCTCCAGGCGGGCGCGAAGTCCGCGGCGGAGCTGGTCCGTCGGCAGGCCGAGGAGGATGCCGCCGTACTGCGGACGCGTGCCGAGGCGGCCGAGCAGCGCGCCGAGGAGATCCGTCGCGGCGCGGAGGACCGGGCGTCCGAGGTACGGCGCGACGCGGAGCAGCGGGCGTCCGACGTACGCCGGGAGGCCGAAGCGGAGGCGCAGTCGATCCGGGACGACCTGCGGGAGCAGCGGCTGGAGATGGAGCGTCGCGACCACCGGCTGACCGAACGCGAGGAGCGGCTCGACGAGCAGCACCGCGGGATCGAGGAACGCCACACCGAGCTGACCGCGCGGCTGGCCGAGCTGGACCTGCGCAAGCAGGAGATCAAGGATCTCGAGGACGAGCGCCGCCGGATTCTCGAGGGTGTCGCGAACCTGACGACCGAGCAGGCGAAGGCTGAGCTGGTCGCGGCGATCGAGGACGAGGCGAAGCGGCACGCGCACACGATCGTCCGCGACATCGAGCGGCAGGCGCTCGACGAGGGCGAGACGAAGGCGCGCAAGATCATCACCGGCGCGGTGCAGCGGCTGGCGTCCGAGCAGACGAGCGAGTCGGTGGTGTCGGTCGTCCATCTGCCGAGCGACGACATGAAGGGCCGGATCATCGGTCGCGAGGGCCGCAACATCCGGTCGTTCGAGCAGACCACCGGCGTGAACCTGATCATCGACGACACCCCGGAAGCGGTGCTTCTCTCCTGCTTCGATCCGGTACGCCGGGAGACCGCGCGGCTGACCCTGGACTCGCTGGTGCTCGACGGCCGGATCCACCCGAGCCGGATCGAGGAGATCTACGAGCGTAGTAAGGGCGAGGTCGCCGAGCTGTGCCAGCGGGCCGCCGAGGATGCGATGGCCGATGTCGGGATCACCGACCTGCATCCGGAGCTGATCCGGACGATGGGGCTGCTGCGCTACCGGACGTCGTACGGGCAGAACGTGCTGAAGCATCTGGTCGAGTCGGCGCACATCGCCTCGATGATGGCGGCCGAGCTCGGGCTGGATCCGAAACTGTGCAAGCGCGGCGCGTTCCTGCACGACATCGGGAAGGCGCTCACGCACGAGTCCGAGGGCAGTCACGCGATCGTCGGCGCCGAGCTGGCCCGCAAGTACGGCGAGAACGACGACGTCGTGCACTGTATCGAGGCGCACCACAACGAGGTCGAGGTCCGGACCGTCGAGGCCGTGCTGACGCAGGCGGCGGATGCGGTGAGCGGTGGCCGGCCGGGTGCGCGGCGCGAGTCGCTGGAGGCGTACGTGCAGCGGCTCGAACGGCTCGAGGAGATCGCGATGCACCACGACGGTGTGGAGAAGGTGTTCGCGATGCAGGCCGGCCGGGAGATCCGCGTGATGGTGCTGCCGGACGCGGTCGACGACATCGCGGCGCAGGTGATGGCCCGCGACATCGCCAAGCAGGTCGAGGAGGAGCTCACCTATCCCGGTCAGATCCGGGTGACCGTCGTCCGGGAGTCCCGGGCGACGGAGGTCGCGAAATAGTTGTCGAGCCCGCAACCCGCGCCGACGTCGACAAGATGGTCGGCGCGCTGGAGGGCGAACCGTGGGCGCAGCACCACATCCGGGCTCGTTGGGACATCCAACAGTCCGACGGCGGCGTGTACCTGCTCGCGCGGCGCGACGGCGAGATCGTCGGGCAGACGATCCTGCTCCGGCGGTCGAAGTACGACGAGGTGCGCGCCGACGCGGATCCGGCCGAGATCAACGCGCTGCACGCGGAAGTCCCGGGACAAGGCGTCGGTACGGCGATCATTCGCGCCGCGGAGGCGATCGCGGCGGGGGAGTGGAACCGGTCGGCGATCGGGCTGGCCGTGGAACCGGACAACCACCGGGCGTGGGCGTTGTACGAGCGGCTCGGGTACGAACCGTGGGCAGGGCCCCGGGTGCTCGACCACTGGACGGAGCAGGCGGCGGACGGGACCGTCGTACGCACGCACAACGATCCGTGTGAGTACCTGCTGAAGACCTTCTAGGCGACGCTGGCGGCCGATGCGGTGAAGGTGTTGCAGGCGGCCGGCGTACCTGTGTCGAAGCCGCGGCGCGTCCAGCGGCTGTGGCTCTTGCTGCTGCCGTGGTCGCGCTGCGTGCCCCACTCGTCGCCACGGTGGCTGATGGTCCAGAGCCAGCGCTGCCGCCACGAGCCGGCGACAGGGAAGTAGTTCCGGTCGGCGCCGAGGTAGACGCCGCTGAGGCACGACGCCTGGAGTTCGATGCGCCGGCTCTCCAGCAGCGGAGCGTCGACGCCTTTCAGGTAGCTCGTCCGGGTTGCGGAGGCGTCGCTGATGCCGATCAGATGCTGAATGTGGTGGCCGTACTCGTGGGCGACCAGGTGCGCCATCGTCGTGCGTGCCCAGAGCTTGTTGTACCTGCGGTAGTTGTCGATGTCGAACGTGGCGTTCATCGAGATCGTGCCGCTGCCGCAGTACGCGGCGGAGTCCTGGACGTCGCAGAGGGTGCGGGTCTTGCCGGTGAAGACGTCCAGACGCGGCGGCAGGAACGTGAAGCCGGCTTTCTCGATGACAGGCTTCCAGACCTTGTCGAGGCAGCGGATGTACTCCGTGTAGTACCTCCGCACGTTCGCGACCGAGGTCGGCCGGACCGACGGCTCCTTGCAGCGCGAGGCGGGCAGCCGGCCGACGCGGTAGAGCGGGTTCTGGGCGACGACCCGCTGCTTCGCGGCGAGCAGCTGAGCGACCGGGTCGACAGTCCGCGTCGCGCTCGCTTTCGAAGGCGTGGGCGGTGGCGTGGGCGTTGGCGTAGGTGTGGGAGTGAGGGCCGCCAGCGTCCCACCAGCAGTGGGTACGTCGTCACTCCCGCCGGCCTGGCGTACGACGACGAACCCGACGGCCGCGAGGACGACGACAACAGCAGTGACCAACCCAGCCCGCGCATTCACCCGCGGCAGCCTAGCCCCGCGCGGGCCGAGCGGATACAGCCGTCAGCGGAACGCGGACTGCCCGGTCAGCGCCTGACCGATCACGAGCTGGTGCACCTCGGACGTCCCCTCGTAGGTGAGGACGGACTCGAGGTTGTTGGCGTGCCGCATGATCGGGTACTCGCCGCTGATGCCGTTCGCCGCGAGGATCGTGCGGCATTCGCGGGCGATCGCGATTGCCTCACGCACGTTGTTCAGCTTGCCGACCGACACCTGCTCGGGCCGCAGTGTGCCCTTCTCCTTCAGCCGGCCGAGGTGGACGGCGAGCAGGATGCCCTTGTTCAGCTCGACCGCCATGTCGGCCAGTTTCGCCTGCGTCAGCTGGTACGCCGTCAGCGGCTTGTCGAACACGATCCGCTCGCCGGCGTACGCGATCGCGGTCTCCAGGCAGTCCCGCGCCGCGCCCATCGCGCCGAAGATGATGCCGAACCGGGCCTCGTTCAGGCAGCCGAGCGGGCCGGACAGGCCGCGCGCCTCGGGCAGCATCGCGGACTCCGGCAGCCGTACGTCGTCGAGCACCAGCTCGGACGTGACGGATGCGCGCAGCGACATCTTCTGCTTGATCTCCGGCGCCGAGAACCCGGGCGTCGACGTCGGTACGACGAAGCCGCGCACACCGTCGTCGGTCCGGGCCCAGACCACCGCGACGTCGGCGATCGAGCCGTTGGTGATCCACATCTTCGAACCGTTCAGAATCCAGTCGGCGCCGTCGCGGCGCGCGTTCGTGCGCATGCCGGCCGGGTTCGAGCCGAAATCAGGTTCGGTCAGCCCGAAGCAGCCGATCGCCTCACCCGCGGACATCCGGGGCAGCCACTCGGACTTCTGCTCCTCGCTGCCGTACTTCCAGATCGCGTACATGGCCAGTGAGCCCTGCACGGACACCAGCGACCGCATCCCCGAGTCGGCCGCCTCGATCTCGAGACAGGCCAGCCCGTACGCGACCGGGCCCAGGCCGGCGCACCCGTACCCGGTCAGGTGCATCCCGAGGAACCCGAGCGCGCCGAGCTCCTTTGCCAGCTCCCGCGCCGGAATCGCCCCCGCCTCGAACCACTCCGGCAAGGACGGCCGCAACCGCTCATCCGCAAACCGCCGCGCAGCCCCCCGAACATCAACCTCCTCCGCACTCAGCAAGGAGTCGACATCCACCAGATCCAACGAAGCACCCATGTGCTCACGCTAACTGGTGGAGGCCGCGACGCGGTGGTGTGGAAGGCCACACCACTATTTCAGGATCAGCGTCCCGTCGAACGCGTCCAGATCAGCCAGCGTCTCCTGGTACACCGGACGAAGCTCAGGCAGCTCGTCGCGCGCGAAGAACCGGGCGGCACTTGTCTCGTCGGTCCGAGCGACCAGGGAGCCACTCCAGCGATCGACCCGGAACACCACTGCGAACATCTGGTGCTCGCCCCCGAACGCGTTCGTGAACCAGTACCGCGGACCGGTGTAGAGAGCGATCGGGGTCGCCGCCTCGACGACCAGGCCGGTCTCCTCGTGCACCTCGCGAACCAGCGCGTCCCAGATCGACTCGCCCAGTTCGAGCCCGCCGGCCGGCATGACCCAGGTGCTGTCGTCGGAGCGGCGGACGAGGAGTACGTCGCCTGCGTCGTTGACGATCACGGCCCGCGGGCCGGGGGTGATGAGGCGCTGTGTGCCGACGTGCCGGCGGAGGTTTCCGACGTACGACTGCTCGAACGGGAGCGACCTCACTTGCGGTACCAGGGCCACCACCAGTGGCGTTTGCGGGGGTGGCGGACTACGACGCTGGCGTGGTGGGCCTTGCCGGTGACGTGGAGGCGGACTCCGCCGGGGCGGGGGGCTACGGCTTTGTTCTTGGCGCTGCTGTGGTTGGCCTCGACCTGGTCGATGTCGACACTCCAGCCTTCGGGGATGACCATCACCACCGAGCTGTGGATGGCCTGGGCGTCGACGTAGATGTCGGTCCACTGCACCAGCGCGTCGGTGAAGTCGAGCTTCACGGAGGAGTGTTCCGCGATCGCGGTCAGCCGTTCGGGGACAGTCCAGGCGCCTTCGCGCTTCTGCGCGCTGTGCCGGGCCCGCAGCGTCAGCTCCTGGGAATTGCCATGGGCGACCGGCACCAGGTCCGCGGTGGCGTTGCGGAGCTCGAGCTGGGTCTTGGCCGAATAGATCTGCGTCAGCCGCTCGTCGAGTTCCTCGAAGTCCAGCCGCCCGTCGGTGTGCGCCTCCTGGACCACGGCGGCGGCACGCTCACGGTCGTTGTCGGATGCCCGGTGGTTGGGCGGCGGCTGCTCCAGACTCATGCCCCATAAGGTAACGCCGCATCAGCCGACGAGAGACAGGAACCGCCCCACCACTGTCGACCACGTCTTCTCCAGTTCGACGGCGTACCGCTCCGCGTCCGCCACCACGGTGTCCCGGTCGAACCCGAGAGCCTGCAGTCGGTCCGGCGACCATCGCCGTACCCGCTCCGCTTCCACCTCCGGGTGGAACTGCACACCCCAGCTCTGGTGCCCCAGTCGCAGCATCTGGTTCGTGCACCGCTCGCTGGACATCAGCAGCACAGCATCGGATGGCAGCCGCGTGATCTGGTCCTGGTGACTCTCCACGGCCCGCACCGTCGACGGCAGTCCAGCCAGCAGTACGTCGTCCGCAGCGGCCGGGAGCACCGTCAGCGAGGTCACACCCTTCTCAGGCTGCCCGTACTTTCCCTGCACCTCCCCGCCGAACGTGTGCGCCAGTAACTGCGCCC
This sequence comes from Kribbella speibonae, assembly GCF_004331375.1. NCBI lineage: Bacteria > Bacillati > Actinomycetota > Actinomycetes > Propionibacteriales > Kribbellaceae > Kribbella > Kribbella speibonae. Next base: position 515,528 of record NZ_SJKC01000002.1, on the reverse strand, counting down.
CGAGACAGATGCCGAGCACAGGTACCTGTCCGTGCGCCTGACGCAGCAGTGCACGCTCTGCCGGCAGCCACGGCGACCGCTCGTCCTCGTCCGGCAGCATGCCGCCGCCGAGCAGGATGAGCCCCGCATGACCGTCCACGCTCCCGGGTACGGGTTCACCGTCCCAGGCCCGGACGACGACCGGAGAGATGCTCCGGGCGCCCAGCCAGTCCAGCAACCGGCCGGGGCCGCTGTCACGGTCGTTCTCGATGATCAGCACAGAAGTCACTCGGCCACGGTACGGCGGCACACCGAGCTGCGGCGTACCGGAGCAGGGATTCCGGGATACTGATGCACTGGGGGTGTCGATGGGACCTGTCAGCGGATTCGTGCGGGCTGTTGTCGGAGATGTGGCCTTCATCTTCAGCAAGGGCATGGTCAGCGCGTACCTGCTCGCCCGCCGCAACGGGTGGCCGCGGCCGCAGCTCGACGTACTGGTGCGGTCACACGGTCAGTACGTCCCGCTGGCCATTCCGACCGGCACAGTGCCCGCCGTGGACCGCCTGGTCGGGCTGGACGAGTTCCGGCCGGCTCCGCTGATCACAGTCGAGTTCACGCCGGGTGACACCGGCGCCGAGGCCCATCTCACGGCCAACAGCCCCGTCCTGATCACGATCACCGACGTGACCCACCGCGAGTACGACGCCGTAGTACTGACCACGTCGCTCGGCGCAGCGGCGTACGCACAGCTGCCGCCGGGGTACTACCACGTCTCCGCCGTCGTCATCGACGAGTACGGCGACCTATTGCAGGGGTACGGCGCTCAGCACAACCTGCATGTGGACAAGGGCGACGACCTGATCGTCTCGCTGTCGATTCGGACCGCCGGCGTGACGGAGATCGCAGAAGCCCTGGAGACCGGTCCACAGCCCGCACTGGTCGGGCTGGACGGTGACGTCGTACCGCTGCTCGACCTGGCCCGGATCGGCCGCGCATCGGACTGTGACCTGATCCTCGACCGCCCGGAGGTCAGTCGGCACCACGCGGAGCTGCTGCGGATCGACGCGACCAGCTACGAGCTGCGGGACCTGGGGTCCACCAACGGGACGCAGGTGAACGGCGTACCGATCGAGACCGCGATGGTCACCCACGGGGACGAGATCCGGCTCGGAGCGCTCCCGTTCCGACTACTGCTCGCCTGACCTGGAACAATGGCGCCGTGAACCCGCGTAGCGTCGTCATCCTCGGCTCCACCGGCTCGATCGGTACCACGGCGCTCGAGCTGATCGGACGGAACCGGGACCGCTTCCGCGTCCTGGCCCTGTCCGCCGGCGGCGACAACGTCGCGCTGCTCGCGGAGCAGGCGCTCGAGTTCGGGGTCGAGGTCGTGGCGGTGGCCAAGGCGACGGTCGCGCAGGACCTGCAGCTGGCGTTCTACGCCGAGGCGCAGCGGAAGGGGTACGCGCAGGGCGAGTTCCGGATCCCGAAGATCGTCACCGGGCCGGACGCCGCCGGCGAGCTCGCGGCGCTGCCGTGTGACGTAGTCCTCAACGGCATCAACGGGTCGGTAGGTCTGCACGCGACGCTGGCCGCGCTGGACGCCGGGAACACGCTGGCGCTGGCCAACAAGGAGTCGCTGGTGATCGGCGGGCCGATCGTGACCCGGCGGGCGAAACCAGGCCAGATCGTCGCGGTCGACTCCGAGCACAGCGCGATCGCCCAGTGCCTGCGCGGCGGTACGCCGGACGAGGTCCGCAAGCTGCTGCTGACCGCGAGCGGGGGCCCGTTCCTCGGCCGGCCGCGGAGCGAGCTGGAGACTGTGACCGTCGAGCAGGCCCTGGACCACCCGAACTTCGCGATGGGGCCGGTGGTCACGATCAACTCGGCCACGCTGGTCAACAAGGGGCTCGAGCTGATCGAGGCGCACCTCCTGTTCGGGATCCCGATGGACCGGATCGACGTGGTCATCCACCGGCAGCAGGCGATCCACTCGATGGTCGAGTTCTTCGACGGCTCCACGATCGCGCAGGTCGGCGTACCGACGATGACGGTGCCGATCGCGCTCGCGCTGGGCTGGCCTGACCGGATACCGGACGCTTCGCCGCCGTGGAACTGGGCCGAGGCGAGCACCTGGACGTTCCAGCCGGTCGACGACGCGGCGTTCCCGGCGGTCCAGCTGGCCCGGGAGGCGGGGACCCGCGGCGGGACCGCTCCGGCCGTCTTCAACGCGGCGAACGAGGTCTGTGTGCAGGCCTTCCGGGACGGCCGGCTGCCGTTCACGGGGATCGTCGACACGGTGGCCCGGGTGGTGACCGATCACGACGTACCCTCGTATGAGGAACTGTCCGTCGACGACGTGCTCGCCGCGGACGCGTGGGCCCGACAGCGGGCTCGTGAGATCACAGGCGTACAGGAGACCCAGCAGGCATGAGTGTGCTTCTCACCATCCTCGGCATCGTGGTGTTCGTGCTCGGGGTGCTGATCTCCGTGGGGCTGCACGAGATGGGCCACATGCTCCCGGCGAAGGCCTTCGGGATGAAGGTCACGCAGTTCTTCGTCGGCTTCGGGCGGACCGTGTGGTCGTTCAAACGCGGCGAGACCGAGTACGGCATCAAGGCGATCCCGGCCGGCGGTTTCGTCCGGATCATCGGGATGATGCCGCCCGCCAAGGGCCAGGACCCGACGAAGGTGCGCAAGGCCAACACCGGCCCGATCCAGTCGATGGTCGAGAACGCGCGCACCGCGGAGTACGAGACGATCTCGCCCGAGGACAATGGCCGGCTCTTCTACCAGAAGGTGTGGTGGAAGAAGCTGATCGTGATGGCGTCCGGGCCGCTGGTCAACGTGCTGATCGCGGTCGTGCTGTTCACCGGGCTGTTCACGATCTACGGCGACAGCGTGGCGCAGACCACGATCTCCACCGTCACCGACTGCGTGATCCCGGCCGACCAGGCGTCCGCGAACCGCAAGTGCCAGGACGGCGACAAGGTCTCGCCGGCCAAGCAGGCCGGGTTCCAGGTCGGCGACAAGATCGTCGCGTTCAACGGCACCACGATCACCAGCTGGGACCAGCTCACCCCGCTGATCCGCGCGAACACCGACAAGCCCGCCACGATCGTTGTCGAGCGCAACGGTCAGCAGCTGACGCTGAAGACCAGCACGATCATCAACCAGGTCCTGGACAAGCCCGGGTCGGACAAGTACGTGTCGGTCGGGTTCCTCGGGGTCTCGCCGGAGAGCAAGGTCGAGCGGCAGAGCGTCGGCTACGCGCTCGACAAGATGGGCGGCTACACAGTCAGCACCATCCAGGCCCTCGGCCGGTTCCCGGAGAAGCTGGTCGGCGTCGCCAAGTCGATCGTCGGCGGCGAGCGCGACCAGGACAGCCCGATGAGCGTCGTCGGCGCCAGCCGCGTGGCGGGCGAGATCGCGTCCAGCGACCTGAACGTCGGCGCGAAGGCGGCCACCCTGATCCTGCTGCTCGCCTCGCTGAACCTGTTCCTCGCCCTGTTCAACTTCATCCCGCTGCTGCCGCTGGACGGCGGCCACATGATCGGCGCGATCTGGGAAGGCATCCGGCGCGGCCTCGCCAAGCTGTTCGGCCGGCCGGACCCCGGGTACGTCGACGTGGCCCAACTGCTCCCGATCGCGTACGTCGCGGCGAGTGTGATCGTGGTGATGGGCGTACTGCTCGTCATCGCCGACATCGTGAACCCCATCAAGCTGTTCAACGGATAAGGAAACATGAGCATCAACCTCGGCATGCCTGCCTTGCCGCCCCCAACCCTCGCGCCGCGCCGCAAGACCCGCCAGATCAAGGTGGGCAAGGTGCTCGTCGGCGGCGACGCGCCGGTCTCGGTGCAGTCGATGACGACGACCAAGACGCACGACGTGAACACGACGCTGCAGCAGATCGCCGAGCTGACAGCGGCCGGGTGCGACATCGTCCGGGTCGCGTGCCCGCGGCAGGAGGACGCCGACGCGCTCGCGGAGATCGCGCAGCACTCGCAGATCCCGGTGATCGCGGACATCCACTTCCAGCCGGGCTACGTGTTCGCCGCGATCGAGGCCGGGTGCGCCGCCGTACGGGTGAACCCGGGCAACATCCGCAAGTTCGACGACCAGGTCAAGGAGATCGCGCAGGCCGCGAAGGACCACGGTACGTCGCTGCGGATCGGGGTGAACGCGGGATCGCTGGACAAGCGGCTGCTGGAGAAGTACGGCAAGGCGACGCCCGAGGCGCTCGTCGAGTCGGCCGTCTGGGAGGCGTCGCTGTTCGAGGAGCACGACTTCCACGACTTCAAGATCTCGGTCAAGCACAACGACCCGGTCGTGATGGTGCAGGCCTACGAGATGCTCGCCGAGCGCGGCGACTGGCCGCTGCACCTCGGCGTCACCGAGGCCGGGCCGGCGTTCCAGGGCACGATCAAGTCGTCGGTCGCGTTCGGCGCGCTGCTGTCCAAGGGTATCGGCGACACGATCCGGGTCTCGCTGTCCGCGCCGCCGGTCGAGGAGGTCAAGGTCGGCCTGCAGATCCTGCAGTCGCTGAACCTGCGTGAGCGCAAGCTCGAGATCGTCTCCTGCCCGTCCTGCGGCCGCGCCCAGGTGGACGTCTACACCCTGGCCGAGCAGGTCACCGCCGGCCTCGAGGGCATGGAGGTCCCGCTCCGCGTCGCCGTCATGGGCTGCGTCGTCAACGGCCCCGGCGAGGCCCGCGAAGCCGACCTCGGCGTCGCCTCCGGCAACGGCAAGGGCCAGATCTTCGTCAAGGGCGAGGTCATCAAGACCGTCCCGGAATCCGCCATCGTCGAGACCCTGATCGAGGAAGCGATGCGCATCGCCGAAACCATGGAGACGACAGAACCCGGCGAGCCCACCGTCAGCGTCAGCTGACCAGGAGCAGCCCGTGAAGGTGCGCGAAGACCTCGACTGGGTGCAGGCAGCGGGTATGCGGCAGGGCTTCTCGCGGCCGAAGGAACTGCAGCTCGACAGGTAGTGCACCGATGAGACGCTGTACGCGTGGACACGTTCACGCTCAGGTGCACTACCCCGCCGCCTCGCACATCCTGTCCAGCTGCAGACCACGCACACGCGTCACACGAGCCAGATAACCTTCGCGGGTGACTGAGTATCTGGTTGTCAGTGCTGTTGCTGGTGAAGCGCGGTATGTGCCTCAGACGATTCCCGTGGTGATCACGGGCGTCGGTAAGACCGCCGCGGCGGTCGCGGTCAGCCGGGCTCTCGCGGCGCGGGACACTGCGGATCTCGTGGTCCTGAACATTGGCACCACAGGTGCGTTGCGTGATGGGCTGTCGGGGTTGTTTCTCCCCAGCACAGTCATCAACCACGACGTGAACGCGGAGGCGGTTCGGGCGATCGGGCTGGATCCGCGGGACGAGCTGCAGGTTGCCGGTGGGGACGGGACGGTCCTGGCGTCGGGGGACGTGTTCGTGACGGATCCCGTCGTACGGGCGCGGTTGGCGGAGCGGGCGCACCTGGTGGACATGGAGGCGTACGGCGTCGTCTACGCGTGCCAGGAGTACGGCGTACCCGTCCGCGTCGTGAAGCACGTATCGGACTCGGCCGACGAGGCAGCGTTGGACTGGCCGGCCCTCGTAGACGCCAGCGCGAAGGTGCTGGGCGAGTGGGTCAGCGAGAACGCTCGCTGAGCCACTCGAGTACGGCGATCTCGCGGGCCAGCCAGCGCATCACTCCCACGCCGCTGTCCCGCACGGATCGCCGGGGAACTTGTAGGCGCCGTGCCGTGAGGTGAGCAGGAGCAGCTCGGGGTCGCGGAACAGCGCTCCGCGGACGGCGGTTCGTTCGATGACTCGGCCGCCTGGCGAGAGGTTGGGTGCGCGGAAGATCCCCAGTTGCATACGGGTCATTCTGGACGGGGTCTGGGGTGGCGGCCTAGCGTCAGGGGTTCGTGAGGGAGTCGGCTGGAGGTTTGTATGTCGGTTTTGTCGGGGCTGGTTGCTGCGCTGGCCGATGGGTCGGTTGAGGTGGTGGATCTGACGTCGCCGTTGTCGGCTTCGACTCCGGTGATTCAGTTGCCGCCGGAGTTCGGGCAGACGGCGTCGTTCGCGCTGGACGAGATCAGCAGGTACGACGAGCGCGGGCCGGGGTGGTACTGGAACAACTTCACCAGTGGCGAGCACACCGGTACTCACTTCGACGCACCGAACCACTGGGTGACCGGCAAGGACCTCGCCGACATCGCCTCGGTGCCGGCGCGGAAGCTGATCGCGCCGGCGGTCGTGCTGGACTTCACCGCAGAGGTCGCGGAGGATCCGGACTTCCTGGTCGAGGTCGATGACATCAAGGCGAAGGACGTCCCGCTGCCAGCCGGTGGCTGGTTGTTCGTCCGTACGGGATGGGACGCGCGGTCGCGTTCGCAGGAGGCGTTCCTGAACGCCGACGAGAACGGACCGCACACGCCGGGCCTGTCGCCCGAGTGCGCGCGGTGGGTCGCGGAGGAGTCGCCCGTACTCGGTCTGGGCGTCGAGACCGTCGGGACCGACGCGGGGAAGGCGCACTCGTTCGATCCGCCGTTCCCGTGCCACTCGTACCTGATGGGCAGCGACAAGTACGGCCTGACCCAGTTGCAGAACCTCGCCGAGCTGCCGCCGACCGGCGCCGTGGTGATCGCCGGGCCGCTGCCGATCGTGGGTGGTTCCGGCTCGCCCGCCCGGGTGCTCGCGCTGGTCGAACGCGGATGAACGTCGCGGTCGCCGTCGGCCGGGCGTTGACGGCGGCGGGCGTCCGCCAGGTGTTCGGCGTGGTCGGGTCCGGAAACTTCCACCTGACGAACGCGATGGTGGCCGCCGGTGCGCGGTTCGTCGCCGCGCGGCACGAGGGCGGCGCGGCGACGATGGCGGACGCGTACTCACGGATGAGCGGCACGGTCGCCGCGCTGTCGGTCCACCAGGGATGCGGTCTCACCAATGCGATGACCGGGATCGCCGAGGCGGCGAAGAGCCGTACGCCGATGCTCGTGGTCGCGGCCGAGGTCACCGAGCCGCGGTCGAACTTCTACGTCGACCAGTACGCGCTCGCCCGTTCGGTCGGTGCGGTGCCGGCGCGGATCACCTCGGCGGAGACAGCGGTCGCGGAGGCCCACGCAGCGGTGGCGACCGCGGTACGCGAACGCCGAACGGTAGTGCTGAATGTTCCGCTTTCCCTGCAGGCGTTGGAGTCTGCGGAGCCAGCGACGCAGCCGATGCCCTCACGCGATCCCGTCGTACCGGACGCGGCCGAGGTCGCCGCGCTGACCAACCTCCTGCGGCGGGCGGAGCGGCCGGTGTTCGTCGCGGGGCGCGGCTCTCGTGGCTGCCGGCATGTCCTGGAGCAGCTGGCGGAACGGTGCGGCGCGCTGCTCGCGACGTCGGCCGTCGCGCACGGCCTGTTCCGCGGCAACCCATGGGATCTCGGCATCTCCGGCGGCTTCGCCTCGCCCCGTACCGCCGAACTGATCCGCGGCGCCGACCTCGTCGTCGGCTGGGGCTGCGCGCTGAACATGTGGACGATGCGGCACGGTCAGCTGATCGGACCCGACGCGACCGTGGTGCAGGTCGACGACGACGCGTCCGCGCTCGGTACGCACCGCGAGATCCAATTGGGTGTCACGGGCGACGTCGAGCTCACCGCCACGCGAGCGCTTGCGTCGTACGGCGCACAGCACGTGGGTTATCGCACCGCTGAACTTGGAAGCGTGTGGTGGAGGGATGTCGCGTTCGACGACGAGAGCACGGGGGAGCGGATCGACCCCCGGACGTTGAGCATCGCGCTCGACGACATCCTCCCCGCCGAACGAGTGATCGCGGTCGACTCCGGCAACTTCATGGGCTACCCGAGCGCGTGCCTGTCGGTGCCGGACGAGAACGGGTTCTGCTTCACCCAGGCGTTCCAGTCGATCGGGCTCGGGCTTGCCACCGCGATCGGTGCCGCGCTGGCGCAGCCGGACCGGTTGCCGGTCGCCGTACTCGGTGACGGCGGTGCGCTGATGAGCGCCGCGGAGCTCGACACCGTACGCCGGCTCGGCCTGCCGATGCTGGTGGTCGTGTACAACGACGAGGCGTACGGCGCCGAGGTGCACCACTTCGGTCCGGGCGGGCATCCGCTGGAGACTGTGACGTTCCCGCCGACGGATGTCGCCGCGATCGGGCGGGGGTACGGCTTCGAGGCCGCGACCGTGCGCACCGCCCAAGATCTGACCGCGGTCGAGGACTGGCTGAACGGGCCGCGGTCGGCGCCGATGCTGGTGGACGCCAAGGTGGTCGCGGAGCATCCGTCGTGGTGGCTCGAGGAGGCGTTCCGCGGACATTGACTATCCTGGCTTGACCTTGACCCTGGGGGCAAGGTTTAGCGTCGGGGTGAAGGAGGCGGGATGCGGATCAGCGATCTGGCGGCCGAGGCCGGTGTGACGGTCAAGGCGGTGCGGTACTACGAGTCGCAGGGACTGCTCAAGCCGCGCCGGGAGGCCAACGGGTACCGGTCGTACGAGCCGGACGACGTGGTCGTGGTGCGTGAGGTGAAGGCGTTGCTGAGCCTCGGGCTGACCGCGGAGCAGACGTATCCGTTCATCGAGTGCCTGCGGGCCGGGAACGCACGCGCGGACGTGTGCCCGGCGTCGCTGACGGCGTACCGGAGCCGGATCGAGGAAGTGGACCGGCGGATCGCCGAACTGACCGATCTGCGGGTGCGGCTGACCGACCTCCTGACCGATGCCGAATCCTGGAGGACGAACGATGGCCGACCTGCTGACTGTGGATGAGAACACCTTCGACGAGCTGGTACTGCGCTCGGAGAAGCCCGTACTGGTGGACTTCTGGGCGCAGTGGTGCCCGCCGTGCCACCAGATCGCCCCGGTCCTCGCCCAGATCGGTGCCGAGCGCAACGATCAGCTGACCGTGCTGAAGCTGAACTCCGACGAGAACCCGGCGATCTCCGCCCGCTACCGGGTGATGGCGCTGCCCACCCTGATCCTCTTCCATCGCGGCGAGATGATCTGGTCCGTCGTCGGCGCCCGCCCGAAGGCCAAACTCCTGAAGGACATCGACGAGGCTCTGCTGACCGCGGTCGGCTAGTTCGCCGTGCAGAGCTCGACGAGTACGCCGTGCGGGCCGGCGATGTAGGCGATCGTGCCCCAGTCGGCTTCGGTGGGTTCGAGCGCGATCTTGCCGCCGCGGCCGCGGATCTCCTCGACGTCGGCGCGTACGTCGTCGCTGCTGAAGTGCAGCAGCGTCCCGCCGTGCGCGCCGAAGTCGTCGACCATCGCGCCGGTGTGCAGCGCGATCGTCATCGCGCCGGCCTTCACCTCGGCGTACCCGTCGCCGGCGTCGCCGGAGACTTCCAGACCGAGGACTCCGGTGAAGAAGTCGGCGATCTCCTGGTTCTTCTCGCGGCTGTCCGTCAGTAGGCCGAGGTGGTCGAGGCGGAGGTTCATCGTCGGGCTCCCTGAAGATTGACGGCTGGCTGTCTAGGATGCTAGCAATATAGCCATGGCGGACGCTAGCGGCAAGAAGGTGCAGTTCAACGTGTATCTGCCGCCGGAGCTGGTGCGGCGGGTGAAGCACAAGGCGATCGACGACGGGGCGAGTCTGTCCGCGCTCGTCGAGCAGGCGCTGGGGGAGTATCTCGACAAGCATGGGGAGGCCCGGGGATGAGCACAGTGATCAGGCCGTTGCGGTTCACACCGGACGTCGAGGCGATGCGGGCGTTCCTGGAGAGATTGGGGCTGCGATCGCGGATCGAGTCCGAGCGCGGGGGATGGGTCGACATGGTGGCCGGGCGCGGGATGGTCGCGTTGCACGACGCGGCGTCGAGTTCGACGGGCGGGCAGCCTGGTCAGACGACCTTGTCGTTCGAGGCGGACAAGCTCGACGAGTTGAAGGATCGGTTGGAGCAGGTGGGGTTCGTGGACGCGACGGTGTTCGACGAGGCATATGGCCGGGTGTTGTCGGTCAGTGGTCCTGAGGGCGTTGTGATCTGGGTCGACGAGCGCAACGACGACCTGTACGGGTACAAGCTGCACAACGCCAGCCCGGACGAGCGCTGGTCGGTCACGCCGTACCTGACCGGAGCGGACGAGGCGCCCTGGCAACGGTTCCTCGGCGCGATCGGTGTGCAGGAGGCGGTCCGCTTCGGGCCGGCGGACGGAGACTTCACCGTACGGCTCGACCTGACCACGACCGAGGACCTGGACGACGTGCAGGCCCGCGTCGGGGGATCGCGGACCGAGTCCGGTCTGGAGATCCAGGACCCGGACGGCCGGCTCGTGGTGGTGCACGGATGATCGTCGTACGTCGTGCCGCGCCGGACGATGTCGACGCGATCAGACACATCGGCCTCACGACCTGGCCGGTGGCGTACGCCGGGCTGGTGTCCGACGAGTTCATCGCCGACGGCCTCGCTCAATGGTGGTCGACGCAGGTCGTCGAGTACGGCATCAAGAACGGCATCACGCTGGTCGCGGTCGACGGCGACGAACTCGTCGGCATGACCGGGCTCGGCCGCGAGGACGACTTCTGGGTGATGTGGAAGCTCTACGTGCTGCCCGACCATCATGGCAAAGGCGTCGGCAAGGCCCTCCTGGACGCGGCGATCGCGGCCTTGCCGGAAGGTACGCCGGAACTCCTGCTGGACGTGCTCGTCGCGAACGAGCAGGCGATCGGCTTCTACCGCTCACAAGGATTCACCGAGTCGGAGCGGACGCCCGACCGGGACCTCGGCGTCGAATTGATGTGGATGAGTCTTGACCTCGACCGGACCTGAACTTGCAGGATGCGCCACATGACAACAGGGCGTCTGCGGGACGATCCGGATTTCCGGCGGTACTGGCTGGCGCGTGCGCTGTCGATCACCGGGTCGATGGTGACGGCGATCGCGTTGCCGGTGCTCGTCTACCGGCTGAGCGGGTCGACGGTGCTGACCGCGGTGGTGACCGCGCTGGAGTCCGCGCCGTACCTGCTGACTGGTCTGTTCGCGGGCGCGCTGGCGGACCGCTGGAACCGGCGGCGCACGATGGTGACCGCGGACGCCGTCAATGCGGTGCTGGTCGGCTCGGTGCCGGTCGCGCATCTGCTCGGTGTGCTCACCGTCGTCCAGGTGCTGATCGTCGCGTTCACCGTGCAGGCCGTCTACACGTTCTTCGACGGCGCGAACTTCGGCGCGCTGCCTGTCCTCGTCGGCCGCGCCCGGGTGGCGCAGGCGAACTCCGCGGTGTGGACGGCGTCGAGCCTGATCGAGTTGCTCGTCCCGCCGGCGACCGGTCTGCTCCTCGCCGTCCTCGATCCGGCCAGTCTGCTCACGCTCGACGCGCTCAGCTTCGCGGCGTCCGCGTTCGCCGTCCGCGGGATCGTGCGGGCGATGTCGGAGTCCCGTGACGGGCAGCCGCCATTGCGGCCGAAGGTGATCCTGAACGACATCGGTGACGGTCTGCGCTTCCTGGTCCGGCATGCGGGCGTGCGCACGATGACGATCATCGGCAGCGTGCAGTCGTTCGCCGGCGGCGGGTTCATGGCGCTGATCGTGGTGTGGTGCGACCGCGTCCTGGACATCGGTACGTCGGGAGTCCGCTTCGGGCTGGTCTGGGGTGTGTGGGGGATCGGCGGGCTGATCGCCGCGCTCAGCCTCCCGCGGTTGCTGAAGCGGATGCCGCCGGCGGCGATCACGCTGTACGCACTGCCGGTGTCGGCGTTGCTCGGTGTGCTCTCGCCGTTGTCGCCGAACTGGATCGTGGCCTCGCTGGCGTTGCTGGTCTGGGGATCGGCGTACGTGCTGGTGATCGTGAACGCGGTGTCGTACCGGCAGCAGGTCACGCCGGAGAACCTGCTCGGCCGGGTCAACACAGCGGGCCGGATGCTGTCCTGGGGTGTCGGGTGGACGTTCGGGTCGGTCGTCGGCGGGCTGCTCGGCAACGCGTTGGGGCCGCGGACCGGGATGGTGCTGATGGGGTTGTTCGGTTGCGCCGGCGTGGTCGTCGCCTGGACGTCGCCGCTGCGCCGAATCGCCGCGGAGCACGAGCCGCAGGTCGCCTGACGCGGCCCCGTTGCATACGGAGTCGTCGATCATCCGCTAGGTTCTGCGCGTGGGCGTACGGGTTCTCGGTCCTCGTGACCTCGCGGCGGCGCGTGCGGTCATCGCCCGTGATCCGGTGGTGAACGTGTTCGTGGACAGCCTGGTGCAGGCGTCCGGACTCGACCCGCGACGCGGTGCGGAGGTCTGGGGGTACGTCGAGAAGGGCGCGCTCGAGGCCCTGTGTCACGCGGGCGGGAACATGGTGCCGGTCGGCGCCGGCGACGCGGCGCTCCGGGCGTTCGCGGCGTACGCGATGCGCCGGGGGCGGAACTGTTTCCAGATCCTCGGGCCGGCTGGCGCGGTCGACCAGCTGTGGCGCATTCTCGAGCCGCACTGGGGACCGGCCCGTGAGGTGCGTGACGACCAGCCGTTCATGGTGATCGAAGGGCCGCCGAGGACCGCACCGGATCCGCTCGTCCGCGCGGTCGAGCCGGTCGAGCTGCCGATCCTGTACCCGGCCTGCGTGGCGATGTACACCGAGGAGGTCGGCGTACCGCCGCAGACCGGGCCGGACGGGACGTTCTACCGGTCGCGGGTCGCGGAGCTGATTCGGGCCGGGCGTGCGTTCGCGCGGATCGAGGACGGGCGGGTGGTGTTCAAGGCCGAGGTCGGTTCGGTCGGATCGGGTGTGTGCCAGATCCAGGGCGTGTGGGTCGATCCGGAGTACCGCGGCCGCGGGCTCGCCGCGCCGGGGATGGCGGCGGTGGTCGAGCTGGCCCGGCAGATCGCCCCGGTCGTGACCCTTTATGTGAACGCCTTCAATCTGCCGGCGCGGGCGGCGTACGAGCGCGTCGGGTTCCGGACGATCGAGACGTTCGCGACGATTCTGTTCTGATACTGCGTGCTCTCCGTGATGGAGGCGTGACCCGCGGTCGGGTTGGCTGGACGTTCTGCGCCGCGCCGCCCCAGCGGAAGGAACCTCCTCAGCATGCGAAAGCTTGCCGTTTTTCTGTGCAGCTTTGCCCTCGTCCTCACCTCGTCGACAGCGTCCGCCGCTCCACCGGACATCGCGTACTACACACTGCACGTGCCTGCCGGTATGACGGTCGACGACCTGATCCGGGACGGGTACGACATCGACCACGCGCACGGCGACACCGCCACGGTCGTGGCCACGCCGACCGACGTACGCCGGTTGCGCGCGCGAGGCGTCGTACTGGACAAGACCGGCGACGTGTACCACCCGGTGCCGCGGACCGAGCCTGGCGAGGCGACGTACTACGGCGGGTACCACACGACCACGGGACACGAGGAGCACAACGCGGCCGTCGCCGCGGCGCACCCGGACCTGGTGAAGCTCTACGACATCGGCGACTCGTGGAAGAAGGCGCAGGGACAGGGCGGGCACGACATCCAGGCCCTGTGCATCACCAAGCTCGCGACCGGCGACTGCGCCCTGAACAGCACCGGGAAGAAGCCCAAGTTCGTTCTGCACACGCAGATCCACGCGCGCGAGATCGTGACCGGCGAGATCGCTTACCGGTGGATCGACCTGCTCGTCTCGTCGTACGGCGTCGACCCCGAGCTCACCGCGCTGCTCGACACCCGCGAGCTCTGGGTGGTGCCGATCGCGAACCCGGACGGTGTGGACGTGGTCGCGTCGAGTCCGACCCGTCCGGTGCTGCAGCGGAAGAACGTCGACGACAGCGCGGGCGGGTGCCCGGCGTCCGACGCGGGAGTGGACCTGAACCGCAACTCGTCGTTCCAGTGGGACGTTGACCAGGGCGGTCCGTGCGATGAGACGTACCCCGGCGCTAAGGCGTTGTCGGAGCCGGAGACCGAAGCGATCCAGGGCCTGCTGGACACGGTCTTTCCCGACACCAAGGGCGATGTGGACGACCCCGCCGCCGCGACCACGACCGGGGTCTTCCTGACGTTGCACAGCTTCGGCAACGACATCCTGGCGCCGTGGGGCTACACCAACACGGACGCGCCGAACAAGGCCGCCTTGGTGGCTCTGGGCAAGAAGATGGGCGAGTTCACGGGCTATCCGGTGTCGACCGGGGACGGCGGGGTCGGGTACTTCGCCCCGGGAGCGACCGACGACTGGTTGTACGGGACGCGCGGCGTGCCGTCGTACACGTTCGAGATCGGACCGGATTCGGGGACGTGTGCGGGATTCCTGCCGGAGTATTCGTGCGTTTCCTCCACGTTCTGGCCGTTGCTGAAACCAGCGTTGGTTTATGCGGCCAAGGCTGCTGCTGCGCCGTACGGGCAACTGCCGTGATTACTGTCGGGTAAGCTCCGGCGCATGTCGCGGAGCAAGAGCACCACCGGCTTGGCCGTTCTGTTCGGCGTTCTCGGCACTTTGCATTTCGTGAAGCCGGAGCCGTTCGAGCAGATCGTGCCGAAACCGCTGCCCCGGAAGAAAGAACTCGTGTACCTGTCCGGGGCGGCGGAGCTGGCCTGCGCGGCCGGACTGCTGCACCCGCGGACCAGGCGGTTGGCAGGGCTGGCCAGCGCCGGGCTGCTGGTCGCGGTCTTCCCGGCGAATGTCCAGATGGCCGCCGACCTGCGGAAGAAGGGGTCCCGGACGGCGCTGACGATCGCGTACGCGCGGTTGCCGCTGCAGATCCCGTTGATCCGCTGGGCGCTGAAGGCCGCCCGCGAGTCGCGCTGACCCTGTGGATAACGTGGTGAGAGCAGGTCCGGCGGGCAGATATCCTCTGTGACGTCCTGTTTTTCGATTTTGCACGCTTGGAGACTCCCGTGATTTTGCGTATGTCGTCGTTGTTCCTCCGCACCCTTCGCGAGGACCCGGCGGACGCGGAGGTCCCGAGCCACAAGCTGCTCGTCCGCGCCGGCTACATCCGGCGGGCCGCGCCCGGTATCTACACCTGGCTGCCGCTCGGCCTGCGGGTGCTGCGGAACGTCGAGCGGATCGTCCGTGAGGAGATGGACGCGATCGGCGCGCAGGAGCTGGTGTTCCCGGCGCTGCTGCCCCGCGAGCCCTACGAGGCCACCGGCCGCTGGACGGAGTACGGTCCGAACATCTTCCGGCTGAAGGACCGCAAGGGCGCCGACATGCTGCTCGGCCCCACGCACGAGGAGATGTTCACCCTGGTCGTGAAGGACCTGTACTCGTCGTACAAGGACCTTCCGCTGTCGATCTACCAGATCCAGAACAAGTACCGCGACGAGGCGCGGCCGCGGGCCGGCGTGCTGCGCGGGCGCGAGTTCGTGATGAAGGACTCGTACTCCTTCGACGTCGACGACGACGGCCTCGCCGCGTCGTACGAGAAGCACCGCGAGGCATACATCAACATCTTCGATCGCCTCGGCTTCGACTACGTGATCGTCAAGGCGATGTCCGGCGCGATGGGCGGCTCGCGGTCCGAGGAGTTCCTGGCGATCGCGGAGAACGGCGAGGACACCTTCGTCCGTTCCCCGGGCGGGTACGCCGCGAACGTCGAGGCGGTCGTGGTGCCGCAGTCGGCGGCGCTCGACGCGTCCGGCGTACCGGCCGCCGAGGTCGTGGACACCCCGGACACGCCGACCATCGACACGCTCGTGGAGGCGATGAACGCCAAGCACGCGCGCACCGACGGCCGCGAGTGGACCGCCGCGGACACGTTGAAGAACGTGCTCGTGATGCTGGTGCACCCGGACGGCGCCCGCGAGCCGCTCGCGATCGGCGTCCCCGGGGACCGCGCGATCGACGAGAAGCGGCTCGGCGCGCAGGTGGAGCCGGCCGAGGTGGTCGCCTTCGAGGAGGCCGACTTCGAGAAGTACCCGTCGCTGGCGAAGGGCTACATCGGCCCGGGCGTGCTCGGCAAGGACAACACCTCCGGCATCCGGTACCTGCTCGACCCGCGCGTGGCCGAAGGGTCCGCGTGGGTGACCGGTGCGGACAAGTCCGGGTTCCACGTCGTCAACCTGGTGCACGGCCGGGACTTCACGGCGGACGGGACGATCCAGGCCGCCGAGGTCCGTGACGGCGACCAGGCGCCCGACGGTTCGGGTGTGCTGGCGACGGCGCGCGGGATCGAGATGGGCCACATCTTCCAGCTCGGCCGCAAGTACGCCGACGCGCTCGACCTCAAGGTCCTCGACCAAAACGGCAAGCTCGTCACGGTCACCATGGGTTCGTACGGCGTCGGCGTGACCCGCGCGGTGGCCGCGATCGCCGAGGGCAACCACGACGAGCTCGGCCTGGTCTGGCCGCGGGAGATCGCGCCGGCCGACGTGCACCTGGTGGCCACCGGCAAGGACAAGGAACTGTTCGCGAAGGCTGCCGAGCTGGCCGCCGAGCTGGAGTCCCGGGGCCTGTCGGTGATCTACGACGACCGCGAGAAGGTGTCGCCCGGCGTGAAGTTCAAGGACGCCGAGCTGATCGGCGTACCGACCATCGCCGTGGTCGGCAAGGGCCTCGCCGACGGCACGATCGAGGTCAAGGACCGCCGTACCGGCGACCGCGCCGACGTCCCGGTCGCCGACGTCGTCGACCACCTGGTCGCAGCCGTCCGCGGCTGACGGATCGGCTCATCCGGCCCCGTTCCCCTCGCAGGGAGCGGGGCCGGACTATTTTCTTCGGCACTTGATGTCGAGGACCGTCGATCGGCTCCGATCCCGGGATGTGACGCCTGAGGGGGCGTCCGGGAGTGAGGGAGTTGGCGATGACGGAATCGGTAGTGGCCCAGGGCGGGCTTGACGAGTTGCGTGCGGCTGTCGTGGGGGAGGTGCTCGCGGACGGGGACCCGGGCTACCCGGAGGCCGGGCGGGTGATGACGGCCGTGGGGCGGCCGCGGGTGGTGGTGCGGTGTGCGGGCGCGAACGATGTGGTGACGGCGTTGAAGTACGCCGAGACGCACGACCTCCCGATCGCGGTCCGCAGCGGTGGGCACCACTCGGCCGGGTTCGGCACGAACGACGGCGGCGTCGTGATCGACGTACGGCCGATGGACGAGGTCAGGGTGCTGCCGGACGACGTGGTGCGGATCGGTACCGGCGCCACCTGGGGGCGGGTCGCCGAGCGGCTCGGCAAGGTCGGTCTGGCGATCTCGTCCGGCGACACCGCGAGCGTCGGGGTCGGCGGGCTGATGGCGGGCGGCGGCATCGGCTGGATGGTCCGCAAGCACGGGCTGGCGATCGACAACGTGGTCTCCGCAGAGGTGGTCACCGCGGACGGTTCGGTACGCCGGGTCGACGCGGCCACGGAACCAGAGTTGTTCTGGGGCCTCCGCGGCGCCGCGGGCAGCCTCGGCGTGGTCACGTCGTACGACATCACCGCCGTACGGCAGCCGACGGTGCACTTCGGCACGCTGCTGTACCCGTGGATGCACGCGGCGCAGGTGCTCCAGGGCTGGGCGGAGTACATGACGACCGCGCCCGAGGAGCTCACGTCGTCGTTGCAGTTGGCGCCGACCATGATGGCCGACGGGCAGGTCCCGGTCGCGATCGCGGTGTGCGTCACCGGAGACGTCGCGACGCGTGACGCGGTCCTGGAGCCGCTGCGGCAGCTCGGGTCCTTGCTCACCGACAACGTGACCGAGGTCCCGTACGCCGACGTGTTCACCGCGATGGAGATGCCCGCGGACTGGCGGCCCCGGATCCGCAACGGCTTCTTCAACGAACTGCCGGCCGATCAGTTGCTCGCCGCGCGCCGGCGGATCCCGGGGATGGCGATGGAGATCCGGGCGCTCGGCGGTGCGTACGGCGCGATGCCGGCGGAGGCGACCGCGTTCGCGCACCGGGACGCGCTGTTCATGGTCAACTCGGTGCTGATGGGAACGCCCGAACAACAAGGCCCTCAGCAGCCCAAGGACTTCGACGGGCTGTGGAAGACGCTCAAGCCGAACGGCGCCTACCTGAACTTCCTGTCGAACCCGACCGACGCCGACCTGGACAGCTGCTTCCCGGAGCAGCACCGGACCAGGCTGGCCGCGCTGAAGCAGTCGGTCGATCCCGGGCACGTGTTCCGCGGACCGCTGAGCGTGCCGCCGCGCCCGGAGTGGACCGGCGGCCGCCGTCACCTGATGAGGTGGGCGATGCGGTCGCGGAGATAGTTCTGTTCGGCCGTGTTCCGGGTCCGCTCCAGTGCCGCGAGGTAGTTGGAGCGGGCCAGGTCCGCGCGGCCGGCGAGCTCGTGGAGATGGGCGAGGACGGACAGCCGGCGGTGGTGGTCGCCGAGGTACCGGTCGCCGGCGAGACCCTCGACGATCGCGATCCCGGCGTCCGGGCCCTCGGTCATCGCGACGGCGACCGCGGATCCGAGCGTCACCATCGGGCTCGGGTCGATCTTCTCGAGGATCCGGTAGAGCCCGGCGATCTGTTCCCAGTCGGTGGTCTCGACGGAGTCGGCCTCGCTGTGCACGGCCGCGATCGCCGCCTCCAGCTGGTACGGGCCGACGGCGCCGGAGCGCAACGTCTCCTCGACCAGGCGGGTGCCTTCGGCGATCTCCCCGGCGTACCAGCGGGAGCGGTCCTGCCGGTCGGCGGGGACGAGGTTGCCGCCCGGCCCGGTGCGTGCGTCGCGGCGGGCGTGCGTGAGGATCATCAACGCCAGCAGCCCGGTCACCTCACCCGGTCCGCTGACGGCCTGGTGGAGCAGTCGCGTGATCCGCAACGCTTCCTCGGCCAGATCCACACGCTGCAACGAGTCGCCGGCGCTGGCCGTGTGCCCCTCGTTGAAGATCAGGTAGAGCACTTGCAGTACGGCGCGCATCCGTACGTCGTACTCGTCGGCCGTCGGCAGCTCGAACCGGGCGTCCTTGAGTTGTCGCTTCGCGCGGCTGATGCGTTGCGCCACGGTGGTCTCGCTGACGAGCAGAGCGGCCGCGACCTCGGCCGTCGTCAGGCCGCCCACCGACCGCAACGTCAGCGCGATCTGCGACGCGGGCGTCAGTTCCGGGTGACAGCACAGCACCAGGAGCCGGACTGTGTCGTCGGCGTCCTCGTGGTAGTCCTCGGGGTCGTACTGATCGGCGGGCGCGCGCAGATAGTCGTTCAGCTCGCGCTGCCGGCGCGCGTTGTCCCGCCGCCAGCCGTCCATCATCCGCCGCGCCGCGACACTGATCAGCCACCCGATCGGCTGCTCCGGTACGCCGTTCGCGCGCCACTGCACGAACGCTTCGAGCAGAGCCTCCTGCACCGCGTCCTCGCACTGGTCGAACACGCCGTACCGCCGAACCAGCGCGGCCAGCGCACGCGGCGCCGCCGCCCGGATCGCAGCCTCGAGTTCACTCACTACTCGGCGAGCTCCGCCAGGAAGTCGTCCTGGTCGAGCCGGATCTCCCGCAGCTGGACGCGCCGGAACTGCGCCAGCGGGATCAGCGCCGCGATCTCCAGCGCCCGCTCCACCGACGCGCAGTTCAGCACCATCGCGCCGGCCAGGTACTCCTTCGTCTCCAGGAACGGCCGGTCGGAGATCACCGGCGTACCGGCGACCAGCTGGACGTCCTTCTCCTCGCCGGGCTCGTTGAGCCCGAGGACCGACACCAGCTCACCACTCTTCAGCAAATCGCGCGCGAGCGTCGCGACGTGCTCCCGCCCACCGGACATCTCCACCAGTTGATGTTCGGTGAATCCCTTGAGCGCCTCGAGGTTGTTGTGGATCAGCAGTAGAAACTTCACCCCGCCATTCTCCCGGACGAGGTGTCAGGGGCGCACCCAGACGGTCCACCGCTCCACGCGCAGGTAGCCCAGGCGTTGGTAGACGGGCTGGCCGTCGTCGGATGCGATCAGGACCGACGGCTGGTCCGGGTGCGCCGTGGTGGCTGCCCACGTGACGGCCGCGCCGGCGCCGCGGCCTCGGGCGGCGGGCATGACGGCGACGTTCTCGACGACGGTGAGGCCGGCCGCGCTGTGCGCTGTCGCGGTGGCCAGCGGTACGTCGCCGTCGTACCCGACCCAGACTGCCGAGCCGTCGAGGAAGGACGGCACGTAGACGGCGCCGGCCCGGAACGGCTGCAGCTCCGGCAGCGGATAGCCCTCGACCAGCACCCGCTCGGCGTCGGCCAGTCCGGCGGCGTCCGTGACCTGGCGGACTGTGAGATCGGTCGTCGGGGGCGTGGTCGTGATCTGCGGGAGCCGGAGCATCAGCGGCGGGTGCCCGGCGAGCGCGAGCCCGGACCCGCGGAGGTCGCCGGTCGGCCAGGCGCTGACGAACAGGTACGGCGCGTCGCCGGGCAGCTCCCGCGCGACCTCGGCGACGATCCCGGCCGGGTCGACGGGTTGTTTCGGCACGACCCAGTTCGTCAGCGCACCGCGCTCACCGAGGATCCCGCCGGCCCACGTGTCGCTCTCGTACCAGGGTTTGCCGGCCCGGCGGGCGGCATCGACCGCCCAGGACGCGTGCACGAGCACGGCCTGGCGGATCAGCGAATCGGCCGGCGCGAGGTCCGGCTCCCAGCCGGTGGCGAGGGTCTCACCCTCCGGCGGCAGGATCGAGGACGCCATGGCCTCACTGTCGCACCGCGAACGTGGTTTGTCTCTCACTCGCCGGTGTAAGGGTTGAGCCGTAATACGCCCTTACCGGATCATCGGGGCGTGAGGACTTGCCGCTGTGCCTGATGTTTCGTTGCTGACGTTGCTGTTCCTGGTGATCGCCGCCTTCGCGGCCGGCTGGATCGATGCGGTGGTCGGCGGTGGCGGGTTGCTGCAACTGCCCGCGATGCTGCTCGGACTGCCGAACGCGTCGCCGGCGCAGATCCTGTCCACCAACAAGATCTCGTCGTTGTTCGGTACCGCGACCAGTGCGGTCACGTTCGGTGTGAAGGTGCGTCCGGACCGTAAGACCGTGCTGCCGATGGCGATCCTGGCCGGGCTCGGAGCCGCCGCCGGCGCACTCGTGGCGACCAGGATCCCGATGTCGTGGTTCAAGCCGATCGTGCTCGTATTGCTCGTCGCGGTCGCGATCTACACCGCAATGAAGCCGTCCCTCGGTGCCCGAACCGCGCTGCGGTTCGACGGTCGCGACCACTACCTCGCGGCCAGCGGCGTCGGCGTACTGATCGGGTTCTACGACGGCGCAGTCGGACCGGGGACGGGGTCGTTCCTGATCTTCGCGCTGGTCGGTCTGCTCGGGTACAACTTCCTGCAGGCGAGCGCGAAGGCGAAGATCGCCAACGTGGCCACGAATCTGGGCGCGATCGCGGTGTTCGCGCTCAGCGGCGCCCCGCTGTGGAGGCTCGGTCTGATCATGGGGGCCGCCAACATGCTCGGCGGTCTGCTGGGTGCCCGGACGGCGGTCGCGCGCGGCAGCAAGTTCGTACGGGTGATCTTCCTGGTCGTGGTCTCGGCGCTGATCCTGCGCCTCGCGTACGACGTCTTCTTCGCCTGAGCCTGCCTCGGTACCGTAGGCGGTGGGGGAAGTGGGGGGACCATGCAACGGGACAACGTCGCTCTGTGGTCGTTCATCGGGTTGGTCGCGTTCGGGCTGGCGGCCGTGCTCGCGGCGAGCCGTCGCCGCGGTGGGGCGTGGGTGAATCCTTCGAACGCCGACGGCCCGCTCTGGGTGCCGGCCGCCCCGGCGGCCGTGCTGCTCGCGTTGTCGACGCCGCTGGTGATCTGGGCCGGCTTCACGACGATGTACGACCTGGCGTACTCGGACCCGTGGTTCGACGCGCCCGGCTTCCTGCTCCAACCGATCCCGGGCCTGCTGGTCGGCATCGCGGCGGTTCGGTGCGCGCATGCGGTCCGCAAGGAAGCACGTGGCCGCACCATTGCGCGGTCCACGACCATCCTGGCGTACGCGGCCGCAGTCCTAGCAGTGCTAGCGGCGCTCCTGTCTCTCGCTGTCATGCTCGGCCAAGACGGATAACCTCTGACCATGGTCGACTACAACGGTCGGATGGGCAGTGTGTACGTCGCGGGCCGGGGCATCTCGCCCGCTGAGGTAGAGCGTTGGACCAGCGCGTTCGCGACGTACCTCCCGGAGCGGCGTCCGTTGGACGTCCTCGATCTGGGCAGCGGGACGGGCCGGCTCACGCCGGGTCTGGCCGCGCGGTTCCAGGGGCAGGTGTACGGCGTGGAGCCGTCGGACGTGATGCGTACGGCAGCGGAGCAGGCCCCGCATCCGGGCGTGACGTACCTGAAGGGCGCGGCCGAGGACATTCCGTTGCCTGAGGCATCGGTTGACGCGGTGCTGATGTTCCTGTCGTTCCATCACTTCCCGGACCCGTTGCAGGGACTCCGTGAGGTACGCCGGGTGCTGCGGCCCGGGGGAGTGGCGTTGCTGCGCACCCAGTTCACGGACCTGATGCCGGACCTGTTCTGGTACGAGTACTTCCCGTCCGCGCGGGAGGTCGACGCCGCGATGTACATCTCGCTGTCGGATGCGCGGGTGCTCGCGGTCGAGGCCGGGCTGACGCCGGCCGATGACGTCGTCGAGATCACCGCCGAAGAGCCACGCACGCTGGGGGAGCGGTACGAGCGGCTCAGGCATCGCGCGCTGTCGACGTTCGAGCACCTGCCGGCGGACGAGATCGAGGCCGGGTTCGCCAGGTTCGCCGCGGACGCGGAGCGGGACCCGGATCGGGCGATGCCGGTCTACCCCGCGACGACGCTCGTCCTCACGCGTCCCAGCTGACCCGCAACGCCGACGGCTTCCGGAAGACCAGGCCGCGCGGCGGAGGCGAGTCCGCGGCCAGCCGGAGACCGGGGAGTTTCAGGATCGCTTCCAGTGCGACGAGCGTTTCGAGGCGGGTCAGGTGCATGCCGAGACAGATGTGCGGTCCGCTGGCGAAGGCGAGGTGGCGACGGGCGTTGGCCCGCCGTACGTCGAAATCGTCCGGCGACTCGAACACCTCGGGATCGCGACCCGCGCCCGCGAGTGACACGGTGACCATGTCGCCGCGACGGATCGGCCGGCCCGCGAGTTCGATGTCGCGGGTCGCGTAGCGGTCGACGACGGCCGCGGCCGGTTCGAGGCGGAGCGACTCCTCCATCGCGTTCGGCAGCAGCGACGGGTCGGCCAGCACCAGATCGAGCTGGTCGCGATGCGTCAGGAGGTGCCAGAGTGCGTTGGTGATCATGCCCTCGGTGGTCTCGATCCCGCCGAACATCAGGACGGCGGCGTTCGCGACGACCTCGTCCACACCGAGCCCCGCGTGCGCGGCCGCGGCGACCAGGGAGTCCGAGGAGTCGATGCCTGCGGCAACATGTTTGTGGAGCTCGGCGAAGGCGGCCGCACCCTCGACGGTCACCGGACGCCCGGCCGAGACACCGGACACGGACTCGGAGATTGCCGTGTACCACTCGAGCACCGTCGACGCCGACGCCGGCGGAAGCCCGAGCGAGAGCGCGACGACCGCCACGGACAACGGCCCCGCCAGCCCCGTGCGGAGATCAGCAGGTTGTTCGAGAGCAGCCATCAGTCCGTCGACGGTTTGCTGGACCGGATCGGTGAAGCGGCGGCGGGTCTCGGCCAGGCCGAACGGTGACTCGAAGGGATCGCGATGCGCCTTGTGCGGGTTCCCGTCCAGGGACAGCATCGACGGGCCGACCACCTGCGCGGTGGAGAACCGCGGATCGTCGACCGTGAACGTCTCGGGGTCGCGCAGCACGGTGATCGCGAGCGCGCGCGAGCTGACGACCCAGCTGTTCAGCGCCTCCACCCACCCGATCGGCCGGAGCGCCGCGAGCGCGGGATGCGGGTCGGTTTCGAGCTCTTCGACAGTCGCCACCCGGCCAGCATAACTATGGGACCAGTAGATATACTGGTATTGCTGAGACAGATCGGAATTAAACGACTCAGGAGCCGTCCGGGTTACGGATCTCTCAGCAACGCCCTCTAGGGTGTGGGCCATGTCAGAGAACCTGGTGCTGCTGCCTGCCGTCGATGTGGCGGACGGGCAGGCGGTCCGTCTGGTGCAGGGCGAGGCCGGCAGCGAGACGTCGTACGGCGATCCGCTGGCGGCAGCGATGGCGTGGCAGGACGCCGGGGCGGAGTGGATCCACCTGGTCGACCTCGACGCCGCGTTCGGTCGCGGCAGCAACCGTGAACTGCTCGCCGAGGTGACCGGCAAGCTCGACGTCCAGGTCGAACTGTCCGGCGGCATCCGCGACGACGACTCCCTCGAAGCCGCGCTGGCCACCGGCGCGCGCCGGGTGAACATCGGCACCGCCGCGCTCGAGGACCCGGAGTGGTGCGACCGGATCATCCAGCAGTACGGCGACCGCGTCGCGATCGGGCTCGACGTCCGCGGCCGCACGCTGGCCGCCCGCGGCTGGACCAAGGAAGGCGGCGACCTGTACGAGGTGCTCGCCCGGCTGGAGACCGCCGGCTGCGAGCGCTACGTGGTCACCGACGTCACCAAGGACGGCATGCTCCAGGGCCCGAACCTGGACCTGTACCGCGACCTGTGCGCACGCACCGACAAGCCGGTCGTCGCGTCTGGCGGCGTCTCGAGCCTCGACGACCTGCGCGCACTCAGCACGCTGGTCGCGGACGGCGTCGAAGGCGTCATCGTCGGCAAGGCGCTGTACGCCGGCGCGTTCACCCTGACCGAGGCACTCGAGCTCACGCGTGGAGGCGACAAGTGAGTCTGGCCGAAAAGCTCAAGGACAAGAAGGTCCTGGTCACCGGCGTCACCGGCTTCGTCGGTGAGGCGCTGCTGCACCGGATCATCGGCGAGCTCCCCGGCACCACCGTGGCCGCGATCATCCGCCCGAAGGGCTCGCTGACCGGCGCCGACCGGATGGCGCAACTGCTCCGCAAGGACATCTTCAAGCCGTTCTACGGCGAGGGCACGGAGTACGCCGACGCCGAGGCACTGTCCGCGGCCCGGATCCATGTCATCGACGGCGACCTGGCCGACGTACCGGAACTGCCGAAGGATCTCGACATCGTCGTGCACTGCGCCGGCGACGTCAGCTTCGACCCGCCGATCCACGAGGCGTTCACGACCAACGTCCTCGGCACCAAGAGCCTGCTGGAGCGGATCGTCGAGACCGGGCAGCCGGTCCACTACGTGCACATCTCCACCGCCTACACCGCCGGCCGCCGGCGCGGCGCGATCCCCGAGGCCCCGGTCGACCACTTCGTCGACTGGCGGACCGAGGCCGAGGCCGGGATGGCGATGAAGTCCCGGATCGAGGAGCAGTCCCGGTCCGCGCCGATGCTGGCCAAGTTCCGCAAGGAGGCCGAGAAGCTGCACCGGCGCGCCGGTCACCTGACCGCCGCGGCGGACACCGAGCGGCGGCGTACCGAATGGGTCGCGAAGCGGCTCGTCGAGACCGGCACCGAGCGCGCCCGCAGCCTCGGCTGGACCGACTGCTACACGTTCACCAAGGCGCTCGGCGAGCGCGTCGTCGAGGAGTTCTCGGGCAAGCTGCCGACCTCGATCGTCCGGCCGGCCATCATCGAGTCCGCGGTGCAGAGCCCGCACCCGGGCTGGATCGAGGGCTTCAAGATGGCCGAGCCGCTGATCCTGGCCTACGGCCGCGGCGAGCTGCCCGAGTTCCCGGCGTCGCCGGACTCGGTGATCGAGATCATCCCGGTCGACCACGTCGTCGGCGCGATCTGCGCGGTGATGGCGACCGAGCCCGAGCTGAGCAAGCCGGAGTACTACCACATCGGGTCCGGCGCCCGGAACCCGCTGACGTTCGAGCAGCTGTACGCCGGCGTCCGCGCGTACTTCTCCAAGCACCCGTTCGACCTCGGCGAGCGCGGCGCCGTACGGCTCCCGGTCTGGAAGTTCCCCGGCGGCGACTCGGTCGAGACGATGCTCAGGTACGGCGAGCGCGCGCACAAGATCGCCGACAAGATCATCACCACCATCCCGCGCGGTGAGCGGACCCGGAAGTACGCCCGCGAGCTCGACGTCCAGAAGCGCCGCCTCGACTTCCTGCGCCGCTACATGGACCTGTACTCCGAGTACGCGCAGGCAGAGCTGCAGTTCATCGACGACAACGTGCTTGCGCTGCACAACGCGCTCGAAGGCGACGACAAGGAGAAGTTCGCCTGCGACACCGCTGTCGTCGACTGGCAGTACTACCTGCAGGAGCTGCACTGCCCGAGCGTCACCGAGTCGATGCGCCGGCTCGACGTCGTCCGCAAGAAGCGGAACAAGGCGCTCGCCGAGTCCGCCGGCGTCCTGAAGAAGGTCGAGCCGAGCGAGGCGAAGGTGGTCGCCGCGTTCGACATGGACGGCACGCTGCTGTCGTCGAACGTGATCGAGACCTACCTGTGGATGCGGCTGCCCGAGCTGGACGGCCCGCAGCGCGCCAACGAGATCGGCGCGATGCTGCGCAAGCTCCCGAAGCTGATCGCCGCCGAGCGCAAGGACCGCGGCACGTTCCTCCGCACGATCTACCGCCGGTACGCCGGCGCGGATCTGGAGGAGCTGAACCAGATCGTCGACGAGATCCTCGCCGAGCACGTGCTGGAACGTTTGAGCGGCGCCGCCGTACGGCGGATTCGCGAGCACCGCGCCGCCGGGCACAAGACGATCCTGATCACCGGCGCCGTCCGGCCGCTGACCCGTCCGCTGGAGCCGCTGTTCGACGAGATCGTCGCCGCCGAGCTGGCCGTCGACGACCGCGGTCGCTGCACCGGATTCCTGTCCGGCCCGCCGCTCGTCGGTGAATCGCGCGCCGCGTGGCTCAAGCACCACGCGCGGCAGACCAACATCGACCTGTCCAAGTCGTACGCCTACGCCGACAGCCACTCGGACCTCCCGATGCTGTCGGTGGTCGGCAACCCGGTCGCGGTCTCGCCGGACGTGTCGCTGTTCCGGGCCGCCCGGGCCGCGCGCTGGCAGATCGTCGACTGGAAGACCTCCTCTACTCCGTCCCGTCTGGAGCTCCCTGGGGTGAACGCCCGATGATGCTCGCTCTCGAGATGTACCGGTCGCCGGCGAAGTACCTGGCGGCCAAGGCGGTCGGCGGCCGCATCCCCGGCATCCTGACCGGACCGGCCGCGCCGCTGCGCCTCGTCACCATCAACGAGCCGAAGGCCGAGCGGGAGGGCTGGGCGCGGATCCGGCCGATCCTGTCCGGTATCTGCGGCTCGGACCTCGGCATGGTCACCGGCGCCACGAAGCTGTACTTCTCCGCGATCGTGTCGATGCCGTTCGTCCCCGGCCACGAGATCGTCGGCGAACTGCTCGACGACTGCGAAGACCTGCCCAAGGGCACCCGCGTTGTCATGGACAGCGTCCTGACCTGCGCGGCCCGCGGCGTCGAGCCGTGCGAGGGCTGCGTGACCGGCAACACCAACCGCTGCGACCGGATCACGGTCGGCCATGTCGCGCCGGGTCTGCAGACCGGGTTCTGCCGGGACACCGGCGGCGGCTGGGGCAACCTGATGGTCGCGCACCGCAGCCAGCTGTACGCCGTACCGGACGGGATGTCCGACGAGCGCGCCGTACTGGTCGAGCCGCTGGCGGGCGCAGTGCACGCCGCCCTGCGCGCCAAGGTCCAGCCTGGACAGTCCGTGCTCGTCAGCGGCGCCGGCGCGGTCGGGCTGTTCGCGACACTCGCGCTGCGCGAGCTGACGCAAGCCGGGCGGATCACCGTGGTCGCCAAGCACGCGAAGCAGCGGGAACTGGCCCGCGCGTTCGGCGCGAGCGACGTCGTGGCGCCCGACGAGGTGTTCCGCGGCGTCCGGCGGGCGACCGGAGCGTTCCGGCTGAAGCAGGACTTCAGCGGCGGCGAGTTCCTTCTCGGCGGCGTCGACGTTGCCGTCGACGCGGTCGGCAGCAAGGACTCCATCGACACCGTGCTGCGCGTCACCAAGGCCGGCGGCCGCGTCGTACTGTCCGGGATGCCGGCCAGTGGCGCCGACCTGTCGCCGGTGTGGTTCCGCGAACTCGAAGTCACCGGCACGTACGCCTCCGCGCGGGAAGAGCCCAACGGCCGCCCCGCGTTCGAGACCGCGCTGGAACTCGCCGGCCGCGCCCCGCTCGACGGGATCGTCGGCGCCCGCTACCCGTTGTACCGCTGGCGCGAAGCGCTCGACCATGCGCACTCCGCCGGCCGACTGGGAACAGTCAAGGTTGCTTTCGATGTGAGGGCCTCATGAGGGCCGTGACTATGCCAGTAACAGGGCAGTACGTACGACGAGAGAGGTTCTGACATGTCTCGGCCAGGATTCGTGCTTGAGGTGGACGACCGCACGCCGCCGCTGCTCGTACACAACGGTGAGGGCTTCCTGCTGGAGCGGTTCCCGCAAGGCACCCGGGTGGTGTACCCGCCCGAGGCGCTGCCGCCGGTCCGGGACGTCGACGAGGCGATCCAGAACGCGCTGCTGAACCCGATCGACTCCGAGCCGCTGCCGGAGCTGCTGCGCGCCGGCATGCGGCTCACGATCGCGTTCGACGACATCTCGCTGCCGCTGCCCCCGATGAAGAAGCCGGACATCCGGCAGCGCGTCATCGAGGCCGTCCTCGAGCTCGCCGCGCAGGCCGGCGTCGACGACGTCGAGCTGATCTCCGCCAACGCGCTGCACCGCCGGCTCACCCCTAACGAGCTGCGCGAGATCGTCGGCGAACGCGTGTTCCGCTCGTTCTTCCCCGACGGCAAGCTCTACAACTTCGACGCCGAGGACCGCGACAACCTCACCCACCTGGGCCAGACCCGGCACGGTGAGGACGTCGAGATCTCCAAGCGGGCCGCCGAGTCCGACCTGCTGGTCTACGTGAACGTGAACCTGGTCGCGATGGACGGCGGCCACAAGTCCACGTCGATCGGGCTGGCGTCGTACAAGTCGCTCAAGCACCACCACAACAGCCACACGATGATCCACTCGAGGTCCTTCATGGACCACAAGGCATCGAAGATGCACCACTCCGCCTGGCGGATGGGTGAAGTGCTGACCAGCCACGTCAAGGTCTTCCAGATCGAGACCACGCTGAACAACGACATCTTCGGCGGGCCGCTCGAATTCCTGCAGAAGCGCGAATGGGAATGGTCCATCAAGGACCAGGCGTCCTTCCTCGCCACCAAGCGCGGGCTGGACGTCGCGCCGGCCAAGCTGCGGCACAAGATCTTCACCGACACCCGGTCGAACTACGGCCTCACCGGGATCAACGCCGGCGCGATCGAGCCGGTCCACGAAAAGACCATCGAGGCCGTGCACCGCCAGCACCTGGTCGAGGTCCAGGGCCAGTCCGACGTCGCGATCATGGGCGTGCCGTTCGTCGGCCCCTACAACGTCAACTCGGTGATGAACCCGATCCTCGCCGCCTGCATGGGCCTCGGGTACTACTTCAACTCGTACCGCGGCAACCCCGTCGTCCGCAAGGACGGCGCCGTCATCCTGTACCACCCGGTCGACTACGAGTTCAGCCAGCTGCACCACCCGTCGTACGTCGACTTCTTCGAAGAAGTGCTGTCCGAGTCGACCGACCCGGCCACCATCGAAGCCAAGTTCGAGAAGCAGTACGCCGAAGACCCGTGGTACATCCACCTGTACCGGACGTCGTACGCCTACCACGGCGTACACCCGTTCTACATGTGGTACTGGATCTCCCACGCCCTCGACCACTGCGGCGACATCGTCTGGGTCGGCGCCAACCGCAAAACCGTCGAGCGGATGGGCTTCCGTTCCGCGTCGACCCTGTCCGACGCGCTCGAGATGGTCAGCCACTCCGTCGGCCGGTCGCCGTCGATCACGTACCTGCACAACCCGCCGCACCTGCTCGCGGACGTGCGCTGATGGGCACCAGTCTGGTCAAGTTCGGCAAAGACACCGCGCGCGACGTCAAGCAGGTCGCGCGCGGCTGGCGCTGGGGCCGGCGGCCGCAGGTACCGCGATCCGCCGAACCGTACGTCATCCCCAAGGAGACCACGGTCTTCCCGACGAAATGGGCCCGGACGCCCGCCGCGATCGCGGTCCGCGACCTGATCCAGAAAGGCCCGCTCAACGCGGTCCTCAACTTCGAAGTCAGCCCGCAGGTCAGCGGACTCGACTCGCTGCTCAAGCTCGACGGCCCCGCGATCATCGTCGCCAACCACTCGTCGCACCTCGACACCCCGCTGCTGCTGCTGTCGCTGCCCGACGCGATGCGCCGCCGTACTGCGTTCGCCGCCGCGGCTGACTACTTCTTCGACACCTGGTGGCGCGCGGCCGGGTCGGCGATCGTGTTCAACACGTTCCCGATCGAACGCCGCGGCGGCAAAATGAGCGCCACCCCCGGCGACCTCCTCGCCGACGGCTGGAACGTCGTCGTCTTCCCCGAAGGCACCCGCTCACCCGACGGCTGGGTCCAGCGGTTCCGGATGGGCGCGGCGTACCTCGCCGTCGAACACGACGTACCGATCATCCCCGTCGGCATCAAAGGCTCCTTCGCCGCCATGCCCCGCGGCCGCGGCTGGCCCATCCCCGGCCGCCCCGCCGTCCACGTCCGGTACGGCGACCCGCTGAAGGCTGCCGAGGGTGAGAGCGCCCGCGACTTCGCGCCCCGGATCGCCGCCGCCGTATCAGCCCTCCTCGACGAAGAATCCACCACCTGGTACGAATCCCGCCGCCGAGCCGCCATCGGAGCCTCCCCCTCCCAAACCGGCCCCGAAGCAGCCCGCTGGCGCCGAGTCTGGGAATCCACCCGCCCCATGAGAGCCACCGACAACCGCCGCCGCGCCTGGAAGTAACACCACCCCCGTACGACGGGACAGCCGCAGGTGCTGTCCCGCCGTACACCCACCCCCGGGCGTCGCTCGCAGGGAGTGATGTGGGAGGCGGAGGTTGGTGTCCCGCCCACCCACCCCGAGGTGGTGCGCACGGAGCTGGTGACGGGTCGTGCGGTGGTGTCCCCGCCCACCCACCTCGATGGTCGTGGCGGGAAGGGCTCGGTGGGGTGCGGAGCTAGCGTGCCTGACGGTGTGGCGCGAGTGTGCGGCGCGAGTGTGCGGCGCGACTGTGCGGCGCGAGTGTGCGGCGCGACTGTGCGGCGCGACTGTCTGGCGTGGGAGTGCGGCGCGGGTGTGCGCCTGACGGTGCATTGGGGTGTGGGGCCGAGGGCGTGGTGCGGGTGGGTGCTGGGCGTGCCGCATCCCCTTCAGCCGTTGGCTCCATGGATCGCCGGCGCCAGCGCACCCTCAGCCAACCCGACGACCGGCCCCGCGCTTGGCCGCCGCGTACACTGCCTGCAGGGAAGTGCATTCTCTAGGAGGAACTTCATGGGACTCACCCTGCTGCTGATCGCGCTCATCGGCGCCGCCCTGATCCACCTCCTCCGCCCACGCCCGACTCCGGTCCTGGTAGCCGTCCGGCGCGACGGCAAGCTCGTTCAACTCCCCAGCGACCAGCTCACCAACGACGCGTAGACAGCAGCCAGCCGCACAACTGCCGTCCCCTTCCCTGCGTCGTGCGTCCTCGCCCACCATCCGCCCCGGTACGCTTGGCCCCGTGAGTCTTGCCGTGCGGGTGATCCCTTGTCTGGACGTCGACGCCGGCCGGGTGGTGAAGGGCGTCAACTTCGCCGACCTCCGCGACGCGGGTGATCCGGTCGAGATGGCGCAGGTGTACGACGCGGAGGGCGCCGACGAGCTGACCTTCCTCGACATCACCGCCTCCTCGGGGTCCCGCGAGACGACGTACGACGTAGTTCGCCGTACCGCCGAGCAGGTGTTCATCCCGCTGACCGTCGGCGGCGGCGTCCGCGAGGTGGGCGACGTGGACCGGCTGCTCCGGGCCGGTGCCGACAAGGTCGGAATCAACACCGGCGCGATCGCGCGCCCCGACGTGATCCGCGAGATCGCGCACCGCTTCGGCAACCAGGTCCTGGTGCTGTCCCTCGACGTACGCCGGGCCGCCGACCAGCCGAGTGGGTTCGAGGTCACGACCCACGGCGGCCGGAAGTCGGCGGGGCTGGATGCGATCGAGTGGGCGCAGCGCGGTTGTGAGCTCGGCGCGGGGGAGATCCTGCTGAACTCGATGGACGCCGACGGGACCAAGCAGGGCTTCGACCTCGAGCTGATCAAGGCGGTCCGCGCGGTGGTCGACGTACCGCTGATCGCCAGCGGGGGAGCGGGCGCGCCGGAACACTTCCCGCCCGCGGTCGAGGCCGGTGCGGACGCCGTACTCGCCGCCAGCGTCTTCCACTTCGGCGACTTCCGCATCGCCGACGTGAAGAAGGCCCTCCGCGACGCCGGAATTGTGGTCCGATGAGCACACCCGCCGAGGTCGAGCCGAACCAGCAATCCACGCCGACCGAGCACTCGGGGCAGCAAATCGCGCCGACCGAGCGGTCGGAGCGGATGGTTGCGGCGATCGAGCAGGAGCTGTCGGCGCTGTTCCGCCGGTCACGGTCAGCCTCGCTGCGGCTCGCGCGGCGCGTGCACCCGGAGATGGACGCGGCCGGGTACGCGCTGATCTCCCAGATCGAGATGGGCACCGGCAACAGCGCCGGCGTACGGGCGTCGGATGTCGCGCAGGTGCTGGGCCTCGACAAGTCCACCGTCAGCCGCGGTATCACCCAGCTCGAGAACCTCGGCCTGATCGAACGCGTCGGCGACCCCGACGACGGCCGCGCCCGCCTGCTCCGGCTCACCACCACCGGCGCCGAACGCTACGAAGCGATGCGCACCCAACGCCAAACCGAGTTCCGCGCCATCCTGGACCGCTGGAACCCCACCGACCTCGCCGACCTCGGCCGCCTCCTGGCCCGCCTCAACACCGACCTCGGCTAACCACCTCACCCACCCACCCGCGCGCCCGGCTCGGCGGCGCCGGGTCGGGGAGGTTTTCTGTCCAATCCGGGGAGGTAATCCTCCCCAGCCTCAACGCAGCGGGCCTCCCGCCTGCGTAATCGGTTGTCCACAGGGTGTGCATATGGTTGTGGAAACCAACTATCCGGGTATATAGTTGGGTTATGCAACTAGCTCAGCAACCCCTCGTCCCGGGGGTAGAGCGGGATGCGGCCGCGCAGGAGCTGCTCGAAGGGGTCAGTTCGCTGGTGCGGGCCGTGCGGTGTATCGAGCATCGGCACCTGGCCGGTGACGGCGGGCTGCGCCGTTCCGACGCGAGTGTGCTCAAGGTGCTGATGAAGGACGGCGAGCAGCGCGGCGGCGAGATCGCCGGGAAGCTCGGCGTCGACGCGTCGGTGGTGAGCCGGCAACTGACCGCGCTGGAGGCCGACGGACTGGTGAGCCGTCGGCCGGACCCGGCCGATGCCCGCGTGGGGCTGGTCAGCCTCTCGTCCCAGGGCAAGGCCCAGCTCGAGGCTCTCTATTCGTCCTACACCCGGCAACTGAGAACCGCCTTGGCGGACCTCGACGACGACGCGCTGACCGCGGCCGCTGCCACCATGCAGCGCGTCGCCGTCGCCATCACCGAGGCCAACAAGGTCGTGAGGCAACACCCCAAGACTGGAGACTGATGACTGTCACCGAGACCCGGCGCCAACTGCCCAGCGCGCCGGAACTCACCCACCGCGAGATCCTCGAGATCCTGATCGGCCTGCTCGCCGCGCTGTTCACGGCGATGCTGAGCTCGACCATCGTCAGCAATGCGTTGCCGACGATCATCGCCGACCTCGAGGGCTCCCAGACGCAGTACACCTGGGTCCTCACCGCGAGCCTGCTGGCCACCACGGTGTCCACCCCGATCTGGGGCAAGCTCTCGGACCTGATGAGCAAGAAACTGCTCGTCCAGCTCGCGATCTCGATCTTCGTGATCGGGTCGGCGCTGGCCGGCCTGTCCCACAACGTGCCGTTCCTGATCGGCGCCCGCGTACTGCAGGGCCTCGCGATGGGCGGTCTGATGGCGCTCGCCCAGGCCATCATCGGCGCCGCGATCCCACCCCGTTCGCGAGGCCGGTACTCCGGTTACATGGGCGCCGTGATGGCGGTCGCGACCGTCAGCGGCCCGCTCATCGGCGGCGTCATCGTCGACACCTCGTGGCTCGGCTGGCGCTGGTGCTTCTACGTCTGCGTCCCGCTGGCCGTGGTCAGCCTGGTGATCCTGCAGAAGTACCTGCACCTGCCGGTACTGAAGCGCGAGGTCCGGATCGACTACCTCGGCGCGGTGCTGATCAGCATCACGGCGAGCCTGCCGCTGCTCTGGGTCACCTTCGCCGGCTCGGACTTCGCCTGGATGTCCTGGCAGTCCGCACTGTTCGTCGGCGGCACGTTGCTGTTCGGTCTTCTCGCCGTTCTGGTGGAGAACCGCGTCGCCGAGCCGCTCGTCCCGCTCAAGGTCGTCCGGGAACGGACCACCGCGCTGGCCATCGTCGCCAGCCTCGCGGTCGGCGTCGCGATGTTCGGCAGCGCGCTGTTCCTCGGCCAGTACTTCCAGATCGCCCGCGGCTACAGCCCCACCGAGGCCGGCCTGCTGACGATCCCGATGATGCTCGGCTCGTTCGTCGGCTCCGCGGGCTCCGGTCAGCTGATCACCCGCTACGGCAAGTGGAAGCGGTACCTGGTGTCCGGCGGCGTACTGCTGCTCGTCGGACTCCTCATCCTCGGCACGATCGACCACACCTCGCCGTACTGGTTCGTCGGGCTCGGCATGCTCGCGATGGGCCTCGGCATGGGTATGACGATGCAGAACCTGGTGCTCGCCGTCCAGAACACCGTCGACGTCACCCAGATCGGCGCCTCCTCCGCGACCGTCGCGTTCTTCCGCAGCCTCGGCGGTGCGGTCGGCGTCTCGGCCCTCGGCGCGGTGCTCGCCGCCCGGGTCAAGGACCTGATCGTCGCCGGTGTCCTCGCCGGCCCGAACGGACCCGAAGCGGCCCGCAAACTGCAGCAGGGCGGCGGTACGAGCCTGCTCGACGTCAACCACCTGCCGCCGCAGCTCGCCGAACTCGTCCGGCACGCGTACGGCGACGCGACCGGCCGGATCTTCCTGATCGCCGCCGCCTGTGCCGTGGTCAGCCTGATCGCGGTCGTGTTCATCAAGGAGGTCCCGCTCCGCACCACCGTCGCCAAGGTCGACGTCGCGGACGACCTCTAAAGCTCGGGCGGCTCCAGGCCGGTCAGTTCGCGGGTGCGGATGATCGGCGAGCCGACCAGCCACAGTACGGCGAGCAGGCCGCCGGCGGCGGAAACGAGGAGGGTCTCGCGGACACCGATCCAGGTGCCGAGGAACCCTCCGACGACCGCGCCGAGCGGCCTGATCCCGTAGTTGATACTGCTGAACGCGCCCGCGACCCGGCTGCGCATGTGGTCGTGGGTGACCGCGGCCTGCAACGAGTTCAGCGGTACGTCGAAACACATCACCGCGAACGCCCCGACAAACTCAGCCACCGCGAGCGCCAACGCCTTCACCCAGGTCGGCCCGTCCGCGAGCGCGGCGATCGCGATCGAGCACGGGAACACGACAGCGCCGAACGCGATCACCGGACCCGCGCCGAACCGGCGGCTGAGAGGAGAGGCGCTGACCGCGCCGAGCAGACCGCCGGACGCGCCGATGCCGAACGCCAGGCCGATCATCCCGGCCGACAGCCCGAGGATGCGACTCGCGAACAGCACGAGCAGCGCCATGCTCATCAGGTTGAAGAAGTTCACAGTGGTCGCACAGCCGAGGCTGCGGCTGATGTACGGATGCTTCAGCACGTAACGCATCCCGGCCGCCGCCCGGCGCAGGATCGGCTCGGCGGACTCCTCAGCCGGGCCCGGCTGGATCTTCAGCCGGCTGAGCTGCACCGCCGAGAACGCGAACGTGAGCGCGTCGACCACGATCGCGATCGGCGCCGTCAGCCACTGCACCAGAAGACCGGCGACCGCCGGCCCGCCCATGAACGAGATCGAGCGGGTCGCGGACAGCTTGCTGTTCGCCTCCAGGTACTGCTCACGATCCACCAGCCGGACGAAGAACGACGCGTTCGCCATGTTGAACGAGACATGCGCCGTCCCGGCGAGGATCGCGATCGCGTACAAGTGGCCGAGGGCAAGGAAACCGGACCAGTAGGCGACCGGCAGCGTGAGCAGCACCACTGTCCGGATGAGATCGGCGGCGATCATCAACGGGCGCTTGTCGCGACGGTGATCGATCCAGGTGCCGATGAACAGCGACGCGAGGTTCGGGAGCCAGACCGCCGCGGTCAGGAAGCCGACCTGGCTGGGGGAGGCGTCCAGCATCGTGACCGCGATCAGCGGCAGCGCGAGCTCGGTGATCCGGTCCCCGAACTCCGACACACCCTGCGCGGACCAGAACGTACGGAACCGTCGGTCCCGCCAAAGGCTCGTGGCGGCGAGCGTCTTCATGATCACTCCGTTGCTTCAGGCAAGGAAAGCCGGATGTGCCGTACCGGGCGGGCATCGTCCGGTACGTCGTCGGTGCCGTAGCGCTGGATGTACGGGGCGAGCAGTTGCTCGATCGCCGACTCGATCGCCTCGGCTTCGGCCGTGGTGACCACCAGCAGGGTGTTCGCGGACCCGGCCCGGCGACTCCACTCGGGCGCGAGGTTCGGCTCGATGTCGGCGAGCCAGCTCTGGGCAGTCTCGAGAGCCTGGTTCATGACCTCGGCGCGCAGCAGCCGGCCGGCCTCGGCGCCTTCCGGGGTCTCCGGCATCTCGTACCGGAACCCCTTCGCGACCGCGTACCACCAGCGCTGCCGGCGGTCGGACCCGCTCGGCGGCGGACCGTCGTTCACCAGCCCGAAGCCCGCCAGGTGCCTCAGATGCCAACTGGTCACCGAAGGGGAAGCGCCGACATGTTCGGACAGCTGCGTGGCCGTCGCGGGACCGTGGCGCTGCAGGTAGCTGAGGGCGGCGAGGCGGACCGGATGGGCCAGGGCGCGCATCGCCTGGGGGTCCGTGATCTCGAAATCGCCGTACGGATTTCTGAGAGACATGTTTCGAGAGTAATCTCTCAGATCTCCGGAAGGCAAGATGTCGGCAGCTCGACAGGAGGTGTCCGGTGATCGGCGGGAAACGCGCGCAGGCTGAGGCGGGCGGGCGCAGGCAGTGGGCGTATACGTACTGTCGAGCTGCCGACTGATCAGCGGCTGACGGTTTTGGTCCAGATGTCGCTGGTCAGGTCCGGGTGCATGCCGGCTCCTGTGTAGAGGGCGACGGCGGGTGTCGGGTTGCCGGCGTCGACGTGCAGGATCGTGCCGGTGCGGCCGGCGGCGGCGTCGGTCGCGAACGCGTCCCGGAGCAGGAACTTGGCCAGCCCGCGGCCGCGCGCGGCAGGTACGACGCCGAGCCGCCCGACGTACCCGCAGTTGTCGGTGCTGACGAAGTTGTGGTTGCACTCGGTCATCCCGACCGCCCGGCCGTCGGTCTCGACGACCGTCACCTGCGACCAGTCGAACGTCGACCGGCTCTCCCGCGACGCGGCCCAGTCCTCGAACGGCCGGGGCAGCGTCCCGGGCTGATCCGCGAAAGCCTCCATCAGTACGCCGTGCGCCGCCCGACGGCTCGCCTCGTCCGGAGTGCCGCGCCGTACGACGATGCCCTTCGGCACAGCGGGCGGAGGCACCGGGCCGTCGAAGGTGATCCGCATCCGGTGCGTCGACGTACCGATGGCGAACCCGCGCGCGGCGGCGACCGCAGCCAACCGCTCGTCCTGCCGGATCACGCCCAGTTTCAGGATCACCTCGTCCCGGCCGATCTCGCGGGCGCGCCGCTCCGACCGGTCGAGCAGCCAGTCGAGGACGGCCGGTTCAGCGCTGAGGACATCGAGGCCCAGGTGCGTGCCGCCGGTGATCGGGACGGCGGTCGCGGAGCCGGCGAAGTCACCGTTCGGATCGAACACGATCCAGGCGTCCGTCGCGAGGTCGGTGCCTGGGTCACGGAGGTAGTTGGCGACATCCTCCGGGCTGTGCTTCGGGAAACCGAGTAGCGCCGACGTGTAGCGCCCGGACCGCTCCGCGATCAGCTCCGCGTCAGAAAGCGTCGTCGGCCGAACGGTGTAACGCGCCGGCAGGCTCACGCGGCGGTCACCTCGCGCCGCCAGACTTCCATCACCAGCGTGGCTTCCATGCCGACCGACAGATACACGCCGAGCGCCGGCGTCGGGTTGTTGGTGTCGACGTGCAGGATCGTGCCGCTCCGCCCGGCCGCCGCGTCGAGCGCGAACTGGTCGCGCAGCAGGAACTTCGCGAGCCCCTTCCCGCGAGCCCTCTCGAGAACGCCGAGGTGACCGATGTAGCCGCAGTTCTCGTCCTCGACGAACTGGTTCGTGGACGTCCGCATCGCGACCGCCTCGCCATCGATCTCCAGCAACGTCAGCTGCGACCAGTCGAACGCGGAGAAGCTCTCGTGCGCGTCCTGCCACTCCTCGAACGAACGCGGCGAGAACCCGAACTGCCCCGCAAAACTCGCATTCAGTACGTCGTGCGCCGCCCGCCGACTCGCCTCGTCCGGAGCGCCACGCCGTACCGTGACTCCGGCCGGAACCTCCGGCGCAGGAACCGCCCCGTCGTGATCGATCCGCATCCGGTGGAAGACCGTGCCGCGCTCGAACCCGTAGCCGGCCAGCCGTTCCTCACGCGCCTTGTCGGCCTGGTAGTTGACGATGTCGACCTGCACCGCCGAGTGCCCGTGCTGCGTGGCGAGCTCGGCCGCGCGGCGATCGATCCGGTCGAGCAGGAAACGTTCCACGACGGGATCCATGGTGACGACATCGAGGTCCAGTTGGCGGTGATCGCCTTTGCCGAAGACCGAGCCGTATCCGACCAGCCGACCGTCGTCGAACACCAGCCAGCCGTCGGTCTCGGGCTCGAAACCGGGCTCGGACAGCTCGTCCTGGGCGTCGTCCAGCGTGTAGTCGGCGAAACCGACTACCGAGGTGTTGTAGGCGGACACCAACTCGAGGACTGCCTGCGCGTCCTCCAGCCTCGGCGGACGGACGGTGAAGGTGTCTGGCAGTACGGCGGTCATTCCCACATGGTGATGAACGACCGCCGTACTGTCCAAGGCATTAACAGGCCTTGTCCCACTCCAGCTCACACGTGGCCTGGGCGGTCTTCAAGGTGGACACGGCCGCAGGAGGCGCCGTGTCGGACCACGAGGCGAGGGTGACGCCGACGGCGTCCTCAATGGAGCGCGGGCTGACCAGGTAGTTGTTGCTGATCATCGAGAACACCAGCTTCCGGCCGTCCTTGTTCGTCACGTACCCGGACAGCGAGGTGACGCCCGTGAGCGAGCCGGTCTTGCCGTGCAGGTTATTGGCGGCCGGGGTGTTCTGCATCCGGCTGCGCAGCGTTCCTCCCACGAACCGGTCCGGATTGCCGGCGATCGGCAGGGCGTCGTACCACTGCTTCCACCAGGACTCTTTCTGCGCCCCGATCAGTACGTCGGTGATCGAGTCAGCGGTCACGTTCACCTTGCGCGAGAGGCCGGAGCCGTCGGAAAGCCGGATCCGGCTGGTGTCGACGCCGATGCTCTGCGCGTAGTCGGTGACCACGCCCAGCCCGGCCGGCCAGCTGCCGTCCGCGTCGACGACCGCGCCCATGGCCTTCACCAGCGTCTCGGCATGCATGTTGTTCGAGAGCTTGAGGAACGGCGTCATCAGCTCGCCGACCGTCATCGACTCGTCCCGCGCCAGGCGGGTCGCGCTCGCCGGGGTCGCCGCGTTCTTGATCCGGCCGCTGACCGCGATGCCCTGCGCTGTCAACGCACGCCGGAACACGTCGGCGGCGTACAACTCGGGCTCCCAGACGGTCACCCACTCCTGACCCGTCGCAGCGCCCAGCGGTACCGAGCCGGTCACCCGGACGATGTTCGTGCCGTGGTCACGCTCGATGTTCAGCGTGTTCGAGGAGCCCGCCGCGCCGGTCGTCGCGGTGTTGACCAGCTTGATCACCCCGTTCGCGGGGACCAGGTCGAGCTTGACCGGTGCGCCGGCGGCCGTGCCGGGGCGGCTCTCGACGATCGCCGTACCGGAGTCGTAGTCCGTGTTCGGGGCGAGTGTGAGCGCGGAGATCTGGGCGTTGTAGTAGAACGGCTCGTCGTCCCAGGCCCAGCTGTCGCCGAGGCGGACGTGGTCGAAGTACGTGTCGTCCGCGATCAGGTCGCCGTGCACCCGCCGGACGCCGGCCGCCTTGAGCTGCTTCGCCAGCGCGGCGTAGTCCGACTCGAGCGCGGTCGGGTCGCCGTACCCCTTGAGGTAGAGGTTGCCGAGCAGCTGTCCGCCGCGGACAGGAGCGGCGGCGAGGACGTCGGTGTGGAAGCGGTACGACGGGCCGAGGACATGCATCGCGGCGGTCGAGCTGAACAGCTTGGTGTTCGACGCGGGCAGCATCCGCTGGGCGCCGTTGCGGTCGTACAGCGTCTCGCCGGTGGTCGCGTCGCGGACCACGAGCGCCACCTGCGAACCGTCGTACCGGCTGTCGTTCAGCAGCCCGTCGAGCCGCTGCTGAAGTGCGGTTGCCTGTACGGCGGTGGGCGCCGCGACGGACTGTGTGACGACGCCACCCACGGCGGCGGCGACCGCGGCCACTGCGGCGATCATCCCTCTCGGTAAACGACTCACGAGGCACTCCCTTGATCCAGGCGGAAATCAACTAGCGGGAGTCAACACCTCGCGTTCCCCAAGGTCCAGGGATTGAGCTCTAGGTGAATCGATGTAAAAGTGAGACTCCACAGGTATCCGCCCCACCTGAGGAGTCACCCATGAAACGACTTCTGGCGGCCGTTCTGGCCGTCTTCAGCCTGTCCGTCGTCCTTTCGCCGGCAGTGCACGCCGCCACGACAGCGGCGGTCTTCCCGAGCGAGATCATCGGCGAGAACTTCCCCGACCCGGACGTCTTCGAGCAGAACGGCACCTGGTACGCGTACGCGACCAACGGCAGCCGCGGCACCCTCCCGGTCGCGACCGCCCCGAGCGCGAACGGGCCGTGGACTGTCCGCGGCGACGCGATGCCCGGCGGCCCGTCCAGCGCCTGGGCGCAGCCCGGCCGCACCTGGGCGCCGGACGTCTACCCGAACTCCGACGGCACCTACACCCTCACCTACACCGCCTGGCACAAGGCCTCCGGCCGCCAGTGCATCGGCGTGGCCACCGCCACGAACCCGCTCGGCCCGTTCCAGCCGGTCGGTACGGCGCCGCTGATCTGCCCGCTCGAGCTGGGCGGCGCGATCGACGCGAACACGTTCGTGGCCAACGACGGCACCCGGTACCTGGTCTGGAAGAACGACGGCAACGCCATCAGTCAGCCGTCGACGCTCTGGCTGACCCGGACCGCGAACAACGGCCAGACCCTGGTCGGCGGCAACACCGCGATGCTCACGTCGAGCGGGGTGATCGAGGCGCCGGATCTCGTTCAGCGCGGCAGCCAGTACGTCCTGTTCTTCTCCGGCGGCGGGTACAACGACTGCAACTACCTGACGTCGTACGCCACCTCGACGAGTCTGAGCGGGCCGTGGACCACGGCGTACCGGCCGTTGATGACGACGGCGACGTTCGACAGCCACGTCTGCGGGCCGGGTGGCGCGGACGTGGTCGGCGGCAAGGTGTTCGTCCATGGCTGGGTGAACGGCGGACGGCATCTGTACGTCGCTGACATCGGATACGCCAACGACTATCCGGTGGTGCGCGGGAGCCGGGTCCGGTACGAGGCGGAGCGCGGCACGCTGAACCACTGCGTCGTACGGTCCAACGCGGCCGGCGCGTCCGACGGGAAGGTGGTCGCGTACATCGACTACGCCGA
The DNA here is from genome assembly GCF_004331375.1 of Kribbella speibonae. NCBI lineage: Bacteria > Bacillati > Actinomycetota > Actinomycetes > Propionibacteriales > Kribbellaceae > Kribbella > Kribbella speibonae. The sequence continues at coordinate 473,988 of NZ_SJKC01000002.1, read as the reverse complement.
CTCGTGGGTGGAGAACACGGTGTTCGCCCCGGTCGCGGGCGGCTACACGCTGCACGTCGGGTACGCCAACGGTTCGGCGTCCACCGCGAGTCACGGGCTCGTTGTCAACGGCAACAACGCCGGTTCGGTCAGCTATCCGGTCACGGGCTGGGACAACTGGCAGCAGAGTTCGGTGTCCGTCACGCTCAATGCCGGCTGGAACACGATCCGGCTGACGAAGGGCACTCTGTACACGGAGGTCGACTACCTCGAGGTGCAGTAAAGCCGTCGGTGGGACCCCGTACTCTCGTACTGCACACGAGTACTACGGGGAGCACGAACCAGGCGATGGCGAAACCACCAGAACAGGTGTCGAAGAACCGGCGTGGACGTCCGGTGTGGCTCGACCTGCGCCGCACCGGACGCGGCCTGCAGGCGATGCTCGTCGGCGGCCTGCTGTCGCTGGTCTCGCTGGCGATCACGTTCTGGACACTGCCGCAGATCAGCAGCGACGGCCGGCTCCCGATCCTCCGGTTGGTCGTCCTGCTGGCGGTCTTCTCGGTGCTGATGCGCTGGATCCTGGCCGGGATCGCGGTCCTGATCGGGTCGCTCGGCGTCCTGGTCGGCGGCCTGCTCTCACAGTTCGGCGTCGTCTACCTGGCGATCACCGTGGACCCCGGCGTGAACCTGCACGGCGGCGTCGAGGCGCCGCTGCTGGTCTCGATCGTGATGTCGTCGGTGAGCGCGTTCGTCGGCTGGATCGCGTACGCGGGCAGTGACGACGCGTACGTCGCGGAGGTGATGCGGGTCGTGCACCGCCGCGCCCGGCGGATCCAGCCGGCGCCGAAGACCGGGATGCTGATCATCCAGATCGACGGCCTGTCCGCCCCGCTGCTGAACTGGATGGTCCTGGCCGGCAACCTGCCGAACCTCGGCGGCTGGATCCGGGACGGCAAGCACTCGATGCTCGCCTGGCACACCGGCGTACCGGCCACCACCCCGGCCAGTCAGGCCGGCATCCTGCACGGCGGCTCCCGTCACATCCCGGCGTTCCGGTGGTACGAGAAGGAGACCGGCCGGGTGATGGTCACCAACCGCAGCCGGGACGCGGCGGAGATCGAGGCCCGGATGTCCACCGGGCGCGGCCTGCTGGCGGACGGCGGCGTCAGCATCAGCAACAACTGGTCCGGCGACGCGGACAAGTGCGAGCTGGTGTTCAGCCGGGCCGCCCTGCCGAACAGCCGCAGCCGCGGATACGTCCGGTTCTTCTCCAGTCCGCAGGGCGCCACCCGCGGTCTGGTGCTGTGTGTTGCCGAGATGGTGAAGGAGCTGCACCAGGCCCGGCGACAGCGAGCCCGGCACCTGGTTCCGCGGGTCAAGCGCGGCGGGTCGTACATCTTCCTGCGGGCGATCAGCAACGTCCTGCTCCGCGACCTGAACGTCTCGCTGATCACCGACGAACTGGTGAGGGGTACGCCGGTCATCTACTGCGACTTCGTCGACTACGACGAGGTCGCGCACCACGCGGGCCCGACCCGCCCCGAGTCGCTGCAGACCCTCGAAGGTCTCGACCGGGTGCTCGGCGCGCTGCAGCGGATCATCGAGATCCTCCCGCACTCGTACGAGATCGTCGTACTGTCCGACCACGGCCAGAGCCAGGGCGCGACGTTCCTGCAGCGCTACGGCCGGACCCTCGCCGAGGTGGTCGACGACCTCGTCGACACCACCAAGGAGCCGGTCGCGGCGGTCGGCAGGTCCGAGGGCTGGGGCCCGGTGAACGCGTTCCTCACCGAGCTGAGCATGCGCCGCAGTGTGGCCGGCACCGTCACCCGGAAGGCCCTGCACGGCAAGGCCCGCGGCGGTGAGGTGGAGCTCGGACCGAAGGACTGCGAGCCGCCGGTCGCGGCGGACGAGCAGATGGTCGTCACCGCGTCCGGCAACCTGGCGCTGATCTACCTCGCGACGACGCCCGGCCGGGTGCCACTGGAGGAGATCGAACTGCTGCACCCGAAGCTGATTCCGGGCCTAGCGACCCATCCCGGGATCGGGTTCGTCGTGGTCGACTCGCTCGCCGAGGGACCGGTCGCGATCGGACGCGCCGGGGTCCGGGTGCTTCGGTCCGGACGGGTGGAGGGTGAGGACCCGTTGACGCCGTACGGCGAACTCGCGGCGCCCTCGTTGCTGCGCCAGGCGGAGATGCCGCACAACGGCGACCTGGTGGTGGTCAGCCGGCTGGACGAGTACACCCACGAGGTGGCCGCGTTCGAGGAGCTGGTGGGATGCCACGGCGGCATCGGCGGCTGGCAGACCGAGGCGGTTCTGGTGCACCCGAGTCGCTGGGTGCTGAACGAGCCTCCCGTAGGCTCCGACGCGGTCCACCAAGTGCTGATCGATTGGCTGGAGAAGCTGGGGCAGCGCAAGGACCTGCCGGTCGAGTCCGAGCGGGCGTCTGAGGCCCCTGCGTCTACTGCGCGGCACTCGGCGGGCACCTCGCCGAACGGGAGCGAAGGGAACGATGAAACCACATCGACCCCTCCGCTCCCGCTCGCCGAGGCACTCCGCCGAGCACCTGCTCGCGACGACGCAGGGGCCTCAGACGCCCGCAAGATGGAGGCCTGAAGCGTGCAAGTCACCTGGTGGGGGCACGCAACGACCACGATCGAGGCGAACGGTACGCGGCTCCTGACCGACCCGGTGCTGACGTCGCGGATCGCGCACCTGCGCCGTCGTCGCGGCCCGACGCCGGCGCCGGAGGCGGGGCAGTGTGACGCGGTTCTGATCTCGCACCTGCACGCCGACCACCTGCACCTCACGTCGCTGCCGTTCGTCGCGCCGGACGCCGCGCTGATCGTGCCGCGCGGTGCGGCCCGGCTCATTCACAACGACAGCGGACCGGCGTACTCGGACCGCTGCATCGAGGTCGCCCCCGGCCACCAGGTCCGGATCGGGTCGCTCGAGATCACCGCCGTCACGGCGCACCACGACAAGCGCCGGCTGCCCTGGTCGTCGTACGCCGCCCAACCGCTCGGGTACCGGGTCGACGGATCCCGGAGCGTCTGGTTCGCGGGTGACACCGATCTGTACGACGACCTCGCGGCCGAGACCGGTGCGATCGATCTCGCGCTCGTGCCCGTGGGCGGGTGGGGGCCGTCACTCGGGCCGGGGCACCTGGATCCGGTCCGCGCCGCCGAGGCGGTGCGGCGGGTCGGCGCGTCGACGGCGGTGCCGGTACATTTCGGGACGTTCTGGCCGATCGGCCTCGACTGGGTCAAGCCGGAGTTGTTCCTGCCACCGGGGGACAGGTTCAAAGCCGCGATGACCGAGGTGGATCCCGCGGTGAAGGTGGAGGTTCTGGTGCCGGGCGAGTCGATCGAGGTGCCGTCGTGAGAGAGCGAAGCGAGCTCACCATCAAGCACAGCACAGGCCGCCTGTCATGCTCGCCCGCAGCGAAGCGAGGACGTGTATGACAGGCGATACCAAGTTCGATCTCTGGTATCTGTTCGCGTTGGCCGGGGCGGTGTTGATCGGGGCGGTGCTGCCCGTGCTGCCGACGGGGGCCGCGGTGTCGGCAGGCGCCGTACTGGCGTCGCACAGCAATCCGATCGGCCTGGTCGGGGTCCTGATCGCGGGCGCGGCCGGGGCGTACGCCGGGGACCTGATCGTGTACGCCGGATGCCGCTTCGGTGGTGAACGCCTGGCGAAACGGATCGGGTGGTTGCGCGACAACGCCTCGCTGGACGCGCTCCGGGAGCGACTGGCCGAGCACGAGATCAGCGTGCTGCTCACGTCCCGGCTGATCCCCGGCGGCCGGGTCCCTGTACTGCTAGCGGCCGGGCTCGCCGGCTACAAATGGGAGCGATTCGCGCTCGTCGACCTGTTCGCGTCGTCGATGTGGGCAGCGGTCTACATGGCGATCGGACTGCTCGGCTACGCGCTCTTCGACGAACCCTGGCAGGGCGTCGTCGCCGCGATCGTGCTGGTCATCCTCACGACTGTCGTGAGCAGCCTCATCCAGCGCGCGCGACGCAAGCGGTCAAACACCAAATGACGCATTGCGGAGCCGCTCGACCGTCTCCGCATCGCCTTCCAGTTGTACGTCGGCCACCTGCTGCCGCCCGAAACAGAACAGCACCAGCTCGCCGGGCTCGCCCGTCACGGTCACGGAGCCGTGCTCGTTCGGCCGCTTCGCGACGGACGTCGTACCGTCGGGCCGCTGGAGCACCAGACCGGTCGGCGACTTCCGGGTCATCCCCTTCGCCGCGAGCCGCACCGCCTTCCACAGACCGTCCTGCTGGGCGTCGGGCAGTTCGCGCACGTCGTACGACGCCTGCGCCCGGCGGACGTCCTCGTGGTGCACGAAGTACTCGGTCGTGTTGAGCTGGTGCCCGAGCTTCGGCAGCGCGTAGATCGACACCGGCGGCGGACCGTTGCGGACCTTGCCGACGACCTCGGCGAAGCCGTAGCGCTCCTTGACCCGCTGCATCCGTCTCTCGGTGGTGTCCGCGAGCGCCGGGATCATGATCCCGGGGCCCGCCATCGGGTCCGCCTCCCGGACGTACAGATGGACCGCGAGGTCGTAGGCGTCCCAGCCGTCACACAGCGTCGGAGCGGCGGGGCCGACCTCCTCGAACAGGTCACACAGAGCGAGTCGTTCTACCCGGCTGTAGTCGGTCACAACTCGATCGTAGTTGTCGGACGGGAGTGGCAGAATGTCAATCGTTGTCATGCCTGTGTCCCACGTATGCACCTGACTGCCCTGGAGTGTCCTTTGCCTGTCCCGAAAGTCCCAGACAAAGGCGGCGTCACCCGGAGAGGTTTCGGGGTGTTGAGGGTCGCGATCTGGGAGGAGCCGGGCATCTTCGCGCTGTCTGTGCTCGCCGCCATGCTGTACGGCGCGATGACCGTGGCGGGCGGCTGGGCGCTCGGCTGGTCCACGGACCACCTGATCCGCCCGTCGTTCGAGCGCGGCGACACCACCGGCGGGACGATCGCGGCGCTGATCTCGCTGTTCATGGGGATCGCGATCCTGAACGCGATCGGCGTCGTCGGCCGGCGGCTCGGGGCCGGCGTCATGCAGTTCCGCCTGCAGGCGACGTACCGCCGCCGGGTCACCCGGCAGTACCTGAAGCTCCCGCTGGAGTGGCACCACCAGCACTCGACCGGCATGTTGCTGTCGAACGCCAACGCCGACGTGGAGTCGACCTGGTTCGTGATCGCGCCGCTGCCGATGGCGATCGGCGTGATCGCGATGCTGGTGTTCGCGACGATCGCGATGTTCGCGGCCGACGTCTGGCTCGCGCTGGTGGGGTGCCTGGTGTTCCCGCTGGTCTTCGTCGCGAACGTGATCTTCCAGCGCTACCTGCAGCCGCTCGCGACCCGCGCGCAGCAGCTCCGCGCGGACGTCTCCGAGGTCGCGCACGAGTCGTTCGACGGCGCGCTGGTGGTGAAGACGCTGGGCCGCGAGGCCGCCGAGACGGAGCGGTTCCGCGCGCCGACGTACGCGCTCCGGGACGCCAACATCGCGGTGAACAAGGCCCGCGGCATGTTCGACCCGGTGATCGACGGCCTGCCCCGGCTCGGCGTGCTCGCGGTGCTGCTGGTCGGCGTCGGGCGGGTGCGGTCCGGCGGCGCGGACGCGGGCGACGTGGTCCAGGTGGCGTTCCTGTTCACCTTGATCGGCTTCCCGATCCGGGCCCTCGGCTGGGTGCTCGGTGAGCTTCCGCGGTCGGTTGTCGGATGGGATCGCGTGCAGCGGGTGCTGACGGCCGAGGGCGGGACGGAGTACGGCGAGGCGCGGCTGACGTCGACGAAGGCGGCCCGGCTGCAGGTCGCCGGCGTCCGGTTCGGGTACCTGCCGGAGCGCGACGTACTGGCCGGTGTCGACTTCACGATCGAGCCCGGCCGGACCGTCGCGGTCGTCGGGCCGACGGGCGCCGGGAAGTCGACTCTCACCACGCTGCTGACGCGACTTGTCGACCCGGAGACAGGCGCGGTGAAGGTCGACGGGATCGACCTGCGGGACCTGGCGCGCGACGAGCTCGCTGGATCGGTCGCGCTGGTGGCGCAGACCGCGTTCCTGTTCGACGACACGATCCGCGGCAACATCACCCTCGGTGGGGACTACAGCGACGACGACGTGTGGGACGCGCTCCGGATCGCGCAGGGCGATGGATTCGTGAAGGCGATGCCGGACGGGCTGGACACCAAGGTCGGTGAGCGCGGTACGACGCTGTCCGGCGGGCAACGGCAGCGGATCGCGCTGGCGCGGGCCCTGGTACGGCGGCCGCGGCTGCTGATCCTGGACGACGCGACGAGCGCGGTGGACCCGCAGGTCGAGGCCCGGATCCTCGCGGGCCTGCGCACCGCGGTCCAGGAGGACGCCGGTGCGGCGACGACGGTGCTGGTGATCGCGTACCGGAAGGCGACGATCTCGCTCGCCGACGAGGTGCTGTTCCTGGACGAGGGCCGCATCCAGGCGCACGGCACGCACACCGAACTGCAGGCGTCGACGCCCGCCTACCGGGACCTGGTCGACGCGTACGAGAAGGACGCCGAACGCCGTCAGGAAGAAGCAGAGGCAGGACAGGACGAGACAGAGCTTGACGAGGAGGGGGTGTCGGCGTGAGTGCGGCGGAAGCGTCTCGTCTGGACCACGGTGACAACGCGGGTGGGCTGCAGACGCTCAAGGACGGTCTGAAGGTCTCGCCCGAGCTCGCGCGCGGGTGGTGGCTGACCGGGCTGCTCGCGCTGACGATGACGGCCGGGCGGATCGTCGTACCGATCGCGGTGCAGCAGACGATCGACAAGGGCCTGTCCGGCGCGGGCGGCCCCGACATGTCGTACGTCGCCTGGATGTGCCTGGTGTGCGCGCTGGGCGTGATCCTCACCGCCGGAGCGTCGTACCTGACGACCGTGCGGCTCGCGGTCAACTCCGAGCACGGGCTCGCGACGATGCGGATCAAGGCGTTCCGGCACGTACACGACCTGCCGGTGCTGACCCAGAGCACCGAGCGCCGCGGGGCGCTGGTCAGCCGGGTCACGTCGGACGTGGACACGGTGTCGCAGTTCCTGCAGTTCGGCGGGTTCATCTTCCTGGTCAGCATCGGGCAGATGGTGCTCGCGACGGTCGTCATGTTCTTCTACTCGTGGCAGCTCGCGCTGGTCGTGCTGCTGTGCTTCATCCCGCTGTTCGCCAGCCTGAAGTACCTGCAGCGCGCGATGTCGGCGGCGTACGGCGTGGTGCGGGCCAAGGTCGGCGAGATGCTGTCCGCGATCGCGGAGCCGGTGGTGGGCGCGCAGGTGGTGCGTTCGTACGCGATCCAGCAGCGCACGCAGAACCGGATCGACGCCTCGATCGAGGACTACCGGAAGACCGCGACGAGGGCGCAGGCGCTGACCGGGCTGACGTTCTCGATCGGTGGTCTGGCCGCCGGTCTCGCGAACGCCGGCGTACTGACCGTCGGCGTACTGCTCGGCATCGACGGGAAGGCGACGCTGGGGGAGCTGCTCGCGTTCATGTTCCTGGTGGCGCTGTTCTCGGACCCGGTGCAGATCGCCACCCAGGTGCTGACCGACGCGCAGAGTGCGTTCGCCGGCTGGCGGCGGGTGCTCGGCGTGATCGCCACACCGGCCGATGTCGCGGACCCGGGCGACGACGGCGTGAAGCAGGCGCGCGGGCCGATCACGGTCGAGTTCGACGACGTCGATTTCGCTTATCCGGAAGGCGAACTGGTGCTGCGCGACGTCGGCGTCCGGATCGAACCGCACCGACGGGTCGCGGTGGTCGGGGAGACCGGGTCCGGCAAGACGACGTTCGCGAAGTTGCTGACCCGGCTGATGGATCCGACGTCCGGAGCGGTGCGGCTGGACGGCGTGGACGCGCGGGAGATCTCGTTCGAGTCGCTGCGGGAGCGGGTCGTGATGGTGCCCCAGGACGGGTACCTGTTCGACGCGTCGCTGGCGGAGAACGTACGGTTCGGGCGGCCCGAGGTGACGGACGCGGAGCTGGTCACGGCGTTCGAGTCGCTCGGGCTGACGGAGTGGCTGGAGTCGTTGCCGGACGGGTTGCAGTCGCCGGTCGGTCAGCGTGGTGAGTCGTTGTCGGCGGGGGAGCGGCAGCTGGTGGCCCTGGTCCGCGCGAACATCGCCGACCCGGACCTGCTCGTGCTCGACGAGGCGACGTCAGCGGTCGACCCCGGTACGGAGGTACGCGTGAACGCGGCGCTGGAGCGGCTGATGTCCGGCCGTACGTCGGTCACCATCGCCCACCGCCTGTCGACCGCCGAGGCCGCCGACGAGGTCCTGGTCTTCGACGAAGGCGAGATCGTGGAACGCGGCCCGCACGCCGATCTGGTCGGCGCGGGCGGCGTCTACACCCGCCTCCACGACAGCTGGATCGCGCAGCGCAGCGCCCTCTAGACCCAAAAATGCACGCCGGCCGGGGCTCATGGTTCCCGGCCGACGTGCAGCTTGGTTGAATCAGGGGGTCGGGACCGCGCCGTTGCCCGGGCCCGGCTGCGGTACCAGCAGGAACTCGACACCGCCCTTGTCGTCGACCGCCGCGTCCAGGATCTTGTCGTCGAGGGCGTTCGCGGCGTTCTGCTCGAGGAAGACCCGGGCACCCGCCTCCTCGACGACCTGGTCACCCGGTTGCGGAGCCTCGGTCGTGGTCACCGCGAGCGCCGGATCCGCCGGGTTCTCCTGCGAGATCCGCACCCCGGCCCCGTCCGGCGCACCCTCGACCCCGGTGATGCTCTTGATCACCAGCGTCGCGTTCTCAGTCAGGGTCAGCACAGCCACTCCATCCGTCGATTGTCACTAGCCCCCGCCCCGTGCCCGACCACCAAAACCCCAAACCCACCCCCTGCCCAACCTTGAGCACCCACCAGCCACTGACCCGCACCTTGAGCACGCATCAACCACGGATCCGCCTCGAAAATGGTTGGTCCGTGCTCAAGGTCACGCGGCGTCGGCGCGCGGCGGCGGTACGGCGCGCCAGCGGGGTGGCTCCGCGGTGCGGGACTCGCCGCGGGCGAACGCCGCCCGCAGGCGCGCGATCAGGTCCGAGCGTGGATCGACCACGTCCTCCCACCCGAAATGAACCAGCTCGACCCCACGGTCGCTGAGGCGCTGGTCACGGCGATGGCTCCTGCGGAGCAGCAGCCTCCGCTCTGCTGGGCTGTTCGCTTCGTACTTCGCGAGCCCGTCCGCCTCGCCGACGGTTCGAAACCATGGCCACCAGAAGTCGACGCGCTCGGGCATCCAGCCGAAACCGTCGAAGAACTGCACCTGCAGCAGCGGGGTGGGCAGGCCGGCAGCCGCGAACACCGCCCTGGCGATCGACTCCATCACGGACTCCGCCGACGGGTCACCGAAGGCGATAGCCTCCTGAGCTCGCCGGATGCCCGGCCAGTGCTGCTGGCGTTCGGCAACCGCGTGCAGCTCCGCCGGCGTCGTGCCGGCTCGCAATGCGCCGTCGACGGTGACGATCGACTCACGGAGCGGCAACTCCCGGGCCAGGTCGACAACGGTCCTCGCGACGCGGGTGACAGGCAACCACCCATGACCTGCGAGATCAGCAGCCGTCAGGCCGGCCCGCCGTACGACGATGTCTGCGCGTCGCTGATTGCGCGGGGCCTCCGGCGGGCGGGTCAGCCACGCGGCATCGAGCGGTGCGCTGTCCGGGCGGCCACGGTCGATCCACACCGGGAGGTCGGCCAGCCGGGCTGCGCTGAAATGACTCACGACCGAGCTCGGGTACGCCGCATGTGCACAGGCGATCGTTGCGAGTTGCTCGTCGAGACGCCCGTCGACGTAACGGCCATGGTGGTGTCGCAGAGCGCCACGCCGTACCAGCCGCCGGAGGTCGGCGTCGCCGATCCCGAGTTCACGCAGGGCCGCGCGCCGTTGGGGAGTCCGCGCAAGCACAACCAGTCGTTCCCGCACGCCGTTCCCAAGCCGATCCATCGCCCCACTCTGACGCCTCTCCCATCCCCTTCGCATCCCACCGCCACCAACTTGTGGAAAACCTCTTTGGGCCCGGGCCAACCAAATTTCGCCGCGGATTTTGGTTGGTGGAGGCTCAAAGTGGCGGTGGAGTGGTTGATGGGGACTCAAAGTGGGCCTGGGGTGCGGCGGGATGGGGGATGGTGTGGGATTGGGGGATGGGTCTTGAGATGGGTGTGGCGGGGGTTGGGGAGTTGGGCGCGGTTGTGGGTGTGTTGCGGGGGTGGCAGCGGGAGGGGGTGGCGTTGCAGTTGCATCCGGGGGATCTGGGGTGGTTCTGGCGGTTTGGGGAGGAGCGGACGGCGGCGGCTACGCGGATCTGGCGGCGGGGTGGGGAGATTGTTGCGATCGGGATGCTCGACGAGCCCGACTGGTTGCGGACGGCGATCGCGCCGGAGCTTCTGCGGGACGAGGAGTTGGCGCGGCGGATCGTCGAGGACGTGCCCGGTGTGCTGGTCGAGGGCAAGGTGTACGTCGAGACGCCGACCGGGGCGCTCGTCCAGGACCTGCTGTTCAAGGACGGGTGGAAGGCGGACGCGCCGTGGGTCCCGGTGTGGCGCGACCTGACCGATCCGGTGCCGGATCCGGGCGTCCGGATCGATGTGATCGGCGCGGAGGAGGCCCACGAGCGGACCGGCGTCCAGCGGGCGTCGTTCGACGGGTCGACGTTCACCGACGACCGCTGGTTCGCGATGGCCGACGGCCTGCCGTACGCCGACGCGCGCTGCCTGGTGCTCCGCAACGAGATCGGCGAGTCCGTGGCCGCCGCCACCGTCTGGTCGGCCGGCGAGGGACGCCCCGGCTACATCGAGCCGATGGGCGTCCACCGCCTGCACCGCGGCCGCGGGTACGGCACCGCGATGGTCCTCGGCTGTGCGCGCACGCTCCGGGAGATGGGTTCGTCCAGCATCTACACGGTCACCCCGGCGACGAACGTCGGTGCCGTCGCCACGTACCAGGCCGCCGGGCTCGAGCCGCTGGACGAGATCCGCTCGCAGTACCGGGAGGCCTAGGAAGCGACGTCGTCCGCGGCCCGGAGCACGCGCAGGATGTTGCCGCCGGCAAGTTTGCCGAGTTCCTCGTCGCTCCAGCCGCGGTCGGCCAGCGCGCTGAACAGCACCGGGTACGACGCCACGTCCGGCAGCTCGACCGGGAACTCCGGGCAGCCGTCGTAGTCGCCGCCCAGACCGATGTGGTCGACGCCCGCGACCTCGCGGACGTGCTCGACATGCTCGACCACGTCCGCGAGCCTGATCTCCGGCCGCGGTACGCCGTACATCGCCTCGACCTGTTCGCGGTGCTGGGGATCCTCCAGGCCGTGCTCGACGGCCAGTGCGCGCATCCCGTCCAGCCAGTCGACGTACGCCTGCGACGTGAAGTACGGCACGAACGTCACCATGCAGACGCCGTCGTTGCCGGTCAGCGTCTCGAGGACGTCGTCCGGCGCGTTCCGCGGTACGTCGCAGACCGCGCGCGCCGACGAGTGGCTGAAGATCACCGGCGCGCTCGTCACCCGCAGCGCGTGCCGCATCGTGTCCGCGGAGACGTGTGAGAGGTCGACCAGCATGCCGATCCGGTTCATCTCCCGGACGACGTCCTCGCCGAACTCGTTCAGCCCGCCGAGCACCGGTTCGTCGGTGGCCGAGTCCGCCCAGGACACGTTGTTGTTGTGGGTCAGCGTCATGTACCGCACGCCGAGCGCCCGCATCACCCGCAACACGCCGAGCGACTCACCGATCGAGTGGCCGCCCTCCATCCCCATCAGCGACGCGACCCGGCCCGCCTTGATCGCCGCCTCGACCTCGTCGGCGGAGTCGGTGAGCTCCAGGTCCGCGGGGAAGCGCGCGACGAGACGCCGGACGAAATCGAGCTGCTCGAACGTACGTCGTACCGCGTGCTCGTCCTGCGGGACCCACAAGGACCAGAACTGCCCGCCGACCTGACCGGCCCGCAGCCGGGGGAGGTCCGTGTGCAGCGACGGCACCGAGCCGCTCAGGTCGTGGGCGTCCAGGTCGTAGCCGCACAGTTCGTAGAAAGCGATGGGCAGGTCGTTGTGCCCGTCGATCACCCGATATTCGCTCAACGTCATCTCGCCATCCTCGCAGTTCGGGACCGTGGTCAGCAGGCAACCCCGGATCGGGGACAATGGGTGGGTGACTATCGACGAGTTGACCTTCGACGCGGCCGGTCTGATCCCGGCAGTGGTGCAGCAGTACGACACGCGCGAGGTCCTGATGGTGGGCTGGATGAACGCCGAGGCGGTGCGCCGTACCGCGGAGAGCGGCCGGAGCACGTTCTGGTCGCGCAGCCGGCAGGAGTACTGGGTGAAGGGCGAGACCAGCGGCCACCGTCAGCACGTGAAGCAGTTGCTCGTCGACTGCGACGCCGACACCCTGCTCGTCCTCGTCGACCAGGAAGGCCCGGCGTGTCACACCGGGACGCGCAGCTGCTTCGAGCACGGCGAGATCGAGGTGAAGGCAGCGTGACGGCGCCGGCGCTCGAGACGTTCCGGGAGTACGCGAAGGACCGCCGGGTCATCCCGGTGACGCGGCGGCTGCTCGCCGACGCGGAGACCCCGATCGGTGTCTACGGCAAGCTCGCGGCCGAACGGGAAGGCACGTTCCTGCTGGAGTCGGCCGAGAACGGCGGCGTCTGGTCGCGCTACTCGTTCATCGGCGTGCGAAGTGCCGCCACCTTGACCGAACGCAACGGCGAGGCCGTCTGGACCGGCAACCCGCCGGTCGGCCTGCCGCAGACCGGCGACCCGTTGCAGGCGCTCCGCGAGACGCTCGAGATCCTGCACACGCCGCGGCTGCCGGACCTGCCGCCGCTGACCGGAGGCATGGTCGGCTTCCTCGGGTACGACGCCGTCCGCCGGCTCGAGCGGTTGCCGGACACCACCACCGACGACCTGGGCCTGCCCGAGCTGACGTTCCTGTTCGCCACCGACCTGGCCGCCCTCGACCACGAGACCGGCGAGATCTGGCTGATCGCCAACGCGGTCAACTGGGACGACTCCGACGACCGCGTCGACGAGGCGTACGCCGACGCGGTACGCCGCCTGGACGCCATGGAGCGCGACCTCGCCCGGCCCACCCCGTCGTACGTCGTCCGCGCGGACCGGCAGGCCCAGCCGGACCCGCACCGGCAGCGCTCCAGCGCCGAGTACCGGCAAGCGGTCGAGGACGCGAAGGAGGAGATCCGCGCGGGCGAGGCGTTCCAGATCGTCGTCTCGCAGCGGTTCGAGCTGCAGAGCAGCGCCTCCGCGCTCGACATCTACCGGGTGCTGCGGCGCTCGAACCCGAGCCCGTACATGTACCTGGTCCGCCTGGACGGCTTCGACATCGTCGGCTCCAGCCCGGAGGCACTGGTCAAGGTCACCGAGAACAAGGTGATCCTGCACCCGATCGCCGGCACCCGCCGCCGCGGCGCGACGCCGGAGGAGGACCACGCGCTGGAGGAGGAGCTGCGCGCGGACGTGAAGGAACGCGCCGAGCACCTGATGCTCGTGGACCTCGGCCGCAACGACGTCGGCAAGGTCTGCGCGCCCGGCACGGTCGAGGTCGTCGACTTCATGGACGTCCGCCGCTACAGCCACGTCATGCACCTGGAATCGACCGTCACCGGGCAGCTGAAGGCCGGGATGACCGCGTTCGACGCGCTCACCGCCGCGTTCCCCGCGGGGACGTTGTCGGGGGCACCGAAACCGCGCGCGATGGAGATCATCGACAAGCTCGAGGTCACCCGGCGCGGCGTGTACGGCGGTGTCGTCGGCTACCTCGACTTCGCCGGCGACGCCGACACCGCGATCGCGATCCGCACCGCGGTGCTGCGCGGCGGTACGGCGTACGTCCAGGCCGGGGCCGGGATCGTCGCGGACTCGGATCCGGCCTCGGAGGACGCCGAGTGCCGGACGAAGGCGGCCGCCGTACTCAACGCGATCGCGGTCGCGGGAACGTTCAGTGACGTATGAGGGACGTATGAGACCCCAACGCGTAGTCGACCTCCTCGCCCTCGTGGCGTTGGTCCTGCTCGGCCTCTCGGCGTACTTGACCTGGGTTTCGGTCAACCCCGGTACCGGCCGCGTGGACGAGGTCTTCAACGGCTACTCGATCACCAAGGCCCCGGTCGCGCTGGCGCTCGCGGCGCTGGTGGCGGTGATCGTCACCAAACTCGCCGGTACGGCGCTGCGCCGGCTGCTCGGCGCACTGGTCGTCGTGCTGGGCGCGATCGCGGTCGCCGTCGCGCTGCTGGTGCGGCCCGACGGCCCCGAGCTGAGCCGGATCCGGCCGGTGCTCAGCGCCGTACTGGCCGACCAGGTCATCGAGACCGGCGGCCCGGCGCCGTGGTTCGCCCTGGGCGGCGGACTCGCCCTGGTCGCGGCCGGTCTGCTGACCGTGCTGACAGCGCATCGCTGGCGCACTGCGACCCAGCGTTACGAGCGTGATCCGGCCGCCTCAGGAGCGGATCAAGGGGCCGATCAGTGGAAGGCGATCGACGCCGGGGAGGACCCGACTCTCTGATCGCGGCGGGCTACCGCCACAATAGGACGGGACGACGAGGAGGAGTGGCGCCAACTATGGACAATACGGTGGCCGATCAAGGGGCGAGTTCGATCGAGGAAGCTCCGCACGATCTGCACGGCAACAGCCCGGCTGCGTGGACGGCGGTGGCGATCGTGCTGGTCGCGTTCACGGTCGGCGCCATCGCCATGGTGCTGGGGCCGAACTGGGTGCTGTTCTGGATCTCCGTCGGAATCGCGGTGCTGGGGGCGCTGGCCGGCAAGGTGCTGCAGCTGCTGGGCTTCGGGGTCCCGACCGACGGCGACCACTGAAGGGCGGACGGACATGACTGTGCTTGACGACATTCTCGCTGGGGTCCGCGAGGACCTTGCGGAGCGCCAGGCCCGGGTCAGCCTGGACGACCTGAAGCAGGAGGCCCAGCGCAAGCCCGACGCCAAGGACCCGATGCCGGTGTTCCGCGGCGACGGGATCGCGGTGATCGCCGAGGTGAAGCGCTCCAGCCCGTCCAAGGGCGAGCTGGCCGAGATCACCGACCCGGCCGCGCTGGCCGGTGAGTACGAGCTGGGCGGCGCCGCGGCGATCTCGGTGCTGACCGAGGAGCGCCGGTTCAACGGCAGCCTCGACGACCTGCGGGCAGTCCGCGGCCGGGTCGACGTACCCGTGCTGCGCAAGGACTTCATCGTCTCGTCGTACCAGCTCTGGGAGGCCCGGGCGGCCGGTGCCGACATGGTGCTGCTGATCGCGGCGGCGCTGGAGCAGGAGGCGCTGGTCTCGCTGATCGAGCGGGCCCAGTCGATCGGCCTGTGCCCGCTGGTCGAGGTGCACGACGAGGAGGAGACGCGGCGTGCGGTGGACGCCGGCGCCCAGCTCATCGGCGTGAACAACCGGAACCTGAAGACCCTCGAGGTCGACCGGGACACCTTCGCCCGGGTCGCGCCGACGATCCCGACCGAGCTCGTCCGGGTGGCCGAGTCCGGGGTCCGCGGTCCGCATGATGTAATCGAGTTCGCGCGCGCCGGGGCCGATGTCGTCCTCGTCGGTGAAACCCTGGTGACCGGCCGCGATCCTCGCGCCTCGGTCGCCGACCTCGTCGCCGCCGGATCGCATCCCGCCATCCAGCAGCGGCACTGACCTCCCCGACCGGTCCAAACGGCCAGGGGCAGTAACTCTCCCGAGCCGTCTGGGCCGGGTTTGGAAGGTTTTTCGGATGAGTACTGTGCTGCCCGACCAGTTCGGGCACTTCGGCCGTTTCGGCGGCAGGTTCATGCCGGAGGCGCTGATCGCGCCGCTCGACGAACTCACCCAGGCCTGGCGCGACGCCATGGCCGACCGGGAGTTCACCGACGAGTTCGAGCGGATGCTGCGCGAGTACATCGGCGCCCCGAGCCTGCTGTACGACGCGACCCGGCTGTCGGATGTCGCGGGTGCGCGGATCCTGCTGAAGCGCGAGGACCTGAACCACACCGGCGCGCACAAGATCCGGAACGCGATCGGCCAGGCGCTGCTGACCAAGCGGATGGGCAAGCCGCGGGTGATCGCGGAGACCGGCGCCGGGCAGCACGGCGTCGCGACCGCGACCGCGTGCGCGTACCTCGGCCTGGAGTGCGTGGTCTACATGGGCGAGGTCGACACCGAGCGCCAGGCGCTGAACGTGGCCCGGATGAAACTGCTCGGCGCCGAGGTGATCTCGGTGAAGACCGGCAGCCGGACGCTGAAGGACGCGATCAACGAGGCCCTGCGCGACTGGGTCGCCAGCGTCGACAAGACCCACTACATCCTCGGTACGGCGGCCGGTTCGCACCCGTTCCCGGCGATGGTCCGCGACTTCGTGCGCGGGATCGGCGACGAGGCGCGCGAGCAGTCGCTCGCCCTGCTGGGCAAGCTGCCGGACGCAGCGGTCGCGTCGGTCGGCGGCGGGTCGAACGCGATCGGCCTGTTCACCGCGTTCATCGGCGACGACGTGAAGCTGTACGGCGTCGAGCCGGGCGGCGACGGGTTCGAGACCGGGCGGCACGCGGCGACGATCAGCGCCGGGCAGGTCGGCGTACTGCACGGTGCGCGGTCGTTCCTGCTGCAGGACGAGGACGGGCAGACGATCGAGTCGCACTCGATCTCCGCGGGACTGGACTACCCGGGCGTCGGTCCGGAGCACGCGTGGCTGGCGGAGACCGGGCGGGCGACGTACCGGCCGATCACCGACGCCGAGGCGATGGAGGCGTTCAAGCTGCTGTCGAGGACCGAGGGCATCATCCCGGCGATCGAGTCCGCGCACGCGGTCGCCGGCGCGCTCGACATCGCGAAGGAACTGGGGCCGGAGGCAACCATTCTGGTGAACCTGTCCGGTCGCGGCGACAAGGACATGGACACGGCCGCGACGTGGTTCGGTTTGGGGGGTTCCGATGAATGACGTAGTTGCCCTGGGCAACGCCGGGGTCGCGATCCGGACGGCGAACGACGCGGGCCGCGGCGCCCTGATCGGGTACCTGCCGGCCGGTTTCCCGACGTACGACGGTGCCGTGGACGGCGTCAAGGCGATGATCGACGGCGGCGCCGACGTGATCGAGCTCGGCCTGCCGTACAGCGATCCGGTGATGGACGGTGTCACGATCCAGCGCGCCACCGAGATCGCGCGGGCCGGCGGGCTGCGGACCCGGGACGTGCTCAGCACGGTCGAAAAGATCACGGCGTACTCCGACGTGCCGGTGCTCGTGATGACGTACTGGAACCCGATCGAGCGGTACGGCGTGGACCGGTTCGCGGCCGATTTCGCCGGCGTCGGGGGAGCGGGGCTGATCACGCCCGACCTGATCCCGGACGAGGGCGCGGAGTGGATCGCGGCCGCCGACAAGCACGAGCTGGACAAGGTGTTCCTGGTCTCTCCGTCGTCGACCGACGAGCGGATCGCGATGACCACGGCCAACTGCCGCGGTTTCGTGTACGCGACCGCTGTAATGGGTGTCACCGGGGCGCGGGACAAGCCGTCGGAGCTGGCGGCGCCGCTGGTCGCCCGGGTGAAGGCGGCGACCGGCCTGCCGGTCGGTGTCGGCCTCGGCATCTCCAACGGCGACCAGGCGGCCGGTGTGGCGGCGTTCGCGGACGCCGCGATCGTCGGCGCGGCACTCGTCAAGGCACTCCAGGACGGCGGCCCGGCCGGTGTGCGGAAGCTCACCGAAGGCCTGGCCGAAGGCGTCCGCCGGGAACCCCGCGCGACCGCCGGACGTTAGAACCGCCGTGAGTCGATCGAGGAACGCTGTCCTGTTCTTGGCGGCGGTGGCTCTGCTCGCCCTCGCGGGCTGCAGTGGCAAGGAAGAGAAGCCGGACAACCCGGGCGGTGCGATCATTCGCAGCAGCCAGGACCCGAACGGGTTGCGCGGCGCCACTCTCGACGCGCCGTACTCGATGCCCGCGGCCACCTTGACCGACACGTCCGGGAACCCGTTCAACCTGGTCACGTCCACGAAGAAGCCGGTCACGCTGGTGTTCTTCGGGTACACCAACTGTCCCGATGTGTGCCCGACCGTGATGGCCGACGTGGCGTCCGCGCTGACGAAGCTCGACGACCAGGTGCAGGACCAGATCCAGATGCTGTTCATCACCACCGACCCGGCGCGGGACACCGGGCCGGTGATCCGTAAGTACCTGGACCGGTTCGACCCGGCGTTCGTCGGGCTGACCGGGTCGCTGACGTCGATCAAGGACATCGCGAAGGCCGTCGGCGTACCGGTGGAAGGGATGCAGAAGCTGCCTTCCGGTGGGTACGAGGTCGGTCACGGAGCGCAGGTGATCGGCTTCGGGAAGAACGACAAGGCGAACGTGCTCTGGTTGTCGAACGCCGCGATCGGCGACCTGGCGCACGACTTCGGGAAGCTGGTGGAGGACAACCGGTGAAGCCGTGGATTCCCTGGGTCTCCCTGGTGGCGCGGCTGGTGCTCGGCGGGGTGATGCTGGTCGCCGGGGCGCTGAAGGTGACCGATCCGGAGACCGCCGCGCAGGCGGTCCGCGCGTACGAGCTGCTCCCGTCGGCGCTGGTGGAGCCGGTCGGCTGGGGGCTGCCGTTCCTGGAGATCGCGATCGGGTTGCTGTTGATCATCGGCTTCGGTGTCCGCGCGTCCGCGGCGGCCGCGGGTGTTTTCATGATCGTCTTCATCGCCGCGGTGTCGTCGGCCTGGGCCCGCGGGCTGTCGATCGACTGCGGCTGTTTCGGCGGCGGCGGTCAGGTCGCACCGGGACAAACGAAGTACCTGCAGGAGATTCTGCGCGATCTCGGACTGCTGGTGCTGGCCGGCTGGCTGTGGCTGAAGCCCGCCAGTAAGTTCGCTGTCGTATCAGAACCGGACACAGAACCGGAAACAGGACCGCAAGGAGTCTCCGCGTCGTGAGCAAGCCCCAAACCCCGTCGAATCCGCTGTTGCAGCAGCCGAAGCGCCGGATCACCCCCGGAATCATCGTGGTGATCGTCCTCGTGCTGGCCCTCGGCGCGGGCGTCGGTGTGCAGTACTACCGCGGCCACTCCAAGGTCGAGGTGAGCTCCAACGGGCGCCCGGAGCCGACGGTCGTCACCGGTCCGGGCACGTCCGGCAAGGGCGTCACGGTCGGCAAGTCCGGCGCGAAGGTGAACATCGACCTGTACCTGGACTTCCGCTGCCCGCACTGCGCGGAGTTCGAAGAGGCGAGCGGTGCCACGGTCGACAAGCTCGTCCAGGACGGTACGGCGACGCTCACGTACTGGCCGTTGCAGTTCGTGAACCCGGACGCCTCGCCGCGGCTCGCGAACGCGTTCGCCGCCGCGGCCGCGAACGGCAAGGCGCTGAGCTTCGTCGACGAGCTGTACGGCGACTTCTCGAAGTCCTGGACCACCGACCAGTTGCTGGAGCTCGGCAAGCAGCTCGGGGTCGGCGACGCGAAGTTCCAGCAGGCCGTGCAGGACAACACGTACGCGAGCTGGCTGGAGTCCGTGGGCACGGCCGCCGACGACCGGGGTGTGACCGGAACGCCGACCGTCTTCGTCAACGGCAAGCAGCTGGAGGCCAACGAGCTCACCGCCGAGGGCCTGCAGAAGGCCGTCGACGCGATCGCATCGTGACCCTGCGTTTGTGGCCGCGCCCTGCCGGGTCGAGTAGCGTCTCTGTTTGCCATGTCTAGTCTGATTCCCGCCGTGATGGTTCCGGCGTTCATTCCCAGCCCGAGCCAGGGTGTCTGGCACGTCCTCGGCCTGCCGATCCGCGCGTACGCGTTGTGCATCCTGGCCGGCATCTTCGTCGGGTACTGGCTCGGCCGCCGGCGCTGGGTGGCGCGCGGCGGCTCGGCGCCGGTGCTCGCCGACATCATGTTCTGGGCGATCCCGTTCGGGCTGATCGGTGCGCGGATCTACCACGTGATCACCGACGCCGAGCTGTACTTCGGCGAGGGCAAGCACCCGATCGACGCGCTGAAGATCTGGCACGGCGGACTCGGGATCTGGGGTGCGGTCGGCTTCGGCGCGCTCGGCGCGTGGATCGCCTGCCGGCGGGCCAAGGTGCCGTTCCTGGCGGTCGCGGACGCGATGGCGCCCGGGATCGCGCTGGCGCAGATCTTCGGGCGGTTCGGGAACTACTTCAACCAGGAACTGTTCGGCGGCCCGACGACCAAGCCGTGGGGCCTGGAGATCGCACCGGACCACCGGCCGGCCGGGTACGCCGACTTCGCGACGTTCCACCCGACGTTCCTGTACGAAGCGGTCTGGAACCTCGGCGTCGTCGCGCTGATCCTGCTCGCCGACCGCCGCTTCAAGCTCGGTCACGGACGGGCGTTCTTCTTGTACGTCGCGGCGTACACCGCCGGCCGCGCGTGGATCGAGCACATGCGCATCGACACCGTGAACCACATCCTCGGCCTGCGCCTGAACGTCTGGACCGCGATCATCCTGTTCGTCCTGGCCGTCGCGGCGTTCATCGTCAGCGCCCGCAAACGCCCAGGCCAGGAAGACATCAGCACCGGCGCCGCCGCCGGCAAGCCGACCGACGAGGCACCTGCCGCCGCCGAGCCGAGCGAAGCGACGACGGACACGACCACCGCGAAAGCCAACGACGGGTCAAGTGACTGAGACGCCTGAGGTTTCTGCCGAGCATCACGGGGACCACACGCACCGTGATGTGAACGGCGGCTGGCTGCGTCCGGCGGTGTTCGGGGCGATGGACGGCCTGGTGTCGAACTTCGCGCTGATCGCCGGCATGGACGGCGGCACCAGCTCCGGCTCGAAGTTCATCGTCCTGGCCGGCCTCGCGGGCCTCGCCGCGGGCGCGTTCTCGATGGCGGCGGGGGAGTACACCTCGGTCGCCTCCCAGCGCGAACTCGCCCGCGCCGAGATCGAGGTCGAGCGCACCGAGATCAAGAAGCACCCGATCGACGAGGAGATCGAGCTCGCCGAGACCTACCGGGCGAAGGGCCTCGACCCGGACCTGGCCAGCAAGGTCGCGAAGCAGTTCCACGCCGACCCGGAGCAGGCCCTCGAGGAGCACGTCCGCGAGGAACTCGGCATCGACCCCACGGACCTCCCGAACCCGGTGATCGCGGCCGCCTCGTCGTTCATCTGCTTCGCCATCGGCGCGTTCGTCCCGCTGGCGCCGTACCTGGTCGGCGCCGGCAGCGTCGTACCGTCCCTGATCCTCGCCCTGACGGCCCTTTTCGTCTGCGGCGCCGTGGTCTCCCGCGTCACCAGCCGCTCCTGGTGGTACTCCGGCCTCCGCCAGCTCCTCCTCGGCGCCGCGGCCGCCGCCCTCACCTACTTCGTCGGCACGCTCGTCGGCCCCGGAATCGGTTGAGTGTGCGTGAACAGGCTGCTGTAGGCGTTCAGCGCGGGCTGGCCGCCGAGGTGGGCGTACAGAACGGTTGAGTCCGCGGGGATGTCGCCGGTGCGGATCAGATCGATCAGGCCGGCCATCGATTTCCCTTCGTACACCGGGTCGATGATCATCCCCTCGAGCTGACCGGTCAGCCGGATCGCGTCGAGGGTCGACTGGACGGGTACGCCGTACTCGTCGCCGGCCCAGCCCTCCAGGACGGTGATCTCGTCGGCGCGGAGGTCGCGGCCGAGGCCGATCAGTTCCGCGGTGGCGCGGGCGATCCGCTCGACCTGGTCGCGGGTCTCCTGGAGCTTGGCGCTGGCGTCGATCCCGATCACCCGCCGCGGGCGGTCCTGGCCCGCGAACCCGGCGATCATCCCGGCGTGCGTGGACCCGGTCACCGAGCAGACCACGATCGTGTCGAAGAAGACCCCGAGCTCGCGCTCCTGCTGTTCCACCTCGGCGGCCCACTGCGCGAACCCGAGCCCGCCGAGCCGATGGTCCGAGGCGCCGGCCGGGATCGCGTACGGCGTACCGCCGCGTGCCTCGACGTCCGCGAGGGCCTGCTTCCAGCTGTCCTTGAACCCGATCCCGAACCCGGCCGGGTCGAGCCGCACCTCGGCGCCCATGATCCGGCTGAGCAGGATGTTCCCGACCCGGTCGTTGAGGGCGTCCGGCCAGTTCACCCAGTTCTCCTGGACCAGCACCGCCTTCAGCCCGACCTTCGCGGCGACCGCGGCGACCTGGCGGGTGTGGTTCGACTGGTACCCGCCGATCGACACCAGCGTGTCGGCGCCCTGCGCGAGCGCGTCCGGGATCAGGTACTCCAGCTTCCGGGTCTTGTTCCCGCCGTACGCGAGCCCGGCGTTGCAGTCCTCCCGCTTCGCCCAGATCTTCGCCCCGCCCAGGTACGCGCTCAGCCGGTCGAGCGGGTGCACCGGACTCGGACCGAACAACAGCGGGTACCGCGGAAAATCACTCAGCGCCATCAGCTTCCTCCACTAGGGTCAGCGGGATGTTCCCCGGCGAGATCGACGTCCTTCCGGCCACCTACCTCGACCAGCTAGGCACCATCTTCGCCCGCTTCGCCCCACGAGACTCCGGAAACGTCTCGTACGGCGTGGAGTTCGGGGGCACCAGGTACTTCGTCAAGACCGCAGGCGACCCCGCCGCGACCGAGCCCTACCTCGGCTTCGACGATCGGGTAGACCTGCTCCGCAACGCGGTCGAGCTCGCCCGCTCGGTCAACCATCCCGTGCTGCCGACCCTGCACGCCGTGATCGAGTCCCCGGCCGGGCCGCTCCTCGTCTACGACTGGCGCGACGGCGACCTCCTCGGCGACCCGGTCACCCGCGAGCGGTTCCAGGCGCTTCCGACGGCGGAGATCCTCGCCGCACTCGCCACCATCTACGACCTGCACGCCGCGCTGGATGCGCTGGGCTGGGTCGAGTGCGACTTCTACGACTCCGCGCTGCTGTACGACTTCCAGACCCGCGGGCTCACGGTCTTCGACCTGGACACCTACCACCGCGGCCCGCACCACAACACGATGGGCGAGATGTTCGGCTCCAGCCGCTTCATGGCTCCCGAACAACACGTCCTGGGTGCTCCCTTGGACACGCGCACCAACGCCTACGTCATGGCCCGCGTCGCGCTGGTGTTTCTCCCCGAGCCGCCGCCCGCGTTGCACGCCGTACTGCTCGAGGCGACGACCACACGCTTCCCGAGCTACCAAGCGTTCTACGACGCGTGGTTGACCGCTTCGTCCACGATCGCCGAGTGAGTGATCAACCGCTCCAGGTGCTCTCCGGGGTCGGGTTGGTTCACCGCCCACGCCGCCCGGGCAACGAGAGTGACGGCAGCGGTCAGCACGGCACCTCGTCGTACTGACTCGGCCGGCCACGTCGCCGTACTGCCTGCTTGGTAGGCGGCGACGAGTTCGTCGACCGGTGCTCGGGTCGACTGCAGCAGGTAGCCGAGATCGAAGCCCAGGGGCCCGAGGCCGAACTGGTCGAAGTCCACCGCGATTACGTCGTCGCCGTCGCGCCGGACCAGGTTCGGCAGGTGGATGTCGCCGTGCACGACCACCTGCGGAAGCTGGTCGAGTTCCTCCATCAGCGCCATCCGCTGGGCCCAGAGGCTTTCGCACATGCGCCGTACGTCGGCCGGCAGTACGTCGGCGGTGGCGCAACCCGACCAGCCGCCGTGGACCGCGTCGTCGTCCAGCCGGTCCCGCAGAATGCGCCGCGCGAACCACGGCTCCGGCCGCAGCCGGTTCAACCCGAACCGGCCGAGCGCCGCGGCCGCCTCCACCACCCCGACCGGCCCCGGCTCGACCGCTTCGGTCCACACCAGGATCCCGCCCGGATCCGCCTCGGTCTTCACGTACTTCGGCGCCCGCAGCCCCTTGGTCCACTCGAGCACGCCACTACTCGCCACCTCGTCCTGCCGACGCCAGTACGCGTACCGCCCCGGCCGCTCGTCCCCAGGCACCAGCCGCTTGACCACCATCCCCTCCGGCGTCCACCACACGCCCCCATGCGCCAACTCCTTAGGCGCGGCCAGCAGCGTCCAGTCGTCCCCAGGCTCCCATCGCATCCGCGATCATTTACCAGCCTTGAGGTTCACGCGAGGTAACCGACCGCCTCCTCCACAACACCGGCCAACCCCACAAGATGATCTCCGGGGTGCGGCTGTGTGAGCGCCCAAGCAGCCCGCGACACCCCGGTGTACGCCGCCACAAGCGCCGCCCCGCACCGCACAGCTTCCTCGCCCCCATGTGCCGCCACGAGGTCGTCGAGCGGCACATCCACCGCAAGCAGCAGGTAGCCGAGGTCGAAGCCTGCCGGGCCCAGCCCGAACTGCTCCCAGTCGATCGCGATCACGTCGTCGCCCTCACGCCCGAGCAGGTTGACTGGATGCGCATCCCCATGCGTCGGCACCCGAGGCAGCCCGTCGAGGATGTCCAACGCCGACTCCCGCCGAGCCCACAGCTCCTCGATCGCCGGTGTCGCGAGCCCCGCGCGGCTCAACGCCCGCCACCCACCACGCCGCTCCACAGTCCTCAGACGGTCCCGCAGAACGTCCCGGGCACCCCAGTCAGGCTCTGCCACGGAACACCCCGCGAACCGCCCCAGAGCCCCAGCCAGCCCTTCCGCAGACCACGCGACGGCGGGCGTGTACGCCATCCGCAGCGTGATGCCGTCCGCGTCCCGTTCGACGCCCAAGCAGGCCGGCGCGCGCAAGCCCGGCGTACCGGCCACCACACCCGATTCGGCCACCAGCGCCTGCCGCTCCCAAAAGGCGTGATGGCGGGGATCGGTGACCCCGCGGACCAGCCGCTTCACCACCTGGTCGTCAGGTGTCCGCCAGACCCCTCCGGTCGCCTGTCCGGTGCCGGGGGTGAGTGGTTTCCAGTTGGATGCGGGGTGCCATGGCATAGGGACGATCTATCAGTCTCAGCAAGTGGATTTCACCGGGTGTGGGTGGTTGGGGGCGCGGTGGGCTGGGAAGATGGGGAGTCGAGTAGTGAGCGCTTGCTTACGGAGGGTCATCAAGGCGTTGCGCGGTGGACAGGAAGTCCATTTGGCGGGCGTCATGAGGTAGTCTCGGGACTCCCGGCTTGGGCCAGTGTTGTCCCGCGGCCAGTTGTTTTTGACCGTAGGACGACGGGAGCTCCTGAATGTATGGTCGCCCCCCATTCCCGAGCGAGGGTCTCTACGACGGACGGCACGAGCACGACGCGTGCGGTGTTGCCTTCGTCGCGACTCTGACCGGTGAACCGAGCCACGACATCGTGGCCAAGGCTTTGACCGCCCTGCGGAACCTGGAACACCGCGGTGCCTCCGGCGCCGAGCCCGACTCCGGCGACGGCGCCGGCATCCTGATCCAGGTACCGGACGCCTTCTACCGCAAGGTGTGCGAGTTCGAGCTGCCCGCGCCGCACAGCTACGCGACCGGTATCGCGTTCCTGCCGGCCGACGCCGACGACGCCGCGAAGGCGATCGACCGGATCGAGGAGCTCGCGGCCGAGGAGCAGCTGACGGTGGTCGGCTGGCGGGACGTCCCGACCACGCCCGGCCTGCTCGGCGCGACCGCGCGTTCGGTGATGCCGACCTTCAAGCAGCTGTTCGTGACCGCGAAGGCGGGCCGCGTGCTCGGCCTGGCGCTGGAGCGGATGGCCTACAGGCTGCGCAAGCGGGCCGAGAAGGAGACCGAGACCTACTTCCCGTCGCTGTCCGGCCGGACCATCACCTACAAGGGGATGCTGACCACCGACCAGCTGGACAAGTTCTTCCCCGAGCTGACCGACCCCGACCTCGCCTCGGCGATCGGTATCGTGCACAGCCGATTCTCCACGAACACGTTCCCGTCCTGGCCGCTGGCCCACCCGTACCGGTACATCGCCCACAACGGTGAGATCAACACCGTCCAGGGCAACCGGAACTGGATGCGGGCCCGCGAGGCGCTGCTGTCCAGCGACCTGATCCCGGGTGACCTGGAGCAGCTCTACCCGATCTGTACGCCGGGTGCGTCCGACTCCGCGTCCTTCGACGAGGTCCTCGAGCTCCTGCACCTCGGCGGCCGCTCGCTCCCGCACGCGATGCTGATGATGATTCCGGAGGCGTGGGAGAACGCCGCCACCATGGACCCGCAGCGGCGGGCGTTCTACGAGTTCCACTCGACGCTGATGGAGCCGTGGGACGGCCCGGCGTCGGTGGTCTTCTCCGACGGCACCAAGGTCGGCGCGGTCCTGGACCGCAACGGCCTGCGCCCGTCGCGGTACTGGGTGACCGACGACGGTCTCGTCGTACTGGCCTCCGAGGCCGGCGTCCTGGACATCGACCCGGCGACCGTGACCGAGAAGGGCCGGCTCGAGCCGGGCCGGATCTTCCTGGTCGACGTCGACGCGCACCGGATCATCACCGACGCCGAGGTGAAGAACGCCCTCGCCGCCGAGCACCCGTACGACGAGTGGCTGCACGCCGGCCTGATCCGGTTCGAGGACCTGCACGAGCGGGAGCACGTCGTCCACAGCCACGCGTCGGTGACCCGGCGCCAGCAGGTCTTCGGGTACACCGAGGAGGAGCTGCGCGTCATCCTCACCCCGATGGCGAAGTCCGGCGCCGAGCCGATCGGCTCGATGGGCACCGACACGCCGATCGCGGTCCTGAGCGATCGTCCGCGGTTGCTGTTCGACTACTTCGCGCAGCTGTTCGCGCAGGTCACGAACCCGCCGCTGGACGCGATCCGCGAAGAGCTGGTGACCTCGCTGTCGTCCAGCCTCGGCCCAGAGTCGAACCTGCTCAACCCGAGCCCGGCCTCCTGCCGCCAGGTCGTGATCCCGTTCCCGGTGATCACCAACGACGAGCTGGCCAAGCTCCGGCACATCAACCTCGACGGCGACATGCCCGGCCTGGCCACCACGGTCCTGCGCGGCGTGTACGACGTCGAGGGCGGCGGCGAGGCGCTCCGGACCCGGCTCGACGAGCTGTGCGCCGAGGCGAGCGCCGCGATCAACGAGGGCGCCCGCATCCTGGTGCTGTCCGACCGGCACTCGAACGCCGACAGCGCGCCGATCCCGTCGCTGCTGCTCACCTCCGCGATCCACCACCACCTGGTCCGGGAGAAGACCCGCACCCAGGTCGGTCTGGTCGTCGAGGCCGGTGACGTCCGCGAGGTCCACCACGTCGCGCTCCTGATGGGGTACGGCGCGGCCGCGATCAACCCGTACCTGGCGCTGGAGTCCGTCGAGGACCTGTGCCGGCGCGGGACGTACCTGCCCGGCATCGAGCCCGAGCAGGCGATCCGCAACGTGGTGAAGTCGCTCGGCAAGGGCGTCCTCAAGGTCATGTCGAAGATGGGTGTCTCGACGGTCGCGTCGTACACCGGCGCCCAGATCTTCGAGGCGAACGGCCTGTCCCCGTTCCTGGTCGACATCTACTTCACCGGTACGTCGTCCCGGATCGGCGGCGTCGGCCTGGAAGCGATCGCCGAGGAGGTACGGCGTCGCCACCTGCGCGCGTACCCGGCCGACGGGATCCTGCCGGCGCACCGCAATCTGGAGATCGGCGGCGAGTACCAGTGGCGCCGCGAGGGCGAGCCGCACCTGTTCGACCCGGACACGGTCTTCCGGCTGCAGCACAGCACCCGGACCGGGCGGTACGACATCTTCAAGCAGTACACGTCGAAGGTCGACGAGCAGTCCGAGCGGCTGATGACGCTGCGCGGTCTGTTCGGCTTCAAGTCCGACCGCGGCCCGATCCCGCTCGACGAGGTCGAGCCGGTGAGCGCGATCGTCAAGCGGTTCTCCACCGGTGCGATGAGCTACGGCTCGATCAGCGCCGAGGCGCACACCACGCTGGCGATCGCGATGAACCAGCTCGGCGGCAAGTCGAACACCGGCGAGGGCGGCGAGGACGCCGAGCGGCTGTACGACCCGGCCCGGCGGAGCTCGATCAAGCAGGTGGCGTCCGGCCGCTTCGGCGTCACGGCGGAGTACCTGACGAACTCCGACGACATCCAGATCAAGATGGCGCAGGGCGCGAAGCCCGGTGAGGGCGGGCAGCTGCCCGGCCCGAAGGTGTACCCGTGGGTCGCGAACACCCGGCACTCGACGCCGGGCGTCGGCCTGATCTCGCCGCCGCCGCACCACGACATCTACTCGATCGAGGACCTGGCGCAGCTGATCCACGACCTGAAGAACGCGAACCCGTCGGCGCGGATTCACGTGAAGCTGGTCTCGGAGGTCGGCGTCGGCACGATCGCGGCGGGCGTCAGCAAGGCGCACGCGGACGTCGTACTGATCTCCGGCCACGACGGCGGCACCGGTGCGGCGCCGCTGACCTCGCTGAAGCACGCGGGCGGTCCGTGGGAGCTGGGTCTCGCCGAGACGCAGCAAACCCTGCTGCTGAACGGTTTGCGCGACCGCATCGTCGTCCAGACCGACGGCCAGCTTAAGACCGGCCGGGACGTGATCATCGCGGCCCTGCTCGGCGCGGAGGAGTACGGTTTCGCGACCGCGCCGCTGGTAGTGTCGGGCTGCATCATGATGCGGGTCTGCCACCTGGACACCTGCCCGGTGGGCGTCGCGACGCAGAACCCGGTGCTGCGGGAGCGGTTCTCCGGCAAGCCCGAGTTCGTCGTCAACTTCTTCGAGTTCATCGCCGAGGAGGTCCGCGAGTACCTGGCGGAGCTCGGGTTCCGGACGCTGGACGAGGCGATCGGGCACGCCGAGGTCCTCGACATCCAGCGGGCCGTCGACCACTGGAAGGCCGACGGGCTCGACCTGTCGCCGATCCTGCACGTGCCGGCGCTGCCCGAGGGCACGTCGCTGCACCAGACCATCGAGCAGAACCACGGTCTGGACAAGGCCCTCGACAACGAGCTGATCCGGATCTGCCAGCCGGCGCTGGAGAACGGCGAACCGGTCCGGGCGCAGCTCGCGATCCGGAACGTCAACCGGACCGTCGGTACGATGCTCGGCCACGAGATCACCAAGCGGTACCGCGCGGCCGGGCTGGCCGACGGCACCATCGACCTGACCTTCACCGGGTCGGCCGGCAACTCGTTCGCCGCGTTCGTCCCGCGCGGGGTCACGCTGCGACTCGAGGGCGACGCCAACGACTACGTCGGCAAGGGCCTGTCCGGCGGCCGGGTCGTGATCCGGCCCGACCGGCACGCGCGGTTCGACGCCGCCGACCAGATCATCGCCGGCAACGTGATCGCGTACGGCGCCACGTCCGGCGAACTGTTCATCAGCGGCGGCGCCGGGCAGCGGTTCTGCGTCCGGAACTCCGGCGCGACCGCGATCGTCGAGGCGGTCGGCGACCACGCGTGCGAGTACATGACCGGCGGGCGCGTCGTCGTACTCGGCGCCGTCGGCCGGAACTTCGCGGCCGGCATGTCGGGCGGCGTGGCCCACGTGATCGACCTGGACCCGGCGTTGGTGAACCCGGAGCTGGTGGATCTGCACCCGGTCACCACCGACGAGTCCGAACTGCTGCACGACCTGGTCCGCAGGCACTTCGAGGAGACCGGTTCGGAACGGGCGGCCAAGCTGCTCGCCGACTGGCCGGCCGCGGCTGCCAGGTTCACCACGGTGATGCCCCGCGACTACGCCCGGGTGCTGGCGGCCAAGGCGGCCGCCGAGCGCGACGGGCTGGACGAGGACGCCACCACGCGAGCGATGATGGAGGCCATCTGATGGCTGATCCCAAGGGATTCCTGACCACCCCG
Organism: Kribbella speibonae; assembly: GCF_004331375.1. Classification (NCBI taxonomy): domain Bacteria; kingdom Bacillati; phylum Actinomycetota; class Actinomycetes; order Propionibacteriales; family Kribbellaceae; genus Kribbella; species Kribbella speibonae. Next base: position 444,422 of record NZ_SJKC01000002.1, on the reverse strand, counting down.
CGCGAGGTCGCCGACCGGCGGCCGGTGGAGGAACGCAAGCAGGACTGGAAAGAGGTCTACCCCGGCGGACCCGGCAAGGCGCTGCTGCCGATCATCACCAAGCAGGCCGGCCGCTGCATGGACTGCGGCATCCCGTTCTGCCACAACGGCTGCCCGCTCGGCAACCTGATCCCGGAGTGGAACGACCTGGTCTGGCGCGACGACTGGTCGAGCGCGATCGAGCGGCTGCACGCGACCAACAACTTCCCGGAGTTCACCGGGCGGCTGTGCCCGGCGCCGTGCGAGACCTCCTGCGTGCTCGGCATCAACCAGGACCCGGTGACGATCAAGAACGTCGAGGTCGCGATCATCGACAAGGCCTGGGAAACCGGTGACGTCAAGCCGCAGCCGCCGGAGTGGCTGACCGGCAAGACGATCGCGGTCGTCGGCTCGGGCCCGGCCGGCCTGGCCGCCGCGCAGCAGCTGACCCGCGCGGGGCACACGGTCGCGGTGTACGAGCGCGCCGACGCCCCGGGCGGCCTGCTGCGGTACGGCATTCCCGAGTTCAAGATGGAGAAGGAACAGGTCGACCGCCGCATCCAGCAGATGAAGGAAGAGGGCACGGTCTTCCGTTCCGGCGTCAACGTCGGCGTGGACGTCACCGGCACCCAGCTCAAGCAGCGGTACGACGCGGTAGTCATCGCGACCGGCTCCACGGCCGCCCGCGACCTGCCGGTGCCGGGCCGTGAGTACGGCGGCATCCACCAGGCGATGGAGTACCTGCCGCAGGCCAACCGGGTGGCGCTCGGACAGACCGTCGACGGCCAGATCGTTGCTACCGGCAAGGACGTGGTGATCATCGGCGGCGGCGACACCGGCGCCGACTGCCTGGGAACCGCGCACCGGCAGGGCGCGCGGACGGTCACCCAGCTGGAGATCATGCCGCGGCCCGGCGACGACCGCCCGGGCAGCCAGCCGTGGCCGACGTACCCGATGATCTACCGGGTGGCCTCCGCGCACGAGGAGGGCGGCGAGCGGGTGTACGCCGTCTCCACGGTGAACTTCGAGGCCGATGCCGCCGGCAACGTGTCCGGGCTGAACCTGGTGGAGGTCGAGTTCAAGGAGGGCCGCTTCGCGCCGATCGAGGGCACCGAGCGGCACATCCCGGCGCAGCTCGTGCTGCTGGCGATGGGCTTCGTCGGCCCGGAGCGTGAGGGTTTCCTCGAGCAGCTCGGCGTCGAGCTCGACGAGCGCGGCAACGTGAAGCGGGACAACCGGTACCAGACGTCGGTCGACGGGGTCTTCGCCTGCGGTGACGCCGGCCGCGGCCAGTCGCTGATCGTCTGGGCGATCGCCGAAGGCCGTTCCTGCGCCGGCGGCGTCGACGCCCACCTCACCGGATCGTCGACGCTCCCCACCCCGATCCCGCCGACTGCCCGCCCCCTCGCAGTCTGACCGCAGCCCCACTTTGGGCCCCAGGCAACCAAAACCCGGCATGGGAAACGGTTGGTCGGTGCTCGAGGTGGGGCTTCTCGGTAGGTTGGTGAGTGTGGTGGTACGGCTGGTGACGAAAGAGCGGCTGCGGGCGGTGGCGCCGTGGGCCGGGTTGAGCCTGCTTTTCGTGCTGACCTCGGTCGTGGTGGGACTGTTCGGGTTCGTGAACGACTCCGAGCGGGTCACGATCGGCGCGCACGCGGCGACCGTGTCGCCGACGTTCGACGGGCACGCCACGCTCGACCTCGGCGCCGTCCTGCCGCGGCTGCGGATCCCGACGAACACGCCCGGCGGGATCGGCGTCAACGTCGACGTCCAGGAGACCGACGCCGACAACCTCACCGAGCTGCTCACCCGCGACACCCTGATCGCCTCCCAGCCCGACGGTGAGATCGGGCGGATCCAGCAGGTCATCCAGGAGATGGCGGTCGACAACGCGGTCGCCGGCGCCGGGTCGGGCCTGCTCGTGGTCGTGGTCGCCGCGACCCTGTGGACAGCCCTCGGCGTACGGCGACGTAGCGAGCTGTGGCACCTCGTGCACCGGCACGAACGGCGGACCGAGCACCGGATGATCGTCATCCTGGTCGCGATGCTGATCACGATCGCGTCCATCTTCGGACCGGGACGGATGCGGACCGCCGAGGTGCCGCCGACGCAGTGGCAGCCGTTGTTCAAGTTGCTGCCGGAGATGTCCTTCGACGACCGGCTGAAGTCGGTCGAGGTCGCGTCCGGGTTCTCCACCACCGGCGGGGTCGGGATCATCCGGACGCTGGTGGAGACGTACCGCAAGTCCACCGAGCTGTACGGCAAGCTCAAGGACCGGGTCGCGGACGTCGCCCCGCAGTTGCACCAGCCGAACGAGAACGAGACGGTCGCGCTGCTGGTCTCGGACCGGCACGACAACATCGGCATCGACGGGTTCGCGGCCGAGGTCGCCAAGCGCGGTGGCGCCAAGCTGCTCATCGACGCCGGTGACGACACCTCGTCCGGGCAGAGCTGGGAAGCGTTCAGCATCAACTCGCTGCGGCAGCACTTCAAGGACTTCAAAGTGGTCGCGGTGGCCGGCAACCACGACGCCGGCGGCCACGTCGAGGAGTTCATGCGCAAGTCCGGGTTCACCGTCCTCGACAGCAAGCCGGTCGAGGTCGAGGGGATCCGGTTCCTCGGCGACAGCGACCCGACCCGCACCGGGCTCGGCAGCGCGGACAGCCCCGGCGACGAGACGATCGAGCACCAGTCGGAGCGGCTCGCGGACATCGCCTGCGACCAGCCGGACGACAAGCGGATCTCGACCATGGTGGTGCACGACCCCTCGTCGTACGCCGACACGGCCGCCCGCGGGTGCGCGACGCTGCTGCTGTCCGGTCATTTGCACCGCCAGGTCGGCCCCGAACATCGGGTGGTCGACGGCCGCGCGGTCACGACGTACACGAACGGGACGACCGGGGGAGCGGCGTACGCCTTCGCGCTGGGCTACACCTTGCGCAAACCGGGTGAGGTCACCCTCATCACGTACCAGAAAGGGCTGCCGGTCGGTCTGCAGACCGTCACCGCCCAGCCCAGCGGCGACGTGACCGTGGGGCCCTACACCCCCTTCGGTTCTTGACGATTCAGGCGATGCGGTCAGTCGTCTTCAACTGTTAACTGTCCAGTAACGGGGGCGGACCAGCGGGCCCAGTGGTTTGCAGGAGTAGGGTTTTGTGACGTGCGTCGCGCAAAGATCGTTTGTACGCTCGGCCCGGCTACGGCCGCCCCGGAGCGCATCACAGAACTCGTCCAAGCAGGTATGGACGTCGCAAGGCTCAATCTGAGCCACGGCGCCCACGCCGAGCATGAGCGCATCTATCAGCGGATCCGCACCGCTGCGGCGGAGACCGGGGCCAACGTCGGCATCCTGGTCGACCTGCAGGGCCCGAAGATCCGGCTGGCCGAGTTCGCCGAGGGCAAGGCAACGCTGACCTACGGCGAGCGCTTCACGATCACCACCCGGGAGGTGCCCGGTGACCAGACCATCTGCGGTACGACGTACGACGGTCTGCCGGGCGACGTGAACCCGGGTGACCAGCTGCTGATCGACGACGGCCGGATCGCGCTCGTCGCCGAGGAGGTCACCGAGACCGACGTGGTCTGCCGCGTCACCGTCGGCGGCCCGGTCTCCAACCACAAGGGCATCAACCTGCCCGGCGTCTCGGTCAGCGTGCCCGCGCTGTCCGAGAAGGACGCCGAGGACCTGCGCTGGGCGCTGCACCTGCCGGCCGACATGATCGCGCTGTCGTTCGTCCGGGACGCCGCCGACATCCAGCTCGTGCACAAGATCATGGACGAGGAGGGTCTGCGGATCCCGGTCGTCGCCAAGATCGAGAAGCCGCAGGCGGTCGCCAACCTGGACGAGATCATCGAGGCGTTCGACGGGTTCATGGTGGCCCGCGGCGACCTCGGCGTGGAACTCCCGCTCGAGGAGGTCCCGCTGGTCCAGAAGCTGATCATCGACCAGGCCCGGCTGAACGCGAAGCCGGTGATCGTCGCCACCCAGATGCTGGAGTCGATGATCTCCGCGCCGCGGCCGACCCGGGCCGAGGCCTCCGACGTCGCGAACGCCGTACTCGACGGCGCCGACGCGGTCATGCTGTCCGGCGAGACCAGCGTCGGCCGGTTCCCGATCGAGACCGTCAAGACGATGGCCCGGATCGTGGAGTCGACCGAGGAACACGGCCTCAGCCGCGTCCAGGAGATCGAGTGGGAGCCGAAGACCAAGGGCGGCGTCATCGCCCGCGCGGCCGCGGACGTCGCGGAGCGGCTCGAGGCGAAGTACCTGATCGCGTTCACCCAGTCCGGTGACACCGCGCTGCGGCTGGCCCGCTACCGGACCGAGGTCCCGCTGCTCGCGTTCACCCCGGTGCCGTCGGTCAGCTCCTGGCTGAGCGTGGTCTGGGGCATCACCACCCACATCGTCCCCACCGTCGACCACACCGACGAAATGGTCCGCCAGGTCGACCAGCGCCTCCTCGAACTCGGCATCCTCAACAAGGGCGACCTGGTAGTAATCGTCGCCGGCTCCCCACCCAGCATCCCCGGCTCCACCAACGCCCTCCGAGTCCACCGCATGGGCGACGCCATAGAAGGCAACGCCCCCGCCTACCGAAGCCCCAACCCGTAAGACCCGGTCGAGGCGGGTCACTGATTGCCAGCCCGCCTCAAGAAGGGTTCTCCCCTCGTGTTGGGGGTTCTCTGCTGGTATGCGAGCGGAGAACCCCCAACACGAGGGGATATCCAGTCCCGTGGCCCCTCCAGGAGCCTCACCCGGATCGCCGATTCCGATGGTGCCCGTCACGGCGGGGCCGATAGGCGGAATCGACCGGCTTGCGGCTAGAGTTGCTCCAGCAACTCGCCGGGTTGGTGGAATGGCAGACACGACGGACTCAAAATCCGTTGCTCGCAAGGGCGTGTGGGTTCGAATCCCACACCCGGCACAAATTGTCGGTGGCGACGATGACCATGAGGCATGGGGCACATCAGATCGCAGGAGACAGTCGACTCCGCGTTGCGGATGTCCGACAACGGGGTCAGTGACAAGACGAACGCTGAGATCCACGGGGTCGCGATCAAGACGATTCGGCGGTGGCGGCGGCTGTATCAGCGGCGTGGGTTGCCGCGGGGGACCGGGTTTCGGCCGACGCCGTGTCCGCGGTGTGACGGGGCTGAGTTGGATGAGGCGGCGTACGCGCTGCTGCTCGGGTGGTATCTCGGTGACGGGTCGATCGCGAAGGCGCGGCGGGGTGTGTTCACGTTGCAGATCATCAATGACGCCAGGTACGAGCGGCTCAACCAGGAGATCGCCGAGACGGTCAAGCGCGTGAAGCCGACGGCGAGTCCGTGTCTGCGGGGTGGGCATGGCGCGATTCGGGTGGAGGCTCGGTGGAAGCATTGGCCTTGTCTGTTTCCGCAGCACGGGCCTGGGCGGAAGCATCTGCGGAAGATCGAGCTGGTCGACTGGCAGCGGGAGATTGTTGCCAAGTACCCCGAACAGTTGCTCCGGGGACTGTTCCACTCGGACGGGTGCCGGTTTGTGAACTGGGCCAGTAAGCCGGACGGGAAGCGGTACTACTACGTGCGGTACATGTTCTCGAACGAGTCCGAAGACATCCGGAACATACTGACGGAGACTCTCGATCTGTTGGGGATCAAGTGGCGGCAGCCGCGGCTGAATGCGATCGCGGTGAGTCGCAAGGAAGCGGTTGCCGTGCTCGATACGTTCGTGGGGGCCAAGTCTTGAGGGTGGATCGATAAGGTGTCGGGTGTGACTGCTAAGCGTGTGGTGATTGCTGAGGACGAGGCTCTGATTCGGATGGATCTGGCTGAGATGCTCGCAGAAGAGGGGTATGACGTCGTCGGGCAGGCGGGGGACGGCGAGGAGGCGATTCGGCTGGCGGTGGAGCAGCGGCCGGATCTGGTGATTCTCGACGTGAAGATGCCGAAGCTGGACGGGCTGAGTGCGGCCGAGAAGATCGCGGGGGAGCGGATCGCTCCGGTGCTGATGCTGACCGCGTTCTCGCAGCGGGAGCTGGTCGAGCGGGCCCGGGACGCCGGCGCGATGGCGTACCTGGTGAAGCCGTTCTCGAAGGCCGATCTGCTGCCCGCGATCGAGATCGCCGCGTCCCGGTACGTCGAGCTCGCCGAGCTGGAGCGGGAGGTCGCCGACCTGGCCGAGCGGCTGGAGACCCGCAAGCTGGTCGACCGGGCGAAGTCGATTCTGCAGACCAAGTTCGGGCTGTCCGAGCCGGACTCGTTCCGGTGGATCCAGAAGACCGCGATGGACAAGCGGGTGTCGATGCGCCAGGTGGCCGAGCTGGTCGTCAATGAAGCCGGCGATTCCTGATCGGGCACGCCCGTCTGCCTGTCCATGCCCTCTCGATGCCCTCTCCATGCGCACTCTGCCGTCATCCGCTCGCAATACCGGCGTGTCGTAACCGTGAGGTGAACCCGGGCCGGACTTGGTGACGAACCGTGGCGGTCGCCCCCGGGCGGGTCCGCCGAATCTCACCGAGCCAACCCGCCCGCTGACCGTACGTCACCAGATTGCCCCACCGGACAGTAATCAGGTCATAGGACGATGCTTACCGGGGTAACGACCTCACAACACAGCCGATGCGCTGTTCGCTTGGAACCACCGCTGGGTCTAACCTGCGGGTGCTCGTGGCAAATGCGCGAGAGTCCCGGATTCACTGGGACTATCCAGACATGGGAGGAACAGTGCACCAGCGTTCCGTAGTACGGGTCGGCGCGTCGCTGATCGTTGCGTCGTTGGCCCTGACTGCCTGCGGTTCACGCAGTGGCGACGACTCTGGCGGGGGCTCCGAAGAAGCGACCAAGACCGCGAAGATCGGCGTCATCGCGCCGCTGTCCGGAGACTTGTCGGCCCTGGGTCTGGGTATCCAGCACTCCGTCGAACTCGCTGTGAAGCAGGCCAACGAGGCGAAGGCGATCCCGGGCTGGAAGCTCGAGGTCGTTCCGAAGGACGACGAGGGCAAGACCGAGCCGGGTAAGAACGCGGCGACCGCCCTGGCCAGCGACAAGGACGTGATCGGCGTCGTCGGCACGCTGAACACCAGCGTCAGCCAGCAGGTCCAGCCGGTGCTCGCGCCGAAGAACATCGTCCAGGTCTCGCCGGCCAACACCGGCCCCGGCCTGACCCAGGGCGCCAAGTGGCAGACCGAGCCGAAGCGTCCGTACCCGACGTACTTCCGGACCTGCACGACGGACGCCGTCCAGGGTCCGTTCGCGGCGCGGTACCTGTACGAGACCGCGAAGATCACCAAGGTCGCGACGATCCACGACAAGAAGGCGTACGGCCAGGGCCTGGTCGGCACCTTCACCGAGGAGTTCAAGAAGCTCGGCGGTCAGGTCGTGTCGGCGCAGACGATCAACCCGGACGAGTCGAACTACCAGGCCGTGATCTCCGCGGTGAAGCCGTCCAACCCGCAGGCGGTCTACTACGGCGGTGAGTACCCGAACGCCGGTCCGCTCTCGCAGCAGATGAAGGCCGCTGGCCTGAACGTCCCGCTGATGGGCGGCGACGGCATCTTCGACCCGAAGTACATCACGCTGGCCGGTAAGACGGCCGACAACGACCTGGCCACCTCGGTCGGCGCCCCGGTCGACAGCCTGGAGTCGGCGAAGAAGTTCGTCGCGGACTACACGGCCGAGAAGTACAAGGAGCCGTACGCCGCGTACGGCGGCTACTCCTACGACGCCGCCAACGCGATCATCGCGGCGCTGAAGGAGTCCCTGAAGGGCGCCACGGACGTCGAGTCCGCGCGGAAGGCGACTGTCGACGCGATGGCCAAGGTCAGCTTCGACGGCGTCACCGGCAAGGTCGCGTTCGACCAGTACGGCGACACCACCTCGAAGGTCCTGACCGTCTACAAGGTTGCCGGTGGCAAGTGGGCGACCGTGGAGACCAAGGACTTCGAAACCAAGTAAGCAGAGTCGACCTCATGTCTCGGGGGTGGGAGCGATCCTCCCACCCCCGTGGCATGTCACAACCGAGGCAGATGGGAGGTCGACGTGGACCAGTTCTTCCAGCAACTCGTCAACGGGTTGACCTTGGGCTCGCTGTACGCCCTGATCGCGGTCGGCTACACGGTGGTGTACGGCATCGTGCAGCTCATCAACTTCGCCCACGGCGAGGTGTTCATGATCGGCGCGTTCGGCGCGCTGACGACGTACCTGTTGTTCTTCGACGGCAAGACCGCCGTGTGGATCCTGCCGATCATGATCCTCGGCGCGATGATCGCGTCGGTCGGCACCGCGGTGCTGATGGAACGTGTCGCGTACCGTCCCCTGCGGAACGCGCCACGACTCGCACCGCTGATCACGGCGATCGGTATCTCCGTGTTCCTGCAAGAGTTCATCCGCCTCTTCTACGAGGAGCCCGCCTGGACGGTCGTGGTGTTCGCCGGTCTGGCGATCGCCGTCGGCTACGTGGCCGGCGGACGGGTGGCCAAGATCGACCTGAACCACCCGGTGTCCCGGTGGTTCGACCGCGCCCCGCTGCTCGGCGGCGCAAGTGGCGCCGTCGGCCTGTGGATCGTTGTACGGCTGCTCAACCGTGACCTGAACCCGCTGCTGATCATCGGCGTGATCGTCGGTGGAGCGATCGTCGGTACCGCGCTCGGCATGCTGGCCGGTCTGCTGGTACGGCGGAACGCCCGCGCCGAGGCTCCGCTTCCGGCGATCGCTGCCGCCGCTGTCGGCGGCGCTGTCGTCGCCGAAGTCGGCTGGGTGCTGTTCAAGAAGCTGATCACCACCGTCGAGTGGCCGAGTGCCAAGCTGCGGATCCCGTTCCCGCAGATCGACGTGGTGACGGGCAAGGCGCTGCAGGTCGGCGGCGTGACGATCCAGCGGTCCGCGCTGTTCACGGTCGGTGCGCTGGTGATCTGCGCCGTGCTGCTCTGGTTCTTCATCAACCGGACCCGGATCGGCCGCGGCATGCAGGCGGTCTCGCAGGACCCGGACACCGCACGGCTGATGGGTATCAACGTCGACCGGATCATCGTGGTCGCGTTCGCCCTGGGTGCGGTCCTGGCTGCGATCGCCGGTGTCTCGCAGGGTCTGCAGAACACGAACATCGACTTCCGGATGGGCTTCCTGGCCGGCCTGAAGGCGTTCACCGCCGCGGTGCTCGGCGGTATCGGCAACATCTACGGCGCCGTCGCCGGTGGACTGGTCCTCGGCGTCGTCGAGGCGATGGCCACCCAGTACATTCCCGGCCAGTTCGGCGGTAGTACCTGGAAGGACGTCTGGGCGTTCGTGATCCTGATCCTGGTTCTGGTGTTCAGGCCGCAGGGCCTGCTGGGCGCAAGGGTGGTGGACCGCGCATGACCGATATCCAGACTCCTGTCGACGATATTTCTGAGGCTCCGCCGGCGAAGCCGGGCAAGCCGATCGCCTGGCCGCTGGGCCTGGCCGGCGTGGCGCTGGTGATCGTCGGCGCGTTCCTGTCCTGGAGCTACGACGGGCAGATCCTGAACGATCTGTCGGTCAACTTCTACCCGAACGGCCTGCAGAACCTGGCGATCATCCTCGCCGTGCTGTCCCTGGTGCTGCTGCTCGCCGAGAAGGGCCCGCTGGTCAAGCTGGGCTCGTGGGTGGACGCCACCCTCGGGTTGCGGGCCCTCGGTCTCGGACTCGTGCTGTACATGGTGCTGGTCCTGATCGCGATCTCGGTCGAGTCCGACGGCCTGATCAACGTCAACCCGGGCGGGTACGTCACGCTCGTCGGCGCCGCGCTGATCGCGGCGTCCGCGTGGATGCTGCCGTTGCACCAGCTGCGGGACATGAGCGAGGCGCGGATGCCGGACTGGTTCGAGATCGCCTCGATCGCGTTCCTGATGGCGGCCCTGCTGTTCACCGCGGCGTACACGCTCGCTCAGGACGAGGCCTGGCCGCTGATCCTGTGCCTGGTGTTCGCCGGCGCGGCCGCGGCCGCGCTGTTCCGGTCCGGGGTGATGTCGTTCGTCGGCCACGCCGGGCAGCGGCACCGCAAGGTGCTGACGCTGGCGGCGTTCGCGGCGGCGTTCCTGTTCCCGTTCACCCAGAACGGCGACGACACGAACATGTCGATCGCGGGCGCGGTGCTGGTCTTCAGCGCCACCGCGATGGGCCTGAACATCGTGGTCGGCCTGGCCGGCCTGCTGGACCTCGGGTACATCGCGTTCCTCGGATCGGGTGCGTACGTCGCGGCGACGCTGTCGACGTCGGCGTTCGCGACCATCGGCTGGAAGCCGCCGTTCCTGGTCGTGGTGCTGCTCGGCGCCTGTGTGGCGGCGATCCTCGGTCTGATCATCGGTTCGCCGACACTGCGGGTGTCCGGTGACTACCTGGCTATCGTGACGCTCGGCTTCGGTGAGATCTTCCGGTTCTCGATGTTCAACCTGGACGGCAACAACGGCCCGAACCTGACCAACGGGCCGAACGGTATCCCCGGCATCCCGGACCTGGAGCTGTTCGGCTTCAACTTCGGGACCGACCACACGATCGCGGGGATCGACCTCACCCGGAACTCGAACTACTACTTCCTGCTGCTGGTGCTGATCGGTGGCGTCATCCTGGCGTTCTCGCGGCTGAACAACAGCCGGATCGGGCGCGGCTGGGTGGCGATCCGGGAGGACGAGAAGGCCGCCGAGGCGATGGGCGTGAACGTGTTCGGGCTGAAGCTGCTCGCGTTCGCGATCGGCGCCTTCCTGGCCGGTATGGCGGGCACGGTCAAGGCCCACCAGGACGGCGCGGTCAGTCCGGACCAGTACATCTTCCTGGAGTCGGCGTTCCTGCTGGCCGCGATCGTGCTCGGCGGTATGGGCACCATCGTCGGCGTGCTGCTGGGTGCGACGATCCTGAAGGTGCTGCCGGAGAAGCTGCGGTTCTTCCTCGAGTACCGGCTGCTGCTGTTCGGCCTGCTGCTGGTGCTGATGATGCGGTTCCGGCCCGAGGGGCTGGTCGCGAGCAGACGCCGGAAGCTGGAGTTCCACGAGGAGGACGAGCAGCTGGCCGTCGCCGTCGAAGAGGAACGGCTGATCGCGGCGGAGGAGGCGAAATGACGGTAACCGAAACGCAGGACGTGGCCGCACGGCCGATCGGCGACCCGGTGCTGGAAGCCTCCGGTGTGACCATGCGGTTCGGCGGTCTGCTGGCGGTCAACGACGTCAACCTGACCGTCCGCGAGGGCGAGATCGTCGGTCTGATCGGCCCGAACGGCGCCGGCAAGACGACGTTCTTCAACTGCCTGACCGGCCTCTACAAGCCGACCAGCGGGCAGGTCCGGTTCTCCGGTACGCCGTTGCCGCCCAAGCCGCGGGCCGTGGTCCGGGCCGGGATGGCGCGGACGTTCCAGAACATCCGGCTGTTCGCGAACATGACCGCGCTGGAGAACGTGATGGTCGGGCGCTACTGCCGGACCAGCGCGGGCGCGCTCACGTCGGTGCTGCACGGCCCGAAGTTCCGCCGCGAGGAGGCGGCCACCCGGGCCCGGGCGCAGGAACTGCTGGAGTTCGTCGGGCTCGGCCGGTCGGCCGAGCACCTGGCCCGGAACATGCCGTACGGCGACCAGCGCCGGCTTGAGATCGCGCGGGCGCTGGCCACCGACCCGAAGCTCATCCTGCTGGATGAGCCGACCGCCGGTATGAACCCGCAGGAGACCCGGCAGGCCAGTGACCTGATCTTCAAGATCCGGGACTCCGGGCTGTCGGTCGTGGTGATCGAGCACGACATGCGGTTCATCTTCAACCTGTGCGACCGGGTGCTCTGCCTGGTCCAGGGGTCGGCCCTGATCGAGGGCACGCCCGAGGAGGTGCAGTCCGATCCGCGCGTGATCGAGGCCTACATCGGCACCGGCGAGGACGACGAGGACGAGGACCCGCAGGACGACGTACCGGGAGGTGAGGTCTGATGACCGCGATGCTCGAGGTCAAGGACCTGGAAGTTGCCTACGGCAAGATCCTTGCGGTGAAGAAGATCAGCTTCAGCGTGGAGCAGGGGCAGGTGGTGTCGCTGATCGGCACCAACGGCGCCGGCAAGACCACCACGCTGAAGACGATCTCGGGTCTGCTCCGGCCGACCGGCGGCGAGATCTGGTTCCAGGGCGAGCGGATCGACCACGTGGCGGCGCACGACATCGTCACCCGCGGTCTGGCGCACTCGCCCGAGGGCCGGCGGATCTTCCCGCGGCTGTCGGTCGAGGAGAACCTGATGCTCGGCGCGTTCTCCCGCCGCGATCCCGCGGGCGTGCGCACCGACCTGCAGGCGGCGTACGACCTGTTCCCGATCCTGGGGGAGCGGCGCAAGCAGCCGGCCGGTACGTTCTCCGGCGGTGAGCAGCAGATGCTGGCGATGGGCCGGGCGATGATGAGCCGGCCGAAGCTGCTGATGCTGGACGAGCCCTCGATGGGGCTGTCACCGATCATGATGAAGCGGATCATGACCACGGTGAGCGAGTTGCAGCGGCAGGGTACGACGATCCTGCTGGTCGAGCAGAACGCCCAGGCCGCGCTGAAGCGGGCCGACTACGGGTACGTGCTCGAGGTCGGGAAGGTCGTGCTCTCGGGCAGCGGCCGCGACCTGCTGGTGAACGACTCGGTCCGCAAGGCCTACCTGGGCGAGGACTGAAAGACCGCGGTTGCTGCTGGTTCAGTTGCGGATGACAACGAGCAACTGAACCAGCAGCGGCGCGACGATCAACGCGGGCAGGAGATCGGCCACGGCGACCTGCTTCAGTTTGAGCAGCCTGAGCGCCACACCGATCAGCATGACGCCTCCGGTCGCGCCGAGCGCGGTGACATGAGCGTCAGGCAGTACGTCGCCCAGTAATGCTCCGACGAGCGTCATCGATCCCTGGATCACCAGGACGACCAGGGCAGAAGCCGCGACGCCCCAGCCGAACGAGGCCGCGAAGGCGATCGACGCGAAGCCGTCCAGCACCGCCTTCAGGAACAGCTGATCGGCGCCGCGCCCGAGGCCGTCGGACAAGGATCCGAGGAAGGTCAGCGGCCCGACGCAGAACACCATCGAGGCGGACACGAACCCCTCGACGAAGCTGCCCCGGCCCTCGCCGCGATCGAACCGGCGCTGCATCCAGCCGCCGAAGTCCTCCAGCCGCTGCTCGATCCGCAGGATCGATCCGACGATCCCGCCGATCAGCATCGCGCCGAGCACGATCAGGATCGGGGCGCTGTCGCCGACCGCGTCGCTGAGCGCGGCATCCCCTACCGTGAGTGCCGAGCTGATCGCGATCAGGAGCGTGACCAGTCCCAACGCGTCGGTGACGAGATCCCTGGTGCGGTGACTGAGCCGGTGCCCGACGAGTACGCCGAGTACCGAACCGACGAGCACAGTCGCGACGTTCACGACGGTCCCGATTCCGATGAACAAACTGGTCTCCCACTCGACTTTGCAGGTGACCCCCGAGGGCCTACTGTTGCGCGAGGACGAGCGTATCGGCCCGTCTGTTCACCTCGGGGGTGGACCGGACCGGGAGGTCGCTGTGGTGGCAGCCATCGGGGTGAGGGACGCCCGGCCGAGCGACGCCGACGCGCTGGTGGCGTTGTGGCGTGAGCTCAGCACCGCCGCCGGTCTGCCGTCCCGGCTGCCGGCACCGCCGTCCGTGGCCGCCGCCGAGGTTGCCGTCAGCAAGCATCTGGACGACCCGTTCGGCCGGCTGCTGGTGGTCGAGCTGGACGGTCAGGTGCACGGTATGGCGTATTTGCGCCGGACCGCGATCAGTCCGCTGCACGACGACACCACGGTCACGGTCGAGTACCTGCATGTCAGCGACACGTCCCGCCGACACGGCCTCGGGAAGGCGCTGATCGCGGAAGCGGTCACCTGGGCCGAGCACGAGAGCTGCGTCCACCTGGCAGTGGTCGCGCCCGCGATCGCCCGCGAGGCGAACCGCTTCCTCGCCCGCCTCGGCCTCGGGCAGGCCGGCGTACTGCGGTTCGCGAACACGCACACCGTGCGTCGCCGGCTCACCGCCGAGCACGCGCCGAACCTGCTCGCCCTGCTGTCGTCGCGCCGCTCGGCGGTCGCCCGGCGCGCGGTCAGCTCCCGGGCGGAGCCGGAATCAGCTGGCAAGTGATCCGGGCGGTGCACACCCGCTTGTCGCGGTCGTCGGTGACGACCACCTCGTACGACGTCGTGGTCCGGCCGAGGTAGATCGGTGTCGCGACGCCGGTGACGACCCCGTCGCGGACCGCGCGGTGGTGGGTCGCGTTGATGTCGACGCCGACCGCGACCTTCCCGGACGTCGCCGCGTGCAGGGCCGACCCGATCGAGCCGAGGCTCTCGGCCAGCACACAGGACGCGCCGCCGTGCAGCAGACCGTACGGCTGCGTGTTGCCCTTGACGGGCATCGTGGCGACCACCCGCTCGGGGCTTGCTTCGCTGACAACGATTCCCATCAGCTGGAGGAGCGTGCCCTCCATGCCCATGCCCGGGCCGAGGTTCGTTTCATCTGTCACGGAAGCAGTGTGTCAGAACTGTCCGTGGGACCCACTAGAGTCGGTACGTGGCTCCAGAAACTCAGACTTCGACGTTGACCAAGGACACCGCGACCCCGGGCACCGGGCGACCGCGAGTCCTGCTGCTGGACGGGCACTCGCTGGCGTACCGGGCGTTCTACGCGCTCCCGGTGGAGAACTTCTCCACGACCACCGGGCAGCACACCAACGCGGTGTACGGGTTCACCTCGATGCTGATCAACATGCTGCGCGACGAGCAGCCCACGCATGTCTGCGTCGCGTTCGACGTGTCCCGCAAGACCTTCCGCTCCGAGCAGTACACGGAGTACAAGGCGGGCCGGTCGAAGTCGCCGGACGAGTTCAAGGGGCAGATCTCGCTGGTCAAGGAGGTGCTGGAGGCGCTCCGGATCCCGACTACGGAGATCGACGGCTGGGAGGCCGACGACATCATCGCGACGCTCGCCACGCAGGCGTCCGAGCAGGGCTTCGAGGTGCTGATCAGCAGCGGTGACCGGGACTCGTTCCAGCTGGTCAGCGAGGACATCACGGTGCTGTACCCGAAGCGCGGCGTGTCCGAGATCGCCCGGATGGACCCGGCCGCGATCGAGGAGAAGTACGGCGTCGGTCCGCGGCTGTACCCGGATCTCGCCGCGCTGGTGGGGGAGCAGAGCGACAACCTCCCGGGGGTGCCCGGGGTCGGCCCGAAGACGGCGGCCAAGTGGCTGAACCAGTTCGGTTCGCTGAACGACGTCGTCGACCGGGTGAACGAGATCAAGGGCAAGGCCGGTGAGTCGCTGCGGGAGCACCTCGCCGACGTGATCCGGAACCGGCAGATCAACGAGCTGGTCCGCGACCTGACGCTGGACGTCTCGGTCGACGACCTGGCGCGGGTGGCGTGGGACCGGGAGAAGGTGCACACGCTGTTCGACAGCCTGGAGTTCCGGGTGCTGCGCGAGCGGCTGGTCGCCGAGCACGAGGAGGTCGACGCGGCCGTCGACCACGGGTTCGAGCTGGACGGTGTGCAGCTGAAGCCGGGTGAGGTCGGGGCCTGGCTCAAAGAGCAGGTGAGCGGCGGTGACCGCGTCGGTGTCGCGGTGCAGGGCAGCTGGGGCGGCGGCACCGGTCAGATCACCGGTCTGGCGCTGGCGAACACGTCCGGTGCGGCGGCCTGGTTCGATCCGACCACCATGACTCCGGACGACGAGTCCGCCTGGCAGGCCTGGCTCGCGGACGAGAAGCAGCCCAAGGCGCTGCACGACGTGAACGGCCCGCTGCTCGGCTTCCTGGAGCGCGGCTGGACCCTGGCCGGTCTGAGCTCGGACACCCAGCTCAGCGCGTATCTCGTCCGCCCCGACCAGCGGGCGTACGACCTCGCCGACCTCACCGTTCGGTACCTCAAGCGCGAGCTGCGCAACGAGGAGGCCGAGAACGGCCAGCTCAGCTTCGACGACGTCGAGGGCGGGCCGGCCGCGGACCACACGATGCTGCGCGCCCGCGCGATCGCGGACCTCGCCGACACCCTCGACGCCGAGCTCGAGAAGCAGGCCGGTACGGCGCTGCTCGCGGACGTCGAGCTGCCGCTGATCCAGGTGATCGCCGCGATGGAGCGGGACGGTATCGCGGTCGACCGGGCGTATCTGGAGGAGCTCGAGGAGCGGTTCGCCACCGGCGTACGGGAAGCGGCCACGGCGGCGTACGAGGTGATCGGCAAGGAGATCAACCTCGGGTCGCCGAAGCAGCTGCAGGTGGTGCTGTTCGACGAGCTGCAGATGCCGAAGACCAAGCGGACCAAGACCGGGTACACCACGGACGCGGACTCGCTGCAGGCGCTGTTCGAGAAGACCGAGCACCCGTTCCTGGCGTACCTGCTGGCGCACCGGGACGCGACCCGGCTGCGGCAGACGGTCGAGGGGCTGCTGAAGACGATCAGCCCGCGCGACGGCCGGATCCACACGACGTTCAACCAGACCATCGCGGCGACCGGACGGCTGAGCTCCACCGACCCGAACCTGCAGAACATCCCGATCCGCACCGAGGAGGGCCGCCGGATCCGGCAGGCGTTCGTGGTCGGCGAGGGCAACGAGTCGCTGATGTCGGCGGACTACAGCCAGATCGAGATGCGGATCATGGCGCACGTGTCGCAGGACCAGGGCCTGATCGACGCGTTCAACTCCGGGATGGACTTCCACTCGGTGACGGCGTCGCGGGTGTTCTCGGTCGAGCCTGGTGATGTCACGCAGGAGCAGCGCGCGAAGATCAAGGCGATGAACTACGGGCTCGCGTACGGCCTGTCGGCGTACGGGCTGAGCCAGCAGCTGAAGATCGGCGTCGACGAGGCCAAGGGCCTGATGGACGAGTACTTCGAGGGCTTCGGCGGGGTCCGGGACTACCTGCGGTCGATCGTGATCGACGCCGGCAAGACCGGGTACACCGAGACGATCCTGGGCCGCCGGCGGTACCTGCCGGACCTGACCAGCGACAACCGGCAGCGCCGCGAGATGGCCGAGCGGATGGCGCTGAACGCGCCGATCCAGGGGTCGGCGGCGGATGTCATCAAGATGGCGATGCTGAAGGTCGAGCGGTCGCTGCGCGAGTCCGGCCTGAAGTCACGGATGCTGCTCCAGGTCCACGACGAACTCGTCTTCGAGATCGCCCCCGGCGAGCGCGAGGCCCTCGAGCAGCTGGTCCGCCACGACATGGGCCACGCCGTCGAGATGGCCGTACCGCTCGACGTCTCCGTCGGCGTCGGCCGCACCTGGCACGAAGCCGCCCACTAGGCAGATGGACCCGATCCGGCCGTTCCGCTGGGACCTGATCCGGCCGGACCAGCTCGGCTCGATGCTCGACGACGTCGAGGTCTGGGAGCTGTTCTTCCTGGACGACCTGATCCGCTGCGCGGCCCGGGTGCTGGGACAGTGTGGGGACGGGGACCTGTACTTCGTCGGGCGGTCCGTGGACAGCCTGTTCGATGTGCTGAGTGGGGCGCTGGCCGACACCGGGTGGAGTT
Organism: Kribbella speibonae; assembly: GCF_004331375.1. NCBI lineage: Bacteria > Bacillati > Actinomycetota > Actinomycetes > Propionibacteriales > Kribbellaceae > Kribbella > Kribbella speibonae. The sequence goes on along the minus strand of NZ_SJKC01000002.1, from coordinate 426,932 downwards.
CGCGACTCCATCCGCTGCCGTTGTCGCTGTTCGGCGTTGACGGCCAGAGCGTCACCGCCGGCGAACTGCGCCAGCTGCGCACGAACCTGGCTGCGGAGGGGCTGACTCCGGGGGAGCTGATGCGGGGACGGCCGACGGTCTTCGTCGACCTGGTCTACCAGGGCTCGACGTTCGAGAACCTGTACGGCGTACTTCGACGGTGGATCGACGACGAGCACGCGCAGTGGGACGTCATCCGGCGGCAGCTCCGGTTCGTCGGGATCACGTCCCGGACGAAGACCAGCCCGAACACCTGGCGCTGGCACCAGCACGCCGAGTTCGCGACCGATCTGCCGGCGTCGGCGATCCGGAATGTGTCGCTCGACCCCCGGCTCTGGTCGTACTTCGGCGACTACCAGCACAAGACGGCTGCCTCGTTCCGTCGTACCAGGTGGGCGGATCCGGAGGTCGCGGACCCGCGGCGTGACGAGCGCACCCGGATGGCGCTGGCCGAGGCCGTGAAGATCGTCGCGGCCGCGCGGACACCGAAGGTCCGGCGGAAGCTTGCGGAGCTGCTGACGCGGGAGCCTGCGATCAGTGAGCGGTGGTTGCGGGAACTGCAGGTCAGTCTGCGGCGGTGACGTACACCGGGGCCGGGTTGGGGGAGAGGGCGTTCTGAATGCAGACCTGCTCCCGGTCCGTGAGGTCCGGAAGGTCGTTCAGCGGCCACCAGCGGACGTCGAGGGACTCGTCGTCGTTGACCCTGGGTTCACCGCGGACGGGTCGGCAGCGGAAGCAGAGGTCGAGGAACTGGACCTGATCGCCGTTCGGGTAGCTGCCGGGCGGGAGTGACTCGACGCTGACCAGACGCTCGACGACCGCCTCGACCGCGGTCTCCTCCTGGATCTCGCGGACCAGCCCGACGGCCGGCTGCTCACCTGGCTCGAGGATGCCGGCGACCAGGCTCCACCGCCCGTTGTCGGCGCGCCGGACGAGAAGCACCTCGTCGGTGTCGTTGAGCACGACCGCGGTCAGGCCGCTCAGCCAGAGCAGGTCGTGCCCGATCTTCGCGCGCAGGTCAAGGACGAACTTCGGCGTCGGCATGCCCAGAACCCTACCCAGAGCGGTGCGCGGGACTTTCTTCGCCGCAAGAAATTTGGGTGCGGCCACGTAAGCGGTAAGCGTTTGCCACGCAAGATACGGACAGTGATTGATCGATCCCGATCGGTATCGGGTGAGGCCTTCCGCCGGGTCGCTTTCTATGTCATTCTCCCGGGCAAAAGATCCGAGATCCTATCGGATATCGCTCTCGGATATTTCGTCTTTGTTCCGACCAGCCGCCAGGAGGACCAATGCCGAACGATCACGCGCGCCCAGGAGTCACCCGTCGATCACTGATCGCGGGCGCGCTCGGGCTGACGGCCGCAACCGCCGGTGGCGGCCTGCTCAGTGCGTGCAGCGGCAAGAGCAGTGCGACCGGAGCGGCCGCCGGCGCCGGTGAGGCCGCCCCCAGCGTCACCCTCGGCCCGAAGTTGGCGACGGTGCAGTACCCGGAGGGGTACGTCGGCCCGATCGCCCGCACGCTCAAGCCGATCACGACCGAGAAGACGACGTTCAAGATCGTGGTCAAGCAGGACGTCACGATCGGCGACTGGAAGACCAACGCGTTCACCAAGTGGCTGGAGCAGAAGACCGGGGTCCACATCGAGTGGATGCAGGTCGGCGGCACCGACGACGACGTGATGACCAAGGTGAACGCGATGATCGCCGCCGGCGACATCCCGGACGCCTTCCTCGGCATCGCGTTCACCCGGTCGCAGTTGTTCCTGTACGGCCAGCAGGGCCTGTTCACCGACGTCGGCCAGTACATCGACGGGTACGCGCTGAACCTGCAGCAGGCCATGAAGGACTACCCCGACACCCGCAAGCTGATCCAGGCGCCGGACAAGAAGATCTACTCGTTCCCCGGTATCAACGACTGCTACCACTGCCGGGCCGGCCGGGTCCGGTCGTTCCTGAACACCGACTGGCTGAAGAAGGTCGGTCTGGGGATGCCGCAGACCACCGACGAGTTCCGCGAGGTGCTGCGCGCGTTCAAGAAGGCGGACCCGGCCGGTAAGGGCCGGACGATCCCGTTCACCGGCTACAAGGACGCGCCGTTCGAGCCGTTCATCATGAACGCGTTCCTCTACACGCCGACCGAGCCGTGGCTGGTGGTGAAGGACGGCAAGGTCGACGTGTCGTTCGACAAGGACGAGTGGCGCGAGGGCCTGAAGTACGTGAACGGCCTGTACCGCGAGGGCCTGATCGGCCGGGACGTGTTCACCGCCGACGAGGACCAGCTGAAGCGGTACGGCAACGCGCCCGGTACCCCGCTGATCGGGGGTGCGCGGGTGAATTACTGGGGCAACTTCGTCGAGATCGACCAGAAGGATCCGAATGCCCGCTGGCGCCAGTACGAAGTGATGCCGGCGCTGGAGGGTCCGAACAAGGTCCGGTACTCGGCCTGGGACTACCTCGGGGTCGGTATCGAGGTGGCGCACCTGGTCATCACGAAGAAGTGCGCCAAGCCGGAGCAACTGGTCCAGTGGGCCGACGCCCAGTACGAGCTGGAGGCGATCCTGCGCGGGTACGGCGGTCCGGGATTCGCGTGGGCGAAGAAGGGCGAGCTCGGCATCAACGGCAAGCAGGCGGTGTACGGGTTCGACGCGACCTGGAACTCCCAGAAGAACATCAACTGGAGCCAGGACAACCCGATGTACCGCTCCCAGGACTTCCGGCTGGGCGAGCGGGTGAACCCGAAGGACCTGACGTTCGAGGAGCCGCTGTACGCGCAGACCAAGGACAAGCTCTTCCCGTACAAGCAGCCGCAGGAGCTGCAGTTCCCGCCGGTCACGCTGGACCAGGACCAGGCCGCGCAGGAGGCGGAGCTGCGGACCAACCTCAAGGGTGAGGTGAACGGGTCCTTCGCCAAGTTCATGACCGGGCAGCTCGACCCGAACGACGACGGCGCCTGGAACGACTACAAGGACCGGGTCGCGAAGATCGGCGTGAAGCCGTATCTGGAACTCGAGCAGGCCGCCTACGAGACGTACAACGGATGAGTGCCGGGACGCTGGCGCCGGACGAGCAGCGGCTCGGGGCCGGGGCGCCGATCCAGGACACCAAGAGCGACAAGATCGCACTGGCCTGTATCTACACCGCGCTCGGGCTCTTCTGCCTGGCGGTGCTGTACCCGATCGTCTACGTCCTGAGCGCCTCGGTCAGCGACACCAAGCGAGTGTCCGCGGGCGAGGTGTGGCTGTGGCCGGTCGGGCTCACGCTGGACGCGTACAAGGCGATCTTCGACTACAAGTCGATCGTCAGCGGCTTCGGCAACTCGGTGTTCTACGCGGTCACCGGTGCTGTGCTCGCCACGGTCCTCACGCTGCTCGCGGCGTACCCGTTGTCGCGGAAGGGGCTGCCGGGCAAGGGGATCATCATGGCCGCGTTCGTGTTCACGATGATGTTCAGCGGCGGGCTGATCCCGACGTACCTGGTCGTGCACGAGCTCGGGCTGCTGAACACCCGGTGGGCGATGATCCTGCCCACCGCGCTGGCGGTCTGGAACGTGATCATCACCCGGACCTACTTCATGGTGACGATCCCGGAGGAGTTGGTGGAGGCCGGGAAGGTGGACGGCTGCAGCGACTTCGGCTTCTTCTGGCGCGTCGTGCTGCCGTTGAGCAAGCCGATCATCGCCGTGAACCTGTTGTTCTACGCGGTCGGTTCGTGGAACTCGTTCTTCAACGCGCTGATCTACCTCACCAACGAGCACCTGTTCCCGTTGCAGGTGGTGCTGCGGCAGATCCTGCTGCAGACCAAGGTCGACCCGTCGCAGATGCCCGACACCAGCAAGCTGGCGCAGATGCAGGAGCTGCAGCAGCAGCTCAAGTACTCGCTGATCGTGATCGGCATGATTCCGCCGCTGCTGGTCTACCCCTTCGTCCAGAAGCACTTCGTCAAGGGAGCCATGATCGGCTCCCTGAAGGGATGAGGCCCATGACCACAACGGAAACAGACACCAGGTCGTCGGTCCGGTCGGCGTCCCGCAAGCGCACCCAGGTGGCGAAGTCCCGCGTCGGCCTCGGGTTGCGGATCCGCCGCAACTGGCAGTTGTACGCGATGCTCGCGCTGCCGCTGATCTGGCTGGCGATCTTCGCCTACTGGCCGATGTACGGCGTGATCATCGCGTTCAAGGACTACAACGTGGTGTCCGGGATCCTGGGCAGCCCCTGGGTCGGGATGAAGTACTTCGAGCGCTTCGTGGAGTCGTACCAGTTCTGGCGGCTGATCAAGAACACCGTGTTCCTGCACGTCTACGAACTGGTCGCGACGTTCCCGTTGCCGATCATCCTCGCGCTCTGCCTGAACACGGTCCGGAAGAAGTGGTTCAGCCGGACGACGCAGCTGATCACCTACGCGCCGCACTTCATCTCCACCGTGGTCGTGGTCGGTCTGCTCGTCGTGCTGACCAGCCCGAACACCGGCGTGACCAACAAGCTGATCGGGTTGTTCGGGTTCGGTCCGACCGACGTGATGGGCGATTCGGGGATGTTCCGGCATCTCTACGTCTGGTCGGGGGCGTGGCAGACGATGGGGTTCGCCGCGATCATCTACCTGGCCGCCCTGACCAGTGTCCCGCCGGAGCTGCACGAGGCGGCGATCGTGGACGGGGCGTCGCGGTTACGGCGGATGTGGCACATCGACCTGCCCGCGATCGTGCCGGTCGCGGTGATCCTGCTGATCCTGGACATCGGCCGGATCCTGTCCGTCGGCTTCGAGAAGGTGCTGCTGATGCAGAACAGCCTGAACCTCGATGTCGCGGAGGTGATCGACACCTACGTGTACAAGATCGGCCTGGCGTCGGCGGTACCCCAGTTCAGCTACGCGACCGCGATCGGGTTGTTCAGATCGGTGATCGGGCTGGTGTTGCTGGTGCTGGCCAACACGTTCGCCAGGCGTTTCGCCAAATCAAGCCTGTGGTGAGTCGGTGGCCTGGCGGTGCAGTCCGGCCGCCAGGCCCGCCGACAGCAGGAGGGCGCAGGCGCTGGTCATCGCGGCCAGCACCTTCACGCCGTCCAGGCCGGTCGCGGTCCCGGTGCCGAGGATGATCGCGGCGGCCAGCGCGAGGACCACGAGACCGAGCCAGATCCCCAGCGCGGCGCGTTTCTCCTGCTGCGCGATCGCGGCGTACACGACCAGTTGCAGTACGGCGTACGCGGAGCCGGCGACCGCGAACAGCCAGGTGTAGGGGCCGAGGGGCGCGTACTTGTCCTTGCCGCCGATGATCGCGACGACGAGATCGGGAAGGATCAGGGTGCCGATGACCGTGCACACACCGAGCCCCCCGACGGCCGCGATCGCCTTGCGCAGCCGCAGGGTGTCACCCGGCGACTGTGCGAGGGTCGGGAACACCAGGACGATGACGAACTGCGGGAGGAACAGGCAGGCCTTCGCGATGATCACGCCGGCCGCGTAGTACCCGCTGTCCGTGCCGTCGAGCAACGCGCGGGCGAACAGCACGTCGGCGTTCGCGAGCGCGAAGAACGCCAGCAGTGTGTGCGTGCCGTGCACGGTCTCCCGCAGTACTTCCTTGATCTGGTCCTTGGTCGCACCGGTCGATCCGCGGAGCGCCATACGGCCGATGACGACCGGTATGGCGGCGCCGAGCGCGAGACCGATCATCGCCGCGTCGAGCGACGGACGCACGAGCAGCGCTCCGCCGCCCAGGACGAGGCGGCCGACACCGGTCGACAGGTAGACGGCGGCCAGCTCGGTCCAGCGTTTGCTGCCCTGGAGGACGCCGAGCTGCGACCCCATCACCGTCAGGCAGCCGAGCGTCGGGGCGAGCAGCAGGATCGAGACCACCGAGTCGATGTGCAGCAGCCACATGAACACCGGCGTGAGTACCAGGCAGACCGCGGTCAGTCCGAGTGCCGCGCGGTTGCCCGCCTTCAACATCGCGTCGGCCAGTGCGCCGGCGCCGGCACCCGAGTGTGTCGCGAGCTGACGGGCGCCCGCTGCCTGCAGGCCGAGTGAGGCGACGTTGCCGATGAGCAGCAGCCCCAGCAACGCCGTGAGGGCGCCGAACTGTTCCGGCACGAGCCGGTGCGTGCCGATCAGCGTGAAGCCGTAGGCGGCCACGTTCATGATCGCCATGGCGACGGCGACCACAGTGGCCCGCCGAAGGAACGCCAGGCGCTTGGCCTTCGGTGCACTGGCCGGAGTGGTGCCAGACGTCATTCGCTGCCTCGGATCGTGTGAGATTTGCCGGACCTCACGGTACGGCAACGAAGCCGCCGAGGAGCCGCGGGATCCGTTAGTGTCCCGCCGGTGAGGAGGCTGAAGGCAGGGAGTTCGGAGCAGGTCGTCTGGCGGGCACGGCTCGTCCTGGGGTGCCTTGCTCTCATCGCTCTGTGCTTTCAGCATGCTCCTGGCCAGATCGTTCCGGATCGCCGGCTCGAGTTGACGGCCGGGCCGGGCGGGTTCCTCTCGCGTGCACTGCACCTGTGGGATCCGCACACGTCGTTCGGCCAGCTGCAGAGCGACGCCTACGGCTACCTGTTTCCGATCGGGCCTTTCCACTGGTTGCTGGACGCGCTGTCGGTGCCGGACTGGGTCACGCAGCGGCTGTGGTGGTCGCTGGTCCTGTGCGTCGCGTTCCTCGGTATCTGGAAGCTCTGCAACGTCCTGCAGTACGGCGTGCCTTGGACACGGCTCGCCGTCGCACTGCTGTACGCCGTGGTGCCACTGGCCTTCGGCGGGCTCCCGATCGAGGTGTGGCCGCTGGCCCTGGCTCCGTGGGTACTACTGCCACTCGTCTCACCGGGCTCCCGCTCCGGCTGGTGGCGGGTCAGCTGGTCGGCTGTCGCGTTCGCGCTGATCGGTGGCGCCAACCCGATCGCCGGGGTCGCGACTCTCGTCGTACCGGCCATCTGGCTCGTGGCGCGCGCGAGGCTGAAGCTGACTGCCGCCTGGCTGGGCTTCGTCGTCGCGGCGTCGATCTGGTGGCTGGTCCCACTGCTGATGCTGCTCCGGTACGGCGTAGCGCCGCAAAGCGTGCGGTGGGTACCAGTCGCCGGTGCGGTGGTCGGAGTGCCGCTCGCACTCGCCGCGGCGCACTACTTGCGTCGCCTGACCAACCTGTCCGTGTCACGAGGCGTCCACCGCCGCGTCGTACCTGTTCTGGTCACCTGCCTGGCGATGGCCGCTGCCGTGCCTGTGGTGCTCACCCGACCGGACGGGGCGTTCGCTGCGATCCCGCAGCACTGGGAGGACGCGGCCAACTGGTTGGACCAACAGACCACGCCTGGCAGCGTGCTGGTCCTGTCCAGCTCCAGTGAACCGCTCGCCGCTCTGGTGAGCCGCCCGCTGGCCGCGCTCACCAACGACATGCGCAGCCGTATCGACTCCGGCGTCGGTGACCCGGCGCTGCGTCAGGAGCTGACCCGCGACGGCGTCCGGTACGTCGTCGTGCGCAACGACGTACCCGAGGACACTCCGTCGCTGGCGATCCACGAGAGCCTGGCCGACTCGGGCATCGGACGTGTGGCGTACTTCGGCCCGCCCGGAGAGTCCGTCCTGCCGTACCCGAGCGTCGAGATCTACGACGTCGGAGCGACCACACCGGGCCGGCTGATCCCGCGGTCCCGGCTCGTGGCGGTCGGTGGCACCGCTGACGACGTACCGACCGTGGTGGCAGCTCTCGGTGGCGAGGGCGCTGCGGTACTGCGAGCAGACGCCAACGGGAAGCTCGACGGCATGCCGCTGATCGCTACCGACAATCAGCAGACTGATGGACAGCCGAGTGCTGTGGTGTTGCGGAACGCGCAGATCGGCCGGTCCGCGTGTCTGCACGTTGGCGCCCGGGCCCTGTGCAGCCAGGACCAGGAGAAGGACTCCGCCGAACCGAACGGCCTGTCCCGCAGCGTGCAGCTCCCGCAGGCTGCGACGTACCAGCTGCGCGGGACGGCCCTGCCGCAGGACGGCGAAGCTCTTGAACGGCTGCTGTCGGTGCCGGGGGCGATCGCTGCCACGGCGTCGTCGCGGGCCGTTGCCGCGCCGGAGGGACGGCCGGACGCCGCGGTCGACCGCGATCTCGGTACCGGCTGGCTGGCGGCGCCGGACGACCCGGTGCCGAGCCTGACCCTGAAGTTGCCTGTAGCAAAGGACGTGCACGGGCTCCGGTTCCAGGCGTATCTGAACGGTTCCCGGCCGGCAGAGGTCGTGCTGCACTTCGACGGCGGCGCGCCGCTGCCGGCGACAGTCGACGCCGGCGGATACGTCCGGTTCGCGCCACGGCACGCGCAGACCGTCAGGATCGATTTCACCGCGACGAAGCCGCTGCAGGACGCGCGGACCAGTCCGGTCGGCGTGACCGAGATCGAGGTGCTCGGCGCGGACGAGCTGCGCAAGGCGGTCGCTCCGCAGCGCCGCGTTCCGGCGTACTGCGGCAACGGGCCGACGGTCCGCGTCGACGGCGTACCGGCCCGGACACAGGTCGCGGCGACCATGCGGGACCTGCTGCAGCGGCGCCACGTCACGTTCAGCCTGTGCGGCCAGATGTCGGCCTTCCCGCTGCGGTCCGGGCTCCACCGGGTGGAAGTGCAGACGAACGGCGGGCTGGTGCCGATCGAGGCCACGCTGGCGAAGGCGGGCTTCGGGGACGTGTCGGTGACACCGGTGCAGGGCGTGGACGTCTGGCGTCCGAACCCGACCGAGCTGACGGTCGAGGTGCCGGGTGCGGACGAGCAGTCAGTGCTGGCGGTCGCGCAGAACTACAACGAGGGCTGGGAAGCGTACGACGGCAGCGGGCAGAAGCTCACGCCGATCCGCATCGGCGGCTGGCAGCAGGGCTGGGTCCTGCCCGCCGGGCCGGAGCAGGTGGTCACGGCAAGCTTCCTGCCGGACAGGACCTACCGCGCCGGGCTGCTGCTCGGGCTGGTCGCGTTGCTCTCGGTCCTGGCCACCGCCGCGTTCTTCAGCACGGGACGTTCGACCAGGCGGTAGCTGGCGGCGGCCAGGACGACAGAGGCCAGCAGCGTCACGGGCAGTTGTACAGCGAACGGACCGTCGATGAGTCCTAGTACGACGAACTGGTACGCCACGACGCCGTACGACAGCTGTGCGGCGAGCTGTGCCGGTCGACCACCCAGTACACGGACAGTCCCGGCTGTGGGTGTCAGGACCGGGAAGAGCACGCAGGCGACGACCACTGTGTAGAGCAGGCTCTTGATGAGGGCCTGCGCCGCAGTGGGCATGGTGTGGTCGTACGGTCCGGCGATTGGGGTTGCGGTGATCAGCAGAAGCGCTGCGGCGATTCCCCAGAGTGTGCCGGGGACCCTGGTCAGCGTGTCGAGCGTTGACGGGCCGAGCCGACCTGTGGCGCGGGCGACCTGCCAGAGCGCCATGCCCATGCCCACGGCGAACCAGCCGAGGTACCCGGGCAGCCAGAGCCCTGCGCTGGGGTGACCGGTTGCCATGACCGCGGCCATCCACACCGGTCCGAGTGCGGTCAGCGCGACCAGAACCAGGAGGCGCCACCGGACACTGCGGCGAGTAGGACGCTCGTACCCGGTGAGCAGCCGTCCCAGACCGGGCAGCAGCAGGTAGAACGGGAGGGGCGTCAGGACCGCCCAGCGGAGGTAGGTGGTCGCCGGGTGCGGGACGAGGACGATCGACAGCACGACGACGACCAGCAGCGCCGGGAGGATGCGTAGTGCGCGGTTACGCAGGTACGGGAGGGTGAGCGGCGGCAGGGTGCCGGAGAACCACGCCAATACGTGCGGCCGGTAGAGCAGGAATCCGGACACCGCGCAGAAGATCGCCCAGCCGACGTCCAGCCGGGACACCACCCCGGCGAACGGCGCCTGCGTATGCAGGCCGACCTGTGACACCACGACTGCGAGTGCGGCGATCACTCGCAGTCCGTCCACCGCGGGGAATCGGGTCATGCGGGCTGTCCTTCGTGGCCTTGGTGGGCTGTCCAGATGGCGGTTCCGGGGACGAGAGGACCGCGCTCGGGTCCCCAGCCGCCCCAGACGAGCTGGTGCCCGGCCGGCCATTCCGGTTCGAGCAGGTCGTCGACGACGAACCCGGCGCCGGTCAGCTCCCGGATCCAGTCCCCGGTCGTGCGGTGGTGCTCGGCGTAGACCGGCGTACCGGACGCATCGACCTCGACGTACGGCGTCCGGTCGAAGTAGGAGTGGGTGATCCGCAGACCGGCGGCCGACGGGTCGTCGGGCATCGTCCAGCGGAACGGGTGCGTCACCGAGAACACCAGCAGGCCCCCGGGTTTCAGGACGCGCGCGATCTCGCGGAACGCCGTACCCGCGTCGGCCACGAACGGGAGCGCTCCGAAGGCCGAGCAGGCGATGTCGAAGGTGCTGTCGCGGTAGGGGAGTGCGACAGCGTCCGCGGCCACTGTGCGGACGGCCGTGCCGGTGCGTACGTCGAGCTCGTGAGCGATCCGGAGCTGCTCGATCGAGATGTCGAAGGCAACCACCTCCGCGCCCTGCCCGGCGAGCCAGCGCGAGCACTGGGCCGCACCGCAGCCGACCTCGAGGATCCGCTTGCCGCGCACCGGCCCGAGCAGCTGGGCCGCCTCCTCGTCGACACCCTCAGGACACCAGACGAACCGGTCGTCGCCGAGAAAGTCACCGTGCTCAGCCATGTACTCCGCAGCGGCCCCGTCCCAGTACGTACGGCTCGCACGTGACGTCTGAGCCTCCGTCAGCTCAACCCTCCGCGGTTCAACCACCGGCCAAGACTAGGGGACCCCGGAGTCTGCAGCCTCCGAGGTCCTGGGTCAGCTGTCCAGCTTGGTGTCGGCGTAGACGGTCATGGCGTCGCGCAGGTACTCGACCAGTGCGTCGTCGCCGCTGCCGATGTTCTGCCGGAACCGCTCGTCGTCGACGTACATCTGCCCGAGTCCCTTGTACGCCTCACGTGTCGGCGTCCAGAACAGACAGGTGACCTCGTAGTGCAGCTGGATCAGCTCCTGCACGCTCAGCTCGGTCACTGCGACCCCTTCTGCCTTCAGTGCGGCCAGTCCTTCGTGGACCCGCGGGTAGGCGGTCCTGGCCTTCTCGGCGTCCGCCTCGGTCCAGCTGCGCATCCGCTGGTAGCTGGCGTCCACTGCTTCGTCGCCCCAGCGCTCGCGCGCCTCGGCCTCGTACAGGTTGTGCTCGAACCCTTCGAAGACCTTCTCCGGTGACATCTCTCCTCCTCTCTTCAGGTTGTCGATGGTTGCGTCGACGGTCCGCACCAGCCGGCCGAGGCGCAGCTGCTCCTTGACCAGCCACTCCTTGTGCTTGGCGAGCACCTCGATCGCGTCCTGCTCGTCGCGGTGCGCGATCACCTCGCCCACCACGTCCAGACTCAGCCCGAGGTCCCGGAGCAGGAGGATCTGCTGCAACCGCAACAGCTGCTCCTGCTCGTAGTACCGCCGGCCGTTGGGCGCGACCCTGGCCGGCACCAGCAGGCCGATGGAGTGGTAGTGCCGGAGCGTGCGTGAGGTGACACCGGAGGACCGGGCCACCTGCGCGATCGACCACGCCATCGAACTGCTCCTTTCCGTCATCCTTTTCGGCGACGTCCCCGACGGTAGATGTTGCCGCTACGTCAACTTCAAGCCGATTTGTCGACGGGATGCGGCAGGATCGGGCCATGAGTGATTTCGCGGCCAGTGCCGTCCCGCTGACCGGCGGGTACGGCGGGCAGACCTTCGCGGTGAGCGCCGGCGACGAGGACGCGGTGATCAAGTTCTACGCGCGGGACCCGGAGCGGGCCGCCGTCGACGCCGCGCTGCTCGAGCTGGTGCGCGGACTGCTGCCGGTGCCGCGGGTGCTGGATCTCAAGCGCGACGGCTCCTACGACGACCCGCCGTACCTGCTGACCGAGCGGCTGCCGGGGATCAATCTGCAGGTCTTCCTCGAGTCGGCGACCGACGAGCAGCGGCGCCGGGTCGGGACACAGCTGGGGGAGTTGCTGGCGCGGCTGAGCGGGATGCCGTTCCTGAAGGCCGGCATGTTCCGGGACGGGGAGCTGACGGTCGAGCCGTTCGGTTCGGGTGACCTGGCGGAGTACGTCGCCGGGCTGAAGCTGGACCTGGGTGCGGGGTTCGCCGCCGTCATCGACGAGGCGGAGGACCTGCTGGCGGACGGCGTGTCCCGGTTCTGCCTCGTGCACAGCGACTTCAACCCGAAGAACCTGCTGGTCGACCCGGAGACGGCGCGGATCACCGGGCTGATCGACTGGGAGTTCGCCCACGTGGGATCGCCGTACGCCGATCTGGGCAACCTGCTGCGCTTCTCGGAGGACCAGGTCCTGGCCGGGGCCGTCCTGGACGCGCTCCGCGGAATGGGCCTGGGGGAGCGGCTGGTGGACCTGGGCCGGGCGGCCGATCTCTGGGCGTTGCTGGACCTCGCGGAGCGTGCCGCCGAGCACGAGGTCGCGGCGGCCGCGTTCGTCCTGGTCTCCCGAATGGCGGACACGGGCACGCTCGCTGGGGGCCGTCCGGCGCTGGACGTCGTACATTGAGATCAATGGCACGTCGGGAGACCTCGGCGGGCGCCCGGTGACGCCGGGTGCCCCAGGTTGTGCTGTCTCCGTCAAGACCGGTATTCTGTGAGATGCGCTATGGGCCCGCGCGACCTCGGACGGAGCAGGCTCGTGACTCGCAGCAGCTCGGTGGTGAATCTGTCGTCTTCTGGCAATCCCGCGGTTTGGTGCGATCCAACGGTTCATGACGCGACCGCACAACACCACCAGTCCACGGAGCAACCCACCACATGACGGCCAGCATCGAGGCTCCCCTCGACCCCGCAGTGCGCAACACCCCGCAGGTAGCGGTCAATGACATCGGGTCGGAGGAAGACTTCCTCGCGGCGATCGATCAGACCATCAAGTACTTCAACGACGGCGACATCGTCGAGGGCACCATCGTCAAGGTCGACCGGGACGAGGTCCTGCTCGACATCGGTTACAAGACCGAAGGCGTGATTCCGTCCCGCGAGCTGTCGATCAAGCACGACGTCGACCCGAACGAGGTCGTCAACGTCGGCGATCACGTCGAGGCCCTGGTTCTCCAGAAGGAGGACAAGGAAGGCCGCCTGATCCTGTCCAAGAAGCGCGCTCAGTACGAGAAGGCGTGGGGCACGATCGAGAAGATCAAGGAAGAGGACGGCGTCGTCACCGGCACCGTCATCGAGGTCGTCAAGGGTGGACTCATCCTGGACATCGGCCTCCGTGGCTTCCTGCCGGCCTCGCTCGTCGAGATGCGCCGGGTCCGCGACCTCCAGCCGTACGTCGGCCAGGAGATCGAGGCCAAGATCATCGAGCTGGACAAGAACCGCAACAACGTGGTCCTGTCCCGCCGGGCGTGGCTGGAGCAGACGCAGTCCGAGGTGCGGATGAACTTCCTCACCCAGCTGCAGAAGGGCCAGATCCGCAAGGGTGTCGTCTCCTCGATCGTCAACTTCGGTGCGTTCGTGGACCTCGGCGGCGTCGACGGTCTGGTGCACGTCTCGGAGCTGTCCTGGAAGCACATCGACCACCCGACCGAGGTCGTCGAGGTCGGCCAGGAGGTCACCGTCGAGGTGCTGGACGTCGACATGGACCGCGAGCGCGTCTCGCTGTCGCTGAAGGCGACCCAGGAAGACCCGTGGCAGCAGTTCGCCCGGACCCACCAGATGGGCCAGATCGTGCCCGGCAAGGTCACCAAGCTGGTTCCGTTCGGTGCGTTCGTCCGCGTGGAGGAGGGCATCGAGGGTCTGGTGCACATCTCCGAGCTGGCCGAGCGGCACGTCGAGATCCCGGAGCAGGTCGTCCAGGTCAACGACGACGTCATGGTCAAGATCATCGACATCGACCTGGAGCGGCGCCGGATCTCGCTGTCCCTCAAGCAGGCCAACGAGGGCGTGGACCCGGTCTCGGACGACTTCGACCCGACGCTCTACGGCATGACGGCGACGTACGACGACCAGGGCAACTACATCTACCCGGAGGGCTTCGACCCGGAGACGGGCGAGTGGCTCGAGGGCTTCGACGCTCAGCGCGAGGAGTGGGAGCGGCAGTACGCCGAGGCCCACACGCGCTGGGAGGCCCACAAGAAGCAGATCGAGGACGCCAAGACGGCGGACGTCGAGGCCGGCGAGGCGTCGACGTACTCCTCGGCCTCCGGCGGCTCGGCCCCGAAGGACGACGCGCCCGTCGAGGGTGCGCTCGCTTCCGACGAGGCACTGCAGGCGCTCCGCGAGAAGCTGACCGGCCAGGGCTGATCCTGACCCGGTAGGCAGCAGCAACCGAGACCCCCGCACTCCGGTGCGGGGGTCTCGTGCGTTCAGGCGAGCAGTTCGGTCAGCGTCGCGCGGTTCAGCGTGTCCGAGCCGGGCATTCCGGTCTCGTCGAGGACCTCGAGGGCGAGTTGCCAGTGCCGGCGAGCACCCGCCGCGTCGTCGCGAAGGTCCAAGGCCTCGCCCAGGTGGGTCAGTGCGCAGACCTCCGACCAGCGGTCGCCGAGATCCCGGCTGAGCTCGAGCGCTTCCGTCGCGATCCGGACGGCGTCGTGATCGCGGCTCCCGATCAAGGCGGTGGCCAGGGTGTTGAGGGCGAAAGCCTCGGCGCGGCGCTCGCCTGCGACTCGGTTGAGCTCGACCGACTCGCGTGCTGCGTCGACGGCTTCCTGGTAGCGGCCGCCGAGGAGGAAGGTCTCGGCGACGTTCGCGTGGTTGCGCGCGACACCGGCTGTGTCGTTCAACGGCTCGAGAACTTCGACTGCAGCGCGGTGGTGGCGGACGGACGCATCGGTGTCACCCCAGCGGCGGTACAGCCGGCCCAGATCGGTCAGTGCCGAACCCCGGCCGTGGTCGTTGCCGAGCAACTCGAACAACCGGAGCGCCTCGTCCAGGTGCTTGCACGCCCGGTCCAGGTCGGACCGGAACAGGTACGCGCGACCGACAGCATGCGCCGTCACCGCCTCGGCATCGCCGTCACCAGTACGGCGAGCGGCGTCGAGCGCCAGGCACTGGATCTCGAACAGGTCGTCGAGAGCGCGCAGGTACATGAGGTACGGCCAGAGTGCATGCGCGAGCCGGTACGCCGCCCGGTCGTGCCCCTGCTCGACCGCGGTGCGCACCGCGGCAACCAGTCCCTGCCGCTCGTCGGTGAACCAGTCAACGGCCTGCCGAGCAGTGTCGAAGACCATCGGCTCGACACCCGCCGCCGGTCGACCGAAGTCCAGGAGCGGTTCCGACTTCTCCAGCGCGACCTTGCCGTTCAGCGCCGAGTGCGCATACCAGTCCAGCAACCGCGTCTGCGCCGCATCGCTCTCCGACTCGTCCTCGAGCTCCTGCACCAGCCGGACGGAGTACTCAGCCAGCAGATCGTGCAGCTGGTACCTGTCTCCGGGCTGCTCGAGCAGATGCGCGCCGACGAGCTGACCGAGCGACCGGCGCGTCTCCTGAGGCGGTACGGCGAGCAGCGCGCTGACCGCCTCCAGACTCGTGTCCGGACCCGGGTGCAGTCCGAGCAGACGAAATGCGCGGGCCGGTTGCGCGTCGAGTACGTCGTACGACCAGCCGAAGACTGCCCGTAGAGCGCCGTCGGCGTCTTCACCGACGTCCAGCAGCGCCAGCCGGTCCGGATGCTGTTCGAGCTCGGCGGACAACGCCCGTACGCTCCCAGTCGGCGCCCGGGTCAGGCGCTCCGCGGCGATCGCCAGTGCCAACGGCAGGTGGCCGCACAGTCGCGTGAGCTCGGCCAGCTCCGCCGTGTCATGGCTGACGTCGTGGGCGGCGAGGATCCGCGTGAGGTACGCCGCCGCGTCGTCCGCACTGAACGGCTCCAGCGGCACGCGGTGTGCACCTTCCCGGGCTGCGAGCGACCTCAGCTGACTGCGGCTGGTGACCAGCACCAGACCGGCCGACCCTGGGATCAGCGGCCGCACCTGGTCGGCGTCCCGGGCGTTGTCCAGTACGAGGAGCACCTCTCGTCGGGCCAGGACGCTCCGTAGCAGGGCTGCCCGCGTCTGTCGGCCGTCCGGGATCTGAGCACCAGACAGGCCCAGACCGCGCAGCAGCAGGTCCAGCGCGGTGTCCGGGTCCAGAGGGCGGTCAGGCCCGTAGCCCTGCAGGTTCAGGTACAGCTGGCCGTCCGGGAACCGGTCCGCTGCCCGGTGCGCCCAGTGCAGAGCTAGCGCGGTCTTACCCACTCCGCCCGGGCCGTGCACGGCGATGATCGCCGGAGCACCAGACGCCCGCGGCGCCGAGCTCAGACGGTCGAGTTCAGCCAGAGTCGCCGCCCGGCCGGTGAAGCCGCCTGGAGCTGGCGGGAGCTGGCGAGGCGTCATCGGGCTCTGCGCAGGCGCCAGCGGCCGGGACTGTGTCGCCGCCAGCAGCTGAGCGTGCAGGGCTTGCAGCTGCTCATCTGGATCGGTCCCCAGCTCGTCAGCGAGCCGGCGGCGCAGTTCTTCGTACTGCGTCAACGCGTCCGCCGGACGGCCGCACCTGGCGAGCACGGTCAGCAGCCGCAGCCAGAGGGACTCCCGGAGCGGATGGGCCGCTGCAAGCTCCCGAAGCTCCGGCAATGCCTGCTCGTGTTTCCCTGCGGCGAGATCGAGGTCGAGCCGCCGCTCGATGGCGGACAGGTACGTCTCGGTCAGTCGAGGCGCCTGGACCTGGTCGAGCCATTCCGAGTCGACCCCACCGAACGGCTCGCCGCGCCACAGCGCGAGAGCTGCCGTGAGCCGGTCCCGCTGGTCGCCGGGGTCGTCCAAGCGGCCGGCAGCCTCAGTCAACTGCCCGAACCGGGACGCGTCGACCTGTCCGGGGGCGACTCGCAGCGCATAACTGCTGCCGATGCACTCGATGGTTGCCTCCGAGCCGAGGAGCCGGCGCAGCCGGAACACCAGCGACTGCACGCTCGGGCGCAGGTTCGCCGGTGGGTCGGCGCCCCAGACCCGGCGGCCGATGGCGTCCACGGTGACCGGCTCCGGCGCCGCGAGCGCGAGCACCGCCAGCAGGGTCCGCGGCCGCCCGGTCAGGCGCGCGACGGGCTCGCCGTCACGAATCACCTCAACCGGTCCCAGCAGCCGGATCTCCACGCCGTGCCCTCTCAGTAGCCTGCCCTTCGATTGTCCGGCCCGGACGGCTCAACCGCCGCCCGAACCGGGTCGGTAGGCTGCGACGGTGCTGAGAGTGGGACTGACCGGCGGGATCGGTGCGGGGAAGAGTGCGGTGTCTTCGCGACTGGCCGCGCGGGGCGCCGTGGTGATCGACTCCGACGTACTCGCGCGGGAGGTGGTCGCGCGGGGGACCGACGGTCTCGCCGAGGTGGTCGCGGCGTTCGGCCCCGGCGTACTGACCGCCGACGGCGAGCTGGACCGGCCGGCGCTCGGGAAGATCGTGTTCGGCGACGAGACCGCCCGGAAGAAGCTGGAGGCGATCATCCACCCCCGGGTCCGGGCGCGGGCGGCCGAGATCGAGGCCGGTGCGGCGGCGGACGCGATCGTGGTGCACGACATCCCGCTGCTGGTCGAGACCGGTCAGGCGGACAAGTTCGACCTGGTGCTGGTGGTTGACGTACCGGTCGAGGTCCAGGTCGAGCGGCTGACCACACAGCGCGGAATGCCTGACCAGGAAGCGAAACAGCGGATCGCGAGCCAGGCGTCCCGGGACGAGCGGCTCGCCGTCGCGGACGTTGTGGTCGGCAACGCGGGCAGCCTGGCCGACCTGGACCGCCGAGTGGACGAGGTGTGGGCCACACTCGGAGACCGCCAAGGCCACGGTCCGGACACGAAAAGGTGACCCTTGCGCGGGAAATGATGCATCCGGGACCGGCTGTACGAGAATCTGTCCCGGTTCGGCCCGCCTGTACAGGGCCGGACACGGTCGGCGCACCCCCGTGCCGGTCCGGACGTCCGACGTTGGGAGGATGGCGTGGTTTGCCCGCGCTGCAGCTCTGACGTCCCCGAGGTATCGCACTTTTGCCATCACTGTGGCAACGACATGCGGACCGGGGACTCCGAGCGGAAGAACGCGTACGCCGCCAGGCCGGACGAGGCCGTGGCCTCGTTCAAGCTGGTCTCGACGATCATGCCGCAGGGGTCCGGCAAGCAGCCGTACACCTACAAGGTCGCGCTCGGCATCGCCCTGCTGCTGACCGTGGTGACGGCCGCGCTCGGCGCGCTGCCGGTGGCGATCATGATCGCGGCCTTCGCGATCCCGATCGTCTACATCATCTACTTGTACGACGTGAACCTCTGGGAGGACGAGCCGATCCCGGTGGTCGCCGCGGCCTTCGTGCTGACCGGCGTACTCGCGGCGGTCTTCACCTGGATCTGGTCGGACAAGATCGGGCTGTCGATCGCCACGATCGGCGAGGACCGCTCCGGACCGTCGCTGCGGGACCTGCTGATCGTGCTGCTGCTGGTGCCGGTCGTGTCGGAGCTGATCCGGCAGATCGGCCCGCTCTACCTCGCGTCGCGGCCGCGGTACGACGACCTGATGGACGGCTTCACGTTCGGTGTGGTGGCCGGTGTCGGCTACGCGTGCTTCGAGACGCTGGTGCTGCACTGGGGCTGGATCAGCGGCGGCTTCGCCGGTCCGGGCAGCAGCGCCGGGACCTGGATCTCGATCGTCGTGCTGCACGGCTTCATCAAGCCGCTGGTGTACGGCTCGGCGACCGGTCTCGCGGGTGCGGAGTTCTCCGGCCTCGGCGAGAAGTACGACGGTTTCACGCCGCGCTGGGTCGGCGCCCTGCTGCAGGCGATGGTGGTGAACGCGCTGTTCCAGGGCGGGATCTACCTGCTCGGCTTCGTCGGCGGCCGCGGCTCGACGATCGGCGCGATCCTCGGTGTCGTCTGGGGTCTGGTGCTGCTCGGCGCGCTGATC
Organism: Kribbella speibonae; assembly: GCF_004331375.1. Classification (NCBI taxonomy): domain Bacteria; kingdom Bacillati; phylum Actinomycetota; class Actinomycetes; order Propionibacteriales; family Kribbellaceae; genus Kribbella; species Kribbella speibonae. The sequence goes on along the minus strand of NZ_SJKC01000002.1, from coordinate 408,021 downwards.
ATCCGGGTCCGGACCGTGCTCCACAAGGGCCTCCTGGAGGCCGCGCTGGAGTCGGCGGCCCGGGGCGGTTCCAACCACGCGTCCGGCGATCTGGCGTTCTGCTCGCGTTGCGAGATGCCGCTGCTCCCGCACTCCGACTTCTGCTCGGCCTGCGGTAACTCGGTGCGATCCGTACCGAAGTCCGCCCGCGGGGTGACAGCGGCCACGGGTGCCAGTGGGTACGAAGCGACGACTGGGGAGACGCAGGCATGAGCAACCAGCAGCCGCCGTACGGCGGTCAGGGTGGCCAGGGCGGTCAAGGCGGACAGCCGCCGTACGGCGGTCAGCCGGGCCAGCAGCCGGGCTACGGCCAGCAGCCGGGACAGCCCGGTCAGCCGGGTCAGCAGCCGGGCTATGGGCAGCAGCCGGGTCAGCAGCCTGGATACGGCCAGCCGCAGCAGCCTGGATACGGCCAGCAGGCGCCGTACCCGCAGCAGCAGCCGCAGCAGGGCTACCCGGGTCAGCAGCAGGGATACCCCGGCCAGCAGCAGCAGGGCTTCCCCGGGCAGCAGCCGCAGTACGGCGGCCAGCAGTGGAGCCAGCCGCCGCGCAGTGGCGGTGGCGGCAGCAGCAAGACCCTGCTGATCGCCGGCGGTGCGTTCGCGGTCGTGGCGATCATCGGTGTCGTCCTCGCCCTGGTCTTCAAGGGCGGCGACGACGACCAGGCCGACCCGACCCCGACGCCGACGTCCGCGCCGACCTCGCAGCCGACCGAAGAACCCACCGGTGAGCCCACCGAAGAGCCCACCACCTCGCCGACCGAAGAGCCGACCACCTCGCCGACCAACGAGCCGACCACGGAGCCGAACGGCGGCGACGAGGGCATCGAGGTCGCCGAGGGCGTCTACGTGAAGCCGCAGACGGGGTACATCCGCAAGAGCGTCGACGGGTTCAAGGGCGTCGTCCTGGTCAAGCAGGGCGAGGGTGTCTTCATGGTCCAGGCCGCGAAGGTGTCCGGTACCAGTGCGGCGGCGCTGCTGCCGCAGGTCCTCAAGACCGACACCAAGAGCCTGTCCTCGGTCAAGACCGGCCAGGTCAAGACGACGACCCCAGGGCCGGACGACAAGACCCCGGTCAAGGTCCTGCTCACCCAGTCGTACTCCGGCATGCAGAGCAGCCAGAGCGGCAGCCTCGCGGTCGTCGGGTTCGTCGCCGTGGTGGAGCGGGAGGACGGCGTGTTCACCGTCGCCAGAGCGTACGGACGCAAGGACAAGCTCTCGACGCTCGATCCGGACACCACGGCCATGCTGAAGTCGGTGCTGCAGAGTCAGTGAGCGGAAAGCGCGACAAGGGGACCGGCGGTAATCCTTGGGTCAACAAGACCGGACCGGACCCGGACGAGACCGACGAGCCGGAGGAGCAACTCCCGCCGTCGCCGTGGAACCTCGAGGTGACGCCACCGTCGCCCTGGGGTGACAGCGGCACGCCCGGGCCGGGTCCTGGACCTGGCCCGGGCGCCGGCTCCGGCCCGTCGACGCAGACGTCGTCGGCGTGGGGTGACAAGGTCGGTCCGCCGTCCCTGCGGCGCCCGCCGCCGGAGAAGAAGCGGTTCTCCGTTCCGCCGCTGCTGATCCCGATCGGCGCCGGCCTGCTCGTGGTCGCGCTGGTCGCGGTCGTGCTGGTGGCGCTGTCCGGCGGTGACAAGAAGGCCGACCCGGGCCAGTCGCCGAGTCCGCCGCCCGGTACGCCGACCGCGCCGGTCTCGTCGTACCAGCCGCCGCCGAACGCGCTCGCTGTCGGGTTCGGCGTCACGCTGGTGCCGGCCCAGGGGTGGGCCACGGTCACCTGGGAGAAGAGCGGCAAGCAGGTCGCGGTCTACCCGCCGGGCGTGACGCCGGCCCCGAACGCCGAGGCGAGGACGTTCTTCTGGGTCCGGCAGAAGCAGAACGTGACCGCGAACGCCTACCTGCTCGGGATCGTCGAGGGCGAGGTCGAGAACGAGGTCGCGCAGCTCGGCAACGTACGGAACCTGCCGTGCCCGAAGGACGTCTTGGTGGAGTGCGTGGCGATCGACTACACCTCGACGGCGAAGGTGAACGGCGAGGACGTCAAGGTCAAGGGCTTCGTCGAGGCGTACCGGCGCAAGGACAACGTGGTCACCGCGCTGGACTTCCGGACCCGGGTCGACTTCGCCCCGAAGGCCGAGGCGGACGCCGCGATCATGAAGAAGTCCGTGATCGACAGTCTGTGACGGATCCCCAGAACTATCACGAGGAACAACTATGAGTCAGCAGTACGGTCCACCGCCGGGCCCGCCGCCGGCACCCGCTCCCGGCGGTTGGGGCACCGGGCCGCAGGGTCAGCAAGGACCGCCCGCGCAGCAGGGTGGCGCCGGCGCCTGGGGCCCGGGGCCGGGGCGGCCGAGCCGTCCGCCGAAGCCGAACCGGACGCCGTGGATCATCATGGCCGGCGCGGTCGTCGCGGTGCTGCTGGTCGCGGTCGGCGTCGTGCTGCTGGTGAACGGCAAGGACAAGGACACGCCGACCGCCACGGAGCAGACGCCGGGCATCGGCCGCACCATGTACACGCCGTCGCCGACGCCGACCCCGAACGACTCCAAGGGGCCGAACGACGTCGGCGTCGAGGTCGGCTGGGGTATCTGGTTCACGCCGTCCAAGGGCTGGCTGCCGGACTGGGACAAGTCCCGGAGCGGGAAGAACTACATCCTGCAGCAGTTCAACGCGCGCGGGCTGATCGACGGGTACTACTGGGTCCGTCAGACCGAGCTGTACGACGCGAAGGGCTTCGCCGAGCACCTGGTCGACGTCGAGTCGAACGGCATGGAGGGCGTCCGGATCGGCAAGGGCACCACCTGCAAGCCCGCGAACCCGAACATCAAGGCCTGCTACGCGGTGTCCTACACCGGTGCCTGGGTCGCGAAGAACGGCAAGAAGGTCGCGATGCAGGGCTTCGTCACCGCCTACCAGGACCAGTTCGACCGCACCACGGCGACCGACGCGGCCCTCGAGACCCGCGTCTACGCGCGCCGCGTGAACGAGCTGATCTACATGAACAACAGCGTCGTGAAGAGCTTCTGACCTGCGGTTTTAGAAAGTGTCGGCGGGCGGCCGTACGGTGGAGGGCATGAGACAGGTCTCGGATCTCCAGCGTATGGTCGCCCCGCTGAAGGTGACATCGGACTTCGAGCCGGCGGGTGACCAGCCGGCCGCGATCGCGGACCTGGAACGGCGCATCAACGCCGGCGAGCAGGACGTCGTACTGCTGGGCGCGACCGGTACGGGTAAGACCGCGACCGTCGCCTGGCTGGCCGAGCGCGTGCAGCGCCCGATGCTGATCCTGCAGCCGAACAAGACGCTCGCCGCCCAGTTCGCGAACGAGCTGCGGCAGTTCTTCCCGCACAACGCCGTCGAGTACTTCGTGTCGTACTACGACTACTACCAGCCCGAGGCGTACGTCCCGCAAACGGACACCTATATCGAGAAGGACTCCTCGATCAACGAGGAGGTCGAGCGGCTGCGGCACTCGGCGACCTGGTCGCTGCTCACCCGCCGCGACGTGATCGTGGTCGCGACCGTCTCCTGCATCTACGGCCTGGGCTCCGCCGACGAGTACCTGAACCGCATGATCCATGTGAAGGTCGGCACCGAGATGGACCGCGACGGCCTGCTCCGGAAGCTGGTCGGCGTGCAGTACGCGCGCAACGACCTGGCCGGGACCCGCGGCACGTTCCGGGTCCGCGGCGACACGCTCGAGGTCTTCCCGGTGTACCAGGAGCTCGCCGTCCGGGTGGAGTTCTTCGGCGACGAGATCGAGCGCGTGATGACGCTGCACCCGCTGACCGGCGAGGTGCTCAGCGAGGAGGACGAGGTCTACATCGGCGCGGCCACGCACTACGTGACCGCTCCGGAGCGGATGGAGCGCGCGATCACCTCGATCGAGGCCGAGCTGGAGGAGCGGCTGGCCGAGCTCGAGCGCGGCGGGCAGTTGCTGGAGGCACAGCGGCTGCGGATGCGGACGACGTACGACATCGAGATGATGCGGCAGATCGGCACGTGCTCCGGGATCGAGAACTACTCCCGGCACACCGACGGCCGCGAGCCCGGTACGGCGCCGCACTGCCTGCTGGACTACTTCCCCGAGGACTTCGTGCTGGTCATCGACGAGTCGCATGTGACCGTCCCGCAGATCGGCGGGATGTACGAGGGCGACATGTCCCGGAAGCGGACCCTGGTCGAGCACGGGTTCCGGCTGCCGTCGGCGATGGACAACCGGCCGCTGCGCTGGGAGGAGTTCCTGGAGCGGATCGGCCAGACCGTGTACCTGTCCGCGACCCCGGGGCAGTACGAGCAGGACAAGTCCGACGGGTACGTCGAGCAGCTCATCCGGCCGACCGGTCTGGTCGACCCCGAGGTGATCGTGAAGCCGACCAAGGGCCAGATCGACGACCTGATCCACGAGATCCGGCTCCGGGTCGAGCGCGACGAACGGGTCCTGGTCACGACCCTCACCAAGAAGATGTCCGAGGACCTGACCGACTACCTGCTCGAGATGGGGATCCGGACCAGGTACCTGCACAGCGAGGTCGACACGCTCCGCCGGGTCGAGCTGCTCCGCGAGCTGCGGATGGGGGAGTACGACGTTCTCGTCGGCATCAACCTGCTCCGTGAGGGTCTGGACCTGCCCGAGGTGTCGCTGGTCGCGATCCTGGACGCCGACAAGGAAGGCTTCCTGCGCTCGGGCCGGTCGCTGATCCAGACCATCGGCCGCGCCGCGCGGAACGTGTCCGGCCAGGTGTTCATGTACGCCGACAAGATCACCCCGTCGATGGAGCAGGCGATCGACGAGACCAACCGGCGGCGCGCGAAACAGATCGCGTACAACGAGGCGAACGGGGTCGACCCGCAGCCGCTGCGGAAGAAGATCGCCGACATCACCGACATGCTGGCCCGCGAGGACGCCGACACCGCCGAGCTGCTCGGCTCCGGCCGCACCCAGTCGCGCGGCAAGGCGCCGGTCCCCGGCGGGGGCAAGGCGAAGGCCGGCGAGAAGGCGAAGGAACTGGCCGGCGGGCTGCCGTCGTCCGATCTGGCCGACCTGATCCAGCAGCTGACCGACCAGATGCACAACGCCGCCGCCGAGCTCCAGTTCGAGGTCGCCGCCCGCTACCGCGACGAGATCTCCGAACTGAAGAAGGAACTCCGCCAGATGACCAACGCGGGCGCGAAGTAGCTGCTCAGTACGCCGTGGCGCCTCAGCTCCGGCGTACGACGGTCTCGTGGGGTGACTCGTCCACGGTCAGGGTGAAGATGTCCGGCCGGGCGTAGTGCCCGACCGAGTCGAAGTCGAAGTACCCGCGATCGAGGTCGGCGAGGTCGAGCTCCGCGAGCAGGACGCCCTCGCCGGCCCGCAGCGGTCCGGCGAGGATCTCGCCCAGCGGGGAGACGATCGTGCTGCCGCCGTTGATCAGCACGGTGTCTTCCTGGACGAGGTACTGGTTCGCGCTGATCACGAAGCAGCGGCCTTCGAGCGCGATGTGCCGCATCGTCGCCTGCCACTGCTCCCGGTCGTCGACCGTCGGCGCGCACCAGATCTGCACGCCCTTGGCGTACATGGACTGCCGGAAGAGCGGCATGTAGTTCTCCCAGCAGATCGCGGCGCCCAGTACCCCGAGGTCCGTCCGGACCGCGGGCATCGTCGACCCGTCGCCCTGGCCCCAGAGGTACCGTTCGGCGGCGGTCGGCATCAGCTTGCGGTGGTGGGCGATCAGCCCGTCGCGCGGGTCGACGAACACCGCCGTGCAGTACAGCGTCCCGCCGTCCCGTTCGATCACGCCGGCGACGAGGTGGACGTCGAGCTCCGTCGCGAGCTCGGCCAGCCGCGCGATCTCCGGCCCGTCCAGCTCGACGGCCGCCTCCCGGTACCGGCGGAACAGCTCGCGGCCTTCCGGTGAGCGCGATCCGACGGTGATCCCGAAGTCGTACCCCTTTGGATAGCCACCGAGCAACGCCTCCGGCAACACGACCAGCCGCGCTCCGCCCGCCGCCGCCTCCCGAATCCACCGCTCCGCCTTCACGACGGTCGCAGCCGTGTCGAACAGCTCGGCCCCAACCTGCACAGCAGCCACCACAACAGAACCCATGCCGAGCAGCGTAGTTCTGTCCGCCCCGCGGTCTAGTCTGCTGAGATGGGACGGCTGAGTGACGCCGACGTGCTCGGGTACTGCTTGGGGAAGGCCGGGGCTTGGCAGGATGAGCCGTGGGACGGGGATGTGGTGGCGAAGGTGGGGCCGAAGATCTTCGCGTTCCTCGGCGGGGGCACGGTGGGGCTGAAGTGCGGGGCGAACCGCGAGGAGGCCGACGAACTGGTGGACACGTACCCGGACGACGTCGGCAAGATGGCCTACATCGGGCGCGCCGGGTGGAACACCGTACGGCTCGGGGGAGCGGTCCCGGACGACGAGGTGCTGGAGCTGATCGACGCGTCGTACGACACCGTGGTCGCCAAGCTGCCGAGGCGGCAACGACCCACGGCCGGTGATTGATCGGTCGTGAATAGGTCACGGGCTGCAACTATTCCCTGACGGGGCTGTGACGATTTCGACAGGCGGACACGGCGTCCTGGATTTGGAGACTTGGACATCCAGCCGTCAGAATGGTCCTTGAGAAGGGGAGTATTCCTTTTGCGGCGGCATCGTCATCACGGTCAGGGCTCGTCCCGGACCCGGTGCCCTCGGCGTCACACCGATCATCGAGATCACCCACTGTGACGCGGAAGAGACCTTCGGAGTCGATTTTTCGTCTGAGCTCCGGAGGATTCTGTGCACGTAGCTGACTATGTCTGGTACATCACCGTCGGCATCCTGCTGGCGCTGCTGGCCTTCGACGTCTTCGTCATCGGCCGCCGCCCGCACGAGCCGAGCACCCGCGAATCGGCCACCGCGATCGCGTTCTATGTCGGACTCGCGGTCGTCTTCGGCCTCGGGGTCTGGTGGTTCTCCGGCGGGCAGTACGCCGGGGAGTTCTTCGCCGGCTGGCTCACCGAGTACAGCCTGAGCGTCGACAACCTGTTCATCTTCTTGATCATCATGTCCAGATTCGGCGTACCGAGGAAGTACCAGCAGACCGCGCTGCTGGTCGGTATCATCCTGGCGCTGGTGTTCCGCGGCATCTTCATCGCGGTCGGCGCGGCCGCGATCAACCAGTTCTCGTGGGTCTTCTACATCTTCGGCGCGTTCCTGGTCTACACCGCGATCCACCTCGCGAAGCAGGGTGAGAACGACGACGAGGACTTCAAGGAGAACGCGGTCATCCGGTTCGCGAAGCGCCGGCTGAACGCCACCGACGAGTACAACGGCGTGAAGCTGACGCTGAAGAAGAACGGCCGGCGGTTCGTCACCCCGATGGCGATCGTGATCATCGCGCTCGGTACCACCGACCTGCTGTTCGCGCTCGACTCGATCCCGGCGATCTACGGTCTGACGCAGGAGCCGTTCCTGGTCTTCACCGCGAACGTGTTCGCGCTGATGGGTCTGCGGCAGCTGTACTTCCTGCTCGGTGACCTGCTCCGCCGCCTGGTGTACCTGTCGCTCGGCCTGTCGGTCGTGCTCGCGTTCATCGGCGTGAAGCTCGTGCTGCACGCGATGCACGTGAACGAGCTGCCGTTCATCAACGGTGGTCACCACATCGAGTGGGCGCCGGAGATCCCGATCTGGTTCTCGCTCGGCTTCATCATCGTGACGCTCGGCATCACGACGATCCTCAGCCTGCACAAGTCCCGCACGATGAAGACCGACCGACCGGTCGACGAGGTCCAGACCCCGGAGCCGGAGCTGCACCACAAGGAGTCCTGAACAAGTAGATCGCCCTGGACCGCACAGTTGCGGTCCGGGGCGATTCTTGTGCGTTCAGAAGCGGGCTGCGGTGAGCAGGGTTGCTCGGCGGTCGTCGGTGAGGGGTTCGTTTTCCAGGCGTTTGCCGGTTTCGGAGGCGTGCAGCATTCCGGCGGGAGAGACGAAGCCGACGTGGTGCACCGGCTTGCCGGGGCGGGCGAAGAAGTACAGGTCACCTGGCCGGGCGTCGTCGATCGGGATGTTCGGCAGCGTGTCCGCCTGGTCGTGGGCGTCCCGCGGTGTCCGCAGCCCGAGCACCCGGCTGACGGTGTGGATCAGCCCGGAGCAGTCCAGCCCGTACGCCGACGTACCGCCCCACAGGTACTCCAACCCGAGGAACTGCTCGCCGAGACGCAACCGCTCCTCGGCATCGGACGGCTCGGACACGGACCGCAGTACGGCGTCCGCCAGCCAGCCCGACCCGCCGTCGGGCGTCGCCACCCGCGTGTACCCATCGGCGTGCTCGTCAGAGGCCAGCACCGTCCCGAACGACAGCTCCAGCACCGCCCGGCCACCAGGCTCGGCGAGCAACGAGGCCGTCGGTACGGCGATGGCGACCGGATCAGACGCGCTTTGCGGCAACTCACCGAGGTGGCTCGACGGAACCCAGCCCGGGTACCCGAGCTCGTCCTGAGACGACGGTTGCCACGGAGCGAGGACCTCGGACCAGCCGTCCCGCTCCGAGCGCACCAGGACGGGCTCGGCGAACAGAAGCTGGGTCAGGGTCCGGCCGTGCAGGCCGAGCCGGGTCTCGGTGTCCATCGACTTGGCCCACGCGGCCACGTCGGGTTGGGCGGCGGTGGCCGGCGCGTCGATGTCACGCGGCGCGTCCGGGGAAGTCCAGACCGTACTGGTCGGGACCTTGGCGGCGGCTAACTTCATACCGTCAAGCCTGTCACGCCGAGTCCCGGAGCAGAAGGCAGGTGGATCAGCGAGCCGTCGTACCGGATCCCGCCGGTCACGGGCGCCTCGCGGAGCCACCAGGCGGCGTCCAGGTCGTTGACCGCCGTCGTCGGGTACGCCGAGACCAGGGCGGCGGCTGCGCCGACGCCGACGTGGCTCTCCATCATGCAGCCGACGATCGCGCCGAGCCCGTGCTCGCGGGCGAGTTCGAGAAGCGTCCGCGCCGTCGCCAGCCCGCCGCATTTCGCGAGCTTCACGTTCACCAGGTCGGCCGCGCCGTGCCGGATCACTGCCACCAGGTCGCGGACGCCGTACACGGACTCGTCGGCGAGGATCGGCGTGTTGACCCGGTCCGTCACCCAGGCCATCCCCTCGAGGTCGGCCGCCGCGACCGGCTGCTCCACGAGCTCGATGTCGCAGTCCTCGATCGCCCGGATCACCGTCACGGCGTCGCGACGCGTCCAGCCCTGGTTGGCGTCCAGGCGCAGCCGCGGCCCGGGCCCGATCGCGTCCCGGACCCGGCGGACCCGCTCGATGTCGCCGGCCGCGTCGGTGCCGACCTTGATCTTGAGTACGTCGAACCCGTCCGCGACGCGTGCCTTTCCGGCGTCGGCCAGCGCGTCCGCATCACCGACCGACAGCGTCACGTCCGTCCGGACCACGTCCGTTGTCGACCCGAGGAACCCGTGCAGCGTCTGGCCGAGCCGCCGCGCCGCGAGGTCGTGCAGCGCCACGTCGACCGCGTCCTTCGCCCCGAAGTTGCCGACCGCCGCGCTCTGCACGCGTCGCAGCGCCTCGGTGAGGTCGTCCGGGCCGAGGCCGTCGAGCGCCGCGGTGATGGGGCCTTCGATGCAGGCCTGCGAACCGGCGAGGGAGTCGCCGGTCACCTTCCAGACCTGCGGCGCCTCGCCCCAGCCGCTGTGCTCGCCGTCGCTGACCTCGACCAGGAGCGACTCGACGTGGGTCGCGGTACGCAGCGCGGTGACGAACGGGGTGTGCAGCGGTGCCGAGACGCGATGGGTGGTGAGCTTCACCGCACTGCCTCCAGGTTGTGCCGGTGGTTCCAGGCCTCGAGCGCGATCGACGCGATCAGATGCTGCGCGTCGGGGTCCGGCAGGTCGGACGTCGTACACACGACGAGCACGAACGGGTCGGCGTCCTTCGGGCGAACTATGCCGCCGTCGTGCCGGATCCGGGTGTCCCAGCCGTTCTTGTGCTCGACGCGCGTCCGCTTCGGCAGCAGTGCGGGGATCTCGCCGTTCCACTGGTTGCCGGCCAGCAGTTCGCGCAGGTACTCGCCGGACTCGCCCTGCTGGTTGCCGACCGCAACGAGCACACCGGCCATCCCGGCCGGGCTCATCAGGTTGCTGATCCCCGCGCGGGCGGCGGGAACGTCGTCGATGCCGCGCTGGATCTTGGACTCGGGGGCCGGCGAGCTGGGCAGAGTCGCCGCGGCCAGGGCGGCGTGGGCCGCCGGGATCCCGACCTGTTCGAGCACGAGGTCGGTCGCCAGGTTGCTGGAGCGGGCGATCATCTCGGTGGCCAGCCAGTTGAGCGGCACCTTCTTGCCCAGCTGCTTCCAGGTCTTCGGCGCCTCGTCCTCCTCGGGGTTCACGCCGAACCGGCCGCCGGCCGCGGACGCGAAGTCGTTGTGCACGGCCACCTGCTGGAAGATCGACAGCTCACCCGCGTCGATCTTGCGCATCATCGCCATCGCCACCGGCAGCTTCATCGTGCTCGCGGAGTAGTGCGCCCGCTCCGCCTCATGCACGAACACCGGCGTACCGTCCACGCGGCCCAGCCAGACCCCGAACTCCCCGGCCCCGTCGACCTGCCGCAGCAGCTCCGCGATTCCCATGCCGCTCACCCAATCACAGCCCAGGACCTGGCAGACTGCCGAGGGTGTCGCGGGCAATAGGTCTCCTTCTCGGCTTCGCCGCCGATCGGCTCGTCGGCGATCCCCGCCGTTTCCACCCGGTCGCCGGCTTCGGTCGGACTGCCGTCCGCCTTGAGAAACACCTGTACGCCGACTCGCGCCCGGCCGGCGCTGCGTACACGGCAATCCTCGTAGGTACCACTGCAGGCCTGGGGCTCGCGGTCGAGCAGCTCACCCGCAGGCATCCGATCGTGCACACCGCCGCGACCGCCGCCGCCACCTGGACCGTGCTCGGTGCGCGGAGCCTCGAGCGAGAGGCCGAGACAATGGCCGGGCTGCTGGAGGAGAAGGACATTCCGGCGGCGCGTGACCGGCTCAGCCATCTGTGCGCCCGCGATGCGACGGACCTCGAGGCCGACGAGCTGGCGCGCGCGACGGTGGAGTCGATCGCCGAGAACACGTCGGACGCGTGCGTGGCGCCGCTGCTCTGGGGTGGCGTCCTCGGCGTCCCGGGCCTGCTCGGGTATCGCGCGGCGAACACGCTGGACGCGATGGTCGGGTACAAGTCGCCGAAGTACCTGAACTTCGGCTGGGCGTCGGCGCGATTGGACGACGTACTCAATCTGCTGCCGGCGCGGGTGTGCGCGTTGCTGACCGGCCTCGCGGCGGGTCGGGTGCAGGAGACAGTGCGCGTGTGGCGGCGGGATGCGGTCAAGCATCCGAGTCCGAACGCCGGGCCGGTCGAGGCCGCGTTCGCCGGGGCGCTCGGGCTGACGCTCGGCGGGCGGAACAGCTACGGGACCTACGCGGAGGATCGCGGCACGCTGGGCGACGGTCCGGCGCCGACGGTCGCCGACGTCCGGCGTACGGCGGCACTCGCGCGACGGGTCGGGATGGCCGCTGCCGGCGTCGCAGCGATACTCGCGCTCGGGAAGGGGAAGCGATGGGGTTGAGTCATCGGCCGTTGCGGATCGCGTTGATTCGGCATGGGGAGTCCGAGGCGAATCTGGACAAGACGGTCTACGAGCGCACCCCGGACCACGCGGTCCCGTTGACGGCGCTGGGGCACGAGCAGGCGGTCAAGGCGGGGCGGGAGCTGCGGGAGCTGTTCGAGAACGAGCCGGTCCGCGTGTACGTGTCGCCGTACCTGCGGGCCCGGCAGACGCTGGACTCGCTCGGCCTGGACGACCTGATCGGCGTACCGCGGGAGGAGCCGCGGCTGCGGGAGCAGGACTGGGCCAACCTCCAGGACACCGCGGACATCGAGCGGCAGGAGGAGCTGCGCGACTCGTTCGGGCACTTCTTCTACCGGTTCACGCACGGTGAGTCGGGGTCGGACGTGTACGACCGGGTGTCGACGTTCCTGGAGACGATGCACCGCGACTTCGAGAAACCGGATGCCGCACGCAACGTGCTGCTGGTGTCGCACGGGCTCACGATGCGGCTGTTCTGCATGCGCTGGTTCCACTGGTCGGTCCGGTTCTTCGAGTCGCTCCGCAACCCGGCCAACGCGGAAACCCGCGTCCTGCTCCGGCAGCCGGACTTCCGCTACAAACTCGACCGCCCGTTCGACCAGTGGACACCCTACGAGCCAACAGAACCTGAGCGCTCAGCCTGGTTGTAGGGTCCTGTGGTGAGGGCTACTCGACGGGAGTGATCGCATGGTGGTGGACCAGATCCGCGCGGCAACCCAGGACCTGCTGGCCGCGCTGACGCCGGAGCAGTTGAAGCAGATCTCGGCACCGTTCGACACACCCGATCACCAGACCTGGACCTACCTGCCCGGTGCCGTGCCGGGCCTTGCGCTGACCGATCTGTCGGCGGCGCAGGAGGCTCTCGTCGTCCGCCTTCTCGAGCTCGTCTACAGCAAGCGGGGTCTGGCCGATTTCCGCGCCGTGATGGCGGCCGAGATCATCGTCCGCGGCCTCGGCGACCCGATGGAGGTCGCGGAGACCGGGGGCTGGACGGGTTCGACGGTCGGCGATCGCTACTACCTCCGCGTACTCGGCGACCCGGCCGGGACCGAGCCGTGGGCCTGGCGGCTCAATGGTCACCATCTGGCGCTGCACGTGACGCTGGTGGACGGAGCGATCTCGTTCACCCCGCAGTTCTTCGGGTCGAACCCGGCGGAGGTCCTGTCCGGGCCGCACGCGGGCCGGCGGTTCCTGGTCGCCGAGCAGGACCTGGGCTTCCAGCTGCTGCACGCACTGGAGCCGGCACAGCTGGAGGTCGCACTGGTCTCACCCGAGGCGCCCGACGACATCCTGACCCGCCACGACCCGGTCGCCGACGCGTCGCTGCTGCACCGCGGCCTGGCGTACGGCGACATGAACGAGGACCAGCGGCAGCTCCTCAGCCTCCTCATCGGCCAGTACGTCGGCCGCGCCGCCGGCCCGATCGGCTTGCAGACCTGGCAGGACATCACCGAGCAGGGCGTCGAGCGCCTGACGTTCGCCTGGGCCGGCGAGACCCAGCCGGGCCTCGGTCACCGCCATTACTACTCGATCGCGGGCCCGACCTTCCTCGCCGAGTACGACAACACCCAGGACAACGCCAACCACATCCACTCGGTCTGGCGCGACCTCCGCAACGACTGGGGCACCGACCTCCTGGCCAACCACTACGCCATGCACCGCTGACGCCATGCACCGCTGAGCCAGGACGGCCTCCACCGGCAGTGGAGGCCGTCCCGGTTCTCAGAGTTGTGCCCAGAACGAGCACTGGTGGTTGGAGGTCATGTCGTCGGTGATCCGTGGACCGTCGGGGTCGAAGGCGACGATGCGTTGATTCGTCTGCTGGAAGCGCGGGACGGGCGGAAGCCCCTTCGGATCAAGTGATCCCGTTCGGGCGAACTGCGCCCAGTACGCGATCATCGCGCTCGACAGCTTCTGCTGCTGCTTGGTGAGCGGGGTCATCGTGTTCGAGCCCCACAGGTACGGCAGCTCCGCCGAGTGCTGAGTCGCCAGCGAGAACGACGACGGCACCAGCTCGTACGGCCGCAGCGGCGCGGTCTCGTCGCGGAACTCGTACACGTACGCCGGAACCGTCGACGTCAGCGCGGACGCGTTGACCGGCGCCGCGCACGCGTTCCCGCTGTCCGTTGCGACCGCCGCCAGCGCGGCGCCCGGCGACTCGTACTTGTCGACCGGATAGCGGGCGAGTACGTCGGCAGCCTTCGCGCCGTACTGCGCTGTGATCGAGGCGACGTAGCTGGCAGCGGTGACCGGCTGATTGATCAGGTCGTTCTGCTCGTACACCGCTGCGCGACCCTCGTTCTGTACGGCGCCGAGCAGCACAGGCACGCGGTTGAACGCACCTGTCGCGAAAGCCTCCCGTGGCGCGATCGGCAGTACGCCGGGCTGGATCACCCGACCCCAGGTGCCGGCCTTCTGCTGCGCGTTGATGATCTCGGCCGGGCTCTTGGACCGCAGACAGGCGACCACGTCGGCGGAGCATCCGAGCGCTGTCACGAACCCGGCGTTCCGCTCCTGCGCGCTCGCACGGGTGTTGACGGCACATGAGCTGCTCTCGATGACCGCCGTACTGAACAGCCCGGCTGCCTTCGGTGAGGCGAGCAGTCCGCACACGCCGCTCGCGCCGGCCGACTGTCCGGCGATCATCACCCGCGAAGGGTCGCCGCCGAAGCGGGCGATGTTGTCGTGCACCCAACGCAACGCCTGGACCTGGTCGAGCAGACCGTAGTTGCCCGAGGCACCTTCGGCGTCGAGCTGCGGGATCGTCAAGTATCCGAGCGCACCGAGCCGGTAGTTGACGGTCACGACGAGCAGGTCGCCCTTGGTGACCATGTCGACGGGCTCGAAGTCACGGCCGGCGCCGTTGATCGAGCCGCCGCCGTGGAACCAGACCGCGACCGGCTTGGCCTTACCGGACTTCGGTGCCCACACGTTGAGGTTGAGACAGTCCTCGTTCGTGCTGGCCGCGGCCGGACGCCACGCCACCGCTGTCTGCACACAGTCGGCTCCGGGCTTCGACGCGTCCCGCGTGCCTTGCCACGATGCGGCGGGTTGTGGGTTCTTCCACCGCAACGTGCCGACGGGAGGAGCGGCGTACGGGATCCCGTTGAAGACCCGGTAGTTGCTCTTGACAACACCTTGGACGGTGCCGGACGCGGTCTGGACGATCCGTCCGGACGCGCCGTTCGCGGTGGACGCTCCCAGGCCGACGACAGCCAGGCCCAAGGCTGTTGCGACTGCCAGATAGCGCCTCATGCCGGGCTCACCGCGTCCCACAGCGCGCAGTTGTGCTCGGCGTCGATCTGGGCGTGCGTGACGCGCTCGGCCGAGGGCGCCTTCAGCTGGAGGAGGCTGCCCTGCACCTTGTACCGCGGCCAGGCCGGGGCCAGCGAGGTGTTCGGGTCGCCGTTCTTGGCGAAGCTGCCCCAGTAGCTGATCATCTGGTTCGACAGGTCGACCTGCTGCGTGCTGAACGGCAGGGCGGTTCCGAGGTAGTCCCACAGGTAGCCGAGGTCGTTCACGTGGGTCGCACCGAACGGGTAGTCGGTGTTCAGCCGCCAGATCGAGGTGAACGCCGGCGGGTTCTTCTCCGCGAACTCGTACACGTAGACCTTGGTGTTGGCCGCGAGTCGGTCCCGCAGCGTCTGGTCCCGGCAGGCCCGCTGATCGCTCTGGATCGCACCCCACGTCACGGTCGGCGACTTGTAGTTCGAGATCGGGTACGCCGCTTTCACGCGATCCGCGCCGTCTGGGTACGTCGTACTGATCAGGCCGTCCAGCTGCTGCGGTGTGATCGGGTTGCCCTTGTAGTCGTACGCACCGAAGACGCTCTGCTGCGACTCGTCCGATGTGCCGCCCGAGATCACCGGTAGGTTGGTGAGCTTGCCGGCCTTCATGAGGTCGACCGGGTCGATCGGCAGGACCGCGGTACCAGCGACAGCGCCGGACGTGGACACCTTCTGCTGCGTCGCCAGCACGTCCGCCGGACTCTTCGACCGGAGGCAACCGACCTGACCAGTGCCCGGTGCGCAGCCGAGCTCTGCCGCGAAGCGCTCACCGCTGGTGCGAGCGGCGGTCAGTGTCCGTGCCGGGTTCCCGCCGCCGCTCTGCAGGATCGCGCGGTCGAACAGACCGCGGGCGCCGGGTGAGGCGAGCTGGACAACGCTGTTGCTCGCACCGGCCGACTGCCCGGCGAGCGTCACGTTGTCCGGGTTGCCGCCGAACGAACGGATGTTCTTCTGGACCCAGCGCAGTGCGGCCTGCTGGTCGAGGATGCCGAAGTTGCCGGCGGCACCGTCCGAGTTGTCCTGCTCGAGCGCGGGCGTCAGCAGATAGCCCATCGCGCCGAGGCGGTAGTTGATCGTGACGTAGACGACGTCCTCACGGGTGACGAACTTGTCGGGGTTGGTGTCGCGCCCGGCGCCGCCGGTGTTGCCGCCGCCGTGGTTCCAGACGAGCACCGGCAGGTTCTTCTTCTGGGCGTTCGACGGGACGTAGACGTTGAGGTACAGGCAGTCCTCGGTCAGCGTCGGCTTGTCGTAGCCGGGATCCCAGCCGGTGCCCTGGACACAGGAGCCGCCGAACTGGGTCGCGTCCCGGACACCCTGCCAGCCGGCCGCGGGCTGCGGTGCTTTCCACCGCAAGTTGCCGACCGGGGGAGCGGCGTACGGGATGCCCTTGTACGACGTGACCATCGACTTGGCCTCACCGCGGACGAGCCCCTTGTCGGTGCGCACTACCGGGTTCTGCCCGGGGTAGTCCGTTCCGCCGCCGAGCGTCGCGACGGCCGTCAAGGTCGTCGCCACGGCCGCCACGGCTGATACCGCGGCGACAAGTACTGTCTTTCGCATCCGAATCCTCCTACTGGAAGAAGTGCGGTTGGATTACTGGGAGATGAGGTGCTGGATGCCGTCGGCGATGCCGTCCTCGGCGCAGCCGGGCTTCAGGCGGGAGCCGAGGACCTGGAAGGTCTGGTGGCCGTACGACTCGTCGTCGGGGATGTAGCCGGATGCGGCCTTGCCGTTGGCGAGGGTGACGAGCATCGTCTTGGACAGCGGCGACTGCTGCTTCACCCGCAGGCCGATCTTCGTGTACAGCTCGGCGTCGGTGCTGGCCAGCGCGATGTCGCCGATCTCCAGCGCGCCGAACCGGATCGCGACGTCCGGCCCGTCTTCGTACTCACCGGGAACGCCCTCACGCGCGTTGTCGAGCCTGGTCCGGCCAGGGCAGCTGATGAGGTGCTGGCGGCCGTGGATCGCCGGGTCGCTGACCTTGTCGCCGGTGTGCGACATGACCCGGATCACTTCCTCACCGAGCACGATGCCGAGGGCGTTCATGTAGTCGAAGAGCTGCCGCATGACCTTCGGATCGACATCGCCGTACGGAACCTTGCCGTCCCGGACCGGGGCCTCGACGGTTTCGCGGACCAGCTCGTACCCGGTGATCGGTACGTCGCTGCGGGACGCGAGCACGTTCGTCCCGGTGCGCAGCCACCGTGGGTTGACGTCACCGGACGCGCCCTGGGTGAAGACCGCGACCATCTTGTCGCCGAACGCCTGTTCGACGTACCGGCTGGTGGCTCCCGCGAAGTCGGCGCTGGTCAGACCGTTGAGGTAGCCGTTGACCGGATGCATCGCATAGTTGACGTACGTCGCCAGCGGGCTGCCGTTCGTCCGGTAGAACGTCAGCGCGCCGACCGTCTTGTCGACCGGGGCGTCGAAGTTGGCGGCCTGGGTCCACTTGTGGGTGTCCGGGTTGATCGCGTCGCGGTTGACGTTCAGTGCCGCCTCACCGGTCGAGTACCCGACCTGCGCCGGTTCGAGCCGGGCCTTCGCCTGCTTCACCGCCTGCAGCGCGACGCGGGCCATGAACTCGGTGCCGTACCGCGGACCGGTGGTCGCCGGACCGGCGGGTACGCCGCTGTGGGTGTGCGTCGACGAGATGATGATGTTCTCGGCCGGTGTCTTCAGTTCGGCCGCGACCCCCTTGACCGCGTCGACCCACACCGCCTCGTCGATGCCGCCCAGGTCCGCGCCGATCAGCGCACCGCGGACCCCCTTGTTCTCGAACACGATCGCCCGCACGTACAGCTTCTCGTGCTCGTACTCGTTCAGCGGCGGGTACTTCGGGTTGACCGGCGGTGTCACGTCGATCCGGGCAGCACCGGCCCGCAACTGTCCCTTGCTCTGGGCAACCGGTGTCACCGCACTCGTCACCATCGGCGCCGAACCGACCGACACCGCGAGTACGGCGGCGGCCACCAAAGCCCTTGTTCTACGGAAGTTCATCGGTCACCCCTCCAGCCAGAAGGCACAGTTGTGGTCGGCCTCGTAGGTGTTGATCACCTTGCTGGCGCCCGCCGTGCGCAGTTGCATGACGTTGTGGTTCGCGCCGTACAGCGGCCAGGCCGGCGCGTTGCGGACGTTCGGATCGCCGCTGCGCGCGAAGGCCGCCCAGTAGCGCATCATCTGGTCGGAGAGCTTCTCCTGCTGCGCGGTCAGCGGGCGCTCGCCGAGGGTGAAGTCGAACAGGTACGCCAGCTCGGCGCTGTGCCCGTTGGACATGTCCTCACCAGGGACACGAAATCCGTACAGCGTCGGCGAGGTCGGGTCGTTGAACTCGTACCGGTACGTCGGTGTCTTGGTCGCGAGCACCTGTGCGGACTGGTCGTTCGGACAGGCACGCTGGGAGTCCGTCTGGACCTGGGTGATCGCGTCCCACGGGCTCTTGAACTTGCTGAGCGGGTAGAGCTTCAGCACGGCGTCGGCCTTGGCGCCGTACGTGCTGCGAACCAGGTCGTAGTACCCCTGCTCGGTGATGCCGGCGAGGGCGGTCGAGGTGAGGCGGTTCTCCGATCTGGTGCTGCCGGTCAGGACCGGGACCTTGTTCCAGCTGCCGTCGGCGAAGGCCTGCTGGAAGGTCTTCGGCAACAGCGCGCCGCCGACCTTGGCGCCGCCGAGGTAGTTGGCCTGGTTGGAGACCAGCGTGCCGGGCCAAGCCTTGCGGAGGCACGCCACGACGGTTGCCGGATCGGTGCAGCCGACGGACTGGGCGAACTTCACACCGCTCTGCTCACCGGCGGCCAGCGTGGTCCGCGACGCTCCGCAGACCGAGCTCTCCACGATCGCCTTGTCGAACAGGCCTTTCGCGGACGGCATCACCATCAGGTCGCAGACCGACCCGCCGCCGGCCGACTGGCCGTAGATGGTGACGTTGCCCGCATCGCCGCCGAAGTTGGCGATGTTGTCGTGGACCCATTGCAGGGACGCCAACTGGTCCATCCGGGCGTAGTTGCCGGAGCCGCCGGGTGTGACCGCGCTGAGGGCCGGGTGGGCGAGGAACCCGAGTGCGCCGAGCCGGTAGTTGATCGAGATGACGATGCTGTTCGTCTTCGCCGCCGGCGTACCGCCGCCGTAGATCACGCCGGTGCCCTGGGTGCTGCCGCCGCCGTGGAACCACACCATGACCGGCAGCTTCTGGCTCTTCGCGACGTGGGACGGCCGGTAGACGTCGAGGTACAGGCAGTCCTCGCTGACCGCCTGCTCCTCCCGGATCCCGGTCGGTTCGAACTGGATGCACGCCGGTGACTGGCGGTCCGCCGTCCGGACGCCCTTCCAGGACGCGGGCGCGGCCGGGGGAGCGAACCGCAGCTCGCGCAGCGGCGGGGCGGCGTACGGCAGTCCGAGGAACGCGTCGTACGACGGCTCCGACACACCGCGGACGAGTCCGCCGGTGGTTCTGACGACGGGATCGCCGGGGGACGGGGAGTGGGTGGTCAGGCCCACTGTGAGGCCGGTACTGAGAACTGAGACGACGGCTGCTGCCGCCGCCAGGTGACGCTTCGAAGGAAACCTCACGCGCATCTCCTTGGGCTATTCAGGCAGGCGTGACTGACCCGCGCCGCGGGCGCCGGATGCCTGAGAAGGGAGGGAGGGGTGCTGATTGCGTTCAGAGCTTAGAGAGATGATTTCTGGAGTGTCAATGGCGCAACCCGGCACCCAGACCTGCCATTACGTCAATAAAGCCAGTATTAATGGGCGATCAGATCGAACGCCAAGGCTGCTCCGCCGAGCACCTCGGCATGCTCGCCGCAGGTGGCCACGGAGACCGCGAGATTCCGCACCGCGGCCGGCTGGCAGTACCGGTCGAGCGCCTCCCGGAGACCGTGTACCAGCGGGCCGCCGAGCGCTCCGAGCGATCCGCCGACCACGACCGCTTCCGGGTTGAGCGTGGTCACGGCCGGAGCGAGCGCTCGGCCGATGGTGCGTCCGGCGTCGCCGAGCAACGCCTGGGTGCCGCGGTCGCCCGAGTCGGCGAGGCGCACCAGGTCGGCGAACCCGAGCGGCACGTCGTGGGCAGGTTGCAGCGCCTTCAGGAGCGCGCCGCTCGAGGCGACCGTCTCCAGGCAGCCGCGGTTGCCGCACAGGCACACCTCGCCCTCGTCGACCACGCGGATGTGCCCGATGTCCCCGGCGTACCCCTGGCCCTGGAACAGCCGGCCGCCGAGGATCAGGCCGGCGCCCACGCCGTACGAGATCTTGACGTAGACGAACGTGCCGAACCGCGCGCCGGCGCCGAACGCGGCCTCACCGGCGGCGCCCAGGTCGGCGTCGTTCACCACGCTGACCCGGCCGGCGTACGAGGACAGGCCGAGGGCTTCGACGAGGCGTACGTCGCGGTAGCGGGCGGCGGCCGGACGCTGCGCGGCCAGGTCGATCGGCGAGGGCAGGCCGATCACGACGCCGATCAGATCGGCCAGGTCGCCGGTGCCGCCGGTGCCGATGTTCGCGGCGGCGGTGACCTCGGCGATCAGGCGGCGGGCGTGCTTGAGGGTGTCCGGGATCGGGGACCGCCGGTCGAATCCGACGACGCGCTCCTGGATGATGTGGCCGGCCGCGTCGGCGACGATCGCGCGGGCGTGGGCGTGGCCGATGTCGACGCTGAGCGCCCGGCCGCTGGGCGGGGTGAGAGCGAGTAGCTGTGAGGGCCGTCCCCTGGTGGTGCCCGCGGTGTGTTTGCCCACCTCGCGGATCGCGCCGGAGCCGATCAGTTCGGCGACGATCGCCGAGATGGTCGGGCGGGAGAGCCCGGTGGCGCGCATGAGGTCCGTGCGGCTGGCCGAACCGTGGTCGCGCAGGACGCCGAGCACATGCGTCCGGTGCAGCTCGCGGACCGCGTCCCGTCGTCCCGTCACGCCCGAGATGCTAACAGTTCTGTCTCTCGGCTTGACGGAAATCGGATGACAAATCCACCGGCTCGGATCAATCTCTTGAATTCAACTTGTGATGCCAACGCCTGCGCAGGCGGTGTCGACGGTCGGCTAGAGTCGGCCCGTCATCGACGGCATCAGCAGGAACCCGGTGTGAGTCCGGGGCGGTCCCGCCACTGTGACCCCGTGCAGGGGGAGTCAGGAACTGCCGCCGTCGTACCTGGAGCTGGGGCGTGGACACCCCGGGAAGGACTGCCGCATGGCCGCGAATCTTCTGCTGTTGTCGACCGCTGATACGGACCTGCTGGCCGCTGCCGAGGCGGGTGCGGGCTGGGCGGTGGCGAACCCGGCCCGGCTCGAGCTCGATCAGCTCGGCGACCTGCTCGACGCCGCCGAGGTGGTGGTCGTCCGCCTGCTCGGTGGGCGCCGCGCGTGGGAGGACGGGCTCGACGCGGTCCTCGCCGCGGGGAAGCCCGCGGTGGTGGTGAGCGGTGAGGCGGCGCCGGACGCCGAGCTGATGTCGTTGTCGACCGTCCCGGCCGGTGCGGTCACCGAGGCACTCGCCTACCTGCGCGAGGGCGGCGCGGACAACCTTCGCAATCTCGCCGGCTTCCTGCGGGACACGCTGCTGCTGACCGGCGACGAGTTCGATCCGCCGCGCGCGCTCCCGGCGTACGGCGTGCGCGGGACCTTTGTCGAGGACGAGCGGCCGGTGGTCGGCATCGTCTACTACCGCGCGCACGAGATCTCCGGCAACACCGCCTTCGTCGACGCCCTCGCGGCGGCGGTCGCCGAGGCCGGCGCGCAGCCGCTTCCGGTGTACTGCGGGACTCTGCGCGGGCTCGACCCGGCCGAGAACGTCGGGCTCTTCGATCTGCTGCGGAGGTGCGACGTCCTGGTCACCACGCTGCTCGCCGCGGGCGGTGCGGTGGCGGCGAACGCGAGCGCGGGCGGTGCGGACGACGCGTGGGACGCGGGCGCGCTGGCGTCGCTCGACATCCCGTTGATCCAGGGCCTCGCGCTGACCTCGACCCGCGAGCAGTGGGTGGACAGCGACGCGGCGATCAGCCCGCTGGACGCGGCGACGCAGGTGGCGATCCCGGAGTTCGACGGGCGGCTGATCACGATCCCGTTCTCGTTCAAGTCGTACGACGCCGACGGTCTGGCCCGGTACGCGCCGGACGCGGAGCGGTGCGCGCGGCTGGCCGGGATCGCGGTCGCGCATGCCCGGCTGCGGCACGTACCGCCGGCCGAGAAGCGGATCGCGCTGGTGCTGTCGTCGTACCCGACGAAGCACGCGCGGATCGGGAACGCGGTCGGGCTGGACACTCCGGCGTCGGCGGTCGTGCTGCTCGGGAAGCTGAAGGACGCCGGGTACGACCTGGGCGACCTCGATCTGAGCGAGCTGCAGGGCGCGGACGGAGCGGACGGGCTGATTCACCGGTTGATCGCGGCGGGCGGGCACGACGTCGACTGGCTGACGGACGAGCAGCTGGCCACCGCGGTCGCCAAGATCCCGCTGTCCACGTACGCCACCTGGTTCGGCCGGGTGCCCGAGTCGTTGCAAGAGGCAATGATCGAGGCGTGGGGCGAGGCGCCGGGGGAGCTGTACGTCGACCGGTCCGGTGACGAGCCGGCGATCGCACTCGCCGCGCTGCGATTCGGGAACGTCGTGCTGATGATCCAGCCGCCGCGTGGTTTCGGTGAGAACCCGGTCGCGATCTACCACGACCCGGACATGGCGCCGTCGCACCACTACCTGGCGGCGTACCGCTGGCTGGAGGCGTCGCCCGCCGAGGGTGGGTTCGGCGCGCAGGCCGTCGTACACCTCGGGAAGCACGGCACGCTGGAATGGCTGCCGGGCAAGGGGATCGGGATGGCGGCCGACTGCGCGCCGGACGCCGTCCTCGGGAACCTGCCGATGGTGTACCCGTTCATCGTCAACGACCCCGGCGAGGGGACGCAGGCGAAGCGGCGGGCGCACGCGACCGTCGTCGACCACCTGGTGCCGCCGATGGCGCGGGCCGAGACGTACGGCGACATGGCGAAGCTGGAGTACCTGCTCGACGAGTACGCGACGGTGTCCGCCCTGGACCCGGAGAAGGTGCCGACGCTGCGCGCCCAGATCTGGACGCTGATCCAGGCCGCACAACTGCACCATGACCTGCACACGGACGAGAAGCCGGAGGACGACGACTTCGACGAGTTCGTGCTGCATCTGGACGGGTATCTGTGCGAGATCAAGGACGTGCAGATCCGCGACGGGCTGCACGTGCTGGGCGGGGCGCCGGCTGGTGAGGCACGGATCAACCTGGTCCTTGCCGTGCTGCGAGCGAAGCAGCTGTGGGGCGGGTCGTACTCGATCCCGGGTCTGCGGTCCGCTCTTGGCGACACGTTCGGTGTCGACGAAGCAGCTCTCCTCGCGGACCCGGGTCGTGTGGTGCCGGAGCTGGCCGATCTCGCGACGCTCGCCGATCTACCGGCGGTGAGTGGTGCCGACGGTGTCGATCTGCTGGAGGCCGTGGCGCGGAAGCTGGTCGTCGGGATGGAGACGATGGGGTGGGACGCGGCGAAGGTTCCAGTCGTCATCGGTGAGGTCCTGGGCCGGGACTCCGACGAGGTAGAAGCGTCGCTGACCTTTGCGGCCACTGAGGTCGTTCCGCGCCTCGCGCGCACGGATGACGAGTTGACGAACGTCGTACGGGCGCTGGACGGGCGCTTCGTCGAGGCGGGACCGTCCGGATCGCCGACCCGGGGGCTGGTGAACGTACTGCCGACCGGGCGGAACTTCTACGCCGTGGACCCGAAGGCGATTCCGAGCCGCAACGCCTGGGACGTCGGCGTCGCCCTCGCAGACTCGCTGCTCCAGCGGCATCAGGCGGAGACGGGGGAGTGGCCGAAGTCTGTCGGCCTCACCGTCTGGGGTACGTCGGCGATGCGCACCCAGGGCGACGACCTGGCCGAAGTGCTCTGGCTGCTCGGCTGCCGTCCGGTCTGGGACGAGGCCTCGCGACGCGTCACCAGCTTCGAGGTGGTCGGTCTGGAGGAGCTCGGCCGGCCGCGGATCGACGTGACGATCCGGATCTCCGGCTTCTTCCGGGACGCGTTCCCGCACGTCGTCGCGCTGCTCGACGAAGCGGTGCGGACGGTCGCGGAGCTCGACGAGTCACCCGACGACAACTACCTGCGCGCGCACGTCCAGCAGGACGTTGCGGCGGGCAACGACGTACGGCAGGCGACGGCGCGCGTATTCGGCTCCAAGCCCGGTTCGTACGGCGCCGGTCTGCTGCCGCTCGTCGACGCGCGGAACTGGCGGACCGACGCCGAGCTGGCGGAGGTGTACGCCGTGTGGGGCGGGTACGCGTACGGCAAGGACCTCGACGGCGCCGAGGCCCGCGGCTCGATGGAACGCGCGTACGCCCGGATCCAGGTCGCGGCGAAGAACGCGGACACCCGCGAGCACGACATCATGGACTCCGACGACTACTTCCAGTACCACGGCGGCATGATCGCGATGGTGCGGCACCTCACCGGCGCCAACCCGAAGGCGTACGTCGGTGACTCCGCCGTACCCGCGCAGGTGAAGACCCGGACGCTGGAGGAGGAGGCGAAGCGGGTCTTCCGGACTCGTGTGGTGAACCCGCGGTGGATGGCGGCGATGCGGCGGCACGGGTACAAGGGCGCGTTCGAGATGGCCGCGACCGTGGACTACCTGTTCGGGTACGACGCGACCGCGGGCGTCGTCGACGACTGGATGTACGAGTCGCTGACCACCGAGTACGTCGCCGATCCGGAGATGGCCGAGTTCTTCCGCAAGTCGAACCCGTGGGCCCGGCACGGGATCGCGGAACGCCTGCTCGAGGCGGCGCAACGCGGCCTCTGGGCCGAACCGTCGCCCGAGGCGCTGGAGACGCTGCGGAACGCAGTCCTTGAGACGGAGGGTGACATCGAGGACCGCGGCTGATTGGGTAGAGGCATGCCCAGGGTCTTGATCACGAACGACGACGGTTACCGTGCACCTGGGATCCGGGCGCTCGCGCCGGCGATCGCCGCCCTCGGGTACGACGTACTCGTGGTCGCGCCGCTGCTCGACGAGAGCGGTGTCGGTTCGGCGCGCGCCGGCCTCGTCAACCGGCCGGTCCGGACCGCGACCGAGGTCGAGAACGGCGTGACGTACGTCGGCATCGAGGGGACGCCCGCGGGTGCGGTGACCCTGGCTCAGGCGGGCGCGTTCGGCCCGCCGCCGGACCTCGTGCTGTCAGGGATCAACCGCGGGCTGAACATCGGCGTGTCGATCTTCCACTCGGGCACCGTCGCGGCGGCCCTGACGGCGGCCGAGACCGGTACGTCGGCGGTTGCCGTCAGCCTCGACGCGGAAGACCCGCAGCACTGGCCGACCGCGGCGACGATCGCCGGCGAAGCGCTCGGCTGGATCGCAGACGAGCCGGCCGGGACGGTCCTGACCATCAACGTGCCGGACCGCCCACTGGAGCAGCTGGCCGGCGTACGGCACGCCTCACTGGCCGTGAACCGGCGCACCCGCCTCGTCGCCGCGACCGGTCCTGCCGGTGAGCCGATGGTCGTCGTCGAACGCACGCCGCATGCCCCCGCCGTTCCAGGCACCGACGAGGCCCTCCTCGCCGACGGCTTCGTGACCGTCACCCCGATCGTCGGCATCCGCGAGGTCCGCGACGACGCAGCCGCCACAGCCCTCGCCAAACGCCTGACCCGATGAAGCTGTTCGTCGCTGAGTACGGCGCGGCGGACGCGCCACCGCTGTTGTTCATCCACGGTCATGGCGGCGGCTATCACTGGCAGCGGTGCCAGGGCGAGGTACTGGGACGCTCCCTGCGGGTGATCGCGCCGGACCAACGCGGCGTACTGCGGTCCGGTCCGCTCCCGCCCGGCGAGCCCGTGAACCTCGACGTACTGCTCGCGGACTTCGAGGAGTTGCGTGAGCAGCTCGGGATCGAGCGCTGGGCGATCCTCGGTCACTCGGCCGGTGGGAACTACGCGGTCGAGTACGCGATCAGGTACCCGGATGCGGTCAGCGCCGTGGTCTTCGACTGCCCGTGCTGGGACTTCGACGCGAACGACCGCCACCGGCTGCCGATCTTCGCCCGCCTGTACGACGACCTCGGCGACCCCGAGCGCGCCGCCCGGTGTCGTGACCTGGCCGCCGTGGACCGCCGACTGACCGCGGACGACAAGACCTACGAGCTCGCCTTCGGCCTCGGCGACCGGTTCCAGGACCTGTCCTTCCACGACCCGTCGAGCCGCGCCGACTTTCTCCGCCTCGGTGAGGCGGCCGGCTTGACCGACGAGATGTGGGCGTACGGCAACAGCCACCTGTCGACGCTCGCCGATCTGTACGACTCGAAGCTCGACCGCCTCCGCCTGATGCCGCAACCGAGTCTGCTGATCGAGGGCGTCGACGACCTGGCCACCGACCCCGTGTCCGTCCGGACCTACCGCGACACCGTGCCGGACGGCCGGGTCGTCACCTTCGAACGATCTGGCCACTTCCCGCACTTCGAAGAGCCCGAGCGGTACGCCGACACCGTCCGCTCTTTCCTCCTCAGGTCAGAGTAGGCCGGCCGCTACCAAATACTTCTCGACCTGGGCGATCTCGTCGGTGTTCAAGGGGATCTGGGGTGGGGCCATCAGCCCGCTGGCGATGATGCCGCGCAGTTGTAGGGCGGCCTTGAAGGCACCTAGGGCCGACGAGCTCATGCCCATGCGGGACGGGTCGCCGACGCCGATCAGGTCGAAGAGGCGGACCAGGCGTTCCTGCTCGGCGCGGGCCGCCTCCCATTCGCCGGCGGCTGCGTGGTCGAAGAGCTTGACGTAGCCGTGGGGATCCACGTTGCCCAGGCCCGGGACCACTCCGTCGGCTCCCATCCAGAGCGCGTTGTCGACGGTCAGTTCCGAGCCGGTGAGCACGCTGAAGTCGGTGATGTCGCCCCTGTCGCGCGCCCGCAGGATGACATTGCGCAGACCGCCTTCGTCACCGCTGGAATCCTTCAGGCCGGCCAGTACGCCGTCCGCCGCGAGCCGCAGCAGCAAGTCGGCGCCGAGCTTCGAATGCACCGCGACTGGCAGGTCGTAGGCGAACACCGGGAGCCCCGCGGCGGCCGCGACCATCCGGAAGTGTTTCTCGATCTCCGCCGGATGGGTGCGGGTGTAGAAGGGCGCGGTGACGACGATCCCGTCGACGCCGGCTGCGACCGCCGTCCGGACGTGGTCGATCACCCGCAAGGTCGCCATGTCGATGACACCAGCCAGCACCGGTACGCGACCCGCCGCGTGGCCCACCACCGTGTCGAGCACCACTTGGCGGTGCCCGTCCGGCAGGTACGCCACCTCGGAGGTGGAGCCGAGGACGAACAGTCCGCTCACGCCGCCGTCGATCAGGTGGTCGACCAGCCGGACCAGGGAGGCGGTGTCCACCTGGTGATCCGGCGTGAACGGCGTACAGACAGGCGGGATGACGCCGGTCAGGCGGGCGGGCAAGGTCATGAACGCTCCAATGCTTGGGTGATCAGGTCATCGGTGGACTCGCCGGCGACGACGGGGTGATAGCAGCGGAACTGATGCGCGGGATCGGCGGCCTCGAACCCGGGCATCGAGCCGGAGCAGTCGTCGTCGGCCTTCCAGCAGCGGGTCCGGAACGGGCAGCCGCTCGGCGGCCGGGTGGCCGACGGCACCGGCCCGACCAGCGGGATCGGGTCGATCGGCGAGATCAGGCCGGGGGTCGCCGAGAACAGCGCGCGGGTGTACGGATGCCGCGCCTGCCGGGCGATGCCTGCGGCCGGCGCCTGCTCGACGATCCGGCCGAGGTACATGGTGACCACCCGGTCGCTCATCCGGCGGACCGTCTGGATGTCGTGCGAGACGAACACCATCGCCAGGCCGAGACGTTCCTTCAGGTCCAGCAGCAGGTTCAGGATCTGCGCCCGGACGGAGACGTCGAGCGCGCTGGTCGGCTCGTCGGCGACCAGGAGCGACGGCTCGAGAGCCAGCGCCCGGGCGATCGCGACCCGTTGCCGCTGGCCGCCGGACAACTGACCGGGCAGGGCGTCGGCGACGCTGCGGGGGAGACCCACCAGCGCCATCAGCTCCCGCACCCGCTCGTTGCGCTGGGCAACGGTACCGCGGTGGTGCACGTCCAGCGGATCACGCAGGACGCGATGAACGGGCAGCCGGCGGTTCAGGGCGGTCGACGGGTCCTGGAAGATCATCCCGGTCCCGGCGCCGATGGCCTCGCGGCGCTCGGCCGGTTTCATCGCCCAGATGTCGCGGCCCCGGAATGCCGCCGTACCCTCGGTCGGTTTCTGGACGCCGACCAGGACCTTGGCCAGCGTTGACTTTCCGCAGCCGGATTCGCCGACCACGCCGACGGTCTCACCGGCGGCGACGGTCAGATCGGCCCCGGTCAGCGCGTAGACGCGGTCCCGGCTGAAGACACCACCGGACCTGGCCCGGTGGACGACGTGTACGTCGGACAGCTCGAGCACCGTCTCGGTCATAGCATCACCTCCTTCTCCACCAGGACAACGGCCGGGTGATGACAAGCCACCAGGTGCTGCGCGGGCTTGCCGGTCAGCTCGGGAGCGGTGGTACGGCACAGGTCGGTGACCATCGGGCACCGGTCCGCGAACCGGCAGCCGGCCGGGAAGTCGGCCGGAGAGGGCACCACGCCACGAATCTGGGTCAGCCGGGCCGCGCCGGACTCCAGCGACAGAACCGAACCGAGCAGGCCGCGGGCGTAATGGTGTGCGGGCTCGCCGACCAGGTCGGCGGTCACACCGGTCTCGACGATCTGACCGCCGTACATCACCACCACCCGATCGGTGACGTCGGCGACCAGCGCAAGGTCGTGCGACACCAGGATCAGGGCGAAGCCGAGTTCGGCGCGCAGCCGCAGCAGCAGTTGGATCACCTGCGCCTGCACGGTGACGTCGAGTGCCGTGGTCGGCTCGTCGGCGACGATCAGCTTAGGTTCCCGCGACAGCGCCATCGCGATCAGCACCCGCTGGCGCTGACCACCGGACAGCTCATGCGGGTAGCTGGTGAGAGTCCGCTCGGGATCGAGTCCGACCAGTTCCAGGAGTTCGGCCGGAGTACGCCGTCCGCCGCGGCGAACCACCTGCTTCAACTGCGCCTTGATGGTCATCGCCGGGTTCAGCGAGGACAGTGCGTCCTGGTAGATCATGGCCATGTCGTGACCGAGCAGCCGGCGCCGCTCGGAGCGCCGCAGACTCAGCAGGTCCTTGCCGTCGAACCTGACCCGGCCACGGATCCGAGCGCCCCGAGGCTCCAGCCCCATCACGGTGAGCGCGGTCAGCGACTTGCCGCACCCGGACTCGCCGACCAGCCCGAGCACCTCGCCGGGTCGTACGTCGAAGCTGATCCCGTCGACGACGTCGACCCCGTCGTGCCGGCCTTCGAAGCCGATCGCCAACTGCTGCACGGACAGTACGGGTTCACCGTCCGGCAGCGGCCGCGCGCGTTCCCGCAGCCGCGTCGCCGCCAGGTCCAGACCGGGAAGCTCGACCAGTTCGCCGGAGCCCGGCTGCGCGGTCTCCAGCGCGTCCTTCTCCTGCTTCTTGGTCTCCGCACGCCTCCCACCGGGCGCTGCCCAGGCGTCGGACACCGCCTCGGACAGGATGTTCAGCGACAGTACGGTGATCAGGATCAGCAGGCCGGGGAACACCGTCGCCCACCAGCCGCCCAGCAGCACCATGTTCTTGCCATCGGCAATCACCGAGCCCCAGGACGGCTCCGGCGGCCGGACCCCGGCCCCGATGAAGGACAGCGACGCCTCGAAGACGATCGCGTCGGCGACCATCACGGTGCAGAACACCAGCACCGGAGCGGCACAGTTGATCGCCACGTGCCGGAGCAGGATGTGCGGCGTACGGGCCCCGATGATCTTCTCCGCGATCACGTAGTCCTCGCCGTACTGCGCGAGCACGTTGGCGCGCACCACCCGGGCCATGGGCGGCGTGTAGAGGAAGGCGATCGCGATCACGAGCACCGGGATGGATCCACCGAACACCGCCACCAGGACGGCGGCCAGCGCGATGCCGGGGAACGCCATCACGACGTCGAGGATCCGCATCACGGTCTCGTCGACGGCCTTGCGGGAGGTGGCCGCGACGGCTCCGACGATCGCGCCCGCGGTCAGTGCGAGCGCAGTCGCGCCGAGTCCGATCATCAGCGACCAGCGAGCGCCGTACACGAGCCGGGTGAAGATGTCCCGGTTCGCGCTGTCCAGCCCGAACCAGTGGGCCCCGGACGGCCCGCCGCCGGTGTCCTCCTGGGTCAGGATGTCGTACGGCGTCAGCAACGGCGCCAGGATCGCGGCGATGATCACCACCGCGAGGACCGCAACCGCGATCCACGCCGTCGGTGGCAGCCGCTTGAAGTTGATCCCCGGGCGGGAGAGTTGCCGGGCCAGTCGTGCACGCATCAGGCAGCGCTCCTCAGTCGCGGGTTCACCAGCAGATACAGGACGTCGACGACCAGGTTGACCACCACGAAGCCGACCGCGATCGTCAGGACGACGCCTTGCACCACAGCCGGATCGCCGTCGCGGACCGCGTTGATCATCAGCGTGCCCATCCCCGGCAGGGTGAAGATCTGCTCGATCACGACCGCTCCGCCGAGCAGGTACCCGATCCGCAGGCCGAGCACGGTGAGCGGGTTGATCAGCGCGTTCCGCAGCACGTTGCGCCCGACCACCACCACCGGCGGCAGGCCGCTGCCGATGGCGGTCCGGACGTAGTCCTTGTCGAGTTCCTCGACGACCGACGTCCGAATGATCCGGGTCAGTTGCGCGGCCACCGGCAACGACAGCGCCAGCGCGGGCAGCGCCATTGTCCGCAACCAGGGGACGGTGCCGTCGGCCGGATTCACATAGCCGCTCGGCGGAAACCAGCCGCGGTCGACGGCGAGGTACTGGATCATCAGCAGCGCCAGCCAGAACGATGGCGCGGCCACGCCGATCAGCGAGACCAGCCGGATCGCCTGGTCCGGCCAGCGGTCGCGGAAGATCGCGGCGGTGACACCGAGCAGCAACGCCAGTACCAGCGCGATCAGCAGTCCCAGCAAGGTGAGCTGGAACGTCAGCGGCATCGCGGTGGTGACTGACTGCAGCACCGGCGCCTTCGTCAGCACGCTGGTGCCCAAGTCGCCGTGCAGCAGGTCACCGACGAAGTGCAGATAGCGCAGCGGCAGCGGATCCAGCAGGCCGTTCTCCTGCCGGAACATGTGCAACTGTTCCTCGGTCGGGTTGGCACCCTGGAAGTACGCGACCGCGGGATCGTTGTTGGAGAACCGCATCACCAGGAAGACGAACGCGATGATGCCGAGCAGCAACGGAACCAGCAGTAACAGCCGGCGAACCAGCATTCGGACGATGACGGCCACAGTCGGCTACCTCAGGCCCGCTTCGCCTGCAGCACGTTGATCCCCGGATAGGGCAGCGCCTTGATCCCGCTCAGCTTCTTCCCGTCCCACGCCGTCATCAGTTCGGTGTGTACGACGGGGTACAGCACCGCCTGCTCCGCGACGAGGTCGAGGTACTCGTGGGTGAGCTTGAGCCTGGCGTCCGCGTCGGTGGCCCGGACCGCCTCGTCCATCTTCGCGAAGATCACCTTGGCGCCGGCGCTGTTCTCCCAGCGCGTGTACTTCATCCAGGACCCGCCCTGCGTGTAGTTGTAGCGCAGGATCAAGTCCGCATCGGCGCCGAACTGGTTCGGGTTCGACGCCGCCGCGACCACCTGGTAGTCGGCGTTCTGGTCCATCTTGGTGAACACCGCGGCGGTGTCCTGCGGCTCCAGCGTCGTCTTCACGCCGATCGCGTTCCAGGACGCGGCGATGGTCGGCAGGCAGTCGACGATCCAGCTCACGTTCACCGCGAGCAGGTTGATCGACAGGTTCGTCACGCCGGCCTCCGCCAGCAGCGCCTTGGCCTTCGCCGGGTCGTACGCGTAGACGGTCTTGGCCTTGGCGTACGCCGGGTTCTCCTCGTTCAGGAACGACGTACTCGCCTTGCCGCGGCCCTTGAGCGCGACCTCGATCATCTTCTGGGTGTCGATCGCGGTGAACAGCGCCTGCCGGACCCGGACGTCGTCGAACGGTTTCGTGGCGGTGTTGAACATCAGGAACAGGTGGTTCATCCCCTTGCCGCCCTCGACCGTGAGGCCCGAGCTCTTCAGCTGCTCGATGTTGGCGTACGGGATGTTGTCGGAGATCTGTGCCTCGGCGCTGCCGCCGGAGATCTTCGCGACCCGGGCGGACGAGTCGACGATGCTCAGCCAGTTCATCTTCTTGAACGCCGCCGGACGCGGACCGTTGTAGTCGGCGAACGCCTCGAACGTGGTGTTCGACTTCGGCTGGTGCGACACCTGCTTGTACGGTCCGGACCCGACCGCCTTGCCGTTCTTGGCCAGGTCCCAGGCGCCGGTCTGGGAGAAGACGTGCTTGGGCATGATCTTTGCGATCGTCAGCCGGGGCGCGCCGTCGGGGAACGGGAAGTTCAGCACCAGTTCGACGGACTTGTCGTCGACCTTCTTGACCTCCTTCAGCCAGGCGGCGAAGAAGTTGTAGGTGAGCACCTTCAGCTTCGGGTCGAGGATCCGCTGGAAGGTGAAGACGACGTCGTCGGCGATGACCGGCTGGCCGTCGTGCCACTTCGCCCCGTCCCGCAGGGTGAACTTCCAGGACGTGGCGTTCAGGTCGGCCGGCACCTCCGTGCCCAGGGCGGCGTACGGCTGCCGGGTGATCGGGTCGGTGTCGAGCAGTCCTTCGTACACGTGCTGCATCGCCGCCATCGTGAAGGCGGAGGCGGTCATGGTCGGGTCCCAGCTCTGGTTGTTCCCGTAGCCGATCACCGCGGTGACCAGGCCGGTGTCCGCGCCGGCGCCGACGGCTCCGGTCGAGGCCGGGCCGCTGCTGCAGGCCGACAATCCACCAGTGATCGTCGCGGCTGCGCCCAGCGCACCGGAGTACTTCAGGAACGAGCGGCGGTCGAACCCTGTTTGCTTCACGATGCCTCCAGCGGCAGGGGATGTGGTGAGGTGGTTTAGGAGGTAGGTTGTAGGACGTACTACGTCCTATGAGTGCCGACCTTAGGAGTCCGGCTCCAGTCGGTCAAGCCCGAGGAGACGTCGTGACAGTGATCCGGCCGAAACGGTCGAAACGCAGTGACGAGCTGGCCAACGCGATCGCCGATCTGATCATCGAGCGCAACCTGGATCCCGGCGCCCCGCTGCCTCCCGAGAGCGTGCTGATGGCCGACTTCAGCGTCAGCCGCAACTCGGTCCGGGAGTCGCTCAAAGCCCTGCAGGCGCTGGGGATCGTCGAGATCCGGCACGGGTACGGAACGTTCGTCGGCTCGGCCAGCTCGTCGGCGTTGCAGCCGTGGCTGCTGTTCCGTACTCGATCCGGCAGCAGCACCGAGCGGCTCCGGGAACTGCTCGAGATCCGGGAGATCCTCGAGACCGAGCTGACCCGCCGCGCCGCGGGGATCGGCAACGGCGAGCTCC
Organism: Kribbella speibonae; assembly: GCF_004331375.1. NCBI lineage: Bacteria > Bacillati > Actinomycetota > Actinomycetes > Propionibacteriales > Kribbellaceae > Kribbella > Kribbella speibonae. The sequence goes on along the minus strand of NZ_SJKC01000002.1, from coordinate 374,618 downwards.
AGCAGAAGCTGTCCGGGTGTGTCGCGCGGATGCGGGACGACGGCCTGGACGCGGCGACCGCGGACCGTGAGTTCCACGAACACATCTGCGACTCCGCCGGGGTCCCGCTGGCCCGGGAGCTGGTCGGCCTGTTCTGGGACGTGTACCGGGCCGTCGAGACCGACCTGGAGACCTTCGCGGCGTCACCTGCTGAAACCGCGGCGCGCCATCAGCGGGTGGTCGACGCGATCGACTCCGGCGACGCCGACCTGGCCGAGGAGGCCGTCCACCTGCACTTCGCCGAGGTCCGCACCCGCCTGGGCACCGGCCCGTACCGCAGCCGGGGGGATGTGCCATGATCGGGCCGACGAGTCGTGGAGGAACACCGGTGACCAGCGTGCTGGGAGTCCGGGGCGGTCCCGCCACTGTGACCAGAGCCGAGCATCACCTCGGCCTGGAAGCCAGGACATCCGCGGTCGTCCGCCGGCCCGCGGGGACGGCGTACCGGCCGTAGCGGGCGTGGACACCCGCTCGACGAAAGGGACCACCGCCGATGCGGGCTGCACCACTCAGTGGACCGTCGAACTCGTTCCCGTTCACCGCGATCGTCGGGATGGACGATCTCCAGCTCGCGCTGATCCTGGCGGCGATCTCGCCGGCCATCGGCGGCGTGCTGATCCGCGGCGAGAAGGGTACGGCGAAGTCGACCGCCGTCCGCGCCCTCACCGAGATCCTCCCGCCGGTGGACGTCGTACCCGGCTGCCGCTTCTCCTGTGACCCCGACCACCCCGACCCGTCCTGTCCTGACAGCCCGCACGCGGGGGAGCGGTCGGTGCGGGCGGCGCGGTTGGTGGAGTTGCCGGTGGGCGCTACCGAGGACCGGGTGCTCGGGTCGTTGCATCTGGAGAAGGCGCTCGCGGAGGGCGTGACGGCGTACGAGCCCGGTCTGCTCGCCGCGGCGCATCGCGGGTTGCTGTACGTCGACGAGGTCAACCTGCTCCACGACCACCTGGTCGACGTGCTCCTCGACGCCGCCGCGATGGGGCGTGCAACGGTCGAGCGGGACGGCGTCTCGGTGACCCACCCGGCGCGGTTCGTGCTCGTCGGCACGATGAACCCCGAGGAGGGCGAGCTCCGGCCGCAGCTGCTCGACCGGTTCGGGCTGACCGTCGACGTGGTCGCCAGCCGCGATCCCGCCGTCCGCGTGGAGGTGATGCGCGCGCGCCTCACGTACGAGGCGGATCCGGCAGCCTTCGTCACCCGGTACGACGGCGCGCAGCGGGAGCTCGCCGAACGCATCGTGAAGGCGCGCGACCTGCTGACCGAGGTGATCCTGACCGACTCGGCCCTGCGCCAGATCGCGGAGATCTGCGCGTCGTTCGACGTCGACGGCATGCGCGCGGACCTGGTCACGGCCCGGACCGCGGTCGCCCACGCCGCGTGGTCCGGCCGGACCGTCGTCGAGGTCGACGACGTCCGGGCCGCCGCGAAGCTCGCGCTCCCGCACCGCCGTCGCCGGAACCCGTTCGACGCACCCGGCCTGGACGACGAGCAGCTCGAAGAAGCCATCAACAACAGCACCCCACCGGAAGACCCGGACGACGACGGACCGGACGATCCGAGCGGTGGACCCGGCGGGGGAGCGGACACCTCGGCTTCTTCTTCCGATTCCGAAGGCGAAGAGCAGTCCGTTGGTCAGGCGCCGGCCGGTCCGGCCCCGAGCGGTGACGTTGCCGGCAGTTCCACGCCGTACAAGGCTCGCCTGTTGAGTGTTCAGGTGGCCGGCGCCGGTGTCGCGGGGCGCCGGTCGCGGGCGATCACCGAGGTGGGACGCGTGGTGGGCGATCGCGGCCGGGTCGGGCGCGAGGCCGGGCGACCGCATCTGCTGGGGACGATGCGCACCGCGGCGCCGCACCAGAAGGTGCGCGGGCGGAGCGGTCCGGGCCTGGTGGTGCGAGCGGACGACGTGCGGCTCGCGGTGCGGGAAGGGCGGGAGGGGAACCTCGTGCTGTTCTGCGTCGACGCCTCCGGTTCGATGGGGACGAAGAAGCGGATGGGTGAGGTGAAGACGGCGATCGTCTCGCTCCTCCTCGACGCGTACCAGCGCCGCGACACAGTCGGTCTGGTCACGTTCGCCGGCGCTGCCGCGACGGTCGCGCTACCGCCGACGGGCAGCGTCGAGACCGCCGTACGACGGCTCGAATCGCTCCCGACCGGTGGACGTACGCCGCTCGCCGAAGGGTTGCTGCAAGCGGCCGAGGTACTGCGGATCGCCGCGATCCGCGACCCGCGCCGCCGTCCGCTCCTGGTCCTCGTGACCGACGGCCGCGCCACCCACGGCGACAACGCGTTCGCGCGCGCCCGCCAGGCAGCCGGATGGCTCGCGCAGCGCGGCATGGCCACCGTCGTGGTGGACTGCGAACCGCGGCGCGGCGTCCGGCTCGGGCTGGCGGCGGAGCTCGCGGGGGATCTCGGCGCGGAGTACCTCGACCTCGGAGACGTTGCCGCCGGCAACCTGATCCGTACGGTCACCGAACGGAAGGCGGCCTGAGATGCCGAAGGGGCAACCGGTCGCCGTACCGCAGGACGGGCTGACCACCCGGCAGCGCCGCAACCGTCCGCTGCTGATGGTGCACACCGGCGAGATGAAGGGGAAGTCGACGGCGGCGTTCGGGATGGCGCTGCGGGCCTGGAACCAGGGCTGGAACCTCGGGGTCTTCCAGTTCGTGAAGAGCGCCAAGTGGAAGGTCGGCGAGGAGAGCGCGTTCAAGGCGCTCGGCCGGCTGCACGCGGCGACCGGTGAGGGCGGGCCGGTCGAGTGGCACAAGATGGGCGAGGGCTGGAGCTGGTCGCGGAAGGCGGGCACCGAGGAGGACCACGCCGCCGACGCGGTCGAGGGCTGGCGCGAGATCCAGCGCCGGCTGGCCGCCGAGACCCACGACCTGTACGTGCTCGACGAGTTCACGTATCCGATGAAGTGGGGCTGGATCGACGTGGACGAGGTCGTCGACACGCTCGTCAACCGGCCCGGTCACCAGTACGTCGTGATCACCGGACGCGATGCGCATCCCAAGCTTCTCGAGGCCGCTGACCTCGCGACCGAGATGACGAAGCTCAAGCACCCGATGGACACCGGGCAGAAGGGCCAGAAGGGCATCGAGTGGTAGCGGGGATGATTCCGCGGATCGTGGTTGCGGCGCCGGCTTCGGGGGCCGGCAAGACGACGGTCGCTGTCGGATTGATGGCGGCGTTGCGGCGGGCCGGGCAGGTGGTGGCCGGGTTCAAGGTGGGGCCGGACTACATCGATCCCGGGTTCCACGCGGTCGCGACCGGGCGGCCGGGGCGGAACCTCGATCCGATGCTGTCGGGGGAGGAGCTCGTCGGGCCGCTGTTCGCGCACGGTTCCGACGGTGCGGACCTGGCTGTCGTCGAGGGCGTGATGGGGCTGTACGACGGTGCGCTCGGGACGGAAGGTTTCTCGTCCACGGCGCATGTCGCGAAGTTGCTGAAGGCACCTGTGGTGCTGGTCGTCGACGCGTCGGCGGCGGGGCGGAGCGTCGGGGCGGTCGTACAGGGTTTCGTTGCCTTCGACACCGAGATCCGGATCGTCGGGGTGATCCTGAACAAGGTGGGGTCGGATCGTCATGAGGCCGAAGTACGCGCCGGTGTCGCGCCGACCGGCGTACCGGTCCTGGGCGTCCTCCGCCGCGACACCCGCCTGACGGTTCCCAGCCGCCACCTGGGCCTGATCCCCGCCAACGAACAACGCACCCAAGCCGAACAAGCCGTGGACGCCGCCGCAGAACTGGTCCGCCAAGGCGTCGACCTCCAAGCAGTATTAGCCGCCGCCCACTCCGCGCCAACTCACACAGCCATCCCTTGGACCCCACCCGCTGTGGTTGTGGAGGCGCGGCCGGTGGTTGCTGTGGCTGGGGGGCCGGTGTTCTCTTTCCACTACACCGAGACGACCGAGCTGCTGAAGGCCGCCGGTGCGGACGTGGTCACCTTCGACCCGCTCACCGACCAGTTGCCTGAGGCAACCGCAGCGCTCTACCTCGGCGGCGGCTTCCCCGAGCTGCACGCCGAGGCGCTCTCCGCGAACGTCGAGCTCCGCAAACAAGTTGCTGCCGCGGTCGCCGACGGCCTCCCGGTGGTCGCCGAATGCGCCGGCCTGCTCTACCTCTGCCGCGAACTCGACGGCCACCCCATGACCGGCGTACTCCCCGCGACCGCCCGCATGACCAGCCGCCTCACCCTCGGCTACCGTACGGCGGTCGCCGCGTCGAGCACCGCGTTCTTCGACGAAGGACGCCGGGTCCGCGGCCACGAATTCCACCGCACCACGATCGACCTCGAGGCCGACGTACAACCCGCCTGGCATCTCCCCGGCGGCGTCGAGGGCATCACCCTCCCGCACATCCACGCGTCGTACCTCCACCTGCACTGGACCGCCACCCCGGACGTCCCCGCGCGCCTGGTCGCAGCCGCCCGAGAGCGTGCCCGATGAGCCTGGTCGTCGGCGTCGGCCTCCGCGCCGGTACGCCGTTCGCGGAACTGCAGGACCTCGTGACAACAGCCCTGCGCGAACTCGCGGGCGACGTGCAACTGGTCGTCACGATCACCGGCAAAGAACACGATCCCGCGCTGCAAGAGCTCGTAGCGCAGCTGGGTGCCGAGCTACGCACGTTCTCGAACGAAGAGCTCGCCCAACAGCAGGTACCAACCCCGAGCGAGCGAGTCGACCAACTCAAAGGAACCTCCAGCGTCGCCGAAGCAGCCGTCCTGGCAACCGGCGCCCACCTCGTGATCCCCAAACGCCGAACCCCTAACACCACCATCGCAATAGGCGTGCAGCGGGCGGCTGGGTACGACCTGCGGGATCGGGAGGTTGTGCAGCGGGTTATTGCTGAGCGGCGGGATGTGCGGCGGGGGTTTTTGGACGTGCCGGTCGACGATGTGACGCTCGGGCGGGTGCTGGAGGCGGCGCATCGGGCGCCGAGTGTCGGGTTGAGTCAGCCGTGGGACTTCCTGGTGATCCGCGACCTCGCGACCCGCCGGAAGGTGCACGATCTCGCGACCGCGCAACGGGACGCGTTCGCGGCGTCCCTCCCGGAGGACCGTCGCGCGGCGTTCGACGGACTGAAGATCGAGGCGATCCTCGACACCCCGCTGAACCTCGCGGTGACCTGCGACCCCGGCCGCGGCGGACGGCACGTCCTCGGCCGGCACGCGGATCCGCGAACGACGACGTTCTCCGCCGCGATCGCGATCCAGAACCTCTGGCTCGCCGCCCGCGCCGAGGGGATCGGCGTCGGCTGGGTCTCGTTCTTCGAACCCGGTGAGATCGCCGCGATCCTCGACCTCCCCGCGCATATCGAACTGGTCGGCTACCTCTGCGTCGGGTACGTCGACGAGTTCGCCCCGGCCCCCGAACTCGTGCGATCCGGATGGGCCAAGCGCCGCCCGCTCTCCTGGGCGATCCACCACGAGGAATGGGGCCGGCGCGACACGTCCATCGTCGACGACGCCCGCCAGGCCACGCAGAACGCCGTACCGGCTGGTGGCCAGCGGGTCCGGGTGGTTGTCGGAGGTCACGTCGATCTGCAGGAAGCGGACGTGCTTGCTGTTGATCTCGGAGCGGAACGCCCGCCCGCCGACTTCGGCGTGTTGTGGCGGCCGGCGCGGACCCCCGTCGAAGCGGTGGAGTTCGGGGTCGAGATCGCCCGCGACCTCGCGCTGCAGGGCGTCGGCCAACTCGTCGTACAGCTCGCAGAGAACTCGGAGCGTGCCGAAGCTCTCGCCCGCGGTCTGCAGGTCGGTGCGTCGGCCTGTGGTCTGACACACTCCTCCGCATGACTGAACCTGCACCGATGTACGTCCCCGCGTTCTCGATGAAGCAGCGTGTGACGCTGATGGCGAACAAGTACGAGTTGATCGCCACGAACCCGGACGGGACCGACGGGGCGCTGCTCGCGTTCGCGCAGCAGAAGCGGATGGCGTTCAAGGAGCAGGTGACGTTCTACAGCGACGACGCCAAGACCCAGCCGGTGTTCTCGTTCAAGGCCCGCAAGGCCATCGACCTCGGGTCCGGGTACGACGTGTACGACGCCGACGGGCAGGCGATCGGCTGGTTCAAGAAGGAGTTCGGCAAGAGCCTGCTCCGGTCCAGCTGGCAGCTCAGCGCGCCGGGTGTCGAGGCGGACGGCACCGAGCGCAACCAGACGGTCGCGATCGTCCGGCGGGTCTGGGACTTCGTGCCGTTCATCGGCGAGATCCCGCTGCCGTTCATCTTCCACTTCGACTTCACCGACCGGTCCAACGGGCAGCCGGTGCTGTCGGTGGAGCGGAAGATGTCGGTCCGGGACCGCTACCGGATCACCGTCCAGGACGAGCGCCTCGACTTCCGCGTCGCGGCCGCGATGACAGTGGCCCTGGACGCGCTGCAGTCCCGGTGAGTTCCCGGCGTACGACCACGGTCGTACGCCGCCCTCACTCTTTCGGGTGAACCTACCCTGAGTGGGCTTGGTTCCGGCCTGCGCCGGTGCGAGGCTGTACTCATGGGCGTAGCACAGCGCAGTCGACGGTGGTTGGTTCCGGTCACGGCAGTCGCGGTGGTGGCGGGGGTGGGGGCACTCGGACCGGTGGTCGCGGATGCCTCGCCGAAGCTCCCCGGGATCTCCGCGCAGGATCTGCTGGCCAAGGTGCAGACGGCGAAGGTCGACGGCCTGAGCGGCACGGTCCGCTCGGACGCGGACCTGGGTCTGCCGGTCATCCCCGGCGCGCCGGCCGGTAGCCAGCAGCTGACCGAGATGCTGAGCGGTCAGCACACCGCGCGGGTCGCATTCGCGACCCCGGACAAGGCCCGGGTCTCGGTGCTCGACGCCCAGGCCGAGCGGGTGTGGACCACCGACGGCAAGTCCGCGTGGGCGTACGACTCGTCCAGGCGCGAGGCCGTGAAGCTGACCGTCCCCGAGCACAAGGCGGCGAAGCCGGAGAAGGCAGTGCCGTCGTACGACCCGCAGGCGGTCGCCAAGCAGTTCCTCGACGCGATCGACCCGAGCACCAAGGTCGACGTCAGCGGCACCGAGAAGGTCGCCGGCCGGGACGCGTACAAGCTGCGCCTGATTCCGAAGACCGACAAGACCACCGTGGGTTCCGTGACGCTGGCGATCGACTCCAAGACCTGGGTCCCGCTGGACGTGACCGTGATGCCGCGGACCGGCAACGACCCGGCGCTCGAGGTGGGCTTCAGTTCGGTGTCGTTCGACGTACCGGCAGCGAGCACGTTCACCTTCACTCCGCCGAAGGGCGTGAAGGTCACGGACAAGAAGGTTCCGTCGCAGGAGCGGCCGCAGCGGATCGAGCCGAAGCAGGTCGAGCCGAAGCAGGTTGAGCCGAAACAGACCAAGCCGGGTACGGCGAAGGCCGACGGGCCGACCGTGATCGGTGAGGGCTGGGAGAGTGTCGCGATGATCCGCGGTGCGCAGACCGGCCAGCTGACCGGGAACGGGCCGCTCGCGCAGCTGCTCGCGAAGGCGCCGACCGTGTCGGGCACGTGGGGCAAGGGCAAGGTGCTGACCAGCAAGATGGTGAGCGCGCTGATCACCGACGACGGCCGGGTCTTCGTCGGCCTGGTCACCTCGGACACCCTGCAGGCCGCCGCGGCGAAGGCCCCCCGCTGAACAGCCAGATGACGAGCGCGCCGGTCGTCACCCACGGGCTGACCAAACGGTTCCACGGCGGACAGGTCGCGGTGGACGCGGTCGACCTGGAGGTGCCGGCCGGCAGTGTGTTCGGCTTCCTCGGCCCGAACGGGTCGGGGAAGACCACGACGATCCGGATGCTGCTCGGCCTGATCGCGCCGACGTCCGGTGCGGTCGAGCTGCTCGGCGAGCCGATGCCGAAGGCGCACCTGCGGGTGCTGCCCCGGGTCGGCGCGCTGGTCGAAGGGCCGGCGTTCTATCCGTTCTGGACCGGCCAGGCGAACCTGCTGCGGTTCGACGCCGCCGACCGCACCGCCGATCCGAAGACCCGGAAGGCGCGCGCCGGCGAGGCGCTCGAACGGGTCGGCCTGTCGAACGCCGCCGGTAAGAAGGTGCGCGCGTACTCGCTCGGTATGCGTCAGCGGCTCGCGATCGCGGTCGCGCTGATGCAGCGCCGGGAGCTGCTCGTGCTGGACGAGCCGACGAACGGCCTCGATCCGCAGGGCACCCGCGAGGTCCGGCACCTGATCAAGGAGCTGGCGAGTGACGGTACGACGGTGTTCACGTCGACCCATCTGCTCGCCGAGGTCGAGCAGGTCTGCACGCACGCTGCCGTGATGAGCCGCGGGAAGCTGCTCCGGCAGTCGACCGTGGAGGACCTGCGCGCCGAGCTCCGGCCGCGACTGGTCGTGCGGACACCGGATGCGGGGACGGCGGCCGAGACGTTACAAGGGTTGGGTGTGACGGATCTGAAGACGAGCGGTGACACCGTCGAGGGCGATCCGGGCGAGCTGCCGGTCGAGAAGTTCGCCGCCGCGCTGGTCGCCGCCGACGTCCGCATCCACGGCTTCGGCCTCGAACGCCCCAGCCTGGAAGACGCCTTCGTAGCACTCACCGGGGAGGGCTTCGATGTCGCCGAATGAAGCAACAGCAGAACCAACCGAGAACATGGTGGTTGCTGGGCGAGGGCCGGGCGCGGGGCGGCATACGTTGGCGTTGTTCTTGTCCGAGCTGCGGTTGGTGTTTGCGCGGGCTCGGACTCAGGTGGGGCTCGGGGTGCTGGCCGCCGTACCGCTGCTGATCGGGATCGCGGTCCGGATCGCCGGCGAGGACAGCGGCGCCGGAGGGTTCATCGGGCAGATCGCCGGCAACGGGCTGTTCCTGATCGTCGCCAGCCTCGGCCTCTCGCTGCCGTTCTTCCTCCCGACCGCGGTGACCGTGATCTCGGGGGAGTCGCTGGCCGGTGAGACCAGCCTCGGCACCCTGCGCAACCTGCTCACCGCACCCGCCGGCCGCTCGCGGCTCCTCGCCGCGAAGATGGTCGCACTCATCGTGTTCTGCTTCGCCGCGACGATGACGATCTGGCTCTCCGGCCTGATCGTCGGCTTCATCCTGTTCCCGGTCGGCGACGTCCTGCTGCTCTCCGGCTCGACCGTCTCGCTCGGCGAAGGCCTGCTCCGCGCACTCGGGATCGCCGTCGTGATCTCCCTGTCGCTGCTCGGTCTGGCCGGTATCGGCCTGTTCATCTCGTCACTGACCTCGACGCCGCTGGCGGCGATGGCCGCGACGTTCGGCACGTTCATCGTGCTCGGCATCCTGACCGCGATCCCGCAGCTGCACGCGATCCACCCGTGGCTGCTGATCTACCGCTGGCAGTCGTTCGCCGACCTGCTCCGCGACCCGCCGTACTGGCACGAGATAGGCCGCAACCTGCTCCTCCAGGGCGGCTACCTGGTCGTCTTCTACGCCGCCGCCTGGGCGAGGATCACCAGCCGCGACATAACCTAGTGACCCGTGACCAGCTCTCTGGATGGCGACCTCGTGGCCGTCCTGCGTTGTCCGGTGTGTGCTGACCGGCTGGCGCTGGACGACCGTACGGCGCGCTGCCCGCGCGGCCATGCCTACGACCTGGCCAAACAGGGCTACCTGAACTTGTTGCCTTCGGCGTCGAACGGGATCGAGGGCGATTCAGCCGCGATGGTCGGCGCCCGTACCGTGTTCCTCGGCACCGGCCACTACGGACCGATCCGGGACGCGCTGATCCTGCAGGCCGGGCTGGGCGAGGACGACCTGGTCGTCGAGGTCGGCGCCGGCACCGCCTACTACCTGTCCGGTGTCCTGGGCGTGTCTCCGCACCGCCGCGGGATCGCGCTGGATGTGTCGAAGTACGCCGCCCGTCGCGCGGCCCGGGTGGACCCGCGGATCGCGTCCGTGGTGTGCGACGCGTGGCGTGAGCTGCCGTTGATGGACGGCTCGGCGAGCGTGCTGCTGAACGTGTTCGCCCCGCGCAACGCCGCCGAGATGGCCCGTGTCCTGGCCCCGGGCGGCCGGCTGCTCGTGGTCACGCCGAATCAGCAGCACCTCGGCGAGCTGGTCGACGTACTGGGGATGGTCAGCGTCGACGAGCAGAAGGAACGCCGGCTGGAGGAGTCGCTCGCGGGGGAGTTCGAACGCGTCGGTACCGAGGTGGTCGAGGAGACGATGCGGCTCGACCGGTCGGCCGTGGAGCAGTTGGTGCTGATGACGCCGAGCGCCCGCCACCTGAACTACCGCGAGCTGCTGCAGCGGATCGCCGTACTGCCGGAGCCGGCGATCGTCACGCTGTCTGTAAACCTCTCGACCTGGCGGCGGCTCGGCGACTGACCGGACGCCCACCACTCACCAACCACTCGTCAGCCGAGCGAGGCACGCTCAACCTCGGGCGGTGCCGGGTGGCGAGTGACAGTTGGTGAGTGGTGGAGCTCCGGTCTGTCAGGCTGCCTTGCCGACGAGTTCGCGGGCGACGACGGTGCCGTGGGTCTCGGCCTCCACGTGTGCCTCGGACTCCGAGACCTTGGAAGCGTCGATCAGCTCCTCCATGCCCGGGGTGACCGGGGCCAGGGTGAGCTCGGCGGCGGCGGTCCTCAGCGTCATCCCGAAGACGTCGCCGAAGATGCGCTCGAGGTACGGAGTGGCGTGGTCCCAGCCGTGCTTGGGCGAACCCGGCCCGTAGCCGCCGCCACGGGCGAGGGCGAAGATCGCGGGCCGCCCGGCGAGCGGCCGCGAGCCGAACCCGAAGTCCCTCTCCATCAGCAGCAGGTCGATCCAGGTCTTCGCGTTCTGGGCGATGCCGTAGTTGTACAGCGGTACGGCGAGCAGGACCGCGTCGGCGTTCCGGATCTCGGCCGCGAGGTCGGCGGCGATGGCCTGAGCCTCCGCGAGCGGCATCCGGTCGGAGTCGGCGACCGGCTCCTGGCCCACCTGGGCCGCGGCGAGGGTCGGCCACACGGTCGCGGGCAGCGGGTGCTGACCGAGGTCACGCCGTACCACGACACCGTCCGGGTGCTCAGCCTTCCAGGCGGCTTCTGCGCTGTCCGCGAGGGCGCGGGACACCGAGCCGTCCAGCCGGATGCTGGCGTCGACGCGTAGCAGGGTGCTCATTCGTTGTGTCTCCATCGAGTTGAGGGGGCGTGCTCGTATTGAGCTGCTCCGAAGATAATCTGTGAAGCAGAACATATTCAAGTCAGATCGTATTCCGGGTGGCGTACACCACGTACGATGGGGACATGTCCAGTACTCCGCCCGACGTCGCGACCCGAGGCACGCGGGGGGTCGAGCCCGCGGTCGCCAGTGGCGCGCCGGTCGAGGCCGACCTCGGCTGGGCGCTGGGCGTCGTCTTCCGGCAGTACGCGAAGGCGGCCGCGGTGACGCTGGAGGGCGTGCCCGGTGGCCCGCGCGGCTACCAGGTGCTCGCGACGACGACGGCCGAGGGCCCGAAACGGCAGCTCGACCTGGCCGCTCAGCTCGGCGTCGACCGGACCGTGATGACCTACCTGCTGGACGACCTGGAGAAGGCAGGCCTGGTCCAGCGCCGGCCCGACCCGGCCGACCGCCGGGCGCGGCTGATCGCCCCGACCGACGAAGGCCGCGAGACCCTCTGTGACCTCGAGCGGCGGCTACGGGCCACCGAGGACCACATGCTCGGCATCCTCGACGAGTCCGAGCGAACCAGCTTCCGGATGCTCCTGCAGCGGCTGGCGATGAAGGCCAACGCCGTCGACCCGCTCCACAACGCCTGCACGCTGGCCGAGGCAGACGACCCCGCGCAGACCTAATGCAGCGGCACGAACCCTGACTCGTAGGCGCGGATCACCGCTTGCGTGCGGTCCCGGGCGTTCAGCTTGGCGAGCACGTTGGCGACGTGCGTCTTGACCGTCTGGAGACCAAGGATCAGCTCCGCGGCGATTTCCGCGTTCGACAGTCCGCGCGCCATCAGCCGGAGCACCTCCTGCTCGCGCTCGGTCAGCTGGTACCGGTCGAGTCCGCTCGCCGCCGGGGCTCCGACGTGGGCGAGGGCAAGGGCGCGGATCGCCTCCGGGAACAGCAAGGACTCGCTCTTCGCGACCGTCCGGATCGCCGCGATGATGTCGTCCGGCGGGGTCCGCTTGAGCAGGAACCCGGACGCTCCGGCCCGCAACGCGTCGTACACGTAGTCGTCGTTCTCGAACGTCGTCACGACCAGGACGCGCGGCGCCGGGTCGAGGCTGTCCAGCAGCAGCCGCGTCGCCTGGATCCCGTCCACCGCGGGCATCCGAACGTCCATCAGTACGACGTCCGCGCCGGTACGCCGTACCAGCGGAAGCACCTCCGCCCCGTCACCGGCCTCACCGACGACCGTGAGGTCCTCCTCGGCGTTGATGATGGCCCGCAACCCACTACGGATCAGCGGCTCGTCATCAACCACGACCACAGACAGGTTCATATCAACCCTTCGTCACGCTGACGGGTAACCGCACTGCCAGTTGCCATCCCGGGGCGTCCTGCCAGGTGACCGGGCCGGCGTCGACGGTTCCTCGCAGTACAGCGACTCTTTCACGGATCCCGGCCAGCCCGCGGCCGCCTCCGGAGTGATCGGACTTGCCGCTGACGGGGTTGGTCACGGCGAGCCGCAGGCCGGAGGCGTCGAGGCAGATCGACAGGTGCACGGCCAGTTCGCCGGCTGGGCGGCCGGCGTGCCGGATCGCGTTGGTCAGGCCTTCCTGGACGATCCGGTACGCCTCCCGGGACACCGCGGCCGGTAGTTGCTCGAGCGCACCGGAGCGTTCGACCTCGATCGTGATCCCGCCGGCCCGGGTGGCATCGACGAGCCGGTCCAGACCCCCGAGCGTGGCCTGCGGCGTGGTCCGGGACCCTGGTCGCCGGTCGTCGCGGAGCAGGCCGAGTACATGGTCGAGATCTGCCAGCGCCGCCCGGGCGGAGGTCTCCATGGCGGCCAGTGCGGTCTCGGCGAACTCCGGATCGCTGGCCAGGACGCGGCGGGCGGCCGCCGCCTGGATCGTGACCAGGCTCAACGCGTGCCCGACGCTGTCGTGCAGTTCGCGGGCGAGACGGTTGCGCTCGGCAAGGGTCGCGGTCTGCTGCTCGAGCAGCTCGATGCGCTCCGCCGCGGTCGGGCCGAGGACGCGGGGCGCCAGGTACGCCAGCAGCGCGCCGACGGCGGCCGACAGCAGGAAGAGCCCGGCGAGTCCGCCGATCGCCGCGGCCGGCATCCACAGGTCGGTCCAGTCGCCGTGGATGTCGTACGACCAGCCGGGGACGACGTCGCGCGCACCGGGGGAGCGGAACGGGGCGGCCAGCCAGATCGCGCCGAGACCGAACACGATCGTGCTGAGAATGCCGACGACCCCGCCGGCCAGCAGGTGCAGGCAGAACCACAGCGTCGTACGCCGTCGCTGGGCCCAGGTCCGCGCCGGACCGAGCGGCCGCTCCTCGAACCGCACCGCGAGCAGCGACTCGACCGCGATGCCCTCGACCTCGCGGACGGCGGGCAGCAGACCGAGCACGATCGGCGGCACCAGACCGAGCACGACCCAGATGGTGCCGGTGGCAACTTTCGGCAGGCCGAGACCGTTGACCACCGCGCCGAGCGCGCTGTCGACCAGGATGAACGCGAGGACCAGCGCCGCGCCGAGCAGCAGGTACACCCAGCGCAGGTACGTCGACGGACGCCACAGGCAACCGATCGCCTGCCACACCCGTCGGGTCACCTCGCGCACGTCCATATCCTGTCAAACCCGGGGGAGTGGCACCTCCCTCCCCGGAGTGAACGGAGGGAAACCCGTGATTCCGGCGGCCCGGCGTGGGCTGGGTCACCAACAAGTTGAGCTTTACGCAAATTTGACGGTGCGCGACCGAGTTCGGCCCTCGCGGGCGTCGCGATCTGCTGCTCCGGCAGGTACGGTCTGTGGTCGGGGCGGGTGCCCGTCTGGTTACAGGATGTATACCGGCAGGTATGGGGAACGGCTCCAGGACGGGTGACAGGTAGGCACTGCGAGGACGTGGCGGATGTTAAGTCACCGTGAAGACCCCGCGGAGAAATTGCTCACCCTTCTGTATTTGATGTTTGATCAAATATCGGGACGAGAGAGGTCGATATGAGGTTGAGGCGTTCCGTCATCGCCCTGATGGCGGTCCTGGGGCTCGCCCTGGTGAGTGCGTGCAACGGTGACGACAACAAGGACGGCGCGGCAGCCGGTGACGGACTGCAGAAGGTGAGCTACCTGACGTCGTTCAACACCTTCGGCCGGGAGGCGTACGCGTACGTCGCGCTGGAGAAGGGCTACTTCAAGGACGCCGGCTTCGACGTCAAGATCACGCCTGGTTCCGGCACCGTCGACGTGATGAAGTTGGTGGCCGGCGGTCAGGCCGACTACGGCATCGGCGACTTCACCGCCATCGCGATCACACTCGCCAAGCAGAAGCTCCCGGTCACCACCGTCGGCATGATCCACCAGCGCTCGATGGCCGGGATCATGTCCCTGGAGGGCCTGGGCATCAACGGTCCGAAGGACCTGCCCGGCAAGACGATCGGCGACCAGCCGGGGTCCACCAACACGGTGATGTTCCCGGTCTACGCCAAGGCGGTCGGGATCGACCCGAAGACCGTCACCTTCCTGCCGTCGCCGCCGCCGGGGCTGCCGGCCCTGCTGGCGTCCGGCAAGGTGCAGGGCATCGGCCAGTTCATGGTCGGCGAGCCGCTGATCGCGAACGCCGACAAGGAGAAGCACCGCAAGGTCATCACGCTGCCGTACGGCAAGGTGCTGCCGGACCTGTACGGGAACGCGATCATCACCCGGTCGGACCTCGCGAAGGACCACCCGGACCAGGTGAAGAAGTTCTCCAACGCCCTGCTCAAGGGTCTGCAGGACACCTACGCCGACCCGGCCGCGGCGGCCGCGACGCTGAAGAAGTACGTGCCCAACACGGATCTCGCGGTGGCCACCAAGGAACTCGAGATCATGAAGGAGTACATCAAGCCGGAGGACTTCAAGGGTCCGCTGGGCGAGGTCACGCAGGAGCGGGTGCAGAAGGTCATCTCGCTGCTCGAGGAGTCGCAGGCGATCGGCAAGGGCGCGATCAAGCCCGAGGACGTCGTGACGCTGAACCTGGCTCCGAAGAGCTGACGGTAGGAGTACAGGAACCGGATGATTCGCCTGGACGGCGTGGGGCAGGTCTTCGACGGACGCGAGGGCCAGGTGACCGCCCTGGAGAAGATCGACCTGCACGTCCGTGGCGGTGAGTTCGTCACGCTGATCGGCCGGTCCGGCTGTGGCAAGTCCACGCTGCTCCGGCTGATCGCGGGCCTGTTGCCTCCGACGTCCGGTGCGGTTCAGGTGGCGGGGAAACCCGTCACCGGACCGCGCCGGGACGTCTCGTTCATGTTCCAGCGGCCGGCGCTGCTGCCGTGGCGTTCGGTGCTCTCGAACGTGCTCCTGCCGGTCGAGATCGACAAGGGCGACCGGAACAAGGCGGAGTACAGGGAAAGGGCCCATCAGCTGCTCGAGCTGGTCGGGTTGCAGGGGTTCGAGCGGCGGCTGCCGCACGAGCTGTCCGGCGGTATGCAGCAGCGGGTCTCGCTGTGCCGGTCGCTGATCCGCGACCCGCAGGTGATGCTGATGGACGAGCCGTTCTCCGCGCTCGACGCACTGACCCGGACCGAGCTGTCCGAGGAGCTGCAGCGGATCAAGATGGAGCTGTCCACCACGATCGTGTTCGTCACGCACTCGATCGAGGAGGCCGTCGTCCTGGCCGACCGGGTGGTCGTGCTGACCCCGCGGCCGGGCCGGATGCGGGAGGTCGTGGACATCGACATCCCGCGGCCGCGCAGCCTCGGCCAGAACGCGCACCTCACCGAGGTCGCCGCGATCAGCGGCCGGCTGCACGCGCTGCTGTCCGAAAAAGAACCGGTCGACGAGGTGCGGCCGGGATGAGCCGACGGACGATGCCGAAGCGGACCTGGCTGACCGATTCCCCGGTCGCCGCCGTGCTCCTCCCGATCGTCGGCCTGGCGGTCGCGATCGGGTTGTGGTGGGGCGCGACGATCGCGTTCTCGATCGAGCCGTACCTGTTGCCGAGTCCGTGGGACGTGGTGGTCAAGTTCTTCGACCAGCCCGGCTACCTGCTGCAGGAGACCGGTACGTCGATGCTCGAGACGATCGAGGGCTTCGGTCTCGCGATCGTGATCGGCGTACCGATCGCGCTGGTGATCGTCCGCTCGGTGGTGCTGGAGCGGCTGGTGTACCCGCTGCTGCTGATGGTGAACTCGATCCCGAAGGTGGCGATCGCGCCGCTGCTGGTGATCTGGATGGGCTTCGGGCAGTGGCCGAAGGTCGTGATGGTGCTGCTGATGTGCTTCTTCCCGATCGTCATCTCGACGGCGCAGGGGATGAAGTCGACGCCGACCGAGCTGGTCGAGCTGATGCGGTCGCTGAACGCGAGCCGGGCGCAGGAGTTCTTCAAGCTCCGGCTGCGGTACGCGATGCCGCAGATCTTCACCGGGTTCAAGGTGGCGATCTCGCTGGCGGTGATCG
Source organism: Kribbella speibonae (assembly GCF_004331375.1). Lineage (NCBI taxonomy): Bacteria > Bacillati > Actinomycetota > Actinomycetes > Propionibacteriales > Kribbellaceae > Kribbella > Kribbella speibonae. The sequence goes on along the minus strand of NZ_SJKC01000002.1, from coordinate 358,087 downwards.
GTTCGGTGATCTCCGAGTTCGTTGGCGCCACCAAGGGACTCGGGTACGTCATCCAGCAGTCCGGCGCGAGCGCCGACACCACACTGGCGTTCGCCGCGATCACCCTGCTGAGCGTGATGAGCATCGTCTTGTTCTACGCCCTGGTCCTGCTGGAGCACTGGCTCCTGCCCTGGGCCCAGGAGAAGCGATGACCGCACAAGCTTCTGATGCGGATCGGCGGGTGCTGGTTCGGCCCGAGTGGCTGGAGGCGACCGTGGCGGGGGTGTTCACGGCGCTCGGGTTCGAGTCCGCGGACGCGACCGAGATCGCGACCGCGCTCGTCGAGGCGGACCTGCGCGGCGTCAGCTCGCACGGCGTGATGCTGGTCCCGATGTACGTCGAACGCCTGAACGCCGGTGGAGTGACCCGGGAACGCGAGCTCGACGTCCTGTTCGACGCCGGTGCCGCGATGGTGGTGGACGCCCGCGGCGGGATGGGCCAGCTGTCCAGCCCGCAGGCGATGCGGCACGCGATCGAGCGCGCCGGCCGGTACGGGATCGGCATCGTCTCGGTGCGCAACGCCCACCACTTCGGCGCGGCCAGCCGCTGGGCGATGCAGGCCGGCCAGGCGGGGTGTATCGGTATCGCGATGTCCAACACCACGCCGCTGATGCCCGCCCCGGGCGGCGCGGAACGGCTGGTCGGCAACAACCCGCTCGCCATCGCGGTGCCGACCACGGCGGGCGTCGAGATCGTTCTGGACATGGCGTTGTCGGCTGTTGCCCTGGGCAAGATCCGGCTCGCGGCCTCGGCCGGGCGGCCGATCCCGGACACGTGGGCCACCGACCCCTCGGGGACGCCGACCACTGATCCGGACGAGGCGGTGCTCGGCATGCTGCTGCCGGCCGCGGGTCACAAGGGCTTCGGGCTGGCATTGATGATCGACGTGCTCACCGGCGTTCTGAGCGGTGGCGGGTGGGGCGACCAGGTACGCCCGCTGTACCGCGAGCCGGACCGGCCGAACGACTGCGCACACCTGTTCCTGGCGATCGACCCGGAGCTGATGGGCGGCGTGGAGGACTTCAAACGCCGCTCGTCGGGACTGGCCGCTCGCGTGCGGGGGAGTGCGACGGCGCCGGGCGTGAACCGGTTGTACCTGCCGGGGGAGATCGAGGCCGAGCGTGCGGCGCAGCAGCGGCGTAACGGCGTACGGATCGAGAGGTCGGGACTGGACGGGCTGCTGGCGGCCGCACGCGCGGTCGGCGCTGTCATCCCGTCGGGAGGGGTGTTGAGCTGATGCCGAAGACACAGGTGTCCACGGACGCGCTGCGGAGCCCGAACGGGGTGTTCTCGCAGGCGACCACGATCGAGGCGACCGGGCGGCTGGTGTTCGTGTCCGGCATGACCGCTCGCCGGCCGGACGGCGGCATCGCCGGCGTCGGTGACGTCCGGGAGCAGACCCGGCAGGTCTGCGAGAACGTGAAGTCGGCGGTCGAGGCGGCCGGCGGCACGCTCGCGGACGTCTGCCGGGTGGACGTGTACGTGCGCAACATGGAGGACTTCGCCAAGATCCACGAGATCCGCGCGCAGTACTTCACCGAGCCGCTCCCGGCCTCGACGATGGTCGAGGTCAGCAAGCTCGCGCACCCGGACTACCTGATCGAGATCAACGCGATCGCCGTGATCGCCTAGCCAGGGGGTGACCGTGATGCGTGGCGTTGAGTGGACCTGAGATGAAGTACGTGATGGTGGAGGACGCCGGGAGCGAGCGGCCCGGCGTACTCGACGGCGATTCGGTGTTGTTGCTCGACGCAACGGACCTGACCGAGGTGATCGAGTCCGGCGCGGCGCCGACGGGGGTGAAGGTGCCGTTCGCCGAGGAGCTGCTGCGTGCACCCCTGCGGCGGTTCCGGCGCGACATCCTGTGCACCGGGTGGAACTACTGGGACCACTTCGAGGAGAGCAAGGGTAAGCGCGAGGGCCAGGACGTGGACCGGCCCGAGCACCCGACGTTCTTCACCAAGGGTCCGGACGTGGTGATCGGCCCGTACGACGACATCGCCTGGGACCCGGCGATCTCGGCCAAGTGGGACTACGAGGCCGAGGTCGCGCTGGTGATCGGGAGGACCGGCAAGAACATCGCGGTCGACGAGGCGCTCGACCATGTCTGGGGCTACACGCTGGCCAACGACGTGTCGCAGCGGGACCTGCAGCGTGCGCACGGCGGGCAGTGGCTGAAGGGCAAGAGCGTCGACGACACCATGCCGCTGGGTCCGTGGATCGTCACCGCCGACGAGGTGGGCGACCCGCAGGACATCCACCTGCAGTGCCTGGTGAACGACGACGTACGCCAAGACGCGTCGACCCGGCAGATGGCGTTCGACGTCGCCACGCTGATCAGTGAGCTGTCGTTCGGTATGACGTTGCGCCCGGGCGACCTGCTGCTCACCGGTACGCCGGCCGGCATCGGGAACGCCCGTGAGCCCCAGGTGTTCCTGCAGGAGGGCGACGTGGTCGTCACCCGGTCCGACAAGCTCGGCACCTTGCGCAACCGGGTGGTCCGCGCATGAGCGGGCCACTGGAGCTGCTGCCAGGGGGCGGCAAGGGCGGTCGCCGTACTCTCGCCGAGCACGCGGCCGCGGAGCTGCATCAGCTGATCCTTTCGGGTGAGTTACCCAGTGGTACGCCTCTTCGCCTTGTGGAGCTGGCCAGCCGGCTCGAGATGAGCCAGATGCCCGTACGGGAAGGACTCCGGCGGCTGGAGGCCCTGGGGCTGGTCGAGATCATCCCGCACCGTGGCGCCTGGGTACGCGACCTGTCGTTGTCGGACCTGCGAGACACGCACGAGACGCGGCTGGCGTTGGAGAGCCTCGCAGTACGCGCGGCTGCGGCCCACTTCACCGAAGAGGACCTGACGAAGGCAGCGGCCGCACTGGCCGAGCACCTCCGGTTGTCACGCGCGGAGGACTCCACGGGTGCCCGTGAGGCCCATGCGGACTTCCACTTCGCGATCTACCGGGCCAGTGGTTCGCAGTGGTTGCCGCGGGCAATCGAGCCGGTCTGGCAGAACAGCGAGCGGTACCGGTTCGGCAGTCGTCCGACCGCGTTCCTGATCGAGCGGAGCCGGCAGGAGCACCAGGCGATCCTGGACGCGTGCGTGGCCCGGGACCCGGACGCGGCCGAGCAGGCGTTGCGCAGTCACCTGGCCGGCGCGTTCCAGCGAATCACCGAGACGATGACCTCGAAGCAGGCGTCCGAGCAGTCGTCGGGGCCGAAGGAGACGTCATGAAGGTGCGCTTCGACGCGACCGGTGAGGTCGTGGTGATCACCGGTGGCGCTCAGGGCATCGGTGCGGCGCTGGCTGCCGCTGTGAACGCTGCCGGCGGTACGGCGGTGGTCTTCGACGTCACGAAGCCGGCTGGTGCTCTTGAGTACGTCGAGGTCGACGTGGCGGACCGTGCGTCCGTGGAGCGCGCTGTTGCGGGTGTCCTGGAGCGGTACGGGCGTATCGACGGTCTGGTCGCCGGTGCGGCGGTGCAACCGCGGTCGCCGGTGCTGGAGATGGATGCGGCCGAGTGGACCCGCACGTTGCAGGTGAACCTGGACGGTGTGGTCTGGGCGTGTCAGGCCGTCGTACCGCACATGGTGGCGCGGCAGTCCGGTTCGGTGGTGGTGTTCACGTCCGGGATGGCGTCGACCGGGTTCGCGGGCGCTGCGGCGTACGCGGCGAGCAAGGCGGCGCTGGTGGCGTTCGCCAAGACGCTGGCGGTGGAGGTGGCCGGCGACCGGGTCAGGGTGAACGTCGTCGCGCCAGGCGTCATCGACACCGAGCAGTTCCGCAGTGCGAACGCCGGTGCGGACCGGGAGCACTGGCAGGACACCATAGGTATCGGCGACCCCGAGGACGTGGTCGGCCCGTTGCTGTTCCTGCTGTCCGACGCGGCGGCGATGACCGCGTCTGTGCTGACCCGGGAACGTGCTTTTGCCAAGCTCACGAGCTTTGTGGAGTAGTAAGTGACTGAACAGCTGCCTGTTGCCGTGGTGGGTGCCGGACCGATCGGTCTGACCACCGCGCTCGGTCTCGCGCACTACGGCATCCCGTACGTGCTGCTGGAGGAGGACGCGGTCCTGTCGTCCGACACGAAGGCCGGTACGACGCTCAGCCGGACGCTGGAGATCTGGAACCGGTATGGCGCGGTGGACGGCATCCTCGGCGCCGCGCTGCGGATCGACGAGATCGGCGACATCGACCGGGCCACCAACACTCCGCGGGCTTCGGTGCAGCTGGCCGAGCTGGTCAACGACACCCAGTTCCCGTTCGTCATCAACCTGCCGCAGCAGAAGATGGAGCCGCTGCTGGCGGCTGCTCTTCCGGAGCCGGTGCGTACGCAGCACCGGATGACGTCGTTCGAGGTCCGCGACGATCGCGTCGTACTGCAACTGGAGACCCCTGACGGTCCGCAGGAGCTGGAAGCCTCGTACCTGCTGGCCTGTGACGGCGGGCGTTCGCGGATCCGCGACGCGCTCGGTGTGAAGGTGGTGGGGGAGACCCTGCCCGAGCGGTACATGCTGATCGATGTCGTGGTGGACCTGGACGTCGACAACGTCAGGGACTACCCGTACCTCGCCTACTTCGCGGACAAGTCCGAGTGGATGGTGCTGATCCGGCAGCCGGACAACTGGCGGTTCCTGTTCCCGCTGGCGCCCGGCGCCGACGCACCGGGTGACGAGGACCTCCTGGTGAAGGTGAAGCAGTTCATCGGCGAGGTGGACCGGATCGAGCTGATGGGTTCGGTCGTCTACAACGTGCACCACCGTGTGGCCGAGCAGTGGAGTGCCGATCGCAAGGTCTTCCTGATGGGCGACGCGGCGCACCTCATCACGCCGATGTGGGCGCTCGGTCTGAACACGGGTGCGCTGGACGCGTCCAACCTCCCGTGGCGGCTGGCCTGGGTGCTGCGTGGCTGGGCCTCTGAGGGGCTGCTGGACGGCTACGAGCAGGAGCAGCGGCCGGTAGCGATCGAGGGCTCGGGCGAGATGGCGGAGGCGGCCCGCAAGTACATGTCCTTCCAGCGCGGTGCTGTCACCGAGGACACCGGCGCGTGGGCCACGGCGTACAACCGGACGCTGCTGAGTGTGCGGCTGGACGTCGACGGTGTGGGCGACTGGTCGATGGTGGCGACGTCCGCCGCGCCGCCTGCCGTCCGAGCGGGTGACCGGGCGCCGGACCTCGTACTGCAGAGCCCGACAGGTCGTACGACGATCCACGACCTGTGCCGTGACGCGTTCGTGGCGCTGTACTTCACCGACGTACGGCGCCGGCCGGAGATCCCGGTGAACGAGTCGCCGGCGTTGCGGCACTACGCGGTGTCCCGGTGGGACGCGCCGCACGACTCCGGTCTGCGGGACAGGGCCCTGTTCGATCCGGGCAGTGTCGCCACCAAGAGGTACGGCGTACCGGCGGACAGCGTCGTACTGATCCGGCCGGACGGCCATATCGCTGCGGTGGCTCCGATGGGTACTGGTGTGGCCGAGGAGCTGTACACGCGGGTCACCGGTCGGGAGGTGCCATGAGTTTCGACGAGCCGCTGCGGGAGATCCTGCTGCAGACGGACGACCTGGAGTGGGTGGAGAAGTCACTGGACGGCCTGTCCCACAAGATGCTGTGGCGGGACCCGGTGACCGAGGCGTCGATCGCCCTGGTGCGGTTCGAGAAGGGCGCCGGCATCCCGTCGGAGCACAAGCACGCCTCGAACCAGTTCATGTTCTGCCTGTCCGGCCGGTACGTGTACCTGCCGACCGGGACGACGCTGACCAAGGGCAGCTTCTACTGGAATCCGAAGGGCGCCGTCCACGGGCCCACGCGGGCAGAGGAGACCTCTGTCCTGCTGGAGGTGTACGACGGTCCGCACTACCCGGAGCGTCCGGACTTCTACGACAACGACGAGGACGCCCGCTGACATGGCCGGCTGGGACGTCCACACGCACCTGATCCCGCCGACCGTACTGGCGGCGGCGCACCGGGGTGAGTTCGGGTTGTCCGTCGACAACGGTTCGCTGGTCGTCGACGGGGAGCGGCTGCCGCTGCGGCGGCTCGCCGACCCGGCCGCACTGCTGCACTGGGTCTCGTCACAGGACCTGGACGGTGCCGTGGTGTCAGTGCCGCCGGCCCTCTTCCGGTACGACGCCAGCCTCGAGTGGACGGAGCTGGTGAACCAGGGACTCCGGGAGCTCGCCACACCGCAGCTGCGCGTACTGGCGCACCTGCCGCTGCTCGACCCGGCCGCACCCTCCGTAGCCGCCGCACTGGCCAGTGAGGGTGTCTTCAGCGGTTTTGCCTTCGGTACGCCGAGCTACGCCGGTCTGGATCCGGTGTGGCGGGTGCTGGACGCTCTGGAGGCGTTCACGCTGATTCACCCGGGACACAGTGACGACAAGCGGCTTGATTCGTTTTACCTGTCGAACCTGTTGGGGAATCCGTACGAGACCGGACTGGCGGCGGCTTCGCTCGTCTTCGCGGACGTGCCGGGGCGGTTCCCGGGAATCCGGTTCTGTTTGTGCCATGGGGGTGGTGTGACGGCGGCCGTCGCCGGACGGTGGCAGCGCGGGATCGACCAGGAACGCCCCGGGATCGAGCCGGTGTCCCTGCCGGTGGCCGAGGCCCTGCGTCGCTTCTACGTCGACGATCTGGTCCACGACGACGCCGTACTGGAGTTGCTGACCAAGACGTTCGGGCCCGAGCGGGTACTGGCCGGGAGTGACTGGCCGTTCCCGATGGGCAGCGACGAGGTGTCCGCCGCACGGTCCGCTGCTGCCGAGGTGCTGACCCGGCCGCTGGCGAAGGAGGTCGCCGAGTGGTGAGACGTGTTTTCGGTCTGATCGAGGTTGTGATCAGATATCAAATCGTGGGGAACGGGGTAGAGGCGTGAGTACACGGGGGACTGTCCTGCGCAGTCATGGACCAGGGGAGCAACTGAAGGCCGAAGAGGTCGAGCTGACCGCCGGTCCCGGTGAGACGTTGGTGGAGATGCGGCTGGCCGCGGTGACTCCGCTGGACCGGTCGACCCTGGCCGGAAAGCAGCCGGCCGGGCCGTTCGTGCCTGGCACCGAAGGCGCCGGCGTCGTGGTGAGTTCGGACGTCGCCGAGGCGGGTACGCCGGTGGTGGTCCGTGGCGAGGGCCTTGGCGTGACCCGGGACGGAGTCTGGGGCCGGTACGCCGTCGTCCCGAATGCCGCCGTACATCGGCTGCCGTCGTCGCTGGAGCCGGCTACGGCGCTCGCGCTGATGACACCGGCGTTGACGGCGCACACCGCCGTGCGACGAGTGGCCGACGTACAGGAGGGCGAGACGGTCGTGGTCACCGGCGTCACCGGTCTGGTCGGGCACCTGTGTGCTGCGATCGCACGGTCGGCCGGTGCGTCCCGGGTGATCGGTCTGGTGTCGCTGGACGACCGCGCCGACGGTGCGGCCGGGCTGGTGGATCAGGTCGTCCGCGTGGACGGTCTGGGACAGGTGGGTCGGGAGCTGCCGTGGTGCGACGCGGTCATCGACACCATGGGTGGTCCGGTGGCCGGTGGGGTGCTCGGACACATCTCTCCGGGCGGACGGATCGCCGTACTGGGCTACAAGGCCGGTGAGTTCACCACGATCGATCTGCACCAGTTGATCGGCCGGGACCTGCGGGTGCTGCCGGTGAACCTGCAGCGGACCACGCTGGCACCGGATGCGGTCGGTCAGGCGCTGGCCGATATCGCCTCGATGACCTGGCGAGCTGACTACGACGTCGTACCGGCGGACCGGATCGGCGAGGTGCTGGACCGGCCGGCGGGCCGCGTTCTGCTGGACCTGACGGCTCTCTGAGCGAACGGCCGGTGGCCTAGACCACTTGTATTTACTGGGCAATCTGTGGTCGAAGGCCGCCAGATACCCGGTCGGCGGCTACGGTACCTCCAGAGCCGAAGAGGGCATCTAGAGGAGAGAGGCAGCCCGCTACTGATGATCCGACGACTCGAGCTCACGCCTGGGGGACCGACAGGGCGTCGTACGCTCGCCGAGGAAGCTGCCGCCGAGCTGCACGAGCTCATCCTGTCCGGCGAACTTCCCAGCGGTACGGCGCTCCGGCTGGAGGAGCTCGCCAAGCGACTGGACATGAGCCAGATGCCGATCCGGGAGGGGCTCCGGCGGATGGCGGCGCTCGGACTGGTCGAGATCGTCCCGCACAAGGGCGCCTGGGTGCGGGAGCTGTCGATGGAGGACCTGCGCGACACCCACGAGACCCGGCTGGCCCTGGAGTCGCTGGCCGTTCGTGCGGCCGCGACACGGTTCTCGGACTCGGACGCGGCGGCCGCCCGGACCGCACTGGCCGAGCATGTCCGGCTGTCGAAGCTGGGCGACAACATCGCGTCCCGGCAGGCGCACACCGAGTTCCACTTCGCGATCTACCGCTCCGGCGGCTCGCGGTGGCTGCCGCGGGCGATCGAGCCCGTCTGGCAGAACAGCGAGCGCTACCGGTTCGGTTCGCGGCAGACCAAGGCCCGGATCGAGCAGACCCGGCGCGAGCACCAGGCGATTCTCGACGCGTGCCTGGCGCACGACGAGGAGGGCGCGGAGGCAGCGCTGCGCGAGCACCTGGAGGGCGCCATGCAGCGCATCACCGAGACGATGGAGCGCCGCTCCAAGCAGTAAGTTCTTCGAACCGGTCCTGCTGCCAGCCCGTCGCGTCGAACACCGCACGCAGCAGCAGACCGTCACTGCTCGACCGGTGCACTCCCAGGAGTTCGTCGAGCGGCTTACTGCCCAGGCCGTCGTAGTACTCGTCCAGTGCCTGCCGCCGTCGCTGCTCGGATGCTCCGCCGATCACTTCCAGCGGCGTATCGCACCCTTTGACGTGGCCCGACCCGACCTGCTCACCTGGGGCGAGCTGCTGGATCAGCTGCTGGCCCGCACGCACGTCCTGCGCTCTGACACGTGCACCCAGGACACGGCAGTTGACGCGTGCCCGCTGGACCCCTTGTGAGATGGCGATGTGGTCCGGGTGACCAGTCAGTCCGTCACTGCCGACGGTGAGGATGAGCTCCGGCTCGACCACAGCAGCCGCGACCTCGATCGCTTCCGCCAGGTCGTCCGGCGACGCTGTGGCCAACGAGCGTGGTCCACTGCGACCGCCGTCGTCGATCCACTGGTCCACGGCTCCCAGCCAGTCCCATTCCTTGATTCCGAGCAGCGAGCAGGAGGCGCTGAGGTGATCGAGGGCTCCGTGCATGCCGGCGGTAGCGACTCGCAGTACGACGTGCCAGCCCTGCTCGCTCAGCACAGACGTGGCGGCGCCTGTGGCGAAGACCTCGTCGTCCGGATGCGCGTGGACGACCAGTGCCGTCCGCATCAGTCAGCTAGGTGGGCCGGGAAGCCGCCGGTGGCGATCGGGCTCCAGCGCTCCGGGGTGATGCGGATGAGGCACTTGCCCTGCTTCACCATCGCCTCGCGGTACTCGTCCCAGTCCGGGTGCTCACCGGAGATGGAGCGGTAGTAGTCGACCAGCGCGTCCACTGCGTCCGGTAGCTCGATCACTTCACCGCTGCCGTCTACCTGCACCCATGCGCCGTTCCACTCGTCCGACAGCACGACCACGCTGGCCTTGCCGGCCCGCTTGACGTTCGTGCTCTTCGCCCGCTCCGGGTACGACGAGATGACAATCCGCCCCTCGGTGTCCACCCCACCCGACACCGGCGACGCCTGTACTGTCCCGTCGGCCCGGGTGGTCATCAGCAGCATGTGATGACGCGGCCGCACAAACTCCAGCAACCCGTCCAGCTCGACCTTGGTGTTGGTGGCAATAGTCCTTGGCATGACACTCACCCTATGTCTGCCGGGGTGATGAGGCGCTCCAGTTCGTCGTCCGTGAGCTGGTTGATGAGGTGTTTGGCGCGTTGGGCCTGCGCTGTGGTGGGCAAGGCGCCCTCGAGCAGGTCTGGAAGGAAGAGCTCGTAGCCCGCGCGGGCGCGGGGGGAGTAGCGGTGGCGGGTGCGGGCGACTGCCGAGGACACGCGGATCGCGTGCTCGTTGCCGGGAGGTACGCCGGGGCGGTCGGTCTCCTGTGCCGCGAACCGGAAGCCGTTCGCCTTGTCGCAGCTCGGGCACCCGGAGTCGCCGGCGCCGAGCGTGGCACCGCAGTCCGGGCAGATCAGCTGGTTCAGCGCGCCGTCCACGACCCGCCAGTCGAACTCGGAGGTGTCCTGCAGCACGACCTCGGCCAGCTCGCGCGCTTCCGCCGTACCTCCGGACTCTGTGCAGAAACTGTCCCAGGCGGCGTCGATACTGTCCTCGACCTGCCGCAACGCGCTGGTGAACCGAGGGTGATCGACGCGTCGCATGCCCCGGACTCTAGCCAGCCCCGGGCCTGTGGACGACCGGATTGACTTGTTCGAACAGGTGTTCGAACATGGAGTCATGACGGGGAGCGAGGCAGTGGGAGGTCGGGTCACGGCGCTCGATCACGCTCGCCTGCTCCTCGCCAGGGCGAAGGCGCAGAAGGGCGCCGCCGAAGCCGATCCGGGGCCTGAGGCGAGGACGACCCGGGTGCCCTCGGCGGCCCGGGTGCAGCAGGCTTTGGACACGGCGGGGGTGGATCGGGAGCTGCCGACGCATCCGGCGGTGGGTGAGTTGCTGGCGGGAGCAAGCCTGCGCGGCGGTTCGGTGTACTCGGTGCGCGGGAGTGCCGCGCTGGTGATGGCGCTGATGGCCGGGCCGTCCGCGGAAGGGGCCTGGTGCGGCGTGGTCGGCGTGCCGTCGTTCGGGGCCGAAGCGGCGCGCGGGCTCGGGGTGGACCTGGAGCGTCTCGTGCTCGTTCCGGACCCGGGGCCGGAGTGGCTGAGCGTCGTCGCCGCGCTGGTCGACGCGCTGACCGTGGTGGTCGTCCGCCCGCCCGGCGAGGTGACACCGGGTGAGGCGTCCCGGCTCGCCGCGCGGCTCCGGACCCGCGGCGCGATGCTGATCGCGTACGGGTCCTGGCCCGGCAGCGAGGCCCGGTTCGAGATCGAGAGCAACACCTGGACCGGTCTCGGCGACGGCGAAGGACTGCTCGCCGCCCGCCGCGCGACCGTCGCGGTGACCGGACGGCGCGCCGCCGTAAGGGCTCGCCACGAGCTCTGGCTACCTGCCACCGACGGCACGATCCGCTCCACCGGGACCGCTGAAGGCCGGTCGCGAGAGTGGGCCGAGCAGATCGAGGCGGTGGGCTGATGGGCGGGCTGACCCGGACGATGGTGATCTGGGTGCCGGACTGGCCGGTGGCGGCGGCCGCGGTGGCGACCGGGCGATCACCGGACGAGCCGATCGCCGTCCTGGAGAAGGGAAAGGTGCTCGCCACCTCCGCCACCGCCCGCGCCGAAGGGGTACGGCGCGGGCAGCGGGCCCGGGACGCGCAGTCGCGGTGCCCGGAGCTGGTCGTGCTGAAGTACGACCCGGTGATCGACGCGCGGGCGTTCGACCCGGTGCTCTCGTGCCTGGAGGCGATCACGCCGGGGGTGCAGGTGATCCGTCCGGGGATGTGCGCGTTGAAGGCACGCGGCCCGGCGCGGTTCTACGGCACTGAGGAGGCGGCCGCGGAGAAGCTGCTCGACCGGCTCGAGACGTTCGACGTGCACGGCAGCCGGATCGGGATCGCCGACGGCCCGTTCGCCGCGGAGCAGGCGGCCCGGGTGAGTTCCGCGCGGACCCGGGTGCACGTGGTGCCGCCGGACGGTTCACCGGAGTTCCTCGCGCCGCTGTCGGTCGACGTCCTCGAGCAGCCGGCGCTCACCGATCTGCTGCGGCGGCTGGGGTTGCGGTCGCTGGGGGCGTTCGCGCAGTTGCCCCGGACCGAGGTGCTGACCCGGTTCGGCCCGGACGGCGCCTTCGCCCATCGGCTCGCCCGGGGGTCCGACGATCGCCCGGTGACCGGCCGGGAGATCCCGCCGGAGCTCACCCGGACGCTCGACTTCGAGCCGCCGGTGGACCGGGTCGACCAGGTCGCGTTCGCGGTCCGGGCGATCGCCGACGAACTGATCGCCCGGCTGACCGAGCTCGGACTGGTGTGTACGACGCTGCGGGTCGAGGTCGGCACCGAGTCCGGGCGGATCCACGAGCGGGAGTGGCTGCACCCGCGCTGGTTCACTGCGGCGGACGTGGTGGACCGGGTGCGCTGGCAACTGCAGGGGAGCGGTACGGCGACCAGCGAGCTGACGTCACCGGTCGTCCGGATCCGGCTGATCCCGGACCAGGCGGATCCGGTCGGCGCGCATGTCGACGGGTTGTGGGGCGGCGGCCCCGACGAGCGGATCCACCGGGCGTTGTCGCGGGTGCAGAGCATGCTCGGTCACGGCGCGGTGGTGTCGGTGGTGATCGGCGGCGGTCGCGGCTTCGCGGAGCGGCAGACGCTGGTCCCGTGGGGCGATCCGCCGGTGCCGGCCCGCCCACCGGACCAGCCGTGGCCGGGCGCGATCACCGGCGCGGACCCGAAGCGCTGGCCGGCCCTGGCACCGACCACGGTCTTCCCGGAGCCGATCCCCGCGAAGGTGTTCGCCGCCGACGGCACCCAGGTCGCGGTCACCGCCCGCGGCGAACTGTCCGCCACCCCCACCGGCCTTCAACTTGCCGACAGCAACAAGATCCACCCGATCACCGCCTGGGCCGGCCCCTGGCTCACCACGGAACGCTGGTGGGACCCCACCACCGAGTCCCGCCAGGCCCGCTTCCAGTTCCAAACCGCCGACACCCGAGCCTGGCTCCTCACCCTCCACCAAACCACCTGGCAGGCCCAAGCCACCTATGACTAAGTTGGTCGGCATGCATCGGAGTCGAGTGTCCACGTTTCTGATCGACGTTCGGCGGGACGAGGTGGATGACGCCACGGCGTTCTGGTCCGCCGCGCTCGGGGTGCGGACTTCGTCGCCGGAGGGGGAGCCGCAGTTTGTCAGCTTGCATGATGCTGTTCCCGGGTACGTGACTGCGATTCAGTCCGTTGACGACGAGCCGCGGTATCACCTGGACATCGAGACCGACGACGTACCCGCGGAGGTCGCGCGTCTGACCGGGATCGGTGCGGTCGAGGTTGCCAGTTGGCAAGGCTGCCACACGCTGCGGGCGCCGGGTGGTCACCTGCTCTGTGTCATCCCGGTTCACAGCGATCCGGCGTACTTCGAGCAGCGCGCGACCGTCTGGGAGTAAGCCGTCAGGCGAGTTGGACGGCAGGCGGTTCGGTGAGTGCGAAGAGGCGGTCGAACACCGCAACCCGGTCGAACTGCAGTGCGTGCGCCCGCGCGCGCCGCTCGGCGTCCGCCCGCTGCTCGTGGGTCCAGTCGCACACGACCTCGTCCAGCACGGTCCGCAGCGTGGCCGGGTCTCGCTGCGGCACCAGCAGGGCCGTGTCACCGACCGCCTCGGGTACGCCGCCGGTCGCGCAGGTGATGATCGGCCCGCCGCCGGCGAGCGCCTTCTCGACCAGCGCGATCCCGAACGTCTCCACGAACTCCGGCTGTTCGCGGGTCGGCAGCACGAACGCCGCACTCCCGGCCATCAGCGCCGGCTTCTCCGCGTCGTCCACATCGGTCAGCACGCGCACCCGTTCGCCCAGGCCCGCTGCCGCCACCCGTGCCACCACCTCGGCTTCCTGCGGCCCGCGCCCAGCGAGCACCAACTCGACCTGCGAGGCCGACCGCGACCCGGCGTACGCGTCGATCAGGTCGTCGACGCCCTTCGCGGACGCGATCCGGGACAGGAACAACACGTACCCATCTCGCGCAAGGCCGCGCCGGGCAAGAGTTTCGACGATCCTGTCATCGGTGAGCGACAGGTACGGCCAGGAGTCGACGGCCGGGTAGGAAATGGCGATCCGCTCCCGGCACCGCTGCGCGAACGTCGTACCGGCCATGCCGTCGAGGGTCGCCGCCGAGGCCACGATCAGGTCCCTGGTGTACTCCGACACCGCCACGCAGTGGTCGGCCGCCAGGTAGACCGACAGGATGTGCGCGGCCGCCCCGAACCGGCCGGTGTTCACGCACTCACGCACCACGTTGGTGATGTCCGAGCCCACCGCCTCGGCCACCGTGGTGATCCGTGCGGGCCCGAGCTGGCGCGCCACCTGGACGGCCTCCTGTACGGCGATCGCGTGCGGGCTCAGGTACAGCGACATCGCCACCGTCGGCACGCCGTCGCTGAACAGCTCGACCAGCCGCCCGATCAGCCCCGACAGGTAGCGCCCGTCCGGAACCCGGTAGTCGCCGACGGGATCGGGCCGCTCCACGGTGATGCCAGGGCTGTACGGCAGCACGCGATCGAGCGGTTTCATCGGCAGCCCGGCCGCCTCCAGCGCGTCCAGCGGCCACGTCACGATCCGTACGTCGTCGAACCCACGGGTGAGCGCCACCTCTGCCAGGCAGCGTGCCTCACCGGAATGCCCGCAGATCACCGGGTCGGCGCGGACGACAAGGACCAGGCGGCGGGTGGGTGCGGAGTCGGCGATGCTCATGCGTCACCTCCAATGGGATCGGATGTGGACGGCGGCCTGATTCGGGTGCCCCAGCCGGAGGGCCGCGGGCCGAGCTCGATGTGCAGGGTGCGGAGGCGCCGCAGTTCCCGGCCGGAGATCCAAGGACGTTCGAGGGTCTTGCCGTCCACCGCGATGGATTGGACGTAGGAGACCGGTCCGCCGGCCTCGACCGGCTCGAATCCCCTGGTGGTGATGGACAGTTCGCTCTCCGGCAGCCGGATCGTGGACTCCGCCACGGCCGGCGCGCTCACCAGGAACAGGTTCTGCCCAGCCACCGGGAACAGCCCGAGCGTCGCCCACACGTACCACGCGGACAGCCCACCGGAGTCGTCGTTACCGGGCAGCCCGCCCCGGCCGGTGCCGAACTGGTTGGCGATCGCGGCATGCACCACCTCGGCCGTCCGATCCGGCCGTCCGGCGTAGTGGTAGGACCACGGCGCCTCGTAGTCCGGCTCGTTGTTCAGTCCCTCGAACCGGCACAGGTCGTATCCGGCGTCCATCTCGGCCACGCTCGGTGCCACTCCCGGCTGGGTGACCGGTACGGCGTCGTACCCGAAGAACCGGTCGAGCAGTCCGACGAACGCCTCGTCGCCGCCGGCGAGCGCGATCCGGGTGCGCATGTCGTGCAGCAGCCGGAAGGAGTAGTTCCACCGGCCGCCCTCGTAGAACGTCGAGTCGCGCAGCAGGCCCGTGTTCGGGTCGTACGCCGCCCGCCAGCGTTGGGCGAGGTCGCGCATCTGCTGGGCCAGCGGCCGGTCGCGCACCTTGCCGGCGATCGCCGCGGTGCAGTGGTACGCGTACGCCAGGTCGAGGGTGTGGCTGATCGGATGCGCCACACCGTGCACCAGATAGTCCTCGCCGTACGTCCGGCGCAGGTCCATCTCCAGGTGGACCATGGCCCAGTCCCAGTCGATACCGGGCAGATCCAGTTGGCACAGGTCGGCCAGGAAGGTGTGCGCGAGCGCGCTGCCCTGCCGGGAGAACCGGTCGGCGCCCTTGGCCATCCGGTAGCCGATCGGCAGGTTGCCCTCCTGCTCGCAGATCGACAGCATCGCGCCGGCCAGCGCGACCGAATGCTGCGGGAACAGCGTGGTCATCAGCGGCAGCTGGGTGCGGTAGATGTCCCACATGGTGCAGATGTCGAACGCGTACGGGCCGTCGGTCGTCCACGACGGGCTCTCGTCCGGGGCGAAGCACGGCTTGACCAGCGAGTGGTACAGCGCGGTGCCGAAAACCGTCGCCTGGTCACCGGACTCGGCGTCGATCGTGACCTTGCCGAGGTGGTCGCGCCAGGTGGCCGCCGTACGGTCGCGCCGCCCGGCGAACGTGATCTGCTCGCGGCCGACGTCCGTGTGCAGGTTGTCGCGGGCCGTGTCACATCCGCGCAGGGAGAATCCGAGCCGCACCTCGACGGTCTGCTCGGCGCGCGAGGGGCCCATGAACATCAGCCCGAACGGCCGCAGTGTGGTCGGCCGGATGTAGTCGAAGTCGAGGCGGGTGCCGCCGGGCATCAGGCGCCGGTCGTACCACAGCAGCTGCCGCCAGCCCGGGGCGTCGACCTCCAGGTGTACGGCCAGCGGCACCCCCTCGACGTGGATCTCTCCCTGCGCCACTCCGGGTTCCAGCATCGCCAGATGCGCCTTCAGCGGCACCGTCTGGCTGTGCGGGATGGCGAGGCCGCCGGTCGAGGCGTCGATGACGATCCGGGCGGCGTCATGCGCCGGGAAGGTGTAGCGGTGGACGGCCGACTTGGGGCCGACCGTCATCTCACAGCGCACGCCAGAGCTCAGCGTCGCCGCGTAGTAGCCGGGCTCGGCCACCTCGTCCAGCAGGTCCCACGTGGTGCCCAGGTCGTCGAGCGGGCCGAGCATCGGCGTGACCCGGAAGTAGTTGTAGTACTTGCGGATCGCGCCGGTACCGGACTGCTGGAAATGGGTGAAGCCGGACGCGACCGGGCGGTCGTACAACAGGTTGGGCACACCCTCGGTGTTGAAGTCGTACAGCCCGTAGCCGGTCGGGTAGGCCCCGGAGTACGGGCAGGCCGACACCATCCCGAATGGGTGCACGGCGCCCGGGTGGGTGTTGCCGACCTGCGGCTTGGGCCACCACCAGGTCGCGGCCAGGCCCTTGGGCGTGGGCAGGTCGGTGGCGCCGGTCCCGATGAACGGGTCGACGTACTCGTACATGAGGGCCCACCCCCTCGCGCGGCTGACGTGGATCCTCAAGGTAAGAAGCAGATGTTTCCGTTGAATGACCGAAGGAAACGCGCAGGTTACGACCGGGAGCATGTTGGCCGGCAGCAGAATTCGGTGAGCCGCCGCAGGCCCCGGTCTACGCTCCGAGACATGACTGAGCTCGCGGTGACGTTCCAGCAGCCGGCGGTGGCGGAGGCCTATCAGCATCGGCCGCCGTACCCGGACGAGGTGTTCGATCGGCTCCTGGAGCTGATCGTCGACGAGCCGCGGCGGGTACTCGACATCGGCGCCGGGGAAGGGGCGCTCGCGCGACCGCTCGCACCGCGGGTCGAGCACGTCGACGCGATCGACTTCTCCGAGCCGATGGTCGCGGCGGGCAAACAGCGCCCGGGCGGCGATCACCCGAACCTCAGCTGGCAGGTCAACCCGATCGAGGCCGCCGACCTCGACGGCCCGTACGCACTGGTGACGGCCGGCGCCAGCATCCACTGGATGCCGTGGGAAGAGACGTTCGCGCGGATCGTCCCGCACCTGACCCCGAACGCCCAGCTCGTCGTGATCGAGCACGGCCCGGTGGACATGCCCTGGTGGGACGGCGTCGTCCAGGCCATCAAGAAGCACTCACGCAAGAAGAACCACGACACGAACTACAACGTCGTCGACGCGATCCGGGACCGCGGACTGCTGGATCCAACAGGTACGGCGCGGACCGCGCCCGTCACCTACCACCAGAAGATCGCGGACTACGTCGAACAGTTCCACTCGACGTCGAGCCTGGCACGCGACCTGATGACGCCCGAGGAGGCCGCAGACTTCGACACGATCGTCGAAGAAGCAGTGCGGCCGTACGCGAATGACGGCCTGCTCGAGCTGACGATCCAGGCCGAACTCAGCTGGGGCAGACCACTCGCTGCCTAGCGTTCAGCTACTCGACGCCCACCTGCTGTTGACCAACCCCGACGATGCGGCAAAGGTTCGTGACCGGACAGCCATCGTGGGAGGGTAGGGATGAGCGAACAGGTGGTAGGGCGGCGGACGTTGCTGGGTGCCGCGGGTGCGGCAGTCGCGCTGGGTGGAGTCGTCGACGTACGGCGGGCACACGCGAACCCGATCCGCAGCGACCCGTTCGGCCTCGGTATCGCCAGCGGCGACCCGCTGCCGGACCGCGTGATCCTGTGGACCCGCCTGCTGGGCGATCTGCTGGGCGATCGCGCCGTACAGGTCGGCTGGCAGGTCGCAACCGATGAGCGCTTCCGGCACGTCGTCCGGGCCGGGTCGGCGACAGCCCGCCCGAACCTGGCGCACTCGGTCCATGTGGATGCCGCCGGGCTGCGGCCGGGCCGTGACTACTTCTACAGATTCCGTACCGGCAGATTCGTCAGCCCCGTCGGACACACCCGGACGGCGCCGGCTCCAGGAAATGCAGCCGCGCGATTGCGGTTCGCCGTCGCGAACTGCCAGGACTGGCAGAACGGGTACTTCGGGGCGTACCGGGACATCGCCGCGTCCGATCTCGATCTGGTGCTGCACGTCGGCGACTACATCTACGAGTACGACCCGCAGCAGGACGCCGTACGGCAGCACAACCCGTCGTCCGGGACCGCGCAGGGCGCCGATCAGCTGATCACGCTCGCCGACTACCGGAACCGGCACGCGCTGTACAAGTCCGACCCGGCGTTGCAGGCGGCTCATGCCGCACTGCCGTTCATCTCGACGTGGGACGACCACGAGACCGAGAACAACTACGCGGGTCTCGTCGACGAGCAGGACGACCCGCCGTGGCACCAGACCCGCGAGCAGTTCAAGCTCCAACGCGCCGCGGCGTACCAGGCCTGGTACGAGCACACCCCCGTACGGGCGACCAACCGGAGCGGATGGTCCGACCTGCGGATCTACCGCCGCTTCGACTTCGGCACGCTGCTGCGGTTGAACGTGCTCGACACCCGGCAGTACCGCACTGATCAGCCCGGTGGCGGTGTGCCGACCGGGGGTCTGCCGTCCGACTTCGGGTCGCAGGTACTCGGCGACACGAACGTGACGGGCACGCTGACCGGTCCGGTGCAGGAGAAGTGGCTGCTGGAGGGTCTGCGGACGTCGCGCAGCCGGTGGAACGTGCTCGGGCAGCAGGTGATGATGGCGCCGACCCGGTTCGTCACCCCGCCACCGGCGTCGGTGGTCAACCTGGACCAGTGGGACGGGTACACGCCGCAGCGCCGCCGGTTGCTGGCTGCGATCGCCGCGAGCAAGGCCGCGAACCCGGTGGTGATCGCCGGTGACATCCATTCGACCTGGATCAACGACCTGCGGCTCACGGTGGACGACCCGTCGGCGCCGGTGGTCGCCAGCGAGTTCGTCTCGACATCGATCACCTCGGACTTCCCGGCCGCGTTCGTACCGATCGCCGAGCAGTCCAACGCCGCCTTCAACCCCTGGGTGCGTTACTTCAACGGCCGTACCCACGGCTGGCTGCGGATGGACGTCGACCGGGACCGCTGGCTGACCGAGGAGCGTTCGGTGGCGTCCGTCGCCGTCCCCGATGCTCCGTCGTCGACCACTGCTCGCTGGGCCGTGGAGGCCGGCAAACCGGGAGTCGTCCCGGCCTAGAGCGCGTCGGCGCGGGACTGCAGGTACCGCTGCTCGGGTGTGCTCTGGGTCAGCCGGGCCGCGAGCTGATAAGCGTCCCGGGCCCCCGCGCCGTCTCCGGACAGCTCGAGGAGATGTGCGCGGACGGCGGCCAGTCGGTGATGGTCGCGCAGTGCCGGGTCGACGTCGTCGAGTAGCTTCAGTCCGGCGGCGGGGCCGTGGACCATCGCGACCGCGACGATCCGGTTCAGTGTCACCATCGGGCCCGGGGCGGTCGTCTCGAGGAGTTCGTACAGCATCAGGATCTCGCGCCAGTCGGTCTCGTCGGCGTCGGCCGCCGAGTCGTGGACCGCGGCGATCGCCGCCTGCAGCTGGTACGGCCCGACCGGCGCGGACCGCAACGTTGCCTCGATCAACGACGTACCCTCGGCAATCGCCGTCGCGTCCCACAACGACCTGTCCTGCTCGGGCAACGGCACCAGCGCGCCGTCGGCGGTCGTCCGGGCGGGCCGGCGCGCGTCGGTCAGCAGCATCAACGCGAGCAGCCCGGCCACCTCGCCCTCGGCCGGCAGCGAAGCGTGCAGCTGGCGCGTCAACCGGATCGCCTCCGCACTCAGCTCGACCCGGTGCAGCGACGTACCGGACGAGGCCGTGTAGCCCTCGTTGAAGA
Organism: Kribbella speibonae; assembly: GCF_004331375.1. Lineage (NCBI taxonomy): Bacteria > Bacillati > Actinomycetota > Actinomycetes > Propionibacteriales > Kribbellaceae > Kribbella > Kribbella speibonae. Next base: position 338,135 of record NZ_SJKC01000002.1, on the reverse strand, counting down.
CGAGATAGAGCACATGCAGTACGGCGGCCAGGCGCTCGGGCTGCTCGGCCGCCGGCGGCATCGCGAACCGTGCTCCCTGGAGCTTCGCCTTCGCCCGGCTGATCCGCTGCCCGATCGTTGCCTCCGGCACCAGAAACGCGCGGGCGATCTCACCGGTCGTCAATCCGCCGACGGCGCGGAGCGTCAGCGCCACCTGGGACTGCGGCGTCAGCGCCGGATGGCAGCACAGCATCAGCAGCGTCAGCGAGTCGTCCTCCGACGACACGGGCTCCGGGGGACTCCACGACGCGACGGTCTCCTCCCGCCGGGTCCGGGCCGCCTCGTTCCGCAGTACTTCGATCCGCCGCCGCGAGGCGACCGTGATCAGCCAGCTGCGCGGGTTCGCCGGAACACCCTCACCAGGCCACTGCAGCGACGCGGCCAGCAGAGCCTCTTGTACGGCGTCCTCGCACGCGTCGAAGTCGCCGTACCGCCGGACCAGCGCGCCGAGCACCTGCGGCGCCTGCTCCCGGAGCAGCTCCTCGAGCATCAGCTGAACGCGCTGAGGTCACGTACGGGACGGACTTCCACGACGCTGAACGGCGCCTCGGGGATCTGCGCGACGATCTCCACCGCACGGTCCATCGAGTCGCAGTCCAGCAGGTAGAAGCCGGCCAACTGCTCCTTCACCTCGGCGAACGGACCGTCCGTCGTCATCGGCTTGCCGTCGCGGACCAGGACCTGTTTGGTCAGCTCCGGGGCGTCGAGCGATTCCGACGCGATCAGCTCGTTCTGGACGGCGAGCGCTTCGTGCAGAGCGGCGTACCCCGCCATGCCTTCCTTCTTCTGCTCGTCCGTCATCGAGTCCCAGACCGCACGGGACTCCGGGTTGCCGTAGATCAGTACCAGGAACCTCATCTGCACAGGGTAAGCATCACCGGGGGGTCTCGATCGGGTCACCGGTTCGCAGCAGGCGTAGCGGCCGGCGAGCGGGCGCGTTCTGGTATCAGGGGAAAGTCGGGGCCTGCCCCGGGACGCCGGGCGTAAACCTGTCGGGCCTCCCCAGTACAGTTACGGACGGGAATCCAGGGTGGAGAGAGGGAGGGGTCGCGTGCCGGACTTGGAAGTGTCCGACCGGGTGTGGACGATCCCGAACGCACTCAGCTTCCTGAGGTTGCTGGGGGTGCCGCTGTTCCTGTGGCTGGTCCTCGGACCCAAGGAAGACGGCTGGGCGCTGCTCGTGCTGGCGGTGTCCGGGTTCACCGACTGGGCCGACGGCCAGATCGCCCGGCGGATGAACCAGACCAGTCGCCTGGGTCAGATGCTCGACCCGGTCGCCGACCGGCTGTACATCTTCGCGACCGTCATCGGCCTGGCGTTGCGCGACATCATCCCGTGGTGGCTGGCGATCGCGCTGCCGCTGCGCGACCTGCTGCTGACCTTCACGCTGCCGGCGCTGCACCGCCGCGGGTTCAACGCGCTGCCGGTGCATTTCCTCGGCAAGTCCGCCACGTTCTGCCTGCTGTACGCGTTCCCGCTGCTCCTGCTCGGCGACGGCGACAGCACCCTCAACCTGCTCGCCCGGGTCTTCGGCTGGGCGTTCGCGATCTGGGGGACCGGTCTGTACTACTGGGCCGGCGCGCTGTACTTCGCCCAGCTCCGGCACCTGATCCAGACGGTCAAACCGATCAAGGACACGGCCGGGTGACCCAGCAAGCCCCGCAGCAAGCACCTCCTCGGCGCGTCGACGCGTCGATGTCACTCCTGAACAACCTGATGGCGCATCCGCTCGACGAGGGGTACGCCGTCGCCGCCCGGACCGGCTCCGCCAGCAAGCAGACCCGGTCCCGGCACCGGGTGATGCTGGTGGTGGCCGCCGCGGTCCTCGGCTTCCTGCTCGCGGTCGCCGCCGCGCAGAACTACCGCAGCGCACCGGAGGCGGAGAAGCAGCGCAAGGAGCTGATCACCCGCATCAACCAGGCCGACAACCGGCTGACCGAGCTGCGCAACAACCAGTCCCGGCTCGCCGACGAGGTACGCCGGTTGCAGGCGAGCGGACTGAGCAACGACAGTACGGGCGCCGCGCTGCAGCAGAAGCTCGACGACCTGGAGTTGCAGACCGGAGTGATCGCGGCCACCGGCCCGGGGCTCAAAGCGGTGATCGACGACGCCAAGGACGCCGACGCGAAGGAAGGCCGGCTGCTCGACGTGGACCTGCAGCAGCTGGTCAACGGCCTGTGGACGTCCGGCGCGGAGGCGATCTCGGTGAACGGTCACCGGATCACGTCACTGACCGCGATCCGCGGCGCGGGCAGTGCGATCACCGTTGACTACAGTTCGCTGACCCCGCCGTACACGGTGCTCGCGATCGGGGACACCGCGACCATGCCGGCCCGGTTCGCGCAGAGCTCGGGCGGCCAGTGGGTGCAGTACCTGGTGAGCAACTTCGATGTCCGGATGACGATCACGACGGAGGACTCCTTGCTGGTCCCGGCCGATGCGACCATCGCGTTGCGCTACGCGAAGGTGAGAACGAGATGATCGCCGTACTCGGGCTGGTGATCGGTGTCGTCGTCGGTCTGCTGGTGGCGCCCGACGTCCCGGACTGGGCGCAGCCGTACCTGCCGATCGCGGTGGTGGCCGCGCTGGACGCGGTCTTCGGGGCGCTGCGGGCGTTCCTGGACGGGATCTTCGACGACAAGGTGTTCGTCGTGTCGTTCGTGTCCAACGTGCTGATCGCGGCCCTGATCGTGTACCTGGGCGACCAGCTCGGCGTCGGCTCGCAACTGTCCACCGGTGTGGTCGTCGTCCTCGGCATCCGCATCTTCACCAACATGGCCGCGATCCGCCGGCACATCTTCCGGGCCTGACCATGAGCGACGAGAAGCCGGTGACGCCGGCCAAACCGGAGCCGCCGGAGCCGCAGACCCCGACGCCGATGCCGAAGCCGCGGACGCCGAACCTGGCGCTGCGCCGGTTGCGGGCCGGGTTCAAGCCGTCCCGCGGTCAGGCGATCGTCGCCGTCGTCCTCGCCCTGGTGGCCTGTGTCGCGGTCGTGCAGGTCCGGGTGAACCGGGCCGACGACGGCTACCAGAACGCCCGCCGCGAGGACCTGATCGCGATCCTCGACGGACTCGGGCAGAACACCCGGCGGCTGGAGAGCGAGATCGCCGACCTGGAGGAGCGGAAGAACTCGCTGTCCTCCAGCGCGGACAAGGCGCAGACCGCCCGCGATCAGGCCGAGGCCCAGGTCCGCACCCTCGGCATCCTGGCCGGCACGCTGCCGGCGCAGGGACCGGGGGTCCGGATCACGCTGAACGACCCGCAGGGCAAGATGACGTCGAGCAACCTGCTGGACGCGATCGAGGAACTGCGGGACGCCGGCGCGGAGGCCATCCAGATCAACGGACAGGTCCGGGTGGTGGCCAGCACCGACTTCGTGGACGACGCCCCGGGGATCGGGATCGACGGCCAGAAGGTGAACTCGCCGTACGTCATCGAGGCGATCGGCGAGTCCCACAACCTGGCCGAGGCGGCCAACTTCCCCGGCGGTCTGGTCAGCGAGGTGACCGGTCCGCAGGTGGGCGGAACCGCCGAGGTCAACGAGCTCGAGACTGTCGCGATCACTGCCTTGCACGCGCCGGAGGAGCATCGTTACGCTCGCCCGGCGCCCAGCCCTACGAAGTAGAAACGAGGACAAGGTGTACCCCGAAGACCTGAAGTACACGGCCGAGCACGAGTGGCTGAAGGCCGGCGAGGAAGGCCCCGTGCGGGTCGGCATCACCGACTTCGCGCAGGACCAGCTCGGTGACATCGTGTACGTGCAGCTGCCGGACGTCGGCAGTGTGGTGCGGGCCGGCGACGCCTGCGGCGAGCTGGAGTCGACCAAGAGCGTGAGCGACCTGTACGCCCCGGTGAACGGCACGGTGACCGCCGTCAACGAGGCGCTCGCCGACCAGCCGGACCTGGTGAACAGCGACCCGTACGGCGAGGGCTGGCTGCTCGACATCGAGGTCGAGGACACCGCCGAGGTGGCGGCCCTGATGGACGCCGAGGCCTACAAAGGTCAGCTCGACCAGGGCTGATAAGTTACGGACCTCAACCGCCGGTCGAGGGTTGAGGTCCATTCTGTTTGTTCCGGAAAGTCACACTGTTACCACGGGGTCTATCGAAAACGTCGCCGGACCACCGGCGATCGGGAGGATCACAGCATGCCGTTCTGCAACCAGTGCGGGCACGAGAACTCCGAGGGCAGCAGGTTCTGCTCGCAGTGCGGAGCGATGCTGCCTGGCGCGGACCGCCCGGCGGCAGCCCCGGCGACGCCCCAGACGCAGCAGCCGACACCGGGTGTCACCGACACGGCGATGCTGACCCCGATCGGCGCCGAGCCGGAGCCGGAGCGCACCGGTGAGCCGCTGTCCGCGGACGACGCGGCCGCCGTCGGCGCGCTGCCGGCCGGGTCCGCTCTGCTGATCGTCCAGCGCGGGCCGAACGCGGGCAGCCGCTTCCTGCTCGACGTCGACGTGGTCACCGCCGGCCGGCACCCGGACAGCGACATCTTCCTCGACGACGTGACCGTGTCGCGCCGGCACGCCGAGTTCCGCCGGGACGCGTACGGCGTCAAGGTCCGCGACGTCGGCAGCCTGAACGGCACCTACGTCAACCGCGACCGGATCGACGAGGTCCAGCTGACCAACGGCGACGAGGTCCAGATCGGCAAGTACCGGCTGGTGTACTACGCCAGTGGCCAAGCCTGAGCCCAGCGAGGAGGGGCCTGTTGGCGGCCGCGGCATCGGAGAGGTGCTGCAGCTCCTGCAGGCCGAGTTCGCCGACGTCACGATCTCCAAGATCCGCTTCCTGGAGGCCGAGGGGCTGGTGACGCCTGCCCGGACGCCGTCCGGTTATCGCAAGTTCAGCGCCGCCGACCTCGACCGGCTGCGGTACGTGCTGACCGCGCAACGCGACCAGTACCTGCCGCTGAAGGTGATCAAGGAACACCTCGGTGCGATCGACCGCGGCCTGCAACCCGCCGCGGCCGGTCCGCCGGTCGCACCGAGTTCGTTGCCGCAGACACCAGGTCAGCCCGTCGCCGAGGACTTCGGTGCCGCGAGCACCGAGCTACGACTGACCCGGGACGAGTTGCTGGCCGCTGCCGGCGTACCGCCCGAACTGCTCGCCGAGCTGGAGAACCACGGCCTGGTCGTGGCCGGCGGCAACCACTACGGCGGGGACGCGATCGTGATCGCGCAGGTCGCGGCCGAGTTGGCGGCGTACGGCCTCGAGCCGCGGCACCTGCGCGCGTTCCGTACGGCGGCGGACCGCGAGGTCGGCCTGATCGAACAGGTCACCGGCCCGCGCCGTACCGAACAGACCGGTGAGCTGGCCGCCCTCACCGTCCGTCTGCACACCGCGCTGGTCCGCTCCCGCCTCCCGCGTCCGTAGGGCTGTCCACAGCGAACCCCCGCGGGCCTACCCGGGGCTTCGGCTCGGAGTAGGCTGAACGTGTGCGCGAAGTCGACGTGGTCGGAGTCCGGGTGGAGATGCCCTCGAGTCAGCCGATCGTGCTGCTGAAAGAGGTCGGAGGTGAGCGATACCTGCCGATCTGGATCGGTGCTGCCGAGGCGAGCGCGATCGCCTTCGCCCAGCAGGGCATGGAGCCGCCCCGGCCGCTGACCCACGACCTGTTCGCGGAAACCATCCGCGTCCTCGGGCACACCCTCAGCCAGGTCCGGATCGTGAACCTGACCGACGGCATCTTCGAGGCGATCCTGGTGTTCGACGACAAGACCGAGATCTCGGCCCGGCCGTCGGACTCGATCGCGATCGCGCTGCGGACCGGTACGCCGGTGTTCTGCGCCGAGGAGATCCTCGCCGAGGCCGGGATCCCGGTCCCGGAGAGTGAGACGAACGGCGCCGACGAGGTGCAGGAGGAAGAGGAGGTCGAGCGGTTCCGGGAGTTCCTCGACCAGGTCACCCCGGAGGACTTCGACAAGAGCTGAGAACCTAGGTAACGATTCGCACGACGGTCGCGACACGCTCTCGGCTCGACGCGGTTGTCGTTGACCCGGTTCGGGCGGCGGCTTACCGTGAAGAAGTCGTGGGGTGCTGTCACTCCACGGAGATGGCTCGTTCCAGTCGGTATCCAGGGAGGCTCAGGCGTGACACGCACCGGGGACACGGATCTGACGGCGCAGTCGACGTCCGACGCGCACGCAGAGGCTGTGGCAGCCGCTACTGCCACCGCCGGCGTTCAGGGTCTGCTGTTCGACGACGACCTGCGGCCGATGCCGGAGGACGTCGGGTTCCGGGGTCCGACGGCCTGCGCCGCGGCCGGGATCACCTACCGGCAGCTCGACTACTGGGCCCGGACCGGCCTGGTCTCCCCGTCCGTCCGCCCGGCGACCGGCTCGGGGACGCAACGGCTGTACGGTTTCCGTGACGTTCTGTTGCTGAAAGTGATCAAGCGGCTGCTCGACGCCGGGATCTCGCTGCAGCAGATCCGGACCGCGATCGCGCACCTCAGCAAGCGCGGTTTCGACGACCTGACCCAGATCACGCTGATGAGCGACGGCGCGTCGGTCTACATGTGCACGTCGCCCGACGAGGTCATCGACCTGCTGGCCGGCGGCCAGGGTGTGTTCGGGATCGCGCTCGGCGGTGTCTGGCGCGAGGTCGAGGGTTCGCTGTCCGAGCTGCCGACCGAGCGCGCCGACGGCCACGACGACGGCGACTCCGAGGGTCACTCCGGCGACGAACTCGCCGCCCGCCGCCGCGCCCGCATGACTGGCTGATCTAGTTTCTCCTCTGTGCGCCCACTCACTGCAGACTCGCTCCGCGGTGTGTGGGCGACTTTGTTGTTACCCCTGAACGCCGACGACTCGATCGATTTCAACCGGCTCGAGGCGCAGGTCGACACGCTGCGCCGGACGTCCGTCGACGGGCTCTACGCCCACGGGACGGCGGGGGAGTTCCAGACCCTGACCGAGGACGAGTTCGACCGCGTCAACGAGCTGCTGGCTGCCGCGGGTAAACCGTTCCAGATCGGCGCCAGCCACCCCTCCGCCCAGCTCCAACTGTCCCGCGTCCGGCGCGCGGCCGCCCTGGAACCTGGCGCGATCCAGGTGATCGTCCCGGACTGGCTTCCGCTGAATCCTCACGAGGTACTCGACTTCCTCCGCCAGGCCGCCGACGCGGCCGGTGACGTGCCGCTGGTGCTCTACAACCCGCCACATGCCAAGACGCAAGTCAGTGCTCGCCAGCTCACCGAACTGGCCGCAGCTGTGCCGAGCCTGATCGGGTTGAAGACCGCCGGCGGTGACAAGGCCTGGTTCGACGAGGCCACGCGGTCGGGGCTGGCGATCTTCGTCCCCGGGCACTTCCTGGCGAGTATGTCGTTACTCGGTGCGCACGGCAGCTACTCGAACGTGGCGGCGCTCTCGCCGAACGGCGCCGTACGGACGGCACACGATCTGGACGTCGAACGGCGGATCGCCGAGTTCTTCGCGGCCCACGTCGTACCGCTGCAAAAGGCCGGTCTGTCGAACCCGGCGCTGGACAAGTTCCTGGCCGCGGTCGGGGGCTGGGCCGACGTCGGCACCCGCGTGCGCCGGCCGATGCAGTCGGCGACGGCGGAGCAGGTCGAGGCGGCGCGGCCGGCCGCGCGGAGCCTGCTGCCCGAACTGTTCCAGGATTCCTGGTAGCCTCAAGGCAGCCGTTCACAGCACTCGGGAGAGACCCGTGTCATCGGGCGCCGAAGGGGCAATTCCTCCCCGGAACCTCTCAGGCCCATGGACCGAGTGTCGCAGGCGACTCTGGAGCGCAGCGCGCGTGACAGAGGGGGAGGCCACCGGCAGCGACAGTCAGCATCGGAGCCTCTAGTGAACGACACCCCGCAGCTTTCGGCGACCTTCGCCGACCGGCACATCGGTCCGCGCCCGGACGAGATCGCCCGGATGGTCCAGCTCCTCGGGTACGACGACGTCGACGCGCTGGTCGACGACGCGGTCCCGGCGTCGATCCGGTCCGCCGAGGCGCTGCGACTGCCCGAGCCGGCCTCCGAGGTCGACGCGCTGACCGAGCTCCGTCAGCTCGCGGCCCGCAACACCGTCGCGACCTCGATGATCGGCCAGGGGTACTACGGCACGTTCACCCCGTCGGTGATCGTCCGCCGCCTGGTCGAGAACCCGGCGTGGTACACGGCCTACACGCCGTACCAGCCGGAGATCTCCCAGGGCCGGCTCGAGGCGCTGCTCAACTTCCAGACCGTGGTCTCCGATCTGACCGGCCTGCCGACTGCCAACGCGTCGCTGCTCGACGAAGGCACCGCCGCCGCCGAGGCGATGACGCTGGCGCACCGCTCGAACAAGAAGAGCAAGTCCGACCGCTTCCTGGTCGACGCGGACACGTTCGCTCAGACGATCGCGGTCGTGCAGACCCGCGCAGAGGCGCTCGGTATCGAGGTTGTCGTCGCGGACACCACCGACGGTCTGCCCGAGGGCGACTTCTTCGGCCTTCTCGTGCAGTACCCGGGCTCCAACGGCGTCGTCCGCGACCTGAAGCCGCTGATCGAGGCGGCGCACGGGCGGGACACGCTGGTTGCCGTGGCCTCCGATCTGCTCGCGCTGACGGTGCTCGAGGCGCCGGGGGAGGCGGGCGCCGATATCGTCATCGGTTCCTCGCAGCGCTTCGGCGTACCGCTGTTCTACGGCGGCCCGCACGCCGGCTTCATGTCGGTCCGCTCCGGCCTGGAGCGGTCGTTGCCCGGTCGCCTCGTCGGCGTATCGGTCGACGCGGACGGCGCCCCGGCGTACCGGCTGGCGCTGCAGACCCGTGAGCAGCACATCCGTCGCGAGAAGGCGACGTCGAACATCTGTACGGCGCAGGTCCTGCTCGCGGTCGTCGCGTCGATGTACGCCGTCTACCACGGCCCGGACGGCCTGAAAGCGATCGCCGAACGGGTCCACGACCACGCCGGCAAGCTGGCCGCCTCGCTGCGTGCCGGCGGTGTCGAGGTCGTGCACGACGACTTCTTCGACACCGTCCTTGCCCGGGTCCCGGGCCGCGCCGCCGACGTCGTGGACGCCGCCCGGCAGAACGGGATCTGGCTGCGGCTCGTCGACGCGGACCACGTAGGCATCTCCTGCGACGAGAAGACCGACGTCGCGACGCTGACCCGGGTCTGCCAGTCCTTCGGCGTCCAGTACGACGACACGCTCGCGGCGGCCGGGGTCGCCGTACCGCGGACCACCGAGTACCTGACGCACCCGGTGTTCAACACGCACCGCTCCGAGACGGCGATGCTGCGGTACCTGCGCAAGCTGTCCGACAAGGACTACGCGCTGGACCGCGGCATGATCCCGCTCGGGTCCTGCACGATGAAGCTGAACGCGACCACCGAGATGGAGCCGGTCACCTGGCCGGAGTTCTCCGACCTGCACCCGCTCGCGCCGATCGAGGACGCGGCCGGCTACGTGAAGCTGATCGGTCAGCTGGAGCGCTGGCTGGCCGAGGTCACCGGGTACGCGAAGGTCTCGATCCAGCCGAACGCGGGCTCCCAGGGTGAGCTCGCCGGTCTGCTCGCGATCCGCGGGTACCACCGCGCGCAGGGCTCCGTGGACCGCAACGTCTGCCTGATCCCGGCGTCGGCGCACGGCACGAACGCCGCGTCCGCGGTGATGGCCGGGATGAAGGTCGTCGTTGTCAAGGGCAACGACGACGGCACGATCGACCTCGACGACCTGCGCGCGAAGGCCTCCGAGCACGCGGAGAAGCTCGCGGCGATCATGATCACGTACCCGTCCACGCACGGTGTGTACGAGGAGAGCGTCCGCGAGGTCTGCCAGATCGTCCACGACCACGGCGGTCAGGTGTACGTCGACGGCGCGAACCTGAACGCCCTGCTCGGGCTCGCGCAGCCGGGCGAGTTCGGCGGCGACGTCAGCCACCTGAACCTGCACAAGACGTTCTGCATCCCGCACGGCGGCGGTGGCCCGGGTGTCGGCCCGGTGGCGGTCGCCGCGCACCTGGCGCCGTACCTGCCGAACCACCCGCTGCTCGACCAGGCCGGTCCGGAGTCCGGCGTCGGCCCGATCAGCGCCGCGCCGTTCGGGTCGGCAGGCGTGCTGGCGATCTCGTGGGCCTACATCCGGATGATGGGCGCCGAGGGGCTGACCGCGGCGACGAAGGCCGCCGTCCTGACCGCGAACTACGTGGCGAAGCGGCTCGAGGACGCCTTCCCGGTGCTCTACACCGGCGAGAACGGCCTGGTCGCGCACGAGTGCATCCTGGACCTGCGGCCGATGACCAAGGAGACCGGGATCAGCGTCGACGACGTCGCGAAGCGGCTGATCGACTACGGCTTCCACGCGCCGACCATGTCGTTCCCGGTGGCCGGCACGCTGATGGTCGAGCCGACCGAGTCCGAGGACCTCGGGGAACTCGACCGCTTCTGCGACGCGATGATCGCGATCCGGCACGAGATCGACCGGGTCGCCGCGGGCGAGTGGCCGGCCGCCGACAACCCCCTCGTCAACGCGCCGCACACCGCGGAGTCGGTGATCAACGACAAGTGGGAGCACGCGTACACCCGCGAGGAGGCCGCCTTCCCACGCTCGGTCGACCGCGCCTCGAAGTACTGGCCCCCGGTCCGCCGGATCGACGGCGCGTACGGCGACCGCAACCTGATCTGCTCCTGCCCTGCACCGGAGGCCTTCGAGTAAGGCAGGCATACTGGTCCGTCCCCGACCTGCCTGGAGCCTCAGTTGACTGACGTACGCCCGGACACCGCCGCTGCTCTGTTCGCCGAGATCGCGACAGCGCAGGGGGAGTGGAAGTTGCCGTCGGTGAATGCCGGGGTGCTGCGGGACGGGGAGCTGGTGTGGACCGGGGCGCGCGGGCGGTTCGCGACGGCCGGAGGGGCGTTGCCGGGGCCCGATGTGCAGTACCGGATCGGGTCGATCACGAAGACGATGACGGCGGTCCTGATCATGCAGTGCCGCGACGACGGGCTGCTGTCGCTGAACGATGCCGTCGGCAAGCATCTGCCGGGGATCGCGTTCGGGGACCTGACGATCCGGCACCTGCTCGCGCACAGCGGCGGGATGAACGCGGAGCCCGAAGGCCCTTGGTGGGAACGGAATCCGGGCGTCACGTTCGACGAGCTGACCGCGGCGATGAACGACGCGCAGGCGGCCGGCCCGGCGGACCGGCGACACCACTACTCCAACCTCGGGTACGGCCTGCTCGGCGAGATCGTCGCGCGCCTGCGGGACCAGCCGTGGATGGAGCTCGTCCAGGCCCGGATCCTGGACCCGCTCGAGATGCGGCGTACGACGTACTTCCCGGCCGCCCCGGCCGCCGACGGTTTCTCGGTGCACCCGTTCAGCGGGCAGCTGGACCCGGAGCCGACGCACGACTCGGGCGCGATGTCGCCGGCGGGGCAGCTGTGGAGCACGATCGAAGACCTGGCGCGGTACGCGGCGTTCTGGATCGACCCGGTGCACGAGGTGCTGAGCCGGGACTCGGTCGACGAGATGGCGGCGCCGGTGGCGTCGGATCCGGGTGAGGGGCTGAACGCGTCGTACGGGCTCGGTCTGCGGCTGATCGCGGACGATCCGCACCTGCTGATCGGTCACACCGGTTCGATGCCGGGGTTCCTGGCGGGGCTGTTCGTCGACCGGGTCCGCCGGGTCGGTGCGGTGACGCTGGGCAACGCGACGTACGGCCGGGTTGCCTCGCTGGCTCCTGACCTGGTCCGCGTTCTGGTCCGGTACGAGCCGCCCATTACGCAGGAGTGGGTGCCGGAGCCGCCGCTGGCCCAGGGCGCCGACCTGCTCGGCCACTGGTACTGGGGCAACACGCCGCTGACGATCTCCGTCCGCGCCGGAATCCTGCAGCTCTCCGGCGGTCTCACGACCCGGCTGTCACCCCTCGCCCCCGACCTCTACCAGGGCCGCGACGGTTACCTGGCCGGCGAGAAGCTCCATGTGATCCGCAACGGCGAAACCATCACCCACCTGAATGTCGCGACGTTTGTCCTCACAAGAACGCCGTATGGTCGTTAGGCTGTAACGAAGTTGCCTAGACCACATGGAGTAGATCAGGGGTAGATCGCCCGGCTCTTCACCGGGAGGGCGCAGGTTCGAGTCCTGCCTCCATGTCGAAGCGCTGTTCCATCCAGAGAACGGGGGTTCCGGATGTACGCGACGGGCCGGCTCCAGCACGCGCTCGAACGGGCGCTGGTGGCGGACGATCCAGCGGTACGCCGGCGCGCCGCGGTCCGCGTCGATGCGTGGCGCAACGTTCTCGAGGGGATGGCGTCCGGCCGGCTGACGATCGGGTCGCGAACGCCGGTCGCCGACACGCCGGTGTGGGTCACGCTCGAAGTGGTGACCGGAGGGTTCGCGACCGGCCGGTACGTGGCGGAGTCGCCGCCGAGCGCCGACGAGCTCGCCCGGCTGCCGGAGAACGCGCCGGGGGAGACGGACCGGGAGCGGGTCAATCTCTGGTACCTCGGTGACGAAGGGCTCGCGGACCTCGGGCAGGCCATGCGCGCCGGGCGTTGCCGCGTCGACGTACCGGAGGAGTCGGCGCTGCTGGTGGTCGCCTGGCTGCTCGAACACGGGCACTTCGCCGCGGCACTTGACCTGGTGGCCGAACTGCGCCCGTTGATGCACCGGCTCCGTCTCACTCCGACGTTCGGTCCGTCGTCGGCTCCGGTCGGCGCAGTGGTACGGCGGCAGTCGGTGGATCAGGCCCGTGCTCAGTTGCGGCAGGCGAAGGTACCGCCGCGGATCGCCGCGATGCGGGAGACCCTTAAGGTCTGGAACCCGCTCTACGACCGGCTGGTCGCGCTGTGGTGCGACACGGTCGACGGTGACCTCCCTGAGCTGGTTTCAGGCGCGGTGAGCGGTGGCTGGCCGTGCCGGGTCTGGCCGGACGACTGGGTGGAGCGGCGTTGCCAGTGGCTGGATGACTACGCCACCGCAGCCGAGCTGCACCACGCACGGCACCCGAAGAGCAACTTCGCCCGGCTGCAGTCGGCGCTGGAGCGCTGTCCCGTCGACAGCTCGGCCCTGACCGGCCGCGAGGTCGGGTGGATCCGGCGCGCGCTGGCCAACACGGTCACCGCCCACGGCGCGCCCGGGTCCGAGGCCCGCGCGGTCTTGCGTACGGCACAGTACGGCGTGGCGGCGCGCCCGACGTACGCCACGTTGGCGCACGTACTGAGTACGCGGCTCGACCGTTTCCCGCGGGACGGAGGACTGCCTGCGCTCGACCCGATCGCGGGGGACGTCGACGGCGCGGAGCTCCCGTCGGCGGCGGGCGTGGCGATGCCGCCGCACCTGCTGGCGAAGGCCGCCCGGGCGCTCGAGGCGCCGATCGGGGAGTTGGTGGATCGCGGCGTCATCGGCTCGGGCGAGGTGCTCGCCGAGGTGCTGCCGCAGGTCACGTCACAGTTGCTGGCGGCAAATATCGCGGACCCGGCACTCGCCTCGGTGTACGCGCAGACGTACGCGGCCTTCCGGCGGCGGCGCAGTCTGCTGCTGCAGAACCTCGAACACCAGGTGCGGTTCGACGAGCTCCCGTGGATCTCCGCGGTCGCGCCGTACCGCGACCGCTCGCAGAAGGCGACGCGCGCCGCCGCGCAGACGCTTCGGGAGACCGCCGCCGTCGCGCTCGGCGCGTTCCCGCAGACGATCCTGCCGAACCCGCTGGTCCGCGAGTTCCGCGCGCTGGTCAGCCAGGCCGGTCTCGGACTGCCGCTCGTCGAGGAGGTCGCCGCGGACATCTTCATGGGCACGTTCACGGCGAAGTGGCGGGAGGCGGCGTCGGTCGCGAGCCGGGTACTGTCCGGGACGCTGTACGCGCGCTACTACGACCTCCCCGCCGCCTGGCCGGCCGCGGAGCAACGTTCGCGGATCCGCTGGCGCAAGCTGACGTCCGACGACTTCGCGGACCTGTGCCGCAGCCGTGCGCAGGAGGCTCACACTGCACAGACACCCGGGTACGTCGCCCAGAACGGCACCGTACTGGAGCAGAGCCAGATCCTGACCTCGCACAACCTCGCCGTACTCGTCGAGGCACTGGACCTGACCGACTGGCTCCGAGAGGTCGGCCCCGAACTCGCGGACCGCTCGTTCACCTGGGCGATCCAGCGCCAGACCCAACCGGTCTCACTCGCCGGCCTGAAGAACACGGCGTACGCGTGGCGTCAGGGGATCTTCTTCCTCAGCTACACCGACCCCACAGCCGTCCTGGCCAAGCTGCGAGAGCAGGCCGCCGTCCTCGGCCCACGCTTCGCCCCAGCCGTCACAGGCCTCATGGACATAGCCGCAGGCCACCACTTCGACACCAACGGCCGCACCCCCCGAGGCGGCCGCCGCCTCCTCGGCTGGACCACCGGCCCCCACTGGTGCTCAGCTTCGGCGGGCTGACAGCTCGTCGGCCTCCGCGGTGAAGCCCGCGTCCCGGAGCCGCTCCGAGGCGCTGGCGAGCGTGTGCGCGGTCAGGGCATCGGTGTGGTCGCGGACGACGGCGACAGCCTCGGCTGCGAACTCCAACGCGTGTGAGGTCTCCGTTGCGCGTCCGAGGTCGTCCAGCAGGTCGTCGTACTGCCGCGAATCGAGTGCCGCCAGCATCCGCCGTACGTCGAGACCGGTCCGGAGGACTGTCAGCGATTCTGTGGACTCGCCGACGACGCCCAGGCCGTGTCCGATCAGGTTGCACGCGTCCGCGTAGGCGGAGCGATGCTCGTCGCCTTGCGATGCCAGCTGCCGCCAGAGATCGAGGGCCTCGTGCCAAGACGTGATGCCGTCATCGACGTGGTCCAGGTTGGCCGAGCGGCTGCCGAGCACCCGAAGCGCCTCTGCGAGCTGGGGCCGGCGGTCCGGGCGCCGTGCGGCGAGCGTGCGCTCGTACTCGACCCACTCGCGTGTCGTCTGAAGCGAGTCCAGCGGACGGTCCAGGCGGCGCAGAGTCGTCGCCAGCCCTTCTGCGGTGTCTGCCGCCTGTTCGAGCTGGTCCGGATCTACTGGCACCAGGCGCCGGTAGAGCGTCGCCGCCTCCTCGGCTGCCGGGAGTGCTGCTTCCCACTGGCGCTTGTTCTGCAGACCGACCGCCAGGTTCGACAGGTGCAGCGCAAGCAGCTTCTCCTGCTCGGCGACCAGTGAGCGCTGGACGACGGTGGCCTCTTCGGTGAGCGGGACCAGTTCGTCCGCGCGCTTCAGGGCGCTGAGGGTGACGGTCAGCTTGTTGAGTGCTCTGGACAGCTCTTCGGCGCGGCTCGGGTCGATGGTGACGACGTCCCGCCAGGTCTCCACGGCCTCACGGGCGACCGGCTCTGCCTCCGCGTGCCTGTCCAGCCCGCGCAGCAGGTCCCGTTGCCAGTCCAGTGTCAGCGCGAAGCGCCAGGCCTGCTCAGGATGCTTGGCCGCGAACTTCCGGTAGTGGTACGCCGCGGACTGACCTTTCAGGCTCTGACCGAGCCTGACATAGGCGCCGGCCAAGGACCGGCGGACCCGGAAGCCCACGGGCCACAGCCCGACGACCATGAGCAGCAGGCCGAGGGTGATCAGCCAATGGCCGTACCGCCAGCCCACGATCCAGCCGGCCACGCCACCGACGATCGCGACCTCACCGGCCGACAGCAGGCCGGACCGAACGTAGAACCCGCGCAGACTCCCCGACTCCGCCGCCATGGTCGCCCCCTTCGCCTCTTGCGGGGTTTGATGTATCGAGGGGCTCGGTGGTTGCGTCGATCGTGAGGATCGCCACTCCGGACGTGGTCGAGTTGACACCGTGGGTGCGTGGGACAAAGGTTAGGTCTGCCTTAGTAAGGGTTGCCTTACTCGACAACTTCCCGGGAGATCTGGATGTCGCAGCCCGCGCGTCTCACCGCGCTGCCCGCACCTGTTCGCGATCCGTTCGCCGCTCGCTGGCCGCTGGCCTCGACGGTCTCGGACCGTGAGCGCGGACCGTTGCCGCACGGTTCGCCGGGAGCGGTACTGCGGCGCGCCGCCGAGGTCCTGGGGGAGCCGCGGATCCCGTCGACCGGGGTGGGGGAGTCGGCCGCGCTCGACCTGATCGCTGGTCTGCTCGACGAGCACGGGATCGACCTGAGCCACCCGCACGCCGCGGCGCACCTGCAGCCGCCGGTCCTGCAGGTCGCGGTCGACGCGGACGCGCTGGCGTCGGCCTCGAACGCCTCGATGGACACCTACGATTCCGGTCCCGCGACGCTCGCGATCGAGCAGTGGGTCGTCCGCGCGCTGGCGTCGCTGGCCGGGTTCGGTCCGCAGGCGGACGGCGTACTCACCCCCGGCGGCTCGATCTCGAACCTGCTCGCGATCCTGATCGCCCGCGACAGCGCGGCCGCCGCCGCGGGGATCGACGTCCGGCGGAACGGCCTGCAGGGCTTCGACCGGCCGGTCGTGTTCTGCTCCGAGCTCGCCCACTTCTCGGTCCAGCGAGCCTGCGCCGCCCTCGGGCTCGGTGAGCAGGCCGCGATCACGATCCCCTCGGACGACAACTTCCGGATGCGGACCGATGTCCTGGCCGAGGAGCTGGCGATGCCCGGACGGACGCCGGTGGCGGTGATCGCTACCGCCGGTACGACGGACTTCGGATCGGTGGACCCGATCGCGCCGATCGCCGCGTTGGCCCGGCAGTACGGCGCCTGGCTGCACGTCGACGCGGCGTACGGGTTCGGGGCGCTGTTCTCGGACCGGCTGGCGCCGCTGCTCGCCGACGTACCGCTCGCGGACTCGGTGACGCTGGACCTGCACAAGATCGGCTGGCAGCCGGCCGCGACCAGCGTGCTGCTGGTGGCGGACCGGAGCCGGTTCGCGGCGTTCGACCGCTCGGTGGACTACCTGAACCCGGCCGACGACATCGACTCCGGGCTGGACGGGCTGCTCGGCCGCAGCCTGCAGACCACGCGCCGGCCGGACGCGGTGAAGGTTGCCACCACGCTGACGGCATACGGACGGGCCGGACTGGGAACGATGGTCGACACCTGTCACGAGCTCGCGCACGCCGCCGCGGCCCGGGTCGTTGCCGACAGCAACCTCGAGTTGCTGGCGCCGGTGACCCTGACCACGGTGCTGTTCCGGGTCGCGGGGCAGGGCCTGGACGCGTCCGGACTGGACGCGGTCCAGGGCGAGGTCCGGCGCCGGTTGCTGACCTCCGGGCGGGTGCTGATCGGCCGGACCAAGCTGCCGGCCCGCGGCGGCCGCCCGGCGGCGGTCGCGTTGAAGCTGACGCTGCTGAACCCGAACGCCACCGCGACGGACATCGAGGACCTGCTCGACCAGGTCGTGGCCACCGGCCTCGACGTCCTGACCGGCGAAGGAGCGGCGTGACTAGTGCGGCTGATAGTGCGGCTGATACTGCGGCAGACGCGCATCTGAACGCGATCCTGCGGTGCTACACCCGGGAGTCGTCCGTGCCGGTCGCGGTCGGGCCGCTGACCCTGGAGGCCGGCGGCTCGACGGTGACGGCGCGGGTGGAGCATGCGTCGCGGACCGGGCTGCACCAGTTCACCGACGTCCAGGTGGACGGCGTACCCGCCGAACCCGAGGAGCTCGTGCGGTTGCTGTCCGCGGACGCGGATCCGGCCGAGATCGACGACCTCGCGGCGCGGACGGCGGAGTCGGTGCGCAACGTCGCGCTCTTCGTCGAGCTGGCCGACGGGCAGCGCGGCCCGGGGCGTTTCCTCGAACTCGAACAGGCGCTGCTGTTCGGGCACCTGAACCACCCGGCGCCGAAGAGCCGGGACGGACTGAGCGGTGACGAGCTGGCGGCGTACTCGCCGGAGCTCGGTGGCCGTTTCGCAGTGCACTGGTTCGAAGCCGACGCCGAACTGGTGTCGTCGGACCAGGTGGCCGGCGCGCCCTCGCTGCAGGGACTGGACGCTGTGCAGCTGATGGGCGCGCTGGCCGGTATCACCCCGTCGCCGGGCCGGGTGCTGATCCCGGCCCATCCGTGGCAGGCGGCAGCGGTGGCGCAGCGTCCGCGCGTCGCCTCGCTGATCTCGGCCGGTCGTGTGAAGGCACTGGGACCCGGCGGTGCCCAGTGGTACCCGACGTCCAGCTTGCGGACCGTGTTTCACCCGGACCTGCCGGTGATGCTGAAACTCTCGCTCGGTCTGCGGATCACGAACTCGCGGCGGGAGTCGACACCGACCGAGCTGCGGCGCGGGCTGGAGATCAATCGATTGCTCGACGCGGCGTACAACGCGGGGACGGCGACCGCGCACCCGCGCTTCACCATCGTTCGCGACCCGGCCTGGGTGGCTCTTGACGAGGGTGGGCCTTTGTTGACCGGCCTGGACGTCGCCGTTCGAGAGGTTCCGGCGGACGTCAACAGCTACGCCTGCTTGGCAGGGCTCGTCGCGCCACGTCCTGGCGGTGTGAGCCGGTTGAGTGCTTTTGCCGCCGAGGATCCGTTGGGCTGGACGGCGGCGTACATCGACAACGTGCTGATCCCGATGCTGCACCTGTACGCCGAGACGGGCATCGGGCTCGAGGCGCATCAGCAGAACACGCTGGTGCGGCTGGACGGCGCGGGGCGGATCAAGGGTGGTGCGTACCGGGACAACCAGGGGTACTACCTCGCCTCGTCGTACCTGCGTGGATTGTTGACAATCACCGGCCTGCGCGACTCGACGTTGGCGGTTGTCGACGACCCGATTGTCGACGATCGACTGACCTACTACCTGCTGCACAACCAGGCGCTGGCCGTGGTGGGCTGTCTGGCGGCGGACGGGATCGCGGACGAGGGTGAGCTGCTCGGTGTGGTGCGCGAGCGGCTGACACTCGCTCTGCCGCTGCTCAAGGCTGCTGGACCTTCTGGGGATCGGCTGGCGCGGCGCTGGCTCGAAGCGAAGACGCTGCCGTGCAAGGCGAACATGCTGACCCGGCTGCGGGGCATTGACGAGGTAGTGGCGCCACTGGACGCACAGTCCGTCTACCTCGACATCCCTAACCCGCTGTTGTGACCTCATTCGACCTGCGGCCGGCAGGCCCGTCCGACGCCCCGCGGATCGCCCTGTGGATGGCGCAGCCGCACATCCGGCGCTGGTGGCATCAGGGCTGGTCGGTGGAGCGCTGGGCGCAGGAGATCGAGCAACAGGCGGCGGGGGAGCACTCCACGCCGTACCTGGTCGCGGCGGACGCGGAGGAGTTCGCGTACGTCGAGTTGTACCGGGTCCGGCACGACCGCCTTGCGGAGTACTACGCGTACGGCGAGGAGGACAGGGGCGTGCACGTGGCGATCGGTGACATCGCGCGCGTCGGCCAGGGCCTCGGGCGGCGGCTCCTGCGATGGCTCGTCGACGAGGTGCTGCGCGCGGAGCCGGCCTGTGCCCAGGTGGTCGCCGAACCGGATATCGAGAACACCCCTTCGGTCCGCGCGTTCGCCGCGGCCGGATTCGTCCAGCACGGGCAGCTACAGCTACCCGAGAAGACAGCACTACTGATGGTCCGTACCCGGGCCGTGCAGGGAGGCATGACATGTACGACGTGATTGCGATCGGCTGCGGGCCGTTCAACCTCGGACTGGCCGCACTGGCGGACGGCGTGGACGACGTACAGCTGGCTGTGCTCGACAGCCGGCCTGAGTTCACCTGGCATCGCGGGCTGATGTTCGAGGACGCGATGCTGCAGGTGTCGTTCCTGGCGGATCTGGTGTCGTTGGTCGAGCCGGCGCACCACCTGTCGTTTCTGTCGTACTTGAAGGACAACGACCGGCTGTATCAGTTCTACGTGCGGGAGAAGTTCCATCCGACGCGGCGGGAGTACGAAACGTACCTGCGGTGGTGTGCGGCACAGCTGGACTCACTGCACTTCGGTCACCACGTGCGGGAAGCGGTGTGGAACGGTACATCGTTTGAGCTGACCGTGGAGCGCGGTGACAGCGTCGAGCAGTTCGAGGCTCGGCACCTGGTGGTCGGCGTCGGCACCGAGCCGTTCGTACCTGCCGCGCTGGCAGGGCTCCCTACGGAACGATTCGCACACTCTGCCGACTACCTGTTCCGCAGGGACGATCTGCTGCGCACAGGTCGGGTGACGGTGGTCGGCTCGGGACAGTCGGGCGCTGAGTGCTTCTTGGACCTGCTCCGCTCCGATGCTCCGGCAGTCTCCTGGCTGACACGCACGGCGGCGTTCACACCCCTGGACTACTCGAAGCTTGTGCTGGAGATGACGACACCGTCGTACGTCGACTACTTCCACGCTCTGGACGAGCCCGTGCGTGACCAACTGGTGAAGGACCAGTGGCGGCACTACAAGGGCATTTCGTCGGAGACCCTGGAGGACATCCACGACATCCTTTACTCGCGGGACCTGAGCGCCGCTCCGGTCGAGCTGCAGGTAGGAGTCGGCGTCGTGTCCGCAGTCGCTCGTGCCGACGGTCTCGAGTTGACGATGCTCCACGCCGACAGCGGCAAGACCTTCCAGCACATGACCAGCGCCGTCGTCGCGGCAACCGGCTATCGGAACCGTCCGCTGCCGTTCCTGGAGTCGCTGCAGTCGCAGATCGATCACGACGCTGCCGGGCGCTGGATCATCAACCGCGACCACAGCGTGCGAGGGGCCTTGGAGGGGCGGATCTTCGTCGCGAACGCCGACCTGCACAGCCACGGCGTCGCGGCACCGGACCTCGGCATCGGAGCGATCCGCAACGCGACCATCCTGAACAGCGTGGCCGGCCGAGAGGTGTTCCGGCTGCCCAAGTCCACCGCGTACACGACGTTTGCGATCCCTGGATGAGTGTCTGGACCCAGTGCTCGTCGGAGTTGCTGGCGAAGCTGATCTCCCAGTTCTGCACGGAAGGGCTGCTGGAGCCCGTCGACAACCGTCTGGAGCTCGGGGCGGTCTCCTACGTGTTCGAGGCGACGCGTGGTGGCTTCGGCAGTTGGCGGGTCGATCCGACGTCGATCCGACGTACGACGGCCGGCATTCTCGGCAACGACGAGAGTGAGATCGCCACCGACCCGATCCGGTTCTTCGTCGACGCTGCCGACGTACTAGGGGTCGACGGGTCCACTGTGGCCGGGTACGTCGCCGAGCTGACGAGCACGCTCGCGGCCGACGTACGGATGGCCTCTACGGCGCTGCCCGCTGCTGAGTTGCTTGAGCTGCACCACACGCGGCTGGAAGGACACCTGACCGGGCACCCGCTCCTGGTCGCCAATAAGGGTCGCCTGGGCTTCTCAGCCGCCGACAGCGAGCAGTACGCCCCAGAAGCCCGTACGCCGCTGCACCTCGTCTGGCTCGCCGTACGACGAGGTCTCGCCGAGTTCCGCGGTACGCCGGACCTCTCGGAACACTCGGTCATCGCGAGGGAGCTGGACCCGGAGACCATAGCGGCGTTCCGCGCGCAGCTGGACGACCCGGACGCGTACGTCTGGCTCCCGTGCCACCCGTGGCAGCTGGACCACGTCATCCGCACCCAGTGGGCCCGCGAACTCGCCACCGGGGAGATCGTGGTGCTGGGGGAGAGCCCCGACGAGTACCTCCCGACCCAGTCGATCCGCACGATGGTCAACATCTCGAACCCTTCGCGCTACCAGGTCAAGCTCCCCCTGAAAATCCTGAACACCTCGGTCTACCGCGGCATCCCCGAACACTGCACACTCGCCGCCCCGATGATCACCCAATGGCTCCGCGGCCTGTGGTCCCGCGACGAAACCTTCCAGCAACTAGGCACCGAACTCCTCGGCGAGGTCGCCTCCGTCACCGTCCCCCACCCCGAACTCTCCACCCACCCCGGCATCCCCTACCAGTGGACCGAAACCCTGGGCGTCATCTGGCGCGACCCCGTCGACCCCCGCCTCCAAGCCGGCGAGACGGTGTGGCCGTTGGCCGCCGTACTCCATCCTGGCTTCGCATCAGCCGCGATCGCTCGCTCCGGCACCAACGCCGAAACCTGGCTCGCCCACCTCCTCTCCACCCTCCTACGCCCCCTCCTCCACCTACTTCACCACTACGGCATCACGGTCAACCCACACGGTGAAAACCTCGCCGTCATCTGCTCACCCACCGGCCTCCCCACCCGCCTCGTCATCAAGGACCTGGTCGACGACATCAACCTCTCCACCGACCCCATAGTTGCCCGAGGCCCCGAACCCGACTCCCACACGAGAGTCCTCCCCAGAAAACCCTGGCCCATCCTCCGCCAGTACGTCGTAGACGCCCTCCTCCTAGGCGTCCTCAACCCCCTCGCCGCCCACCACCTGATCCCGGAAGAAACCTTCTGGGGTGTAGTTCGCGGCGAAGTACACCGCTACACCGAAAAACACCCCGAATACACCGCCCGACTGGCGGCGACCGCGCTGACCGCTGAGTCGTTCCTGCGTTATCCCTTGAACGGATACCGCCTGACACTCGGTTACACCGACCTGGACACCCGTCCACCGATACCGGTAACCGGCACCATTCCAAACCCCTTGCACACCGTTCAGTCGGTGTATTTAGAAATGATCTTGCCAACGGAATAAGTCAGCGCCCACAATCTCCAGTGAACTCGTTGCCGTCGCGCAGGGGGCGCGGCGGAAGAGCAGATGGGGAGGGCGATCGTGCCTCAGTCCGCCACGCAGGCCGGCCAGAATTTCTGCGGCCGGCAATTCATGAAATGCCGTCAGGCTGCCCGCTGGAAATTCTCGCAAGAAATCATCTCTACGGTCGGCAGTCGATCATGCTGACGACTGCCGTCGTCGCGAAAGCCGATAACGCCTACCTGAATCCCGAGTTGCCGCGCACATTTCGTACGGAGGATTCCCGCACGCAATTCACGGACCGGCTGCTCGATCTCGCGCCGCCGCTGTGGGGCGTGAGCCGGCGCGAACTCGTCGTACGGACCCGGCTGCACCTGCCCTGCTACGCGGACTCCGCGGGTCGCGTGGGTTACCTGGGTGCGCTGGCCGTTGTCACCAGCAACGCGGCCCGGCTGCGCAGGGATCAGCATGCAGTTCGTCACCTGATTCCTCGGCGGGAGTATTCCCTGTCGGACCTCGAGTTCCGGAAGGTCGGCGAGGACGCCGATCGGGTCCTGGGCAGCCTGCACTACCTGCGGAACGCCAGACGCGGTTCTCTCAACTTCGCCCTGGTCGACAAGATCAGCGGTACGCCGGTGACCCTGTGCAGCGTCTCGCCACTGGAGTGGAAGCGGGTGGCGGACCAGCTCGCTCTGCAGTTCGGCTTGCCGCAGGAGTCGGTCTGGGATCTGTCCCGGGTGTACTCGTTCGACGCGGCGCCTCCGAACGCGGTGTCGTACCTTCTCGCGCAGGTGCGCAAGTACTTCCAGAAGCGCGGCGACGTCAAACTGTTGACGACAGTCGTGGACCCGAACCTGGGGTTCACCGGATCCAGCTACTTGGCGTCGAATTGGCAGCGTTGGATAACTGTCCGAGCCCGGCCGTACCTGTATTACCGCGGCAGCTATATGAGCCTGCGCCAGATGCGAGTGGCCTTTCCGGCGATCCGGAGTATCGACGAACTCTGCGCGGCGGATCGGCGGGCCAGGAGAAGCGTGGTCGACCTCGACGACTCCTGGATCTTCTGCTGCCGGATCCGCGGCGCGACGGAACGTTTGGCGCCGGAGGAGCAGCACCGCATCCTCCGCTGAGCCGAGCCTGCTAGCATCGCGCGGGTGACTCTGTGTGGTTGCCCTGCTACTGCGGCCTGCTCGTGCTGGGCAGCGCGGCTGCCGGCGTACCGAGCCCTCATCTCGACGGCGTGGGGCGAGAAGACGGTCCATTGGCGCTTCGCCGATCACAGAGATCGACCCTCGACGGGTCAGTGCGGCGTGACCTCCGCCTGGCTGCTGGCGGTGCTGACCGAAGTTCACCACCTACCGGCGGTCTATTGCTACGGCGATGTGTGGGCCGTGCGTGAGTCATCGGAGAGCCTTCCGGATCATTGCTGGCTGGAGATCGGGCCTCCGGAGAACCCTGACCGGCGAATCGTCGACCTGACGTGCGACCAGTCCCTGACCTTCGCCGGCGAAGGTGTCCTGTGCTCGTCCCACAGCAGCATCCGCACGACCTACGGGGTCTCCTACGAGGCAAGTCTCCGGCTCGGTCCCGAGGAGCTCGACCAGGACGAGGTCCAGGATCGGCTGGGACAACTTGTCACGGCCCTCGGTCCCGACCATCTTCCGGTCCTGCCCGAGCGGCTGAAGAGATTCTTCTGAGGTCAGTGCCGGCTCACCTCGAGCAGATCGTTGATGCGTCGGCGGGTCGGCAGCGAGTTCCGGCGTGGGAAATCGGAGGCCGCGCACGACATGGCAGCCGTCGCCCAGCGGGCTACGTCCTCGGAGAACTTGCTCTCGTTGTCGATCAGCTGGGCCGCCAGTGCGGCACAGAAGGCGTCGCGAGCGACCGACGACTCCTTGTAGATCGCCGGGGGCGCGGCGATCTGGAGGACGTCGCGCATCGGACGTGAGTACGCGTTGCAGCCGCCGGTGACGAGCAGGCACAGAGTCTTGACGCCGAAGGCAAGCAGCGTGCGTGCCGCGGAGTCGGGGTCGAACGCGGAGTGGCGCGCGAACGGTTCCAACTCCCACGCGTGTGCGACGAGGTAGTCGATCTGCGCGAGCGTGTCGGCCGAGACCTCGTCGTCGGTGTACGGCTGGCCGGGGGTGACGATCACGATCGGACGGTCGTCGGACCGATCGTGCGCCAGCGCGACCGTGTCCTCCAAGGTGTCGCGGGGCACCTCGAACGTGACCAGGAGTACGTCGCTTCCCGTGAGCTCCTCGCGGCGGTCGAACACGTCGCTGGACTCCAGGCGGATCTGTTTCTCGTTGCGCCAGTTGACGGCGATGCTGTCGCCGAGCTGTTGCTGGAACACCCCGGTGAAGGGCGTGTCGGCGTTCGGGACCCGCTTGAGGAGCGACGTGTCCACGTGCTCCCTCTCGAGGTAGTCGACGATCGCGTCACCGAACCGGTCGGTGGCTACCGCGGCCACGAGCGAGGTGTGCAGGCCGAGCCGCGCTGAGGCAACTGCTTGCATCAGGCCTTTGCCACCAGGGGAGAGGCTGAAGCCGAGCGCCTCGGTCGATGTCTCGGGAGCCGGAAGCTGCTTGGTCCGGAAGGTGGCGTCCATCACCGCGCCGCCGACAACCACAACCCGGCCACGCGACGAGTTGTCCGAGGTGGGTCCGGTGTCCGTCCGTACGACGTTCTTCGCCCCGACCGAGTAGATGTCCCGGCGAGCCAGTTGGTACGCGAGCTCACGCAGTACGGCCAACTCCGTCGTACCGCGCAGATAGCGGTCGCTCGGCGCTGGGATCGGAGCTGCGGACAGGGCTGCGTGCAATGGATGCCAGTGGCTCAGGAGCGTCTCCCGGCGGCGGCCGAGGGCGAGCTCGTACAGAGCCCGGGTGACATGCGTGTCGATGCCGGCTTCCGTGAGCGGCTGCCCGAGAACACCGAGCCCGAGCACCGCGTCCGCGACGATCCGTTGGGAATCGTAGAGATCGTCGCGGACACAGTCGCAGACCAAGGCAACTGCCGCGTCAGGAAGATCGAGTTCGTGGACGTTCGCGTAGCGGCGGGTCGCGGCGAGGCCCAGCAGTGGCTCGGCTACCGTGCGGTCCGCGCGGAGACGCTCGGCGGTGAGGCCATCATGCGTCCGAAGTTTCTCGAGGGCGTTGGCGAGCACCCGCACCTTCTCCGACTGGTCTTCGCTGCTGTCGAGCATTGGGCCTCACCATCTCTGTGATAGGCGCCGTGGCCCGCCGGCCACGGCGCCAAGTGTGTCAGCGTCCTAGAGGTGCGGCCGACTGTGCAGTGGTGTCCGGGTGCCCGGCCTGCACGCCGGCGGGGTCCACGTCGCTGTGGATCGTGTCGATGTCGCGGACCGCCTCGACGATGGAGTAGACGCCGAAGAGCGCCGCGGTCATGGCCAGTGCGCCGAGGAAGACGAGTACCTTCCTCCAGTTCTTGGCGATCGCGAACGAAAAGCCGAAGATGAGCATCAATGCGAGTGCCTGGTTGGTCGCCATGGCGTCCCTCGATCCTCGATCTCGCGCGGCCGGCGGGCTCCGGGCTCGGACTCCCTGCCGACTCCGCTGAAGGCGCTGTGGTGCCTCTGCTTCGAGCGTGACAGGAGCAGTTGTGGCCGCCAGAGTCGGATTTGTGGCGCCGCAGTCCGACTTTGGCGCCGTCGGACCGGCCTGTCGGGCGGTGGGCTTTGCCAATTCGGTGGCCGGCTTGCCAGTTGGCAGATTCAGCTGGCCGCGTCGCGTGGCAGTTGGGCGGCGTAGTGTTCTTCGACGGTCGCACGGGACGGTCGGGTGGTGGGGGCCCGGTGGTAGGTGTCGGCGAAGCTTGCCATTGCGGCGGCTGCCCAGAGGAAGGTGTTGTCCGTGCGGGATCGGTCCTCGATCAGGCGGGCGGCCAGCGCGGCGCAGAAGGCATCCCGGGTGATCGACGCTTCCTGGATGTTCCGGTGCGGTCTGGGCAGTGCTGTCGCCCTACCTTGCTCGTAGACGCTGCCGCCATCGGGAACGCTCAGCAGGCACAGGGATCTCAGGCCCCGGCTCAGGAGGTCGTCGCTGAGCAGTTCAGGGTCGTACTTCGCTTCGTCGGAGAAGGCGAACCCCTCGAGCTCCCACAGGTGTGCGACGAGGTAGTCGATCTGCTGGAGCAGCGGGCTGACCAGGTGCCCGTCCGAATACGGTTGCCCCGGTGTGACGATCACGACGGGCGGAGCCGCCGCGTCAGCGACCACGTCGAGAACCCGTTTCAAGACCGACTGCGGGAGCTCGAAGGTCAGTAGCAGTACGTCGCAGGCGGACAGTGCGTCGGCATGCCGATCGATGGTGGCGACGCCCAGCTCGATGTCGCGGAACACCGCGGCTGAGCTGTTGCCGTACGGCAGCTCGTAGATTCCGGTAGCCGGCGTTCTGGCGCCGGGTCGCTCGACTCGGTGGAGCAGCGAGATGTCGACGCCTTCGCGTTCGAGGTGGGCCTCGATCTCGCGGCCGTCGTCGTCGCCCGCCACCGCGGCGATCAGGGACACGTCGAGGTCCAGGTGGGCGGCCGCGACGGCCTGACTGACGCCTTTGCCGCCGGGGGTACGGGCGAACGCCATCGCCATGGTGGAGGTTCCTACGGGCGGCACCGAACCGATGCGCCAGGTGTGGTCGAAGGCGGCCCCGCCGACCACGATGACCTTCCCGGCCGCGGTGGCGTCGACGGTCTGCGCCGTCGAGATCGCGAGCGGTTCGCCAGGTGCGGAGACCTCGAACGTCGACCTCGGATTGACGAGCAAGGTACTCAGTCGTTCGAAGACTTCTCGTTCGAGGCGGCTGCGGAGTGTGTGTTCGCCGGGTGCCGGCCCGGCCGGAGGTGCTGCGTCGAGCGCGCGGTGGAGCGCATGCCATTGATTCACGAGGGCGAGTCGCCGATCGCCCACACCGCCGCCGGCCAGGCGGTGCAGATCCCGGAGGGAGATGTCTTTCCGGGACTTGTAGGTCTCGAGATAGATGCCCAGGTTGAGAATCGCGTCGGCGATGATGCGGTCGGTCGGCGACTCGAGTTCCGCGACCTGTTCAGCGATCACACTGATCGCCGCCTGGGCAGGCTTCCGACCGGTCTGGACAGCCTTGTTCTGGACGATCGGAAGGCGCAGGAGGTTCTGGGCGGTACCCGGCGCGGCCAGACGTTTGACGGTCAGTCCCTCATGCCCTCGGAGCGCGAGAAGCACCGGCGCCAGGTAGGAGCCGTCGGGCGTTCCTTGGTGTAGAGGATCGGACATGCGTCCCCCAACGCAGTAGCCAACAGTCTCATTATGCGTTGGGGCGGTCGGCGGAGGGTGCCGTGCCAGCGCGTCGCGGCAAACGTTTGTGTCAGCGGAGGTTTGATATCCAGCGGGTGGCTTGTTTGGCTTGGGTTAGGCGGCGTTCGTAGGTGGCTCCTGTGGTTAGGAGGATTAGGCCGGCGGTGGCGAGGGTGATCCAGCGGGGGATTAGGGGGGCTACTTCCAGGAATTGGGCGATGCCGATTTTGGCTACTGCTGCGGCGCCGATGATGAAGGGGGACTGGAGGGAGCGGCGGACGCCCAGCAGGATCAGGAGGACGGCGGCGGCTACTACGAGGGTTGCGCGGAGCCAGTTGTCGGTGGTGTCGGCGGCGAGGGCGGAGGGGGCCAGGCCCAGCATCAGGCCGGGGCCTAGGAAGACCCAGCTGGGTTGGTTGCGCCAGGCAACGATTCCGACGGCGAGGAGAATGAGAGCGGGCGGGATGGTGTACCACTCGAGGGTGTGCTTGTCGGCGCCGAGCATGAAGGTGGTGTTGGCGATGACGAGCAGGAGCGCGGCCAGGAGCAGGGCAGGGCGGCGGCGCGGGTTCATGCCGTAGGCAATCAGTGGGGCGGCGACGATGGTGAGGACCACACCGGTTGCTGTGAAGGGTGATGCCGAGACAGCGGCGATTTCGGCCAGTACGGCGGCGCAGGTGGCGGTGGTGAGTAGTACGGGTTCGAGCGGCTTGGCGACGTACCCGCAGGTGACCGCGATGCCGATGGCGGCGACAGCGGCGAGCGCGACGGCGGCCGGCCACGTTCCGACGTACCCGTCGAAGGCGAACAGGACGATCGCGAGTTGGGCGCTCAGGCTGGCGACGGCGGCGCTGGGGACCGGGTCGGTGAGTTTGCGGACGGCGGCGAGGACGGCCAGTACGGCGAGGATCGCGGCCAGGTAGCCGAGTTGGCGGATGTCGTCCGTGGCCAGGCAGTACGTGAGGTCGACGGCGGCGACCGTGATGGTGGCTGTGTGCAGGATGATCGCGAGTTTGCCGGTACGGCGAGCCGCGACGAGTTCTGTGATGGCGAGGGCCGTGGCGAGGGCGGTGGTGAACCAGCGGCTCGGGCCGGGGAGCTGAGGGAGCGTGGTGGCGACCGCGAAGGCGGCGGCTGCGGCGCAGACGAATTCGCCGAAACCGGAGGGGAACGCCGCGGGGAGCGGGCGCTTGTGGAGGATCGCGATGCCGGTCGCGGCGGCGAGGCAGACGACTGCGGCGGTGGCGATCGTGATCGAGAGGGTGGTCGTGGTCAGGAGGCCCGCGAGGGTGCGGGTCATGCCGGCTCCGAGGATGCCGCAGAAGACGACGGTCGCGGTGACGGAGCCGGTACGGCGGACGATCGCGGTGCCCTTCGCGGACAGGATCAGCGTGCCGACGACCTGGACCAGGAGTGCGCCGAGGAGGACCGGGAGGCTGGTCCGGTCGATCAGGACCAGCGGGATCGGCAATTGGGCGGCGATGACGGTGGTGACGCCGTACGTGACGACCTTGGGGGCGAGGCGGGTCATCAGGAGGGCGAGTACGGCGATGGTTGCGAAGACGATCGCGCTGTACGTGACGCCGTCGACGGCTGTGGGCGGGATCAGGCCGAGGGCGCGGGCGCCGTACAGGTCGACGGTGAGCAGGCCGGTGCCGAGGATGCCGAGGGCCTCGGCGGTGCCGGCCAGGGCGCGGCGGCTTGCGGGGATGGAGGCGGCGAAGGAGAGGGCGGCGAGGGTGCCGATGATCGCGGCCTGGGCGGCGACGGGGAGGCTGTCCCAGTTGACGGCGAGGAAGGTGACGCCGGCTGCCAGGAGGAGGAGCACGCCGAGGGTGAGGAGGGTGGCCTGGGGGCTGAGGCGGCGGATCCGGGAAGGTCGCGGGGGTTGGTTGCTCGGGGGTTGGGGGAGCGGGCGGGGGTCGCCGAAGGTGGTCGGGTACGGCGGGCGGGTTCCGGATGCAGGCCTGCCAGCACGGGCCGCAACAGGCGCAGAGGCAGGCGGTGCGGCAGGCGGTGCGGCAGGCGGTGCGGCAGGCGGTGCGGCAGGAGGTGCAGCAGGGGGTGCTGGGGGAGGGGGTGGGTGGATGCCGAGGTGGGGTGGGGGTGTGGGGAGGCGGAGTTCGGGTTGTGGGTAAGGCTGTGGATAAGGGGCGGGCTCGAGCGTCAGGTGGAGCTGGGTGCGGCAGGTGGGGCAGGTGATGGCGGCGGTCGGCATCGAGTCCTCCTCGGGTCTTGTCCACTGTCCCGAGAAGGAACGGTCCGCCGCTTGAGTACGTCTACTCAAAGTTCTGACGTAGGCTGGCGCGGTCTGCCGATCGTCCAGACCGGCGTGACGAACACGGGGAGCACCATGCATACAGGGCAATCAGGGCATGTCGAGCTCGCGAGAGCTCAGCAGGAACGTTGGGACTCGGCGTACGCGAAACGCCCGCAACTGCACGGACTCGAGCCATCGGCCGCCGCGCGGCAGGCTGTGGAGAGGTTCGGTGCCGCAGGCATCGATGACGTGCTGGAGCTCGGCGCCGGCCACGGCCGGGACGCGCTTTTCCTGGCCAGACAGGGATTCAGCGTGCACGCCACCGACTTCAGTGAGACGGCGCTCGACCAGTTGCGGCACGAGGCGCAGCGTGAAGGGCTCGACGACCGCGTCACCGCCGCGTTGCACGATGTCCGCGACCCGCTGCCGCCGGCCGACGGCGCGGTGAACGCGGTGTTCGCGAATCTCCTGCTGAACATGGCGTTCTCGCCGTCCGAGCTGCGATCACTCGTCGCCGAGATCCGCCGGGTGCTCAGCCCGGGCGGGGTCTTCGTGTACGCCGTGTGGTCGACCGGCGACCCGTGCGCCCGGGACTGGCGGCAGCTCGGTGACGGACTGTCGGTGCACGACGGCTTCGTCGGCCGTTTCTTCGACGAGGACCTGGTGCGTGAGCTCGCCGAGCACTGGCAGCTCGACGAGCTCACGCCGTACCACGAAGGCGACCGCGTGCTGTGGCGAGTAGGACTCACCAAGCAGTAGGTCAGTTCGCCTGGCTGACGCTCGACATGTTGAAGTCGGGGACCAGCAGCGGCGGGGTCGCGGTGCGGGAGAAGTAGTCGCCCCATTCCCGCGAGTACGACGGAACGGTCGCGCCGGCCGTGGTGAAGCGGGCCAGCAGGTCGACCGGGCTTTCGTTGAAGCGGAAGTTGTTGACGGCCCCGGTGACCTCGCCGTTCTCGACCAGGTAGACGCCGTCGCGGGTGAGGCCGGTGAGCAGCAGTGTCTGCGGGTCGACCATCCGGATGTACCACAGGCAGGTCACGAGCAGTCCGTTGTCGAGTCCGGCGACCAGGTCGTCGGTCGAGCCAGTTGCCCCGTCGACCGAGACCACGTAGTTCTCGATGTCCGGGGTGGCCGTGGGCGCGCCGATCAGGCCGGCGGTGTGCCGGCTGGTCATCAGGTGCTCGAGTTTGCCGCCGCGGATCCAGTCCGTGGCCGCGAGCGTGAGCCCGTTGTCGAAGACGCTAGACGAGCCGCCGGACGAACGCGCCACCGCGAACGCGAAGGCCTCCAGGCCGGGCAGCGCCGGGTCGGAGTGCAGTGAAACCGGCTGTGACGACAGCGTGTCACCGAGCCGCGTGCCGCCGCCGGCCTTGGAGAACACGGTCCGGCCCTCGAAGGCGTCCCGGCCGTCGAGCTGCCAGAACAGGTACGTCATCAGGTCCGCGACCGCTGCCGGCGGGAGGATCGTCGGGTGCCGGCCGGCGTCGACCGGCACGGTCCGCTGCGCCCAGCCGAGCCGGCGGGTGAGCTCGGCGTCGAGCGCGAGCGCGTCGACGTCGGTGAAGTCGCGGGTGGCGGTGCCGACCCAGGCCGAGTGGCTCAGGTCGGTGTTCTTGCCGGTCGACGACACGTACCCGCGGGGGAGCGCCTGGCGCAGCCGCAGTCCCGTTGACGAACCGACGTACAGCGTCACGACCTCGTGGTTGGCGAACCCGTACAGCCTGCGCTTCTCGTCGGTGGCCCGCTTGAGCGATTCGCCCAGTGACGGCGCGAACTTCTCGTACACGCCGACGGACGTCTCCTCCGGCTCGAGATCCCAGTCCGCACCCACTGCACCGTCGACGAGCGGGCGGGCGTCCTCGGCCGGGCCCGCGGCGCGGGCGGTCGCGATCGCGGCGGACACGATCTCGCGCAACGAGTCGTCGGTGACCGAGGAGCGGCCGACGATGCCGGCCGCCGTACCCTCGCCGGCGCCGACCGTGGCGATCACGGTCACGCTCGAGCCGCGCATCGCGCCGTTCGTGGTCAGGGTGTTGTTCGCCCAGCGCAGGTTGGTGCTGGACGTCTCGGCGACGAGTACGACGCAACCGTCGGCGCCCTCGGCCGCGGCCAGGGCGAGGCCCCGCTCGATCGTGTCCTGCGGGGTCAGTTGAATGCCCGTCACCGGCCGGCCTCCTGAGTGGTGTTGAGAATGCGGACGCCGCGGAACAGTGCGGACGGGCAACCGTGGCTGACCGCGCCGGACTGTCCGGGCTCGGCCTTGCCGCAGTTGAGGGCGCCGCCGAGAACGTACGTCTGCGGGCCGCCGACGGCTTCCATCGATCCCCAGAAGTCGGTGGTCGTGGCCTGGTACGCGACGTCGCGGAGCTGGCCCTCGAGCTTGCCGTCGGTGATCTTGTAGAACCGCTGGCCGGTGAACTGGAAGTTGTACCGCTGCATGTCGATCGACCAGGACTTGTCGCCGACGATGTAGATCCCGTTCTGCACCCGGCTGATCAGTTCCTCGGTGGACGGGCCGTCCGCGGCGGGCTGCAGCGAGACGTTGGCCATCCGCTGGATCGGGATGTGGCCGGACGAGTCGGCGTACGCGCACCCGTTGGAGCGCGGTGTGCCGAGCACGTCCTCGTTCTTCTTCGCCATCCGGCGGTCGACCTGGTACCCGACCAGGATGCCGTCCTTGACCAGGTCCCACTGCTGGCCCGCGACGCCCTCGTCGTCGTACCCGACCGTGGACAGGCCGTTCTCCGCGGTGCGGTCGCCGGTGACGTGCATGACGGGCGAGCCGTACTTCAGGGTGCCGAGCTGGTCGAGGGTGGCGAAGCTGGTGCCCGCGTAGTTCGCCTCGTAGCCGAGCGCGCGGTCGAGCTCGGTGGCGTGACCGATGGACTCGTGGATCGTGAGCCACAGGTTGGACGGGTCGATGACGACGTCGTACGTGCCGGCCTCGACGGTCGGCGCGGCCATCTTCTCGGCCAGCCAGCCGGGGATCTGGGCGAGTTCCTCGTCCCAGTTCCAGCCGGTGCCGGTCATGTACTCCCAGCCGCGACCGGCCGGCGGGGCGGTGGAGGACATCGAGTCGAACCGGTCCTCGGCGACGGCGTGCGCGGTGATGTCGGGGCCGATGCGGACGCGTTGCTGCGTGTACGACGTACCGGCGGTGTTCGCGTAGTACTTGCACTCGTGGATGGTGGCGACGTGGACGCTCACGTGGGCGACGCCCTCGGCCTTGAGCAGCCGGTCGCTGTAGTCGGTGAGCAGCGCGACCTTCTCGGCCCGCGGGACGCTGAACGGGTCGATCTCGTACGACGAGATCCAGGTGACGTCGTCGTACGTGGGCTCGTCGGCGAGCTCGATCGTCTCGGCGTTGATCGGCCGGGACACCTGGGCCATGTTCACGGCCTGCTCGGCCAGGCCGACCGCTTCGTCGGTGGTGAGCGCGACGCCGGCGGCGAACCCCCAGGTGCCGTCGTGGATCACGCGGACGGCGAGACCGAGGTCCTCGTCGTCCTTCGCGCTCTCCAGCACACTGTCGCGCAGGGAGATGGACTCGGACCGGATCCGCTCCAGCCGGAACTCGGCGAACGTGGCCCCGAGGTCACGGGCCCGCTGCAGAGCGGCCGCCGCCAACTCCTGCCGGGGGAGAGCGAGAAAGCTTGCGTCGATATCAGGCACGACCCCGACCCTATACACGGGAACCTGGAGATGATCGGCGGTGTAGTGCCAGTGTCTGGAAGTAGACAGGAGGCTCTGGATCAGTCTGGGTGACGAAGCTGCGATCTTGGCTCGGGTGCGTGGTGGGGAGTCTACTGCGTACGGCGAGTTGGTGGATCGGCATGCCTCCGTGGCGAAGCGGACCGCGGTGTTCCTGGGCGCTGGAGCGGATGCGGACGACGTGGTGCAGGAGGCGTTCGTCAAGGCGTACCGGGCGCTCGGTGGGTTCCGGGAGGGTGCGGCGTTCCGGCCCTGGTTGTTGCGGATCGTGGCGAACGAGACCCGGAACGTTCTGCGTGCTCGTGGACGCCGGGCGCGCCGGGAGGAGCTTGCGGCGCCGCTGGACGTCGTACTGGATCCAGCTGACGTGGCTGTGTCGTTGGAGCGTCGTACCGAGTTGCTGACCGCCGTACGCGCGCTGCCCGAGCAGATGCGGCTGGTGGTGACCTGCAGGTACCTGTTGGACCTGGACGAGCAGGAGACCGCGGTAGTACTCGGCTGGCCGCGCGGAACCGTCAAGTCACGACTGCACCGCGCACTGGGCCGGCTGCGTGACGCTCTACCCGACAAGGAGGTGCAGCGATGAGTCTCGAAGACGAACTGCGGTCCGTCGGACGCTCAGCCGTCGTACCTCCCGCAGACGACGGCCTGACCGCTGCAGTGCTGTCACGGGTCGCAGGCATCCCGGTGCGGAAGCGGCTGCGGGACCGGTGGCGGACGTTCCTGGCCGGCTTTCTCATCCTGATCGCGGGCGCCGCGCTCACCCCTCCGGTACGCGCGACGGTTGCGGAGTGGCTGCACATCGGGGGAGTCCAGGCGGAGCCAGTGGGCACCGGGCCGAGCACTGCACCACCACCTCCGACGGTGGGCGGTCACATGTCACTGGAGGCCGCTGCACGCGTCGCTGGCTTCACGCCACAGCTCCCCAGGGCACTGGGTACGCCGACGGGTGTAGAGGCCTCAAAAGGCTTCCTGGCGATCAGCTGGGGCGGTGTGCGATTGGAGCAGTTCCAGTCCGGGATCGAGCCCAGGTACATCAAGCAGTACTACGGCGGACTCGACTACGTCCCCGAGATCCCGGGCTTCTGGTTCCGTACGCCGCACCAGCTGATCCTGGTCGACGAACGCGTCGTACGGATCGCCGGACCGACACTGGTCTGGGAGCGCAACGGTGTCACGTTCCGTCTCGAAGGGGTGGTCGACAAGGCCCGTGCAGTGGAGCTGGCGACCGGAACCTCCTGACCACCGGCGGTGTACCAGCAGCAAAGGGAACCCGTAGGGAGAGCTGCCATGGTCCGTCGCATCCTCGTGCTTGTCGTCCTGCTCTTCGCGTTCGGTGCCACGCCCGCCCACGCCGGCGGCCCGACCAGCGTCCTTCTCAGCGCACCCCCGTCGGTCGTCGCGTTCGGCTACAACGACCCGCGGTACGACGAACTGGTCGAGCTGACCGCGCCGACATCGGACAAGCCGACTGGCGAGCACCGGTCCGGCCGGTTCGTCCGCGCTACCTGGCTGATCCACGACATGTCGGTCTGGCGCATCGACATCATCTACCCGGACGCGCCGGGTGGCCCGTGGATCGCCACCGAGGACCTGATGTCCGGCACCCAACCCGCGAAGCCCACGTGGCACCGCGCCACCGATCCGGCAAGGCTCTTGAAGCTCCTCAACGAACTCAAGCTGCTCAGCGGAGAGTTCTACGGCGGCCCGAGCCTGGACGGCGGCTACACGGCCCAGGAGTCCACCCCAGAGCCCGCACCGGCAGCTGACCCGCCAGCGCAGGCCCAGGCGTCCACCTCCACCAACGTCTTCACCGGATGGCGCTGGATCATCCCCGGCGTACTCCTGGGCGCAGCAGCCGCTGTCCTCGCCGTACGCCTCTTCCCGAAGCGCCGCTGGGAGCTGATCGACTAGATGTCGGCAGCCAGCTCAAACCCGCTGAACAACCGTCCGCCATAGCCGGCAAGGATGTCGTCCACGGCGACCACCAGGCGGTCGTCCGACGCCCGCACGCCGTCGAGCAACTTCACAGCGTGGTCAGTGCCGTGAGCAACGTCGTACGTCGTGACCTCGCGCAGCAGACCCTTGCCGGTGCCGGACCAGTGCCCGGCCCCGGTCAGCAGCAGCCGCGCCGCCTCCTGCCACAGCACTGACGTGATCGCCAGCCGCACATCACCTTCTGCGGCTGCCAGGTCCTCCAGCAGGTCGGTGACCGTGTAGCGCAGCAGGTCCAGCTCATCGGAAGTCAGCGGCTTAGGCCCGGCAGCCACCTCAGCCACGAACTCCTGCTGCAGCCGCGCACCGGACCCGTCGGTGTCCACCAGTACGACGGATTCGCCGACCAGCCGCATCATGGTCGGCTGACGCCGCAGCTGGTCCTTGTCGGCGAAGTAGCGCAGTGACTTCTCGGTGTGCACGAACAGCTCGACCGGCCAGCCGCCGTACTCCAGCGACTTCCTCCGTGGTGCCGGTGGTCCGTCCAGCAGCACCGTGATGTCCAGGTCGGACGTCGGGCTGGCGTCACCGCGTGCCACGCTCCCGCCGAGCCAGGCAGCCCGGGCCTCCGGATACAGCTCCAGAACGAGTTGACGTGCTAGGTCCATCAGGACAGTGTCAGCCACCGCAGCAGTTCGCGGTACGCATTTGCCGGCGGGATGTGGCCGCCCACGTAGTACCTGCGTTCGGCGTGCGGGATCGCTGCGGCCAGGTGGTCGGCGTACTTGCCGGCGCGCTCGTCCGCAGAGCCGTGCCACAGACTGACCGGGACCCGAAGGTCGCCGAGCTCGAAGCCCCAGGGCCGAGCGAACGCGAGATGGTCGTCGATCCAGCCGTCATGACTGGTGACGAATGTCGCGGTCAGCCGGGCGATCGCCGACGGGTCCTCACGCGCCGGGGGCCCTGGCGGCGAACCGGGGTCAGGCGGGAACTCGGGTCCGCCTTCCTCGACGGCGGCCATGATCGTGCGAGCTGTTTCCTCGAGCCCTGGTCGCAGGTCTCCGTGGACCGCCCGCCAGGAGGTGCGGTTGCGCCGTGGGTCCGCCTGTTCCTCTGCCTCGGTCGGTTCGGGACCGTCGACGAGCGACGGCGCGTTGCTCCCGGTCACCGCGCAGCGGGTCACGCGATCCGGCAGCAGCGCCGCGCAGGCCAAGGCGTGCGGCCCGCCGCCGGAGCCTCCGGTGACCGCGAACCGTTCCCACCCGAGCGAGTCAGCCAAAGCCGCCGCGTCAGAAGCCACCGACGCCACGGTCCGGCCCGGCTGCCGGGTCGATCCGCCGTACCCGGGCCGGTCCGGCATCACCATCCGCACCCCGGACGACTCGATCGTCGCGACCACCTCGGGCCGCTTCCAGCGCGTCGACGGCGT
Organism: Kribbella speibonae; assembly: GCF_004331375.1. NCBI lineage: Bacteria > Bacillati > Actinomycetota > Actinomycetes > Propionibacteriales > Kribbellaceae > Kribbella > Kribbella speibonae. The sequence goes on along the minus strand of NZ_SJKC01000002.1, from coordinate 301,033 downwards.
ACCTCCGAACGACATCACCGGTACGCCGTCGTCCGCGCCGTACACGGCGTACATGAGCATCCGGTCACCGATCTGCACCATGCTGTCCACACGCGGAGCGTAACCACCCGGCAGCACCTAACCGAATCCACAGTTACCGACCCGACATTCTCGGGATTCGAGATGCGAACCCCGTGGTGGGAGGATGCGGCCTAGGTTTTGTCGGCTGTGTGATTCGAACCCTGTCGGGAGTGCTTGTGAGTTCCTCGGTCGCCGGGACCGTATCGCCCACCCGGCAAGCGATGCGCCGGCTACGGCGTGACCGCAGCGCGCGGGTCGGTCTGGTCGTGGTCGCGCTGCTGATCGTGATCGCCGCCGCCGCGCCGTTGCTGGTGCGGCTGGCCGGCCAGGACGCGACGACGTACCACATCGATCTGCTCGATCCGGCCCGCGGGAACGCGCCCCGTGGTGCGGTCGGCGGCGCGAGCGGTACCCACTGGTTCGGGGTGGAGCCGCTGACCGGCCGGGACCTGTTCTCGATCGTCGTTCTCGGTCTGCGGACGTCGCTGTTCATCGCGGTCGTCGTCACGCTGATCACCACCGTTGTCGGCACCCTCGCCGGGATCAGCGCGGCGTACTTCGGCGGCTGGTACGACGCGGTGCTGTCGCGGCTGCTCGACTTCCTCTTCGGCTTCCCGCAGTTGGTCTTCATGATTGCCTTGGGCATCGTCGTACCGGCCGGGTTCCCGCGCTGGCTGCTGCTGATCCTGGTGCTCAGCTTCTTCGGGTGGGCCGGTCTGGCCCGCCTGATCCGCAACCAGGCCCGCTCGCTGGTCGCCCGCGAGTTCGTGGAGGCGGCCCGCAGCGTCGGGTCGAGCGGCTGGATGGTGATCACCCGCGAACTGCTGCCGAACCTGCTCGGTCCGGTGCTGGTGATCGCCACGCTCGCGATCCCGGGCTACATCGGCGCAGAGGCCGCGCTGTCCTTCCTCGGCGTCGGGGTCCCGCCGCCGACCCCGAGTCTCGGCCGGTCGATCTCGGACTCGATCGCCTGGGTCTACACCGGCGCGGATCCGTGGTTCCTGCTGTTCCCCGGCGCGATGCTGTTCCTGGCCGTGCTCGGCTTCACGTTGCTGGGCGACGGCGTCCGGGACGCGTTCGACGTCCGGCTGCGGAGGACGAACTGATGCCCGACCTCGTCTGGTTCCTGATCCGGCGGCTGTTCGCCGCGCTGCTCGTGATGCTCGCGCTGAGCCTCGCCGTCTACCTGATCTTCTACGCGATCCCGGCCGACCCGGCCCACCTCGCGTGCGGCAAGCCCTGTACGCCGGACCGCCTGGAGCAGGCGCGGCACTTCATGCAACTCGACCAGAGCACCCTGCAGCAGTACCTGAACTTCCTGAAGGGCATCTTCGCCGGACGTACGTTCGGCGACGGCGCGGCGGCGGTGCACTGCAACGCTCCGTGCTTCGGGTACTCGTTCCCGCTCGCTCGCCCGGTCACCACGCTGATCACGGACCGGCTGCCGATCACCGCCTCCATCGCGCTCGGCGCGGCCGTCCTCTGGCTGCTGATCGGCGTGTCGCTCGGGGTGATCGCCGCGCTGAACCGGGGCCGCATCCTCGACCGGTTGGCCGTCGGCGTCGCGCTGATCGGCGTCTCGACCCCGTCGTTCCTGCTCGGGCTGCTGGCGATCCTGGTGTTCGGGTTCTGGCTGAACATGGTCCCGGTCAACGGCTACGTCCCGCTGACCGAGAGCCCGGTCGACTGGGCCTGGCACCTGGTCACGCCCTGGATCGTGCTGGCCGTCCTGCAAGCGGCGTCGTACATCCGGCTGACCCGGTCGCAGATGCTCGAGGAACTCAACCTCGACTACATCACCACGGCCCGGGCGAAGGGTGCCGGCGAGGCGCGGGTGGTCCTGACCCACGGGCTGCGGGGTGTGCTGGTCCCGGTCATCACGCTGTTCGGTCTCGACCTGGGCGGCCTGCTCGGCGGTGCGATCCTGACCGAGAAGGTGTTCAGCATGCAGGGTCTCGGCGATCTGCTGATCAGCGCGGTCGGCCAGCTCGACGTGGCCGTGGTCGTCGGCGTGACGTTGTTCTCGGCGTTCCTGATCATCCTGGCGAACCTGGTGGTGGACATAGTGCACGGTGTGCTCGACCCGAGGGTGAGCCATGGCTGATCCGGTGCTCGAGGTTCACGACCTGAAGGTCACGTTCCGGACCGAGAACGGCGCGGTGCCGGCCGTCGACGGTATCGATTTCGCGGTCGCGCCCGGGCAGACGCTCGCGATCGTCGGCGAGTCCGGTTCCGGGAAGAGCGTCAGCTCGTCCGCGGTGATGGGCCTGCTGCCGTCGAACGCCGACGTCACCGGCGAGGTGCTGCTCGACGGCCGTGAGCTGAACGGCTTGCCGGCCGACGAGCTCCGCAAGATCCGCGGCAACGACATCGCGATGGTCTTCCAGGACGCCCTGTCCGCGCTGAATCCGTACTACTCGGTCGGCTGGCAGGTCGCCGAGGCGTACCGGCTGCACCACGACGTCTCGAAGAAGGTCGCGCGTCGCCGGGCGGTCGAGATGCTCGACAAGGTCGGCATCCCGGACGCGACCCGTCGCGCCGACAGTTACCCGCACGAATTCTCCGGGGGAATGCGGCAGCGGGTCGTGATTGCTATGGCTCTGGTGAACGACCCGAGAGTGCTGATCGCGGACGAGCCGACGACCGCACTCGATGTCACCGTGCAGGCGCAGATCATGCGCCTGCTGGACGACGTCCAGGACGAGTTCGGTACGGCGCTGATCCTGATCTCGCACGACCTCGGTGTGGTCGCCGAGGTCGCGGACGACGTCCTGGTGATGTACGCCGGGCGCGCGGCGGAGCGCGGTACCGTGCGGGACCTGTTCTTCCGGGCGGCGCACCCGTACAGCCTCGGGTTGCTGGGTGCGATGCCGCGGGTCGACGTACCGCCGAAGCCGCGATTGACCACGATCCCGGGCACCCCGCCGACGCCGGGGTCGATCACCACCGGATGCCCGTTCCAGCCGCGGTGCGCGTACACGCATCTCGTGGGGGAGCGGTGCGTCACCGAGCGACCCGAGCTGACGCCGCGTCCCGGCGAAGGCGATCACGAGGCGGCTTGCCACCTGGGACGGAGGCCGGCGGATGCCTGACGAGCTGCTGAACCTCAAGGACGTGCGCAAGTACTTCGGGTTGCGCGGTGTGCCGTGGCAGAAGGCGCAGGCCGTGCGCGCGGTCGACGGCGTCAACCTCGTCGTACGCAAGGGCGAAACCGTAGGTCTCGTGGGTGAGTCGGGTTCCGGCAAGTCCACGCTGGCCCGGGTCGCGACCCGGCTGCTCGACCCGACGCAGGGCCGGGTCGAGATCGGCGGCAAGGACGTCACCAAGGTCAAAGGCCGGCGGTTGCGCCCGATCCGCCGCCGGATCCAGATGGTCTTCCAGGACCCGCAGGCGTCGCTGAACCCACGGCAGTCGGTGGCCACGATCCTGAGTACGCCGTTCCGCGCGCAAGGACTCCGCCCGACCCGGGCCCAGCTCGTCGAACTGCTCGAACAGGTCGGGCTGGCCGAGGAGCACCTGGTGCGGTACCCGCACGAGTTCTCCGGCGGGCAGCGGCAGCGGATCGGGATCGCCCGGGCCCTGTCGGTCAAACCCGATCTGCTGGTCTGCGACGAGCCGGTGTCCGCGCTGGACGTGTCGGTGCAGGCCCAGGTGCTGAACCTACTCGCCGACCTGCGCGACGAGCTCGGCCTGTCCTACGTGCTGGTCGCCCACGACCTGGCCGTCGTCCGTCAGGTCGCCGACCGGATCGCCGTGATGTACCTCGGCACGATCGTCGAAGAAGGCCCGGCGGCAAAGGTGTACGAGTCGCCGGCGCACCCGTACACGAAGGCGCTGCTGTCCGCCGTGCCGGTGCCGGAACCGGGTGTCACCCGCGACCGGATCGTGCTGACCGGCGACGTACCGACCCCGATCGACCCGCCGTCCGGCTGTCCGTTCCGGACCCGCTGTTACAAGGCCGAGGACGTCTGCGCGACGAAACGACCAGTGCTCGAGCCCGTCGCCGGGAACTCCGAACACCGGGCCGCCTGCTACTTCCCTGAGCCCCCACCCCTTGAGAGGACCCCATCCAGTGCTTAATTTTCAGGGCATATCCCGAGCGGTCGCGTTAGCGGCCGTGCTCGCGCTCGCGGCGGCCGCGTGCAACGCCAACGACAAGTCCGGCACGACCGGCGGCAGCACCGCGGCCGCCGAGCAGGGCGGCACCTGGCACATCCTGAGCACCAGCAAGGAGATCAGCTACGACCCGGCCAAGAGCCAGAACCTGGGGATCAGCGGGATCCACCTGGTGCTGCGCGGCCTGACGTCGTGGAAGACCGACCCGAACAAGCCGACCGAGCTGGTCCCGGACCTGGCCACCGACACCGGCCAGGTCAGCGACGGCGGCAAGACCTGGACCTACAAGCTCAAGGCCGGTCTCAAGTACGCCGACGGGTCGCCGATCGTTGCCGCCGACATCAAGTACGGCGTCGAGCGGTCGTTCGCGCCGGAGCTGTCCGGCGGTCTGGGCTACCACAAGTCGCTGCTGACCGGCGGTGACAAGTACACCGGCCCGTACAAGGGCGGCGAGCTGGCCTCGATCGAGACGCCGGACGAGACCACGATCGTCTTCAAGCTGAACAAGCCGTACGGCGACTGGCCGTGGATCGTCAGCATGCCGGCGTTCTCGCCGGTGCCGAAGAAGGCCGACACCGACCCGGCGCACTACGGCGAGAAGCCGATGGCCAGCGGACCGTACCAGGTGCAGTCGTACACGCCGGGCTCGAAGCTCGTGCTGACGAGGAACCCGAACTGGGACAAGTCGACCGACCCGGCCCGGACCGGCCTGCCGGACTCGATCGTGACCGACATGGGCCTGCAGCCCGACGTCGTCAACCAGCGCCTGATCGCCGACGCCGGCGACGACAAGTTCGCCGCCACCACCGGTACGTCGGTCCCGGCGGCGCTGATCCCGACGATCACCGGCAACCCGGCCGTCAAGGCCCGCGTGGCGACGTCGCCGTCCGGCGCGCTGCAGTACCTGGCGATGAACACGAAGCGGCCGGCGCTGGCCAACCCCGCGGTCCGCAAGGCGATCGAGTACGCCGTCGACAAGCAGGCCGTCCAGGTGGCCGAGGGCGGTCCGGAGTACGGCGGTGAGATCGCCAGCACCCTGATCACGCCGGGGATCGACGGGTACAACAAGTACGACCTGTACGAGGCGCCGCCCGCCGGTGACCCGGCGAAGGCCAAGCAGATGCTGGCCGCGGCCGGCGTCAGCAACCTGAACCTGGTGCTGGCCGCCGACAACACGACCGGTCTCGGCGTGGCGCAGGCGATTCAGCAGGGCCTGAAGCGGGCCGGGATCACGGTCACCATCAAGCCGCTGGACAGTGAGCCGCTGACCGACCTCATCACCGGCAACAAGCCCGACTTCGACCTGACCGTGTCGAGCTGGCTGCCGGACTTCCCGAGCGCGATCGGCAACATCCAGCCGCTCTTCGGAACGTCGGAGATCGGCAACGGCGGGTACAACATCTCCCGCTACTCCAACCCCGCCGTGGACACCGCCATCGCCGCGGCCACCGCCGAACCGGACCGCACGAAGGCAGCGGGCCTGTGGGCCGCACTGGACAAGCAGATCATGGCCGATGCCCCGATCGTGCCGCTGATCTACGCGCGCAACGCGTTCCTGCACGGGTCGAAGGTCCAGAACTTCTACCTGTCGTCGTACCCGCCGTACGCCAACACCCTGATCGTCGGCCTGAGCAAGTAACGGCTCAGGTCCGGCCTTCGGACTCCTGGGCTTCGAAGAGGGTCGGCTGGGACTCGGCATCGAGTCCCCAGTCGGCCCTCATCACCGTGTAGCCGGCCTTTGCGGCGGCCTTGATGACGGAGGCGTCGTCGTCGACGAGGACGGCGACGGGACGCTGTTCGGCGAGGCGTTTGAGGCGGCCCAGTTTCATCAGCATCGACGGGCGGCGGTCGGTGTTGCCGCGCATGTAGACCTTGCCGTCCGGGAAGCCGTTGTCCTTCAGCCACCGCTCGGTGTCCCGCCGGATCCGTTCGGGGCGGCCGGTCAGGTAGACGATCTCGTGGTCCGCGGCCAGCGTCGTCGCGATCGCGAGGCCTTCCTCGAGGACGGCGTCGTCCTTGGAGTGCGCGAAGAACGAGTCCCAGTCCTTCGGCTTCCGCTCGATGAAGTGCAGCCGCTTGCTGGTGTCGGACAGGGTCGCGTCGATGTCCAGTACGGCGTACGGTCGCTCGTCACTCATGCGACCCAGCTTCCCAGGTCGCGCGGTCGACGGCGTACAGCACCTCGCCGAACTCGGTTCCGGGCAGCGGATCGTCGAAGTGCTCGTGGTACACCTTCTCGAACCGCAGCCCCGACCGCCTCATCACCGCCCGCGACCGGTGGTTGACCGCCATCGTGTCCGCCTCCACCCGCTCCATCCCGAGCTCGAACGCGTGCGCGATCAGCGCCTTCGTCCCCTCGGTCGCATACCCCTTACCCCACGCGGTCCGCAACAGCCGGTACCCGACGTCCACCGTGCCCGCCGCGTCCGTCGGCTGCAGCCCGAACCACCCCACGAACCCGTCGCGCGTCTCGGCCTTGAACGTTCCCAGCCCCGGGTGCTCGTCGTACACCTTCAGGATCCCCGGCAGGACGACATCCTCGATCTCCTCCCGCGGCGTCGCCTGCCCGGTCAGGAACCGCATCACCTCGGGATCGGAATCCAGCTCCAGCAGCAGCGCGGCGTCGTCCGGTCCGAACCGCCCCAACCGCAATCGCTTCGTCGTGAGATACACATCCGGACTCTCTCATCGTCCTTGGGCCCCCACCAGTCATTTCGGGGGCAGCGAAACGGTTGGTAGGGGCTCAAAGTGCGTCCGGAGTGTGGGCGGTGTGCGGGTTTGGGGGTGTTGGGTTGGGTGGTTGTCGGCGGTGGGGGTTAGCGTTCTGTTCGCTATGGACGAGTCGATCACGTTTCTGCACAGCTCGGACTGGCAGCTGGGCATGATGCGCCGGTTCCTGGGGCCGGACGGGCAGGCCCGGTGGGGTCAGTCGCGGCTGGACGCTGTCGCGCGGATCGGCGAGGTCGCGGAGCGCACCGGGGCGGCGTTCGTGGTCGTCACCGGGGACGTGTTCGAGCACAACCAGGTCGAGCGGCAGACGATCCTGCGGGCGTGCGAGGCGCTGAAGCGCATCCCGGTCCCGGTCGTGCTGCTCCCGGGCAACCACGACGCGCTGGAGCCGGGGTCGCTGTGGACCTCGAGCCAGTGGCTGGCGCATGCGCCGGAACACGTGACGGTGCTGACCGAAACGACACCTTTCCAGATCGTGCCGGGTGTCGAGATCGTCGGAGCGCCGTGGCGTTCGCGGCGTCCGCTCTCGGATCCGGCCGCGCCCGGGTACGCCGACCTGACCGCCGACCCGAAGACGACGCGGATCCTGCTCGCCCACGGTCAGCTGACGAGTCTGTCCGGCGGCATGTCCGACGTACCGACCATCGATCAAAAAGCTTTGGAGGCCGCGGTCGCGGACGGCCGGCTGCAGTACGTCGGCCTCGGCGACCGGCACTCGACGACCCGGGTCACCGACCGGATCTGGTTCTCCGGGACGCAGGAGGTCACATCACCGGAGGAGGACGACCCCGGCAACGTCCTGAAGGTGACCATCGGCGCCGGGATCGAGGTCGAGCCGATCCGCGTCGGCGCGTGGCACATGGTGGATCATCGCGCCGACCTGTTCGACGAGGAGTCGATCACGGCGCTCGAGGACTGGTTCGCCGAACTGCCGGACAAGGAGCGGACGTACGTGCGTCTCGCCGGTGACGGCTCGCTTTCGCTGCCGCTGCTGGCCCGGCTGGACTCGATCATCGACGCGCAGGGCGAGGTCTTCGCCAGTGTTGAGCGCTGGGTGAAGTTCTGGACCGTGAGGCCGGCGCCCGACGCCGCGGACCTGGAGTCCCTGCAGCTGAGCGGTCCGGCGCGGGCCGCGATGGAGGAGCTGCGGCAAGCCCTGGCCGGCGGCGACGAGGGCGCGGGTGCGGCGCTGTCGTTGATGCACCGATTGGCGCGGGACGCGGGATGAGATTACACAGCTTGGCGCTACGGGACTTCCGTGGCGTCAAGGACCGCATTGTCCGGTTCCGCGCGCTCGGCACCACCGTGGTGGTCGGCGACAACGAGGTCGGGAAGTCCAGCCTGGTCGAGGCGTTCGGGCTGATCTTCGACCTGCCCGACGACTCGAAGTCGACGCGGATCCGCGACATCCAGCCGGTCGGCCAGGACGTCGGCCCGGAGGTGACCGTCGAGCTCAGCCTCGCCGGCCGCGAGCTGACGTACGCGAAGCGCTGGCTGAAGAACCGTTCCACGGAACTGACGATCGTCGAGTCCGACGGCCGTCGGCGGTCGTGGACCGGCCGCGAGGCACATGACGAGGCCAAGCGGCTGTTCGACGAGAACGTCGACCCAGTGCTCTGGCAGACGCTGATGGTCAGTCAGGGCCAGTCGTTGGTGCTGCCAACGCCGGCCGACGCGGAGCCGCTGATCACCGCGGTGACCGCGGAGTCGGGCACTCCGGTCGACGGTGCGTCGATGCCGCTGGTGACGGCCGTCGAGCACGAGTACCTGCGGTACTGGACGCCTCGCGGCAAGCCGACCGGCGACTTCGCCCGGTCGGCGAAGACGGTCGACGCCGCCGAACTGGCCTTCAAACAGGCGTTGCAGGCGATGGACGAGGTCCAGTCCGACATCCGTCGCGCCGAGCGGCTGAACCTCGACCTGAGCGACGTCTCCACCCGCCTGACCGATCACCTCACCGGCGTCGAAGCCCTGCGCGAACGCAAGCAGGCGACCGACGAGATCCTGCTCCGCCGGGACTCGATCCGATCCCGCGCGGAGACCGCACGCGCCCGGCTCGAGAACCACACCCGCACGCGGCTCGACCGGGAACGCCTGCTCGACGAGGTCGAACGGTTCACCAAGTTCGAGGCCGAACTGACCGCGCGACGGGCCGACGCCGACCTGGTCGCGAAGACGGCAGCCGAGACCGTCCAGGCGGCGGAGGCCGCGCTCGCGGAGGTCGTGGAGCTCAAGGACCTGCGGCGTACCGACGTACAGACCGCGGAACGTCGTGTCTCCGACCTGATGGATCGCGCCGAGCTGGACCGCCTGGTCGGGCAGCAGACCGAGCTGGTCGACGTCCGGGCGCGGATCGCGGCGGCCGGGACGATCCTCGACCGGATCAAGGTCGACGACGCCGTGGTGGCGGCGTTGGAGGACGCCCGCGCGGCGGTGGTCGAGGCCCGCGCGGCCCTCGCGGCCGGCGTACCCGAGGTGTTGGTACGGCGACTTGGCGCGGAGCCTGTCGAACTGTCCGGGACCGGTCTGGAAGGCAACGTGCCGTCGGAGCTCGGCTTCGACGAGTCGACCGAGGTGCTCGTCTCCGGTGAGCTGGTGGTCGGTGTGCCGGGGCAGGTCGAGGTGACCGTTCGCGCCGGTGGCGAGGCGGCGACGCTGCGCTCGCGTGTCGATGACGCCGTACGGCGGGAGACTGATCTGCTGAAGAAGGCGGGTGTCAAGGATGTCGCGGCGGCGCGGGAGCTGCTGCGGAAGGCCGACACCGCGACCGCCGAGCTGAACGAGGCGCGGCGGACCGAGAAGTCGCTGACGGCCGGAGGCGATCCGGGCGAGCGGATCGCCGTACTGACCGCGCGTCTCCAAGTCGGTGAGACGGCGGAGGACAGCGGGAAGCAGCCGGCCGTCGAGAGTGTTCCGGGGCAGATGTCGCTGTTCGCGGAGTTCACCGAGTTCGAGTCCTCGCACGACACGTTGTTCGACGACGTCGACGAGCCCGGGCTGAAGCCTGGGGATCTCGCGGGCGCGCAGCGGGTCCTTGAGGAGGCCCGGAGCGGGCTGGCCGATGTGGAGCGGTTGCTGACGGATGCGGAGTTCGCGGCGGCGCAGGCGCGGAAGGCGGCGGACGAGGACCGGTCCGAGGCTCAGAACGCACGGGCCCGGTCAGAGCTCGCAGGGGAGCGGCTGGCCGCGGCGGTCGAGTCGCTGGAGTCAGCGCGGTCGGTGCTCGACGACGAGGCCGTGGCGGTGGCCGAGAGCGAGGCGACGGCTGAGGTCGAGGCGGTGCTCGAGGAGCTCACCGCCGTACAGGAGCAGGCGGACGAGGCCGGCGCGGACCAGGTCGCGGGCGAGCTGACGCACGCGCTGGCCGTCGCGACACGTTTGCAGGGCGAGCGGGACACCTTGCGCGACGCATTGCGTACGACGGAAGGCCGCCTGGAGCAGTCCGGGCGGGACGGACTCGCGACCCGGCGGGACGTGGCGGAGCTGGAGCTGGCCGCCGTACGCACGGAGCACGAGAGCCTCCTGCGGCGGGCCGAGGCGGCGCGACGGGTGTACGAGACGCTGAGCCGGCACCGGGCCGAGGCGCAGACGAAGTACTCGGAGCCGTTGCAGAGCCGGATCGAGGCACTCGGCCGCAGTGTGTACGGGCCGTCGTTCCGGGTCTGGCTGGACGACGATCTCGCGGTCGCCGAGCGCGAACTGGACGGCGTCCGGTTGCCGGTCGAGGCGTTGTCGACAGGCGCTCAGGAGCAGCTCGCCATCATCACGCGGCTCGCGATCAGCCACCTCGTCAGCACCGGCGAGGGCAGCGTCCCGGTCATCTTCGACGACGCCCTCGGCTGGTCCGACAAGGCCCGCCTCCGCGACATGGGCGCCCTCCTCGGCCGCGCCGGCGACCACGGCCAGGTCATCATCCTCACCTGCATGCCAGACCGCTACGAGTACGTCCCCAAGGCAACGTTCATCAAGCTGGACGGATGACGACTCCGCGGTAGCGGGTGGAGACTGGAGCAGTGAGGGGCCGGGCGAGGCCTGAGCATCAGCTGGTCGGGCGGGGCGTCGAGCAGGACCAGCTCAGGCAGCTACTCGCCGGCGGTGCGGAGGGGCATCCGGCGGCGGCGGTCCTGCACGGCGAGGCGGGGGTCGGCAAGACGCGGCTGCTGCGCGAGGTGTGCGGTGATCCGGATCTCCTGGTGCTGTGGGGCTCTTGCGTGCATTTCGGCGGGGCATCCGTGCCGTATGCGCCGATCATCGGCGTACTGCAGGACTGGCTCGCATCCGCTGACGCTGCCGAGCGGGCCGACGTACTCGCGGATGCCGACGAACTGGGCAGCCTGTTACCTGGGCTGGGTGGATCGCGCAGCTTTCTGCCCGGGCGGCTCGTGCCCGTGGTCGATCTGGTGATCAACCGGATCGCCGACCGGCATCGCGTTGTCGTGGTCGTCGACGACCTGCACTGGGCGGACGTGGCCTCGCTGGACGTGCTCGCGTACCTGATCACCGGGTTGCGGGGGCAACGGCTGACGGTGCTCGGCACCTGCCGCGACGAGGATCGCGTTGCGGGACATCCAGTGCACAACTGGCTCGCCGACATGCGGCGGATGCCGTCGTTCGAGGAGATCCACCTTGAACGGCTCGGTCCGGCCGACACCGGGGCGCAGCTGGCGGACCTGCTCGGCCGGCCGCCGGACGTCGACCTCGTCGCCCAGGTTCAGGCCCGGTCGGGCGGCAACCCGTACCTCACCGAGCTGCTGGTCGCAGACCTGTCCGGTACCGAAGCCGACCTCCCGACGAGTGTGCCCGAGGGGCTGCGCGATGCCCTGCTCGGCGCTTGGCACCGGCTGTCGGATCCGGCTCGTCAACTCGTCCGCGTGCTCGCCGTCGGTGGTCGCCCGACGAGTCTCGACGTACTCGCCGCCGTCGCCTCGCGTCATGGGGTCCCGTCGGCCGAGCTGCCGAGCTGTGTGACTGAGGCGCAGCAGCGCGGCGTGCTGGCGGCGGGTCCCGCCGACCCGTGCTGGTTCCGGCATCCGCTGCTCGCCGAGGTTCTGTACGACGGCTTGCCGTATGGCGAAGGTCCGCGGATCCACGCCGGCTATGTCGACGTACTCGAAGCACGATCGACGGACGCTGCAGCGGCAGATCTGGCCGTACACAGTCAGCGGGCCGGGCGGATCGATGACGCGTACAGGTGGTCCCAAGTGGCTGCCGAGTATGCCGAGGACCTGCGCGCGCCGGCGGAACAGGCGATCCAGTTGGTGCGGATGTGCGATCTGTGGGAGCAGGCATCGTCGGAGCTCCGCGGTGTTGCGGCAGACCGCACGGCCCTGCATCGCCGGGCGGCCGCCGTCTGCTTGAGGGTTGGCCGGATCGACAAGGCCGTCGAACTGGTCAGTGAGGTGCTCGGCCGAACGCACGAACCGCTCGTAGCGGCTGGTCTCCTCGTCGACCGCAGCATGATGCGCTGGCTACGGACCGAACCGATTGCCACGGTCGCGGTGGACATCCAGGAGGCGTTCGAGCTCTCCAGCGGATTTCCCGAGAGCGCAGAGCACGCCCGCGTACTCGGAGCTCTCGCCTGGGCGGAGCACAAGCGCGATCTCCCCATCGCGATTGTCCATGCGGACGAAGCGGTCCGGATCGCGCGCGCCGCCGGCTCCGATCGGGCGCTCGCGGCCGCGCTCGGCGATCGGTGCACCGTGGTGGCCGTCACCGCCCCCGAGCAGGCGCTGGCCGACGGACAGGAAGCCGAGCAGTTGGCGCTCCCGATCGGCGCGATGGTGGAGTGGCTGATGGCCGTGGTGTGGCAGGTCCACGCGTTGAAGAGCCTCGGGCAGCGGGCGGTAGCCACCGATGTGGCGCTGCGCGCCCACGCCGAGGTGGTGGCGCCTGGGAGGGACCTGTTCGGGTACTTCCTCGCCTATCTGGGAGCAGGCGGCCTGCTGGAGGCGGGACGGTGGCGGGAGTGTGACGAGATACTGCGGGCCGGCCTCGCCGTCCGGTGCTCGAACATCGCCGGCGCCGGGATCAGACTCACCGCAGCGCGACTGGCGGTGCGGCGCGGGCGGCCAGTGGAAGGCAGGCAGCATCTCGATCGGGCATTGGAGTTGATCGCCGAGGACTTCGACGGGATCCGCGACAGCCTCGCCGCGGGAGGCGCCGACGTACTGCTCGCCGAAGGGAAACCTCAGGAGGCTGTCGACTGGTTGCGCATCCGGTTGACCGGGACCGATGCCGCGCCTGATCCGGAGGACGACGACGGACTGGCGCTCTATGCCAATGCGGCCGCGGAGCTCGCGCAAGCTGCGCGCGACGCCGGCGACCCGGGTGGCGCTGCCCAGGCCGTCAAGGGCTTGGACGACGTCCTCGACGGCTGGCCGTGGAAGCCGTTCACGCGTCACCAGACGGAGTCCGCGGCGCACTCGATGTGGCGGGCATTGTTCTACGCCGAGGTGGCCCGCTGTCGTGGTGACGCGGATCAGGCCGCCCGGTGGGAGGAGGCGATCGACGCCTGCGCTGCGGCCGAGGCGCCGTGGCATCGGGCAGTATGTCAATGGCGGTACGCCGAGGCGGCGATCGCTGCGGGTCAGCCGCCGGTCATTGTCGCCGGGGTGCTCCGGGACGCGCGGCGCTGCGCCGACGAACTGGGCGCGCAGCCGCTGCTGGGGAGTATCGAGTCATTGGCCCGGCGAGCGCGGATCACGTTGCGGGAGCCGGCGAAGATCGTCGTACCCGATCAGGAACAAACGGTCCTGTCGGCGTTGACGCCGCGGGAGCGGGAGATCCTGGCGTTCCTCGTGACCGGTCGCTCGAACGGCGAGATCGCGAAGGACCTCGTGATCAGCGACAAGACCGTGAGCGTCCATGTCTCCAGCATCCTGCGGAAGACCGGTACGGCGACCCGGTTCGAGGCGGCGGCACTGGCAGAACGGCTCGGTGGTCCAGGCTGATGGCCAGGACCACCTCGCGTCAGTGAGCCGCGAGCGGCTGGCGGCGGCGGTACATCCACAGGCCTCCGATGGCCAGCCCGGCTCCTCCGAGCACGCCCGCGGCCGTCTGCAGCCCCTCGGCGACGGAGTCGTCCACCGGGACCTCGACGACCGGACCCGGGATGACCACAGGCGGAGTGCCGTCGCGCTCAGGCTCGATGTCGCGCGCCGACGCGTTGGTCGCGCCGGCCACGGCCGCGCCGCAGACGATGATCGGCAACGCGATCGCGGTGTAGCGGTGCTTCATGATTCCCTCCCTTCCACCTCTCCACGATGTGGCAGTGGAAGGGGATCGCACATCAGGCACACCCCCTTAGATGTCGCGGATGATCCGCTCTGGGGCGGAGTAGACGACGCAGCGGTCGCCTCGGGTGAAGCCGGCCAGGGTGATGTTGAACTGGCGGGCGAGGTCGACGGCGAGGCTGGAGGGGGCGCCGACCGCGACGATCATGCCGAGGCCGGCGGCGACTGCTTTCTGGACGATCTCGTAGCCGGCGCGGCCGCTGACGGCGAGTAGCAGGCCCTTGCGGCTGTGCTGGTTGAGTAGGGTCCAGCCGACGACCTTGTCGACCGCGTTGTGGCGGCCGATGTCCTCCTTCACCACGACCTTGCGGCCGTCGGCGGTGAACAGGCCCGCGGCATGCAGACCGCCAGTACGGCTGAACATCGGCTGCGCATCCCGGAGCAGATCAGGCAGGCGGCGTACGACGTCCAGCGGGGCCTCCACCGGGTCCACCGGGTCGTACTCGCGCTCGGCGAGTTCGTCGAGGCTCTGTTGCCCGCAGACACCACAGGCGGCCGACGTCACGCCGTACCGCTGGGGTGGTTCGCGGTCCGGGGGACCGTCGAAGGTGACCGTGACGGTGTTGAACTGCTGTTCGGGGGTCAGGGTGACGTCGGTGCAGTAGGCAACGGTCCGGATAGCGTCGTTGCGTACCGCAAAGCCCTCGCCGAGGCAGAACCCCGCGGCCAGTTCGAAGTCGGAGCCGGGGGTGCGCATCGTGACGACCAGCGGCTCGGGTGGCCGGCCCGGCCATTCGAGGCGCAGCTCCAGCGGCTCCTCGGTGCTGACGACGTCCTCGCGCCGCGACGTCCGGTCGCCGTCGAGCACCTCGACCTTGAACCTGCTGGTGGGAGCCTTCGTCATACCTCCACGGTAGGCCAGCCTCGTCGTACGGCGAGCCAGTCGAGGAATGTCCACGCGTGCAGCCGCTGGTGCTGGCGCAGCGCCGGGGTGCAGCCGGGTGGGGGCGGGGCCTCGGTGTTCTTCATCATGTACGCCGCGACCACGGCCACGAGACAGTCGAGGTGATCCTTCGGTACGTCGGCGGTCAGCGGACTGCGCGCGATCGCCGTGAACGTGTCGATGCCTTGGTGCTGCGTGATCGGGAGCAGGCCGACCCAGTCGATCCAGCGTGGGCCGAGGGTCAGCCAGTTCCAGTCGATCGTCCAGCAGACGCCGGCGTTGTCGATCAGCATGTTGTCCGGGCGCAGGTCGGAGTGCGCGGCGGAGTCGCCGGCGAGCGCTTCGGGCACCAGCTCGACCAGCTCCGCGAGCTCCGGCAGCACCCGCGGCAGCCAGCCCTGCAGACCGACCGGCATCTCCCGCTCACCCGCCAGAATCTGCGCAGGCACGGCGATGTCGTCCCCGACCAGTTCCGCGAACGGCCGCAACCCATCCAACGGACTCGGCCGTAGCACCTCAGCCATACCCTCACAAGCGGCAGTCACCACCCCGAAGTCCTCAGCAGTCCAGGGCGCACCCGGCATCCGCCCCTCAACCCACTCAGAAACAACCGCAAACCACCGCCCGCCGGTCGGGCCCTCCCCTCTGTCCTTCCCGTAGGACGTGACGTCCAGGTGGGGCGTGTGGGCGGTGGTGATGATTGCTGGTGCGCGGATTGCCTCCGGGAGCTGTGGGACAACTTCAGCTTCACGCTGGTACGCCTGGTAGGCGTGCAGACCCTCCTGTGCGGCCTTGATGAACACGCGGCGGCCGTCCGCCAGCTCCGCCCGTGCGGCGAAGCCTCCGGTGAAGCCGGTGCTGACCGGTGTTGCGACCGAGGTGACCTGAGTGCCGAGGGCAACGGCGAGCGCTTCGTGCAGGGACGGTGGGAGCGACTCCCAGCCGGGTCGCGACGAGGTGGCGAAGTAGTCGACTTCCGGGGCGCGGGTCATGACCAGAACGATAGCGTCGGGCTGTGAGTGGATCCGTGGTGTTGCAGGTGCTCGATCTGGTCGGGATCTTCGTGTTCGGGATCACCGGTGCGCTGGTCGGCGTACGGAAGAAGCTGGACGTGTTCGGGATCCAGGTGCTGGCGCTGGTCACCGGGCTCGGCGGTGGGTTCATCCGGGACGTGCTGATCGGCCAGACCCCGCCGGCCGCGTTGCGCGACTGGCGCTACCTGGCGGTCCCTATCGCGGCCGGTCTGCTGACGTTCTTCCTGCATCCGGGCATCGGCCGCGTCGAGCGGCTGGTGAACATCTTCGACGCGGCCGGGCTCGCTCTGTTCTGCGTGACAGGTGCCCTGAAGGCGATCGAGTTCGGGCTGTCGCCGATCTCGGCCGCGCTCCTGGGCACGCTGTCGGGGATCGGTGGGGGAGTACTGCGGGACGTGCTCAGCGGCCGCGTCCCGGTCGTACTCCGCTCCGAGATCTACGCCACCCCCGCATTGCTCGGCGCCGCGATCGTGGTGATCGCATCGGCCTTGGAGTACCACGCGCTCTGGGTCCCGATCGCGGCCGCGGTGGTGTGCTTCGCGATCCGGCTGCTCGCGATCCGGCGCGGGTGGAACGCGCCGCTACCGTCGCCGGGGAAAAGATGATGGTGCTCATCCCACCGGCGCCCCATCTCGGGGTTGGTCCCTAGCCTTGCGCTTGGGTTCCTTCCGCGCTTCATTGCCACCCGCCGAGCGAGGCTCGGTCTTGCGGTCGGCTCCACGCTTGACGGCGGCCCTGACTGGGCCGACGGCGCTATCAGCCGCGGTGGGCGTCTCGTAGCGCGCGAGATTGATGGCTGCGTTCTCGTCTCGCTGATGGTCGGCGTGGCACTGCCCGCAGGTCCAGTGCTCCGCCCACCCGACATCTTGGACGTGCCTGCAGGCGTGGCAGGTTTTGGAGGACGGGAACCAGCGATCCGCGATCACGAGGTTCGAGCCGTACCAGCCCGTCTTGTAACCGAGTTGGCGACGAGGCTCACCAAGGGCGGAGTCCGACAGACCACGCCTGCGGGCACGGGCACCCGTCAGCCCCTTCTGCCGCAGCATCCCAGCCGTATCCAGTCCTTCGACCACGATGGTGCCGTGGGTCTTGGCAAGCCTCGTGGTCAAGCGATGGATGTGGCGGGCACGAATGTCCGCGACCCGGCACTGCAACCGGGTAATCCTGGTTTGGGTCTCGATGTAGCCGCGCGAGCCCGGTGTCCGGCGCGACCGCTCGCGGCCCAGGCGGCGCAGATCCTTCAACGCAGCCTCCAACGGCCGCGGGTTCGACACACGTTCGATCACCTCTCCGCGACCGTTGGCAACAGTGGCCAAGACCCGCACCCCAACGTCGACACCTACCCGCGAAGCCAGGTCCTTGACCGTGGGTTGTTGAGGCCGCTGGATCAGCACCCGGAACGAGACCACCAGGCGCGTGCCTTTTCGGGACACCGTCGCCGCGAGTATCCGTGCCTTTCCCTTGGCGATCAGACGTTCCAGGCGGCGCGTGTTCTCGTGAACCCGCACGGTGCCGATCCTCGGCAACGTGACGTGGCGCCGATCTGGCTCAACTCGGATAGCGCCGGTGGTAAAGGTGACCCGGTCTCGGTCACGGCCCTTCTTCGCGAATCGCGGGAACCCGACGCGTCGACCTGCTCTCTTCCCGGCTCGGGAGGTCTGCCAGTTCCAGTAGGCATCCACCGCCGCGCGGATGCCGTCAGCGAACGCCTCCTTGGAGATCTCGGGCCACCACACCTGACCGGTCTCGGTGTCGATGCACTCGCTGTCCTTGACCCGGTTCCACCGTTTCCGCAACCCAGCCAATGACGGCTTCTCTGTGTCCTCACCGGTCTCGCGGTAGCGCGCCAGGTCGGCCATCAACGTACCCACCGCCCAGTTCCGGGCCCTGCGGCGACCGCCGAACTGACGCCGTAGACACGCGGCCTGATCCGGGGTGCAATCCAAGGCGAACTGGAACGCCTGCACGTTCCAGCCCTCGGGGATCTCGAACCTAGCCATACAACCAGTCCTCGTCATCTTCCCCGCAGCCGGGGCAATCCCCCTCGTTGCACGCCTCGCAGAGGCCACCGGAGTTGATGGTGAAAGCGAACTTCGCCTTACAGCAGAAACACGAGAAGTCCGCCTTGCGAGCGTCCAGAGCCTGCCGTTGCCGCGCCGCTTCCTCGTCCTTCCGGCGGGCGTACTCTCGCCGGGCAAGGGTCAGCCATTCGGGCCGCTCTGCACGCAGTTCGCGCACCTGCTGACGCGTCCACGGACCGCGTCTTGGCAGATCCTTAAGGGCGACGCTGAGCCGTGCTGCTGCCTGTTTGGCCGAAAGCGGCTTGCTGCTGCCCATATTCCGCATTCTGCTGGTCGCCACCGACAGTTTCTGTAAGCGCCGCACTGCAGGCCGACGTCACCCGCGCGCACGGCTGGCTGCTACGCCGATTCCGGGTGGACCACTGCCCATCCGTTGACCACGGCAACCAGTTCCTGGTAGCGGTACCACTGCGGTCCCGCCTCGGTACGCCGGAGTTCGATCAGGCGGCTGCGGTACGCCGGGTCCGCCCGGAGCGGGTCGTCTCCGGCCAGCGCCCGATACCCGACCGCAAGCCGACGTACGGACGCACGGAAATCCTCCGAGGCCGTCAACGCGGTCAACTCGGCCCACGCCGCGAGCTGCGCGGCGTCGGCGTCCTCGGGCAGCACAGGCGTCAGGTTCTGACGCACCGCGGGGTCGGCGTCGCCGAGCGTCGTACTGAGGAATTCGTCGATCAGCGCGCGCCGGTCCTGCTCTGCGTGTTCGGCGTGTTCGGTCATCAGGTGTAGGTCCTCCAGTTCGGGATGGTTGGTGAGGACCGTGAGCAGTGCGTGCTGGCGGCGCAGCGTGCGGATCTGGATCGCCAGCGCGTCGGCGTGGGTCGCCGCGACCTCGGCGAGCGAGCGTTCCTCCCGCAGTACGGCGTGGATCGTCGGCAGATCGAGGTCCAGCGCCCGCAACGTCCGGATCAACCGCAGCCGTACGACGGCAGTGTCGTCGTACCGTCGATGGCCGGCAGCGGTACGCCGTGCCGTCAGCAGCCCGAGGTCGGAGTAGTGCCGCACGGCCTTCACCGACACCCCGGCGAGCCGCGCCACCGCACCGATCGAGTGGTCCATGCCCACTACCCTCACACCTCCCGTAACAGGAGATACAAGCCTAGTTGTGAGCGAACCGTTCCTTCGGGCGGGCGAAGGTGATGGAGGCCGCGGCGACGATCGCGCAGGCGATGCCGACGCCGAAGGGGACCCAGTAGGCGTCGGACGGGCCCCAGACGTCGACCGCGTGACCGGCGGCCGCGTTACCCGGTGCGACGCCGAGCAGGATGCCCGTGACGGTCCAGGTGATCGCCTCGGTCAGCCGCTCCGGCGGCACCCACTCCTCGACACAGGCGGTGACCGCGACCATCGTCGGTGCGATCGTCATACCGCAGCAGAAGAGCACGACGCCGAGCAGCCAGATGCTGTCGACCCAGGGGAGCGGTGCGAGTGTGATCGCGAGGGCGATGGTGCCGAGCAGCAGCCGGCGCTCGACCGGAGCCCGCCAGTGCACAGAGCCGTACCAGAGGCCGGCCAGCAGGCTCCCGAACGCCCACACCGCCAGTACGACGCCAGACAGCCCTGCCTGTCCCTTCTCGGTGGTGAACGCCACGGTGATCACCTCGGCGCCACCAAGGGTCGCACCGAGGCCGAGACCGATCAGACTGAGCAAGAGGATCGAAAGCCAGGGGAGTGGTGCCTGCTCGGCGCCGTCCGACTTGCCACGCCCTGGCGGGTCGGATGCGCGCAGCAACGCCAGCCAGATGCCACCGGCCAGTCCTAGTACGCCGGCCGCGGACAGAGCGGCGTACGGACTCGCCTGGGTTGCCAGCGCGGTGACGAGCACCGGACCGACGATGAAGACCACCTCGTCGCCGACTGCCTCCAGCGCGAACGCCGTCTGCAGTGCTCGGCCACGGCCCAGCAGGTGCGTCCAGCGCGCCCGGACGAACGAGCCGACCTGAGGACGGGTGCCACCGGCAATGAACGACAGCAGGTACAGGACCCACGTGGGCGCGTCAGCACGCACAGCGACGAGCAGGGCCGCAAGACCGACCGTGCAGGCCACTGAGCCGATCAGGATCAGCCCGCGCTGACCGAACCGGTCGACCAGCCGGCCCTGGACCGGACCGGTCAGCGCACCGGCGATCACGGCCACACCGGAGACCGCGCCGGCGAGACCGTACGAACCGCTCTCCTGGGCGATCAGGATGACGATGCCGAGGCCGATCATCGAGATCGGCATCCGCCCGAGAATCCCGGCAGCGAAGAACGAGGCCGCACCGCGGCGGCGCATGAGATGGTAGTAAGGCTTGAGCATGAGAGACCGGGAGCAGCTTAGCGTTCGGCCGTCTGAGAAGCTTGGAATATGTCGCCTGCTGCGCCTCCCTACGACGCTGTGTTGTTGCTCTCCTTCGGCGGGCCCGAGAAGCCCGATGACGTGCTGCCGTTCCTGCAGAACGTGACGCGCGGCCGCGGGATCCCGGACGAGCGGTTGAAGGAGGTCGGCGAGCACTACTACTCGTTCGGCGGCCGGAGCCCGATCAACGACCAGAACCGGGCGCTGCTGAAGGCCCTGCGGGCGTCGTTCGACGAGATCGGGCTGGACCTGCCGATCTACTGGGGCAACCGCAACTGGGCGCCGTACCTGACCGACACGATGCGCGAGATGGCCGCTGACGGTGTCCGCCGGGCCGTCGTGATCGTCACGTCCGCGTACCCGTCGTACTCCGGCTGCCGGCAGTACCGGGAGAACCTCGAGGACGCCGCCCGGGAGATCCCGGACGCGCCGCGGATCGACAAGCTCCGGCACTACGCGAACCACCCCGGCTTCGTCGGGTCGTTCGTGGAGTCGACGGCCGACGCGCTGAGCAAGCTCCCGGACGGCGCCGCGATCGCGTACGTCACGCACTCGATCCCGACCGCGATGAACGCGACCAGCGGCCCGGACGGCAACGGGTACGTCGACTGGCACCTGGACGTCGCCGCGTCGATCACGGCGGAGCTCGAGCGCCGGACGGGGCAGACCCGGCGTACCGATCTCGTCTACTGCTCGCGGTCCGGGCCGCCGCAGGTGCCGTGGCTCGAGCCGGACGTGAACGACCACCTGGAGGCGCTGGCCGCCGACGGGGCGCCCGGTGTGGCCGTCGTACCGATCGGGTTCGTGAGCGACCACATGGAGGTCATCTACGACCTCGACACCGAGGCCGCCGAGACCGCCGAGAAGCTGCGGCTGCCGATGGCGCGCGCCGCGACGCCGGGCACGGACGAGAAGTTCGTCACCATGCTCCGCGACCTCGTGGTCGAGCGGGCCGCGGCCGAGCGCGGGGAGCAGCCGGACCGGCCGTGCGTCGGCAAGCTCGGCCCGGCCTGGGACGACTGCCGTCACGACTGCTGCCCACCGCTGCGCCGACCCACCCGAGCTAAGGAAGCCGTATGACCTCCCCTGAAGAGCTGTTGAAGCTTGCGGTCGACGTGGCGGAGGAGGCGGCGCAGCTGATCGTCGAGCGCCGCCGCGGCACGATCACGGTCGCCGACACCAAGAGCACCGTCACCGACGTGGTCACGGCCGTCGACCGCGAGTCCGAGGAGCTGATCCGGGCCCGGGTCCTGCGCGCCCGGCCGGACGACTCGTTCCTCGGCGAGGAGGGCGACGACGTGATCGGCACCAGCGGCGTGCGCTGGGTCGTCGACCCGATCGACGGCACGGTCAACTACCTGTACGACCTCCCGACGTACGCCGTCTCGATCGCGGTGGAGTACGGCGGGGAGACCGTCGCCGGTGTGGTGGTCGACGCGCCCAAGGGCGAGGTGTTCACCGCGACCCTGGGCGGCGGGGCGTTCGCGGACGGCAAGCCGATCCAGGTGTCGGGGGAGACCGACCTGGCCAAGGCACTGGTCGGGACCGGGTTCGGATACGACCCGGCGCGCCGCCAGGTGCAGGCCGAGGTGATCCAGCACCTGATCACCAAGGTCCGAGACATCCGCCGGATCGGGGTCGGCGCGATCGACCTGTGCTACGTGGCCTGCGGCCGGCTGGACGCGGTGTACGAACGCGGGCTGAATCCGTGGGACTACGGTGCGGGCGCCCTGATCGCGGCCGAGGCTGGTGCCCGGATCGGCGGGCTGAACGGCGCTCCGGTGTCACCGGAGATGTCGATCGCGGCCACTCCGGCGCTGTTCGAGCCGTTCCATGCGCTGCTGGCCGCGGCGGACCCGTTGCGCGCGTAAGTGCCGGTGAGTGCTCGTTTCTGCGCGGTAGTGCGCACTAACGAGCATTCTGCTGTTCGGTACTGACATTTGTGGCGACACGCGGGTCACAGCATGGACCCAGTCGTGCATTGCGGGCCTTTATAGGGCACAATCCCGTCCTCGGGAACGGTGTTTGCCGATCCCGGCCTGGCTGTCAAGGGTTTCGGGGGACGAAAGTTCAGCGCGGTGCTCCGACGCGGAATTTCTCGGCCGCTCCACCCGTTCAAGGGCTCAGCAGGCAACACCACGGGTACGAAGAGGGCAGGGAAACACCATGGCGACTGATTACGACGCCCCGCGCAAGACGGACGAAGACGCTTCCGAAGAGTCGATCGAGGAGCTCAAGACTCGCCGTCACGACAAGAACTCCGGCAAGGTCGACGAGGACGAGGCCGAGGCCGCGGAGAGCTTCGAGCTGCCCGGCGCGGACCTGAGCCACGAGGAGCTCGCGGTCCGGGTCCTCCCGCGTCAGGCCGACGAGTTCACCTGTTCGAGCTGCTTCCTGGTTCACCACCGCAGCCAGCTCGCCGAAACGAAGAACGGGCAGCTGATCTGCCGCGACTGCGCAGCCTGAGCGGAAGCCCTACTTCGTCTGCAAACACCAGCGGGACCGTTCCACGATCGTGGAACGGTCCCGCTGTGCTGCAAACCAACCCGCCGAGCGTAGCGAGGCGGTTCTTTTGTTCTTGGTCTTTCAGTCCTTCTTGGTCAGCCCGGTATCCGTGCCCTTGACCAGTCGCGCGGTGGCGTCCGCCTCATAGCCGGGCGGCGCGTAGCCGGTGGACTTGAGCCAGTAAGCGGCCGCACGGCGCTCCGCGAACAGCCGCGCAGCGGCAGCAGCCCCAGCGCTCACAGCGGCCCACACCGCGACCTCGGCGTACCCGCCCTGGCCGTTCTTCGGCGGCTTCCCGCCCGACCCCAGCTTCCAGGCCGTGCTGACCGCCTTGCTCGCGGCCAGGCCCACCACGATCGTGAAGGCGGCCTGTACCAGCTTCCAGCCGATCTTCGCTCCGACCACAACACCCTCCTCGTACGACTGCTGACAGTCAGGATCTTCCCACGCTGTGCCCGCTCAGGGCGGCAGCCAATCGGTCCGGGTGCCGCGTGGCGATCACCCAGTACGGCGCGGGATCGGCCGGATCGGTGATCTGCACCCGCACGGCCCCCCTGATGTAGCTCCGCAGTACCAGGAACGCCTGCGGGTCGCAGTCGCGTCCGAACGCGTGCCGCGCGTCATCACCGGTCAGCGCCTCGACCGTGCCCAGATACGTCCGGTCGATCTCCGCCCGCCCGGCGTGCAGGCGCGCATCGTCGACCTCGACGCGCGCACCGCCGTACCGCAAGAAGAGCGCCAGGAGCAGCACCGCGGCCAGCCCGCCGACCACGAGGCCGGCCGTCGTCCCGACCGGTACGGCGACGATGCCGAACAGCGTGACCACGAGGGCGGCGGCGATGATCCACCACGAGACCGGCACCCGCAGACTTTCCCGATAACTACTTTGCTCCAGGCCCACAGGACCAGCCTGGCATGTGGTCCGTCGGCGCCGCTCGATAGGGTCGCCTCTCGTGACCGAGGTACTGATCCAGCGACTCGACCCCGACCTGCCGATCCCGTCGTACGCGCACCCCGGCGATGCCGGCGCGGACCTGGTGGCGGCCGCCGACCTGACCCTGAAACCGGGCGAACGCGGCCTGGTCGGGACCGGGATCGCGATCGCCCTGCAGAACGGGTACGCCGCGTTCGTGCACCCGCGCTCCGGGCTGGCCGCGAAGCACGGCGTCTCGATCGTGAACGCCCCCGGAACCGTCGACGCCGGGTACCGCGGCGAGATCAAGATCAACCTGATCAACCTCGACCCGCACGCCGAGGTGACCGTGCGGCGCGGCGACCGGATCGCGCAGCTGATCATCCAGCAGGTCGAGAAGGCCCGGTTCGTCGAAGTGACCTCGCTGCCCGGTTCCGCACGCGGTGACCAGGGGCATGGGTCGACCGGCGGTTTCGGCGATGTGACACGCTGACCAGGTGCACCCGTTGACCTGCCGGATGCGCGAGACTACGGCGCTGTATCAGCGCCGGCACCAAGACCAAGGAAGTAGGCAACAGCTGTGATCTTCCGCCGTAAGGGCAAGAACGACGAGCCCGAGACGGGCGAGACCCTCGACGAGACCGGTACGGCGGACGTCCGCGCCGAGGGCCCGTTCGACTCGACCGAGGTCGACGCCGCCGACCTGGAGGCGGAGGACCGGATCGATCTGGGCGCGCTGGTCGTCACCGGCATGCCCGGTATGGAGCTGGGCCTGCAGGTCGACGAGGGCAGCGGCGTGGTGCAGGCGGTGCTGCTGATGCTCGACGACTCCGCGCTGGAGTTGCGGGCGTTCGCGGCCCCGAAGACCAGCGGCATCTGGGACGAGGTCCGCCAGGAGATCGCCGGCGAGGCCGCCCGGATGGGTGGTACGGCGACGGAGTCCGAGGGACCGTTCGGCACCGAACTGGTGCTGGTCGTCCCGGTCGAGGACCCGGAGGGACAGGTCTTCAGCCAGACCTCCCGCGTCATCGGTGTGGACGGTCCGCGCTGGCTGCTGCGAGGCACCATCCTCGGCCGCGCCGCCGTCGAGGAGGACGCCGCCGAGCCGATGGAAGCGACGCTGCGCAACGTCGTCGTGGTCCGCGGTAACGAGCCGATGGCGGTCCGTGAGTCGCTGCCGCTGCAGATGCCGCCGGGCGCCCAGCCGAATGAACCCGAAGAGGCCTGAGCGGACTACACTCGACGCCATGGGCAGCAACAAACCCGCGGGGCTGTGGAAGCGTGCGTTCCGCGGCCTGGCCGGGGACCGCGACGAGGAAGACGCGGAGGTCCTCAAGGACTTCGCGCAGGACTGTGGCGCGCGGTCCATCACCGGCTGCCACGACCGGGAGCTCGTCACGCTCTACGGCACGCTGCGCACCATCACGTTCAGCCCACGCGGCGGCGTACCGGCACTGGAGGGTGAGTTGTACGACGGCACCGGCACGGTGAAGCTGATCTGGCTCGGCCGCCGCAAGATCGGCGGTATCCACGCCGGCTCGGAGCTGATCGCCTCCGGGCGGATCGGCGTCGTGGAAGGCGACCGGGTGATGTTCAACCCGCGCTACGAGCTGCGACCCCAGGCAGCCCATGGCTGAGCCGCACACGGAGCCGACGGTGGAAGAGCCGCAGAAGCCGGCCAAGTCGACGGACAAGGACTTCTTCCACGCGCTCGGTGGATGGGGCGCACTGCTCGACATCGGGCTGCCCTGGATCGCGTTCCTGGTCGCGTACGCCGTCACCGACCACAAGCTGCAGTTGTCGCTCATCATCGCGGTCGGACTCGCCGCGGTACTCGCCGTAGTACGTCTCATCCGCCGGCAGCCGCTGCGGAACGTGTTCGGCGGCTTCATCGGCGTACTGATCTCGGCCTGGGTCGCGAACCGCACCGGTAACGCCAAGGACTTCTACGTCCCCGGCCTGCTCACCAACCTCGGCTACGGCCTCCTGTACCTGATCACGGTCCTGATCCGCTGGCCGCTGTTCGGCGTCCTGTACGGCGTCATCACCCAGACCGGCACCGCCTGGCGCCGCGATCCGGTTCTCCTTCGAGGCTTCTCCCGCGCGACGCTGGTCTTCGTAGGCCTCTTCGCGATCCGGCTGATCGTCCAGGTCCCCCTCTACTTCACCGGCAGCCTCAACGCCCTCGGCATCGCCAAGATCGGCCTCGGCCTGCCGTTCTATGCGCTTGCGATCTGGCTCGCGTACGCCGTACTCCGCGGCTCCATGCCCCCCGAAAAATGGGACGAAGCCCGAGACAGCATCACCCACCTCCTCCGCGGCAACAAGAAATAACCCCCGCCCCGATAGGTCACCGCTCCACGGCGGCTGTCTCCGGCGACGCGCGGACTGTGGTGTGGCCGGGCTGTTGTTGGCGGAGCACCGTCCCGCGTGACGGGGGAGGGCACCGCTGCCCGACGGTTGTGTTGTCGACCGCCTTCGGCGGCGTGGGGCCCGTCGGATGTTCGGACCGCTGGGGCACCGAGTGATGTCTCGCGTTCGCTCGCCGGTTAGCGGCCCGGTCGACGGGCATCGTGGCGGGTTCAGCCGGCCGGTCGAGCGGCTTTGGACATCCTGCGCCGTTACACCTCATCGGCCATCGTGCACAGTATTCCCTTGTAAACAAGGGACTCTGGGCTTGCCTCGATTTGACCGAGATCCGATCGTGACATAAACTAGAACACATGTTCGAAGAAGATCTGGAGGCGCTCGACACCGCGGACCTGCTGGCCGCGGCGTCGGAGTACGACCAGATCCAGACCCGCGCCGCGGTCCGCGTCCTGGAGATCGCGCTGGCCTACGCCGACCGGCACGCGGTCGTCGAGGGCTACCAGTGGCTGCCGGGCTACGAACAGCTCCGGGTGTACGGCGGCGACGGCTGCCCCGGGGTGGCAGAGTTCGCGCCGATCGAGTTCGGCGCCGTCCTGGGTATGTCCTCGGGTGCCGCCGCGGCGCTGATCGGTGAAGCGCTCGCGCTGCGACACCGGCTGCCCAGGATCTGGGCCGCAGTGCTGGCCGGGAACGCGGTCCCGTGGCGGGCCCGCAAGGTCGCCCACGCCTGTTTAGGGTTGTCGCAGGAGGCGGCCGCGATCGTGGACCGGCGGGTGGCCGGGATCGTGAACACCGTGACGCCGGGCGCGCTGGAGCGGATTGTCAAGGCGGCGGTCTGGGAGGCCGACCCCGACGCCGCGAAAGCCCAGGCCGAAGCTGCCGCCCGCACCCGCGGCGTGTTCGTCGCCCCGTCGGACGACCATGGCACCAAGCAGATCTGGGTCCGCGCCGCCGCCGGCGACGTGATCCGCTTCGACGCCACCATCGACGACCTCGCCCGCGCGCTGAAAACCCTCGGCGACCCCGACGACCTCAACCAACGCCGAGCCAAAGCCCTCGGCTGGATCGCCGACCCCACCGCCGCCCACCACCTCCTCGAAGTAGCCCGCCACCTCGCCCGCACCCAACCCACCCACCCCGAGCAGGCCAGCAGCGAGCAGGCCAGCACCGAGCCAGCAGACCCTCAGTCCACCGACTCCCAGCCCGTCGATCGCCAGCCAACAGACCCCCAGCCGCCGCACACCCGGACGCCTGTCACCTCAGAGGCTGCTGACGCTGCACCTCAGTGGGCGGAGGCAGAAGACAGGACCGTCCAGGCCGAGCACGACTCGCCAGCGGCCGATGACACCGGCCAGGCTGAGCAGGACACGCCGGCAGCTGACGACACGGTTCAGGCTGAGCCGGACGTACCGGCAGCTGACGACACCGCGCCGTTCGAGGTTGATGAGGCGGCGGAGGAGCAGGTGTCCGGCTGGGACAGCGGTGCCTACGACAGCGCGCGCGACGGTTGGGATGACGCTGCCTATGACGGTGGGGGCGACGGTGCGGATCGCGTTGCCGGGGATGGTGGGGATGGTGGGGATGCGTTCACGCGGCTGGCTTTGGCGGGGTCGCTGGCGGAGCGGCTTGCGGCGATTAAGCGGGATGCTTGCAAGAGCGGGCTTGGGGCGGGGAGTCGGCGGGAGCGGCATACGTTGTATGTGCATCTGACTGATCGGACGCTGGCTACCGGCGACGGTGTGCTGCGGGTCGAAGAGCTTGGACCGTTGCTGGCTAGTCAGTTGGGTGAGTTGCTGGGGCATGGCCAGGTGGTCGTGAAGCCGGTGATTGATCTGCAGGATCAGATCAGCGTGCATGGTTACGAGATCCCGGAGCGGATTCGTGAGCGGGTGCGGCTGAGGCATCCGGTCGACATGTTCCCGTACGGCGGGGCCGAGGCCACCAACCGGATGGATCAAGACCACATCACGCCGTACGACCGCACCGGACCACCCAGACAGGCAGGCCAAACCGGGCAGACCGGCACGGACAACCTCATACCGCTGACCCGGATCCATCACCGTGCCAAGACGTTCGGTGGGTGGCGAAGCCGACGCCTGCCCTCTGGAGCAGTCGACTGGGTCAGCCCGCACGGGTTCCGGTTCGTTGTCGACCACACCGGCACGCACCAACGGCCACTCGCCCACGACGCGGGAGGACTCGGCGCGGGAGGACTCGGCGCGGGAGGACTCGACACGGCCGAGGAGGTGGCGCAGGAGGTGCCTGTGAGTAGGTGGGCCTCGGAGTACGCGTTCTCGGTGGTGGCGGTCGGCGGTGGGGGCTGGCGCGTTGGTCTGCAGTGAGTGGTCGCTAGGGCCCAGCCCCCGGGGCGTTGAGCCGGCTACCTGCGGTTCTGGACGAACTTGAGTTGGTGGGCGTCGGGGTCGCGGACCCAGGCGTAGTGCAAGCGGCTGTCCGGGGAATCGGTTGGTGCGACGACGGCGGTGGCGCCCGCAGCTAGGGCTGCGTAGTACATGGCGTCCACGTCGTCGCACCAGAACACGATCTCCGTCGCGGGGTGATCGGCCGGCTCTACGCCGAGGTCGACGAGTTCGTTGGCGACGCGCGCTGACGTCAACCCGATCCGAACCCCGGCCGCCTCGACCTCCACGTGGGCGATGGGACCAGAGGCGGGTGCCCGGAACTTCTCCGTCAGCCCGAGGGCTTGGTAGAACGCGAGGCACCCGTCCACGTCGTCGCAGAACAGGTTGACCTGGAACTGCTGGATCCCCGGCACGCTAAGAACGCTATTCCGACTTACGGTGGTGCGGAGACAGCATGTCCTCGAGCTGCTCCTCGGTCTCGTCGGCGGCGACGAAGAGGAGCTCGTCGTTCAGTTCGAGGGTGCCTTCCGGGTCCGGGCGGAGGACGCGGCCCTCGCGGAGGATGACGACCAGGGCGGTGTCCAGCGGCCAGTCGATGTCGCCGACCCGCAGACCGATCATCGGGGAGTCCTCGGGCAGCGTCAGCTCGACCAGGTTCGCGTCGCCCTGGCGGAAGGTGAAAAGCCGGACCAGGTCGCCGACCGACACCGCTTCCTCGACCAGCGCGGACATGATCCGCGGCGTCGACACCGAGACGTCTACGCCCCAGGCTTCGTTGAACATCCACTCGTTGCGCGGGTGGTTGACCCGGGCAACGGTCCGGGGTACGCCGAACTCGGTCTTGGCGAGCAGGGACACGACCAGGTTGACCTTGTCGTCACCGGTGCTGGCGATGGCGACCTGGCACCGCTGCAGCGCGGCCTCCTCGAGTGAGGACAGCTCGCAGGCGTCGGCGAGCAGCCACTCGGCGCGCGGCACCGACTCGGCCTTGATCGCCCGGGGGTCCTTGTCGATCAGCAGGACCTCGTGGCCGTTCTCCAGCAGCTCGCCGGCGATCGAACGACCCACGTTGCCGGCTCCCGCGATGGCTACCCGCATCACAGCTCCTCAGGCCTCTTCAGGTTTGGTACCGAGCTGGGCCTCGATCGCGGCGGCGTCGCGCTCCAGCATCACGACGTGGACCAGGTCACCCTCTTGAATGACCGTGTCGGCCCGGGGCAGGACGCCCTCGCCGAGCCGGGTCAGGAACGCGACCCGGGCGCCGGTCGCCTTCTCGATGTCGAACGCGGGCCGGCCGATCCAGTCCGCGTGCACATGCACCTCGGCGAGCCGGACGGTGGCGGACGGGTCGCGCCACTCCGGCTCGGAGCCCTCGGGGAGCAGCCGGCGCATCATCTGGTCGACGGTCCAGCGGACGGTGCCGACCGTGGGGATACCGAGCCGCTGGTACACCTCGGCGCGTCCCGGGTCGTAGATCCGGGCCACCACGTTGTTGATCCCGAACGTCTCGCGGGCCACCCGGGCGGCCAGGATGTTCGAGTTGTCGCCGTTGGAGACCGCCGCGAACGCCTCGGCGTCCTCGATCCCGGCCTCGATCAGCACCTCGCGGTCGAAACCCATCCCGACGATGGTCCGCCCGGTGTACGCGGGGCTCAGCCGGCGGAACGCGTCGGCCGACTGGTCGATGATCGCGACCGTGTGGCCGCGTTTCTCCAGACCGCGGGCGAGCATCGACCCGACGCGGCCGCAGCCCATGATGACGACGTGCACTCGCTGATCACTCCCTGCCCCGTGGCGGGCCGCTGGCTCGGTTCGGCAGGGATAGACGCTACACCGACCTGAGGGTGCCTCTAACATCACCGGTGTGACTCCCGCTCTAGGCGATATCGGCAAACGGCTGCTGCTCGGACGCAAACTGCGCAGCACTCAGCTGGGTGAGACCTT
Organism: Kribbella speibonae; assembly: GCF_004331375.1. Classification (NCBI taxonomy): domain Bacteria; kingdom Bacillati; phylum Actinomycetota; class Actinomycetes; order Propionibacteriales; family Kribbellaceae; genus Kribbella; species Kribbella speibonae. The sequence goes on along the minus strand of NZ_SJKC01000002.1, from coordinate 270,404 downwards.
GCTGCCGAAGCGCATCGCCCTCCCGGTGTTCGCGAGCGACGCGCTGTCGTCGGTCGCTTACGCTCCCGACGAGATCTTCCTGACGCTGTCGATCGCCGGGCTCGCGGCGCTGACGATCTCCTGGAAGATCTCGCTCGCGGTCGCCGTGGTGCTGGTCGTCGTCGTGCTGTCGTACCGGCAGAACGTGCACGCCTACCCGTCCGGCGGCGGCGACTACGAGGTCGCCAATGTGAACCTCGGCCCGACCGCAGGCCTGACCGTCGCCAGCGCCCTGATGGTCGATTACGTCCTGACCGTCGCGGTGTCGATCTCGTCGGCTGCGCAGTACGCAGCCTCGGCGATCCCGGCGATGGAAGGGCACCAGGCGACGGCGGCCGTGATCGCGGTGCTCTTCCTGACCACGATGAACCTGCGGGGCGTGCGCGAGTCCGGGGCGGCGTTCGCGATCCCGACGTACATCTTCATGTTCACGATCCTCGGCATGGCGGCCTGGGGCTTCGGGCGGTTGCTGTTCGGGCATCTGCCGGACGCGTCGAGTTCCGGGCTCGACATCGCGGCCGAGGACCAGTTCGCGCACGGTGCGAGCGGGCTCGCGATGGCGTTCCTGATCCTGCGGGCGTTCTCGTCCGGGTGCGCCGCGCTGACCGGGGTGGAGGCGATCAGCAACGGCGTACCGGCGTTCAAGAAGCCGAAGAGCCGGAACGCCGCGACCACGCTGGCGCTGCTCGGCACCATCTCGATCGCGATGGTGGTCAGCGTCGTGACGCTGGCGAACGTGATGAAGGTCCGGTTCGCCGAGGACCCCGGGACCCAGCTGCTGCGCGATGGGGTGCCGGTCGGCGAGGGGTACCACCAGGACCCGGTGATCGGCCAGCTCGCCAAGGGCATCTTCGACCACTTCTCGCCCGGCTTCTACCTGGTCGCCGCCGCCACCGGCGTGATCCTGGTACTGGCCGCGAACACCGCGTTCAACGGGTTCCCGGTACTGGGGTCGATCCTGGCCCGCGACGGGTACCTGCCGCGGCAGCTGCACACCCGCGGCGACCGGCTGGCGTTCAGCAACGGCATCGTGATCCTGGCCGGTTTCGCGATCGTGCTGATCGTCTCGTTCAACGCCGAGGTGACCCGGCTGATCCAGCTGTACATCGTCGGCGTGTTCGTCTCGTTCACGATCAGCCAGATCGGCATGGTCCGGCACTGGACCCGGCTGCTGCGCGACGAGCAGGAGCCGGGCAAACGGGCCCGGATGATCCGGTCCCGGGTGATCAACGCGATCGGCCTGACGCTGACCGGCGTGGTGCTGGTGATCGTGCTGATCACCAAGTTCCTGCTCGGCGCGTACATCGCGATCATCGCGATGGCCTGCCTGTTCCTGCTGATGAAAGGCATCCGCCGGCACTACGAGACGGTGCGCAAGCAGATGGCCGCCGAAGGTGACGAGCCGCTGATGCTGCCGTCCCGGGTGCACTCGATCGTGCTGGTCTCCAAGCTGCACAAGCCGACGCTGCGGGCGCTGGCGTTCGCCAAGGCGGCCCGTCCGTACCAGCTCGAGGCCGTCACCGTCGACGTAGACCGGGACGAGTCGGACGCGCTGCAGGCCGAATGGGAGACCCGCGGTATCCCGATCCCGCTCAAGCGGCTCGCGTCGCCGTACCGGGAAATCACCCGGCCGATCCTGCAGTACGTGCGCGACATCCGCCGGCAGTCGCCGCGGGACGTGGTGATGGTCTACATCCCCGAGTACGTCGTCGGGCACTGGTGGGAGCACATCCTGCACAACCAGAGTGCCCTGCGGCTCAAGGGGCGCCTCTTGTTCACACCTGGTGTCATGGTTACGTCCGTTCCTTACCAGCTGCTCTCGTCGCAGGGGGCCGAGGAACGGCAGGACCGGGTGGAACGGGTGGCCGGCCAGGTACGGCGCGGTGCCCGCAAGGCGTCAGGAGATCGGTGACAGACGAGAACAGTCTGGTTGGGGCGGTAGTCGAGCTGGAGGTAGGTCCAGTCGCGCACGGGGGACACTGTGTCGCCCGCCACGAGGGGCAGGTGGTCTTCGTCCGGCATGCGCTGCCGGGGGAGCTGGTGCACGCCCGGATCACGGAACAGACAGCGAAGTACCTGCGGGCCGACGCGGTCCAGGTGCTCACACCGTCCCCGCAGCGGATCGAGCCGCCGTGCCCGTATGCCGGACCGGGCCGGTGCGGTGGCTGTGACTTCCAGCACGCCAACATCGTCGAACAGCGGCGACTGAAGGCGACCGTCGTGTCGGACACGCTCCGGCGGATCGGCGGGATCGAACGGACCATCGTGATGGAGTCGCCCGGTGACGACGGGCTCGGCTGGCGGACACGGATGCGGTACGCCGTCGTGGACGAGCGGCCCGGTATGTATGCGCACCGCTCCCACGACCTGATCCAGATCGACCAGTGTCTGCTCGCGCACCCGGGGACACCGGACGTGCTGAGCTCACGCTGGCCGGGCGTGTCGTCGGTGCAGGCCGTGGTGTCGTCCGAGGGGAAGACCGCCGTACTGACCGACCAGGACCCGGGGGAGCGGCTGGTCGAGGTGGTGCGCGACCGGCGGTTCCTGGTGGAGGCCGGTGGGTTCTGGCAGGTCCACCCGGCGGCGCCGGAGACGCTGGTGGACGCCGTACTGAGCGGGCTGGAGCCTGCTGCCGGTGAGACCGCGCTCGACCTGTACTCGGGGGTGGGGCTGTTCGCGGCGTTCCTGGCGGAGGCAGGCTGCCCCGTGCTGGCGATCGAGGGCGACAAGGACGCGGTCCGGAACGCCCGGCGCAACCTGCACGACCTGGACGGCGTAACGCTGGAGAACGGCGACGTCGACCGAGTACTCAACGCGGCGGCCGGCCAGGGCCTTGAGCATGTGGACCTCGTCGTACTGGACCCGCCACGGACCGGGGCCGGGAAGGACGTCGTACGGCGAATCGCTGCGCTCGGACCCCGGCGGGTCGCGTACGTCGCGTGCGACCCGGCGGCGCTGGCGCGGGACCTGAAGACGTTCGGACGCCTCGGGTACGGGATCGCGTCCCTGCGCGCCTTCGACCTGTTCGGGATGACCCACCACATCGAATGCGTCGCCATCCTCGAGCCTGTGGACAGCGAAGTGGCCAGTCCTGGAGGGCTCGGGTAGCGTCTGGGCCTGGATCCAAATGCGCTTGGAGACCTGATGCCGCTCGTTGACCTGGACGACCCGGAGGAGTTGCGCGCCCGCTGGAGCGCACTCGCCGCGGTCGCGCACGCCACGGGCTTCGACCGGCGCTGGTACGCCGACGCGGACGGGTACCACCACCAGGACGAGACCGCGTCCGTGCTGCGGATGGCCCGCCTGCAGGACGGGCGGGCGGTGCTGTGGGGATTCCACACACAGCACAGTCAGACCGCCGGCGAGGACCTGCTGGCCGGGTCGCCGGACTGGATCGGGCAGCCGGAAGTGCGGCAGCGCCAGACGGCGGGCGAGCTCGGGTTCGTGTACGGCGCGTTCAACGGGAGTTGGGCGCGCGCGTCGTACCCGGGCGACCCGTGGCAGCCCGTCGACGACGGGTTCGCGGCGATCGGGGAGTGGATCGCGTCCGACGAGGCGACCGCCGACGAGATGGTCGAATGGGTCGCCGAATGGTGCGACTATCTCGGCGGCCTCGACGAACTCCGCCCGTACGGCGTGCAGCTGATCCGGACCGCGGCCGGGGGCGGGATCACGGCTGCGGCGCTCGACGCCTTCTTCGGGCAGTTCGGGATCGACCCGCGGTCACCGGTGCAACCGGACCTGCCCGCCGGCGTCGCCGCAGGCGAGGACTTCACCCGAAACGTTGCAGAACCGGCAAATTTCGCCACAGACCCTGACACAGCCGAGGTCTCGGTCGTTGAAGATCCCGTGATCGGAGACAACCTGCCAGGCGACGACGAGGAGTCGTACGTCGTCCCACCCGGCATCAGCCCCTTCACCGGCCAGCCGATCGCCGACCCACCGCCCCGGCCGTACGCCGATCCCGCCGCGCCCGGGACGTACCTGCCGGAGAACCTGTCGAGTCCTGGGTTGCCGACGTCGCACGCGTACGACCCGACGCTGCCGTCGTCCGAACCGCCGCGGGTCGGCGGCGGGGTGTACGAGGGCGACGACTTCTACAACAGCCTCTTCGCCGACGCCCCCGCCAGCGCCACCCCCACGGCCGACCAGGACTGGGAAACCGCAGAACAGTCGTCCTGGCCCGACCAGGACGCCACCAGCGCCTACAACCCGTTCCCCGACCCCACCCCCGATCCAGCCTGGACAGGCCCCGCCTGGATCAACGGCCAATGGGTAGAAGACCCCACCGCAGCCGCACCTGGTGCGTCGGCGGATGCGGCACCGGTGGACTCGCCGGCCGCCCCGGTCGCCTCGGTGGCCGACCTCGAGGACGACGACGCCCCCACCGCCGAGATCGAGGCGGTCCTGGACCCACCCCCCACCGACGAAGAAGACCTCTCAACCTTCACCGGCCCATCCCCCTTCGCCCCCGCCCCCACCACCGCCCCCACTCCCGCGCCCACCACCCCCGCGCCCACCACCCCCGCGCCCACTACGCCCGCCTCCGCTCCCGCCTCCGCCTCAGTCGCGCCCCCCACATCCGCGCCAGCGCCCGCTTCCGCCCCCGCGGCCACGTCCACCCCCACGCCGGCTCCCACCTACGGCCCCGCTTCCACCTCGACGCCGGGTCACACCTACGAGCCCGCCCCCACCTCCACGCCGGCCCCCAGTTACGGACCCGCTGCCGCCTCCGCGCCGCCCTCCGGTCCCGCTCCCGCGCCTGTCGCGCCGCCCGCCTCCGGGCCCGCTTCCGCGCCTGTGGCGCCGGCCGGCTCCGCGTTTGCTTCCGACTCCGCGACGCCCGCCTCCGACTCCGCTCCGGAACCCGCGCGTGCCGCCGGTTCCGCGTTTGCTTCCGACTCCGCGACGCCCGCCTCCGACTCCGCTCCGGAACCCGCGCGTGCCGCCGGTTCCGCTTCGGCTGTCGCTCGCGAGTCGGCGGATCTCGACTCCGCGGGCGCTGCGGATCCCGCCTGGGCTGTTGCTGACGAGCCGGCGCTCCAGGCGGGCGAGTATGCCGGTGCAGACGACGACCAAACTGCTGAGATCCCCGCCGTCACCGAGGTTCAAGCTCAAGTAGAGCCTCACCCTCAACCTCAGCCCTGGCCGCAACCCCAGCCGCAGCCTGAACCGTGGCCGCAACCAGAGCCCCACCCAGCACCCTGGCCGCAGCCCACCCCACCAACCCCCGAGCCAACCCCAGCACCCGAGCCAACCCCAGGACCTGCACCGACCCCAGGACCTGAGCCGACCCCCGCGCCCGGACCGTTCCCCGGCCCGACGCCGACACCGGTTCCTGCGCCCTTCCCGGAGCCCGAGCCGATCCCCGGGCCTGTCCCGGACCCCGAGCCCGAGCCGCACCCGTTCCCGGATCCCGAGCCGGCGCCGTTCCCCGAGCCCGAGCCGGAGCCCACGCCGGAACCGATGCCGGAACCCGAACCACAGCCGACCCCCGAACCGGAGCCGGAACCGTGGTCCGAGCCACACGCCGATCCCGACCAGATCTCGCCCTCCGAACGGCAGCCGGCGAGTGCCTCATACAGCGAGCCGCTGTCTGGCACCGAGCCGCAGCTGGCTCCTGAGCCGGAGCCTTGGTCCGAGCCGCAGCCGGCACCCGAGCACGGGCCCTGGTCGGAGTCGCGCCCGGCGGCCGAGTCGGCGTCGTGGTCCGAGTCGCGTCAGGTAGTTGAGTCGGAGTCCTGGGCTGAGGCGCAGGCCGAGCCTGAGCAGACCTCGGCGTACCGCGAGGCGCCGGCTGCGGGCGGGCTGGAGCCGGCTGTGGCGCGGCTGGCGGGGGACTGGGAGATGCTTCCCGGTGATGGGTTCGGGGGTGACCCGGAGGATGACATGCCTACCGGGTTTGTGCCTGTGGTGGATGAGGACGAGTCGGTTGGAGCTGGTGGCGAGGCGGACCAGCCGAACGGCCGTGTGGCGCCGGGCGCTGGTGGGGCTGATGGGGCGGCTCTGGGTGGGATGTTGGTGGCTGGGTTGGGGCTCTCGGGGAGTGGGGGGCCTCGGGTGGTGCCGCCGGTTGGGTCGCTTGAGGAGGCTATGCGGGCTGAGGTGGAGCGGCCGCGGCCTCGGCCTGAGGAGTCGGGGGCGGTGCGGGCGTTGCATGACTGGTGCCGGGCGCGGACGGCGATCGTGCCGTCGGGGTTCACGATCCAGGTGCAGGTGCTCGACCCGAGTGCCCCGTCGTACCGATTCGACCTCGAGCCGCCGGACGTGGACGATCCCGAGTTCGCCGCCGACAAGCTCAGCGGGCTGCTCGGTGATCTCTGGCTGACCGAGGCGCAGGGTGAGCAGGGCGGGTGGCTGTTCGCGCGGATCGACGCGGCCGGCCGGACCTTGCGGATCGACCGGTGGTACGACCAGGTGCCCGACTGGTGGGACAACCCGGTCGAGGAGCGTTTCAACCCGAACGAACTGGTCCGCAGGCTGTACAGCCGCGGCGCCGAGTGGCAGCCGTCGTACCTGGAGAAGCTGTACACCAGCGCGAGATAGCGTTGGCGCCATGCTTCTCAGGATCTTCACCGAACCTCAGCAGGGCGCGTCGTACGACGACCTTCTCGCGGTCGCCCGCAAGACGGAGGAGAACGGGTTCGACGCGTTCTTCCGCTCCGACCACTACCTCGTCATGGGCGAGAACGACGGCCTCCCGGGCCCGACCGACTCGTGGATCACGCTGGCCGGCCTGGCGCGTGAGACCAAGCGGATCAAGCTCGGCACACTGGTCAGCTCGGCCACCTTCCGCAATCCCGGCGTACTGGCGATCTCGGTCGCGCAGGTCGACCAGATGAGCGGCGGCCGCGCCGAACTCGGCCTCGGCGCCGGCTGGTACGAAGCCGAGCACAAGGCGTACGGCCTCGACTTCCCCGACACCCCGGGCCGCTTCGACCTCCTCACCGAGCAGCTCGAACTGATCACCGGCCTCTGGGACACGCCGGTGGGGGAGAAGTACGACTTCCAGGGCGAGCACTACCAGATCAGCGACTCGCCGGCGCTGCCGAAGCCGGTCCAGCAGCCGCACCCGCCGATCATCGTCGGCGGCGCGGGCAAGAAGCGTACGCCGGAGCTCGCCGCGAAGTACGCCGCCGAGTTCAACGCCGGCTTCCGGAGCGTCGAGCTCACCGAGACGCTCTTCAAGCGCGTCCAGGCAGCCTGCGCGACCGAAGGCCGCGACCCGAAGACGCTCGCGCTCTCCACCGCGCACACTGTGGTGGTCGGCAAGGACGACGCCGAGGTGAAGCAGCGCGCCGAGGCGATCGGGCGCGACGTCGAGGACCTCAAGGCGAACGCGATCGCCGGTACGCCGGCCGAGGTGGTGGACCGGCTGGGCCGGTTCGCCGCGGTGGGATCGCAGCGGCAGTACGTCCAGATCATGGATCTGCAGGACCTCGACCACCTCGACCTGATCGCGGCCGAAGTTCTTCCACAGGTTTCCTGATCGCGGGAAAAGTTGGCTCGATGTCGTGTATCTTGATGTCGAGAGAGTTTCCGGCGCGAGGTTAGGGGAACCTGACCTCGCGACCGGTCAACGCGCTCGGCAGGATGGGCGCAGCGGACACGGGACTGGACAGAGGAGCAGGTTGATGGCGAGCGTCGACAGCTTCGGTGCCAAGGGGGCACTCGAGGTCAACGGACAGTCGTACGAGATCTTCAGGTTGGCGGGCATCGAGGGTGCGGACACGCTGCCGTACTCGCTGAAGGTCCTGCTGGAGAACCTGCTGCGCACCGAGGACGGCGCGAACATCACCGCCGAGCACATCACCAAGCTCGGCAACTGGGACCAGAACGCGGCCCCGGACACCGAGATCCAGTTCACGCCGGCCCGGGTGATCATGCAGGACTTCACCGGCGTCCCGTGCGTGGTCGACCTGGCCACGATGCGCGAGGCGGTCGGCGAGCTCGGCGGTGACCCGACCAAGATCAACCCGCTCGCGCCGGCCGAGCTGGTCATCGACCACTCGGTCATCATCGACGTGTTCGGTACGCCGGACGCGTTCGAGCGCAACGTGGAGTTCGAGTACGGGCGGAACCGCGAGCGGTACCAGTTCCTGCGCTGGGGCCAGACCGCGTTCGACGAGTTCAAGGTCGTCCCGCCGGGTACCGGCATCGTGCACCAGGTGAACATCGAGCACCTGGCCCGCACCGTGATGGTCCGCAACGGCCAGGCGTACCCGGACACCTGCGTCGGCACCGACAGCCACACCACGATGGTCAACGGCCTCGGCGTGCTCGGCTGGGGCGTCGGCGGTATCGAGGCCGAGGCGGCGATGCTCGGCCAGCCGGTGTCGATGCTGATCCCGAAGGTCGTCGGCTTCAAGCTGACCGGGTCGGTCCCGGCCGGCGCGACCGCGACCGACGTCGTGCTGACGATCACCCAGATGCTGCGCAAGCACGGCGTGGTCGGCAAGTTCGTCGAGTTCTACGGCGACGGCGTCGCGGCGGTTCCGCTGGCGAACCGCGCCACGATCGGCAACATGAGCCCGGAGTTCGGCTCCACCTGCGCGATCTTCCCGATCGACGACGTCACCCTGGACTACCTGCGCCTGACCGGCCGCGGCGACGACGAGGTCGCGCTCGTCGAGGCGTACGCCAAGGAGCAGGGCCTGTGGCACAACCCCGACGTCGAGCCGCGCTTCTCCGAGTACCTCGAGCTCGACCTGTCGACCGTCGTACCGTCGATCGCGGGCCCGAAGCGTCCGCAGGACCGGATCGAGCTGAGCAAGGCCAAGGAGTCCTTCCGCGGCGTGCTGCCGGACTACGCGGCCGAGGAGAAGGACGTCGACCCGTCGGAGACCGGGAGCTTCCCGGCCAGCGACGCGCCGAACGGCCACGGCCATGTCGACGACAACCCGCACGAGGTTGCCGGCGGCAAGGACCGGGTCTCCAAGAAGACCACGGTGAGCCTGAACGGCCAGGACGTCGAGCTCGACCACGGCCACGTCGTGATCGCCTCGATCACCTCCTGCACCAACACCTCGAACCCGTCCGTCATGCTCGCGGCCGCGCTGCTCGCGAAGAACGCTGTGGACAAGGGCCTGGCGTCGAAGCCGTGGGTGAAGACGTCGCTCGCGCCCGGGTCGAAGGTCGTCACCGACTACTACGAGAAGGCCGGCGTCACGCCGTACCTGGAGAAGCTCGGCTTCCACCTGGTCGGATACGGCTGCACCACCTGCATCGGCAACTCCGGCCCACTGCCGGAGGCCGTCTCCGCCGGGGTGCAGGAAGCCGACCTCGCGGTCGTGAGTGTGCTGTCCGGCAACCGGAACTTCGAGGGCCGGATCAACCCGGACGTGAAGATGAACTACCTCGCGTCGCCGCCGCTGGTGATCGCGTATGCGCTGGCCGGCACCATGGACTTCGACTTCGAGACCGATGCCCTGGGCAAGGACACCGACGGCAACGACGTGTTCCTGAAGGACATCTGGCCGAGCGCCGAGGAGGTCGAGCGGACCATCGCGAGCTCGATCAACAAGGAGATGTTCACGAAGGACTACGCCGACGTGTTCGCCGGTGACGAGCGCTGGCAGTCGCTGCCGACGCCGGAGGGCAAGACGTTCGCGTGGGACGCCGAGTCGACGTACGTCCGGAAGCCTCCGTACTTCGACGGTATGGCGAAGGACCCGTCGCCGGTGACCGACATCGCCGGCGCCCGCGTGCTGGCCAAGCTGGGCGACTCGGTCACCACCGACCACATCTCGCCGGCCGGTTCGATCAAGGCCGACAGCCCGGCCGGCAAGTACCTGGCCGAGCACGGGGTGGACCGCAAGGACTTCAACTCGTACGGTTCCCGCCGCGGCAACCACGAGGTGATGATCCGCGGCACGTTCGCGAACATCCGGCTGCGCAACCAGATCGCGCCGGGGACCGAGGGCGGGTTCACTCGTGACTTCACCCAGGATGACGCGCCCGTGACGACGATCTACGACGCGGCCCAGGCGTACGCCGCCGCTGAGACGCCGCTGGTGATCTTGGCGGGTAAGGAGTACGGCTCCGGCTCGTCGCGGGACTGGGCCGCGAAGGGTACGGCGCTGCTCGGCGCGAAGGCCGTCATCACCGAGTCCTTCGAGCGGATCCACCGGTCGAACCTGATCGGCATGGGTGTGCTGCCGCTGCAGTACCCGGACGGTGAGAACGCGGAGTCGCTCGGCCTGACCGGCGAGGAGACCTTCGACATCACCGGCGTGACCGCGCTGAACGACGGCTCGATCCCGCGCACGGTGCACGTCAAGGTGACCGCGGCCGACGGCGGCGTGAAGGAGTTCGACGCGGTCGTCCGCATCGACACCCCGGGCGAGGCCGACTACTACCGCAACGGCGGCATCCTGCAGTACGTGCTCCGCTCGCTGATCGCGGGCTGACCCAGGACTGACCCAGGACTGGCGCAGCATCCAGTAGCCGCGGGTCACCGGAACTGTCGGTGGCCCGCGGTTTACTGATGTCATGGCCGACCGGGAGTCACCGCGCGACGTCGTGCGGGCCGCGTGCGCGACGTACGGCGAGGACGTCGTCGTCGACTGGTGCGTGGCGTTCTTGACCGGGGAGATCTCGGGGGAGGCGGCGTACGGCGCTGAGCTGCCGAAGCTGGTGGCGATCACCGGGTCGGAGAATCCGGGTGGGTGGAAGGCGCCTGTTGATCCGGTCAACTATTACTGGATCCGGGTCTGGGCGGCGCGGGTGTTCCTGTACGTGTGGCGGGACGACGTGGTGGACGCTCTTCAGCAGGTCGCGGACGATCCGGCGTGGCGGGTCCGGGAGCATGTCGCGCGGATCACCGCGCAGCGAGAGCTCGGGCAACTCGTCGACGCGCTGCTGCCGATGCTCGATCACGAGTTGCCGAGAGTCCGTACGGCGGCCGTTCGCGCGGTCGGCGCCGCGGGGGAGTACGAGCACGCTGCCGCGATCCAGGCCCTCGCCGACGATCCCGATCACACCGTCCGTGCCGCCGTCGAGCGTGCCCTCGCCAACCTGGAGACTCGCCTTGACCGACCCGTCCGCTGACCAGGACGTCAAATCCATCTCCGCGCGCGTCGCGACGGTGGCCGATGGGGCTGCTGTTGGGGAGGTGCATGCCGCGTCGTGGGGTGCTGCCTATGCGCCGCTCTTTGCTGCGGACGTTGCGCGGGAGGGGATTGCGAGCCGGCGGACCAGATGGCATGCGCGGCTCGAGGCCGGCGAGGGGCTCGTGATGCTCGGGTTCGTCGGTGGTCGGCCGCTCGCGATGTCCTGGTGTGAGCCGTCGGATACCCGCACCGGGTTCGCGGAGATCCACAGCTTCTACACGCATCCCGACGGCTGGGGGAGCGGTGTGTCCGCCGCGCTCATGACAGCCACCCTGGAACAGCTCCAAGCCGACGGATACGACCGCGTCCACCTCTGGACCCTGCGCGACACCCCACAGTCCCGCCGCTTCTACGCCAAGTGCGGCTTCGTCGAGACCGGCGCCACCCAGACCCGCGACTTCGGCGACGGCAACCCGCTGCCCCAGGTCGAGTACGAACGAGACCTATCCGCCGGCGATGCTCATGTCACCGATTGGCCATCCAGGCGTTAGCGTCCGCACATCGTTGGCGGGAACGGTCGGCGTATGCAGACCTCCCGTAGATCCGTCCTGAAGGCCGGCCTGGCTTCCACTGCGGCTGTGACCGGACTGACCGCGCCGCTGACCACGCCGACGACCGCGGCGGCGACGCCTGTCCGCCACGACCCGTTCACGCTCGGCGTCGCCAGCGGTGACCCGTGGCCCGACGGCTTCGTGCTGTGGACCCGGCTGGCCGTCGACCCGGTCGCCGAGAACGGCCTCGGTGGCATGCCGAACCGCCCGTACGCCGTCCAGTGGCAGGTCGCGACCGACGAGCGCTTCCGCCACGTCGTCAAGGCCGGCGTCGCCGTCGCCCGCCCGGAGCATGCCCACGCGGTCCACGTCACGATCCAGGGCCTGCGCCCCAGCAGCGAGTACTACTACCGCTTCCGCGCCGAGGGCTACGTGTCGCGCACCGGCCGGACGTTGACGGCACCGGCCCGCGGGACGACGCCGCAGGACCTCAACATGTCGTTCGTGTCCTGTTCGCAGTTCGAGCACGGATGGTTCACGGCGTACCGGCGACTGGCGGAGGACCGGCCGGACCTGGTCCTGCACCTCGGCGACTACCAGTACGAGTACACGAAGAACACGTACGTCGCGCCGGGTGGGAACGTCCGTGATCATGACGGGCCGGAGACGACCGACCTGGCGTCGTACCGGCAGCGGCACGCACAGTACAAGAGCGACCTGGACCTCCAGGCCGCGCACGCGGTCGCGCCGTGGCTGGTGGTCTGGGACGACCACGAGCTCGACAACAACTGGGCCGACGAGATCCCGGAGAAGCCCGAGGACGGCTTCCTCGACCGTCGCGCGGCGGCGTTCCAGGCGTACTACGAGAACATGCCGCTGCGCGCGACGTCCAAGCCGCGCGGGATTGACATGCAGCTGTACCGGCGCGCGCACTGGGGTGAGCTGGCGACGTTCCACATGCTCGACACCCGGCAGTACCGCGACGACCAGGGCTGCGGTGACGGGTACAAGGACTGCCCGGCCGCGGTCGACCCGAAGCGGTCGATCACCGGTGCGCGGCAGGAGGAGTGGCTGCTCGACGGCTTCCGCCGCTCGCGGGCGCGGTGGGACGTCCTCGGTCAGCAGGTGTTCTTCGCGCAGCGCGACAACAACCAGGGTCCGCTGAAGGTGACTTCGATGGACTCCTGGGACGGGTACGTCGCCTCGCGCGAGCGGATCACCCGTGGCTGGGTCGACGCCGGCGTCCGCAACGCCGTCGTACTGACCGGCGACGTGCACGCCCACTGGGCGTCGGACCTGAAGCTGGACTACGACGACCCGACGTCGGCCACGGTCGGCTCCGAGCTCGTCTGCTCGTCGATCAGCACCGGCGGCGACGGCGCGGACTCACCGACGACGGCGCACCCCTGGCTGACGTGGAACCCGCACCTGCGCTTCCAGAACAACCTGCGCGGGTACGTCAACACCACCATCACCCGCGAGTCGATGGTCGCCGACTTCCGCACCGTCCGTGCGGTGAAGACCAAGGACGCCGAGGTCTTCACCCGCGCACAGTTCACCATCGAGGACGGCAAGCCCGGCCTGCACCTGACCGGCGACACCCCTCCCGCGGCCGCACGCACCCTCAGCGCGACCGAGGACACGGTGGCGTGGGAGACCGCCCGCCCGTAGATCACTCAGTCACCAAGGGCGGCGCGTAGCTTCCCCGCGTACTCCTCGGCTTCGGCGGTGTCGGCGTACTTGGTGCGCGGCCAGAAGAAGCCGCGGAGGCCGTCGCCCTTGGTGCGGGGTACGACGTGGACGTGCAGGTGCGGCACCGACTGGGACACGACGTTGTTGACGGCAACGAACGAGCCCTGCGCGTCGAACGCGGTCCGTACGGCGCTCGCGACCGAGCGGGCCGCTCCGAACAGCGGGGCCATCACCTCGTCGGTCATCTCCACCATCGTCGGCACGTGCGTGCGCGGCACGAGCAGCGTGTGGCCCTTGAACACCGGCCGGATGTCGAGGAACCCGACGACGTCCGGTGTGTCCAGGACGATCTGCGCCGGCGTCGTACCGGCGACGATGGAACAGAACAAGCAATCCGCCATTAGCCCAGTTTCTCGTCCACGAAGCACCAGCGCCAAGTCTCGCCCGGTTCGAAGCTCCGCATCACCGGATGCCGGGTCTCGGCGTTGTGCTTGCTGGCGTGCTTCATCACCGACGAGTCGCAGCACCCGACGTGACCGCACCCCAGGCACAGCCGCAGGTGGACCCACGAACCGCCCTCGGCCAGGCACTCCTCGCAGCCGTCCGGGGTATTCGGCGTGACCACCACCGGCGCCTGCTCCAGGTGCTCGCACGCGCCGGCCTGCGTCTTCGGCCGAAGGTCCTCGGAGCGCCCGCCGACGTCGTCGTCCTCGTCGCGGTCCAGGATCGACTCCTCGATGTCGAGCGCGTTCTGCGCCCGCTGCAGCACCTCGTCTGCGACCAGGCCGGCGTCGCGGACCTTCAGGATGTGGGCGCGTTCGGCCTCGAGCATCGCGATCCGCAGCCGCCGGTACGCCTCGCTCGGCGTCTCGTACTCGGTCTCCGGCCGCCCCAGCCGCTCCCACGCGGCCTGTGCCCGCGCCTCACCCCGCTGGCGCAGTACGTCGAGGACCGCGGGCGGGTCGGTCGGCATGGAGATCTCGTCGAGCTTCGCGATCGCGGCCCGATGAGCTCCCTGCAGTACGGCGGCCTCCTGCAGCGCGTCCTCCGCGGGATCAGGTCCCGGCAGGCGCAGGCGACGTACCAGCCAGGGCAGCGTCGAGCCCTGGACGAGCAGCGTGCCCGCGGTGACTGCCAGGGCGATGAACACGAGGACTTCGCGATGCGGTGTGTTCTCGGGCAGCGTGAAGACCGCGGCCAGCGTGACCACGCCGCGCATCCCGGCCCACGACACCACGATCAGGGCGCGGCGCGACACCGGACCGGGGCGCGAGGGGCCGAGGAAGCGCCGGGACAGCAGCGTCGTCGGGATCACCCAGATCGGCCGCAGCAGCACCACCGCGACGAACACCGCCACCGTCGTGGTCGCGATCAGCCAGGTCGGCAGCGGGCTCTCGGTCAGGTCGTCGAGGATCCACCGGGTCTGCAGCCCGATCAGCAGGAAGACCGTGTTCTCCAGCAGGAACTGGAACGTCCGCCAGTTGGTCCGCTCCGACATCCGCGACTTCGCCGACTGGATGATCGGGGCCTTGTGGCCGAGGAACAGACCGGTGACGACCACCGCGAGTACGCCGGACGCGTGGATGTAGTGGTTCTCGGCCGCGATGTACGCGATGAACGGCGCGGTCAGGCTCAGGGTGGTGTCCAGCACCGGATCGGTGAACCGGCGGCGGATCTTGGCCAGCACGAACGTCACGACGATGCCGACCAGAACCCCGCCGCCGGCCGCTCGCAGGAAGTCCGCGCCGACGTCCCACACGGTCGGCGCGACCACGGCGGCGCCGATCGCGGTCCGCAGGCAGACCAGCGCGGTCGCGTCGTTCATCAGGCTCTCGCCCTCGAGGATCGTGACCACGCGGCGAGGCAGGCCGACCCGTTTGGCGATCGCGGTCGCGGCGACCGCGTCCGGCGGCGCGACGACCGCGCCGATCGCGAACGCGGCCCAGAACGGCAGCGGCTCCTGGCCGATCGACTCCGCCATCTGACCGAGCAGCCACCACGCGACGACGCCGACGCCGAGCGCGGTGAACGCGACCAGGCCGACGGACAGCAGCCCGATGGACCGCCGGTGCTTGGTGAAGTCGACCAGGCTGGTCTTGATCGCGGCCGAGTAGAGCAGCGGCGGCAGGAACCCGACCAGGACGACCTCGGGCTCGAGCTCGACGCGCGGGATGAACGGCAGGTACGACGCGGCGACCCCGATGACCACCAGCAGCAGAGGGGCCGAGATCCCTATCCGTCGCGCCAGCGCGGCGACCGCCGCTACGACGGCGACGAGGGCCACGACCTCGATCGCGATATGCACGGGCACAGTGTCGCAGTGCTGAGGCCGGATTCGCCCATCGGTTCGCGCACGGCTGAGCCTCGGCTCTGGCCAGCCGCAGACCTGTCCTCTAGCGTGTGCGAAGCGAGATCCGTCGATCACCTGGAGTGACAGATGCGTCGTGTGCTGGCTCTGCTCGGTGTCGTGGCACTGCTCATATCGCCGGTCGTTCCGGCCGCCGCCGCGAGCACGGTGACGAACGGATGTGTCGCGTCGGTCCCGGAGCCTGGTACGACGACGCCCGTACGGATCTGCTACTCGCTGTTCAAACCCGCGACCGCCTCGGCCCAGCACACCGTGCCGCTGATCTTCCACAGCCACGGCTGGGGCGGCAGCCGGACCACGGACCCGGCCGCCTTCAAGGCCTGGTTCGACGCGGGCTTCGGCGTCCTCAGCTTCGACCAGCGCAGCTTCGGCCAGAGCACCGGCGTCGCGCATGTGATGAACCCGGACTACGAGGGCCGCGACGTGGTGAAACTCGTCGACCTGGTCGCGGGCCTGGACTGGGTGACTAAGCAGGGCCCCGGCGATCCGCTGATCGGAGCCATCGGCGGGTCCTACGGCGGCGGGTACCAGTTCGCGGGCGCCTTCACCGAGCTCCGGGACAGCGGGCGGACCCGGTTCGACGCGCTCGCCCCGGAGATCACCTGGTGGGACCTCAAGCAGAGCCTCGCGCCGATGGAGGCCGCCCGGACGCTGTGGCTGACCAGCCTGTTCGCGGTCGGCGGCACGCACCTACCGCCGGCGGTGTCGGCGGCGTTCGTCCAGCTGATCGCGACCGGCGGGTGGCCGACCGGGAAGGCCGGGCGCGACCTCGACGCGTTCTTTGCGCACAACGGCCCCGCCTGGCACGTGCGGCAGGGGCGCAAGCTCGACATCCCGGTGCTGTTCGGCCAAGGCATCACCGACAACCTGTTCAACCTCAACCAGGGCCTCGCGAACTTCGACCGGGCGCTCACGGCCCGCGCCCGGGCCAAGTCGATCTTCGTCGGATACAACGGCGGCCACACGCTGCCCAGCGTCGTACCGCCGGGCTACGGGACGGCCGGCGACCCGTGCTCGATCACGCTCGGATCACCCAGTTTCTCGGGCCTGGCGCTCCGGTTCATGAGGCTGCGCCTTCTGCACCAGGAGACCGGGCTGAGCGGCTTCGGCGCGTACCACCTGTCGACCGCGGATGGCCGTTGCCTCACGCAACGGAATCTGACGCCGAACAAGCGGTACCAGCTCGGCAAGATCGTCACACCGACCGGCGTCGGTCTGCCCGTCAACCTGCCGATCGCGAAGGGCCCGATCACGATCGCCGGCACGCCCACGCTGACCGCCGACGTCTACACGGTCGTTCCGCGGTCGGCGGCGTACTTCGCGCTGAGTGTCGGCACAAACCCGCTCACCGCGAAGGTCGTGCAGAACAACACGATGCCGCTGCGCGAGAAGTCCACGGCCCGCGGCGTCCGGCGCACGATCGAGCTGCCCGCGATCGCGGTCGACGTCCCGGCCGGCCAGAACCTGTACCTGACGGTCGCGCCGGTCGCCGACATGTACGCCGGTCAGCGCGGCCCGCTCCCGGGCGTCATGATGCTCAAGAACGGCACCCTCAGGGTCCACGTGGCCGGGTAGGTCCCGTGTCAGAGCTGTGGCGGGTTCGTGTCAGGCCGGGCCGCGAACCTTCTGGACATGAACGAATCCACGCTCACCAAGCCCCGTCCGAAGTTCGTCGAGGTCCTCCTCGCCGACCAGCACTCGATCCCGCTGTCCATCGCGCTGCACCTGGTCCCCGGCGCACTGATCGTCGCCGTCTACGCCTTCGTCGCGGCGCCGCTCGTCCGGGCGATCGACTACCCGCCGTTCCTGGCCTGGGCGATCGCTCTGGCAGCGGTGCTCTTCCCGCTCCTGCTGGGCCTGGCCTGGCTGGGTAAGCAGGTCACCGGCCGCTACTGCCTTCGCGGCGGCGCCCTGAAGTACCTGGACCGCCCGGTCCCGCGCGGCAAGGTCACCGCGCTGATCATCTTCTGCCTGCTGTGGATGACCGTCCTCTCGCTCTCGCTGCTGCCGGTCGACAACTTCATGTACGACCACGTGTTCTCGTGGATCACCTACGAGGGCACCGGCGACAGCGCGACGTCGTACCTGAACGGCTACTCGCAGCAGAAGCTCCTGACCACCCTGCTGATCTGCGGCCCGTTCACCGGCTGGTTCCTGCCGCTCATCGAGGAGTACTACTTCCGCGGGTTCCTGCTGCCCCGGCTGGCGCGGCTGCGCGGATGGGCGCCGTTCTTCAACGTGTTCTTCTTCTCGGTGTACCACTTCTGGGCGCCGTGGACGGTCCTGTCCAAGCTCGTCTTCCTGTACCCGGGCGTGCACCTGGCCTGGAAGAAGCGCGACATCCGGATCTCGATCGGCATGCACCCCGGCTCGGCGCTGCTGATGACCGTCGTCGGTGTCATCGCCGTGGCGATGGGGCGGACCTCGCTCTAACTCGGGAGGACGACGACAACGGTGAACCAGGCGAGGCCGCCCAACCAGACCAGTCCGGCGGCGGCCGACCACCAGGAGCGTGCTTTGGTCCACCACGGCAGGGTGGCGACGAGCAGTACGCCGGTCCACGGGGCGAGGTGCGGTACGCCGAGGAGCAGGCGCGCCGGGAGTACGTCGTACTCGGACCAGAGCAACGCACCGAACGAACCGAGGAACAGCAGCCCTGCCAGCGCCGGCAGCACGTTCCACAGCCGCACCCGTCGGCGGACGACAGCGTGGACGATCCACCCGAGGATCCAGCCCACCACGAGAACCACGAAGAGCGCGGCCGGCACCATCGGCAGGTAGCCACCGGTCGCAGTCGCGGCGAGCCGGCTGGTCAGGTGCAGGTCACTCGGCCCCACAACCTGGTACGGCGGTTCGCCCTGGCACTGCTCCAGGGAGCGACCGTCGAGCCAGGCCGTGACGACAGTGCGGCCGCACCGACTCGACAGCACGACCGCGTGACCGATCCCGGCGAACTCGACGAACTGCCGGTGCGGAAGACCTGCCGACGCACTGTCCGCGGTCGCGGCCGGGGTGATCGGGTCCTGGACACCTGCAAGAACCAGTGTGGGTTGTGTGAAGCGGACCGGCGCGCGGGTGGTCGCGGGGGAGCGGGGGAGTCCGAGGCGACCGCACACCACGTCGTCCGCGGCGAGCCAGGCGATCACCGGGCGGGCGTGGCGAGCTCCCGCCGTACGGTAGGGGACCTCGTCCTGGCACTGCATGAGCCAGTACTGGCCGAGGTTGTGGCTGACCAGTTCACCGATGCCGACGGCAACCAACGTGTTCAGGGCGCCGTACTTGCCGGCAGCGAGTTGGTGGAGCAGCAGCGGGAGGATCGGGAGCAGGTCGACTTCGTACGCTGCGGAGTGCACGAGTGTCACGAGGTCGTCGCCCGTGAGGCGGTACGTGCGGGGCTCGTTCGTCACGGGGTTGTGGCCGGGGACAGCCTGCGGGTGCGCGTCGAGTTGGGCGGCGGCCTTGGTCAGGTCGGCGTACGCAGCGGGGCCCAGGCTGGTGCGGAGGCCGTCGTACCCGTTCTGGGCGAAATCGACGGACGGCGGGCTGAACGAGTCGAGGACGACGGCGTCGACGCCGGCCGGGTCGAGGGCGGCGAGCTGCGCCATCACTCCGGTGGACCAGGACAGGCCGTACAGCGACCAGTGCTCGTAGCCGAGTGCCACGCGGAGGTCCCGAAGGTCGAGCGCCGCGTTGCGCGCCGTGTAGCCCCGCGGGTCGCCGGGGAAGTTCTTGAGGCAGGTCTGCATCGCATCGGCGACGGTGTCCGCCTCGGCGTACGGGTCCTCGGTGTGCGTGAACATGTCCGCGAACCGCTTGTCCGCCTCGGGGCAGTCCAGGTCAGGGTCCGACCGGTCTCCGCCGCGTTGCTCCAGCAGTACGACGTTCCGGTCGCGGACCAGGTCGGCGAAGAAGAACGCGAGCTGGATCGTGCCGGAGCCGGGGCCGCCGCCCATGAAGACCAGTGGCGGCTTCTTGACAGCGTCGCGCGCCGGTACGACGACGTACGGGATCTTGATCGTGCGCGTGGTCGGGACGTCCCGGTTCTCGGGGACCTCGAGACGGCCGCAGCGAGCACCTGACGGCACCTGGACCAGACAGTCCTCCGATGGCACTGCTGCCGGCGTCGGTGGTGTGAGAAGTGCAAGGAGTGTCGCGACCGCCCCCAGTCCGCGCACCCGAGTTATCTGATCTTGTCGAGGTGGGTCTTGTACACGGTCAGGAACGGCTCCTCGGTGGCGACGGCCTGCACGAGCCAGTCACAGGTCTGTCGCGCGGTGGCGATCACGTCCGGCGGGTAGCCGTACTTCACCTGGTGCTCGGCGAACTCGTCCTCGTCGTCGATGAACACGGTCCCGTCGCGGCGCTTGATCACGTCCAGGTCGAGGTCGATCATCGTCAGCACGTCCTCGGAGAACTCGACCGGCGTGGTGATGTCCGCGTAGATCTCGGTGTACCGCGGCTCGTCGTTGAAGATCGCCGTGAACCACTTGTCCCGCGGGAACAGCTGCACATGCGCCTGCTCCTGGGTCACCACCGGCTCGTCCCCGCGCTGCGACACGGACCCCGCCGGGGCGCCCAGCCAGACGCCGTACTCGTCCTCGCCCAGATAGCGCATCCACTGATGCCAGTGCAGCTTCTCGTCGAACTTGCGATAGACCACCCGCACATCACGCATGACCCCCAACCTATCGGCCGCCGGGTCAGCGGCGGTTGATCTGGGCGGTGATCGTGGGGTCCTTGATCGTGGTGTCGTTCGCGAGCAGGAACGCCTTGCTGAGCACCATGCTGAGGACGGGGTCGTCGTCGAAGGGCAGGAACAGTTTCTGCGCCTGGCCGCCGGGAGCGGCGACGATGCACAGGTACTGGTCGTTCGGCGACATCAGGATGTTGCCGCTGCCCAGATGGATCCGGTACGTCCGCAGGTCGCCGCGCACCGTGAGGTACCGGTCCTCGAACGCGCACCGGTCGGCGATGGCCAGCCGCGGGACGAGCTGTTCGAGCACCTCGCGGCGGATCTCGCCGGCCGCCGACAGCTCGCCGAAACCGAACGTGTGCCAGTACGTCTCGAACCGGCGCTCGGTCCCGCGGTCGAGCCACTCCGGATCAGCCCCGATCGACGTGACGCCGACGAACAGGTCGACGTCCCGCAGCGCCTCGGTCAGAACGAGCGGCGGTACGTCGGTGAGCGGGATCGAGTCCTCGGTCCGGGCATCGGCGAACCGCACCTGATCGCTGGTGCAGTACGTGTAGAGCTCGGTCGCTCCCACCTGCAGGTCGCGGACCGGGTCGAAGTGGAACTCGGCCCGGATCCCGGCTGCCTCGAACGTACGCCGGGCGACGCCGTTCTCGATCCCGTCGTCCCACCACGCGACCGCGACGGGCGCCCAGCCCCGGCCCTTCATCAACGCACGGGCCTGGACCTGCCCGAACACGTGACCGGCAAACCGGTTCGAGTACAGGCGGGTTTCCTCCTCGGCCGGCGTCAGCGCGTAGAGCTCGCGGAACGCCTGCTTGAACGGCTGAACGACCTGCTGCCCGAGCAGGTACTGGCGCCAGGCGCGTACGTCGTCGGCGGAGGCGTGGATCGGGTGCCAGAGCCGCACCTCGGCACCCGGTGGGATCTCGGCCTGCTGGCTCGAACTCGTGACCAGCGTCGTGGCATCGAGCGGGATTCCGACGACGTCTGGTCCGTCTGGAGCGCTGAAGACCCAGACCAGCGTGCGGGTCATCCGGCCGGTGACCGGATGGTCCAGATACCAGGAGCGCCAGTCCTCTAGCGGCCAGCGGCGGTCCGTTGACATCAGGCCGTCCAGCCGTACCCGCTCGCCGGCGATCGTCTTGCGGATCGCCTTGAGCCGGTCGCGGATCGCCGCGAGCGCTTCGGCGTCGGCCCGCTTGATGTCCGGCGGTACCGACTTCCGTGGCTTCCGGTTCTCGTCGACGTACACGAGTGAGGCCGTTCGACCGTCCACGACGATCTCGACTGCTCCGCGCGACAGCTTCGTCAGACGGTTGGCGTCGAGGTCGTGGGTCTCGACGGCGCGTTCCAGCAGTTGGTCGCGGGTCAGTCCCTGCGCGGCGGCCAGCGCGTCGATGGCCTTGCGGACCTGCCGCAGCAGCGTCCCGTGCCGCACGGACCGTTCGAGTGCGAGCAGTTCGGTGATCGACGGCGGCCCGCCGATGTCGGCCATCGCCTGCGCCGACGAGTTCGCGAGCCGGAGGGTTCGAGGATTGCCGTACTGACCTCCGATCACGGTCACCGACTTGACCGCGAGCCGCCGAAGCCGCGACAGGAGCGCCGGGTCCTGCAGTACACCGGCGACCGCGACGACTCCGCACAGGAAGGACTCGTTACCGTCGTTGGCATAGGTGTACGTCGAGGCGTCGGCCGCGTCGAGCGCCGCATCCAGGAGTGCGCCGATCAGACTCACGGACAACTGGCTGGTCGCGCGCTCGGCCTCGGTCAGCCACTTCTTCGACGGCCGGCCGGTACCGGGAAACGCCGCGAGGACGTCCAAGGCCGTGGCCAGCACCTCGGCCGGTTCGGCGGCCGACTCGAACGCGCTGCGCAGCCGCGGGCCGACGTCGTCGGTCGCGTCGATCAGGTCGAGGCGGAGCCCGTCGTCAGGCCCGACCAGCTTTCTCAGCCTGGTCGCCGCCGCAGCGTCCTGCAGCTCATCGGCCGCCCGCCCGATGAGTGGCTTCAACCGCTGCTGCTCCGCGCCGGGCAGGGCTGTGTACGCATGCTCGATCTGGCGACTCACCGCACGGAGGGCCTCGCTGCCCCACCAGGCCTGGGGGTTCTCGGGTTCGCGGAGCCGCGGCGTCAGCAACCGCTCGATGTGCTCCGCCGACAGTGGGAGCCTTTTGCGCGCAACCACCGACAGCAGTTGGCTGCAGTCGTAGCCGTCGACGTTCTCGGAAACGATCAGAACGCACTCTCGCCGCAGTCCGTCCGGGGCGTTCTGGATCGCTTGGATCTCCGGCATCGCCCGGACCTCCGCGTCGAGCGGTACCGAACGACTGCGAAGGGCGCGGAACGCGTCCGCGACCAGTGATGCAGCGTCCACGCTCAGCCACCGGCCAGCTGGACCAGGCGGACGAAGCGGATGTCGGAGTCCGCGGTCAGCTCGAGCTCCTCGTCGAGCTCGGTCACCTGCCGGTCGTCGACCAGCACGAAGAACCCGTTCCGCCCGAACGCCTCGACGGCCCGATCGGCCTGCCGCTCCCAGTCGCGCTGACGCTCCTTCGCGACCTCCTCCCGGACCCGAGTCCGGATCAGGTCGCGCAGCGTGATGCTGCTCGAGATCCCTTCCAGCCAGGTCGTCGTACCGACCTGCCCCGCCCCCGACACCTCAACGATCTTCACCGTGATCCCCACCGCCGCAGCATAGTCAGCCGCCGGGCTCAGCGCGCCTGCAACTTCCTGCAACTTTGCTCTGGGGAGTGGACCGATCGCGGAATGCGACGGAGCATGGTGGGGTGCCGGCCCAGAGGTCGTCATCGGGACCGGCTCTCGTTGGTTCAGGGGGGCTCCTAGCCGACGGGAGCCGGTCACCGCCCCAGCGTGCGGATCTGTTCGAGGTACGGCTTGTACGCCGTCACGAACGGTTCCTCGGTGCTGATGGTGGCGGCGAGGTGGTCACAGGTCGCCCGGGCGGTCGCGATCACCTGCGGCGGGTAGTTGTAGCGGACCTGGTGCTCGTGGAACTCGTCCTCGTCCATCACGCGCACGGTGCCGTCCCGGAGCAGCCGGATGTCGAGGTCGAGGTCGACGGTGGTGACCGAGTCGACGCCGAACTCGGCCGGCATCGTGATGTCGCAGTAGATCGCGGTCTGGTGCGGCTCGTCGTTGAACAGCGCGCTCCACCACTGACCGTGCGGGAACAGCCGGACCCGGTGGTGGTCGATCGTGGTCCAGCTGCCGTCGGCGCGCTGCCCGCGGGTCCCCGGGGCGGAGCCGACCCAGAGGCCGTGCTCGTCCTCGCCGAGCCGGACCGCCTCGACCAGGCGATGCGGCTGCCCGTCGTACTTCCGGAACAGGGTCCTCACCATCTCCACCCGATCACCCTAAGTGAGACCTGCCACACCTCCGAACAAGCCACACCCGGTCAGCGTCTTGAAGTCCGAGATATAGACTCAAGCCTTCGAGGACGACCCGCGGGAGGAGCTCGATGCGCGTGCTGGAGACGGTGGAGGGTCCGGCCGACCTCAAGAAGCTGACCGATCAGCAGCTGACCGATCTGGCGACCGAGATCCGGGACGTGCTGGTCGAGACCGTCACGCGGACCGGGGGCCACCTCGGCCCGAACCTCGGCATGGTCGAGATCACCCTGGCGATGCACCGGGTGTTCGACTCCCCGCGGGACCGGCTCCTGTTCGACATCGGCCACCAGGCGTACGTGCACAAACTCGTCACCGGCCGGACGGGGGAGTTCGGCACGCTCCGTCAGCAGGGCGGCCTGTCCGGGTACCCGAGCCAGGCCGAGTCCGAGCACGACGTGATCGAGAACTGCCACGCCTCGACCGCCCTCTCGTACGCCGACGGTCTGGCCAAGGCGTACCGGGTCCGCGGCGAGGACCGGCACGTGGTCGCGGTGATCGGCGACGGCGCGCTGACCGGCGGGATGGCCTGGGAGGCGCTGAACAACATCGCCGCCGCCAAGGACCTGAACCTCGTCATCATCGTCAACGACAACGGCCGGTCGTACAGCCCGACCGTCGGCGGTCTCGCGACCCACCTGACCAGCCTGCGGACCAACCCGCGGTACGAGAAGGTCCTCGACCTGATCAAGAAGAACCTCGGCCGGACGCCGTACGTCGGTCCGCCGATGTACGAGGTGCTGCACGGCGTCAAGAAGGGCCTGAAGGACATGCTCGCCCCGCAGGGCATGTTCGAGGACCTCGGCCTCAAGTACGTCGGCCCGGTCGACGGTCACGACCGGCACGCGCTCGAGGACGCGCTGCGCAGCGCGAAGGCGTTCGGCGGCCCGGTGATCGTCCACGCGGTGACCAAGAAGGGCTTCGGGTACGCCGCCGCCGAGCAGGACGAGGAGGACAACCTCCACCAGATCCGCCCGGTCAACAAGCCGCGCGGCTGGACGGACGTGTTCTCCGACGAGCTGGTGAAGATCGGCCACCGGCGGCCGGACGTGGTGGCGATCACCGCGGCGATGCTGCACCCGACCGGTCTCGCGCCGTTCGCGGAGGAGTTCCCGGACCGGATCTTCGACGTCGGTATCGCCGAGCAGCACGCGGTGACCAGCGCCGCGGGCCTCGCGCTGGGCGGCCTGCACCCGGTCGTCGGGCTCTACTCGACCTTCCTGAACCGGGCCTTCGACCAGCTGCTGCTGGACGTCGCACTGCACAAGTGCGGCGTGACGTTCGTCCTCGACCGTGCGGGTGTCACTGGTGATGACGGCCCGACCCACAACGGCATCTACGACATGTCGCTGGCCAACCTCGTCCCCGGGCTGCGCCTTGCCGCGCCGCGGGACGGCAAGCGGGTCCAGGAGCTGCTGAACGAGGCCATCGAGATCGAGGACGGCCCGACGGCGCTGCGGTACGCGAAGGGCGAGGTGTTCCCGGACATCGAGGCGATCGACCGCGTCGGGCAGATCGACGTACTGCACCGCTCCGGTCAGGACGTGCTGCTGGTCGGCATCGGTTCGATGGCGGCGACCGCGATGGACGTCGCGCAGCGCTTGGACGCGCACGGCTTCGGCGTCACCGTGGTCGACCCGCGCTGGGTGAAGCCGGTGGACCCGCAGCTGGTCGAGCTGGCCAAGGACTTC
The DNA here is from genome assembly GCF_004331375.1 of Kribbella speibonae. Taxonomy (NCBI): domain Bacteria; kingdom Bacillati; phylum Actinomycetota; class Actinomycetes; order Propionibacteriales; family Kribbellaceae; genus Kribbella; species Kribbella speibonae. The sequence goes on along the minus strand of NZ_SJKC01000002.1, from coordinate 244,909 downwards.
GCGCTGGTCGCGACCATCGAGGACAACGGCCGCGCGGGCGGCTGCGGTACGACGATCGCGCAGGCCCTGCGCGATGCCGGCGTCGAGACCCCGTTCCGCGACTTCGGCGTACCGCAGGAGTTCCTCGAGCACGCCAAGCGCGCCGCCGTACTGCAGGCGATCGGGCTCACCGGCCAAGAGGTGGCGCGGGAGATCACCGAGCAGCTCACGCAGCACGCAGCAGCAGCTCTCCCGGGTACGTAGCAGGGGACCGTGGCTGAGGCAGGGCGGCACAGCCGGCACGCGGCCACGCGCCGGCGATCACGAGTCTGGCCCGTCCTGCTGTCGCTTGTCCTGGTAGCGGCCGCGGTGGCCGGCGGCCTCGCCCTGCATCGTTCGAGCCAGACCGACGGCCGCGCTGCCGATGCCGCTACCAGCACGCCGACGGTTGACCAGGCCGCGCGGTCTGCGGCCGTGGACCAGGTGCTGCAGCGCCGGTCGCAGGCCGTCCTGGCCGGTAACGAGCAGGCGTTCCTCGCCGACGTCGACCCCGGCAACAAGCGGCTCGTCGCGAGCCAGCGCACGCTGTTCACGAACCTCCGCCAGTTCGGTTTCGCGAAGCTGACCTACCAGCAGCTGGCCCAGCAGTACGACGACACGATCGCCCAGAAGTACGGCCCGTCGACGTACCTGGTGGCCGTCGCGATGACCTACCAGATCCGCAGCATCGACCTGGTCCCGGTGCGCGCCATGCTCGGCTACACGTTCACGCAGCGGCCCAACGGCACCTGGATGCTGGTCTCCGACTCCGATCTCGACAAGCGCCTGCCGCGCGGTTCGCACCAGGAAGCGTGGGACATGGACGCGGTCCTCGTGAAGCGTGCCGCCCGCGTTCTCGTGGTCGTGGAGAAGGGCCAGGACGCGCTTGCGGACAAGCTGGTCACGATGTCGCTCAGTGCGGTGCAGGCGGTCTCGAAGCGCTGGCCCGGCGGCTGGAACGGCTCCGGCGTGGTGATCGCGCTCGACGACAAGGTCGTCCGCGGCGCCGACTACTCGCAGCCGAAGAACGCCGAGGACGCGCTCGCGATGGCGACCTGGGTGTATCGCACGCTGCCCGGCGAGGTCACCGGCGAAGGACAGCGCGCCGACTCGTACGTCGTCGTGAACCCGCACAACCGGAACAAGGTCGACGCCCGCACGCTGGCCCACGAGTTCACCCACGTCGCCACCGCGCCGTACGGCCCGTACGCACCACGCTGGCTGGTCGAGGGCGCCGCGACGTACCTCGAGTTCCTGCCGATGGACGGGCAGAAGGATCTCGCGATCCCGCAGTACCGGCTGGACGTGCGGACGAAGTACCTCGCGAAGGCGAAGAGCCTGCCTGCCGACGCCACGTTCTTCGACCAGGCCGACAGCTCGTACCCGCTGTCCTGGCTGGCGCTCGACTACCTGTTCACGCGGTTCGGCGGCGTCGAGGTCGGCACGCTGTACCGCGAGCTGGCCGCGCTCGGCACGACCCAGAAGGAACGCGACCGGATCATGCTCGAGCATCTCGGGATGACCGAGGCGGGACTTTTCCGCGCGCTCAAGGCCGCAGCGGCAGCGTAAAGCGCGAGGGTCGAGTAGGGTAGCCCGGCTGCGACCACCCGGGTACTCGGAGGGAACGACCCGAAGTGAGTGCGACGACGCCCAATTCCGGTCCGCCGGGACCCCGCCGCTGGCTGGGTCTGCTGGTGGCGGTTGCCCTCGTGTCGGGCGGTGTCGTCTACACCGTTGAACAGCGCGAACAGGACGCCGACGAACGGGCCACCGCCACGCAGACGGTGTCGCCCGCCCCGCCGAAGTCCACGAAACCGTCCCGGATCGCGGCCGCGGTCGCCGCCCGGCGGGTCGCGATCGACACCATCCTGATCCGCCGCGCCCAGGCCGTGCAGACCGGCAACGAGGCGCTGTTCCTGGCCGACGTCGACCCGGCGAACAAGAAGCTCCGCGCCGCGCAGAAGATCCTGTTCGCGAACCTCGTCGAGATCGGCTTCACCGAACTCGGCTACAGCCAGGCCGAGGAGCGTTTCAACCCGTCCGTCCTCAAGGCCCACGGCAGTACGACGTACCTGGTCCGGATCCTGATGCGGTACCAGATCCCGAAGGTCGACTTCACGCCGGTGACGACCGAACTCGGCTACACGTTCATCGCCCGCGGCGGCCGCTGGCTGCTCACCGCCGACGACGAACTCGACGACGACCTCGGGCCGGGTGCGCATCGCGAGGCCTGGGATCTCGGCCGGATCGAGGTACAGCGCGGACCGCGCGTCCTCGTCGTCGTCGAGAAGGGCGACACGACCCGCGGCCGGGCGATCGCCACCGAAGCGGCCGAGGGGCTGCACGAGGTCGCGACGTACTGGCCGCTGAAGTGGACCGGCTCGGTGTTCGTGATCGCGCTCGACGAGACCGAGGTTCGCGACGCCAAGTTCGCCGACGAGGACATCGAATCCGCGGCGAGCACCGGGACGACGTTCTCCTCGCTGCCCGGCCAGGACACCGCGGACGGCACGGTCGCCGGCGGGTACGTCGTGATCAACCCGAACGAGCGCGACCGCGTCGACGAGATCCTGCTGTCGCACGAGATCACCCATGTCGCGACCGCGGATCTCGGCGGGTACGAACCGCTGTGGCTGGCCGAGGGCGCCGCGGAGTACGTGTCCTGGCGCGGGATCGAGGCCGTGAGCGGGCCGGGCGAGGTTGCCAAGTGGGAGCAGGAGGTCGTCGACGACGCCGTACCGCAGCTGACCTCGCTGCCGAGTGACGCGGGCTTCTACCAGAACTCCGCCGATGTGTACGGCGTCAGCTGGCTCGCGGTCCGCTTCCTCGTCCAGCGGATCGGGCTCGGCCAGGTCGAGGAGCTGTACGAGGACATGGCGCGCAACGGCACCGACCAGGCGTCCCGCGACCGCATCCTGCTGAGCCGGACCGGGCTCACCGAAGCGACCCTCTGGACGTCACTGACAACATACCGTCCACAACGCTGAGTGGCGGTTTGACCTCGCGCTGTCAGAGGAGCAATCTCGATTGGGTCCGTCCACATCGAGGAGGCGCAGATGAGTCTTGTGCGGAAGAAGACGATCGAGCAGTCGATCGCCGACACCGACGAGCCGGAGTACCAGCTGAAGAAACGCCTCACAGCGGTCGATCTGACCGTCTTCGGCATCGGCGTCATCATCGGCGCCGGCATCTTCACCCTGACCGGCCGCGCGGCCAAGCTGTACGCCGGACCGGGTATCGCACTGTCCTTCGTGCTGGCCGCGATCTGCTGCGCGCTGGCCGCCCTGTGCTACGCCGAGTTCTCCTCCACCGTGCCGGTGTCGGGTTCGGCGTACACGTTCTCGTACTTCTCGCTCGGTGAGATCTTCGCCTGGATCATCGGCTGGGACCTGCTGCTCGAGCTGATGCTCGGGGCAAGCGTCGTGGCCCAGGGCTGGTCGACGTACGCCGCCTTGTTCCTCGACCAGATCGGGTTGGGCTGGCCGTCGTCGATCGGCCCGGACAGCAACGTCAACGTGCTGGCGATGCTGCTCGTCGTGGTGCTCGCGACCCTCGCCACGATCGGCATCAAGGAGTCCCTGCGGGTCAACCTGGTGCTGGTCGCGATCAAGCTGTTCGTGGTGCTGTTCGTGATCGTCGCCGGCCTGTTCTACATCAAGGGCTCGAACCTGACGCCGTTCATCCCGCCGAGTGTTCCGGCTCCCGACGGCGGCTCCGATATCACGACACCGCTGATCCAGTGGATCTTCGGTGCTCCGTCGACGTTCGGCGTGATGGGCCTCATCTCGGGCGCGTCGCTGGTGTTCTTCGCGTTCATCGGGTTCGACGTGGTCGCGACCACGGCCGAGGAAGCGAAGAACCCGCAGCGCGACCTGCCGCGCGGCATCATCGGCTCGCTGGCCATCTGCACGGTTCTCTACGTGCTGGTCTGCATCGTCATCACCGGCATGGTGAAGTACACCGACATCAGCGGTGAGGCCGCGCTCGCGGAGGCGTTCCGGTCGGTCGGCCGCGGCGGCTTCGCGACCCTGATCTCGGCCGGCGCCGTCGCCGGTCTGACCACCGTCGTGCTGACGCTGATGATCGGCGCCGCGCGCGTCGTGTTCGCGATGAGCCGCGACCACCTGATGCCCCGGCAGCTCGGCAAGACGCACGCGAAGTGGGGTACGCCGTACCGCCTGACGATCGGTATCGGCGTCGTCGTGGCGATCGTGGCCGGGGTGACGCCGATCGGCAAGCTGGAGGAGATGGTGAACATCGGCACGCTGGCCGCGTTCACCCTGGTGTCGATCGCGGTGCCGCTGCTGCGCAAGAGCCGCCCGGACATCAAGCGCTCGTTCCGGGTGCCGGGCAACCCGGTGATCCCGATCCTGGCGGCGCTGATCTGCCTGTACCTGATGCTGAACCTGTCGCTGGAGACCTGGCTGCGGTTCGGGATCTGGATGGTGCTCGGCTTCGTCATCTACGCCGTGTACGGCTACCGGCGCAGCCGCGTCGGGCTGCAGGAGCGCACCGGCGAGGAGCAGCGAGCCTGATCCGGTCCCCGGGGACGGTCGGCTGCGGTTAGGATCAGCCGACCGTCCGAGGGGGACACCAATGAATCACCAGAAACGCCTGTTCGCAGGCGTTGCCGCGCTGGCGCTGACCGCGTCCGGCGCGGTTGTCGCTGTCCGGGCCCTGCACGGCGACGGACCGGCCGGCGGCAGCGCTGTCGCGGCGACGCCGAGCACAGCCGGAAGGACGCCGGGGGAGTTGCGCGCGGCCGAGAAGGCGGCGCGGAAGAAGGCTGTGGACGCGGTGCTCGCGCGTCGGGCCGTGGCTGTCCAGAAGGGCGACCTCAAAGGGTTCCTGGGCACCGTCGACCCGAAGCAGACCGCGCTGGTGGCGCGGCAGCGGCTGCTCTTCACCAACCTGCGGAAGTTCGGTTTCAGCACGCTGCAGTACTTCACCGTCGACACGTTCGAGCAGGTGCCGACGATGGTCGAGAGGTTCGGCGCGGCGGCGTACTCGACGCGCGTCATGATGCGGTACCAGATCGCCGGGCTCGACCCGCGGCCGGTGCAGACCGATCTCGGGTACACGTTCGTGCGGCGGACCGGGGCCTGGGTGCTCGTCGACGACACCGCGACCGACGAGTTCCTGTCCGAGGCCGGGCATCGCCAGGCGTGGGACTTCGACGAGGTCCAGGTGGTCCGGCGGGACAAGGTCGTCGTGGTCGTCGACAAGCGCGAGGCGAGCCTCGGCGTCAAGGTCGCGAAGGTCGCGGACCAGGCCGTGACGTCGGTCCGCAGGCACTGGAAGCGGCCGTGGAACGGCGCGGTGCTGGTCGTGGCGATGCCGCAGGAGCGCGTGATGTCGACGCTCTGGACGGCCGGCAGCGGCGACGGCTGGACGATCGCGGCGAAGGCCGTGACGCTGTTCGAGGGGGAGCAGCTGGGCAAACCGATCGGCCGCCCGATCGGGAGCCGCATCGTCGTCAACCCGGCCCTGCGGAAGAAGCTCGAGAAGGACCTGCTCGTCCACGAGATGACGCACGTGGCCACTGCGACGCTGGGCCTCAACGCCCCCATCTGGGCCGTCGAAGGCCTCGCCGAGTACGTCCGCTGCCGCTCGATCGAGGACGACCCGCACTGGTCCGTCGACCCGTACCGCAAACGCGTCCGCACCAAGTACCTGCCGAAGCTGACCGCACTCCCCAGCGAAAGAGTCTTCGCCGACGACGCCGACCAGGCCTACGGAACCAGCTGGTGGATCGTCGAATACCTCGCCGACAAACTAGGCGAAAAGAAACTGGCCACCCTCTACACCGACCTCTCCCAACACGGCGAAACAGTCCTGAAGAAGGACACCGGCCTCACCGCAGCCCAAATCGTCACCGGCGCCAAGAAGTTCAAGGGCTGAAGCTGCTGGGGGCCGGACCGGGCTTCCGGCTCCGGACCGACCCCCAGCGGATCAGGCGAGGCTTGCGATGCCCTTGGGGAGGAATCGGGTGCCGTTGACCTTTTCGGCGATGCCTGAGCGGTCGAGGTACGGGGTGATGCCGCCGAGGTGGAAGGGCCAGCCGGCGCCGAGGAGGAGGCAGAGGTCGATGTCCTGGGCCTCGGCCACGACGCCTTCGTCGAGCATGATCTTGATTTCCTCGGCGAGCGCGGTGAGGACGCGGGTGCGGAGTTCGTCGGCGGTGGACGGCTTGTCGCCGACCGTCACCAGCGCCTCGACCTCCGGGTCCACGACCGGCTTGCCCTCGGGCCAGATGTAGAACGAGCTCTTGCCCGCGGCGACGACCTTCGCCAGGTTCTCCGACACGGCGAACCGCTCCGGGTACGCCCGGTTCATCGTCTCCGCGACGTGCAGCGCGACCGGCAACCCGACCAGCTGCAGCAGCACGAACGGCGGCATCGGCAGACCGAGGGCGGACAGCGCGCGATCCGCCTCGAGGATCGGCGTACCTTCGTCCACGGCCGCGCTGACCTCACCGAGGAAGCGGGTCAGCAGCCGGTTCACCACGAACGCCGGCGCGTCCTTCACGAGCACGCAGGACTTCTTCAGCTTCTTGCCGACCGCGAACGCCGTCGCGAGCGACGCGTCGTCGGTGCGGTCCGCGCGGATGATTTCCAGCAGCGGCAGCACCGCGACCGGGTTGAAGAAGTGGAACCCGACGACCCGCTCCGGGTGCTCCAGGTCCGCGGCCATCTCGGTCACCGACAACGACGACGTGTTGGTGGCCAGGATCGCGTCCGGCCGGATGATCTTCTCCAGGTCGGCGAAGATCGTCTTCTTCAGTTGCAGTTCCTCGAACACGGCCTCGATCACGAAGTCGGCGTCCGCGAACGCGCCCTTGTCCACCGACCCGGTGACGAGCGCCTTGAGCTGGTTCGCCTTGTCCGCACGGATCCGGCCCTTCCCGAGCAGCTTGTCGATCTCACCGTGCACGTACCCGACGCCGCGGTCCACGCGCTCCTGATCCAGATCGGTCAGTACGACGGGAACCTCGAGCCGCCGCGCGAACAGCAGCGCCAATTGACCCGCCATCAGCCCGGCGCCGACGACGCCGACCTTCGAGACCGGCCGCGCCAGCGACTTGTCCGGCGCACCGGCCGGCCGCTTGGCCCGCTTGTTCACCAGGTCGAACGCGTAGAGGCCGCTGCGCAGCTCCTCGCTCATGATCAGGTCGGCGAGCGCCTCGTCCTCGGCCGCGAACCCACGATCGCGGTCGTTGTCCTTCGCCGCCGCGATCAGGTCGAGCGCCCGGTACGGCGCCGGGGCGGCACCGCTGACCTTGACGTCGGCAAATCCCTTGCCTCGGGCAACAGCCGCGTCCCACGCGTCGCCGCGGTCGATCTCCGCCCGCTGCACCGTGACCTCACCGGTCAGCACCTTCGAGGCCCAGATCAGCGACTGCTCGAGGAAGTCCGCCGACTCCAGCAGGACGTCGCCGATGCCGAGCTTCACCGCCTCCGGACCGCTGAGCATCTTGTTCTGGTTGAGGGCGTTCTCGACGACGACCTTCACGGCGTTGTCCGCGCCGATCAGGTTCGGCAGCAGGAAGTTACCGCCCCAGCCCGGGATCAGGCCGAGGAAGACCTCCGGCGTCGACAGCATGCCCGCGGCGACTGACACCGTCCGGTAGGTGGCGTGCAGCGCGACCTCGAGCCCGCCGCCGAGCGCGACGCCGTTCACGAACGCGAACGACGGCTTGCCACCGTCCACGAGCTTCCGCATCACGCCGTGCCCGATCTTGCCGAGCGCCAGCGCCTGCTCCCGGTCGGTCAGCTTCGGTACGCCGGTCAGGTCGGCGCCCGCGGCCAGGATGAACGGCTTACCGGTGACGCCGATCGCCACGATCTCGTCGCGGGCCAGGGCCGCGTCGATGGCCGCGTTCAGCGAGCCCAGGCCCTTCGGCCCGAAGGTGTTCGGCTTGGTGTGGTCGTGCCCGTTGTCCAGCGTGATCAGCGCCATCGTGCCGGCCTTGTTCGGCAGCACGACGTCGCGCGAGTGGGCCAGCGTGACAACCTCGTCGGTCGACAGAGCAGAAGCGCTGTCGATCAGTTCCTGCAGGCTCATGCGTTGGCACCTTCCCAGTTCGGGTTCTCCCAGATGACGGTCCCGCCCATGCCGAGGCCGACGCACATGGTGGTGAGGCCGTAGCGGACCTCGGGGCGCTGCTCGAACTGCTTGGCCAGCTGGTTCATCAGCCGGACCCCGGACGACGCCAGCGGGTGGCCGAAGGCGATCGCGCCGCCGTACGGGTTGACCCGCGGGTCGTCGTCGGCGATGCCGTAGTGCTCCAGGAACGCCAGCACCTGGACCGCGAACGCCTCGTTGACCTCGAAGGCCTGGATGTCGTCGATGGTCAGGCCGGCCAGCTTCAGCGCCTTCTCGGTCGCGGGGACCGGCCCGAAGCCCATCACCTCGGGCTCGACGCCGACGAAGCCGTACGAGACCAGCTTCATCTTCGGCTTCAGGCCGAGCTCCTCGGCGGCCTCGGCCGACGTGATCAGCGCGGCGGTCGCACCGTCGTTGATACCCGCGGAGTTGCCGGCCGTGACCCGGCCGTGCGGACGGAACGGGGTCTTGAGCTTCGCCAGGTCCTCCATGGTGGTACCCGGGCGCATCGGCTCGTCGGTCGTCGCGTAGCCCCAGCCCAGCTCGGCCGACCGCGTGGCGATCGGCACCAGGTCGGGCTGGATCAGGTCGTTCGCGTACGCCTTCGCCGCGCGCTCCTGGGAGGAGACCGCGAACGCGTCGGCGCGCTCCTTGGTGATCGAAGGGAACCGGTCGTGCAGGTTCTCCGCGGTCGACCCCATCACCAGCGCCGACGTGTCGACCAGCTTCTCGGAGATGATCCGCGGGTTCGGGTCCACGCCCTCGCCCATCGGGTGGCGGCCCATGTGCTCGACGCCGCCGGCCACGACCACGTCGTACGCGCCGAAGGCGATCCCGGCGGCGGTGGTGGTGACGGCGGTCATCGCGCCGGCGCACATCCGGTCGATCGAGTAGCCGGGCGTCGTGTTCGGCAGGCCGGCCAGCAGCGCGGCGGTCCGGCCGATGGTCAGGCCCTGGTCGCCGATCTGGGTGGTGGCCGCGATCGCGACCTCGTCCACCCGCTCCGGGGGGAGACCCGGGTTGCGCCGCAGCAGCTCCCGGATGCACTTGATCACCAGGTCGTCGGCGCGCGTCTCGGCGTACTGGCCCCTGGCCTTGCCGAACGGGGTGCGAACGCCGTCGACGTACACGACGTCGCGGATCTCACGGGGCACGAGCGCTCCTCTAAAGGGTCGGGAAAGCTACCCCGATGCTACCCATGAGTAACAGAACTGCCAAAGTCCCCGCGCCTGTGGGTCGGCTCACAAATCCGTGACCCGTGGCAAAGCGGGCCGAATGAGCGCATGCTGGTGGTCAAGGTCCGCGTTACTGGAGTTGTTCCATGAACAATCTTGATCTGTCCGTGCCGGTCCTGAGCCGGGGGAAACATCGCAGTCCGCGTAAAGGCGCCTGCTTCATGGAGTTCGCGTCCTACCTGGCCGGGGAGCCGTGGTCGGACCACCCGTCGTGTACGCATGCGCTGCTGGCCGGCGTCGCGCGCGACGTGAACGACTGCACGACGGATTCCGGCCGGTCCCGGCTGGCTCCGTTGATCCCGTCGGTGATCGGCCTGACCCCGGACGACCCGCACGTCGTACCGCGGGTGACCGCGCGCTGCATCCAGCACGCGCTGCCGGTCGTCTCGCAGGAACGCCAGTACATCCTGGCCGTCGCCTTGCTGGTGGGGGAGAAGCAGCTCGCGTCGCTCGACGGCCGCCCGCCCGACGACATCGAGCCGGAGTCGCTCGCAGTGCTGGAGTCGGTCCCGTCGGCCGCCAAGTGGGCGCGGTCCTTCACGTCCCGCGCGCGCCGTGCGACCCCGGACTTCGCCCGCCGTACGGCGCCTCGCGCAGTGTCGTGTGCGGTCGAGGGCATCTCGCAGGCCTGCGTACCGGATCCGGACGATCGGCTGTACCAGCTCCTCCTCGACGCCATCGCCGAGACCAAGGCGTGGGTGCCCGCACCCGCCCCCGAGCCAGAACCGATGACGCCCGAGGTCGTACGCTTCACCGTGTGACTCCGGAGATCGAGACAGGTTCAGGTCTGCTGCCGGTCCACGAGTGGGGATCTGCCGACGCCGAGGCACCGGGAGTGCTGCTGCTGCAGGAGATCTTCGGGGTCTCCGACTACATCAAGCAGCGTGCGGCGGACCTGCACGCCCTCGGGTACTACGTGATCGCGCCGGAGATCTACTGGCGGCTGGACGACACGGAACTGGACGAGTCCTCCCCGGAGTTGCTGCCGCGCGCGATGGGCATCGTCGGACGCCTCGACTGGGATCAGGCGGTCAAGGACTCCGTCGCCGCGCTGGAGTACCTGCGGGCGCGAGGTCAGGGCACCGCGGTCGTCGGCTTCTGCTTCGGCGGCGGTCTCGGCTTCAACGTGGCCGCCGTGTCGTCGCCGGATGTTCTCGTCAGCTACTACGGTTCGGCGCTGCCCGGTCTGCTCGAGCTCGCACCGAAGGTTCGCGCGAGCAGCCTGCACCACTTCGGCAACACCGACGCCTACCTGGACGTCGACGCGATCGTCCCCGGGCTGGGCAGTGACGATCAGGTCGAGATCCACCGGTACGACGGTGCCGGTCACGCGTTCGACAACCCGCTCCCGATGTTCCACCACGCAGAGGCGTCCGCGCTGGCGTGGCGACGTACCGAAGACTTTCTTGCCCGTCACCTCCCAACCTCCCAAGGATGAGCATGAGCCTGTACGACATTCCGCTGACCACTTTGTCCGGTGCGCCCACCTCGCTGGGTGAGTACAAGGGCAAGGCCGTGCTGGTCGTGAACGTGGCGTCGAAGTGCGGTCTGACGCCGCAGTACGAGGGCCTGGAGAACCTGCAGAAGAAGTACGCGTCGCGTGGCTTCACCGTGCTCGGCGCCCCGTGCAACCAGTTCGGCGGCCAGGAGCCCGGCACGGCCGAGGAGATCGACACCTTCTGCTCGACGACGTACGGCGTGACGTTCCCGATGCTCGACAAGCTCGAGGTGAACGGCGACGGCCGGCACCCGCTCTACGCCGAGCTCACGCAGACCCCGGACGCCGAAGGCGAGTCCGGCGACATCCAGTGGAACTTCGAGAAGTTCCTGCTCACCCCCGAGGGCGCGGTCGCGGCCCGGTTCCGCCCCCGCACCGAGCCGGAGTCCGACGAGGTCGTCGCCGCCATCGAGTCCCAGCTCCCGGCCTAGCCGCCACCCTGGATCCCCGTCGCGGGTCTGCGGCGGGGATTCTTTGTGCACGGCATTGCAACAACTCTTTCGAAAGAGTACTTTCGATGCATGCCGAACCCCCATCGCCGCTTGAGCGACCCTCGCGAGCTGAATGCCCTGGCCCATCCCGTGCGGATGGCGATCATCGAGCTGCTGTCGGTCAGCGGGCCGCTGACCGCGACCGAGCTGGCCGACCGGCTCGACGAGACACCTGCCAACTGTTCGTGGCACCTGCGCAAGCTCGCACAGCACGGTTTCGTCGAGGAGGCCGCGGGCGGGAAGGGCCGGCAGCGGCCGTGGCAGGTGCCGGGGCTCGGATTCCGGTGGGACGACGAGCACGCGTCGGCCTCGATGGACGAGCGGCGGGCCGCGGAGGCGTTGTCCGAGGTGGCGATGGGCCGCGCGATGGACCGGCTGCGGGAGGCACAGCAGCGCGCGTCTGAGGAGCCCGAGGAGTGGCGCGCGGCGCAGCGCAACACCGAGATGGTGGCCTGGCTGACGGCGGACGAGCTCAAGGAGATGAACGACGCGATCGTCGCGGTGCTCGATCGCCATGCCGGGCGGCTCACCGATCCGGCGCAGCGGCCGGCCGGATCCCGGCTGTGCGAGTTCGTCGCCTGGGGCATGCCGACGTACTTCCCGGGGGTCGAGCCGGCATGAGGAAGCTGTTCGCGCAGCCCGGGTTCCCGCGCCTGTTCGCCGGGCTGAGTACGTCGATGCTCGGCGACTCGGTGATGCTGCTGGTGCTGAGCATGTGGGTGAAGACCCTCACCGGCTCCAACGCGCTCGCCGGTCTGACGTTCTTCTTCATGGTGCTGCCGGCGCTCGGGGCTCCGGTGCTGGGCGTCTGGGTGGACCGGCTGCCTCGCAAGGGGATCCTGGTCTGGGGCAACTTCGCCAGCGCGGCCGCGGTCCTCCCGCTCGTGCTCGTGCGGGACGCGGGCGACGTGTGGCTGATCTGGGTCGTCGCGTTCCTGTACGGCGTCTCGTTCGTCGTCCTGCCCGCCGCGCTCAACGGGCTGCTCAAGGAACTGCTGCCGGACGAACTGCTCGTCGACGCGAACTCCAGCCTCGCCACGATCAAGGAGGGGTATCGGCTGTTCGGGCCGCTGGTCGGGGCCGCGATCTTCGCCACCGCGGGCGGCTGGCTGGTGGCTGTCGTCGACGCGGCCTCGTTCGTGGTCGCCGGGCTGCTGATCGCGACGATCAAGGTCACCGAGACCCCGGCTCCCGTCCAGAGCACGTTCCGGGCGGACCTGCTCGGCGGTGTCCGTTTCCTGTACGGCGACCGGGTGCTGCGGCACGTCCTCGCCGGTCTCGCCATCTCGATCCTCGTGATCGGCTTCTTCGAGTCGTCGATCTACGCGCTGATGGATGCCTTCGGCAAGCCGGCGACCTTCTCGGGTGTCTTCGTGACGTGCCAGGGCGTCGGCGCCGTGATCGGCGGTCTCACCGCGAGCCGCGCCGTACGCCGCCTCGGCGAGATCGCCACCTGCACTCTCGGACTGATCGCCCTGGCCGCCGCCACCGTCGTCTGCGCGGTCGCGCCGAGTATCGCGGTGGTGCTGGTGGGCGCGGGCATCTGTGGTCTCGGGCTGCCGTGGACGTTCGTGGCGTTCACAACCCTGATGCAGCGGCGCTCACCGAACCACCTGATCGGCCGCGTGTCGACCGCGGTCGAAGTCCTCGTGTCCACGCCCCAGGCGATCTCGCTCGCCGTCGGCAGCCTCCTGGTCAGCCTGCTCAGCTACCGCCAGATCTTCGCCATCATCGCCACCGTGATCCTCCTCGGCGCCCTCCAGATCGCCCTGACTCTCCGCACCGAGATCCGCCAGCACGCCACCGCCGAGGAGTCGGTGGTTTAGTCGAGGGACTTGGCCTCGGAGGTCATCGCGTCGGTGAGGACTTCCGCGGTGAGGGCGATCTGCCAGGCGCGGGCGTGGTGGTCACGGAGGAAGGTGCTGACCACCTCGAGGTTCACGTCCGGCGGCGGCGACCAGGCCAGGCGGCGGATTGTGTCCGGGGCGAGCAGGTTCTCGGTGGGGAGGCGGTGCGCCTCGGCGATCTCGGCGACGGCGGTCCGGGCGGCCGACAGGCGCGCTGCGGCATCCGGGTCGCGGTCGGCCCAGGCGCGGGCCGGCGGCGGGCCGTCGTACCTCGGGCCCTGCTTGGGGAGCTCGGAGTCGGGGAGCTTGCGGGCGTGGTCGATCGCCTCCCACCAGGTCCGCATGTGGCGGTGCGCGCCGCGGCCCTTGAAGGCGGTGAGCTTCTGCAGCGTGTCGCGCTCGGCCGGCATCGCGGACGCCGCCTCGACGATCGCGGCGTCCGGCAGCACCCGGCCGGGGGAGATGTCGGCGGACTCGGCGATCTGGTCCCGGGCCTCCCACAGCGCCCGGACGACGGCCAGACTGCGGCGGTTCCGGACCCGGTGCATCCCCGACGTACGGCGCCACGGGTCCGGTTTCGGCTCCCGCGGGGGAGCGTCCAGGATCGCCGCGAACTCCTGCTGCGCCCAGTCCCACTTGCCTTCGCGGCGCAACTCCTGCTCGATCGCGTTCCGCAGCTCGATCAGCATCTCGACGTCCAGCGCGGCGTACACCAGCCACGGCGCCGGGAGCGGACGGGTCGACCAGTCGGCCGCGGAGTGCTCCTTGCGCATCCGGTAGCCGAGTACTTCGCTGACGAGCGAGGCGAGCCCGACCTTCGGGTACCCGAGCAGGCGGCCGGCCAGTTCGGTGTCGAACACCTGCCGCGGCACCATCCCGACCTCGGCCAGGCAGGCCAGATCCTGATTCGCGGCGTGGATGATCCACTCGGTGTCGACGATCGCGTCGCCGAGCGCGGACAGGTCGCCGAACGGGATCGGGTCGACCAGCGCGGAGCCGGAGCCCTCACGGCGCAGCTGGACGAGGTACGCGCGGTGCGAGTAGCGGTAACCCGAGGCACGCTCGGCGTCGACCGCCACCGGACCGGTGCCGGAGCGGAACGCCTCGACCGCCTCGGACAGCACGCTGTCGGTGTCGATCACCTCGGACAGCCCGTCCCTGAGCTCGAGCAGGGGCAGTTGGGCGGCCGGGTCGGCCGATTCGGAGGGCTGGGTGTCAGCTGGGCTCATCGGCCCCGCTGTCCACGCCGGGTCGGCATCGCGACCACCCCCGGCGGCACCGGTGGCAGACCCGCCGCCGTACAGAGCACTTCGCCCCAGGCCTCGGCGTGGCGTGTCACGTCGACCAGCCCACCTGCGCCCGGCACGGGACTCCAGGACGCGCGGATCTCGATCTCCGCCGTCGCGTCGTCGTCGGCCATCCCGCCGAAGCTTTCCGATACCACCCTGGTGACGGTACCGCTCGGGGCCAGGAAGTCCGCACCGCGGTCCGCCAGGGCCTCCATCAGCCAGGTCCAGCCCACGCCGCCGAGCAGCGCGTCGGTCACCATCTCCGGTTCGACGGCGGCGCGCACGTATGCGACACAGCGGAAGGTCGACTGCCAGGCGTCGTTCCCGGCCGGGTCGTAGAGGACGACCAGACGGCCGGTGGCGATATCGTCACCGTCGACCGTCACGTCGGCGCTGACCGCCGCCGCATGCGGTGCGATCCGCTGCGGTGCGGGCATCTCCTCGACGAAAACCTCGGGCCGGAACCGGGCACCTCGTAACTGCGAGACTGCCTCGGCGAACTCCGCGGGTGGCGCGTCGACCTGCTTGCGGGCACCCATGTCGGCAGCCTACGACTGATTACTCACCGCCGCCTGCTAAGACGCGCCGGTAACAGCACGCGACCGGGTCACCCGGGTGCCGATCGCGCCGTGATCACAGCGTGGGATCATCGCTGTGTGCCAGTGACGCCACTCTCCACTCCGGACCGTTCCGCCTATCTGCTCGCCGCCCGGGGTGAGCCGGTGCCGCACACTCCGGTGTGGTTCATGCGGCAGGCCGGGCGGGCGCTGCCCGAGTACCGTGCCGCCCGCGAGGGCATCACGATGCTCGAGTCCTGTACGCGGCCCGACCTCGTCGTCGAGATAACGCTGCAGCCGGTCCGCCGTTACGGCGTGGACGCGGCCATCTTCTTCTCCGACATCGTCACCCCACTCCAGTTCGCCGGTTACGACATCGAGATCAAGCCTGGTATCGGCCCGGTGTCGGCGGACCCGATCCGGGACGCTGCCGGGGTAGCGGCAGTCCGCCCGGTCACCGCGGCCGACGTGCCGTTCACCACCGAGGCCATCCAGCAGCTCGTCTCCGAGCTCGGCGGTACGCCGTTGATCGGGTTCGCGGGTGCGCCGTTCACGCTCGCGTCGTACCTGGTCGAGGGTGGGCCGAGCAAGGACTTCGCGAAGACCAAGGCGATGATGCACGGTCAGCCGGACCTGTGGCACGCGCTGGCGGACCGGCTGGCCGATGTCGCGATCGCGTTCCTGTCGGTCCAGGTCGAGGCGGGGGCGTCGGCGATCCAGCTGTTCGACTCGTGGGCCGGCGGGCTGTCGCCGCGGGACTACGAGCGGTTCGTGCAGCCGCACTCCGCGAAGGTGTTCGAGGCCATGAAGGAGTACGGCGTACCGCGGGTGCACTTCGGCGTGAACACCGGCGAGCTGCTCGGCCTGATGAGCGAGGCCGGGGCCGATGTCGTCGGCGTCGACTGGCGCGTCCCGCTGGACGAGGCGGTCCGCCGGGTCACTGCCGCCGGGGGCGCCCCGAAGCCGGTCCAGGGCAACCTCGACCCGGCTCTGCTGTTCACCGGCTGGGAGACGATCGAGCCGGAGATCGACCGGATCCTCGCCGAGGGCAAGGCGGCGCCCGGTCACATCTTCAACCTCGGCCACGGCGTCCCGCCGAACGCCGATCCCGAGGTGCTGCGCCGGATCACGGAGTACGTCCAGGTGAAGTCGGCCCATGTACCTGCCTGACCACGCCGTCACCCTGGAGCCGATGCGGGCCGACCACGAGGACGCCGTACTCGCGTTCGAGCGGGCGAACCGGCAGTACTTCGCTCAGTGGATCTGGGACCGTGGCGACGAGTACTTCGCCGACTTCGGCACGCGCCACGCGGCGCTGCTGGCGGAGCAGGAGGCCGGGATCTGCCGCTTCCACGTGCTCGTCGACGACACCGGCGCTGTCATCGGCCGGGTGAATCTCATCGACCTGGAGAACGGTGCCGCCGAGCTGGGCTACCGGATCGCGGAGCACTGGGCCGGCAAAGGGCTCGCGACGGCGGCTGTCCGGGCGGTGATCGAGCTCGCTCCGACGTACGGACTGACCGCGCTCCGGGCCGGGGCCTCGGACCACAACCCTGCCTCGCAGGCGGTACTGACCCGCGTCGGGTTCCGGGCCGTCGGGCCCAGCAGCACCGACCTGGGACCGGGGAAGAAGTACGAAATGAGCTTGGTATGAACCGGGTGGTCGTGGTCGGTGGCGGGATCAGCGGGCTGGCGGCGGCGTACGCGCTCGCGACCGGGCCGAACCCGCCGCGGATCACGGTCCTCGAAGGGTCGCCGCGGCTCGGCGGGAAGCTCGCCGGGGACGCGATCGAGGGGGTGCCGGTCGACCTGGGCGCCGAGTCGGTGCTGGCGCGGCGGCCGGAGGCCGTCGAGCTGATCCGGGCCGTCGGGCTCGGGGACGAGCTGGTGCATCCGGCGACGACGTCGGCCGGTTTGTGGGTCGGCGACCGGATCCGGGCGATCCCGCCGACCGTGATGGGCGTCCCGGTCGATCCGGCCGCGACCGCCGACGTCCTCGGGGACGCGGCCGCGGAGCAGGTCGCGCACGAGGCCGAGCTGGCGGCGCCCGCGCTGACGGAGGACGTGGCGATCGGGCGGTTCGTTGCCGAGCGCATGGGGTCCGCCGTGACCGACAAGCTGATCGATCCGCTGCTCGGCGGGGTGTACGCCGGGAAGGCCGAGGAGATCTCGCTCGCCGCCGCCGTCCCCGACCTGTACGCGAAGCTGCGGACCGCGCCGAGCCTGCTCGCCGCCACAGCCGAGCTGCGCGAACTAGGACAGAAGCGCGCCGGCCAACCCGTGTTCGCCGGCATCGTGGGCGGCATCAACCGCCTGATCGGCGCCCTCGAGCAGGACCTGACCGCCCGCGGCGTCGAGATCCGCACCAAGCTCGCCGTACGCCGGATCTCGCGGACCGCCGACGGGTTCGAGCTGGAGGCGGGGCCGGTGCCCGCGCCGACGTACCTCACCGCTGATGCGGTCGTGGTCGCCGTACCGGCTGCTCCGGCCGGGCGGATGCTGGGGGAGTTGGTGCCCGCGGCATCGACCGAGCTGGCCGCGGTGGAGTACGCGAGCATGGCGATCGTCACGCTCGCCGTCCGGAAGCGCGACTGGCCGTCGGAGGCCGCCGGGTCCGGGTTCCTGGTGCCGTCCGTCGAGGGCCGGACGATCAAGGCGTCGACGTACTCGCACGCCAAGTGGGCGTGGTCCGCGGAGGCCGGGGGCGAGCTCGCCGTCCTGCGAGCCTCGGTCGGGCGGCTCGGCGAGGAGTACGTGCTGCAGCGGTCCGACGATGAGCTCGTACGGCTTGCGATGTCCGATCTGCAGCAGGCGATCGGACTTCAGGCGCCTCCAGTCGGTTCGTTGGTGACGCGTTGGGGCGGTGGTCTTCCGCAGTACGCCGTCGGGCACCTGGACCGCGTCGACCGGGTGGAGGCCGCGGTCGCCGGCGTACCCGGGCTGGCGGTGTGCGGGGCGGCGTACCGGGGTGTCGGGATCGCCGCGTGTGTGGCCTCGGGCGGCAAGGCGGCCACCCGGGTTCGGGAGCATCTGAACGCATTGGAGACAATGAAGTCGTGACTGGTAAGCCGAAGGCCCGTGAGCTCAACGATGTCATCCGCTACACGCTGTGGTCGGTGTTCAAGGTTGAAACGCCGCTCGGTGACGTCGACCGGGACGAGCTGACCGCCGAGCTGAACGACCTGGTCGGGAAGCTCGCCGCCGACGATGTCGTGATCCGCGGGTTCTACGACGTCGAAGGCTTCCGGGCGGACGCCGACTTCATGATCTGGTGGCACGCGCCGACCTCGGACGCGCTGCAGGAGGCGTACCACCAGCTGCGCCGTTCGCGGCTCGGGCGGCACCTGGCGCCGGTCTGGTCCCAGTTCGCGCTGCACCGGCCGGCCGAGTTCAACAAGAGCCACATCCCGGCGTTCCTGGCCGACGAGGAGCCGCGGCCGTACATCTGCGTGTACCCGTTCGTCCGGTCGTACGAGTGGTACCTGCTGCCGGACGAGGAGCGCCGGTTCATGCTCGCCGAGCACGGCAAGATGGCGCGCACCTACCCGGACGTGCGGGCGAACACGGTGGCGTCGTTCGCGCTCGGCGACTACGAGTGGATCCTCGCCTTCGAGGCCGACGAGCTGCACCGGATGGTCGACCTGATGCGTGACCTGCGCGCCTCGACGGCCCGCCGGCACGTCCGCGAGGAGATCCCGTTCTACACCGGCAAGCGGACCGAGGTGTCCGACCTGATCGCGAATCTGGTCTGATGCACCGCAAGGCGTTTCCGGTGCTGTACGTCTCCGACGTACGCCGGTCCGTCGAGTTCTACACGCTCCTCGGCTACGAACCGACGTACCAGTTCCCGCTGGAGGGCGACCCGCACTACGTTGGCCTGGAGCGCGGCGAGTCGTCCCTCGGACTGTCCGACGCGAACTGGCCCGAGGCCCAGCTCGGCATCACGGTCGGTACGGCGCCGCGCTTCGAGCTGTTCGTGTACGTCGACGACGTCGACGCGGAGGTGGAACGCTTCCGCGCGGCCGGCCACCCGGTCCTGCAGGAGCCGGCCACGATGCCGTGGGGCGAGCGCCAGGCGTACCTCGCCGACCCCGAGGGCAACCCCGTGGCGCTCGCGACCCCGGTCTAGGTCCCGGGCTTCTGCAGCAGGTAGTCCTCGGCACGCATCGACGTCGGGGGCCGGACGTCGGACGGGATCAGCTCGCGCAGGTCCCGCTCGGTGAGCTTGTCCGGGTCGCTGGCCGACAGCCGGGTGGCCTGGTTGGAGACAGCCTCCTCGAGCACGTTCCGGATGAAACGGCCGTTACCGAAGCTGTGGCCTCGCGGCGCGGGCGGGATCACGGCGCGGACCTTGTCCAGCACTTCCTCGCCGTAGATCATGCCCTTCTGCCGGGCCTGCAGCTCGAAGATCGCGACCAGCTGGTCGGTGTCGTACTCGCTGAACGACAGCAGCTTCGGGAACCGGGACTGCAGACCGGTGTTGGACTCCATGAACCGCTGCATCTCGCGGTGGTACCCGGCGACGATCACGATGCAGTCGTTGCGGTGGTCCTCCATCAGCTTCAGCACCGTCGCGACCGCTTCCAGGCCGTAGTCGCCGGGCGTGTTCTCCGGCGTCAGGCTGTACGCCTCGTCGATGAACAGGACGCCGCCGAGCGCCTCGCGGAACTTGGCCGCGGTCATCGGCGCGGTCGAACCGACACCGGCGCCGACCAGGTCGGAGCGGTCGACCTCGACCACGTGACCCTTCTCCAGGACGCCGAGCTGGTGGTAGATCCGGCTGAGCAGCCGGGCGATCGTGGTCTTCGCCGTACCGGGCTTGCCGACGAACACCATGTGCCGCGCCCGCTCGTGACTCGGCAGCCCGAGCTCGGCGCGGCGGAGGTTCGTCTTCACCTCGGCGACCATCCGGCGGACCGCGTCCTTCACCGACTCCAGGCCGATCAGCGAGTCGAGCTCGGCCAGCGGGTTGTCGCTGAAGTCGAGCGGCTTCGGTAGCGGCTCGTCGAGCGTGCCGCCCTCGGCGTCGCCCGCGTTCTCCGCTTCGTCCTGCTTGACGTCCTTCCAGGCGGCCGAGAGCGAGGCCTCCTGGCTGGCCGCGGCCTGGTTCTCCAGCGCGCTCCAGCGTTCCCGGTCGAGCATCCGGAACAGCGTGGTCAGGTCCGGCACCTCCGGCTCCGGCCACGGCGCCCGGTTGAGCACACCGGACAGGTGTACGCCGACCCGCGCGGCGGCGGCGCCCCACGCCCGGGCGAGCGGCGCCTGACCGTTGCGGATCGCGCGGGACATCCACTGGTTGACGTGGCCGTGCCACGTCTGCAGCGTGAACGTCGGGTCGATCTCCTGCAGTGCCTTGTGCACGTCGATTGCGGAGTCGCCGAGGATCTTCGCCACCGGCTGCGGGATTCCGCGCAGCCCGGTCGCCAGGATCAGCTCGGCCAGCACCTGGGCGAAGTCGCCGGCGTACTCGTCCGGGCTCAGCATCAGCATCCGCGCGTGCGTGTCCCGGACCGCGTTCAGCGAGTAGCGCAGGGCGGCGGTGGGGCCGGCGAGCTCGGGGAGTACGGCGCGCTCGGCGTCGGTGAGTGCCTCGGTACGCCAGTACTTCGCGATGTCGTCGTACTCGCCGGTGACGTGCAGTTCGGTCACGTCGCGGTTGGCCAGGACGCGGTCGAACGCGGCGGTCAGGGCCGTGGCGCGGGCGGCCATCGGGGGAGCGTCGACGAACAGCGCGGCGACGTTCCGGGACAGCTGGAGAGCGTGCTTGCGCCCGTTCTCGCGGAAGCCGCGGGCGCCGGCGATGGCCTGCAGGTGCCAGTCGGTCGGCGCCGCGTAGATCACGTGGCCGCTGCCGCCCAGGCGGGAGGACGGCCGGTAGAACTCGTGGGTCAGCTCGGTGGACAGGTCCGCGTACTCACCGTGCAGGACCGGGATCCACCCGGTCAGCAGCGGAGCGACCTGGTGGGTGTACCAGACGGCGGCGGGCGTGCCCTTGATGAAGTCCGGGAACGCCTCGGGGCGCAACGGCCGCAATGCTTCGGGATCGTCGGCCCAGGCCTTGAGCTGCGCCCGGACACGGGTCAGCCACGCGCCCGGCACCTCCCACGGCTCCTCCGCCGCCAGCACATCGAGAACCCGCGGACTACGGACGTCGTCAGCCACCAATTTCCTTCCCCAGGATCCACCAGCCGACCCAGTCTAGAACCCCACCGGGCGACGCGCGGGTCAGGCAGGCGTGAGGGTGAGGCTGATGCTGTTGATGCAGTAACGGAGGTCGGTCGGGGTGCCGTAACCCTCGCCCTCGAAGACGTGGCCGAGGTGCGAACCGCAGTTGGCGCAGCGGACCTCGACGCGCTTCATACCGAGCGTGGAGTCCTCGATGTACTCGACCCGGTCCTCGGCGAGCGGCGCGAAGAACGACGGCCAGCCGCAGTGCGAGTCGAACTTGGTCTCGCTCCGGAACAGCTCCGCGTCACAGGCCCGGCACTTGTACACGCCGACCGTCTTGGTGTCGGTGTACTCACCGACGAACGGCCGCTCGGTGCCGGCCTGGCGCAGCACGTGGAACTCGGCGGGGGAGAGCTCGGCCTTCCACTCCGCGTCGGACTTCTGAACGGCGTACTGCCTGGTGTCATCTGTCACGACCCCAGTATCGGCGACCGGGCAAGGAAAACCCCGCCCGGCCGCCGTACGTAAGACTCCCGAAATCCGCTGGGTTACCGCACCCAGGACGGTAGCGGGATCAGTTTCACCACCTGCGGGTCGTGGTCGGAGATCTGGTCCGGGAACTCCGCGTTCATGTGCACCACGTCGTACGCCGACGCCGGGCGCAGGTTCTGCGAGATCAGGATCTGGTCCAGGATCTGGCTGTTGCCCTCGAACACGTAGCTGTACCGCTCCTTCAGCGGCAGTGTCCGCGGCAGGTCGATCAGCGCGGTCTTGCCGGAGCCGACCAGGATGTCCGCGGTCTCGGACCAGTCGAAGTCGTTCAGGTCACCCAGTACGACGACGTTCGCGCCCTTGTCCTTGGCGAGGATCTGGTCCACGAATCCGCGCACCGAGGCGGCCTGCTGGTGCCGCTTCGCCGCGGTCACCTGCACCGGCGGCTGGAAGCGGCCCCACAGCGGGTTGTCGCCGCCCTTCGAGCTGAAGTGGTTCACGACCACGAACACGGTCTGCCCGTGCCACTTGAACTCGCCCGCGAGCGGTACCCGGGTCGCCGCCCATGCCGGGTTGGCCGGGTCGATCCGGCCCGGCGAGGCGCTCAGGTGCGGCTTGCCGCGGCGATCCGTGACGATCGTGGTCGGCGTCGTCGAGGTCCCGCCGGGCGTGTCGACGAACTTCACCGCCTTGTCGGTCCGGTACAGGAACGCGACCCGGATGTTGCCGCCCGGCTCACCGCCCTCGGCATTGTTCACCGGGTCGATCTGCTTCCACGCGTACTGCGGCCCGCCCGCCTTCACGATCGCCGCGGTCAGCAGACCGAGCGTCTTCTCCGCACTCGTCGTACCGGAGTTGACCGCACCGTCGTCGTCCTGGACCTCCTCGAGACCGAGGATGTCCGGCGACGCGAGGTTGTGCACGACCGCCTGCGCCAGCCCGTCGAACTTGGCGTCACCGTCGGACGGGTCCAGGTTCTCCACGTTGAACGTCGCGACCGACAGTTGGACCGGCGACGAGGCCTTGGTCGTCTCGCGCTTGACCCCGCCGTCGACCACGGTCGGCGTCGTGGTCGGCAGCAACTTGAAGTTGCCGAACGAGTAGTCGAGGACACCCGTCACGACACCTGCCAGCTTGTCGCCGGTCTTCGCGTCCGGGATCGCGGTCAGGACGTCGTCCAGCAGCACCCGCTCCGGGTTGCTGTCGGTCTTCTGCAGCAGGATCCCGCCGCGTACGGTCCGCACTCCCGCACCGGCGGGTACGACGGACAGCTCGCGGAACGAACTCGTCGGGCCGGTGACCTGCGGCTGGTCGATGCCCAGCCACATGCCCTCCAGCGACTCCCAGAAGTCGAGGCCGTCACTGGCGGGGTCGAACGCGGTGCTGGTCGTCTCCACATCGCCGGAGGCGTCGTCCTCGATCACGGTCGACGGCGGAACCCGCCCACCCGGTCCGACGATCGTCGGTGAAGGTACGGCGGCAGTCCCGGTGACGGTGATCTTCGCGTTGGTCAGTTCGGTGGTCGTGAGGTTCGTCGTACCGCCCGAGCCGCCCGGGCGGAACTCCGCGACCGAGCCCGCGACCGTCACGGCGTCGCCCACGGCGACCGTCGGCGCGGCGCTGGTGAACACGAACAGGCCCTCGCTGGTGGCCGGGTCGGCGTCCGGCTGCGGGTCCTGGAACCAGAATCCGTTGCTGCCCTTCACCGTCACCACACCGGTGACGTTCGCGACCAGCTTGCCCTCCAGCGGCGACCGGTGCGCGGCGCCCTGGATGTCGTGGATCTTCGCGTCCACCGGCGGCTCGGCCGGACCGCCGGTCAGGGTGCCCGGCGACGGGTTGCCCGCGGCGAAGTCGACGCTGTTGTTGTCGGTGTCCAGCGCCGGGTCGGTCCGCGCGGCGGAGGTCGTGTTCGACAGGCCCGGCGCGGGCGCGGTCTCGGAGTCGCCCGCGGTGCCGTAGCCGACGTAGTCCTTGACGGCTGTGTCCGCGTGGCAGGTGGCGCCGCAGGCGAGCGCGGTCTGGTTGGTGACCAGGGCAACCTTGCCGGCGGTTGCGGACATCGGGATCGTCCCGGTCACGGCCGGCGTCGGCATCGGCTGGCCGTTGGCGCCGCCGCTCTCCTGAACGAGGTACGCGGTCCCGGGCGCGATACTGCCGGTCAGCTTCGTGACCTGCCACGTCGAGCCTGCCGCCGAGGCGTACTGGATCGACCAGCCGCTCACGTCGATCGGGGCCGAGCTGTTGTTGGTCAGCTCCACGAAATCGTTGGTGTACGGCGCGCCGCTGTTGCCGCCACCGCCGTACACCTCGGTGATGACCACGTCGGTGGACGCGGCGTCGGCAGGCCGTGCGATCAGGACGGCGGTGCCGGCTAAGACGAGACTCGAAGTGACCACGAGTGCGCCCAGGCGGCGCCGTGATCGGTACAGGGCAGACATTCCCGGATTCTCACACCGGCGCGCGGTCCTTCCAAGGTCCAACACATGAACACGGGCCGAAGGCAGGGGTGATCATTCGCCGTGCAACGCCAGCAGCTGGTACACCTCGACCGGCTCGGCCTTTCCCTTCAAGCTGATCAGCCCGAGAAAATCGGTGCTGGCCTCCGGCAGCAGCGCCTTCGTCGCCGGACCGATCGCGACCGCCCCACCCGGCGCCTTCCCCTCGATCCGCGACGCGACGTTCACGGTGTCCCCGATGACGGTATGCG
Source organism: Kribbella speibonae (assembly GCF_004331375.1). Lineage (NCBI taxonomy): Bacteria > Bacillati > Actinomycetota > Actinomycetes > Propionibacteriales > Kribbellaceae > Kribbella > Kribbella speibonae. The sequence goes on along the minus strand of NZ_SJKC01000002.1, from coordinate 220,498 downwards.
TTCTCCCGCCTTCCGTCCCGAGCAGCGTCACGGACGCGATCCCGCTGTTGATCCCGACCCGGAACCGCGGCCAGCCCGGATGCGCCTCCTGGACGACGGCGGCCGCCTCCTGCAGGGCCAGTCCGGCCTCGGCCGCCCGTTGCGCGTGGTCCGGCTGGTCGCCGCGCTTGTTGAACGTCACCATCAAGGCGTCGCCGATGATCCGGTCCACGTCGCCACCGTGCCGCTGGACGACCTCCGGTACGACGACCTGGAAGTAGGTGTTGAGCATCGCCGTGACCTCGGACGGGTCGTGCTGCTCCGAGAACGCCGTGAAGCCCTGCAGGTCCGCGAACAGCACGCTCAGTTCGCGCCGCCCCGACACCGTGTCCTCCTGGTACAGGTCCGCGAACCGCTCCTCGTACCACTGGATCCGCACCCCTGCGACGACCAGCACGAATGCGCTGAGCATCAGGACGTGCCACTCCCACCACGACAGCGCCCAGTTCCGGGCGAACACCAGCGCGACCATCGCCTCGCCGAGCAGGACGAACGCGGCGATCATCGACAGCAGCATCAGCGACGGCCGGGCCCACCACGTCCGCAGGTACCGCGCGGCGGCGATGCCGTACAGCAGCACCGTGGGTACGGCGAGCGCCGTGAGGATGCCGTCGGCAACTTCCGGGACGGACGTCGCGTGCAGCGGCCACAACCGCAGTACGGAAGCCGCCGCCCACAAGGCCATCAGGACGAGCAGACCGACCCGGAGCCTTCGCCCCCATGCGATACCGGAGATGTTCAGACTCGAGAGGAACGCGAACACCGACGCCAGCGCGACACCCACCGGCGTCGCGAGCGTGAAGCCGGCGTTCGGCGTGTCCAGCAGCACCTTCGGCGTCGCCAGTGCATGCAGCCCGAGAAAGCCCGCCGCGGACAGGAACGCCAGCGATACGAACAGAACCCGCGCATCCCCGCGCCGTAGTGCCGCGGCGCCGGTCATGTAGGCGAGGACGGCGCTCAGCGCGGCAGTCAGCAGCACCAGCCAGAAGTGCGCGGGATGGTGCTCCCAATGCACGTCGAGCCGTGGTTGCTGCAGCACCAGGGCGAGGCCGACGAGCGGCAGCAGCAGCACCAGCGCGGTCAGTCCGACCATGGCCGGCGTGTAGACGAACTTCCGCTCAGGCATCCGAGCGGACCTTGAGGTGGGTGTGGATCTGCGAGACCACGACCGACCCCTCGCCGACGGCCGACGCCACCCGCTTCACCGACCCGCACCGTACGTCGCCGACCGCGAACAGCCCCGGCACCGTCGTCTCGTACGGCTGCGGCGGCCGATCCTCGGGCCACTGCGGATCCGCCGCGGCGTCCGATCCGGTCAGCACGAAACCGTGCGCGTCCCGTCCCACCCCGGCCGGCAGCCAGTCGGTCCCGGGCACCGCCCCGATCATCACGAAGAGCCCGTCGAGCGGGATCGTCTCCTCGTCGCCGGTCCGCCGATCCCGTACGACGACGTACTGCAGCCGCCCGTCGCCGTCGCCGCCGGCCACCTCGCTCGACGCCCGCACGGTGACGTTGTCGGCGGCAACGATCGCGTCGATGAGGTACTGCGACATGCTCGCCGCCAGGTCCTCGCCGCGAATCACCAGCAGCACGCGGCGGCAGTACCGGGCGAGGTGCAGAACCGCCTGCCCGGCCGAGTTCCCGCCGCCGACCACGCACGCATCCCGATCCTGCAGCCCGTGCGCCTCGGACACGCTCGCGCCGTAGTACACCCCGGCGCCGACGAGCCTCTCCAGCGACGGTACGTCGAGCCGCCGATACGAAACGCCGCTCGCCAGCACGACCGCCCGCGCCGTGACCTCCCCGACCGACTCGATCGCGGCGACGAACTCGTCGCCCCGCTTCTCCAGCCGTTCCACCGTCCGCATCAGCACGAAATGCGCCCCGAAGACCCACGCCTGCTGGTAACCGCGCTGGGCCAGCTCCGACCCGCGAATGCCGCGCGAGAACCCGAGGTAGTTGCGGATCAGCGAACTCGTCCCGGCCTGCCCGCCGATCGACTCCCGCTCCACGACGAGCGTGCGCAACCCCTCGGACGACCCGTACACGGCCGCGGCCAGCCCACCGGGCCCGGCGCCGACGACCAGCAGGTCGAACGACCGTTCCGCGTCGGGGGCCAGCGTGGTCGGGACGCCCCACGCCTCGGCGATCTCCGCGTCCGTCGGATCGTGCAGGACCGTGCCGCCGACCGCCGGCATCCAGACCAGTACCCCGTCGCCGGGATCCGGCTCCCCGACGAACTCGAGTACGTCGTTCGCGAGCGCCGAACCGCTGTCCCGGAACGCGCTCGGGATCCCGTTGCGGGCCAGCAGACTGCGGACGGCCTTGCCGCGCACCGACGTACTGGCCGCGATCACGACCACCTCGCGCAGGTTGGCGACCTCGTACCGCGACCACTCCTGGACGAACTCCGCCACCGTCCGGTGGAACAGCTCGTCGTGCGCGATCCACGGCTTCAGCACGTAGTAGTTGATGTCGCCGACCGACATCGCGGTCAGGATCGCCGACGCCGTCGTACGCTCCGCCCACGCGCCCCACTCGATCAGCAGCGCCCGTCGCGCGTCGGGGTGCAGCGTCCGCGACGCCGCGAGGATCTCGGCCCGGTCGTCGTCGGGGAGCAGATGGTCGACCAGCACCACGGCGACACGCTGTTCCCACTCGTGCGCGCGCCGCAGGCAGTCGAGCGCGGCCGCCGCCGTCAGTTCGCCGCGGACACGGAAGTCCGCGCCGAAGCCGCGATCCAGCTCGGTCTCGCACCGTTCCAGACGCTCCGGGTCAGCGTCGACGACGAGAAGAACCGGCCGCGCCGAACGCAGCCGCGGCCCACCCCCGGGTACCCCACCCATGCCAGTGACGGTAGGTCCGCACAAACACCGTGGCAATGGTCAAAACGTTTGAACACGCCGGTCCTGTCCGCCCCAGTGGGACAGGACCGGCTGCTCAGTCGGTCACATCAGTTGACGCTGACAGCCGACCAGGTGGCGGCGACGGCGGCCCGCTCGGGGCTGCTGGCGCCGTACAGGTCGGTGGCCGCGTTCAGCGTCGCGGTCCGGGCCTGCGCGTACGTCGTACCGCTGGTCATGTACGTCGACAGCGCGCGGAACCAGATCTTGCCGAGCTTGTCGCGCCCGATGCCGTTCAGCGTCGTGCCGTTGCAGGTCGATCCGTTGTGCGGCAGACCGCCGATCGTCTTCGCGCCGGTGCCCTCGGCCAGCAGGTAGGCGAAGTGGTTCGCCACACCGGAGGAGTAGTGCACGTCGAGGTTGCCGACCCCGGAGGACCAGCAGTCGGCGGAGTTGCCGTCCTTGCTCGGCTTGTCCATGAACCGCAGCGCTGGGCGGTCCTTCATGATCTCCTCGCCGATGTAGTAGTCACCTGGGTCGGAGGCGTTGTTGGAGTAGAACTCGACGAGGGTGCCGAAGATGTCGCTGGTCGCCTCGTTCAGGCCGCCGGACTCACCCGAGTATGTGAGGTTCGCGGTGTGCTCGGTGACGCCGTGGGACATCTCGTGGCCGGCCACGTCGATCGAGACCAGCGGACCCGCCACGACGTTGTCGCCGTCGCCGTACGTCATCTGCTTGCCGTCCCAGAACGCGTTCACGTAGTTGGAGCCGTAGTGCACGCGGCTCGGGACGCCCTTGCCGTCGCCGAAGATCCCGTTCCGGCCGTGAACCGTCTTGTAGTAGTCGTACGTCGTCGCGGCGCCGTAGTGCGCGTCGACGGCGGCCGAGGCGCGGTCCGTGTTGACGCCGGTGCCCCAGTGGTTGTCCGCGTCGGTGAACCGGGTCGGGACCGGGCAGCCGAACCCGAACAGCTGGCAGAGGATCGAGTCGGTCTTGTTGTTGGCGTCGGCGGTGTAGCCGCCGCCCCGGGTGGCGTCGGTCAGCGTGTAGCCGCCGGTCGCCGTGGAGGTCTGCAGCGGCACGGTCCCGCTGTACAGGCTCTTGCCGTCACCGGTCGCGGTCTCGATGTGCTGCTCGCTGACCAGCTTCGCGCCGGTCAGGGCGTCCACGGTCGTCGTGATGCGGCTCGGCGTACCGTCGGCCTGGGTGCCGACCGCCGTGACCAGGTAGGCCAGCCGCGGTGCGCCCTTGCGGGCCTCGATCACCAGACTGGGCTTGCCGTCGGCCTTGAGGCCCTTGGCGAGCGCCTTGGTGGCGGCGGTCGCGCTGCTGACCTTCGGCGTACGGGCGACGTTCGCGCTCTTGCCCAGCGACAGGCTGGCGCCCTTGAAGGCGCCGTCCTTCGACTGGTGTACGACGACGTCGCCGCCGAGGACCGGGAGGCCCCCGATCGTGCGGTCCATCCGGACGTGGCTGGAGCCGTCGTTGTCGACGATCACGTCCTTGACCACGAACGCGTCGGCCGTGGTGGCGCGGAGCGCGGTCAGGTTGCTGCTGATCGCCTCCTTGGCCTTGGCGACGGCCGCGGCGGGTGTGGGGACAGGGGAAGCTGTTGGCGCACCGGTTGCTGTGGTGGCACTGGTCAGTCCGAGGGCGGTAGTGGTCACCACTGCGGTGGCAGCGGCGATCAGGGCGGATCTATTCATCCTCGCGCTCCTTGTCAGGTGTCCCGGGGGCCTCACGCCCCAGGAACGAGGTGCAGGAACGTTACCGCCCAGTCACCTACCGTGGCCAGAGGTCGAGAAAAGTTGCCTTTCCCGTGTACCGCACGGAATTTCCGATATTTCCGATACGGTCGCGGCATGGCGAAGAGCACGGCGGTGATGCTCACGGTGGGGGAGCGGGAGGTCCGGGTCTCCAGCCCCGACCGAGTGGTCTACGAGGCGACCGAGTGGGCGCCGGAGATCACGAAACTGCAGGTCTGCGAGTACTTCGCCGGCGTCGCGCCGGCCTTCATGCACGCGTCCGGCGACCGCCCGGTCGCGCTGGAGCGCTGGCCCGGTGGGTGGCGCGAGGGGATGACGCTGTCGGTGAACAACACCGGCCGCCAGACGGGGGACGGCTTCTACTCGAAGCGGCTGCCGAAAGGCGCGCCTGACTGGCTCGAAACCTGCCGTGTGCTCACGCCGAACGGACGCCCGATCGACGAGCTCTGCCTCAGCGAGCCCGCTGCCGCGGTGTGGGCGGCGCACATGGGCACACTGACCTTCCACCCGTGGGCCGTCCGCAAAGGCGATCTCGACCGCCCCGACGAGCTGCGCATCGACCTCGATCCACAGCCCGGAGCGACCTTCGCCGACGCCCGGCGGGTGGCCGGCGTCGCCCGGGAACTCCTCGAGGAACTGGGCCTGCGGGGCTATCCGAAGACCAGCGGCAACCGGGGGATCCACATCTACGTGCGGATCCGGCCGGACTGGAGCTTCGACGAGGTCCGGCACGCCGCGATCGGCCTCGGCCGCGAGCTCGAACGCCGCGACGACGGCGTCACCACCGCCTGGTGGAAGGAGGAGCGCGGCGAGGCGTCGATCTTCCTGGACTTCAACCAGAACCTCCGGGACCGCACCGTCGCGGGCGCCTGGTCGCTCCGCCCGCGCCCGGGAGCGCCGGTGAGTACGCCGATGACCTGGGAGCGGCTCGCCGAGGTCGACGATCCGCGGGCGTTCAACCTGCACACGGTTCCGGAGTACCTCGCCGACGGCGACCCGTGGGCGGACATGGACGACACGGCGTACCCGCTGGAGCCGCTGCTGCGGCTGTGGGAGGAACTGCCCGGCGGTGAGCTGAACTTCCCGCCGGACTACCCGAAGATGCCGGGGGAGCCGCCACGGGTCCAGCCGAGCAAGAAGGTCGCCGAGCACTGGGATGAGCAGGGCAACCGAATCGCCCCGGACTGACACTTTCCTGGGCTGTCTCGTCGGATGGGTGTCAACGAACTCATTCGCTAGGAGACACCTCTTATGAACGCTCGTCTGGACCTGTTCACCAACCCGGTCCTCGGCAAGTTCATCAAGCACCTCAACTCCGCGGCGCGGGTCGCGCTGGACGCCGGCGTACCGCTGGCCACCCTCGAGCTGGTCGAGCTCCGGGTCAGCCAGATCAACGGCTGCGCGTACTGCGTCGACATGCACTCGAAGGATCTCGCGCACCACGGCGAGACCACGGTCCGGATCAACCTGGTCGCGACCTGGCGCGAAGCCACCGTGTACACCGAGGAGGAGCGGGCCGCGCTCGCGCTGGCGGAAGCCAGCACCCGGATCGCCGACTCCGCCGGAGTGCCCGACGACGTGTGGCTGAACGCCGCCAAGCACTACGACGAGGAGCAGCTGGGTGCGCTGATCGCGGCCATCGCCGGGATCAACACCTGGAACCGCATCAACGTCATCACCCAGCAGCCGGCCGGCGACTACGTCCCCGGTCAGTGGGGGTGACGCGGCCCGTCAGAAGGTACGGAGGGCGCCGCCGTCGATCGGGATGATGGCGCCCGTGAGGTACGACGCCGCGGGAGAGAGGACGAACGCCGCGACCCGGCCGAACTCGTCGGGGGAGCCGTAGCGGCGCAACGGGATCGTCTTCTCCGCGGCCCGCCGGGACGCGTCGGGGTCGCCGCCGCGAGCATCGAGCTCCTTCAGGCGGTCGGTCGCGATGCGGCCCGGCATCAGGCCGTTCACCCGCATCCCGTTCGGTCCGAGCTCGTCGGCGAGCGTCTTCGCCACCATCGCGAGACCGGGCCGCAGACCGTTCGAGATCGCCAGGCCGGCGATCGGGGACTTCACCGACGACGAGAGCACGAACGCGATCGAGGTGTCCTCGGCGCCGGCCCGGGCGACCGCGCGAGCGATCCGCAGCCCGCCGAGGAACACGCTGTCGAACGCCGACCGCCAGTCCTCCTCGTCGGTGTCCAGCGCGGTCCCGGCCCGCGGCCCGCCGACGCTGATCAGCGCGCCGTGCAGCTCGCCCCATTTGGCGATCGCGGTCGCCGCCAGCCGCTCCGCGCTGTCCGGGTCGGCGTTGTCGACGGGGATCCCGACGACGCTCCCGCCGGCTCCCGGCAGCGCGTTCAGCTCCGCCGCGGCCCGTGCGATCGACTCCTCGTTGCGGCTGGAGATCACCAGCCGGGCGCCTTCGGCGGCCAGCGCCTTGGCCGTTGCGAAGCCGAGTCCGGCGCTCGCGCCGGTGACGATGTAGGTGCGATCACGCAGTCCGAGGTCCACACCACCATCCTGCCCCACCACACCCGGCCGCGCATCTCGTGCCGACGGCAAGCACCGTCGGTTGCGCAAGGCAACGAGACTCAGTCGGGGGCGCCGGCGTGGGCCTCGGACCGTTCGACGGCCTCGGGCTGCTGCTCCGCGGGCTTTTCTGCGGTCACCTGCTGCCGGGAGAAGTAGACCAGTCCGCCGAGCGCCAGCAGCGCGAAGAAGAACCACTGCAGCGCGTAGAAGAAGTGCGGCCCGTCGTCGATCTCCGGACCGGGGAACGAGCCGAACGCCGAATCGTTCGCCGGCTCCTGCTTGGTCACGGTGACGTAGCCGTCGTACAGGTTCAGCCCGAGCACCTTTGCGTAGTCCGGGCCGTTGATGAGTCGCGCCGTACCGTCGTCGGGCGTACCGCCGTTCGTGTGGCCGCCGCGTTCGCTGCGCTGTAGGCGGCCGGTGACGGTCACCTCACCAGTCGGTACGGCGGGGACGTGCAGCGGCATCAGCTCCGAGCTCTGCCGGGCCAGGAACCCGCGGTCGACCAGCACCGCCTTCCCGTCCGCGAGGACCAGCGGCGTGACGATCTCGAAGCCGGGCTTGTCCGAGACGTTGCGGTACTTCAGGACCACCTGCTTGGACGCGTCGTACCGTCCGGAGAGGACGACGGTGCGCCAGGCGTGCTGGTCGCCGACGACGCCCGGCGGACCCAGGATCTGGTCGATCGGGGCCGCCGGTGCGGCCAGGTTGGTTCGGGTCACCGTGTTCCGCGCCTTGCGTTCGTCGAGGCGATGCAGCTGCCAACGACCGAGTTGCACGCACACGCCGGCGAGCGCGATGACGGCCAGCGCGGCGACGATCCAGCGGATGTTCAGCAAGCGACGCACGTCTCGAACTTAAGCCATGCCCTGAAACGGCCGACGCCCGGCACGTACGCTGGGGACGTGACGACGATCCAAGAAGCGACTCACACCGGTCTGGCGGACCGCTACGGCCGGACCGCGACCGACCTGCGGGTGTCGCTCACGGACCGTTGCAACCTGCGCTGCACGTACTGCATGCCCGAAGAGGGCCTGGACTGGCTCGCGAAGCCGGAACTGCTCACCGACGACGAGATCGTCCGCCTGGTGTCGGTCGCGGTCACGCACCTGGGTGTGCACGAGATCCGCTTTACCGGAGGCGAACCGCTGCTCCGCCGCGGCCTGGTCGACATCGTCGCCCGTACGACGCAACTCACGCCACGTCCCGAGGTGTCGCTGACCACCAACGGGATCGGTCTCGCCCGGCAGGCCGTCGCACTGAAGGCGGCCGGTCTGGACCGGGTGAATGTGAGCCTCGACACCGTCGACCAGGAAATGTTCAAGAAGCTCACCCGGCGGGACCGTCTGCACGACGTGATCGCCGGGCTCGAGGCCGCGCACGACGCGGGTCTGACACCCGTGAAGGTCAATGCGGTCCTCATGCGCGGCGTGAATGACTCGAATGCGCCGCAATTGCTGGAGTTCTGCCTCGAGCGCGGGTACGAGCTGCGGTTCATCGAGCAGATGCCGCTGGACGCGCAGCACGGCTGGGACCGGTCGACGATGATCACCGCCGACGAGATTCTCGGGATGCTCACCGAGCGGTTCCACCTGACGCCCGACGACGCGTCGAAGCGGGGCAGTGCGCCGGCCGAGTCGTTCCTGGTCGACGGCGGACCGCAGACGGTCGGGATCATCGCGTCCGTCACGCGTCCGTTCTGCGGCGACTGCGACCGGGTGCGGCTGACCGCCGACGGTCAGGTCCGGGACTGCCTGTTCGCGCGCACCGAGTCCGATCTGCGGACCGCGCTCCGGGCCGGCGCCGACGACGCCGAACTGGCCGACCGCTGGCGTCGCGCGATGCTCAACAAACTTCCGGGTCACGGCATCAACGACCCGAGCTTCCTGCAACCGTCCCGCCCGATGTCCGCGATCGGCGGCTGAGAACATACCGGGGCCATACCGGCCCAATCCGGAAATGTAGTTTTTCGCTACGTCCACACATTCACTCGGTGAATGGCTCGACCTCGCGCAGGAATGACCGGCGGTCGAGGAAGTCGGACAAGCTGTCCTTGTGTTCGTCGCACGCCAGCCAGGTCTTGCGCCGGTCGGGCGTGTGGATCTTCGGGTTGTTCCACAGCAGTGCCCAGGTGGCCGCCCGGCCGCAGCCCTTGGCGGAGCAGACCGCGGGCATACCTTCTTCAGTCATCCGCGGGTGTCATTCCTCTGCATTCCTGATGGCTCAATAATCAATAGCGTGGGCAAAATGAAGCGACGTCGGACAGCCACGGGGGGAGCCGTCCGACGCCGCATCAAGTCCCTGAATTCCACTCATGAACTTCAGAGCACGCGGGAGATTCTGACACGGATCAGTCCAAGTTTTCCAGTCCCGGCCCAGATCACTTTTCGGTGTCGGCCGGACGGTCCTCAGAAGTGTCCCGGGAAGTGTCGTCTTCAGCCGGTACGACGACCGTCGGACGCTCCCCGATCGCGGGCCTCGCGGGCGCCAGATACGGGTCCGCGGCGGGTGTCGTCGCGGACCGATGGGCGTTCGCCAGCACGACCGCGAAGTACGGCAGCGCGATCGCTCCGACGACGAACAGCCAGCGCCACGGCGACGGCGTGACGACGGCGAGCACGAAGCAGACGATCCGGATCGACATCATCCAGGCGTAGCGCGCGATCCGGCTGTCCAGATCCTCGGACCGGCCCGGCTGCGCACTCGTCACCGAGACGACCGTCGCGTCGCTCCGCTCATGGCGTTTCGACATCTATCCTCCTCACAAACAACGGTACGCCGCGCCGCCCGCCCTGGCGCAGCCGGATGGAGAGAGGTTTGTCATGACCGATCGCACCTACCGGGTCACGGAGATCGTCGGCACCTCGAAAGAGGGCCTCAACCAGGCGATCACCAACGGGATCACCCGCGCCGGGGAGACGCTGCGGCACCTCGACTGGTTCGAGGTCACCGATATCCGCGGGCACCTGGCCGACAACCAGATCGATCACTACCAGGTGACGATGAAGGTCGGCTTCCGGCTCGAAGACTCCTGAGTCGTCCTGGGTCGGGAGCACCCGCGCCGGTGGGATAGCGTTCCTCCGTCCGACGATGTGAGGAGCGCTTGTGGGTAGGTCTGTGTTGGTGACCGGCGGTAGCCGGGGGATCGGGCTGGCGATCGCGACCGCGTTCAAGGAGGCGGGCGACCAGGTCGCCGTCACGTACAACACCAGCCCGCCGCCGGAGGGCTTCCTCGGCGTGAAGTGCGACATCACCGACCAGGCACAGGTCGATGCCGCCTTCGACACGATCGCGGAGCAGCACGGGCCGGTCGAGGTGCTGGTGGCGAACGCCGGCATCACCCGCGACACGCTGCTGCTGCGGATGTCCGACGACGACTGGGACGCGGTCGTCGAGACCAACCTGACCGGGTCGTTCCGGGTCGCGCGGCGGGCCGCGAAGGGCATGCTGCGGCTGCGCAAGGGCCGGATCGTGTTCATCTCCTCCGTGGTCGGCCTGCTCGGCTCGCCCGGCCAGGTGAACTACGCGGCCAGCAAGTCCGGCCTGATCGGTATGGCCCGCTCGATCGCCCGCGAGCTGGGCAGCCGCGGCATCACCGCGAACGTGGTCGCGCCCGGTTTCGTCGAGACCGACATGACCGCGGTGCTGCCGGAGGAGACCCAGAAGCAGTACCTGAGCCAGATCCCGCTCGGCCGCTTCGGTCTGACCGAGGAGATCGCGAACGCGGTCCGCTGGCTGTCGTCGGAGGAGGCCGGCTACATCACCGGCGCGGTGATCCCGGTCGACGGCGGCATCGGCATGGGCAACTAACTCGTCTCGTAGAAAGGGCGTGCCGGTGGGCATCCTCGACGGCAAGCGGATCCTGGTCGCCGGAGTCACCCTCGACTCGTCGATCGGCTTCGCCACGGCCAAGGTGGCGCAGGAACAAGGCGCCACCGTGCTGATCTCGAACTTCGGCCGCGCGCTGAGCATCACCAAGCGGATCGCGAAGCGGCTGCCGACCGAGCCTCCGGTCCTGGAGCTCGACGTCACGAACGCGGAGCACCTGGCCGCGCTGCCGGACGCCGTCCGTGAGCACGTCGACGGGCTCGACGGGGTCGTGCACTCGATCGCGTACGGCAACCCGGAGACGATCCTCGGCGGCAAGTTCCTGGACGGCCCGTGGGACGACGTGGCGCAGGCCGTCCACGTCTCGGCGTACAGCCTGAAGGCGCTGGCCGTGACCTGCGCGCCGCTGATGAGCCGTGGCGGCAGTGTCGTCGGGATGACGTTCGACGCGACCGTGGCCTGGCCCGGGTACGACTGGATGGGGGTGGCCAAGGCCGCTCTCGAGTCCACCAACCGTTACCTGGCGCGCGACCTCGGTGCGCAGGGCATCCGGTGCAACCTGGTCTCGGCCGGTCCGCTGAAGACCCTGGCCGCGAAGGCGATTCCGGGCTTCGAGAAGTTCGAGGAGCCGTGGCTGGACCGCGCCCCGCTGGGCTGGGACCCGTCCGACCTGGAGCCGACCGGGCGCACCATCGTGGCCCTGCTCAGTGACTTCTTCCCCTCGACCACCGGCGAGATCATCCACGTCGACGGCGGCTATCACGCGATGGGAGCGTAGTGGCGACTTCCCTGGTCGAGCTCCGCGTGCTCGACGGCGCCAACCTCTACTTCAGCCGCGCCGCGATCAAGCTGACGCTGGACGTGTCGGCGATCGCGGACGCGCCCGCGCCGGCGGCGAAGGCGTACGGACAGGCGATCGGTCTCGGCGCCACCCGTCCCGGCCGGATCGGCTCCGGTTTCCGGCAGCGGTTCGCGATCCGGGTCGCCGGTCACGTCGTCCGGCGGATCGCCCGGGAGGCCGGGATCGGGCGGATCGGCGTCCGGGTCCGCCCGGAGTCCGACGTACGGCGGCTCGTGGTGGCGTTCCCGTGGGCGCACGAAGGACGCGCGCGGGCCCTCGGAGCGGCGATCGTCGAGGTACTGGATGCCTTCGGCGCCGATGATCTGACCGAACTCATCCACACCGTCGGCGAGCGCGTGCGGGACGAGCCGCCGGGCAACCCGCCGCCGACGCTGCGGCCGAAGGTGCCGGTGGTCGCGGTCACCGGGACGAACGGCAAGACCACGACGTCGCGGATGATCGCGCACATCGGGCGCGCCGCCGGGCTGCACGTCGGCTGGTCGAGCACCGACGGCGTGTACTTCGACGGCGAACTGGTGAAGTACGGCGACTTCTCCGGCCCGAGCGGCGCCGGGCAGGTGCTGTCCCAGCCGGGGATCCAGCTCGCGGTGACCGAGACCGCCCGCGGCGGGATCCTGCGCCGCGGCATCGGCGTCGCGTTCAACGACGTGTCGGTGGTCACCAACGTGAGCGCGGATCATCTCGGCCTGGGCGGGATCGACACCGTCGACCAGCTCGCCGAGGTGAAGGCGGTGATCACGCATATCACCCGGCCGCGCGGCTGGTGCGTGGTGAACGGCGACGACCCGCGGACGTTCGCGATGCGGCTCGGCTCGCCGGCCAAGTGCTGGGTGTTCTCCCGCGACCCCGACTCGCCGTCGATCCGGACCGTGCTCGACGAGGGCGGCCGGGCGACGACCGTGCTCGACGGGTTCGTCACGGTGCTCGACGCCGCCCGCGACCCGGAGCCGTTGCTCAAGGTCGTCGACGTACCGATGACGCTGTCCGGGCTGTCGCACTACAACGTCGAGAACACCCTCGCCGCTGCGTCGGCGGCGCTCGGTCTCGGGCTGCCGCGGGCGGCGGTGGTCGAGGGCCTGAGCACGTTCGCGCCGAACGAGAACAACCCCGGCCGGATGAACATGTACTCGCTGCGCGACTTCACCGTCGTCATCGACCTCGCGCACAACGAGGCCGGGCTGGAAGCGCTGCTCGAGATCATGAACGGCGTCCGGCCGGAGGGCGGCCGGCTGATGCTGGCGCTCGGATCGCCGGGCGACCGGGCCGACGACATGGTCTCGGCGCTCGGGGCGATGGGTGCGCGGGCGGCCGACCGGGTGGCGATCGGCCACAAGAGCGACTACCTGCGCGGCCGGCCGCCGGAGGAGCTCGAGGCCGTGTTCCGGGAGGGCGCGGCGTCGGTCGGTGTCACCGACGTACCGGCGTTCCCGACCGAGCTCGCGGCGACGCAGGCGCTGGTCGCGGAGGCACGCCCGGGCGATGTGGTGGCGGTCATGTCTCTGCAGCATCGGGCGAGTCTTGACGAGTGGTTGCGGTCCGAGGGAGCTACTGTCGACACACCGGAGACCTTGAAGAGCAAGGTCGAGAGAGCCCAGCACTAGCCCCTTCCGCCCTTGGTTGGGGTGGGAACGGGGTTTGTGATGCGGTACCTCTGGTCGATTCCGGCCGCGGTCGTGGCCTGGTTCGTGGGCGGCTTCTCCGCGACGTATCTGAAGGGGCTGCCGGAGGGTACGACGTACTTCGTGCCGCCGCGGATCGATCTGGTGGTGCTCGGCGGGTTCGCCGGCGGCGTACTGGCCGGGCTGCTGATCGGGCGGATCCGGATCGCCCTACCCGTGGTGCTGGTCGTTGCCGCGGGCATGTGGTGGCTGACCGGGAACTCGTTCGGGCAGCGCGATCTGCTGATCACGTTGCTGGTGGCAAGCGCTGTCGGCGGGTTCTTCGGTGCCCTGGGCACCAGGAGCACGGTCGTCGCGGCGTTCGCGCTGGCCCTGCCTGTGGCCTGGACCGCGCTCCGGCCGGCCGAGCAACTGGCCAACTGGCAGTGGCTGTGGCAGCTGAACGGCCTGCTGGTCGGCGCCGGCCTCGCGATCCTGCTCTACATCGCCTGCTGGAAGCGCGGCTGGCGGTCGGTGGGGTCGTGGATCCCGCTGACCGGGTTCTACCTGGCGTGCTTCGGTATCGTCGCGTCCGTCCGCCTGGTCAGCCAGTCGACCGGGAAGCCGATGGACGCGGTCGGTGACGCGTCGACCGAGGCGTTCTTCCAGTCCTTCGAGCCGCTGCTGCGCGAGTACTGGCCGTGGATGGTCGTCGGCGTCCTGCTCGCGATCCCAATGGTGGCCCTCAAGCTCCGCGCCCTCCCGCCGCCACCGCCGCCCCCGGACCCGTACGCCGACAGGTCCAACGACGCCGTACTGTCCGACGACCTCGACTGGATCGACCAGCAAGAACCCCGCCGGCGTCTCCTCTCGCGGCGTCCGAGCGTGCAGTCAGCTCAGGAGTGACTGGCCGATCCATTCGCCGGGCTGGAAGCCGGGTGGGAGGGCGAAGACCGCCGAGCCGATCGTGGTGGTCCACTCGTTGAGGGCGTCGACCGCGTCCAGGCGGGTCAGTAGGGGGAGGAACTGACCTGCGACGTCGGCCTGGTGGCTGAGGAAGATCAGCCCGGACTCGCGGGCCGCTCCTGTGTCGTGGACGTAGTTCAAGCCTTTGCGGAAGATGCGGCGGCCGTCGTTCTCGGAGTGGTGCGAGAGGCGGGCGTGGGCGTTCTGGGCGATGACGAGGCGGCCGTCGGCGTCGCGGGCCTCGAGGTCGAGTTCGTCGTGTTCAGCGGTGCCGGTGAGCGGTGCGCCGGTGGAGAGTTTGCGGCCGACGGCGCGTTCCTGCTCGGAGCGGGTGAGTTCGTCCCAGGTGTCGAGGTTCAGGCGGATCCGGCGTACGACGAGCGTCGTGCCGCCGCGGAACCCGTCTTCGGTGGACCAGACGGTGTCGTCGAACTCCGGCGTACCGAACGCCGGGTTGCCGGTGCCGTCGACCTGGCCGAAGAGGTTGCGGCCGGTGACTGGTTCCCCGTTCGCGCCGGTGCTGTCCCAGAAGCCGATCTGGCGCCACAGCGGGGTGGCGAAGGGCTTGGCGTCCGCGATCAGTCGTCGTACGGCGTGCACCACGCTCACCGCGTCGTCTGCGCCGACCATCAGAAGGAGGTCTCCGCCTGACCAGGTGGGTTGCAGCCGGTCGTGCTTCATGACGGGGAGATCGTCCAGTCCGCGGGGCTTATGTCCGGTCAGGTCGAAGACCCGCGGCCCGAACCCGACCGTCACCGTCACGCTCTTGTTCGCGACCGCCAGCTCCGGCGCCGTGTCCCCAGGCGCCGGTCGTCCGTCGGCCAGCGCGACGATGTCACTCGTCCACAACCGCATCAACCGCCCGAGCCCCGCCCGATCCGTCGCCAGCCTGAACGCCACCAACTCAGCCGCAGCCGGCGCCCCACGAGCAATCCCCACCTGATGCTCCCCGTACGGCGAGATCGTCCGGGAGACGGGTTCAGGTGTGGTGCTGTCCTTGGCCAGGGCAACGACAGCACCACCGGTCGCCGCGGCGCCGGCTGCGGCCGCACCGGCGTACCCGAAGAACTGTCGTCTGGTAGTCACTTGGTGCTGGGGGTGGGGTGGTAGTGCTCTTCTTCCTCGGTGAACGCCTTCACCGGGACCTTCAGGTCGTGGGTGGTGTTGTCGGAGAACTTGAGCGTCAGCGGGACCTCGTCGCCGGGCTTGAGCGGCTGCTTCAGGGACATCAGCATGATGTGGTCTCCGCCGGGGGAGAGGTGGGCGTGGGAGCCGGCGGGGACGGTGATGCCGCCGGGCTTCTCGCGCATCACCATCTTGCCGTCCTGCATCGCCATCTCGTGCAACTGCACCGTTCCGGCGATCGGTGACGTTGCCGAGGTCAACTTCACGTCGGTGTCACCGGGATTGGTCAGCGACAGGAACGCGGCCGTCATCGTGGTGTCCTTCGCGCCGGTCGTCGCCCGCACCCATGCGTCCTCGACCAGGATGCCGGGCGTGCTGACCGCAGCCTCCTGGGTCGCATTCGATCCGCACGCGCCCAGCAGGAACGGCACCAGCAGCAACAGCAGCTTCGTCTTCACGCAACGGCCAACGAGACTTGCCCTAGGCAAGTTCCCGCGGCGACTCGTCTGTGATCTCTTCGTCGGGTTGCACGAAGTCGGGGTCGCCGCCCTCGTCACCGGACCGCGCCCCGGCCTGCGCGAGGTGCGACACCGATTCGAGTTCCGCGAGTACCGACTGGTGCTGGTCGACGCACAGCACGACGAGGTCACCCGGGTTCGACCGCCCCAGCGCGAACCGGACCGCTTCGAGCTCGTCGAGTACGACGTCCACTCGCCGGCACCGCGCACCGCTGTCCATCGCGGCCTGGACGCCGGACTGCACGAGACCCGCCGACTCGCCGCGCTTGCGCCCGCGCAGCCGGGCGTCCTCGCGGACGATGACCACGTCGAAGTGCTGCGCCGCGACCTCACCGAGTTCGCGGATGTCGTCGTCGCGCCGGTCGCCCGCGGTCGCGATCACACCGATCCGCGACGGCCGCCCGACCTCGGACGACGCGCTCAGGCTCTCCCCGAGCCGATCGACGAAGTCGCCGAGCATCCGCATCGCCGGCGCGTTGTGGCAGTAGTCGACGATCACGCTGCGGCCGTCGACGTCGATCTCGTTCAGCCGGCCCGGCGACAGGTAGTACGACGTGTTGAACGTCCGCAGGCCCTGCCGGATGTCGTGCAACGGCGCACCCGCCGCGAACGCCGCCGCGGCCGCCGCCATCGCGTTCTGCACGTTCATCATCGCCCGCCCGCCGAACGTTGCCGGCAGCAAATGGGTCCACGCGAGCTGCATCGAGCGGCGCCCGTGCTTGACCACGATCATGTCGCCCAGGTCCGAGCGCTCCAGCACCACGGCCCGCCCGCCGCGGCGGCAGTGCCCCTCGATGTAGTCGCGGACCTCGCTGCCCGGCTCGGCCATGCTGAACCACACGACCTGCCCGGAGCATTTCCGGCGCATCTTGCGCACCAACGGGTCGTCGGCGTTCAGTACGGCGTACCCGGTCCGCGGCACCGCCTCGACCAGCACGGCCTTCACATCGGCCAGCTGTTCGAGGGTGTCGATCCCGCGCAGGCCGAGGTGATCCGGCTGCACGTTCAGGACGACAGCCACGTCGTTGCGCTCGTACCCGAGCCCTTCCCGCAGGATCCCGCCGCGCGCCACCTCGAACACCGCGAAGTCGACGCGCGGGTTCTGCAGCACCATCCGCGCCG
Organism: Kribbella speibonae; assembly: GCF_004331375.1. Classification (NCBI taxonomy): domain Bacteria; kingdom Bacillati; phylum Actinomycetota; class Actinomycetes; order Propionibacteriales; family Kribbellaceae; genus Kribbella; species Kribbella speibonae. Next base: position 203,305 of record NZ_SJKC01000002.1, on the reverse strand, counting down.
ACTTCGGGCCGGACGCGTCCTGCCGGATCACCAGCCGCTCGTCGATCACGATGCCGTCGGTCGACGTCATTCCGACCTTGCGGCCCATGCCCTTGAAGACGTGGCTGATCATCCGCGACGTGGTGGTCTTCCCGTTCGTCCCGGTGACCGCGACGATCGGGATCCGGCTGACCGCACCGGGCGGGAACAGCATGTCCACCACCGGCTTCGCGATGTACTGCGGTTCGCCGATCGTCGGGTTGGTGTGCATCCGGAACCCGGGCGCCGCGTTCACCTCGCAGATCGCGCCGCCGGTCTCCCGCACCGGCTGGGTGATGTCCGGGCAGATGAAGTCGATCCCGGCGATGTCCAGCCCGATCATCCGGGCCGCCTCCTCGGCGATCTCGACGTTCTCCGGGTGCGCCTCCCAGGTCCGGTCGATCGAGATCCCGCCGGTGGACATGTTGCCGGTCAGCGTGAGCTTCACCATCACGTCCTCCGGCGGTACGTCGTCCAGGTCGAAACCCTGGTCGCGCACCAGCTGGCGGGCCGCGTTGTTGATCGTGATCCGGGTCAGGATCTTCTCGTGCCCGACACCGCGCCGCGGGTCTGCGTTGGTGATGTCGACGAGCTCGGCCACGGTGTGCACGCCGTCGCCGACGACGTGCGCCGGCACGCGTTCGGCGATCGCCTCCATCCGGCCGTTGATGATCAGGCACCGGTAGTCCTTGCCGGTGACGAAGTTCTCCACGATCACGTACCCGCGCCGGGACTGCTCGGCCGCGATCGGGAACGCCTCCCGGACCGCGTCGGCGTCCTGCAGGTTCAGGCAGACGCCGCGGCCGTGGTTGCCGTCGAGCGGCTTGCACACGACCGGGTAGCCGATCTTGCCGGCCACCGCCACGGCGTCCTCGACCGCGCGCACCGACTCCGACCGCGGCACCGGCAGACCGGCCGACGCGAGCAGCCGGGTGGTCAGGTCCTTGTCGCTGGCGACGTCGACGGCGATCGAGCCGGTCTCGGACGTCATCGTGGCCCGGATCCGCTTCGCGTGCACGCCCTGCCCGAGCTGAACCAGACTCGCCTTGTTGAGCCGGATCCACGGGATGTCCCGGGACACCGCCTCGTCCACGATCGCCTGCGTCGAGGGGCCGAACGCGGTCCGCTCGGCCTGCTTGATGAACTTCTCCAGCTCGGTGGTGAAGTCGAACGCGGGATCCGGCTGGACGAGATTGTTGACGAACCGTACGGCGAGCTCGCCCGCCGCGAGCCCGACGGGTTCGTCGGCGTACGCGTAGGTGATGTTGTAGACGCCGGGCGAGCCTTTGACCTGGCGCGTCTTGCCGCGGCGCATGTCGTGGCCGGCCTCCTGCTGAAGCTGCAGCGAGACGTGTTCGGCGATGTGGCCGAGCCAGGTGCCTTCGTACAGGCGCTCGATGAACCCGCCCTTGCGGCCGCGCGAGCAGTGGTGCTGGTCGAGCCGGGGGAGGTCCGCGAGCAGCCGCTCGGTGAAGCCGGGGATCGTGTTCGACGGGAAGTTCTCCAGCGAGCCGAGGTCGACGACCAGGTGGATCGCGGGGTCGTAGCTCCAGATGTTCGGGCCGCGGTAGACGCGGGTCTCGATGATCTTCAGATCCGGAGCCGGGGTGCCGTGCGTTTCGGTCATGGGTTTTCGCTGTCTGCTCGCGTCGGGTCGGGGGAGACGGGGTCGGCGCCGGCCGCCTGTGTTGATCTGCTCAGGGGCTCGGTCGCCCCCGGTCTGGACTCCCCGGCCCCGATCGCTGACTTGGCTGACGTGGCCGACTTCGCCGTACGGCGTCCTGCCCGGCGCTTCCGCTCCTCGTAGTACCTCGGCGACACGCCCTCGGCCGCGATCTCCTTGGCGAGCTTGCGCAGATCGGCCTCGGCGGCGGCCATCTCGGCGATCTCCTCCGCCGGCGGCTGCGGGCCGTACGACAGCAGCACCCGGTTCTGCAGGTCGAACGTCGCGGTGGCGGGCAGCACATGCAGCACGACGCCGGACGCGAGAATCGGCTCGGACCGCTTGGCGTTGTGGGCGTTCGACGTGATCCGGGTGCCGTCGAAGATCGTCACCGCGCCCCGGCCGACGACCTCCAGGTGGGTGCCGCGAACGACCGCGGCGGTGTCCTCGTCGACGCCGATCCCGAGCAGGCCGGGGGACTGGGCGACGAGCGACAGCAGCCGGCCGTACCGGTTGCGCTGCGCGAAGTGCTGGTCGACGATCGCGCCCTGTACCAGGCCGAGTCCGCCGGACAGCTGGCTCATCCGCTGCCGCGGGGTGGCGCCGGAGCGGCCGAAAGCGATCATGTGTTCCGCGAGGATGCTCGCGCCGGCCGACGTACCGCCGACGGCCGCGCCCCGCGCGTGCGCGGCGGTGACCGCGCGACCGAACGCCGTACCGGTCACGACGCCTGCGAGCTTCAACTGGTTGCCCCCGGTCATGAACACCCCGGTGGCGTCGTTGAGCGGCGAGATGAACGCCGGGTCGTCCGCGTCCTCCCGGTTCTCCGGGCGCACGCCGACGACGCTCTCGGCGCCGAGCGCCGCGAACAGCGCCCGGTACACGTCGACGACGTCAGGCCCGAGCGCGGACGCGGTCGGAACCACCACGATCCGCGCCTTGGACCCACCCGCCGCATCAACGAACTCCTGCAGCACCGTCCGCTTCTTCAGCTTGTCCTCGGCCCCACCAATAGCAAACAGGGCCCCCGGCCCACCCTGCAGTTCAGACATAAGCCGAAGGATAGGTGCTCAGCCCCGCTCGGACCGCATTTGCACCCTCAGCACCGCACGCCCCCGAACCCGCCGCTCCCGCACCGCGTCAAGCACCTCCGCCGCCTCCTGCCACGGCCGCTCCACCGCGACACCGACATCCAGCTTGGTCTCCGAGACCAGCCGCACGAGCCGCACCAGCTCCGCATGCAGCGTGTCGTGTGCCGTCACCTCGTCCAGGTCGTCGAGGAACACGATCCGCGCACCCGCGGAGCGATCCCGTCGCCAGGTCCGGAAACTCACCTGTTCGTCCCGGGTCGGCGTGGCGACCGACACGAGCAGACTGCCGGGCTCGAGTGACTCGATCGCCTCGCCGAGGACCTCACCCCCGACGGTGTCGATGATGAGATCTGGCCGGCTGCCCAGGTGATCACTCACGATCTCCGCACCAGGAACGGCGGCGAGCGGGTGTCGCGCCCGCTCGCCGGCTCGCACGAACGCTCGTACGTGCGCACCTCCGAGATTGGCGAGCTGGCAGGTGAGCCGGCCCACGGCACCGCGCGCCCCGGTGACCAGTACCTCCTTGCCCAACAGAAATCCGCCGAGTTCAAGAGCACGTAGTGCGGCCAGACCGGGCGTGGGCAGGGTCGAGCCGAAGACGTCGCCGACGTTGTCCGGCAGCCCGGCGAGCCGGGTGTACGGAACGGCGACGAGCTCGGCCCACGCCTCACGCGACACGGTGCCGACGACCCGGGCGCCGAGAACGGCCCTCATTGTGGCCGTCGGATTGATGGCGGCGGGGTATTCCACCAGCATGCCGGCGAAGTCGCGGCCGGGGACCGTGGCTTCGGGGACGTTCTGCTCCCCGAAGCCGGCGGTCGGCCAGGCGCCTGTGAGGTCCAGTAGGTCGCGGTGCGTGATGGCGAATGTGTTCACTCGGACGATCGCCTCGTGCGAGAGCGGGACGGGATCCGGGACCTCCCGGAGCACGACCGACGATCCGCTCCTGGTGAGCGCCAGCATCTTCCGACGGTACGGCGGTTAGTGGGTGAACGTGAACCAGTTGAGGTTGACGAAGTCGGATGGTTGGCCGCTGGTGAAGGTTAGGTAGAGGTCGTGGGTGCCGGTGACTGCGGTGATGTTGGCGGGGACTGAGCGCCAGGACTGCCAGCCGCCGGTGTTGGCTATGGCGAAGCTGCCGATTGGTGGGTTGGTGCGGCTGTCCAGGCGTACTTCGACCAGCCCGCTGACTCCGCCTGCGGCGCCGGACGCTACGCGGGCGACGAACTGGGTTGCAGGCGTGCTGCCGAAGTCGATGCTGCGGTAGAGGGCCCAGTCGCCGTTACCGACCTGCATCAGGTTCTGGCCGCCACCGGTGTCGGAGGTCGTCTCGACACCCGTCCCGCCCTGCTGCTGGAACGCCTCGGCTTGCAGCGTGCTGTACGCGCTGCCGCCGCCACCCGGCGGCGGTGTGGTCGGCGGGGTGGTCCCGCCGCCCTTCGACGACACGGCCACGTAGTCCACGATCATCGGCTTGTCGGGCACCGTCGAGGCCCGCGGGGTCGGGCCGTTGAGCGCATCCGGGAACGCTCCGCCGATCGCGACGTTCAGCAGCACGAAGTACCCGGCGTGCGAGGTCATGTTCGTCCACGTGTCCGCGGGCAGCTGGCCCTGACTGATGGAGTGGAACTGCTGCCCGTCGACGTACCAGCGCAACTGGTTCGGCGAGATGCTCGTGTCCCATTCGAAGCGGTACGTGTGGAACCCGGCCTGGCAGGTCGCGCCCGGGCAGGCCCGGCTGTTGGCGATCCCACTGGTCTCGTTGCACGGGCCGCCGGGGTTCACGCCGCAGTGCAGCACGCCCCAGACCGAGTTGATCCCGTTGACGTTCTCCATGATGTCGAACTCGCCGATCCCCGGCCAGTTCCAGTAGTTCCCGCGGTACGGCGCACCGAGCGCCCAGAACGCCGGCCAGTACCCGAGCGCGGCGTCGCCGGTGACGTTCGGCATCTGGATGCGGCTCTCGATCGCCAGCACCCCGCCGGCGGGCGGTTTGAAGTCGCTCCGTTGCGTCTCGACCCGGGCGGAGGTCCAGTTGCCGGCGCCGTCGCGGCGCGGCGTGATGCGCAGGTTTCCGGTGCCGTCGAGGGACAGGTTGTTCGGGCTGTTCGTGTAGTTCTGGATCTCGCCCGTACCCCAGTTCCCGGGACCGCCCGGGTAGCCGTGGCCGGTGTCGATGATCCAGTTGGCAGCGGACGGCAGTGCACCGCTGGCGCCGTCGAAGTCGTCGCTCCAGACGGTCGACCAGCCGGCGGGTGGTGGTGGGACGTTGGCCTCCGCCGACCCGCCGATCGCCACGACGGCGATCAGCGGGGCGAGCAGCGGGAGGGCCAGGGCGAGTGCGATGGGGCGGATACGCATGTCGACCTCCAGGGGCGGTGGATGAGTCCATGGGAGCGCTCTCACGGCGGTGTGTCAACAGTTCGCGACACGCTGGTGTTCAGAGCGCGGTGCGGTAGACGGTCGTGCTGCGGCGTACCGACATCCCCAGCCGCTGGTACATCGCCAGCGCGCCGGTGCCCGAGTGGGTCCAGAGCGTCAGCGTTTCCTTACCCCGGCGGCCGGCTCCCAGGGCCGCGTAGGTGAGGAGTGCGCGGGCCAGGCCGCGGCCGCGGAAGTCCCGCCGTACGGCGACCTGGTCGACGTACCCGTCGGGGGAGTCCGCGAGATCCAGACTGATCGCGGCGCCGACGATCTCGTCGCCGGCGACTGCCACCGGTGACAGCTCGGGATCGAAGCTCGAGCGCTCGATGGTCATCCCGGCCCACTCGTCGTACTCGTGCCGCCGCGGCTGCCACTCGTCGAACGCGTCCTGCAGAACCTGGTGCACGGCCCGCTCGTCACCGGGCGCGCACGGCCGCAGCGTGACGCCGTCGGGCAGTGTGGGTGCAGCACCCGAGACCGGCCGCTCGAGCAACCAGTTCGTCGCGAGTACGTCGTACCCGCGGGCCCGCAGCAACGCCGTACCGGCCTCGTCCGCGTCGTCGACCGTCTGCGCGAGCCAGTCACTGCCGTGTTCGCGCGCCCGGGCCTCCGCCCAGTCGAGCAACTGAGTCCCCAGACCGAGACCGACGTACGACGGACGTACGTCGACCTGCGCGCGCCGCCCGCCGTGAACCCAGGCCCACGCGACGATCTCGCCGTTCGCTTCGACCACCCTCGTGTCGAGGTCGAGCGTGATGAGCGGCCGTTGGAGGTCGGCGGCCACCTGGTCCGGGGCGCGCTCGGTCTCTCCGTGCCAGAGCTGTTCGGCCGCGGCGATCAGCTGATGGATCGCGGGTGCGTCGTCGAGGGTGGCGGGGCGGGTCGAGAAGTCCATGGCCCCGATCGTGCCGTATCAGGCTGTATCAGGCCGGGGTTTCCGCGTCGGCGGCTTCGACTTCCTCGCGGGTGATGCCGAGCAGGTAGAGGATCGTGTCCAGGTACGGAACGCTCAGGTGGGTGTCGGCGGCCGCGCGGACCACCGGCTTGGCGTTGAACGCGACGCCGAGGCCGGCGGCGGCCAGCATGTCGAGGTCATTGGCGCCGTCGCCGATCGCGACCGTCTGGGACAGCGGCGTACCGGACCGCTGGGCGAACTGGCGGAGCGCGGTCGCCTTGCCGGGGCGGTCGACGATCTCGCCGACGACGCGGCCGGTGAGGACGCCGTCGACGATCTCCAGCTCGTTGGCCTTGGCGTAGTCGATACCGAGCTCGGCGGCCAGCTTGTCGGTGATCTGGCTGAACCCGCCGCTGACGATCGCGAACTGGTACCCGAGCCGCTTGAGCGTGCGGACCAGCGTGCGCGCACCGGGCGCCAGCTCGATCGCGGCGTACACCTCGTCGAGGGCCGACGCGGGCAGTCCTTCGAGGGCCTCGACCCGGTTCCGCAGCGAGTCGGCGAAGTCCAGTTCGCCGCGCATCGCCTGTTCGGTGACGGCGGCGACCTCGGCCAGCCGGCCGGCGTGGTGGGCGAGCATCTCGATCACCTCGCCCTGGATGAGCGTCGAGTCGACGTCCATCACGATCAGCCGCTTCGCCCGCCGGTACAGCCCGCCGTCCTGGACGGCGATGTCGAGACCCTGCCGGACGCCTTCCAGCGCGAGCACGGTGCGGAGGACTTCGGGATCGGCGCCGGAGACGGCGAACTCCATCGCGGTCACCGGGTACCGCGCCATCCGGCTGATCCGGTCGATGTTGGCGCCGGTGTCGGCGATCCGTCCGGCGACCGCCGCGAGTCCGGCCGCGGACAACGGGCGGCCGATCACGGTCACCTGGCTGCGGCCCTTGCGCCGCGGCTCGTTGTCGCCGACACCTTTCTTCACCGAGATGTCGACGTCGATGATGTCGGCGAGCGCCTTCAGCTCTTCCTTGAGTTTCTTGTGGTCGCGCGGCGCGGACAGCAGCACGCCGAGGATCAGCCGGCCCCGAAGCACCACCTGCTCGGCGTCGATCACCTCGAGCCCACGGGTCGCGAGCGTCGACAGTACGGCGGACGTCAGTCCCGGCCGGTCGCTGCCCGTCAACGTCACCAGCACCGTCGGCCGGTCCGCCGACCCGCTCTCAACCTCACTGAGCTCTGTCATCGAACCCAAACGCTACCTAAATGAGATGACGGTCCGGTGTCCGGTCCAAATCCCAGGCATGAATCGGGCGCGCATCAGGCGTGGAGCGGCGGCGCGCAGGCGGCGACCAGAGCCCGGCGGGCGGCCGACGCGAGGCCGAGCAGCGCGCGCCGCCGGGCATCGGCCTCCGCTCCGGTCACCGCCGCGCCATCGTCCTCGAGCGCGGCATCCGCGATCGCCAAGCAGCGCCGGGCGGTTGCCGCGGCCTTCACAGCGCGTGGCTCGTACCCCGGCGCCAGATCGTCACCGCGGCCCTGGCCGATCCGCCGAATGTCGATCAGCGCGTCCGCGACCTCCGGCTTCCACCGCGCGACATCCAGAGCGGCCAACGACTCCGCAGCGTCGATCAGCGCCAACCGCAACCCGCGGTCCGCCTCACCGAGGTCGGCAGGCAGCGGCGAAGCGGCCGGCAGCGCAGTCCACTGCACCGCGGGACCGACGTACGCCGGAACGAGTCCGAGCTCCGGCCCTGTGAGGACAACGGCTTCGCCGGTCTCCAGTGCGGCCTCGTTGAACGGCGGCGGTCCGGCCAGACCGATCGGGTCACCCGGCACCGGCAGCGCGAGGTGCGCCTGTGTCGTGCCCGCGGCGCGCAGCAGATTCAGTGCGACCGGCAGAGTGGCCGGTTCGGGATGCCCGGCGAGGCCGGCGACGTGGTGACCGACGTCGTCACCGAGGATCTTCTGCGCGGCGGTGTCGGGGTCGCAGGCACCGGTCAGCATCGCGTTGGTCCACACCGTGAACCGAACCGAGGCGGAGGTCGTCAGCACGCCCGCAAGTCTCGCACCACCCGGCCGCCGATCGGCAACGGCGACCCCTTAGGTTTTGACCATGACTGCAGTGGTGGAGCTGGCGGGGGTGACGATCGTCCGCGGTGACGCGCGGCTGCTCGACGGGATCGACTGGGCGGTCGACGAGGCCGACCGGTGGGTCGTGATCGGGCCGAACGGCGCCGGCAAGACGACGCTGCTGCAGATCCTTGCCGCCCAGCTGCACCCGACCGCCGGGGTCGCCGGACTGCTCGGTGAAGTTCTCGGTGCGGTCGACGTGTTCGAGCTGCGTCCGCGGATCGGGTTGACCAGCGCCGCGCTCGCCGACCGGTTGCCGAGAAGCGAGCGGGTGTCCGACGTGGTGATGTCGGCGTCGTACGCCGTCCTCGGCCGCTGGATCGAGGAGTACGACGAACTGGACCACGAACGCGCCAACGCATTGCTGGCCGAACTCGGGATCGCGCACCTGGCCGACCGGACGTTCGGCACGCTGTCCGAGGGGGAGCGCAAGCGCGTCCAGATCGCCCGCGCGCTGATGACCGACCCCGAGCTGATGCTGATGGACGAGCCCGCGGCCGGTCTCGACCTGACCGGACGCGAGCAACTGGTCCGCTCGCTCAGCTCGATCGCGACCGCGGTCGGTGCGCCCGCGATGGTGCTGGTCACCCACCACGTCGAGGAGATCCCGCCCGGTTTCACCCACGCCCTGCTGCTCAAGCAGGGCCGTATCGTCGCCGCCGGTCCGATGGACGAGGCACTGACCGCCGAGACCCTCAGCGAGACGTTCGATCTGGCCCTCACCCTCAAGCAGGAGGACGGCCGCTACACCGCCCGCGCCCTCTGACCGGATCCCGCAGCGCCCTCGACGCGTCCAACATCTGCTTGAAAGCCCCCGAGGTAGATAGGCTTGGGAAATGATGGACTGGCTGCGGGACAATCTGTGGGCGGCGTGGCTGACGATCGCGGCCGTCCTCGGCCTGGCCGAACTGGCCTCGCTGGACTTCACGTTGCTGATGCTGGCCGCCGGTGCGCTCACCGCCGCCGGTGTCGCGGCGTTCCTTCCCGGGCTGCTGTGGCTGCAGATCGTCGTCGGGTTGATCACCGCCGCCGCGATGCTCGCCGCGATCCGGCCGATGATCGTCCGGAAGATCCATCACGGCCAGGAGCTGAAGACCGGCTCGGCCCACGTGATCGGCAAGTCCGGCGTCGTGGTCAAGGAGATCCACCCCGACGGCGGCGGTTCGATCCGGCTCGGCGGCGAGCTGTGGACGGCCCGCCCGTACGACGAGGTGTCGACGATCGCGCCGGGGACGCGCGTCGAGGTGATGTCGATCGACGGCGCGACCGCGGTCGTGTACCCGGTCAGCGATCCGCTGCACCATCAGCTCGGCACCAGCGAACCGCCGAAACCGCAGGACCCGCCGCAGTCCTGACCGTTGAGTGGTCCCCTACTCGCAGTAGTGTCGGAGGTAGGGCGGCAGACTGCCGGTCCGAGGGTTCGAGTGGAGGGTCGAGTGACCGCGTTCCTCATAGTCCTGGCACTGGTCGCCCTGGTGGTGATCGTGACCTTGGTCAAGTCCGTCCGGGTGGTTCAGCAGCAGACCGTCGGCATCGTCGAACGGTTCGGTAAGTTCAAGACCGGCCTGCAGCCGGGCCTGAACCTGCTGACCCCGTTCGTCGACAAGGTCCGCTACACCATCGACATGCGCGAGCAGGTGGTCGCGTTCCCGCCGCAGGGTGTCATCACCGAGGACAACCTGATGGTGTCGATCGACTCCGTCATCTACTTCCAGGTCAACGACCCGGTGCGCGCGACGTACGAGATCTCCAACTACATCCAGGCCATCGAGCAGCTGACCATGACGACGCTGCGAAACATCATCGGTGGTATGGACCTGGAGCAGACGCTGACCTCGCGTGAGGAGATCAACGAGAAGCTCCGGTACGTGCTGGACGAGGCGACCGGCAAGTGGGGGATCCGCGTCAACCGCGTCGAGCTGCGCTCGATCGACCCGCCGCCGTCGATCCAGGACTCGATGGAGAAGCAGATGCGCGCCGACCGTGACAAGCGCGCCGCGATCCTCACCGCGGAAGGTATGCGGCAGTCGGCCGTCCTGTCCGCCGAGGGCCAGAAGCAGTCCGCGATCCTCACCGCCGAAGGTGACAAGCAGTCCCGCATCCTCCGTGCCGAGGCCGAGCGGCAGGCCCGGATCCTGAAGGCGCAGGGTGAGGCGCAGGCCATCACCACGGTCTTCAACGCGATCCACGCCGGCAAGCCGGACCAGGGTCTGCTCGCGTACCAGTACCTGCAGATGCTGCCGTCGATCGCCCAGGGCGACGCGAACAAGCTGTGGATCGTGCCCAGCGAGATCGGCGACGCGCTCAAGGGTCTCGGCAGCGCGGTCGGCCAGGTGGCCGGGATCGCCCAGCAGGCCGAGGGCAACTGGGAGGCGCCGCAGCTCGACAACGGCCAGGTGCCGGAGATCGACAGCGCCGCACCGGCCGCCGTGGCCGAGGCCGACAACGCGGTCCGCGAGGCGATCGCCGCCGCCGAGTCCGCGGCCGTGAGCACCCGCGGTCAGGCCGCGCCGAGCATGCCCGCGGTCCCGCCGCCGGCCCCCTCCCAGGAGCCGCCGGCGCAGGAACCGCCGCAGCGCTGACATCCCGCACAAGGACCCTCCTGGACACGTTCCAGGAGGGTTCTTGTCTGCTCAATCTCCGGACAGATCTGCAGGGCGGGGGACAGGTGCGTAAAGTCTCTGAGCGATGACATGGTTCGAGGCGGTGTTCGTCCTGCTGGCGGGGATGGGCGCGGGAACGATCAACGCCGTGGTGGGGTCGGGCACGCTGCTCACCTTCCCCGCGTTACTTGCCGTCGGCATCCCTCCGGTGCTGGCGAACGTCAGCAACACGGTCGGTCTGGCTCCCGGTACGGCGGCCGGCGCGATCGGGTACCGCCGCGAGCTCGAAGGGCAGCGCGGCCGGCTGTTCCGTCTGGTGCCGGCGTCACTGGCCGGCGGCATCCTCGGGGGAGTGCTGCTGCTGACGCTGCCCGACTCCGCGTTCCACGCCGTCGTACCGGTTCTGATCCTGCTCGGTTGTGTGCTGGTCGCTTTCCAGCCGTGGCTGTCGAAGTGGATCAGCGTGCCGGCGCATCAGCATCGCGGCGCCTGGTGGGTGATCCCGGCCGTCTTCGCCACCGGTGTGTACGGCGGGTACTTCGGAGCCGCGCAGGGCGTGCTGCTGATGGCGATCCTCGGCCTCGGCCTGGACTCGAACCTGCAGCGGATGAACGGCCTGAAGAACGTTCTCGCCACGGTGGTGAACACCGCCTCCGCGATCCTGTTCGTGATCGTGCACGACATCGACTGGCTCGCGGCCGGCCTGATCGCGGTCGGCTCGACCATCGGCGGTTTCATCGGCGCCCGCTACGGCCGCAAACTCCCGCCGATCGCCCTCCGCGCGCTCATCGTCTGCATAGGCGTGCTGGCCATCGTCACGATGGTGTTCTGAGGAAAGAAGAGATCCAGACCGGCGGCCGGCCCCGGCGCCCGGCCGGAGGCCACGCGTGCTCGGTCGCGGCGAGATCAAGCGGCGCGCAGCCTCATGCGACGGGTGGAGCGGCGAAGCGAGGTTGGGGAGGATTTTCTACCGGATTTGGCACACGATCCTCCCCAAGTCCGGCCGTCCACCCCAGGGCTGGGCCCGACGGCAGGCTTGCACCGCAAACCGCCGGTGCCAAGCAGACTCCAGCCCTGCCGAAACCGCGTCCAAATCCTTTCTTTCCTTCTTTCCTTCCTGTGGACTCATCCGAGACTTCTGAACAGCCCTCAAAGAAGAAAGAAAGAGAAAGAAGAGGGTTACGAGGGTGTTCTGAGGCCCGCGAGCAGCAGGTCGAGGCCGTAGTCGAACTGTTCGTCACCGCCGGTCGTTCGCGCGAGCTCCGGTGCGAGCTCGACGACCGTCGGGAACTCCCGCGCCGACAGCGACTCCATCGTCGTCCGCAGTCGTCGCCACGCCTCCGGGTCCCGCCGCTCGGCCGCCATCTGGATCTCCCACGTCACGGCCCCGAGCACGTAGGTGAACAGGGTGGTGTGCGTCCGCGCCGCCGTCTCCGGGTCGAACCCGGCCGAACGCAGGACGCCGAGCAGGCCCTCGGCGACCCGCGCGGTCTCGTGCCCGGCCAGCGGCCGGCTCGCCAGTAGTTGCGCGAGGCAAGGATGTTGCAGCATCAGGATCCGCAGCGAACCGCACACCGCGCGCACCTGGTCCGGCCACGGCACGTCCCGCGGTACGTCCGGCAGCAGACCCATCAGGTGGTCGCGGACCGCGTCGTACAGCTCGTCCTTGTTGCGGAAGTAGGTGTAGAGCGCCATCGGGCCCACGCCGAGCTCGGCGGCCACGCCGCGCAGGCTGAACTGCTCGGTGCCCTTGGCCTCCATCAGGTCGAGCGCGGTGCGCACGATCAGCTCCGCGCTCAGGGTGTTGCGCGGTGTCCGCCCCATGTGACCCATCTCCCTTCGATGCTCCTAACGTACAGTGTATAGTACGGTGTATGCGAGCCATTCAGATCACCGAGTTCGGTGGACCCGAGGTCCTGAAGATCAGCGATGTTCCGGAGCCGGTGGCCGGCGACGGACAGGTCCTGATCGCGGTCGACCGCGCGGGGATCAACTACGCCGACACCCACCAGGTCGAGAACAGTTACCTGTCCAAGACCGAGCTCCCGCTGATCCCCGGCGGCGAGGTCGTCGGGCGCACCCAGGACGGCCGCCGCGTGGTCGCGCTGGTGGGTTCCGGTGGGTACGCCGAGCAGACCGTCGCGCATGCGCCGTACGCCTGGGATGTTCCGGAAGGCGTCACCGACGGCCAGGCGCTCGCTCTCGTCCTGCAGGGCACTACCGCGTGGCACCTGCTCAAGACGTCGACGCATCTGCAGCCGGGGGAGTCCGTCCTGGTGCACGCCGGTGCCGGCGGTGTCGGTTCGCTCGCGGTCCAGCTCGCGAAGCTCTGGGGCGCCGGCCGCGTGATCGCGACCGCCTCCACGGAGGAGAAGCGCAAGCAGGTCCTCGACCTGGGCGCCGATGCCGCGATCGACGGTACGCCGGAAGGTCTGAAGGACCGCATCCTCGAGGCCAACGGCGGCAAGCCCGTCGACATCGTGCTCGAGATGGTCGGCGGCCAGACGTTCGACGAGTCGTTCGCGGCGCTCGGCCGCTTCGGCCGCCTGGTCACGTTCGGCGCCGCGTCCCGGCAGGCGGCCGCGCCGATCGACTCGAGCCGGTTGATGAAGGGTTCGAAGACGATCGCCGGCTTCTGGCTGGCCGACTGCTTCGCGAACCCGCAGCTGCTCGGCGGTCCGCTGGCCGAGCTGTTCGACCTGACCGCGAGCGGCAAGCTCCGCCCGGTCGTCGGCGGCGAGTACGCGCTGTCCGACGTCGCCTCCGCCCACGAAGACCTGCGAGCCCGCCGGACCGTCGGCAAGCTCGTCCTCGATCCCTCCCACTAGGAAGAAGTCACGATGACTGTCGCAGTAGAGAAGGTTCTGTACACCGCCCACGCGACCGCGCACGGCGGCCGGGACGGCAAGGTGGCCAGCAACGACGGCAAGCTGGACGTCGTCGTCGCGCCGCCGGCCGAGATGGGTGGCACCGGCAACGGCACCAACCCCGAGCAGCTGTTCGCGGCCGGGTACGCGGCCTGCTTCCAGAGCGCGCTCCAGGTGGTGGCCCGCCGGGCCCGCGCCGACGTGAGCGGCTCGACCGTCACCGCCGAGGTCGGCATCGGCCCGATCAACGGCGGCGCCGGCTACGGCCTCGAGGTCGCCCTGGTGGTCAGCCTGCCCGGCCTGGACAATGCTGTCGCCGAGGACCTCGTCGCCAAGGCGCATCAGGTCTGCCCGTACTCCAACGCCACCCGCGGCAACATCAAGGTCGACCTGAAGGTCGCCTGACTCACATCCGCGCGAGGGCCTCTTCCAGGAGGCCCTCGGTGGCGGACACCGGGGCCGCGGAGATCGTCAGCCCTTCCATGATCGCGACGTACTCGTCGACCTCTTCGAGCTTGTCCAGGTAGACCGCGCTCGCCGCGTGCTCGATGTACACGATGTCCGGCAGGTCGCCGTCCGGGAACCGCAGCAGGCTGAACGCGCCGCCGGCGCCCGGGTACCCGACGCTGCTGAACGGCATCACCTGCAGCGTGATGTTCGGCTGCGCCGACCACTTCAGCAGGTGCTCGATCTGCGCCCGCATCACGTCCTCGCCGCCGACCGGCCGGTGCAGCACCGACTCGTCGATGACGACCCACAGCCGGGCCGGGTTCGGCCGGGTGAGGATCTGCTGCCGGGTCACGCGCAGCTCCACCCGCTGGTCGACCTCCTGATGCGGCAGGAACGACTTGCCCATCTGTACGACGGCGCGCGCGTACTCCTCGGTCTGCAGCAGGCCCGGGACGAACATCACCTCGTAGGTCCGGATCAGCGTCGCGGCAACCTCGAGACCGACGTAGTTCGCGAACCAGCTCGGCATCACGTCGCCGTATCGGGACCACCAGCCCGGGTTGTTCGCCGCCCGGGACAGCTCCATCAACCGGTAGCGCTCGTCCTCGTCGGCCATCCCGTACAGCTCGAGCAGGTCGCTGACGTCGCGTTCCTTGAACCCGACCCGGCCGAGCTCCATCCGGCTGACCTTGGACTCCGACGCCCGGATCTGCCAGCCCGCGTCGGCACGACTGATCCCGGCGGATTCACGCATCCGCCGCAACTGCCCACCGAGCATGATCCGCAGCGCCGTAGGCCCACCGTCGCCGCCGCTCACCGTCTGCTCACTCACTCCGACCCACGCCCAGCCACGCACCCATTCCAGCGGGTGATGCTACCGCCTGTCCACAGGTATCGCCCGATGAGTCGTCCGCCGCGCGAGATGTCTGACGAGGAAACGAGCGTCGCGGTCCACCCCCTTGGATGCTCGCGGACGCGATCGCGTACTGGAAATCGAGCCCGAGGAAGTAGAGGCCCGGTACGTCGGCCGACACGCCCCGCACGTGCCGCGGCCGGCCGTCGTCACCGAACACGGGCAGGTCGATCCACCCGTGATCCGGGTCCGACCCGGTCGACCACACCACGGTCCGGACGTCGTCGAGTACGTCGCCGTCCGCGGTCACCGGCCGGCCGTCGCGGACCCCTGCGATCCGCCCGATCCGCCGGATCCCGGCCGCGTCGAGATGCTCGAGCTTGTTGCGGGTGAGCGGCAACCCGGCCTTCTCCGCGTTCGCGATCGCCTTACGGCCCATCGGCGTACGGCGGGTCAGCACGTACTTGAACAGGAACATGACCACCGGCGTGAAGACGTGTCCGGCGGTCGAGTCGATGTCGATCGGCACCTGCCCCGGGTGGCGTCCGGCGAGCAGCGTGCGGTGGGTCTTCACGGCCTCCAGCGCGATATCGGTCCCAGAGTTGGCCGCACCAACGACCAGCACGGTCCCGTCCGCGAACTGCTCCGGATTCCGGTACTCCAGTGAGTGCAGTTGCCGGATCGACGGGTCGAGCTCGCCCGCGAACGACGGCCACCGCGGCACACTGTGCATCCCCGCCGCCACCACGACCTGATCGGCCCGCCAGTCGCCGCCGGTCGTCTCCACCAGGAACCCGTCGTCGTCCCGCGACAACCGGGTCACCCGTACGCCGGTCCGCACCGGCAGCTCGTGATGGACGGCGTACCGCTCCAGGTAGTCGGCCATCTCGTCGCGGTTCGGGCAGTCCCGCGTGCCGATCCGCAACCCCGGGAGGCTCGCGTACCGCGGCCGGCTGAACAGCCTCAGCGAGTCGTACCGCTCGCGCCAGCAGTCGCCGACGCGCTCGTGCCCGTCGAGGATGACGAAGTCCTCGCGCAGGTAGTACCCGATCGCCAGCCCGGCCTGCCCCGCCCCGATCACCACAGTCCCAACCCTGTCCATAACCCTCAAGTTAGGTCGTCAGGGCCCGTCCGCACATCAACCGACCACGCCAACTCCGGTCGACGCGTGTGGTCATTTCTGTCTATTGACGCCGTGCTCCAGCGCCCACACGGTGGCCGCCGATCGGCTCCCCACCCGGAGCTTCCCGAAGATGTTGCTGACGTGCCGCGCGACGGTCCGCTCGCTGAGGAACAGTTCGTTGGCGATCGCGCGGTTGGTCGCGCCGGTCGCGAGTACACGCAGTACTTCCATCTCGCGCGGCGTGAGGCCCGTGCCGTCGAAGGGGCGGGCCAGTTGGTCGAGCGCGGTCAGCTGCTCGACCGCTCCGAGCCGCTCGAAGACGGTCCGGGCACCGTCGAGTTCCATCTGTTCCGCGTCGACGTCACCGAGCTCCCGGCAGGCCCGCGCGACGAGCAGCCGGGTCTGCGCGCCTTCGTACGGCATCTCGAGCCGCTGCCACAGCGTCCAGGCCCGCCGCAGCAACGGGATCGCCCCTTGTGGGTCGTGGCAAGTCACCCGCACGGCGCCTTCGCAGTACGCCGCCAGCGCCTGCAGGTACGGCGAGTCCGCGCGCGCCAACTCGTTCAACTGGGACGCGGCCTTTCGCGCGGCCTCGTGGTCGTTCCAGGTGATCCCGATCTCGACCCGCGCGGCCAGCAGCATCGGCCGGTTGGGTGCGAACGCGTCCTCGGCGAGCGCGCGTTCCAGTCCGGCGACCGCGGCGCCCACCTGCCCCTGGTAGGCGCGGAGCAGCGCCAGACCGGGCTGGACGTCCACCCCGTCGGCCGCGGCCGCGACGTACGCGCGTTCCGCGGAGTCGTACCGCCCGCGCTGCCGCTCGACTTCCGCGAGCCGGTACCACGCCGTCCCGACGGTGCCGGCCGGCAGCCTGCGGCACGCGTCCTCGGCCGCATCGGCCGCGTCGGACCAGGCGCCGCGGAACTGCAGGATCTGGGCGCGGTGCACCAGACAGGCGCCGCGGTACGGGACGAGGCCGGACTGCTCGTCGCACCAGCCGGTCAGCGCCTGCGTCCACTCCTGCGCGCGGCGGATGTCGTACTGGTCCAGGCAGCGCGCGATCACCGAGCAGTACGCCATCCCGGTGACCTCCGGGCCGACGCGGCTCGCGGTCACGTGCACCATCGCCTCGTCGAGCGCCGTGAGTGCCTCGGCGCCGCGGCCGAGCATCGCGAGGCAGTTGCCGCGACCGAGCGCGCCGAGCACGATCGCGTCGGGCTCGGTGGCCCGCCCCATGTTCTGCTCGAACAGGGGCAGCGCGGCGGCAGCGTCACCGGAGTTCATCAGCAACGCCGCGTCGGCCATCGCGACCAGCCCGGCGAGCTCCGGGACGCCGTCCGGCACCAGCCGCCCGATCCGCGCCTGCCAGCCCGCGGCCCGCCCGAGCTCGCCCTGCTTCTGCAGGTGGAACCCGAGCCAGAAGCCGCTCCGGATCGCGGCCACCACGTCGCCGGCCGCGACGTGGCCCGCGTACGCCCGCTCGCGGTACGCCGCGACCTCGTCGTCGTGCCCGAGGACGAAGGCGGCGACCGCGAGCCGGTCGAGGTCCGCTGGCGGCAACGGGGCGCGCCGGTCGGCCGCCGTCAGTTCGGCGTACTCGGCGGGCCAGTCGTGCTGCTCCATCGGGGACTCAGGGCTGCTCAGGGCTGCTCAGGGCTGCTCAGTGCTGGGCGAGATCCAGCACGGTTGCGGTCGGCAACTTCGCCAGCTCGGTGCCGTCGATCAGGATCTTCGAGCCGCGGATCCTGCTGCCGATCACCACCGGCCCGGCCGCAACGACCGCCTCGTCGACCAGCACCGGCCAGTCCGCGGGCAGTCCGATCGGCGTGATCCCGCCGTACTCCATGCCGGTCGAGCCGACCGCGTCTCCCTGCGCGGCGAACGAGATCTTCCGGACGCCGAGGTGCTTGCGGATCACGCCGTTCACGTCGGCGCGGTCGGTGGCCAGCACGAGCACCGCGGCGTACGACGCTTCGCCGCCGCGCTTGCCGAGCACGACGACACAGTTCGCCGAGGCGGCCATCGGTACGTCGTACACCGCGCAGAAGGCCGCGGTGTCGGCCAGCTCCGCGTCGATCCCGGCCGCGTACGCCGGCAGCGCACCGAGCGCGTCCCGAACCGGCGCCGCGAGCAGCTCGGGCACCTCGGCGGCGGGCTTCCATTCGAGCTTGCCCAGCACCGGCCCGGTCACGACTGCGGCGCCTTCACGAGGTCGGCGTATTCGGTGTGCTCCTCGAGGAACGACTGGTAGAACGGGCAGGCCGGGCGCACCTTGAGCCCGGCGTCGCGGGCGTCCTCGAGCGACTTGACGGCGATCGTCCCGGCGACGCCGCGGCCGCGGAAGTCCGGCAGCGTCTCGGCGTGCAGGAAGATGATGACGCCCTCGTGCAGGCGGTAGTCCACGAACCCCATCAGCGTGCCGTCGGCGTCGTGCGCCTCGTACCGGCTGTGCTCCTTCGCGTCCACGACCTCGATCTCGTTCTCCATGCCCGCAACTCTAGGCCCTGCTCACCCAGGGTTTGGAGACCGTCACTCCTGGGGTACCGGCCCCAAGGCTTTCGACAAACCACGGGCCGGGAGGAGCGAGGATGAGCAGCGAGCACGCGTTGGAGCACGGCAAGGCGATACCGAGTCTCGTGCCGGCCCGGATGGACCGGCTGCCCTGGACCAAGTTCCACTGGATGATCGTCGTCGGTCTGGGCGTCTCCTGGATCCTGGACGGTCTGGAGATCCAGCTCGTCTCGCTGGTCGGGAACGTGCTGAAGGAGCCCGGGACCCTGCATCTGACCACCGCCGAGGTCGGTCTGATGGCGTCGGTCTACCTGGGCGGTGAGGTGGTCGGCGCCCTGCTGTTCGGCCGGCTGACCGACCGGCTCGGGCGACGCAGCCTGTTCATCGTCACGCTGCTCGTCTACCTGATCGCCTCCGGCGCGGCCGGCCTGTCCTGGGACCTCGGATCGCTCCTGGTCTTCCGGTTCATCGCCGGGATGGGGATCGGCGGTGAGTACGCCGCGATCAACTCCGCGATCGACGAGCTGATCCCGTCGCGATACCGCGGTCGCGTCGACATCGGCGTCAACGGCACCTACTGGGGCGGCGCGCTGATCGGTTCCGCGGTCGGCCTGGTGTTCCTGAACACCGACATCATCCCGGTCGAGTGGGGCTGGCGGCTGTGCTTCCTGATCGGACCCGTGATGGGCCTGATCATCATCTACCTGCGCCGGCACATCCCGGAGAGCCCGCGCTGGCTGATGACGCACGGCCGGGTCGCGGAGGCCGAGCGGACCGTCGACCGGATCGAGGAGACGGTCCGGCGGCAGGGCGGCGAGCTGCGCGAGGTGCGCGACGACGAGGCGATCGAGGTGGTCGACTACCCGCCGGTGACGTACCGCGAGATCGCCCGGGTGATGCTCCGCGACTACCGCAGCCGGTCGTTCCTCGGCTTCTCGATGATGGTCACCCAGGCGTTCCTCTACAACGCGATCTTCTTCACCTACGCGCTGGTGCTGAAGTCGTACTTCGGCCTGAACGACTCCAGCGTCGCGCTGTACTTCTTCCCGTTCGCGATCGGCAATCTCGCCGGTCCGCTGCTCCTCGGGCACCTGTTCGACACCATCGGCCGCCGGAAGATGATCCTCGGTACGTACACGCTGTCGGCGGTCGTGCTGTTCATCACGGCGTTGCTGTTCAACGCCGGCGCCCTGAACGCCGCGTCGCTGACCGGGCTGTGGTGCGTGGTGTTCTTCTTCGCGTCGGCCGGTGCGTCGTCGGCGTACCTGACGGTGAGCGAGATCTTCCCGATCGAGCTCCGCGGGCAGGCGATCTCGTTCTTCTTCGCGATCTCCCAGCTGACCGGCGGCGTGATCGCGCCGTTCCTGTTCGCCTCGCTGATCGGTGAGGGCGACAACCCGGCGCGCGGGCCGCTGACGGTCGGCTACATCATCGGCGCGGTCGTGATGCTGGCCGGCGGGCTGATCGCGTGGTTCTTCGGTGTGGACGCGGAAGGAAAGTCGCTGGAGGACATCGCGACGCCGCTGTCGTCCCGTAAGGGCGCCACCAGATTCCAGGGCGCCACTCCCGTCGTCCCGAGCACCGATGCCCAGACGCGCAGTACCCGTGACGAACGGGAGTCCGAGCAGCGGCCACCCGACTGATCAGCCGAGTGCCCGGCGGAGGGCGTCCATCCGATCGGAGGCCATCCGCCGGCTGATCGCCGCGTCCTTGACGAGCTCGGAGCCGTGGAAGATCCCGGGGTAGAGGTGGACCTCGGTCCGGACGCCGGCGGCCAGCAGCCCCTGTGCGTAGATCAGCCCCTCGTCGCGCAGCGGGTCGAACTCACAGGTCTGGACGAAGGCGGGCGGCAGCCCGGACAGATCCTCGGCGCGCGCGGGGGCGGCGTACTGCAGCCCCAGGACCTCGGGTGTTCCGGACAGGTAGTACTTCCAGCTCAGCTCGCCCGCCGGACGGTTCCACAGGGGCGTGTCGACGAAGGCCCGCATCGACGCGGTGTCCAGGCGGTCGTCGAGTTCGGGGATCTCGAGCAGCTGGAAACACAGCGGCGGCCCCTGCCGATCCCGGGCGAGCAGAGCCACGGCGGCCGCCAGTCCGCCGCCGGCGCTCTCACCGCCGACCGCGATCCGCGCCGGGTCGACGCCGAGCTCGGCCGCGTTCGCCGCGAGCCAGGTCAGTGCCGCGTAGCAGTCCTCGAGGCCGGCCGGGAACGGGTGCTCCGGCGCCAGCCGGTAGTCGGGAGCCACGACGATCGCATCGCACTCGGCCGCGACGTCCACCGGCGCCTGCTCGAACGTGTCGAGATCGCCCAGCACGAACCCGCCGCCGTGGATGCTGACGTACCCCGCCCGGAGCCCGTCCGGTGTCCCGGGTGGCGTGTAGACCCGGGCGTAGATCTCCGTCCCGTCAGGCCGGGCGATGGTGATCTCGCGGATCTCGAGGCCGTCGGGGACCTGCAGGGGCGGCAGGGCCTTGATCAACTCGCCGGATCGCTCGCGAGTGGCGACGATGTCGGCCAGGTCGATCTCCGGGAGCATCGCCACCCAGGGGAGCAAGTCGGGGTCGATCGGGTAGTGGGTCATGTCGGTGCCTTTCTGCTCGCCGATCGTCCGAGCATGCGTGTCCACCATGGCACGGCACAGCCGCCGGTTGGCGGGTCTCCGGCGGCCGGATTTCCGCCGTACGGCGGACGACGCGGGCGCAACTGCCGGTAGCCTCGATTCATGAAGGGCCTGTTGCTGCGGCTGTCCGGCCTGGACACCGACGCCGAGAGCGCCGTCCGGGTGATCGGGTTCTTCGACGCGCTCGTGACCGGCAAGGCGGATCTCAACACACTCCTTCGGAGTACGGCCGCGCTGGCGGAGTGTCCGGTCGGCATCGACGCGGCGGGTCGGGGACTGGTCCTGCGGGCGGATCCGTCCGGGGCGATCGACGTCGCCGGCCGGCCCCCGGGCGCGCAGACCCGCGCCGCGGGTGACGCCTGCTTCTGGGTGCAGCGTCCGGCCGGTGGACTGGCTCTGGACGAGATGGTGCTCGAGCGCTTCGCCCTGGCCGGGTCGATCCTGCTCGACCGCACGGTCGATGCGCTCCCGGCGGTCGGTGATCCGGCACTGATCGAGCTGGTCGTCTCCGCGTCCGCGGGCATCGCCGAGCGGTCCAGAGCTCTGCATCTCCTGGGCCTCGCCCCGAGCGCTCCGCTTCAGGTCGCGGTCACCACCCACCGCCCGGACGGGCCGTCTGCTCAGGTGGGCGACCAGGTCGTCGTCCTCCTGCCCGCGGGCGGCATGCTGGAGCCGGCGTCCGGCGCTCGTACCGGAGTAGGTCCTGCGGTGCCGGCGATCCACGCGGCGGACTCCTGGCGCGCGGCCCGTACTGCCCTGCGGCTGGCCTCACCGGAGGACCCGATTGTGCACGCCGACGACCTCGGCGGCTTGCTAATTCTGGCAGAGCGTCTGCGCGCGGAGGACATCGAAGCCTCGAGCGACGTGCTCGCCCTGGACCGGATCGCCGCCGAGCCAGGGGGTGACGACCTGCTCGCGATCCTGCGCGCGTACTGCGTCACCGACTCGGTCCGCAAGGCGGCCGCGCTGGTCTACCGGCACCACAGCACCGTCGCGTACCGGCTGGAGCACGCGGCGAGCGTCCTGGGCTTCCGGATCGACAACCCGAACGGCCGGTTCCGCCTCTCGCTGGCGTTGGTGATGCGCGCACTAAGGTAGGCGCGTGGGTTCGCTGCTGATCGCCGGGACGACGTCCGACGCCGGGAAGACGACTGTCGTCACCGGGCTGTGCCGCTGGCTGGCGCGGCAGGGCGTGCGCGTCGCGCCGTACAAGGCGCAGAACATGTCGAACAACTCGATGGTCTGCGCGGACGGCACCGAGATCGGCCGCGCGCAGTGGATCCAGGCCGTTGCCGCCGGCGCCGAGCCCGAGGCCGCGATGAACCCGGTGCTGCTCAAACCGGGCAGCGACCGGCGCAGCCACGTCGTCCTGATGGGCGCGCCGTGGGGCGAGCTGTCCGCCCGCGGTTTCCTGACCGAGCGGGCGGAGCTGGCGAAGGCGGCGTTCGCGGCGTACGACGATCTTGCGTCCAGGTACGACGTGGTGATCAGTGAGGGCGCGGGCAGTCCCGCGGAGATCAACCTGCGGCAGTCGGACTACGTGAACATGGGGCTCGCGCAGCACACCCGAGCCCCGGTCGTCGTGGTCGGCGACATCGACCGCGGGGGAGTGTTCGCGTCGATGTTCGGGACGGTCGCGCTGCTCGACGCCGCCGACCAGGCCCTGATCAGCGGGTTCCTGGTGAACAAGTTCCGCGGTGACGTCTCGCTGCTGCAGCCCGGGATCGACATGCTCGCGTCGGTGACCGGCCGCCCGACGTACGGCGTACTGCCGTGGCTGCCCGAGCTGTGGCTGGACTCCGAGGACGCGCTGGACATCCCGGTACGGCGGACCTCGCCGGACGACCTGCTGACAATCGCGGTGGTGCGCTTCCCGCGGATCAGCAACTTCACCGACCTCGACGCGCTCGCGGTGGAGCCGACGAACAGCGTGTTCTTCACCACGAGCCCGGGAGAGGTCCGCGACGCCGACCTGGTCGTCCTGCCGGGCTCGCGCGCGACCAGTGCCGACCTGGAGTGGCTGCGGTCGCTCGGCCTCGCCGACGCGGTGGCGGCACGGGTCGCGGCGGGGCGTCCGGTGCTCGGCATCTGCGGGGGATACCAGATGCTCGGCGCGACGATCTCCGACCCGCACGGCGTCGAGTCGGGCGGCTCATCGACCGGTCTCGGGCTGTTGCCGGTAGCAACCACGTTCGCCCGGGAGAAGACGCTGGCGCGGCCGGCGGCAACGGCGTACGAGATTCACCACGGCGTCGTCGACATCACCGGTGCCGCCGAGGTGTTCCCGGGCGGCTGCCGCAGCGGCACCACGTGGGGCACGATCTGGCACGGGCTGCTCGACGACGATGCCGCGCGGCACGCGTTCCTCACCGAGGTCGCCGCGCTCACCGGCAAGCCCGCGCCCGACGGCTCGGTCTCGTTCGCGGGCCTGCGCGAGGAACGGCTGGACCGCCTGGCCGACATGATCGACGAGTACGCCGACACCGCCGCGCTCCTGCACCTGATCGAGCACGGCGCACCACCGGTTCCGTTCATCCCACCAGGAGCGCCGTGAAGTCCCACCTGCAGCAGTACCTCCAGGACACCCGTGCGTTGATGCTGGCCAAGCTCGACGGGATCAGTGAGTACGACCGGCGGCGTCCGCTCGTACCGTCCGGGACCAACCTGCTCGGGCTGGTGAAGCATCTGGTCGGCATCGAGTACGTGTACCTCGGGACGAGTGTGGGCCGCCCGCCGGCCGACGTACTGCCGTGGGAAGCGGACGGGTCGGTGTGGCAGGGCGCCGACATGTGGGCGAAGCCGGAGGAGTCGACGGAGTACATCACCGGCCTCTATCGCGAGGCCTGCGCCCACAGCGACCGCTCCATCGCCGAACTCGACCTGGACCACCCGGCCGAGGTGCCGCACTGGGCCGAGGGCCAGCGCGGTACGACGTTCGGCGCGCTACTGGTCCGCGTCGTCGACGAGACCGCGCACCACGCCGGTCACGCGGACATCATCCGCGAACTGATCGACGGCCAGGGCGGCCGGGACGCGGACATGCTCGACGAGGCGGCGTGGACGGAGTTCTACGCGACGATCCAGCGGGCCGCGGAGACGTTCCGGGATGGATGATTTCGAGCGGTTGCGGGGGCGGTTGTTCGGGATCGCGTACCGGATGACGGGCACGGCCACGGATGCCGAGGAGATTCTGCAGGACGCGTGGCTGCGCTGGCAGGACGTCGACGTTTCCTCGGTGCAGAACCCGGACGCGTATCTGGCGAAGGTCGTCACCAACCTGTCGATCAGGCAGCTGACTTCGGCACGGGCGCGGCGGGAGCTGTACGTCGGTCAGTGGCTGCCGGAACCTGTGCTGACCGGGCGGGCCGAGTTCGACGCGCTCGGGCCGTTGGAGGTCGTGGCCGAGCGGGAGTCGGTGTCGTTCGCGTTGTTGCTTCTGCTCGAACGCCTGACGCCGGCCGAGCGCGCGGCGTACGTGCTGCACGAAGCGTTCGCCTACGGGCACCGCGAGGTCGCGGAGCTGATCGGGACCTCGGAGGCGAACGCGCGGCAGCTCGCGTCGCGGGCTCGGAAGCGGATCGCCGACGAGCCGCGCCGGGAGCGCCCGGTCGACCGGGCCGAATGGCGGAAGCTGGTCGAGCGATTTCTGGCGGCAGCCCGGTCCGGGGAGATCGAGGCGCTCGAGCGCGTGCTGGCCGAGGACGTCGTCACCACGGCCGACGGTGGCGGCGAGGTGACCGCCGCGCGGAAGCAGGTCGTCGGCCGCGAGCGGGTGGCCCGCTACGTGATCGGCACCCTGCAGCGGTTCGGCGCCGGGATCGAGCCGTACCTGATCGAGGCGAACGGCGGTCCCGCGCTGGCGGCTGCCCTGCCCGACGGCGTGGTCGCCATCTGCTTCATCGAGACCGGACCCGACGGCCTGACCGACCTCCGGTTCGTGATGAATCCGCACAAGCTCAGCTACGCGATCGGGCAGCTGTCACGAATCGAAGGGCTACCTGATCTGAGCTGGTGACCGAAAGGAAAACCAGCACATGAGCTCCCTACTCGTCACCGGTGGGACCGGCGCACTCGGCCGGCCGACCGTGGCTCGACTCCGCGACGCGGATCACCAGGTCCGCGTGCTCAGCCGGAAGCCCGGACCCGGCCGCGTCGTCGGCGACCTGACCACCGGCGCGGGACTGTCCGCGGCCGTCGACGGTGCGGACGTGGTCGTGCACCTGGCCACGAGCCAGGGACGGCGCGATATCGCGCAGACCCGCAACCTGCTCGAGGCGGCCGCCGGCGTGCGGCACCTGGTGGTGATGTCGATCGCGGGCATCGACCGGATCCCGCTCCCGTACTACCGGCACAAGCTCGAGGTCGAGCGCCTGGTCGCCGAGTCCGGGGTGCCGTACACGATCCAGCGGGCGACCCAGTTCCACACCCTGCTCGACCGGATCTTCAGCCTGAAGCTGCCGGCGCTCTTCGCGCCGGCGGTCGAGCTGCAGCCGATCGCGGTCGAGGAGGTCGCGGTCCGCCTCACCGAGCTCGTCGCCGCGCCCGTCAACGGCCGCGCACCCGACATCGGCGGGCCCGAACGCCGCCCGGTGCCCGAACTCGCCCGCGTCTGGCGAGCGGTCCGCGGGTCACGGCGACCGGTGGTGCCGGTGCGCGTCCCCGGCAAGGTCTTCCGGGCCTTCGCCGACGGTGCGGCGATGGTGGACGGCCCGGCGTACGGGCGGATCACGTTCGCGGACTACCTCCGATGAGGGGCTATGTCCGCGGGGTGCTGATCGCGTTCGCCGCGTTCGAACTGGTGCTGGGCGTGTGGCTGACGTTCACGCCCAGGACGTTCTACGACCACGTCCCGACCGTCGACTGGGATCCGCCGTACAACGACCATCTGTTCCACGACCTCGGCGGCACGTCGCTCGGGCTCGGGATCGTCCTGGTCGCTGCCGCGGTGCGCTTCGACCGCTTCCTCGTGCGCGTGGCGCTGCTGGCGTATCTGGCGTTCACGGTGTCGCACCTGGTGTTCCACCTCGGCCATCTGCACGGCGACGAGCCCGGTTGGTCGGTGGTGCTGAGCGGGTTCGTGGTTCTGATGGTGGTGCTGCCGCTGACCGCGCTGGCGGGGACGCGCAGAATGACTTGACGACTGTGACAGTAGAACTGTCACAATAGCGCCCATGGGTCCACTGGAGGGCGTGAAGGTCGTCGAGCTGGCCGGCCTCGGTCCGGCGCCGTTCGCGTGCATGATGCTCGCCGAGCTCGGTGCCGAGGTGCTGCGGATCGATCGTCCCGGCGGCGGGATGTCGATGGGCCCGCCCGAGCTCGATCTGGTCAACCGCGGTCGTCGGAGCGCGGCCCTGGACCTGAAGCAGCCGGCCGCGATCGACGTCGTACGGCGGCTGGTCGCGCAGGCCGACGTACTGGTCGAAGGGTTCCGGCCCGGGGTGGCCGAGCGGCTCGGGCTGGGGCCTGCGGACTGTCACGGGATCAACCCGCGGCTGGTGTACGGGCGGATGACCGGGTGGGGGCAGGACGGGCCGCTCGCGCAAGCGGCCGGGCACGACATCGACTACCTCGCGGTGTCCGGCGCGCTGCATCTCATCGGGCGCGCCGGCGGGCCGCCGCAGGTACCGGCGAACCTGCTCGGTGACTTCGCGGGCGGATCGCTGTACCTCGTCATCGGTGTACTCGCTGCGCTGCACGAGGCGCAGCGCAGCGGACAGGGACAGGTCGTGGACGCGGCGATCGTGGACGGCTCGGCGCACCTGACCACGATGCTGCTCGGTGCGCTCGCTGCCGGGTCCTGGCGGCAGGAGCGGGGGACGAACCTGCTCGACACCGGCGCGCCGTTCTACGACGTGTACGAGACCGCGGACGGCAAGCATGTGGCGGTCGGGGCGCTGGAGCCGCAGTTCTACGCCGAGCTGATCGGCAAACTCGGCCTGGACGCGCCGGACCGCAACGATCCTGCGAACTGGCCGACCCTCCGCAAGCAGCTCGCCGAGACCTTCCGGCAGCGGACCCAAGAGGAGTGGACCGAACTCTTCGACGGCTCCGATGCGTGTGTGGCGCCCGTGCTGCCGCTCGCCGGTGACCACCCGCATCTTGTTGCCCGAGGCATCTTTGTGGACCGTGACGGCGTCCGGCAGGCGGCCCCCGCGCCGCGCTTCGACCGGACGCCGACCAGCCTGGACCGGCCGCCCGCGCGGCCGGGGGAGCACACCCGGGAAGCTCTGGCCGACTGGGGAATCACCGCTATCGACGACCTGCTGCAGTCCGGCGCAGCCGTGCAGAACTGAGAGGAACCCGCCTGTGGAACGTCAGTTGTTCGACGCCGATCACGACGCCTTCCGGGAGACCGTCCGGTCGTTCTGCGACAAGGAGATCGTCCCGCACCACGACAGTTGGGAGGACGCCGGGATCGTCCCGCGCGAGCTCTGGACCGCGGCCGGCCAGACGGGTCTGCTCGGCTTCATGATGCCGGAGCAGTACGGCGGGGGCGGCGCGCGCGACTTCCGGTTCAACACCGTGCTGATCGAGGAGCTGACCCGGGTACGCGCGAGCGGGGTCGGTTTCACCATCCATACCGACATCAATTCGGCGTATCTGCTGGACTACGCGACCGAGGAGCAGAAGGCGCGCTGGCTGCCGGCGTTCTGTTCGGGGGAGACGATCACCGCGATCGCGATGACCGAGCCCGGGGCGGGCAGCGACCTGCAGGGGATCCAGACCACCGCGCGGCGCGACGGCGACCACTACGTGCTGAACGGGCAGAAGACGTTCATCTCGAACGGAATCCTCGCCGACCTGGTGATTGTCGTGGCGAAGACCGATCCGGATGCGGGTGCGCAGGGGATCTCGCTGATCGTGGTCGAGCGCGGCATGCCCGGGTTCGAGCGCGGCCGGAACCTGGACAAGATCGGCCTCAAGGCGCAGGACACCGCGGAGCTGTTCTTCGACGACGTCCGGGTCCCTGTGGACAACCTGCTCGGCGAAGAGGGCAAGGGCTTCGTTTACCTGATGGAGAAGCTGCCGCAGGAGCGGCTGACGATCGCGGTGGTCGCGGCCGCCGCGTGCGAGAACATCCTCGACGACACGCTGCGGTACGTGAAGGACCGCAAGGCGTTCGGCCGCCCGATCGGTTCGTTCCAGAACAGCCGCTTCGTCCTCGCGGAGCTCGCCACCGAGACCCAGATCGCCCGGGTGTTCGTCGACCGCTGCATCCAGGAGTTGAACGCCGGCACCCTGACCGTCGCGGAGGCCGCGATGGCGAAGTGGTGGACCACCGAGCTGCAGAAGAAGGTCGTCGACCGGTGCCTGCAACTGCACGGCGGCTACGGCTTCATGACCGAGTACCCGATCGCCAAGGCCTACCTGGACACCCGCATCCAGACCATCTACGGCGGCACCACCGAGATCATGAAGGAAATCATCGGACGAACGATGGGCATCTAGACGCAGGGGAACCGTCGCTCGGTGCGCACGCGGGTGGCGCCGTTGCGACGGGTCCTGCGCCTGATCACCAGCCGGGGCGGTGCGAGCGACCTTTGCTGGGTATCACCGTGTGCCGTGCACAACCCCTCCCAGCGGCGCGGCACACCGGGCGCCGGGATCTGGGGCGTGCCCGAACAGGCTCGATCAGCCTAGCCCGTCAGGCCGCAGGGCACCACGGCTCGTGAGATCTACTCCGCGGGACGGGTGAGCGTGAGCCTACCCTGGATGACGTCGTCGGCGACGTCGGTGAGACGGCGGTTGTGGGCACGGGCATACGAACGCATCAAGGCGAACGCCGCGTCGACGGTGAGGTCGAGGCTGTGGCTGAGGAATCCCTTCGCCTGCTCGATCAGGATCCGGCTGTTCAGCGCGTTCTGGAGCTGCTCCGTCACGATCTCCTGACGGACCAGCGCTCGCTGGTGCACGATGCCGATCGTCGCCGCGTCGGCCAGTGCCTGCCCCAGGACCACAGTGTCGGCGTCGAGTTCTCCGGTGGTTCGGCTCAACAGGTTCACCGCCCCGAGCACGGAGTCGCGCAGCCGCATCGGCAGCGCCTGGACCGAGAGGTAGCCGGCGCCGAGGGCGGTCGCGGTGAAGCGCGGCCAGCGGGCGCGGGCGGTCCGCAGGTCCGGATGCTGCACCGCGTGGCCGATCCTGAACGCGTCGAGGCACGGCCCTTCGAGATTCTGCAGCTGGGTCAGTTCGACCAGTCGTGCCTGCTCGCTGGAGGCCGCGACCAGGTTCAGGACGCCGTGGTGATCGGCGAGCAGGATGCCGCACGCGGACACCCCCAGCAACTCGCTGCAGCGGTCGGCGAGCCGGTCCAGGAACTCGATGATGTCGAAGTCGTCGACGAGCGTGTCCGACAGTTCGATGAACACCTCGCGCACTCTACGGTCAGACGCGGTCATCAGTCCTCCTCCTGTTCCTTCTCGAAATCTTCGGGGTCTGTCGCGGCCGGGCCACCGCCCGGCGGGTCGCCCCCGGGAGCGACATCCTGGTCCAGTTGCAGACGGCCCTCCATGACGTCGGTGGCGACATGGTGCAGCGAGACTCCGTCGGTGTAGGCGTGGGCCCGCAGGCGGGCGAGCGCGTCGGTGACACTGATGCCGTGCTGGGAGGCGAGGCGGCCGGCGGCCTGGTGGACCTCGGCCCGCCGGGCCGTGAACGCGATCTCGATCACCTCGTCCAGATCCGCGCTGACGCCCTGGCGATGATCCAGGGCGAGCACGAAGATGGCGTCCGCGAACACCAGTGCGTCCAGCACCTGACTGTCGCGCAGCGAACCGGGCTCTTTCCGGTATACGGTCAGGATCCCGATCTTGGCGGCGCCGGCGGCGACCGGGAAAGCGAAGGCGCCGCGCACACCGCGATCGGCCCCGGCCGCAGCGAAGGCCGGCCATCGCCGTCCCGCCTCGACACCGGCGAGGTCTGCCTCGAACACCGGCGTACCGGCAGCGACCGCGTCACCGCTCGGACCTTCGCCCAGCTCGAACTGCAGCTCGTCCAGCTCACCCATCTCCGGGGCCGTGGACAGCAGCGGTTCGAGCAGATCGCCGTTGCGCGTCATCGCGAGACCGGCACCCGTCGCGGACAGCGCCTGCACGCAAGCCGACACGGCATGTTGCAGCGACGGAGCAGTTCCATCGCCATCAGCAACAGCCCTGATCGCTCCCCACACTCTGGCGCTGCGGTCGTGGTCCACCCAGTCCGTCCATTGTCGAACCGCCGCTGGGCGGATAGTCCACTCTAGCGGCCGGATCGTCGCTGTGTTGCTCATTGCGTCGCGCCACCAACAGTCGTCTGCTCACTGCCCGGCACACTCCCGTTGCCCAGGTCAGGCGTGATTGACTGCCTCGAGGAGTCGAGGGAGGTCGTTATGGGCATCGTATCGCCCGGCTTCGCCGGTCGTCGGCGGGGCGGAACGGATCTGCCGCCCGGGCAGTACCTGACGCACGAGTTTCCGGTGCTGTCGGCGGGACCGACGCCGCACATCCTGACTGACCACTGGGAGTTCACGGTCACCACGGAGAGCGGCGAGAAGTACAAGTGGGACTGGGCGGCGCTGATGGCGCTGCCGTCCGAGGAGATCACCAAGGACATCCATTGTGTGACCCGGTGGTCCAAACTGCAGACGACGTGGAAGGGCGTCTCGCTCGACACGCTGCTCGCGGACGTCGAGACCGGGGCGGACTTCGCGATGGCGCACAGTTACGGCGGTTACACCACCAACGTGCCGCTCGACGACCTCCTCGACGGGCAGTCGTGGATCGCCTACGAGTACGACGGCGAGCCGCTGGATCCCGAGCACGGCGGACCGGCCCGGCTGCTCGTCCCGCACCTGTACTTCTGGAAGAGCGCCAAGTGGGTCCGCGGCCTGGTGCTGTCCGACACCGAGGACCTCGGCTTCTGGGAGACCGCCGGCTATCACGAGTACGGAGACCCATGGAAAGAACAGCGATACGCCGGCGACTGATGTGGCAGGTCGCCACAGTGGCCGACGTACGGCGTGAGACCGAGACGGCTCGCACGATCGTGCTCGACGTACCGGACTGGCCGGGGCATCTCGCGGGGCAGCATCTCGACGTACGGCTGACCGCGGAGGACGGGTACCGGGCGTCGCGGTCCTACTCGATCGCGTCCGCCTGGTCGGAGTCGTCTGCGAACACGATCGAGCTCACGGTCGAGCAGGTGCCGGGCGGTGAGGTGTCGCCGTACCTCGTCGACGTGCTGAAGGCCGGGGATCCGCTGGAGATCCGCGGGCCGGTCGGCGGGTGGTTCGTGTGGAAGCCCGAGCAGGAAGGGCCGGTGCAGCTGATCGGCGGGGGATCGGGGGTCGTGCCGTTGCGGGCGATGCTGCGCGCGCACGCCGACGCCGGTACGACGCCGGTTCGGTTGCTGTACTCCGTACGGCGGCCGGAGTCGGTGATCTACGTCAGCGATCTGAAGGAACTGGCCGCGTCGGACGATGTCGACGTACGGCTCGTGTACACGCGGGAGGCCCCGGCCGGGGAGCCGCGGGTCGGGCGGATCGACGCGGACCTGATCGAGCAGTACGTGTTCAAGCCCGAGGACGGCGCGACGACGTACGTGTGCGGACCGACGCCGTTCGTGGAGACGGTGGCGGACCTGCTGGTCGCGGCCGGCCATGACCCGGCCCGTGTCAGAACGGAGCGTTTCGGATGACTCAAGCCAACTACCTCGACGGCAATGCGGCGGCAGGCGCGTTGAGCGAGTTCTTCGCCGTCGACATCACTGCCGCGGTCGGGCAGTGCAACGGCTGCGGCCGGACCGGCGTGTTCGCCGAGGCACGTCTGTACGTCGACGCGCCAGGTCTTGTCGCCCGCTGCGCCGGTTGCGACGACGTGCTGCTGCGCGTCGTCACCACGCCGAGCGACACGTACCTGGATCTCCGCGGTCTGACCTACCTCCGCGTCTCCAACTCCCCGGGCTAGCGGGGTTTGTGCTGGGTCCGGCGGATGGTGTCGCGCTGGGTTTCGCCCACGGCTCGTTCGTACGCCAGGACGAGGCCTTGGATGGTGACCGGCTTGAAGCGTTCGACCAGTTGCTGGATGTGTTCCGGAGGGCCGCCCGAGTCGCGGTAGTGCGGCCAGACCTTGGTGCGGAAGACCTCGGTCAGCTCCTCCGCGATCGCGCGGCCGTGCTCGGTGAAGATCCGGCCGGCGTCCAGGACCGCCTCGACCGGGAGGTCCAGGTCGAGCAGTTCGACGCCGAGACTCAGATGCGCGGTCGCGACCTGGAACACGTCCTCGTCCGGCGTCGGCTCGACCACCCCGAGCGCCACCAGCATCTCGATGTCGTCGTCGCTCAGCTCCCGGCCGGTACGCCGTACCAGCGCCGCCCGATCGAGTGTTTCCGGGAGATCGCGCATCCACGGCGTCAGCAGCGTCCGGTGCAGCGCGATGTCCTGCGGTGTCGCGTCGGTGGGGATCCGGTCGAGGTACCCCTCGATCGCCTGCAGGGTGAACCCGTGCGCCTGCAGCTCCCGCACCAGATCGAGGCGCGCGATGTGCTCCGGCCCGTAGTACCCGACCCGCCCGCGCCGGATCGGCGGTGGTATCAACCCGCGCCCCGCATAGAACCGCAACGTGCGCACCGTCATCCCGACCCGGGTCGACAGCTCGTCGACCGTCAATGTCGCGTCCCCCGCCACTTCCGACATGGCGGAGATCATAACGAGTCGCCCTGGCCATCGTGACAGCACTACTGTCACAATCAGCCGTATGACCAGCGAAGCCTTTCTGTACGACGCGATTCGGACACCGCGCGGCAAGGGCAAGCCCACCGGTGCGCTCCACGAGGTCAAGCCGATCCAGCTGATCACGGGCCTGCTGCAGGAGCTGCGGACCCGGCACCCCGCACTCGATCCGGCCGCGATCGACGACGTGGTGCTCGGTGTGGTGACGCCGATCGGCGATCAGGGCATGGACATCGCGCGGACCGCCGTACTGATGGCCGGCTACCCCGATACGACCGGTGGCGTGCAGCTGAACCGCTTCTGCGCCTCGGGTCTCGAGGCCGTCAACCAGGCGGCGCAACGGGTGCGGTCCGGGTGGGAGGACTTCATCCTGGCCGGCGGTGTCGAGTCGATGTCTCGCGTGAAGATGGGCTCCGACGGCGGCGCGTGGGCGATGGACCCGGAGACCGCTCTCGAGACCGGCTTCATCCCGCAGGGCATCAGCGCCGACCTGATCGCGACGCTCGACGGCTTCTCCCGCACCGACGTCGACGCGTACGCGGCCGAGTCGCACGCGCGCGCCGCGAAAGCCTGGGCGAACGGGTACTTCGCGCGGTCCGTCGTACCGGTCGTGGATCGGAACGGGCTGCGGATCCTGGACCACGACCAGCTCGTCCGGCCCGGGACGTCGGTCGAGACGCTGGCCGGTCTGCCGTTGTCGTTCGCGGCGATCGGGGAGCACGGCGGGTTCGACTCGGTCGCGCTGGAGAAGTACCTGACCGTCGAGCGGATCTCGCACGTGCACCACGCGGGCAACTCGTCCGGCATCGTCGACGGCGCCGCTCTGGTTGCTGTCGGCAACGAGAAGGCCGGCGAGGCGCTCGGGCAGGCGCCGCGCGGGCGGGTGGTGTCCGTCGGCGTCAGCGGTGCGGATCCGACGATCATGCTGACCGGTCCGGCGCCGGCCGCCCGCAAGGCGCTCGCCCGTGCCGGTCTGGACGCGTCGGATATCGATCTCTTCGAGATGAACGAGGCGTTCGCGGCCGCGGTCATGCACTTCATGAAGGATCTCGGCGTACCGCACGAGAAGGTGAACGTGAACGGCGGCGCGATCGCCCTCGGGCACCCGCTCGGCGCCACCGGCGCGATGCTGATCGGAACCTTGCTGGACGAGCTGGAGCGACGCGAACTCCGCTACGGACTGGCCACCCTGTGCGTCGGCGGCGGGATGGGCGTCGCGACGATCATCGAGAGGATCGCCGCATGATCGAGTGGAGCAACAACGCCGGGGTTGTGACGCTGACGCTCAACGATCCTTCGGCCTCCGCCAACACGATGAACGACGTCTATGTCGAGTCGATGGGCCGCACGGTCGATCGCCTGGTGGCCGAGAAAGCTCTGCTCAAGGGTGTGATCGTCACCTCCGCGAAGTCCACGTTCTTCGCCGGTGGCAACCTGCAGATGCTCTCGCGGATCCAGCCGTCGGACGCCGCGCAGGTGTTCTCGACGATCGAGGAGGTCAAGAAGCAGCTGCGTACTCTGGAGTCTCTCGGCGTACCGGTCGTTGCCGCGATCAACGGGTCCGCGCTCGGCGGCGGGCTGGAGATCGCGCTCGCCTGCCACCACCGGATCGTTGCCGACGACAACAGGATCGAGCTCGGCGTCCCCGAGGTGACGCTCGGGCTACTCCCCGGCGGCGGGGGAGTGACCCGCACCGTCCGGATGCTCGGACTCCAGGACGCGCTGATGAAGGTGCTGCTGCAGGGGCAGCGGATGAAGCCCGCGCACGCGCTGTCGGTCGGCATCGTCGACGAGGTCGTGCCGGCAGACTCCCTCCTCGACGCGGCGCGCCGGTGGATCTCGACGTACGCCGGTGACGCCAAACAGCCGTGGGACCGGGACGGCTACAAGATCCCGGGCGGTACGCCGTCCTCGCCGAAGCTGGCCGCCTTCCTGCCCGCGTTCCCGGCGAACCTGCGCAAGCAGCTCAAGGGCGCGCCGTACCCGGCGCCGCGGGCGATCATGAGCGCCGCGGTCGAGGGCAGCCAGGTCGACTTCGAGACCGCCTCGCGGATCGAGTCGCGGTACTTCGTGTCGCTGGCGACCGGGCAGATCGCGAAGAACATGATCCAGGCGTTCTTCTTCGACCTGCAGTCGATCAACGCCGGCGGGTCGCGGCCCTCCGGCGTACCGAAGTACTCCGCGCGGAAGGTCGGGGTACTCGGGGCGGGGATGATGGGCGCCGGGATCGCGTACGTGTGCGCGAAAGCCGGGATATCCGTGGTGCTCAAAGATGTTTCGTTGGAGGCCGCTGCGCGCGGAAAGGAATATTCCGAGAAGCTGCTGGCGAAACAGGTCGCCAAGGGACGTCTCGGCGCGCCCGAGGTCGAGGAATTCCTGAGCCGGATCACGCCGACCGGGGACCCGAACGACCTGGCCGGGTGCGACCTGGTGATCGAGGCCGTCTTCGAGGACGGCGGGCTCAAGCAGAAGGTGTTCGCGGAGATCGCCGACGTGGTCGAGCCGGACGCGCTGCTCTGCTCGAACACCTCCACGCTGCCGATCACCACGCTCGCCGACGGCATCGACCGGCCCGACGACTTCATCGGCATGCACTTCTTCTCGCCGGTCGACCGGATGCCGCTGGTCGAGCTGATCGTGGGTTCGAAGACGTCCGACGCGACGATCGCTCGCGCGTACGACGTCGTACGGCAGATCAAGAAGACGCCGATCGTGGTCAACGACAGCCGGGGGTTCTTCACCTCGCGGGTGTTCGGCACGCTCGTGATGGAAGGCGCCGCGATGGTCGCCGAGGGCGTCGACCCGGTGATGATCGAACGCGCCGCGACCCAGGCCGGGTTCCCGGCGCCGCCGCTGGCGATGCTGGACGAGGTGACGCTGACGCTGCCGCAGAAGATCCGCGACGCGGCGCGCGCGGCGGGTGACAGTGCGGGTGCGTTCGACGACCACCCCGGGATGGCGGTGACCGACCGGCTCGTCAACGAGTTCGCCCGGCGCGGCAAGGCGGCCGGTGCGGGGTTCTACGACTACCCGGCCGACGGCCCGAAGCAGTTGTGGCCCGGGCTGCGGGAACACTTCGCTCAGCGGGGCGACGTACCGCTGATCGATCTGCAGGAGCGGATGCTGTTCGCGATGGCGCTCGAGACGGTGAAGTGCCTGGACGAGGGCGTGTTGCGCTCGGTACCGGACGCCAACATCGGCTCGATCTTCGGCATCGGTTTCCCGCCGCTGCACGGCGGCGCGTTGCAGTACGTGAACGCGTACGGACTCCCGGCTTTCGTCGCGCGGTCGCGCGAGTTGGCCGCTGTCTACGGTGGACGCTTCGAACCGCCGGAACCGCTGGTTCGCAGGTCGGCTGCTGGTCAGATGTTTACGTGATCACGGCCTGACAACATTCCACACTTTCGAACAAAGAAGGTCGCATTCCGGTCTTGCGCACGGCGCACTTTTGAGTCATCGTGCTAGGCACTTCTACAACGATTGACCTGTAGTACCGTGTGCCAACATCAGAGATGCTTAACACAGTTAAGTAACTCGGAACCGTGCGTCGTACCCCTGCGGCGTTCCCTCTCGCGGGAAGGTGGAATTCATGCCTGCTCATGTTCCGAACGCCGGTCTGACCCGGCGCGATCTGCTCAAGCGGACCGGAGGACTGGCCGCCCTCGCGGCCTTCACCGCGGCCTGTGGCGGCAATACCGGCCGACCGTCCTCCGGCGGCGGAGGCGGCGGCGGTACGAAGGTCAACCTGTCGCAGTGGTACCACCAGTACGGCGAGACCGGGACCCAGCAGGCGGCGCTGAAGTACGCCAAGGCCTACACCGACGCGAACGTCGCCGTGCAGTGGACCCCGGGCGACTACGCCGCGAAGTTGTCGTCCGGACTGCTGTCCAGCAAGGGCCCGGACGTGTTCGAGAGCCAGTTCAACATCGGCATGGTGAAGAGCAACCAGGTGGTGCCGCTCGACGACATCATGGCCGACGTCAAGGACGACTTCCTGCCCGGTGACCTGGCCACGAACACCATCGACGGCAAGATCTACGGCGTCCGGATGATCATCGACCCGCAGGTCATCTACTACCGCAAGTCGATGCTCGACAAGGCCGGGATCAAACCGCCGGAGACCGTCGACGACCTGATCGCGGCGTCCAAGGAACTCACCACGAACAAGGTCAAGGGCATGTTCGTCGGCAACGACGGCGGCAACGGCATGGGCGGACCGGCGCTGTGGTCGTCCGGCGGGAGCTATCTGACCGAGGACAACAAGCCCGGCTTCACCGGCGACCGGGCGGCGAAGGCGTTCGGCAAGCTGCACGAGCTCTACGCCAGCAAGAGCATCCTGCTCGGCGCGCCCACGGACTGGTGGGATCCGACCGCGATCAACCAGGGCCTGGTGGCGATGCAGTGGATCGGCATGTGGGCGGTGCCGGGCATGCAGAAGGTGCTCGGAGACGACATCGGCGTGATCCCGTTCCCGAAGCTCGACGCGGAGGGCAAGCCGGCCGTGTACTCCGGCGGGTGGACGCAGTTCGTGTCCGCCAAGAGCGCCAACGTCGACGCGGCGAAGAAGTTCGTCAAGTGGCTGTGGATCGACCAGGAGGAGTACCAGGAGGACTGGTCGCTGAGCTACGGCTTCCACATCCCGCCGCGCAAGAGCCTGGCGGCCAAGGCGTCCAAGCTGCAGAGCGGTGTCGCGGCCGACACGGTCAAGCTGAACCAGGACTACGGGCACACCGACAACCCGGCGTGGACCCCGAAGATGGGTACGGCGTTCACCGATCTGCTCACCAACTGCATCAAGAAGGGAGCCGACCCCGCTGCTGAGATCGCCAAAGCCGAGAAGACCGTCAACGCCGAGCTGTCGCGGTTGTTCGGATGAGCGCTCCGGCCAAGACGTCCGCGGTCCCCGCTACAGCTGGTGAGCGGCGGGGTTCGCGGCGTCGGAAGGGGATCGCCGGGAACGCGCTGTGGTTCTGGATCTTCGTCGGGCCGTTCGTGGCCGGGCTGCTGATCTTCTCCTACCTGCCGATCATCTGGAGCCTGGTCCTCAGCTTCTTCGAGGCGTACAACACCGCGACACCGTCGAAGTTCGTCGGGTTGCGCAACTACGTCGACATGCTCACCGACCACAACTTCCTGTCCAGCCTGGGCACCTTCACGATCTTCGCGGTGTTCATCGTGCCGCTGACGTTCGTGCTCGCGCTCGCGCTGGCGTTGCTGGTCAACCAGGTGAAGATCGCGCGGGCGTTCTTCCGGTCGGTCTTCTTCCTGCCGACCGCGTGCTCGTACGTCGTCGCGTCGCTGATCTGGAAGCTGTCGATCTTCAACGGCGTCCGGTTCGGGCTCGCGAACACCGTGCTCGGCTGGTTCGGGATCGAGAACATCGCCTGGCTGTCGACCGTGGACCCGCCCTGGTACTGGATCCCGCTGGTCACGGTACGGCTGTGGCTGCAGCTCGGGTTCTACATGATCCTGTTCATCGCGGGGCTGCAGCGCATCTCGCCGACGCTGTACGAGGCGGCGTACGTAGACGGGGCCAAACCCGGGTGGCAGGTGTTCCGGTACATCACGCTGCCCCAGTTGCGGGCGACGTCGGTCGCCGTACTGATCCTGAACCTGATCGCGGCGTACCAGGCGTTCGACGAGTTCTACAACCTGGTCGGCAACGTCAACTACGCGCGGCCGCCGCTGGTCTACCTGTACGGCATCTCGCTCGGCTCGATCCAGGACCTCGGCCACGGCTCGGCCGGCGCGCTGATCCTCGCGGTGATCATCATGCTCGTGACGCTGCTGCAGAACCGGATCTTCGGCTTCGGAAAGGCGGGCGACTGATGGCGGTCTCCGAACGTACGACGGGAACTCCGCAGCCGATCGGGTTCAGCCGGAGCGGTCTCGGCATCGCCGGTATGGTGCTGCGCTGGATCGCGCTGCTGATCGCGGTGGTGCTGTTCCTGATCCCGTTCTATCTGATCCTGCGCAACGCGTTGTCCACCGAACAGGACATCACCGCGCCCGACTGGACGTTGTTCCCCTCGCACCTGCAGTGGAGCAACATCAGCGAGCTGTTCAACGACACCACGGTGCCGATGGCGCGGGCGATGTACAACTCGGCCGTCGTCGCGATCCTCGGGACCGCCGGACAGTTGCTGCTGGCATCGATGGCCGGGTACGGGCTGGCCCGCATTCCCTATCGGCACGCGGACAAGATCTTCTACGCGATCGTCGCGAC
Organism: Kribbella speibonae; assembly: GCF_004331375.1. Classification (NCBI taxonomy): domain Bacteria; kingdom Bacillati; phylum Actinomycetota; class Actinomycetes; order Propionibacteriales; family Kribbellaceae; genus Kribbella; species Kribbella speibonae. The sequence goes on along the minus strand of NZ_SJKC01000002.1, from coordinate 164,123 downwards.
GCTGATGATCCCGGGCGCGGTCACGTTCATCCCGTCGTTCATCGTGGTGTCGTCGCTCGGCTGGGTGTCGTCGCTGCGCGGGCTCATCATCCCGACGTTGTTCAGCGGGTTCGCGGCGTTCCTTTTCCGGCAGTATTTCCTCGGATTTCCGCGGGAGCTGGAGGAGGCGGCGCGGGTCGACGGCGCCGGGTACTTCGGGGTGTTCTGGCGGATCGTCGTACCGAACTCGCTGCCGTTCTTCGCGGCGCTCGCGGCGATCACGTTCATCGGCAACTGGAACTCGTTCCTGTGGCCACTCGTGATCGGTCAGGACTCGTCCTCGTGGACCATCCAGGTCGCGATGTCGACCTTCATCACCGCCCAAACCATCAACATCCACGAGCTGTTCATGGCGGTCGCCGTCTCGATCCTCCCCCTCGTCCTGATCTTCGCCTTCCTCCAGCGCTACCTGATCCAGGGCGTAACCCAGTCCGGCATCAAGGACTGACCCCAAACCGGCGGGGAGTCCACCAGGCTCCCCGCCACCCACCCAACAAACACCTGCGGGTTTGCTGGGGTCAGGTGGGTTGTTTGTCGGCGAGTTTTAGGTAGATGACTCCGGTGATGGTGATGGTTAGCCAGAGGGCTTTGGTGGGGGTTAGGGGTTCGTTGAAGAAGAGTGGGCCCAGGAGGGCGGCGCCGGCTGAGCCTAGGCCTGCCCAGGTGGCGTAGCCGATGCTTACCTCGATGGTGCGTAGGGCTTGGCTGAGGGCCCAGAGGGTTAGCAGGAAGAAGACGGCGGCTGCTACGGACCACTGCCAGACGGTGAAGGCGTGGCTGCCTCCGACCGAGAGTGCGTAGCCGACTTCGAAGGCGCCGGCCAGTAGCAGCGTGAGCCAGGCAGTACGGGACGACTGAGGCTTGGTGTTCATGCGATCACGACCCGCTCGAGAGCTGAAGTCCGACGACGCCGCCGATGACCAAGGCGATGCCGATGGCCTTGTGCAACGTGAGTTTCTGACCGAAGAGGAGTGCGCCGAGCAGGGTGATGCCGACTCCGGCGAGTGACGTCCACAGGGCGTACCCGACGCCGACGTCGAAGGTGAGAAGGGCGCGACTCAGGAAGTACGTGCCGAGGCCGCCGGTGACGAGGGTCGCCGCGGTCCAGCCGCGGTGTTTGAAGCCTTGCGCCTTGCCGGCCGAGATCGCCACGGCGATCTCGAACACGACGGCGATCGCGAGGTAAAGCCAGTGCATGAGGTTCCTTCCGGGGACGGTGCGACCTCCCCAGGGTGGAACTTCACATTGGTGTCAGGTGCAACACTGGACCCCATGCGGATCGGAGAAGTCGCCGAAGCCACCGGCGTGAGCACACGCTCACTGCGGTACTACGAGGAACAGGACCTGATCCGCTCGAACCGCACCTCGGGCGGCTGGCGCGACTTCGACGAGTCGATGGTCGAACGGGTCGTGATGATCCAGCACCTGTTCGCGGCCGGGCTGGGCAGCGCCGTCATCGGCGAACTGTTGCCGTGCCTCGACGCCCCACCCGAAGAACGCACCGGCGTGCTGGAGACGCTCCTCGCCCAGGAGGTTCAGCGCCTGGAAGCGAAGCGCCGCGAGATCGACCGCGAACTCGACGTACTCCAAGGTCTCCGTCGCGACGTCACCGCTCCCGCTCAGTCATAAACGTCAGCTGGCGGTTGCTGCGATGGTTCATCACGGACGCACGCCGGTCGGCTGACTGGGCCAGGACCTGCGCGCGGGCGGCGGGGGAGAAGTGGTCGACGTAGACGATGCCGCCGAGGTGCTGGGTCTCGTGGATCAGGCAGCGGGCCAAGTAGCCGGTGGACTCGACCGTGAACGGCCGGCCATCGACGTCGTACGCGTGCAGGATCGCGCGGGCGGGACGGTCCAGCGGTGCGTTGGCACCGGGTACTGACAGGCAGCCTTCGGTAGCTCGCTGGGTGCCGACCAGCGGGCGCGGTCTCGATCCGCGGGTTGAACGCGTGCCCGACGTGCCGATCGCCGTACTCGTCGGTGAGGTCGTAGACGAAGAGCTGCGCGTCGACGTCGACCTGGTTCGCCGCCAGCCCGCACCCCTCGGCGACCCACATCGTCGCGAAGAGGTCGTCGATCAGCTCGCCCCAGCGCGCGACGCCGTACTCGGTCACGGGCCGGCACGGGCGGTGCAGGATCTCCTCGCCGTACTCCGTGATGCGCCGCGGCGTGCCCCGCCGTACCTCGTCGGTCAGCATACAAAGACCGTACTATGCAAAGTCTGACCTTTGCAAAGCCCGGGATAGGATGCGCGGCATGGAGAGCAGTACGCCGAACCGCCGTGATGTCGTCCGCGCGCACCCGCTGCGGGAAGCGCTGCTGACGCTGATCGACCGGGACGGTACGACGACTTCGACGATCGCCGCCCGTGAGCTGGGGGAGAGCACCGGCTCGTGCTCGTTCCATCTGCGCCGGCTGGAGGCGCTCGGGGTGATCGAGCCGGAGCCGGGCGCGGCCGGCCGGGTGAAACCGTGGCGCCGGGCGCGGACCGAGCAGTCGACGCTCAACCGCGAGCTCGAGGACACCGCGTATGCGAGCTGGCTGGCCGCGAAGACCTCCGACGACGAGGACTTCGCCTTCAGCGAGGTCGTCACCCTGACGGACGGCGAACTCGCCGAACTCCGCGCCCGCCTCCACCGAGTCCTCCGCGACTTCACCACCACAGAACCGACGAACGGCACCCCCACCGCGGTGATCATCCGCGCCTTCCCACTCAGCGAGGATTAACAGGCCCAGAGATCGTCAGCCGGTGTCCCTCGGGCAGGACGAGGGTGAAGGTACGGCGGTACCACGGGGTGTCTTCGGGCGGTGTGGAGTCGACGAGGCCGGCGGCGCGAGCGGCGGCGTACAGCGGGTCCACCAGTACGCCGATGTCGACAGTGACCGTGGCGGGGGAGATGGCGCCCGTCGCGCGCCGTACCTCGAGCCCACTCTGGCCGTTCCACTCGGTGAAGCCGAGGAGGGCGAGGTCGTCGAGCTGGAAGCGGACATGGAGTCCGAGGACGTCGCACAGGAGCCGCGCGGTGCCGTCCACGTCCTGGACGTGCAGGGCGGGCGAGACGCCGAGCGTCACCGGGTCGTGCGGTTCGGCGGCGCGGCCCATGACGACGGACTGGGCGATCTCGCCGTAATGCGTGCGCGGCAATCGGCCGACGAGGTCCAGACCCGCGTGCCGCGCGACCGCGATCGACCGTCCGTTGCGCGAGTCGATCCACGCCTCGACCCCGGTGATCGACGGCTGCAGCAGCAAATGATCGCTCACCGCCCGCGCCGCCTCGCTCATCAGCCCCGCACCCCAGCGCTCACGCCTGAGGTACCACCCCATGCCGCGGATCGAGCTGCCCTGATCCGAGAACACGCCGATCACGCCCGCCGCGTCCTCGTCCGGGCGCACGCGCAGTACCCACGTCCACCCGCCGTTGTCCCCGAACTCCCGCGCCAATCGCTCCCGCGACTCGTCAACGGACGTGGTCGGCGTCATGTATCCGCCCCGCGCCCACTCCGGGTCCGAGAACATCGCGTGCAGCGCCGCGAGGTCGCGCTCGAGGTCGAACGCCACCAGGTCCAGGCGATTGGTTTTCAGCATGGCGCTCCTGACAAATAGGTCACTCGGTGGCGTGTTTTCTGGCTACGGTCGCTGTCATGCGGATTGTGACGCGGGAGCGGGCCATCGCCTACCGCCTGCACGTGAACCGCCTGGTTGAGCGGCTACAGGCCGGGTCGCACGAGGAGGCGGCGTACGTCGGGTTGCAGGACACCGCGCCGCGGGACGCGTTGCTCGGACTGCACGCGCGGATGGCGGGTTGTACGCCGGGCGACTGGGAGCATCCGTCGCTGATCCAGACGTACAGTCCGCGGGCGGCCGTGTACGTGGTGCCGGTGCGGGACTTCGGGGTGTTGACGCTGGGCCGGATGCCGCTGGACTCGCGCCGGGTCGACAGACTCGCGGAGCAGGTCTGCCAGACGCTCAACGGGCAGGAGAGGCGCGGCGCCGGGATCGACGGGCTGCGTGAGGCGTGCGCGAGCGGGCGGATCGCGGTGCGGTGGGATACGACGTCGCTGTGGGCGCGTGAGGTGCCGCGACCCGACATCGACGTGGCCGACGCGCGGCGGGAGCTGTGCCGGCGCCATGTTCACTACTTCGGGCCGACGACGCCGAAGGTGTTCGCGTGGTGGTCCGGGTTGTCGCCGGCCGATGCGCGCGTGGTGTGGGACCAGGTGGCCGACGAGCTGGCCGAGGTCGACTTCGACGGCGTACCGGGGTGGATACTTCGGGACGACGCGGATCGTGTGTGGTCGGCGGAGGCGCCGCGTGGGATGCGGTTGCTGCCGGCGCCGGACCTGCGGCTGTTCGGTCGGGACCGCGACGGCCGGTTCATCGCGCCCGGTCTGCGGGCGCTGACGCCGGCGGCCGACTCCTTCCACCCGAACGGGCTGATGGTCGACGGGCGGATCGTCGGCGCGTGGGGCCGGAAGGGCGGCCGCGTCGACGTCGTGCTGTCGGACGAGCTCAGCCGGGAGCAGTCCGACGACCTGTGCGCGGAGGTGGCAAGTCTGCCGTTGTCCGATCCACAGCTGTCAGTCCAGCGGTTTCCGGTCGCTGCGAAAGGTGGCGCGTAGGGCGGCGACGTCGACCTCGGGTAGGTGCCGTTCGACGAGGTCGAAGGTTTCCTCGATCAGGTCGTGCAGAGTCTGGGCGCCTTCGGGCGCGGGCCGGTCGAAGACCGCACGGAGGCGGGTGGGGAGTGACGGCGGCGCGAGTGGGAGGGCGAGCGCATCGAGGCGTTTGAAGGCCAGCACGTGACCGCTGTAGCGGCCGTTGAGGGCGTAGAGGACGGAGAGCAGCTGGTTGGTCATGCGCACGAACTCGCGCGCGACGAGAAGCGGGTTGTCGCGCTCGTAGAACATCTGCCAGCGCCAGAACTTCTCGATGTTCCCGTTGTACCGGACGACGGCGAGTGCCAGGTCGCGTGGGTACGTCGCCACACGCTCCTGCCAGCGCGCGACGAGCTCCGCCCGCGGCCCGATCACCTCGCGGCCGTCGATGATCCCTTGCGCCAGCTGCATGACCTGGCCGTCGGGCTTGCCGCTGAGCAGCTCGTCCAGGGAGTTCTCGACCGTCTGCGTCAACGTATGGGCGACCTCGACCAGCAGCCCCTCCGGCCGCGGTTCGCCCAGGTACAGGTGGTCGTCCCAGGGCGGCCCGCCGACGTTCACCAACCGAACGTCGGCAGCGCCTGCCACCGCGAGACGCTCCGCCTCTGTGGGCGGTCGCTGCCAGAACACGCCGACCTCGATGTCTGACCAGCGATCCGCGTCCCCGCGGGCGGTCGACCCACCCAGCATCACCGCGTCGACGCCGTCCACAGCGGCGTACCAGTCCATCACCGGCCGCACCATGACCCGCCGCCGCCGTGCCGCCTCGGTCACCATCACGGCAGTAGATCACGGCGGATGGGCAACAATCGGGGCATGTCAGTTCCCACCTGCCCCTGCGGACAAGACCTGCCGTACGCCGCCTGCTGCGGCCGCCTGCACCGTGGCGAAGCGACCGCCACGACGGCGGAGCAGCTGATGCGGTCCAGGTACGCCGCCTTCGCGATGCGCGACGCGGCGTACCTGCGCCGGACCTGGTCCCTCACCACCCGCCCCGCCGCCATCGACTTCACCCCAGGCCAGAAATGGACCGGCCTGGACATCGTCAACACCACCGGCGGCAGCCCCTTCCACACCGAAGGCACCGTCGAATTCCACGCCCACTACACCAAGAACGGCGTACCAGGCACCCAATCCGAAAACAGCACCTTCACCCGCGAAGCCGGCGAATGGGTCTACGTCGCCGCGCTCTGAGGACTACTCGGCGAGCTGGTAGGTCGGGGTGAGGATCGCTCGGGCGAGGGTGTGGAAGGCCAGGTTGAAGCCGACTACGGCGGGGGTCGCATCGGCGTCGACATCCAGGGCTTCGACGTCGATGGCGTGGACGACGAAGTAGTAGCGGTGGATCTGGTCGCCTGCGGGTGGGGCCGCGCCGCCGAAGGACTTGGTGCCGAAGTCGTTGCGGACGTGGAAGGCGCCGTTGTCGAGGCGTTCGGTGGTGCCGGCGCCGGTGGGGAGTTCGGTGACGGTGATAGGGAGGTTCACCAGGACCCAGTGCCAGAAGCCGGAGACGATCGGGGCATCCGGGTCGTAGCAGGTCACGACGAAGGCCTTGGTCTCGGCCGGGAACCCGGACCAGCTGAGCTGCGGCGACGTGTTGCCGCCCGCGAACGCGTGGTCGTCGGCCAGCGGCTCGCCGTCGGCGACGTCGGTGCTGGTGACGGTGAACGCACCGACCTCCGGGAGGAGTTTGTACGGGTCCGGTGCGACGGGACGATCGAGCGACATCTGTGAGCCCTCCGGGAGATCGCGGGATGTGGTGATTCCGACACTACTGTCCACATCCCGCCGGTCCGTCCCAGGGCACACACTCGGGGATGCGAAGATCGGACCGGAACAGGCGGGAACGGATGGAGGACGCGATGAACGGCGCGCTGGAGGAATACCTGGAGCGGATCGCACCGGGGGATTCCGGAGCGATGCGGGCGGCGGCGGAGCGGCACGCGCAACTGACGAAGCCGGCCGGGTCGCTCGGTGTTCTCGAGGAGCTGTCCGTGAAGGTGGCCGGGATGACCGGAACGTACGCCGTGCCGGCCCCGGCCGTGGTGGCGGTGTTCGCGGCCGATCACGGTGTTCACGCGCAGAACGTGTCGCCGTGGCCGCAGGAAGTGACCGCCGCGATGCTGGCGAACTTCGCCGGCGGCGGCGCGGCCGTGAACGCGTTCGCCAAGAACAACGGCGTCGACGTCCGCGTGGTCGATGTCGGCGTCGCCACCCCGGTCGAGCAGCTGGACATCGTGCACGCGAAGGTCCGCCCGGGCACCCGCGACCTCTCGCAGACCGACGCGCTGACCGACGAGGAGGCGCGCAAGGCGATCGCGGTCGGGTTCGACCTCGCTGACCAGCTGGTGAAGGACGGGTACCGCTGCCTGCTCACCGGCGACATGGGGATCGCCAACACCACCGCCTCGGCAGCGCTGATCGCGACCTTCACGGGCGCGACCGCCGACGCCGTCACCGGTCGCGGGACGGGGATCGACGACGCCGCGCTGGCGCACAAGACGGCCGTCGTACGGGATGCTCTCGCGCTGCACGGCGTACCGGCGACCGAGCCGCTCAAGGCTCTGCAGGCGTACGGCGGCCTGGAGCACGCCGCGCTCGCCGGGTACATCCTCGGGGCGGCGGCCAACCGCACACCGGTGATCCTCGACGGCGTGATCGCCGGGGCGGCCGCGCTGGTGGCGCAGGCGTTCCACCCGGCCGTCGTCGACTACTGCGTCGCCGGTCACCGGTCCGCCGAGCCCGGGCACGCGGTCGCGCTCAAGCAGCTCGGCCTGCAGCCGCTGGTCGACCTGGACCTGCGGCTCGGTGAGGGGACCGGCGCGGTGCTCGCGTACCCGATCCTGACCTGCGCGGTCCGGGCGCTCGCCGAGATGGCCACGTTCGAGGACGCGGGGATCACTTCGTGACGAACCAGTACCTGTCCGGCCTCGTCCTCGAAGGGCGGCGCGTGGTCGTCGTCGGCGGTGGAGGCGTCGCCCAACGGCGCCTGCCGCGGCTGCTCGAGTCCGGGGCGCGGATCGACCTCGTCTCGCCGTCCATCACGCCGACGATCGAAGGGCTGCTCGGCAACCCGTCGCTGACCTGGATCGAGCGCGGGTACGCCGCCGGCGACCTCGACGGCGCCTGGTACGTCGTGGTCGCGACGGACGACGCCGCGGTCAACGACCAGGTGTCGGCGGAGGCGGAGGAGCGGCGGATCTTCTGCGTGCGATCCGACGACCGGTCCCGGGCGACCGCGTGGACGCCGGCGTCCGGGCAGCACGACAACGTGACGATCGGTGTCCTCGGCGGCGGCGATCACCGCCGGTCGGCCGCCGTACGGGACGCGATCCTCGAAGGACTGCGCACCGGGGAGCTGGCGGCGCGGGACGTGGATCGGCGGCCAGGGGTGTACCTGGTCGGTGGGGGGCCGGGCGATCCGGATCTGATCACGGTGCGCGGACGGCGGTTGCTCGCCGAGGCCGATGTGGTGGTCGCGGACCGGCTGGCGCCGCAGCAGTTGCTGGACGAGCTGCATCCTGATGTGGAGCTGTTCGACGCGGCGAAGTTGCCGCGCGGGCGGGCCGCCCAGCAGGAGGAGATCAACCGGATCCTGGTGGAGAGCGGGCAGCAGGGGAAGGTCGTCGTACGGCTCAAGGGCGGGGATCCGTACGTGTTCGGCCGCGGGTTCGAGGAGGCGCTGGCGTGTGCGGCGGCCGGGGTGCCGTGGACCGTGGTGCCGGGGATCACCAGCTCGATCTCGGTGCCGGCGGTGTCGGGGATCCCGGTGACGCATCGTGGGGTGACGCACGAGTTCACGGTGGTGTCGGGGCATATTCCGCCGTCGCATCCGGATTCGCTGGTGAACTGGGATGCGTTGGCTCAGTTGCGCGGGACGCTGGTGCTGCTGATGGCGGTGGAGAACTTGCCGGCGATCGCGTCGCGGCTGATTGAGGCGGGCCGGCCGGCGGAGACTCCTGCGGCCGCGATTGCCGATGGCACCCTTCCGGGGCAGCGGATGGTGACGTCGGATCTGGGCGGGATCGCGCAGGCGATGGCGGACGAGGGCGTCGGCGCACCGGCGATCGTTGTCATCGGCAACGTGGTGGAGGTAGCAGAGCAGGCACGGGACGGCGAGGGCTCCGGAGCGGGGTCTGCGTGACGCTGGTACCGGTTGAGGACGCGGAGGACTCGCGGCTTTCCGACTACGTTCGGTTGCGGGAGGTCAGTCTTCGGCGGTTGCTCGAGGAAGAACACGGGCTGTTCATCGCCGAGGGGGACAAGGTGATTCGGCGGGCAGCGGACGCCGGGTACGAGCCGCGGTCGTTCCTGCTCGCGCCGCGGTGGCTCGACTCGCTGCGGGACGTGCTGGAGAAATGGCCGGACAAGCCGGTGTACGTCGTCTCGGAGGAGCTGGCCGAGCAGGTCACCGGGTTCCACGTGCACCGCGGCGCGCTGGCGTCGTACAAGCGGCAGCCCGCCGTACCGCTGCCGGAGCTGCTCACGGACGACGTACGGCGGATCGCGATCTTCGACGAGATCGTTGATCACACCAACGTCGGCGCCGGGTTCCGCGCCGCGGCCGCGCTCGGCGTCGGGCTGGTCCTGGTGACGCCGACGTGCGCCGACCCGCTGTACCGGCGCTCGATCAAGGTGTCGATGGGGACCGTTTTCCAGGTCCCCTGGACCCGCCTGCGGGACTGGCCCGGCGACCTGCGGCACCTGCAGGACAACGGGTACGTCGCCGCCGCGATGGCGCTCGCCGACGACTCGATCACGCTCGACGAACTCGCCGACCGCAAGGACCCCAAGCTCGCGCTGATCTTCGGCACCGAAGGGCACGGCCTCAAACCGCACGTGCTCGAACAGGCAGACCTGACCGTGCGCATCCCGATGGCCGGCGGCGTCGACTCCCTCAACGTGGCATCCTCAGCAGCAGTAGCGTTCTACGCCACTCGCTGAGGGGGAAGCATGCGTACGACGGAACGCCTGGTACTGCGCCCGTTCCGCGAGTCCGACCTGGAACCGTGGGCCGCGCTGAACGCCGATCCCGACGTCACACAGTACCTCGGCCCGCCGCTGGACCGCGAGGACTCGGACCGGACCGCGTGGGCGATCAACGCGTTCTACGAAGCACACGGGTTCGGCTTCCTGGCGGTCGAACGGCGCTCCGACGGCGTCTTCCTCGGCGCTTGCGGACTCAGCAAGGAGCAGTGGTACCCGGACGACCTCGAGATCGGGTGGCGGCTGGCGCGGGAGTACTGGGGGCACGGGTACGCGACCGAGGCGGCCGCGTCGTGGCTCGACCACGCGTTCGGCGAGGCCGGCCTGTCACGGGTAATTGCGGTGACCGACACTCCGAACGTCCGTAGCATCGCGGTCATGCGCCGGCTCGGGATGAGCTTCGACCACGAGGCGGTACTGGAGGACGACGGCGTACCGTTCGACGCCACGATCTACTCACTCAAGGCGGAGGAATGGCGAAAGTAGTCCTGGTCACCGGGATGCAGGCCGCGGGGAAGTCCACGATCGCACCGCTCCTCGCCGCCCGGATGGGGCCGCCGGCCGCAACGCTCGACGGAGACGTGTTCTACCGCGGCGTGGTCGCGGGCGCCGAGGTCATGACGCCCGACCCGTCGGCCGAGGCCGTGCGCCAGCTGCAGCTCCGGTACGACGCCAGCGCCTTGGTCGCACAGCATTACGCCGACGCCGGGTTCGACTTCGTCTGCAGCGACATCGTCCTGGGCGAGCACGTCGAGCGCTGGTTCTCCCGGTTGCACGATGTCGACCCGTACCTGATCGTCCTCGTCCCGGCGGTCGAGTCGATCGTCGAGCGGGAGATCGGCCGCGGCGGCGCGAACTCTTACCGCGACTGGGGCCCCTCGCTAGAAGACGGCGTACGGGCGCTCCAGGCCGGCCTCGACGACATCCCGCGCCGAGGCCTGTGGATCGACACCACCGGTCAGACTGCCGCCGAAACCGTCGACGGGATCGACCTGGAGAAGGCCCGCTGGTAGCTCAGGTGGCGGGGGTGTCCTCGTGCTCGTCCTCGTGCTCGACCATCGGGGTGACGGGCCAGTCGGTCGGGTAGTCGGGGGCGAACTCCTCGGCCTCCGCGAACAGCCGCTTCTTGTATTTGCGGGAGAGGCGGTCGCCGAAGACCATGCCCTGGGTGTGGTCGGTCTCGTGCTGCAGGCAGCGGGCCAGCAGGCCGTCGCCCTCGAAGCTGACCGGCTTGCCGTGCTGGTCGACGCCGGTGACCTTGGCGAAGTCGGGGCGGGCGCACTTGGTGAATGCGCCGGGCAGCGACAGGCAGCCCTCGTCACCCTCGTCGAGGTTGCGGTCCTTGCCCTCCGGGAGTTCGAGCGTCGGATTGCACACGACGCCCTGGACCCGCTTGCCCTCCTTGTCGGGGCAGTCGAACACGAACAGCTGCAGGTCCACGCCGACCTGGTTCGCGGCCAGGCCGACGCCCTCGGCCGCGTTCATCGTCGCGACCATGTCGGCGACAAGCGTCTGCAGTTCGTCCCCGAAGTCGGTGACAGGCTGATTGACCCGATGCATGACGTCCTCACCCCACCGAGTGATAGGCCGCACCGAACCATTCCCAGGCAACGTAGACATGCCGGAAATCCTATCCGCCGCCCCCGCGGCGTCTTTGAGCACCCACCAACCGTTTTCGGGCCGCGCGGATGGTTGGCGGGTGCTCAAAAGTACAGCGAGTACTACTTCGCGTTGACCTCGTCGCGCCACGAGACCCACTCGCGGAGCAGGCCGAGGTCGTAGTCGGGGCCGGAGGAGTGCACGGTGAACAGCCGGGTGCCGACGTCGAGCAGCGACTTGCCGACCTGCTCGGGCGTCTTGTCGCCGACGGCGACCGAACGCTCGATCTCGCCGGGGTCGCGGCCGATCGTCGCGCAGTGCTCGTCGAGTACGGCGTGCTTGTGCGCGATCGTCTCGGCGTCGCCGAACCCGTGCCAGATGTTCGCGTGCTTGGCGACGAGCTTCAGCGTCTTCTTCTCACCGCCGCCGCCGATCAGCACCGGGATGTCCCGGGTCGGCTTCGGGTTGAGCTTGGTCCAGCGCTGCTCGATCCGCGGCAGCGCCTCGCCCAGTGCGTCCAGCCGGCCGCCCGCCGTACCGAACTCGTAGCCGTACTCGTCGTAGTCCTTCTCGAACCAGCCGGAGCCGATACCGAAGATCAGCCGGCCGTCGCTGATGTGGTCGACCGTCCGCGCCATGTCGGCGAGCAGGTCGGGGTTGCGGTAGGAGTTACAGGTGACCAGGGCGCCGAACTCGACCCGCTCGGTCGCCTCGGCCCAGGCGGCCAGCATGGTCCAGCACTCGAAGTGCAGACCCTCGGGCTCACCGCTGAGCGGGTAGAAGTGGTCCCAGTTGAAAACAACGTCAACGCCGATCTCTTCGGCCGCCGCCACGGTCCGCCGGATGTCGGCGTACTGGGCGTGCTGGGGCTGGACCTGCAGACCGATCCGGACGGGGAACGCGCCGTACGGACGGTCGGTGGAATCGGAAGCTGTCATACCCGGAATCCTATCTCGCTTTGCGGAGGACCCTCCGGATAGGTCAGTGGGTGGCGGTCGGGAGCTGGTCGGCGTACACGGCGGCCCAGTCGCCGAGGGCGCGGATCGGGACCAGGAGATCCTTGCCGGCGACGGTCAGCGAGTACTCGACCCGGGGCGGCGCTTCGGCGTACCGGGTGCGTTCGACGAGGCCGTTGTGCTCGAGGCGGCGTAGCGTCTCGGTGAGGACCTTCTGGCTGATTCCGCCGATCTGTTTGCGGAGCTCGCCGGGACGCGCGGGGCCGTTCGAGAGCGAGTACAGCACGACCATCGGCCAGCGCCCGCTGATCAGGTCGGCCGCGACGCGTGCTTGGCAGTCGGCGAAGAATCTCACCTGTCCATTGTGCGTCGGCCGATGGACACCAAGAGGTGCGCATCGAACTGTCTACGGTCGACGCATGCGAATAGGAACACTGGGCAACGGGTTGATGGCCGAGGCGCTGGCCTCGCAATGGGTCAAGGCGGGCCACGACGTGATGGTGGGCGGACGCTCGGCGGACAAGGCCGCCGAGGTGGCCAAACGGGCCGGTGCCACGGCCGGGACGTTGCAGGAGGCAGCGGCGTACGGCGACGTCGTACTGCTGGCCGTGCCTGCCGACGTGGCGGTGTCGGTCGCGGGGGCGGTGCCTGCTGGTACGACGTTGATCGACTGCACGAATGCGCTGGATCACCGGGACTTCACGCTGGCGCAGCCGGCAACGGCCGAGGCGATCAGTCGGGCTGTGCCGGAGGTGCGGGTCGTGAAGGCGTTCAACCTGGCGGCCGACGCGGTGTGGCGGAATCCGCCCGCCGGCCTCGGCGTACCGATCTGCGGCGACAGCGGCGTGGACCAGGTCGCGGAGCTGGTGCGGGATCTGGGATGTACGCCGGTGCTCGCGGGCGGACTGCGGCGGGCGAAGTTGCTGGAGGCAACCGCCGCGCTGGCGATCGGGATCTGGGTGGGCGGGGGAGACGTGCGCGAGATGTTCCCGCCGCTAGCTGCCGCGTTCGGCGACGTTCCGCCCGGCCAGCCGTAGGCTCCAGGCGGGGAACAGCAGGTACGTCCCGGCCCAGCCGAATCCGGCGACGAAGGTCCACGCCGGGGCGGTTTCCATGACGTCGATACCCATCGCGATCCCGGGCACTCCGATCAGACCGAGCATCATCACCGCGCCGGCGATCAGCCCCGCCCGCCGCAACCGCCCGATGCTCCCGGCCCACACCAGCCAGACTCCGATGAGCGCGAACCCGAAGCCCGACCAGAGGCCCGCGAGGTAGAAGCCGGTGGTCTCGCTCATCACCAGCACGGTGCCCACGATCGTGAGCACGGTTCCGAGCCCTGCCACCCACAGCAGTCGCCACGGCGGGCGGGTGAGCCAGGCGAGGCAGAAGCTCAGGACGCCGAACACCGCGTTCCCGACGTCGTTGACGGCGCCGAGCGAGTCGGCGCCGGCGTAGAAGACGAGCAGGCACAGGCAGGTGGCCAGCCCGACGATCCCGTGGGCCAGCGCCACGGACCGCAATCTCGGCTCAGCGCTCACCTTTGGATGATCGCGCAAAGAGCTCGTTCAAGTCAGCCTGTGGGATCTGGTCGGCCGCGAACGTGATGGTGCCCTTTGTCGCCAGCTCCTCCGCGCTGCGGCGGACGAAGCCGAGGGCCGCGCGGGCGATGCTGCCGCCGAGGCTGATCCGCACGACGCCGGCCGCCTGCAGATCGGCGACCGTCAGCGTGGAGATGCCGAGACCGATGACCACGTTCAAGGGCCCGTCGATCTCGGCAACCAGCGTGCGGATCGTGTCGAGGTCGTTGACGCCGGGGACGTAGAGACAGTCCGCACCCGCCGCGCGGAAACGGTTCGCCCGGTCGATCGAGTCGCGCACCGAGGTCGGCGTACGGAGCAGCTGCCCGTCGGTCCGCGCGGTCAGCACGAACTCGTCGCCGGCCGCCTCGCGCGCCGCCACGATGCGCTCGACCGCGAGTGCCGCGTCGTACAGCTCCCGCCCGTCGTAGTCCTCGATGTTGCCGCCGGCCAGCCCGGCCTCGCGGGCCAGCCTGATCGTGTCCGCGACCCGCTCCGGCTCGGCGCCGTACCCGTCCTCGAGATCCCCGTTCACCGGTACGGCGCTCGCCGCGGTGATCTCGCGGACCCGCTCGAACATCTGCTCCCGCGACACCGCCGGCGCGCCGTCCGGCAGCGTGTGATCGCCCTTCGCCAGCGAGAACGCGATCCCCGCGCTGGTCGTCGCGATCGCCGGGAACCCGGCGGCCGCGAGGATCACCGCACTCCCGGCGTCCCAGGCATTCGGCATCACGAACCGGTCGGCATGCAACTCGCGGAACGTCGTCATACGCCCGAGTCTGTCACCCGCACAGTTCGGCCTTGACCGAACTCAGCCGAGCTTCCCGACCATCCGGGCCACCGCGGCCCGCGCCTTCGGGCCGTTCACCAGATCGGGATCGCCCTCGGTGCCCTTCGTGTTCCAGTACAGGTAGAACGCCGGCCGCGCGCCCGCCGGCAGCTGGTCGAGGTACGCCGTCTCGCGGTCGATCTCGCCCGCGCGCGCCTGATCGCTCTTCGTCCGTTTGAACCCGCGCTCGGTCAGCCCCCACTTCGCTGCCGCACCGGGTGTCTTCTGCACCACCTCGCGGTACCAGCGCATGTGCCCCGCGTGCTCGCTGACGATCGCGGTCGCGGGCTGCGTGCCGCCGCTGTAGGTGTCGGCGCCGTAGAAGTCCGCCTCGACCCGCCACGGCTTCGGGTCCTTCGTCCGCGGCTGGCCGTCCCACTGGAACGCCATCGCCGAGTACCCGACCTTGACGTGCGGGTTCGCCGCCTTCATCACGTCCCGGACGCGCTTGAACGCCTTCGCGAACGTCGGCCCGTCCATGTCGTTCTCGGGCTCGTGATACCAGATGAAGTACGTGTCCGGCCGCTCCTTCAACCACACCGCGAGCTCCCGGAGCCGTACGTCGTACTTCCCGGCGCCGGTCGCCGCCGGGGCGGTCTTGATGCTGACGAACGGGATCAGCCCCGCGTCCCAGGACGCCTGCGCGACCCCGGCGTACTTCTTCCGCAGATCGGTCTTCACCGGCTGGACCCCGTTGACGAACTCGCGGGTCGCCCGTACGCCGGGATACCGCTTCGCCAGGTCCTTCGGCGCGACGTCGTCGTGGACGCCCATCAGCACCGGCGCGGCCGCCTCGACGGGATTGTCTGAGGTGGCAACGAAAACAGTGGCGGCGAGCGTGATGCTCGCCGCCACCGCGATGGTCTTCTTCAGCATGCCTAGCTCCCGGTCAGTCGCCGTGCAGGCCCCCTCGGCGACCAACCATAGGGTGCGTTCAGGCCACCTCAGCTCAGCTTCGAGGCGGCAGCCTGGTCGAGGAGCCAGAGCGTGCGGTCCTGTCCGTGCGGGCGGGCCGCCGGGATATCGCCACCGGTCAGCGCCTGGGAGACCGCGTGGGCCTTGTCCTCGCCCGACACCACGAACCAGACCTCCCGCGCCCGGTCCAGCCGCGGGAACGTCAACGAGACCCGGGTCGGCGGCGGCTTCGGGGAGTCGTGGACGGCGACCGCCGCGGCCTCGGTCACCGCGAGCTGCGGATAGCCGGGGAACAGCGAGGCCACATGCCCGTCAGGGCCGACGCCGAGCATCAGTACGTCGAACTTCGGCGAACCCGCGGCAACCAGCTCCTCCGCGTACGCCGCAGCCGCGGCCTCGGCGCCCTGCCCGGTGTCGGCCGGCATCGGGTGCACCCGCGCCGGGTCGACGTCCAGGTGGGACAGCAGCGCGTCCCGGGCCTGCGTCTCGTTCCGGTCCGGGTCGCCGTCGGGCAGGAAACGCTCGTCACCCCACCAGAACTCGACCCGCTGCCAGTCGATCTGGTTCCGGGCCGGCGACTCCGCGACAGCCCGGTAGACGACGGCAGCGACCCGGCCGCCGGTCAGCACCACGTGGGCGACACCACCGGTGCTCTGCGCATCGACGACCCGGGTGATGAAGCGGGACGCGACGGCGTACGCCAGATCGTCGGCATCGGCGTGGATCAGCAGCTCGGCCTGGTTCATCGCTTCGCCGCCTTCTTGCCCCCAGCAACCTTCTTCGCAGCAGCCTTCTTAGCGGGAGCCTTCTTGGCAGCGGCCGGCTTCTTGGCCACGACCTTCTTCCCGGCCGCGGTCACCTTGGCCGCCGTGGACTTCCGCGCCGTCTCCGCGACCTTCTTGGCGTCCGCCGGCATCGCGTCCCGCTCGACCATGCACGCGAGCGTCTTCGCGTACACGTCGTCCGGGTCGAGCCGCCGCAGTTCCTCGCTCAACAGCTCGGACGTCGTACGCCGCTTCAACGCCACCGGCCGATCCGGCTGCCCCGGCACACTGAACGTCGCCACAGCACCGTCCGGACGCGTCAACGCGATCGGGCCCGACGGCGTGAACAACCGTACGGCGGTCACGCCCGGACCCCGCGAGTTCCGCTGCTCCACCGGCACCTTGAGCCGCGACTGCAACCACGCCGACATCAGATCCGCACTCGGGTTGCCCCGAGCGGCCGTGACCTCGGCGCCGGTCACCTTCGTCGGGTACTGATCCAGCGCGGCCGCCATCAGCGCACGCCACGGCGTCAACCGCGTCCACGCGAAGTCGGTGTCACCAGGCGCGTACCCCTCGGCCCGCGCGGTGTAGTCCACCGACGCACGCCGCGTAGCAGCCGCATCGGTCACCCGGCGCCGCCCCAGCCGGCCCAACGGGTCCTCGGCGGGAACGCGAGGCCCGCCGCCCGGCCACCAGACGATGACGGGGGAGTCTGGCAGCAGCAGCGGCGTGACGACGGACTCCGGCACCTTCGCCAGCTCACCGTGCAGCCGCAGCAGCACCGCTTCGCCGGGAATGCCTTCGCCGACGCGTACTTCGGCGTCGAGCCCGGACGCGCCGCGCCCCGGCCGCAGGATCGCGACCAGGACCCGGGACGGGTGTTCGCGGCCGGCCTCGTTCGCGGCCTTCATCGCGTCGTGGTGGGACGCCTCGTCGACGACGACCACGATCGTGCCGACCATGCCCATGGCCGGCGAGCCCGCGTTCCGCCGGGCCTTCAGCAGCGCCGACGCGATCTCGCTCGACGTGGTGTCGGTCAGGTCGATGATCATGGCCGCCTCCAGGCACGTCCGTCGCGGGCGAGCATCTCGTGCGCCGACTCCGGTCCCCAGTCGCCGGACGCGTACTGCTCCGGCTTGCCGTGCCGCGCCCAGTAGTCGAGCACCGGGTCGAGGATCTTCCAGCCCAGCTCGACCTCGGTGTGCTGCGGGAACAGCGGCGGATCACCGAGCAGTACGTCGAGGATCAGCCGCTCGTACGCCTCGGGGGAGGACTCCGTGAACGAGCCGCCGTACGCGAAGTCCATGTTCACGTCGCGGATCTCCATCGACGTACCGGGCACCTTGGCGCCGAAGCGCAGCGTGATGCCCTCGTCCGGCTGGATCCGCAGCACCAGGGCGTTCTGGCCGAGCTCTTCGGTCTCGGTCTTGTTGAACGGCAGGTGCGGCGCGCGCTTGAACATCACCGCGACCTCGGTGACGCGGCGCCCGAGCCGCTTGCCGGTGCGCAGGTAGAACGGGACGCCCGCCCAGCGCCGGGTGTCGACATCGACCCGCAACGCCGCGAACGTCTCCGTCGCCGACGACGCCGGGATGCCGTCCTCCTGCAGGTACCCCTTCACCTTCACACCGCCGGCCCAGCCCGCCGCGTACTGCCCGCGGGCGCTGTGCAGGTCGAGCCGCTCCGGCAGCTGGACGGCGTTCAGCACCTTCTTCTTCTCCTGGCGCAGCGACCAGGCGTCGAAGCTGACCGGCTCCTCCATCGCGATCAGCGCGAGCAGCTGGAGCAAGTGGTTCTGGATCACGTCGCGGGCGGCGCCGATACCGTCGTAGTACCCGGCGCGGCCGCCGATGCCGATGTCCTCGGCCATCGTGATCTGCACGTGGTCGACGTAGTTGCTGTTCCAGATCGGCTCGAACATCGCGTTCGCGAACCGCAGCGCGAGGATGTTCTGGACCGTCTCCTTGCCCAGGTAGTGGTCGATCCGGAAGACCGCCTCGGGCGGGAACACCGACTCGACCACCTGGTTGAGCTCACGGGCGCTCTTCAGGTCGTGACCGAACGGCTTCTCGATCACCACCCGCCGCCACGAGCCCGGGATCTCGTCGGTCAGCCCGTGCTCCGACAGCTGCCGCACGACCTCCGGGAACAGCCCCGGCGGGATCGACAGGTAGAACGCGTGGTTGCCGCCGGTGCCGCGGGTGATGTCGAGCTCGTCGACGGTCTCCCGGAGCCGCTTGAACGCCTCGTCGTCGGTCAGGTCACCCGGCACGAACCGGAACCCCTCGGCGAGCTGCTGCCAGACCTCCTCGCGGAACGGCGTCCGCGCGTGCTCCTTCACCGAGTCGTGCACGATCTGGGCGAAGTCCTGGTTGGTGTAGTCCCGGCGCGCGAACCCGACCAGGGCGAAACCCGGGGGCAGCAGCCCCCGGTTCGCCAGGTCGTAGACCGCCGGCATCAGCTTCTTGCGGGCCAGGTCGCCGGTGACCCCGAAGATCACCAGGCCGCACGGCCCGGCGATCCTCGGCAGCCGCCGATCCTGCGGATCGCGCAGCGGGTTCACCGGATCTGTCGGATCTTCGCCGAGCTCAGCGGTCATCAGCCGCTTCCCTCCGAGTGTGTCGAACTTACCTGAACAGGGACAGGAGCTGCTGTACGCCGGCCGCGACGTCCGTCAAGTGCAACCGCAGCACCGGACGGCCACGCTCCGCCAGTACGTTCGCGTCACCGGCGGCCTGCGCCGAGATCAGCGTGCCGAACGTGAACGGACGGTCGGGGATCTCCACGTCGGTGGTGTGCGCCCCGGTGATCTGCAGATACACGCCCTCCGGGTGGCCGCCCTTGTGGTACTGACCGGTCGAGTGCAGGAACCGCGGGCCCCACCCGAACGTCGTCGGACGGTCCGTCTTGGTCGTGATCGCCGGGCGGATCGCGATCAGGTCGGCATCGCGCTCCGAGTCGAGATACGCCATCACCGCGACGTACCCCTTCGGCTCGAGCTTGCCCAGCAGCGCGTCGACCGCGCCCTGCAGCGAGTCCACACCGTCGAGCAGGCCCTCGGAACCACGGACCTCGACGACGCCGTCGGTGAAGGCGGCCGCCTCCGGCTCGGGCTGCGCGTCGAGCAGACCACGCGCGGCCTTCTTCGCGCTCTCCACGTCCGGCTGGTCGAACGGGTCGATGCCGAGCAGGTAGCCCGCCACCGCCGTCGCGACCTCCCACAGGAGGAACTGGCCGCCGAGCGAACCCGAGGTCAGCGCCGTCGGGACACCGCTCGTCGCCTTCTCCGCCAGCAGGGCGTTGGTCAGGTCAGCAGCCTCGCTGCGCAGCTCCGGCGCGCCGACCTCGACCGCGACCGGCAGTACGCCGGTGCCGTTCTTGCCGGTGCTCTCCGCGATCAGCTGCTCGGCCCAGTCCGGGAACCCGACGATGTCAGAACCGTCCGCGGTGATGATCGCCTTGTCCCGGCCCGCGCTCGCCGCGAGCACCGCGCCCAGCCAGAGCGCCGGGTTGTCGGTCGAGTCGGCCTGCAGTGCCGGCGCTGCCTCGGCCGCCTGGTCGAGCAGTTCGGCGATGTCGGCGCCGGCCAGACCGGACGGCACCAGGCCGAATGCCGTCAGCGCGCTGTACCGCCCGCCGACGTTCGGGTCCGCGAGGAACGTCTTGCGGTAGCCCTCGTCCGCCGACAGCTTCTCGAACGGCGAACCCGGGTCCGTCACCACGACGATCCGCGTGGCGGCGTCGATCCCGGCGTCGGTGAACGCCTTGGCGAAGGTACGGCGGTGGCTGTCGGTCTCGACCGTGCCGCCCGACTTGCTGGACACCACGATCACGGTCCTCGACAGGTCACCGTCCAGCGCGCGCTTCACGACGCTCGGGTCGGTCGAGTCGAGGACGACGAGCTCCACGCCCGCCGTCCGGGTGATGACCTCCGGCGCCAGCGACGAGCCGCCCATACCGGACAGCACGATCCGGTCCAGGCCCTCGGACCGCAGGTCGGCCTGCAGCGCCTCGATCTCGGCCAGCAGCGGCCGCGAGGTGTCGTGCAGATCGACCCAACCGAGCCGGATCGAGGCCTCGGCCTCGGCGTCCGGGCCCCAGATCGTCGCGTCCTTCGCGGCGATCCGGGACGCGATCTTCTCCGCGACCAGCTTGTCGACGACCTCGGTCCAGTCGCCGTTCTGCGTGCTTACGTTGGTCACTTCGCGGCCGCCTTCAGGGCAGCAGCCACGGTGTCCTGCAGCTCGGACCAGGACGCGTCGAACTTCGCGACACCCTCGTCCTCGAGCAGCTGCACGACCTCGTCGTACGAGATGCCCAGCCGCTCCAGGTCCTCGATCACCTTGCGGTCGCCCGCGTAGTCGCCGCGGACCGTGTCGCCAGTGATCTCGCTGTGCTCCTCGACCGCCTTGATGGTTGCCTCCGGCATCGTGTTCACGACACCGCGGGTGACCAGGTTGTCGACGTACAGCGTGGGGGAGTACGACGGGTCCTTGGTGCCGGTGGACGCCCACAGCGGGCGCTGCGGCTTGGCCCCGGCGGTCTCCAGTTCGCGCCAGCGGTCGGAGGCGAAGATCTCCTCGTACGCCTCGAACGCGAGCCGGGCGTTCGCGATCGCCGCCTTGCCCTTCAGCGCCTTGGCCTCGTCGGTGCCGATCGCCTCGAGGCGCTTGTCCACCTCGGAGTCGACCCGGCTGACGAAGAACGACGCGACGCTGGCCATCTTGGTGACGTCGTGACCGTTCTCGACGGCCTGCTCGAGGCCGGTCAGGAACGCGTCGGCGACCGCCTTGTAACGCTCCAGCGAGAAGATCAGCGTCACGTTCACGCTGATCCCGGCGGCCAGCGTCTGGGTGATCGCCGGGAGCCCCGCCTTGGTGGCGGGGATCTTGATGAAGACGTTCTCCCGGCCGACGATGTCCCACAGCTGCTTGGCCTGCTCGACCGTCTTCGCGGTGTCGTGCGCCAGCGTCGGCTCGACCTCGATCGACACCCGGCCGTCCTGGCCCTCGGTGTCGTCGTACGTCGGCTTGAACACGTCGGCGCCGTCACGGACGTCGCTGGTGGTGATCACCCGGATCGCCTCGTCGGTCGAGACGCCCTGCGCGGCCAGCTTGCCGATCGTCTCGGCGTATGCGTCGGCGTCCGAGATGGCCTTGGCGAAGATGGTCGGGTTGGTGGTCACGCCGGTGACGTGCTTGTCCTCGATCAGCGCCTGCAGGCTGCCGCTGGTCAGCCGCTCACGGGACAGGTCGTCCAGCCAGATGGAGACACCCGCGTCGGCGAGTGCTTTCAAGCGATCGTTCATTTCTCCGATGCCTTCTTCCAAGAATCTTGGTGTTGTTTGATTCAGTTGGCGTCGGCCGGTCCGACCGGCCCGGCGGCGGCGCGACCGGGCGGGACACCCGGACCGCTGATCTGCGCGGCGGCGGCGATGCTGTCCTTCGCGGCCTGCACGACCGCGTCGGTCGTGATGCCGAACTCGTCGTACAGCGTCTGGTACGCCGCGGACGCGCCGTAGTGCTCCAGGCTCACCGAGCGGCCGGAGTCGCCGACGATGTCGTGCCAGCTCTGCGCGATCCCCGCCTCGACCGAGACCCGGGCCCGGACGCCGGCCGGGATGACCGACTCGCGGTACGCGTCGTCCTGCTCGTCGAACCACTCACGCGACGGCATCGACACGACGCGGGCGTTGACGCCTTCCTCGGCCAGCTTGGCGCGCGCCTCGACGGCCAGCTGCACCTCGGAGCCGGTGCCGATCAGGACGACGTCCGGTGTGCCCTCGGTGTCGAGCAGCACGTAGGCGCCCTTGTGCACGTTCTCCGTGGTCGCGTACCCGTCGGTGCCGCGCGGGAACGTCGGCACGTTCTGCCGGGTCAGCACCAGGCCCGCCGGGCGGTCGGTGTGCTCGAGGATGGTGGCCCACGCGGCCGCCGTCTCGTTCGCGTCACCGGGCCGGACGACGTCCAGGCCCGGGATCGCCCGCAGCGCCGAGAGGTGCTCGATCGGCTGGTGCGTCGGGCCGTCCTCGCCGAGGCCGATCGAGTCGTGCGTCCACACGTACGTCACCGGCAGCTGCATCAGCGCGGCCAGCCGGACGGACGGGCGCATGTAGTCGGAGAAGACCAGGAACGTACCGCCGTACGGGCGGGTCAGGCCGTGCAGCGCGATGCCGTTCAGCACCGAGCCCATGGCGTGCTCGCGGATCCCGAAGTGCAGGACCCGGCCGTACTCGTCGCCGGAGAACTCCTTGGTCGAGTACTCCGCCGGGATGAACGACGGCTGCCCCTTCGGGGTGGTGTTGTTGGAGCCGGCCAGGTCGGCCGAACCGCCCCAGAGCTCGGGCAGCTCGGGCGCGAGGTTGGTCAGCACGTCGCCGGACGCCGCGCGGGTCGCGACACCCTTGGCGTCCGCCTCCCAGCTCGGCAGCTTGTCCTTCCAGCCGTCCGGAAGCTCACGCTTCGAGAGCCGGTCCAGCAGCGCGGCCCGCTCCGGGTTCGCCGCCTTCCACGCGTCGAACTTCGCGGTCCACTCGACCTCCAGGGCCTTACCGCGGTCCAGCGCCTCGCGGGTGTGCGCGATCACGTCGTCGGCGACCTGGAACGTCTGCTCCGGGTCCCAGCCGAGGACCTTCTTGGTCGCGGCGACCTCGTCCCCGCCGAGCGCCGAGCCGTGGATCTTGCCCGTGTTCTGCTTGTTCGGGGCCGGCCAGCCGATGATCGTGTGCAGCCGGATGAAGCTCGGCTTGTCCGTCACGGCGCGGGCCGCCTCGAGCGCGTCGTACAGCGCCTGGACGTCCTCCTCGTAGCCGGTGCCGCCCTGGGTCCAGTCGACGTCCTGCACGTGCCAGCCGTACGCCGCGTAGCGCGCCGCCACGTCCTCGGACAGCGCGATGTCGGTGTTGTCCTCGATCGAGATCTTGTTCGCGTCGTAGATGACGGTCAGGTTCCCGAGCTTCTGCGTGCCGGCCAGCGACGAGGCCTCGGACGCGACGCCTTCCTCGATGTCACCGTCGGACGCGATCACGTACACCTGGTGGTCGAACAGGCCCTCGCCCTTCGGCGCGTCCGGCTCGAGCAGGCCGCGCTCGCGGCGGGCCGCCATCGCCATACCGACCGCGTTGCCGACACCCTGGCCGAGCGGACCGGTGGTGGTCTCGACGCCGGGGGTGTGCCGGTACTCGGGGTGGCCCGGGGTCTTGCTGCCCCAGGTCCGCAGCGCCTTCAGGTCGTCCAGCTCGAGGCCGAAGCCGGCCAGGTAGAGCTGGATGTAGAGGGTCAGGCTGGAGTGTCCCGCGGACAGCACGAACCGGTCGCGGCCGGCCCAGTGCGGGTCCGCCGGGTTGTGCCGCATCACCTTCTGGAACAGCAGGTACGCCGCCGGTGCGAGGCTCATCGCCGTCCCGGGATGTCCGTTGCCGACCTTCTCGACCGCGTCCATCGCGAGCACCCGGACGGTGTCGACCGCGCGCTGGTCCAGTTCGGTCCATTCAAGCTTTGGGCTGGTCTTCTCCGTCACGCCGGCGGCGCTCCTCTCGATGGTGATCTCTTCGCTCAGGATGAGCCTACTGTGGCCCGCTCATCTCTTTGTGCACCCTTCGACTGTTTGTCAACCGTTCAGCCGATCCGGCTGTTCCCGAGGGATCGGAGGGGGGTGCGAGAACTCTCCTACGGGGCGTCGTAGACTGCTGAATCGTCAGCGCCGCTCATCCGGCGTCAACCCACTCTGTTCGAGGTGTTCGTGACCGCCGTCGACCCGCGTTCTGCCGCGACGACGTCGTACCCGACGCCGCTGCCGGACGCTGCCGCTGTATCAGCCGCAACAGTGAGTCCGTCGGTGCGCGACGTGGTGAAGGCGTACGTCGGGCTGACCAAGCCGCGCATCATCGAGCTGCTCCTGATCACCACCGTGCCGGTGATGTTCCTGGCGGCCGGCGGTGTGCCCGGTCTGGAAGTCGTGGTGGCCACGCTGATCGGCGGCATCCTCGCCTCCGGCAGCGCCAACACGATCAACTGCGTCCTCGACCGCGACATCGACGAGCAGATGCGCCGCACCCGGCGCCGCCCGCTGCCGCGGCACGCGGTCAGCCCGCGCTCCGCGACGATCTTCGGCGTCGTCCTCGGCGTGCTGGCGACCCTCGAGCTCGGCTTCTACGTCAACTGGCTGTCGTCCGGTCTCGCGCTGGCCGCGAACCTGTTCTACGTCTTCGGCTACACGATGGTGCTCAAGCGCCGGACCGTGCAGAACATCGTCTGGGGCGGGATCGCGGGCTGCTTCCCGACCCTGATCGGCTGGACCGCGGTCACCGGCGAGCTGGCCTGGACGCCGGTCGTGCTGTTCCTGGTGGTCTTCTTCTGGACGCCGCCGCACACCTGGTCGCTCGCGATGCGGTACCGCGAGGACTACGCGTCGGTGGACGTGCCGATGCTCCCCGTGGTCGCCACCCCGGTCGCGACCGCGCGGCAGATCATGGCGTACTCCGTGGTCATGGTGATCACGTCGCTCGCGCTCTGGCCGATCGGCGACACCGGCTTCGTGTACCCGCTGGCCGCGGTCGTGCTCGGTTTCGTGTTCCTCCGCGAGGCGCGCCGGTTGTTGCTCCGGGCCCACACCGGCGCGGACGGCGCGGCGCTGCGGCCGATGCGGCTCTTCCACTTCTCGAATATCTACCTGGCGCTGCTGTTCATTGCCGCGGCCATCGATCCGCTGCTGCGCTGAGCGTCTGCGGGTTGACCTGCTCGTGATCTGATGTTGCGATGGATCCTGCCTGTGGAGGGGGTTCCACGCCTGGGGAGGCCTGAGGCATCACAGCAGCAGGGGGATTCATGGGGGTACGAACACGCATCGCCGCGATCGCGGCACTCGCACTGACCGGTTCACTCCTGGTCGCGGGCCAGGCCGACGCCGGTAACCACAGCAGTTTGAAGCCGGTGGCAACGGGTCTGAACGGCCCGCGCGGCGTCTCGACGTACAAGAACCTGGTCATCTACAGCGTGACCGACGGTTCGGTGTACGTCACGGACGGCCGCAAGTCCGTGAAGCTCGGCACGGTGCCGGGCACCGGCGGGTTCCCGCCGGCCATCGACACCAACAAGTGGGGTACGACGTACGCGCTGACCGGCGCGGGCGGTGAGCCGGGGCAGCCTCCGGTACCGGGGAGCACGACGCTGTACCGGATGCGGTACGGGAAGGCGCCGGTCAAGATCGCCGACATCGGCGCGTACCAGAAGAAGGACCCGGACCCGTACGACCTGGAGCAGAACCCGACCGACTCCAACCCGTTCGGTGTCGCCGCGCTGAGTGACGGCACGGTCCTGGTCTCGGACGCCGCGGGCAACGACCTGCTCCGGGTCTGGCCGAACGGCCACATCAAGACGGTCGCCAAGCTCAAGCCACGCGTCGTGAAGGTCCCGCCGGGCATCCCGGCCGAGGTGGGTCTGCCGCCGGCCGGAACGCCGATCCCGGCCGAGGCCGTCGCCACGTCCGTCACCGTCGGGTCGGACGGCTACTGGTACGTCGGCGAACTTCGCGGCGTCCCGGCGACTCCGGGGACGTCGCAGATCTGGCGGATCAAACCGGGCTCGGTGGGCGCGGTGTGCGATCCGGCGAAGCCGTACAAGGGCAACTGCCAGCGGTACGCCGACGGATATACGTCGATCGTCGACCTGGCGGGTGGACCGCGCGGCACGCTGGCGGTCGTCGAACTCGACAAGGCGAGCTGGTTCAAGTTCGAGCTGAGCGGGCCGACGCACGGCGGCCTGTTCCTGCAGTACCCGGGCAAGAACCACAAGGCCGGCTACAAGCGTGAGCTGGTGAAGGACCAGCTGACGTTGCCGGGCGGTGCGGGCTTCAACCGGGCGGGACAGTTGTTCGTCTCCGGTCCGGTCTTCGGGCCCGGCGCGGTCTACCGAGTGAAGTACTGAGAGAGACGCGCGGGACGTTCGTCAGGTGGCGGGCGTCCCGCGTTCGCCGTACACGGCGGTGACCAGGGCGATCAGCAGCCCGGCCAGGAACATGTGGACCAGGACGAGACCCCACGGCAGGCCGGTGAAGTACTGCGTGAAGCCGACCACACCCTGCAGGAGTTCGACGGCGAGCAGCCAGGCGGCGAGCTTGCGCAGCGTCCGTGACGTCGCGGTCACGCGGGTCGCGATCACCAGGGCGATCGTGATCCCGAGCAGGCCGAAGACGACATCGGAGTGCAGCTGGCTGACCAGCTCGGGGTCGAAGCCGTTGCGGCCTGTCTCCGGATCGCCCGAGTGCGGACCGGCGCCGGTGACAACGGTGCCGAGGGCAACGGTCAGCCAGACGGCCACCACCGAGGCGGTGGCGAGGGCGCGGACCACCGGGGGAGTGTGCGGGTACGGGCTGGTGCGCGACCGGCGCATCATCGAGACCGTCAGCGTGATGATGATCGGCGAGACCAGGAAGTGCGCCGAGACGATCCACGGGTTCAGGCCGGTGAGCACGCTGATGCCGCCGATCACGCCCTGCAGCGGGACGCCGAGAGCGGCCGCGGTCGCCAGCCGGCGCAGGTCCCGCCGGACCGGGCGGTAGCGCATGACCACCAGCCAGGTGAGGATCGCGACGATCGCGACGACGAAGCCGAGCATCCGGTTGGTGAACTCGATCGCGCCGTGGATCCCGAGGGCGGCGTGCGGGACGTAGGAGTCGTCGGTGCAGGACGGCCAGGTCGGGCAGCCGAGGCCCGAGCCGGTCAGCCGGACCAGACCGCCGGTGACCACGATGCCGATGTTCACCACGATCGACGCCCAGCCCCAGCGCCGGACGACGTCCAGGCTCGGCTCGGGCACCAGTCGCCAGAATCCGCTGACTGGCGCAGTCTCTTGGGGCGGGGTCTCCGTCGTCATCACCGGCACACTCTAGGGGATGGCTCCCGACCCCACGCCGTCGCGAGCAGGTGCTCGGCGGAGCGCCTCGGCGTGCTGGAGGGAAGGGCACGATGCGGATCCATCATGTCCTTTCCTCCAGTGCGGCGAGGTGCCCGCCGAGTGCCGCGCAGTAGGCGTGGGGTCGGGAGGCATCCCCTCGAGGTCAGTCCCATTTGAAGGTCCGCGAGACCAGGTAGCCCAGCACACCGGCCCAGAGGGCGAGCGAGAGCGCGGCGGCCCACGGGATCACTCCTGCGACGGTCGAGTTCGCGATCCCGTTGGCGAGCGCGGCGCTCGGCAGCAGGCGGACGACGCCCTGCATGCCGGCCGGGTACTCGTCGACGGGTGTCATGATCGCGCCGCCCACGAGCAGCAGCAGGTACAGCAGGTTCGCCGCGGCCAGGGTCGCCTCGGCGCGCAGTACGCCGGCCATCAGCAGACCGAGCGACGCGAACGCCGCCGTACCGCACAGGACCGTGAGGACGACGCCGAAGACGGCCTCGAACCCGCCGACCGGCTTCCATCCGAGCGCGAACCCGGTGCCGATCAGGACGATCAGCTGGATGACCTCGACGATCAGGACCGCGCCGATCTTTCCCGCGAGCAGCCCGGTGCGGGACAGCGGTGAGGCGCCGAGGCGCTTGATGACGCCGTACCGGCGCTCGAAGCCGGTCGCGATCGCCAGCGAGGTGAACGACGAGGACAGGATCGCGAGCGCGAGCACGCGGGGGACCGCTTCGTCGATCGGCCGGCCGCTCCCGAGCGGCAACCGCTCGCCGAGGCCGGTCCCGCCGAGGAGCAGTAGCAGACCGAGCGGAATCACCAGGGCGAGCAGCAGTTGCTCGCCGTTACGGACGAGCAGCTTGAACTCCATCCGGGTGTGCGCGAGCACCTTCCGCGGCCAGGGCGCGCTGCCCGGGCTCGGGGCGTAGGTCGCAGCGCTGCTCATCGCGTCTCCCGCTTCGGCGCGGTCAGTTCGAGGAAGACGTCCTCGAGGGACTTGGTGTGGTGTTCGGTGAGGGAGTCAGGGGTGCCGGAGGCGATCACCTTGCCGGACGACACCACATGCACCTGGTCGGACAGCTGCTCCGCCTCGTCCATCGCGTGCGTCGTCAGCACGACCGTCACACCGTCGTCGCGCAGATCGCGGATCAGCTGCCAGATCTCGCGGCGGCCGTGCGGGTCCAGACCGGTGGTCGGCTCGTCCAGGAACGCGATCTCCGGCCGTCCCACGATCGCCAGCGCGAACGACAACCGCTGCTTCTGCCCACCCGAGAGCCGCCGGTACGGCGTGCGCCCGCAGCTGCCTAGGTCGAGGCGCTCCACCAGGGCGGGCACGTCGAGCGGGTGGGTGTGCAGCGCGGCGACGTACCGGAGCATCTCGACCGCGCGGACGCCCGACCAGGCGCCGCCCTCCTGGAGCATCACGCCGATTTTCGGCATCAGCTCGTCGTGATCGGCGAGCGGGTCCAGGCCGAGGACCCGGACGGTGCCCGAGTCCGGCCGGCGGAAGCCCTCACAGGTCTCCACGGTCGTGGTCTTGCCGGCGCCGTTCGGGCCGAGCACGGCCGTCACCGTTCCGGCGGCTACGGTGAGACTGAGACCGTCGACCGCGGTCTTCTCGCCGTACCGCACGACGAGGTTGTCGATCTCCACCGCGACTGGCACAAACGGCAGCATAGAGAACGGGTCCGAGTGACCTCGCTCACGGTCGGGTCCGAGGCCCCGCGTGAGCGTGCTAACCGGTTAGGGGACCCTTATTTGAAGGGTCCGGGGAATTACGCGACACTGATGTTGTGAAAACTCCTGCGACCGACCGAGCCGTGCCCCACGGCGCTGCCGGCGCGCGGGACGAGTCCACCCGGGACCGGGTCGCACGCTCGATCCTGACCAATGGCCCGTCCAGCGCCGCGGTGCTGGCGGAGCGGCTCGAACTCACCCCGGCGGCGGTTCGCCGGCACCTCGACCACCTGCTCGACGAGGGCCTGGTGGAGTCCCGCGAGGAGCGCGTCTACGGCCCTCGCGGCCGCGGCCGCCCGGCGAAGGTGTTCGTGCTGACCGACTCCGGCCGGCACGCCTTCCACCAGGCGTACGACGACCTCGCGGCGACCGCGATGCGGTTCATCGCCGAGGCCGGCGGTGACGACGCCGTGGCGGAGTTCGCCCGGCGCCGGTCCGCCGAGGTGGAGCGGCGCTACCGGGAACTGCTCGACGCGGCTCCCGATCGCGAGAAGGCGGAGGTGCTCGCCCAGGCGCTCACCGCGGACGGCTACGCGGCCTCCACGGCGAAAGCGGCGCACGGAGAGCAGCTCTGCCAGCACCACTGCCCGGTCGCGCATGTGGCCGAGCAGTTCCCCCAGCTGTGCGAGGCCGAGACCGAGGTGTTCTCGAGACTCCTCGGCAAGCACGTGCAGCGACTGGCCACCATCGCCCACGGCGACGGTGTGTGTACGACGCACATCCCGGGCCCTGCCCCTGCGGCCCCTGTATCCGATAGCGAATCTGCGAGGACGACGCGATGACGCAAACCGCTCACCCCGAACTGGAAGGCCTCGGCAACTACCAGTACGGCTGGGCCGACTCCGACGCCGCCGGCGCGGTCGCCCAGCGCGGCCTCAGCACCGACGTGGTGCGGGGTATCTCCGCGCTCAAGAACGAGCCGGAGTGGATGCTCGACCTGCGGCTGAAGGGCCTGAAGCTCTTCGACCGCAAGCCGATGCCGTCCTGGGGTGCCGACCTGTCCGGGATCGACTTCGACAACATCAAGTACTTCGTCCGGTCGACCGAGAAGCAGGCCACCTCCTGGGAGGACCTGCCGCCGGACATCAAGAACACCTACGACAAGCTCGGCATCCCGGAGGCGGAGAAGCAGCGCCTGGTCGCCGGCGTCGCCGCGCAGTACGAGTCCGAGGTCGTCTACCACCAGATCCGTGAGGACCTGGAGGCCCAGGGCGTCATCTTCCTGGACACCGACACCGGCCTGAAGGAGCACCCGGAGCTGTTCAAGGAGTACTTCGGCTCCGTCATCCCGGTCGGCGACAACAAGTTCGCCTCGCTGAACACCGCGGTCTGGTCCGGCGGCTCGTTCATCTACGTCCCCAAGGGCGTCAAGGTGGACATCCCGCTGCAGGCGTACTTCCGGATCAACACCGAGAACATGGGCCAGTTCGAGCGGACCCTGATCATCGTCGACGAGGGCGCTTATGTGCACTACGTCGAGGGCTGCACCGCGCCGATCTACAAGTCGGACTCGCTGCACTCGGCGGTCGTCGAGATCATCGTGAAGAAGGGCGCCCGCTGCCGCTACACGACGATCCAGAACTGGTCGAACAACGTCTACAACCTGGTCACCAAGCGCGCCACCTGCGAAGAGGCCGCGACCATGGAGTGGATCGACGGCAACATCGGCTCCAAGGTGACGATGAAGTACCCGGCCGTCTACCTGATGGGCGAGCACGCCAAGGGCGAGACCCTGTCGGTCGCGTTCGCGGGCGAGGGCCAGCACCAGGACGCCGGCTCGAAGATGGTGCACAACGCGCCGTACACCTCCAGCTCGATCGTCTCGAAGTCGGTGGCCCGCGGCGGCGGCCGGACGTCGTACCGCGGTCTGGTCGAGGTGGCGCCGGGCTCGCACCACAGCAAGTCCACGGTGCGCTGTGACGCGCTGCTGGTCGACACCATCAGCCGTTCGGACACCTACCCGTACGTCGACGTCCGCGAGGACGACGTGGCGATGGGGCACGAGGCGACCGTGTCCAAGGTCAGCGACGACCAGCTCTTCTACCTGATGAGCCGGGGGATGGCCGAGGACGAGGCGATGGCGATGATCGTCCGCGGCTTCATCGAGCCGATCGCCCGCGAGCTCCCGATGGAGTACGCGCTGGAACTGAACCGTTTGATCGAGCTGCAGATGGAAGGGGCCGTCGGCTGATGTCCGCCGCTGAAACCCTTGTTGCGACGGGCAACAAGGCGCACTCCCACGGGCCGGGTTCGCCCGTTCCGCTCCAGGCCCGTAGCGAGCGGCCGACGTCGTACGACGTGGCCGACTTCGCGGTGCCGAACGGACGCGAGGAGGAGTGGCGCTTCACGCCGGTCAAGCAGCTCAAGGCCCTGTTCGACGACGCGGCCGGCACGGAGACCCCGAAGGTCGACGCGTCCGGTCCGGAGGGTGTCGTCTTCGAGACCGTCGCCGCGGACTCGCTCAAGGTCGGCACGCCCCAGGACCGGTCCGCCGCCATCGCCTGGACGCACGCCGGCGAGGCGCTCGCGGTGCGGATCCCGGTCGAGGCCGAGCTGACCGAGCCGGTGCATGTGAACGTCGCGAGCCTCGGCGGCCGCGGCTTCAGCCACCTCATCGTCGAGGCCGGCCGGCACAGCCGCGCGATCGTGATCATCGATCACACCGGCGCGGGCGAGCTGAGCAGCAACGTCGAGGTCGTCGTCGGCGACGGCGCCGAGCTCCGCGTGGTCAGCGTCCAGCAGGGCGACCACGAGTCGATCCACCTGGCCCAGCACGACGCGCTGGTCGGGCGGGACGCGAAGCTCCACCACGTGGTCGTCACCCTGGGCGGCAAGATCGTCCGGATCGGTACCAACGTCCGGTACGCCGGCCCCGGCGGTGACGCGGAACTCCTCGGGGTCTACTTCGCCGAGGGCGGGCAGCACCACGAGAACCGGCTCTTCGTCGACCACGAGGCCACCAACTGCAAGAGCAACGTGCTCTACAAGGGTGCGCTCGCCGGTGACCACGCCCGTTCGGTGTGGATCGGCGACGTGCTGATCCGGGCCGCGGCCGAGGGCACCAACACGTTCGAGCTGAACCGCAACCTGGTGCTCACCGACGGCGCCCGCGCCGACTCGGTGCCGAACCTGGAGATCGAGACCGGCGAGATCGAGGGCGCCGGCCACGCGTCCGCGACCGGCCGCTTCGACGACGAACAGCTGTTCTACCTGCAGGCCCGCGGCATCCCCGAGGACGCGGCCCGGCGGCTGGTGGTGTCCGGCTTCTTCAACGACATCATCGGCAAGATCGGCGTACCCGAGGTGGCCGAGCACCTGCACGAGGTGATCGAAACCAAGCTCGCGCGCACCGCTGAGCTCAGCGCGTCCGCGAAGGCGGTCATCGGGCAGTGAGTGACACGTTCGAGCGCGCCTGCGCCGCCGCCGACGTCCCCGACGAGGGAGTGATCCCGGTCGAGGTCGGCGGTGTGGAGGTCGCGGTCGTGAAGAGCGAAGGACAGTACTTCGCGGTGCGGGACGAGTGCTCGCACGCGCAGATCCAGCTGTCCGAGGGTGACGTCGGCGAGTGCGAGATCGAGTGCTGGCTGCACGGGTCCCGTTTCGACCTGCGCACCGGCGAGCCGACCAGCCTGCCGGCGTACGACCCGGTGCCGATCTACCCCGTGCGCCTCGACGGCGGCGACGTACTCGTCGACGTGAAGAACCCCCTGAACCAAGCATCCCTGTAAACCAGACGGAGATAGAAGAACCTCATGGCGACACTCGAGATCCGCGACCTGCACGTGTCGGTCGACACCGAGAACGGCCCCAAGGAGATCCTGCGCGGCGTCGACCTGACCATCGCGGCCGGTCAGACGCACGCGATCATGGGCCCGAACGGCTCCGGCAAGTCGACGCTGGCGTACTCGATCGCCGGGCACCCGAAGTACAACATCACCAGCGGCACGGTGACGCTCGACGGCGAGGACGTGCTCGACATGGCCGTCGACGAGCGCGCCCGGGCCGGCCTGTTCCTGGCGATGCAGTACCCGGTCGAGGTACCGGGGGTGTCGGTGGCGAACTTCCTGCGGACCGCGAAGACCGCGATCGACGGCGAGGCGCCGAAGCTGCGCACCTGGGTCAAGGACGTGAACAAGGCGCTGTCCGACCTGGACATGGACCCGAGCTTCGGTCAGCGCAACGTGAACGAGGGCTTCTCCGGCGGTGAGAAGAAGCGGCACGAGATCGTCCAGCTGGAGCTGCTGAACCCGAAGATCGCGATCCTCGACGAGACCGACTCCGGCCTCGACATCGACGCGCTGAAGATCGTCTCCGAGGGCGTCAACCGGTTCGCCGGCCAGGGCGACAAGGGCGTCCTGCTGATCACCCACTACACGCGGATCCTGCGCTACATCAAGCCGGACTTCGTGCACGTCTTCGTCGACGGCCGCGTCGCCGAGGAGGGTGGCCCGGAGCTCGCCGAGGAGCTGGAGGCCAACGGCTACGAGCGCTTCCTCAAGGCAGGCGCCAAGTGACCGACGCCCGGACGTTCAGCAGTCCCTTGGACCTGCAGTCGGTCCGGGCGGACTTCCCGATCCTGGCCCGCGAGCTCGCGGGCGGGTTCCCGCTGGTCTACCTGGACTCGGCGAATTCCTCGCAGAAGCCGCGCCAGGTGGTCCAGGCGATCGAGGACCACTACCTGAAGCACAACGCCAACGTGGCCCGCGCCATGCACCAGCTCGGTGCCGAGGCGACCGCGGCGTACGAGGGCGGCCGGGACAAGGTGGCCGCGTTCATCGGCGCGCCGTCGCGTGACGAGATCGTCTTCACCAAGAACGCGTCCGAGGCGCTCAACCTGGCCGCGCACACACTCGGCGCGTCGCTGAAGCCGGGCGATGTCGTGGTGGTGTCCGAGATGGAGCACCACAGCAACATCGTCCCGTGGCAGCTCGCGTGTGAGCGGACCGGCGCGACCCTGAAGTGGTTCGGCGTCACCGAGGAGGGCCGGCTCGACCTGAGCAACATCGACGAGCTGCTCACCTCGCAGACCAAGGTGGTTGCCCTCACCTGGGTGTCGAACGCGCTCGGCACGATCAACCCGATCACCGAGATCGCCGCCAAGGCGCACGCGGTCGGCGCGACCGTCGTCGTCGACGCCTCGCAGGCGGTTCCGCAGTTCCCGGTCGACGTGTCCACGCTGGGCGCCGACCTGCTGGTCTTCACCGGCCACAAGGTCGTCGGCCCGACCGGTATCGGCGTCCTCTGGGGCCGGTACGAGCTGCTCGCGTCGCTGCCGCCGTTCCTGGGTGGCGGCGAGATGATCGAGATCGTCCGGATGACCGGTTCGACGTACGCCGCCCCGCCGGCCCGGTTCGAGGCCGGTACGCCGCCGATCGCGCAGGCGGTCGGACTCGGTGCGGCCGTGGACTACCTGTCCGGGATCGGCATGGACAAGATCGCCGCGCACGAGCACGCGATCGTCGAGTACGCGCTTGAGGGGCTGAAGACGGTCCCCGGCCTGAAGCTGCTCGGACCGACCGATGCGACGGATCACGGCGGCGCGATCAGCTTCGCGCTGGACGGCGTCCACCCGCACGACGTGTCGACCGTGCTGGACACCCGGGGTATCGCGGTGCGCGCCGGGCACCACTGCGCACGGCCGGTGCACGAGCGGTTCGGAATGCAATCGTCGACCAGAGCGTCTTTCTATCTGTACACGACACCCCAGGAGATCGAGGCGCTCGTGGACGGTTTGGGATTCGTGCGCAAGTACTTCAAGGTGGATTGATATGCAGCTCGACAGCCTCTACCAGGAGATCATCCTGGACCACTACCGCACCCCGCACCACGCGGGCCTCGCGGAGCCGTACGACGTGGAGGTGCACCACGTGAACCCGTCCTGCGGGGACGAGGTCACGCTCCGGGTCGAGCTCGACGGCGACACCGTGAAGGGCGTCACGCACGACAGCGTCGGCTGCTCGATCAGCCAGGCGGCCACGTCGGTGATGTCGGACCTGGTGATCGGCAAGCCGGTGGCCGAGGGGATGGCGACGTACGAGAAGTTCCTCGAACTGATGCAGGGCCGGGGGAATGTCGAACCGGACGAAGAGGTTCTGGAGGACGGCGTCGCGTTCGCGGGCGTCGCGCAGTTCCCGGCCCGGGTGAAGTGTGCACTGCTGGGCTGGTCCGCGTGGCGCGATGCCACCGCCCAGGCCATTGCCAGTCAAGGGGCCGCCAACCAAGGAGTGAGCAATGCCTGACCAGACCGACGAGAAGATCGAGCTGCCCGAGGTCGACCTCGAGGCTGCCCAGGCGGCACAGACCGGCACGAGCCCGGCGAAGGTCGAGGACGTGAACGAGGCCCTGAAGGATGTCGTGGACCCCGAGCTCGGGATCAACGTCGTGGACCTGGGCCTGATCTACGGCATCACCGTCGACGACACCAGTACGGCGATCATCGACATGACGCTGACGTCCGCGGCCTGCCCGCTGACCGACGTGATCGAGGACCAGACCCGGATGGCGCTCGACGGCCTCGTCAACGACTTCCGGATCAACTGGGTCTGGATGCCGCCGTGGGGCCCGGAGAAGATCACCGACGACGGCCGCGACCAGCTGCGCGCCCTCGGCTTCAACGTGTGACGCGCACCGTTCACGTATCACCGGGCCGACTGGACAGGTGGCTGGACGGCTTCGGTGAGCGCCATGGTGCGGTGCGGTACGACGTGACGCCGACCAGTGTCACGCTGACCGCTGAGGACGGCTCCACCGCCGTCGTCACCGTGCCCTTCGAGCCCCTCGACGTGGTGACACGCGAGGGGCTCGTGGCGCATGTGCTCACCGAACGGCGCCTCGGCGTGCTGCTCGTCCGGCGCGGCGGCTACGGCGCGGGAGTGTTTGCCGGCGGCAAGCTTCTCGACTCGAAGGTCGGGTCGCGGCATGTGCAGGGGACGACCAAGGCGGGCGGCTGGTCGCAGCAGCGGTACGCGCGCCGGCGGGACAACCAGGCGCGCGAGGCGTTCGCGGCGGCCACTGAGGTCGCGGTGCGGATCCTCGCGCCGGCGAAGCTCGACGTACTGGTGTGCGGGGGAGACCGGCGCGCCGTCGACACGGTCCTCGACGATCCCCGCCTGAAGGAGCTCGCCGGGTTGGTGCGCCCGCCGTTCCTCGGTGTACCGGACCCGAAGCAGAAGGTGCTCGAGCAGGCTGGCGCCGATGCGCGGGCGATCCGGATCGACCTGACTCAGTCGGAGTAGCTGTCCCGGACGGCGAGCAGGCGGTCCAGCCGGAAGCGTCCGGGGTCGCGCTCGCGCTCGGTCCGCCCGGCGTCCGTCCAGAACGCTTCGTCGGGCACGGCATCACCGCCCGGCAGGACGAACTTCAGGACCTCCTGCACTGCCTGGCGTGCATAGGCCATCACGGCACGTGCCGCCTCGGACCGGTCGTCGGCCGGCACCTCGCTGGCGATCCAGTCGGCGATCGCCAGCCACTGCCCGGCGTCGACCAGCTCCGACGGCTCCGGTCCGCCGAAGGTCGCACGGTCGTCGAGAAATCCCTGGTACGGCGGTGAAAACAGATACTCCCGCTCGGACCTGCAGCGCGCGCACGCGCCGACGTACCGCATCGCTCCGTCGTGGAGATCGTGTTGCCACTCCGCTTCGTCCGAGCCGCAGTCCGGGCACGCGGTGAGGTCGAGGTAGAGCATCACCTCGGTCGTGGTCCGCGCGATGGCGTACGGCGGGTCGTAGTCGCTCAATCGATCGTCATCCCGGTCGCGGGGTTGGCGGTGTGGCTTCGTCGCATCGGCGCACTCGTAGTGCGGGTGCGACTCATCCGGGAGTCCGTTTCGGCGAATGCGGCCGCCGGGATGCCGTGCTGTTGCAGTGCCTCGACGACAGCACTGGTGAACCGCCGCTCCGGAGCGTCCCGTGTGTGCAGGGCCCTGAGATCGACCCGGCCCTCGGCGAGGAGCGCGAGCCGCGGGTGCAACGTGGCGAACGCCGCCGCGAAACCATGGTCACCCCGGCCGGTCATGGTGCCGTCCGGATGGGCGACGTAGACGGTTCGCCGGCCGTTCGCCTCGCGGACCGCCAGCCGGACGTTGACGTCCTCGCGCCGGGCCTGGTCGAGGGCGTCGACCAGCGGCTGGTACGGGTGCTGCTCATCGGCGTCGACGTTCACCTGGACGGTCCGGACCCGGGCACTCTCGGTACCGGCGGTCTGACCGGACTCCATCCGGGCCCGCATCGCGTCGTACTCGTGCCGGTACATCGTCAGATAGGCCTCGCCGGACGCCGCCCGCCGCAGCGTGTCGGCGCGCTCGACCTTCGGCTGCTTGCGCCGGCCGAGGCGGAGCCGCTCGAAGTCCAGGTGGTAGTCCACCCGCACCCTGACCGTGACGACCTGACCGGACTGGTACACCCCGGTCTCATGGCGAGCGCCGACGGTACCGGTGTCCTGCTCGCTGACCCTCCGGCTGCTCGTGGCGCTGACGCTGAGCTCGCCGCCCGGCGTACCGGTTCCGATCGTCCGGGAACCGGGCAGCAGCCGGTTGCTGCGTGCGGTCAGCTGGCTGACCCGGAGCGCGCGGGAGTTCTCACCGAGCTGGGTGGTCGATTCCTCGTCCGGATCCGAGACCAGCTCCAGACCCGAGACCTCGGCGCGAACCCGAATCGCGACCACTCGCGCGCTGTCCCCGGGAACGGCGAGTGGGACGAGTTCGTACCCCGACGCGCCGGCCATCTCCTGGAACGCGACCATCCGGTTCGCGCCGCCGAGCCGCGACTCCAGCGTCGTGGTATGCATCCGGACCCCTTCGGGCCTGAGCAGATCCAACTCGCCGAGACGAGCACAGGCAGCCTCGAACAAGGTGTTGTCCTCGGTAGCACCGCTCAGGTAGGGCTGGGTGCCCTCGGGGAGGTAGTGCTCGGGCAGGACGACCGGCCGGTGATCTGACACCTCCAGGTCATGCTGCGGGGGAGCCGAGTCGAGCACGGATTCCGGAACCGCCAGGCTCATGCGCCCGCTGGCCTGCCGGCGGGTCGTGGATGCGGACTTCCCACCGGGTTCCGCCGAGTCCTCGACCTCGATGAACAGCTCGTAGTCCCGTTCGACCCGAGCCGTCGCGATCGCCAGCCCGGTCCTGATCTCGGTGGTGGAGTCGCTGCTCGCCGCGGTCGTGGAGGTGCTGAGCTCCGCGCCTACTCCCGCCGTCGCCGGGATCGCATCGGAACCCGAGAGGTCGAGCGTGCTGCCGTACGACGTGCCCTCGGTCCGGCTGCGGCTGCGGTCGCGCAGGTTCCACAGCTGGACGAGCCCGTAGCCGTTCCCGCTCTGGCCTTGTGTCCCACCGACCTCGGTGCTCGGTTCGCCGACGAACCTCAGGCGTACCCGGACCCGGAGATTGCGGGTGTTCGAACCGACGCGGACCGGGAGCTCGCGGACGAAGCCCCGTGGGTCAAGCATGTCGTCCAGCTGGTTCCGCCAGCGGGTGCCGGCGAGATCGCCGCGCAGCGCGTTGACCAGG
The DNA here is from genome assembly GCF_004331375.1 of Kribbella speibonae. Classification (NCBI taxonomy): domain Bacteria; kingdom Bacillati; phylum Actinomycetota; class Actinomycetes; order Propionibacteriales; family Kribbellaceae; genus Kribbella; species Kribbella speibonae. The sequence goes on along the minus strand of NZ_SJKC01000002.1, from coordinate 125,659 downwards.
ACGGGATCGTCCAGCGCCTGCGGGGAGTGCTCCGCGACGGCCGCGCAGACCTCCCGGAACGTGTCGGTGTCGTTGCCGTCCCGGTCCTGCAGCGAAGCGCGCTCGACCTGCGCGGCGCCCATCATCCGGTCGTAGTGGCGGGGGAGTTGCGGCACGACCCGCTGCCGGGCGAGGTCTTCGGCCCGGATCAGTACGGCGTCGAGCCGCTCGTCGGCGTGCGCCGGCAGCCCGGCCGCCTTCCGTAGCGTGTCGGCGAGCACTTGGTCGGTGTGGCCGGCCGCGAGCCCCTCGGTGGCGCCCCGCCGGTCGATCCGGTAGCGCCGCAGCAGCGCGGCCGTCGTACGGCGTGGGAGAACGAGGTTGCCGTTGATCACTCGCTCGACGGCGTCGGAGACCTGCGAGAGCGGGAGGTCCAGGTCGCGCCGCCCGTACGACTGCAACGCGTCGCGCTCAGGCAGGGTCAGGAGTACGGCGCCCGTCTCGAGCGGGACCCGCCGCGGCGCGGCACCGCCCGACCGGAGCTGCGCCTCCAGGACGAGGTCGCCCCAGAACTGGTAGTGCTGTCCGTCCCGCATCAGCGTTCGCTCGACGCCGCTGGTGGCTGACTCGGCGGCGCTCGACGAGACCGTGGTCGTGCGGGTCAGCCCTACCGAGCCGCCGACCGACTGCCCGTCGGCAGCCACGACGCCGCTGCCGCCGTTGATCCCCGCGGTCGCCGCGGCGGATACGCCCGAGGCACTGCCGGTGGTCGCGAGCGTGACGTTGAGTTCGGCGACGATCGGCTGCCCGCTGCCGACGTACCTGAGGTTCTCGACCCGGGTGGTGATGCTCAGCGCGGACGGCCGCGGCGTGAGACCACGTTGCCGGATCGCCTCGAGCGCGTCGGACGGTACCGAACCGACGGCCAGGCCGGTGCGGTACTCGGAGGTGAGCAGCTCGGGCCGGGCGATGAGGTTTCGCGGGGCGAGGAACCCGCTGAGGTGGTGCAGGGCGGAGCTGTTCTCGCGGCCGAGGCTGGGTACGGCGGCGGTCAGCCGGGCGATCGGGTCCCGCGCGTCGAGGTGGTGGATGGTTGCCGTCTGCAACAGGTTGGGTTCCACCCGGCCCGGTACGGCGAGCGTGGTCTGCTCGGCTCCGCGGCAGAACTCGCTGTCGAGCCAGACGCGGGCACTGCCCTCGGAAGAGGCCACCTCCACCGACGTACCGGTGGAGGTGATCTCGCTGACCGTGATCGTGTGCGGAACGTCGAACACCGCCACCTGCGAACCCGACTCGGCCACGGTCATCCGGTACGAGCCTCGGCTGGACGACCAGCCGAGCGAACGGCCTCGTGACGTGCGGCCGACCGATGCGCTCACCTTCGGCGTGGCCCCGGCCTCCCCGGGAGCCGGTGCGTTGCTCAGACCCATCCGTGCCGACCACGGCACACTCTGCGCCCGGCTGCCGGTGCGTCCCGACGTACTGACGCCGATGTCGACGTTGACGACCATGTCGTTGTCCGCGACACCGATCGGCGTCACGCGGTCGAAATGCTGCTCGAGGGCGATCTGGTACGACCGGACCCGCGGCGGGTGGCCGGTGCGGTGCTCGGTGAGCTGAAAGACCAGGCGGTCCTGCGCCGCGTGGTCGTACCCGGTCTCCAGCCGGTGCTTCGCGATCTGCTGGCACGCGCGTTCCCAGTTCTCTGCCTGGCTCAGGACGACGGCGGGGTCCTGATCGGCGAGGGCCGTAGGTAGCGGGCGACCGCGGTCGTCGAGCGGCGGGATCATGCCCTGCCGCGACAGGTGCCTGAGGAAGTCGTGCAGAGCGTCGTCCGCGCCGGTCAGGTCCCGGATCATCGCCGGTCCGGCACCGCGGAGTTGCCCCGGCCCGTTGCCGAGCCATGTCGGCAGTTGCAGGGGAGCATCGGTCGGCTGCGGGTCCCCGCGCAGGAGGAGCTTGCCGTCCGTGCCACGTCGTACGGTGCCGTCCGGCTCCCGGAGCAGGGCCGCGGCGGGGACCGGGAGTCCGTAGCGGAACGCGTCGCGCTCCGCCATCCGCAGACAGGCCTCGCCGGCACCCTCGGTCGTGAACGATTCGCCGCCATCGAGGCGGTGGATCGTGACCTTGTGCCGCAGTTGCAGCTTCAGACCGACGGTCGGCGCCACCCGCTGAGTGCTCCAGCGACTGCCCAGGTCGGCGGTCGACGCGGTGTCGTCGTGGCTGGTGTTCCGGCCCGCGTGCGCTGCCGGAGCGAGGTCCGCGGTCGTCGAGCCCAGGTCGAAGATCGGCATACTCGCCGTGACGCCGTTGGTGCGCGACGAGCTGACCGACTGGCTACCGGACGCGCCCGAGTTGCCGACGCGCCACAGCTCGAGTTTGTGGTCCGGCGAGCTGTCGCTGGTCAGCTCGGCGGACTCCAGGTCGGCGACCGTCTCCAGCTGGGCCCAGGCGACAGGCCGACCGCCCTCGGTGATCAGGCGCCAGACACCGCCCGGGCGGGTGGTCTCGTCCAGCCGGGTCATCCCGTCCTCGGCGATCAGACCGCGGACCCGGTCGTGTCCGACCCGGTCGAGGGAGCCGAGTCGCTCCCGCAGCTCGACCATGGTCAGGTCGCACAGGTCGTTGAGGCCGTCGACGCGCGTGGCCATGTGCTCCGGCATCGCCGTACGGCGTTCCGCGGCCAGACCGAGCGTCTCCAGGTCGGTCGTCTCGGCCGGCGGCGGAACCGTGTAGGTGTGGATGTATCCGAGGTCGAGGGTCGTCGCGTCACGGTCCTTGCCGGCGTCGACGACGTTGGGCGGTGACCAGTCGGCGGTGGCCGACTCGCGGATCCGCCAGATCCAGCGGGGCCGGTCCGAGCGGTACCGCAGGAACTCACCACGCAGCGCCTCGACCGCGCCCGTCTGGGCGAACTCGGTCGCCCCGCCGCTGACCGTCCGGCCGCGGCCGCGGCTCAGCTCGACACCGGGAGCTACCAGCGTGGCGGCCGCCTTGAGCTTGCTCGTGTCCGGCAGCAGTTCCGTTACGGTCCGGAGGTTCGCGGTGGCCGTCGCGCCGGAGTTCTGGGCGGCGGCGGTCGCGACGCTGAAGCCGCCCTGGACCACCTGCCCCACCTGCGCCTCGTCGATGGTGAGCGGGCTGTCCAGCACCTCGTGGAGCTCGCCGGGATCGAGCTGGAGGTGGATTTGCAGCAGTTCGTCCGCGTCCGCGCGCGACTCGTTCTCGATCGTCAGCACGAAGCCGTCCGGCGAGAGGATCCGGCGACTCTCACCCCGCAGCGTCCGGTGCAGCACGTCCGGCGTGAAGACATACCGCCCCGCCACCGCCTCGTTCAGCTCCCGGCACAGCGCACTCAGATGCGGAAGCCGCCCAACCGGAAGCCCGTTGTGCTGCACGCCCTTGGCCGGAAGAGTGGCCGCACTCGCCACCTCATACGCCCGCACGGCGGCCTCCACATTCCCACCTGCCGCGTACATCTCTGCGGCGGTGCGGGCCTGAGCTGCTGCGGTCGTGCAGAGGGTTGCGATTTCGGTGTGGCGGTCGGCGACGCGGAGGCGGGCGACGGCTCGGACACGGAGGCGGCGGGCTCGTTCGTTCGCGGATGCGTCCTTGGCCTCGGACTCGTCGTCGGCCGCGGCGAACAGCTCGGCTGCCTGGTCGCGGGCGGCTGCCGCACTCGTGGTGCGTACGTCGGCGCGCTTGGCATGATCTGCTGCCGCGGACTCGAGGTCCGCGATCTGCCGACGTACGCGCGCTTGGAAGCGTTCCTGCGGAGTGGTCGGCGGCGTCTGCTGTGTGTCAGGTGCGACGACCTGTACGCCGGCCCACGGCATGCTGGGAGCGGGGTGTCCGCCGTGGCGGATGGCTCCGGACAGGTTCGTCAGATCGGTCTCGACCTCGGCGAGCGGGCGGACGCCCAGACCGGCCCGCGTGTCCCGCCATTCCACGCTCAGCCGACGAAACTCCTCGTACTGCGCCTCCGCCCGACGATCCCGCAGTACCCGATGCGCCCGGCCCTTCGCCCGAACCTCACCCACGAGCCGCCGGATCGGCCCGAAGAACCCACCCGCCGCCGCACGCCCGGCGCCACCATCCGCCTCATGCCGGCCACCAACCGCCCGCCGCACCCGCCCGACCGGCTGCGGTGAGGACAGGCGGTTGGCGTCGTGGGACAGGGCGCGGGCGTTGGCGAGTAGGTCTGCTGCGAAGGGGCGGTTCGAGTTCTCGGCGCGGGCGCGGGCGCTGGTCAGCCGTCGCAGGTCGGTCTCGGTCTCGAGGCGGTTGCCGTCCAGCAGGTCGTGCAGCAGAGCCTGCGCCTCACGCTGTTGCGCCGCTGGCAGCCCCGGCAGATCGAGCAGCGCATCGAGGCCCCCAGTCGCACCGTCCGCCGCACGTCCGCCACGCGCCAGCTCCAGCTCAGCCCCGGCGAACGCCACCGCCTCGGCGACCAGCCGATCATCGCCGACCGCAGCCGCCCGACGGGTGAGCCGGCGTTCGAGCCGGTTGAGCGCCTTACGAGCCAGCCGCTCACGAGAGTGCCGCAACCGCAGCGTGCCGTCGCGCAGCGCGAGCGCCTCGGGCGCCACCACGCCGACCGCGAGCCCGAGCGCCTGACGCGCGCGAACCCGTGGATCGGCCTCCGTGCTCGCAGCAGACGTCAACGAAAATCTCCCCGTTCGGATCACCGGACGGGGAGATTAGCAACCAGTTGTTCGTTTTCTCGCCACAAATCCCACCAGAAGGGTTAACAATCACCGGTGGGGTTTGTCACATCATGAATCGCTGTACAACGCCCGAAAGTCCGCCAGCGTGCCGGTGTAGTACTCGAGGTCGTCGTCCAGCCGCGCGCGGCTGACCAGGTACGGGTCGCGCGCCTTGGCGTCGGCGCCGAAGCTGGTCCAGATCTCCGAGTCGGGCACCGTGTCGCCGCCGTTGGTGCCTTCCGGCAGCGACTTCATCGCCTCCCGGATCGCCTCGGCGGCGAGTTCCCAGCCGAGCTCGACGTGATAGCGCGCCTGGCCGGGCTGACCGTCGTACGCCATGTCGGCCGCGATCGTGCGATCGGCGTACAAGTGCCCGACGACCGCCCACTCCGCCGCGTCGACCAGCTGCGACCGGCCCAGTCCCCAGTGTGCTCCGAGCCGCGTGGACGAGTGCTGGGACGAGTACGGGATGGTGATCTCGCCGATCGGCGACCGGTAGGTCCAGGCGTCCGGGCCCTCGACGAGGTTGTCGCCCAGCTCGAAATCGGGGGCGGGCGCCAGCACCTCACCCGGTTGCGGTCCGGCCTGCGCCGTCTCCAGCGCGACGTAGATCTGGGCCTCCCACAGGGTCCGTGCGATCGGCATCGGTTATCTCGCTCCTGTCTGGCTGATCTCTCTACCCAGCTCGGCGTACGCGTCCCGGGTCACCAGCAATCGGTCCAGCCGGAAGCGCCCCGGCTCCGCGGCGCGCACCGCCTGACCTTCCGGCGTCCAGAACTCGTCGTCCGGTACGACGTCCGCGCCGGCCGGGACGAACTTGATCACCTCGGCGACGGCGGCCTGCGCAATGGCCAGCACCCTACCGGCCTCGACAGGATCCGTGGGGACGGCCGCCGCGGCGGTGTCGGCGACGTCCAGCCACTGGCCCGCGTCCAGGATCTCGGACGGCTCCGGACCGCCGAACGTCGGCCAGCCGCGCACCGGTGTTTCGTGCGCGGGCACCCCGAACAGGTACTCGCGTTCGGCCGAACACACCGGGCAGATCGCGGCGTAACGGGACGCCAGGTCACCGTCGACCTGGACCAGGGCCTGCTCCCACGGCGCGTCCGCCGTTCCGCAGTCCGGGCACGGATGCAGCTCCAGGTACAGCTGTGCTTCGTCCCAGGTGCGTGCTACCGCGAATGCCATCAAGCCCCTCTCGTCCACCAGATTCCGGCCTCACCATGATCGGCTCACGGCCCGGACAGCGACGGCCCGTGGCCGGTTTGTGCAATGGTGCGTCCGGCCGCGCCGCCCTGCGACGTCCGCGCGCCTTGGTTGGACGCCTCCGGCAGCGTCCGCGCGGCCGTCGTGTAGTCGAGGGCCTTGAGCACGTCCCGCGGCACGTCGGTCTTCTCCAGCGCGGCGGCCACCTTCGCGCTGAAGCTGCCGTCCGGTGACGACGTGTTGTAGAGCTCCCGCAGGTCGACCCGGCCCTCGGCCATCAGCGCCAGGTTCGGGTGCAGGGTCGCGAACGCGGACGCGAAACCGCCGTCCCGGTCGCCGAGCATGGTTCCGTTCGGCAGCGCCTGGTACTTCCGCTCGGTGCCGTCGCCCTGCTGGACCAGCAGCACGATCGGCTTGCGCTCGGCCTTCGCGCGCTCGAGGGCGTTCAGCAGCGGCCGGTACGGCTGGAAGGCCGCGCCCGACTCGCCCTGCCCGTACTCGGTCGCCGTGATGTCCGGCGTTCCGAGTTCCTCCGGCACCGCCTGCAGCCGCGCGTTCGCCAGGACGGCGTCGAGGGACGCGCCGGTCTCCATCTGCCGCAGCCCGTCGAGGTACTGATGCCGGAGCATCCGGACGAACATCTCGCCGCGAGCCAGGTCCGGCAGGTTGACGGACTTCTTCACGACCGGCTCGCCCCGGCCGTTGTCGGTGGTGGTCCGGACCGTGGCGTCGTACACCACCGGGATCCGGACCGTGACCATCTGACCCTCGAGGAACCGGCTGCCCTCGAGCCGGGTGCCGCTGGCATCCGACGACTGCTCCTTGACCTGTTCGCCGATCGAGCCGCTGACCGAGACGAGTCCGCCGTCGACGCCGCCGGACGCGGTGAGCGGGGTCAGCCGGTTGCTGCTGCTGGACGAGCGGTACACCTCCTGCCGGCGCCAGACCCGGCCCGCCTGACCCTCGAGCGACGGTCCGTGGAGTTCCCAGCCGACCGCGGTCGCGTTGATCTGGACGCTCACCATCGTCCGCCCGTTGCCCGGCCGGGCCATCGGCTGCAGCGCGATGCCGTCGCCGAGCAGCCGTCCGGCCTTCGCCTTCAGCGCGCTCGGCTTGAGGTTCGACCGGATCAGATGCCGGTACTCCGCCGTGCCGCGCCGGCCGAGGACGCCGGGCTGCTCGAGATGGGCGGTCAGGTTCTCGGCCAGTTCGTTGCGTCGGCCGGCGCCCTTCGCGTGCAGCGCCACCCGCATCGGGACGGCGCCTTCCGGCAGCCGGATCGGGCGGTGCTCGACGCGTTCCTCGAGTTCCGGCCCGGTCTCGATCCGCGGGCCGTCCATCAGGTCGCCGCGGGGGACCCACTGGACCAGGTCCGCGCGGAGCTCACGAGGTTCGGAGACGCTGGTGACGTCGGCCGGGTTGATCCGGCCGAGCTTCCAGCGGGCACTGGCCATCGCAGCCGCGCCGGCATTGCGGACCCGGACGACCCGGGTCGTGAACACGACCGTCTGATGCGTCTTGACCTCGTCGAAATGGCCCAGCCGGTCGATCCCGGCGTTCTGTATGCCGTCGCCGCCCGTGTGGGACGTCGTCTGGTCCGTGGACACCCCGCCGGAGCCGTCGCCGAGGGCAGTGGGGGTCTTGCCGTCGACACCGGCGGAGACCGTCACCGTGTGGGCGGCCGACCGGTCGATTTGCTCGTAGTCGTAGTTCTGGTCGACGCTGCCGGCCTCCTCCTTCGGGATGTCGGGGGTGCCGTCCGGCTTGTCCGGGACGTCCTCGATGGTGCGTTCGCCCTCGGTCCGGAGCTCCACCTGGACGAAGAAGACGTCCGGCCGTTCCTGCCCCTGGATCGGCACCTCGATCGGGACCTCGAAGCCGTCGGCGCCGAGCATGTCCTCGAGGTGGCCGTGGAAGTTCCCCGGCTTCAGGTCGATGTCGAGGGCGCTCTGCAGCAGCCGGCTCGCGTTCCGCAGCCCGGGCGCGAGGGCGTCGAACTGCGGCTCGACCAGGGTCCGCAGGTCGACCCGCTGGTCGGTGCCTTCGACGGTGAGCGACTCGATCTTGGCCGCTCCCTGGCTGTCCTCGTACGCCTGGGAGGTGCTCATGACACGGCGGACGCGCGCCTTTTCTTCGACACTCTTGGCGGTCGCTTCCAGTTCCGCGTCGGCGGTCGAGGCCTTCACAGCCGGGGACTGGGTGTTGTCCTGCAGCTTCGCCGTCAGGCTCTCGACCGTGTGCTCGGCGGCCAGGCCCGTGGTCACGCCGGCCTTCTCCTGCTGGTAACGACGCAGGAAGCCGCCCGCGACGCGGTGACTGATCGGCAGCCTGTCGTTCAGGTACCGCTCGGCGGCGTCGGACACCACCCAGAGCGGCAGATCGAGCTTGCGGGCGGCGTACAGATCCAGCGCTCGCCGCTCGGCCATCGCCTTCTGCGCCAGCGCGTCCGGCAACGGGACCGACTTGATCACCTGACCGTTGTGCACGATGTCGGCGGTCATCTTGTAGCGCTCGATGAACTCGTGGTGCGTGCCCGGATTGATGAGCAGCCGCTCGTCGCCGGAGGTCTCGCTGGTCGTGGTGGACTGCGACCGGCCGCCGGTGCGTCCGACCGACAGGTTCCCGGAGGTTGCGGCGCCGCTGGCCTCGACCAGTCCGCCCCCGACGTCGCCGCTGACGCCGCCCGAGGCCGACGTACCCGATGTGGAGCCGACGTCGGTCATCGTGAAGTTGATGTCGACCGAGTTCTCTTGGCTCATCGCGACGTGGGTCTGGCTGACCGCCTCGCCGCGGATCACGATCTCGTACTCCTGCGGCAGGATCGTCCCGTCCGCCATCACATGCGCCGGGCTGCCCGGGGCAGGGACCACCACGAACGGCAGCCGGTAGCTGCCGTTCATCCACTCGCGGTTCGCGACCAGGCTGGTCGGTGACAGGGCCGCATGCAGCGCGGGCAGCGCTGTGGAGTCGGACCGGATCGCGGGGATCGCCTTGCACAGTTCGTCGGCCGCGTTACCGGCGTCCACCGCGACCGGGAACCCCTGCTCGACCGCCAGGTGGTGCGGCGGCTTCGGGTTCTTCTCGTACACCGGGGTGTCGGCGCGGGTCATCGAGCTGTCGTACGCGACCTCCATGGTGCCGTCGACGTCGGCGATCGGCTTGGCGTCGCCCTTGTCGGTGATCTCGGCGAACGTGATCTTGATGCCCTGCTCGAGCCGGTCGAGCGGTTCGGTGCTCTCGCTCAGCGTGACGTTGTTGACCCGCCGTCCCGCGGTCCAGCTCAGCGTGCGGCCGAGCGCGTTCCGGCTGAACTTCACGCCGATCTTGCCCATCCACCCGCGGACGCCTTCCGCCGGCGGGTTGGAGGCGCCGACCCCTGCGGACAGCGGCACGCCCCGGGACCGGCTCGACGTACGGCCGGTGGCCGCCGAGCTGATGCCGAGGATGACGACGTTCTCGTTCGTGCTGGTCCCGGCGCCTTTGGCCTCGAACTCCTTGGTCGCCTCGTCGTAGTCCTGCGTGACCTGCAGCCGGAACGGCCGCCAGCGCGGCGTCCCCGCGAAGCCGGTGTCCTCGAGCATCACGATCAGGCCGCCCTGACAGGCCTGGTTGATACCGGCCTCGAGCCGCGGTGCGCTGATCTGCTGCCGGACCCGCTCGCGGTTGGCCAGCTGCTGCGCGGTGGCCGGCTGTCCCGGCCGCGCCACCAGGCCCATCTTGGCGAGCCGGTCCAGCGCCTGGCGCTGCGCTCGCTCGGCGCCCTTGAGGTTCTGCGGCAGGGCCTTGCCGACACCGCGCAGCTGGTTCTCGCCGCGGCCCATCCACGGCGGCATCTTCTGCGGCTCGGTCGACGGCACGGCATCGCCGCGCAGCAGCACATGCCCGTGCTTGTCCACCTTGATGGTGCCGTCGTCTTCCCGCAGTACGGCGTCCTTGTCCGCCCGCCCGCCCGCGCGCAGCAGGTCGTTCTCGGCGGCCCGCAGCAGCGCGCGGGACTCGCCGGTCTCGATGATCGGCGCAGCCGTGGAGTCGCCGACCTTGCGCAACGTGGCACGCACCCTGAGACCAACCAGCACGCCCTGCGTCGGGCCCTGGTTGCGGTGCACGGCCGGGGTGATCGTGGTCATGCTGACGCTCTGGCCGCCGGACCGGGACACGTTGCGCCCGGCGGACGCGTTCGGTCCCACGTTCACGCCGGAACCGCCGACGTTGTTGAGCGCGGCCGCCGCGGCCACCGGGTTCACGTCGGAGGGCTTGCCCGGGAACCCGACCGATCCAGTACCGGTGACCGACGCCGTGTAGGTCTGGCTCGCGTTCAGGCCGGCGAAGTCGACGAGGACCTCTTCCTGCCACATCTCCGAACTGGACTCACCGACGAGCTGCGCGTCGGCCCAGACCGGCTCGACCTCCCAGGTCAGGTCGTACGCCGTGTCGCCGCGGCCCGGGATCCGCCGGGTGACACCGCCGGGCTGACTGAACTCGCGCAGCAAGCGGTACGAGTCGTTGACCATCAGGCCGGCGATGTGGTTGTACGAGGCCCGGTCCAGGTCGCCGTACTCGTGCTGCGCCCTGCGGACCAGGCGATCGGTCACGTCGTGCAGTCCGGTGATGCTCGTGACCGCGTGCCGCGGGAACTCGCCCGTGACCTCGTGCCCGTGCCCGATCTCCGCCAGCGTGACGGTCTCGGTCGGCGGCTTCACCGTGTACGCGCTGGAGACCCACGTCTGCTGGCGGCCGGCGTCGACCGTCTCGACCGCCGACCAGGGCTCGGTGGGGGAGGCCCGGACCTCGATCTGCCACTTGCCGGACCACTCGTAGAGGATCGACTCACCGCGGTTGTCGTCGACCCAGCCGGACTGGTGGTGGGCCGTGGCCCCGCTGCTCTCGGCGAGCGAGCGGCCGCGCGCCACCTCGACCTTCGGCGAGACGAGCTGCGCGGCGGCGTGGACCGGCGTACCGGGTGCGGCCAGCGCGAGGATCGGCCCGAGGTTGACGCCGATGTTGACGTTCGTCGAGTGGGTGTCGGTCGTGCCGACGCTCGTACCGCCCTCGCCGAGCGAGCCCGACATCTGCTCGGCCATCCTGAAGTCGATGTCGTCGCGCTCGGTGAGGTCGTCCGGGATCAGCCGCAGCCGCACCTGACGCACCGCGGAGACGTCCGCGGTGCCGCCCTCGTCGTCGACGTTGAACACCATCCCGTCGCGGGACAGCAGCCGCCGGTACTGCGCGGCGGGATCCGGGAGCGGGCCGCGGGTCGGCATCTGCTCGTTGAACTTGGCTCGCAGCATCCGGTTGATGTCGGCGACCGGCAGCTTGAGCTGGTCGCCTTCCGGCATACCGGTCATCAGCAGTTCCTTGGCCGGCATCGCCTGGCCGAGGCTGCGTTCGTACACCGCCACCTGTTGCTGGGCGGCAGCAGCCAGATCGGCGATCCGGCTCTGCGAACCGTCCGCGTCGATCTCGGTGAGGAGCGTCTGGTAGCCGTCCAAGGCCTGCTGCGCGTCGGCGGCCGCCTGCTCGTAGGCACCGGCGATCTCGGAGTGCCGGCCTGCCTTGTTGCGGGCTGTCTGGGCCGAGACGCGCAGCTTGCGCGCCCGCTCGGGTGCGCCGCGGTCGCGTTGCTGGTCCTCCTCGCCGGCGTCCTCGTCGGCCTTGTCGGCCTCCTTGTCCGCGTCCCGGGAGGTGTCCCGCTTCTTCGTCGCCTTCTTGTCGAGATCCGTGACCGCGGCTTGCAGCGCCTCGATCTGGGTGACGACCTGCCCGCGCAGGTGCGCGGGCGTGTTCCGGGCGGGCTTCGCTGCGGCGTCCGCGCGCGCGGCAGCCCGGCCCGCGGCGGTTGCGTCGGGAGTTGCGACCGCCCCGGCGGTCCAGGGGAGTGCGGGCTCGGAACCGCCGTGCCGCCGAATCGTCCGGGCCAGACCCTCCAGGTCGCGCTCGAGCTCGGCGAGGCTGCGCGGCCCGCTCGGACGACCGGTGGCGAGCGTCTCCGCGCGGGCCTCGTGCCAGTCCCCGAGCAGGCTCTGGAACGCGGCGTGGTCCGCGTGCAGCCGCCGATCGCGGCGCTCATGGCCGAAGACGGACTTCAACCGGCCGAAGACGCCGCGGGACCGGCCTGCCTCGGCGGCGGCGATCTCCTGCGACATCAGCGTCAGCTGGTGCGTCCAGACGTAGCGGACCTGTTCGTCGCTGAGTCCGGCCGGAATCCGCAGTACGTGCGGGTCGTTCGCCGTACCGGCGCGGATGATGCCCTGCCCCAGCGCGCCCAGCGTGGTGTCGCCGATCTCGACCCGCAGCTGCTGCGGAACGGCGGAACCTGTCATCTGCAGGACGGTCTGCCGCGCGTCCGGGTCGACGTCCGGACGGTCGGTCACCGCGGCATCCAGGGACTGGCGATCCATCCCGGCGAGGAGGTTCAGTGCGTGCAGGTCGGTCAGCTGCCCCTGCGCGCTCGGACGAGTGCCGACGGTCAGTCCGGTGCCGCGGATCTGCGACGTCCAGACCCGGCGTCCTTCCGCGCTCCGATGCCTGCTGCCGACCCGTGCACGGTGGCGTCCGCGGCGCGGTTCGGGCGGCGTACCCAGACCCAAGAGCTCCGCGTCGCGGTTGATCGCCGCCGAGGCGGACACGAGCGCGGACGTCGCCAGGGCGTTCCGTGGCGCTGTCAGCCGGGTGAGCCGGGCTGCCGACTCGGGGTCGTCCGGCGCCGCGCCGCTGAGGGCGACCCGGAGCATCGCGTCGGCCTCGGTACGACGTGTCTCGTCCAGCCCCGGCACCCGGAGGTACCGGTCGAGGGCGTCGACCGCACCGCGCGCGGGCAGCTCACCGCGGGCCCGGGCGACTTCGGAGCCGATCACGCTGACGGACTCCGCAAGCAGCCGGTCGTCGCTGACCCGGTCCGCGGCCCGGCGGGCGAGCAACTCCTCGATCGCGCGCAGCACGCGCGCCGCGAGTACGTCGTCGCGGGTGGTCAGCCGGATCCGGCCGTCACGCAGCGGTACTGCCGAGGGGTGCAGGATCCCCAGCGCGTTTCCGACCGCCCAGCGAGCGCGAGCCGTCGGCTCCGTGGCGGACAACGTCGTTGTGGTCAGCCGAATCACCCCTCCCGTTAAGTGCCCGGGTGATCACCAGTTGTCACCCGGACCCTCTGGTCCGGAATTTAGCAAACAATCGGTTACTTGCCAGCAACTCAATTCACCCGAACCGTTAACGATTTACGCCCACCGGCCCGCCTAGGATCAAGACCATGTGGGAGAAGTTCGGTGACTCGGAGTGGAACATCCCCCAAGCCCGCAGCACAGTGGCCCAGTTACGGCACCACGCCGGGGACGGCCGGGAGTACGACGGCATCGAACTGTTCCTGGCGCTCTGCGAGTACCTCGACCGGCTGCACGGGCAGCACGGATTCGACTACTTCTTCACCGGCTCCGAGCAGGCAGCGCTGGCGGCCGTTGTCCAGGAGGTCCGCGGCCCGGAGATCGAGCCGGACCCCGAGACCGACCGGCTGGTGCAGCCGGTGAACGCCGCCGTCACGCTGGTCGAGGGGCGGGAGCTCGTGATCTGGCTGGAGGGACAGCCCGACTGGCAGCGTCAGATCGGCCTGTGCCTGCGCGCGATGTATGCCTATCTAGACCAGTTGTACGGCGGACCGGGCGCCTTCAACCAGCTGCTCAAGCCGGCCGAACTGAAGCGGGTCGCGGCGCGGTAACGGCAGTGGCCTCCTGGCACGAGTGGCACCTCGCTGCCATTACGGTATGCGGGTGAGTCTCTCGTCCTCCACGCGTAGCTCTTCCCAAGGCGCCCGGGCAGCGGGCCGATCCACGGGCGGCGGTTCGACCCGTCTCCCGAGCGGCCGGGAACGGCGTCCTGCCCTGGCCGCGCTCGCGGTCATCCTGATCCTGCTCGGCGCCGCCGGATCGGCGCTGATCGCGCTGAACAGCGGCAACCGCTCCGACTTCGTGGCGATCTCCGCCGATGCGCTGGCGCCGGGCCACAAGCTCGAGCCGGAGGACCTGTCCCGGGGCGACCTGGCCGGGGCCACCGGAGGACTGATCCCGTGGTCGGAGGCGAACAAGTACCTCGGCCGCTACACGAAGACCTGGCTGTACAAGGACCAGTTCCTCACCCCGCAGAACCTGACCGGTGAGGGCGAGCAGCCGATCCCGGCCGGCGGCGCCCTCGTCGGCGTCAGCCTGGAGGCCGGCCGCGCACCGTCGGACGGGCTCCTGGTCGGCGACATCGTCAAGGTCATCCGGGTCCCTTCGGCCAACGCGGAGGGTGGCGCGGTCCCGCTGGTCAGCGCAGCTGAGGTCACGTCGACGGCCGGCGCGATCACCGACAGCAAGACGAGTTCGAACAGCTCACTCAACGTGACGATCCTGATCCCGGCCGACGACATCACCACGGTCGCGGCAGCGGCCGCGGCCAAGACCCTCGTGCTGGTGAAGCTGGCGCCGGGCACCAAGCCGGACGTCGCACGCAACGGGGCCAACTGATGGCGCTGGTGGCGCTCGCGAGCGCGAAGGGCTCGCCCGGCGTGACCACGGCCAGCCTGGTCTTCGGTGCGCTCTGGCCGCGGCAGGTGCTGCTGGCCGAGTGCGACCCGGCCGGCAGCGACGTGGCGATCCGCATGACCGGACCGGGTGGTGCAGGACTCAACTCCGACCGCGGCCTGGTCAGCCTCGCCGCCGCGAGCCGGAAGGGGCTGGGGGACGAGGTCATCCTCGCGCACAGCCAGCAGCTCGACGGCGGCCTCGACGTACTGCTCGGTGTGCGCTCGCCGGAGCAGGTCGGCGGTATGGGCGGTCTGTGGCATCCGCTCGGCATCTCGTTCAACCAGATGCAGAACGGCGACGTACTCGCCGACTGCGGGCGGATCGGTGCGTCGTCGCCGCAGCTGCCGGTCATCCAGTCCGCGCGTCTCGTCGTACTGGTGTGTTCGGCGACCGGCTCGTCGGTGGCGCACCTCCGGGAGCGGCTGTCGACGCTGGTGCACCACGTCGACGCCCAGCTCGGTGTGGTCGTCGTGGCCGACCCGAAGCAGCGGGACGGTGTGAAGCAGGTGTGGTCCGTCCTGGACGCCATGTCGCTGCCGGTGCGGCACCGCTGGCACCTGGCGTACGACCCGGTCGGTGCGGCCTTCTTCGACGGGCGTGGTCACGGCCGGCTCGACAAGACCCAGCTGATCCGGTCCGCGAGCGCCATCACCGCGGAGATGGCCGCCCTGGTCTCCGCTCCGCCGCCGCAGGACTTCGACATGGCGAACGCGGCCTTTCCGCCGGGTGATTACCGGTGAGCGCTGACCAGGAGCTCGTCCGGAAGCTGCGGGTGCAGGTTGCGGAGCGGCTGAACGAGCAGCGCCGGCGTGACCAGGTGAACGGCGTACCTCCGATGAGTGCGGAGGACGAGCGGGAGTACGCGCGGTCGCTGATCGTGCAGGTGCTCGAGGACCACGCGCGGTACGAGCTGGCCGAGGGCCGGACGCCGCCGACGCCGGACGACGACGCGCAGATCGCCGGCGCGATCCACTCCGCGCTGTTCGGGGTCGGCCGGCTGCAGCCGCTGATCGACGACCCCGAGGTCGAGAACATCGACATCAACGGCTGCGACCAGGTCTTCGTGCAGTACGGCGACGGTCGCGAAGAGACCCCGGGACCGGTCGCCGAGAGCGACGAGGAACTGATCGAGCTGATCCAGGTACTGGCGGCGCACGCCGGTCTGACCAGCCGCCCGTTCGACTCGGCGAACCCGCAGCTGGACCTCCGGCTGCCGGACGGGTCCCGGCTGTCCGCGGTGATGGGCGTGACGTCCCGTCCCGCGGTGTCGATCCGGCGCGCCCGGCTCGGCAAGGTGTTCCTCAAGGACCTGGTGGGCAATGGAACCATCTCCGACGACGTCGGCTCGTTCCTGCGGGCCGCGGTCGCGGCGCGCAAGAACGTCATGATCGCCGGCGCCACGAACTCGGGGAAGACGACCCTGCTGCGGGCGCTGGCCAACGAGATCCAGCCGCATGAGCGGCTGATCACTGTCGAGCGCTCGCTCGAACTCGGTCTCGGCGAGTTCAAGGACCTGCACCCGAACGTGGTCGCGTTCGAGGAGCGGCTGCCGAACTCCGAAGGCGTCGGCGAGGTCAGCATGGCCGACCTGGTCCGGCGTTCACTGCGGATGAACCCGAGCCGGGTGATCGTCGGTGAGGTGCTCGGCGACGAGATCGTCACGATGCTGAACGCGATGAGCCAGGGCAACGACGGCTCGCTGTCGACGATCCACTCGAACAGCTCGATGGAGGTGTTCAACCGGATCAGCACCTACGCGATCCAGGCCCGTGAGCGGCTGCCGATGGACGCCACCCAGATGCTGATCGCCGGTGCGCTCGACTTCGTCGTCTTCGTCCGCAAGCACAACGATTACTCCCGCGGCGGCGGCCTCAGCCGGTACGTCGAGAGCATCCGGGAGGTCACGGGATGGGACGGCCGGGTGCTGTCCGGCGAGGTGTTCGCGCCGGGACCGGACGGCCACGCCGCGGCGCACGCCCCGATCGCGTGCATGGACGAGCTCGAGCACTTCGGGTACCAGCCGCTCGTCCACGGAACGTGGGCGTGACGCGATGAACGACAGGACTCTGGGAGCGCTGCTCTGCGGCGCGTTGGTCGGCGGCGCCGTGATGCTGCTGATCGTCGCGATCCGCGGCACCGAGCCGAAGGACGAGACTCCCTCGCTCTTCCGCAACCGCACCGTCGAGGCCCGCAAGAACATGGTCCGGATGGGCGCCGGCGTCGCCATCGGCCTGCTCGTGCTGGTGGTGACCCGCTGGCTGGTGCTCGCGGTCGCCCTCGGCCTGCTCGCCGCGATGGCCGACCGGTTCTTCGGCGGCACCGGTGAGGAACGCCGGGCGATCGACCGCCTGGACGCGCTGGCCACCTGGACCGAGGCGCTGCGCGACACGATCGCCGGCGCGGTCGGCCTGGAGCAGGCGATCCCGGCCACGGCCGTGAACGCGGCGCCCGCGATCAAACCCAGCCTGAACCTGCTGGTCGACCGGCTGCGGATCCGCGAACCGTTGCCGTCGGCCCTGATGCGGTTCGCCGACGACCTCGACGACCCGTCCGCGGACCTGATCGTCGCCGCCCTGGTGCTGAACGCCCGGCTGCGCGGTCCCGGTCTGCGCGAGGTGCTGAGCGCCCTGGCCGACTCGGCCCGCGAGGAACTCGACGTACGCCGGAAGGTCGCGGCGGAACGTCGTTCGACCCGGCGCAGCGTGCAGGTCGTGGTGGCGATCACGCTGCTGATGGCCGCCGGTCTGGTGCTGTTCAACTCGACGTACATGGCGCCGTACACGAGCTTCGTCGGGCAGGTCGTGCTGGCCGTGGTGATCGGGCTCTACGCGGTCGGACTGCTGTGGCTGCGGCGGCTGGCCAAGATCGAGGTACCGGACCGGTTCCTGATCGGCATGACCGACGACCAGCGGCACAACCGGTCGGGCGACGACCGGATGGAGGTGGTGAGCGGATGACCTGGGCCTTCATCACCGGCGGGATCGCCGGACTCGGCGTGTACGTGCTGGTCAGGATGTTCATCAAGCCGCGGGCCAACGTGCTCTCGACGATCGCGCGGATCGACGCGGGCCGCGGCGGCTACACCAGCGGCGCCACCACCAGCGCGGCCGGCGAGCGGGTGCTGGGCGGCGTCGACCGGGCCCGGGAGACGCTCGGCCGCCGGCTCGAGCTGGAGGCGAACGCGCGCGGCTGGGCGTTCGGCAAGCTGCGCCGCGACCTCGCGGTGATGAACCAGCCGTTCGCCGCGATGCTCGCGACCAAGGTCCTGTTCGCGCTCGGGGCGATGGTCTTCATCCCGATCGTGCTGTTCCTGGCCGCCGAGATCGGGATCAGCGCGCCCGGGGTGGCCCCGGCGATCGTCACGCTCGCCTTCATGGCGCTGGCGTTCTTCCTGCCCGACCTGACGCTCCGGCAGCAGGCGGAGGCGCGGCGGCGCGACTTCCGGCACGTGGTCGGCAGCTTCCTCGACCTGGTCGCGATGAACCTCGCGGGCGGCCGCGGTCTGCCCGAGGCGCTGATGACGGCCTCGACGATCGGCGAGCACTGGGCGATGGCCCGGATCCGGCAGGCGCTGGCGAACGCGCGGCTGATCGGCATCACGCCGTGGGACGCGATGGCGCGGCTCGGCGAGGACCTCGGCGTCGAGGAACTGCGGGACCTGGCGTCGGCGCTCGCACTGGCCGGTGACGAGGGCGCGAAGATCCGGTCGTCGCTGCTCGCCCGGGCCGCGTCGCTGCGGCGCAAGGAACTGGCCGACGTGGAAGGCAAGGCGGGTGAGCGGTCGCAGTCGATGCTGGTCGCGCAACTGGTGATGATCTCGGCGTTCTTCCTGTTCCTGGCCTTCCCGGCCGGCGCGGCGATCCTCGGAAGTTAGTCCGAACAGTGATTGGACAAGGGATGAGGCCAAGGGATCCGTTGGGCGGAATGGTCCGTCGAACACGGCATACTGAGGCCTGCTTCGGCCTCACGAACTGGAAGGCATGCGGATGACCTCGGAGTTGATGTTCTGGCGGGCCATGACCGGCTACGCGGTGGCACGGGCGCAGGCCCAGCGGGCCCGCGCGAAGCAGGGGAACACCGAGCTGGGCGCCTCCGCGCTCGAGTGGGCGATCATCTCGGGGATTCTGGTCATCGCCGCGCTCGCGATCGGCGTCGTGGTGAAGCGCGTGATCACCAAGCACACCGCCGATATCGACAAGGGCTGACGGAAGCACCATGCGGCTGGGGAGACGAGGAGGCCGGCGCAGACGGTCCGAGCGGGGGGTCAGCACACTTGAGCTGTCCATCCTCGCGCCGGCGATCATCGCGCTGATCTTCGTCTCCATCCAGACCGCTCTGTGGCTGTACGGGCGTTCCGTCGCGCTGAACGCCGCGGAGGAAGGCGTATCGCGGCTACGGCTGGTCCAGCCGCTCGTCTACACCCCGGCGGTGGGGGAGAAGGTGCGGGCGGACGTCCAGTCCTACGCCCAGCAGCTCGGCGGTACGACGCTGCAGAACGCCACCGTCCCGTTCCCGGCGTACAACGACCCTGAAGGTGTGGTCTCGTTCACGGTGACCGGCAAGACCGTGTCGCTGGTGCCCGGCCTGGAGCTGAAGGTGTCCCGGACCGCCACCGGACGGATCGAACAGTTCGAAGCCGACAAGTGAGCGAGCAGATGACGAGCAGACCGTGGTCCCGCGGGCGGCACCGCCGTACTCGCGAGCGCGGCACGATGGCGCTGGAGATGGTGATCCTCGCGCCCGTGCTGCTGGCCCTGTTCATGTTCCTGCTGGCCTGCGGACGGTACTTCCAGACGTCCTCGCTGCTGGAGAGCGCGGCCCGTGACGGCGCGCGGGGCGCCAGCCAGGCGCGGTCGCTGCAGGACGCGCAGGCCCGCGTCGACACCGCCGTCAGTACGACGATGAGCCAGGCGGTGGCCTCCTGCAAGGAATCCGCGGCGGGCTCGATCACCACCGGGTTCGCGGCCGGCTCGCCGTTGTCGGTCGAGGTCTCGTGCACGATCAACTACCGCGACCTCGGACTGCTCGGCCTGGGCGGCGACACCAAGATCACCAAGCGGTTCACCTCCTCGATCGATCCGTACCGGGGGGTGCGCGGCAATGGCTCCTAGGAACGGCTCTGGGAACGGCCCTGAGCGCTCCCGCTCGCGGGTCGTCGAGTTCTTCCGGATCGATGCGCAACGCAACCATCGGCTGTTCGCGCGCGGCGCGCTGAGCCCCGCGGTCGCGATCCTCGCGGTGATGATCTTCACGCTGGCCGGCCTGGTGATCGACGGCGGCCGGCAGCTGGGCGCCCGCTCCCGCGCGGTCGGCTACGCGCAGGAGGCCGCGCGCGTCGGCGCCGCGGCCATCCAGCTGAACGTCGCCGAAGCCAAGATCGACACCGCCAAGGCGGCGGCCGCGATCACCGAGTTCTGCGGGCAGGTGCGGTCCAACGACCCGGCGGTCACCGCTTGCGGGCCGACCACGCTGACCGACAAAGAGGTCGACATCCAGGTCGACATCGCCAACAAGACGACGTTCCTCGGACTGATCGGAAAGACCTCCCTGAAGGCCAGCGGCACCGGACAGGCGCATGCCGAACAGGGCGTCGAGAAGGCGGACGACAGCCCGACCATCCCGCCGATCGTCGTGAACCCGACCACCGACGGCCCCGGCGGGACGATCGACACCCCGCGGCCGCCGACGATCGACCTGCCCTGCCCGACCTGGACCCTCGGATCGCCGACCCCGATCTGGACCCTGTCGCCGTTCCCGTTCCCGGCCTCCTGCTCGCCGAACGTGACGCCGACGCCGACCCCGTCCGACACTCCGCCGACCGGCGAACCGTCAGGCCCCACCAGCAGCGCGCCGTCGAGCGGGCGCTAGACACCGGAGGAATCAGTCCGTGCGTAGGTTTGCCCTCCCGGCCGTTGCCGTCGCCGGTGTCCTGCTGCTGAGTGCCTGCAGCAAGGACACCAACGACGGCGGCCGCCCCGTCCCGGTCGGCGGCGAGTCCGGTACGACGACGTCCAGCACACCGTCGGCACCGTCCACCGCACCGTCCTCGGAACCTCCCGCGACGACCGCGCCGGCCACCACCGCCAAGCCGACCGCCCCGACCGCGAAACAAGTCATCGTCCAACCAGGGAACTTCGCGTCCAACCCCGCCGTCCAAGGCCTCGTGACCAGCTACCCGCTCTACTTCCAGGCCCTGGTCACCAAGGACGACACGATCCTGAAGAAGCAGTTCCCGTCGTTCTTCTACGCCGACGTGTCGCAGGGCATCCAAGATGCCAAGCGCAACGGCTGGGTGATGAAGCCACCGGGCAGCGTGGTCGTGGTCGGCGCCAAGAGCACGCCGGACAACACCGTCGCGGTGCAGACCTGCCGCTCGCAGACCACGCAGTACTGGGACCCGAAGGCGCGGAACTGGACCGTCGTGACGCCCAAGGGCTCACCCGAGGTCATCGAGATGATCAAGACGGGGATCGGCTGGATGCCGTACCGCCTGGCCACCAGCAAGGGCGTGAACTGCGCCTCGGTACGCTATCCGGCCTAGACCAGAACCGCGAATCCGAGGTTGCGAAGAGGTGACGGGGTACTGGGTACCGGGCATGATGCCCCTGGTCGAAGATAATCTGCCGGAAGACGAGTCTGGGGAGTGAGGATGCACAACCGGGTAGGCCGCACACTGCTCGCCTTAGGTGCTGTACTCGCGTTGCTCACGGCCGTCCCGGCCACCACCGCATCCGCGGACACGATCCAGACCGGTAACTCCGTCTGCAGCATGTACGTGAATGCGGTCGGTTTCGGCGCCTACTGCAGTTCCGGCAAGGCGTACATGGGCGGCGAACCGCCGCCCACGTGGCGCGAACGCCTGAACGGCCGGCCGTTCGTGCCGTGCCGTGACTTCGAGATCCCCAAGGGCATTCGGTTGCCGCAGGCGCCGGAGGGTAAGACCTGGGTACTGCGGATCACGATCACCGACTACAACCTGAACTCGTACAACGGCGGTCCGGACGCGCACCTCGAGCGGGCCTACATGCCGGTCGACGAGCAGGAGCGCGCCCAGTGCCCGTTCCCGGACTACATGGAGCAGTTCTGGTGGCGGTTCGAGAGCAGCTACCCGGATCCGGCGCTGCAGATCATGCCGACGTACACGCCGCGAGTGAACATTCCGGCGTTCTTCACGCTGACGCCCGACAGTTCGATGGTACTGAAGCAGTCGGGTGACCTGAGCGGGTACTACGACCCGACGCACAACCTCACGATGCGCGGCATGGTGGTGGAACTGAAGATCGATCCCGGTGACGGCACCGGTCCGTTCATCTGCCCGGTGGGAGTTACGCCGGTGGACGACCCGGACGGATACGACCAGACGAAGGATCCGGATCATCAACTGAACCCGTGCAAGCACGTGTACAAGAAGTCGAGTGCGAGTCAGCCGGACGGCATGTACACGGTGAAGCTGACGATCACGTGGGAAGTCTCGTACTGGATCGGCAAGGGTACGGGCTGGAAGCCGATCGGTCAGGCGAATGTGACTGCTGTGCAGCGGTTGCCGGTGCAGGAAGTTCAGGCCATTGGTGGCTGATGGTGGGGGTATGGAGGAGCGATGGTAAGGACGAATGAGCCGGCGCAGGCTGCGCGGTTGCCGCAGCGGCGGTCGGGGAGTCCGGGCGCGGACCGGCTGAAGGGCTTCGTCGCGCTGCTCGCGATCCTGGCGATCGTCGGCGGTGTGCCGTACGTGCTGCTGCGGTTCTTCGGTACGCCGTGGCCGGACACGATGCCCACCAAGAGCATGCTGTTCAGCGAGCTGAGCGTCGAGACGGTGCTCGGCATCATCGCGTTCTTCATCTGGCTCGCCTGGCTGCACTTCGTCGTCTGCCTGATCGCGGAGGCGGTCGCCGAGGTCCGCGGCCACGGGCTCTCACCCCGCGTCCCGCTCGGCGGCGGCTCCCAGGCCTTGGCCCGCCGGCTGATCGGCACCGTCGTTCTGATCGCGGCGGGTGCGGGTGTCAGCCTGCCGGTCGCGAGCGCGGTCACGACGGGCGGTCCGGCCGCTCCGACCTCTGTGAGCGTGCAGCACGAGTCCTCGACGTCGTCGTTCCGCCAGACCGAAAAAGCCAGCTCGGTGCTCAGCGGCAGCCACCAGCAGTCGAAGACGAGTGTCGGCGTACGGACGAACAACGACCACAAGGGTCAGGTCGTCAAGTACACCGAGGTGCGTCCGCCGTCGGGCCGGAACTACGACTGCCTGTGGGACATCGCGGAGCGGTACCTCGGTGAGGGTCGCCGGTACAAGGAGATCTACGACCTCAACAAGAACAAGCTGCAGCCCGACGGGCGCCGGCTGACCAACCCGGACCTGATCCTGCCGGGCTGGCAGGTGCGGCTGCCAGCTGACGCGAAGGGCCCGGGTGTGCACACGGTCCGCGTCAGCATCGGCGACCCCACGACCACGAAGAAGACCACCGCCAAGCCGGTCAGCACGAAGACGCTTCCGGCCAAGCCGAAGACCCAGGTCGAGAACAAGACCGAGACCCGGACGACGCCCGAGCAGAAGCCGGTCGGCCCGGGGCGCTACTCGGAGCAGGGCATCGAGAAGCCTTCGTCGGTCGGGATCGGTACCTCGAAGAGCGACCCGGGCGCGAAGAACGTCAAGCCGGGGCAGCCGAACGTCACCGTCGAGCCGCACGAGCCGGGGACCGGTCACGAGCACGGCGAGCCGGCCGGCGGCGGTACCCAGGTGCCGGAGGTGACTCCGGTCGCGGCCGACGACGGCGGTATCAGCCTGAAGGACGCCGGAATCTTCGGGTTCGGTGCGACGCTGCTCGCGGCCGGTCTGGCGCTGGCGCTGAAGCGCCGCCGCGGCTGGGCGCAGGGCCCGGGCCCGAAGGCTGCCGGCCACCGGCAGACCGAGATCGGTCTGCGGCTGGCGTCGGACGTTCCGACCGCGCAGTTCGTGGACAACTCGCTGCGCAAGCTCGGCGCCGACATGACGCAACTGCAGCGACCGATGCCGAAGGTCGTCGCCGCGCTGGTGACCGACCGGTCGCTGACGCTGGTTCTCGACCCGTACGGCGCGCAGCCCGAGCCTCCTGGCCCGTGGCAGGCGATTGCCGAGGGCACCCGGTGGACGCTGCGCCGCGGGTACGGACCGAGCACTGAGGTCAACGCGCCGGCGCCGTACCCGACGCTGGTGACGGTCGGCCAGAACGCCGACGGTGCGACGGTGCTGATCGACCTCGACACGGCGAACGGGATCGTCGCGTTCGGCGGCGTGAACAACGCGTCCCGCGACGTGGTGGGTTCGCTCGCGGTCGAGCTGGCGACGAACCTTTGGTCCGAGGGCGCGCACATCAGCATGGTTGGGTTCGGCGACGACCTGTCGTCGCTCGCGCCGGCGCGGCTGAGCTACTGGATCCGCCTCGACGACGCGATCGCCGGGGTCGAACACCGGACCGAGGCGCAGCTGCAGGGCTGCCAGCGGCGGAACGCCGGATCGGTGGCGGAGGCCCGGATGACCCATCCGGACGCGGCGCTGTGGGGTCCGGAGATCATCTTCGTGTCCGCGCCGCCGTCGCCGGAGGAGCAGGACCAGCTGAACCGGCTGGCCGCGGACACCAAGCGCAGCATCTCGGTGGTCGTGGTCGGCGACGTGATGAACTCGCCGTGGCGTTTCGTGGTGGACGAGAAGCGCCAGGCCGTCTGCCGGCTGCTCGGCCTCGAGGTGGACGCGCACAGCGTCAACCCGGAGCAGTTCGCCGATCTGGTCGCGCTGTTCGACGCGGCCGAGACGGACGCCCGCGACAAGCGCCGGTCGGAGCAGGACATGCCGGCGTACGAGTTCTCCACCACCGACCTGAGCCAGCCGGCGCCGGTCGAGGTCGACCTGCTCGGGCCGGTCGAGGTGGACGCCCGCGGGGTCATCGACGACGGCCGGGTCACGCTGTCGACGGAGATCATCGCGTTCCTGGCCAGCCAGGACTACGGCGTACACCCGAACGTGCTCGCCGGGGCGATCTGGCCGCGCGGCATCAGCGAGGAGCTGCGCGACGCGGCGCTGGAGCACACCCGGCGCTGGGTCGGCGTGGACGCCATGTACGCCGACGAGTCGGGCCGCTGGATGCTGAACCGCAGCGTCGTGCGGGTCGACTGGGACGTGTTCCGCACGCTGGCCAAGCAGGCGACAATGATCGACGACCCGCGCGGCCCGCTGTCGACGGCGCTCAGCCTGGTACACGGTCCCGCCTGGTCGAACCTGCCCGGCGGCCGCTACTCGTGGCTCGCCGCGTCCGGGATCGAGCGCCGGATGGCGGAGGCCGTCGTCGACGCCGCGCTGCGGCTCGCCGAGGCGTCCCTCAGCCACAACGACGGCAATCTCGCCCGCACCGCCCTCCAGACCGGCCTCACCTTCTCGCCGGCCTCGGAGGAACTGTGGCGCGCCACGCTCCGCCTGGCCGCCCACTTCGGCACCACCGCGGACGTCACCAACGTGGCCGGCCAGATGTACGCCGCCCTCACCAAACACGGCGCCCCCCGAGGCCCCGAAGCCGAAACCGACGCCCTCGTCGACGAACTCCTCCCCGGCTACCACCGCCCCGCCCAGGTCGCCTGACCCACGCAAAGAACCGCCCCGCACGTACTGTGCGGGGCGGTTTCCGTTGGCGGGTCAGAGGGTTTGGGCGGACCAGGTGTCGCAGGTGGTCATGTCGCCGGAGTCCATGCCTTTGGTGAACCAGCGCATGCGTTGTTCGGCGGTGCCGTGGCTGAAGTTTTCCGGGGTGACCTGGCCCTGGGTCTTCGACTGGATGCGGTCGTCGCCGACCGAGGCGGCAGCGTCCAGGCCGCGGGCGATGTCGTCCTCGCTGAGTTCGGTGATCAGCGGCTGGCCGCTCGAGTTCGGGACGGTGGTCGCGTGGTTGGTCCAGATCCCGGCCAGGCAGTCGGCCTGGAGTTCGGAGCGGACCGAGTCCGACGCCGGGCCGCTGCGGGTCTTGATCCGGTCGAGGATGCCGTACAGGTTCTGGATGTGGTGGCCGTACTCGTGCGCCACGACGTACGCCTCGGCGAACTCGCCGCCGCGGGCGCCCAGGTCGTTCTGCAGGGTCTGGAAGAACCCGATGTCCAGGTACACCCGCTTGTCCGGCGGGCAGTAGAACGGGCCGACCGCGCTGGTCGCCGGGCCGCAGCCGGTGTTCACCGAGCCCTCGAACACCCGCATCGGCGCCCGGGTGTACTTCTTGCCGCGCCGGGGGAGCTCGGCAGCCCAGAAGCTCTCGATCGAGTTCTGGTAGAACACGAACCGGCAGTCCGAGTTCGACTGCAGGTCGGTGCCCTTCTTGCACGAGTCGAGATTGCCCGCCGCCGTGTTCCGCACCGCCGGTTCCTCGCTGCCACCTCCGCCTGGCAGGCCACCGGTCAGGAGCAGGATCACGACGAGCAGGATGATGCCGCCGATGCCGCCGCCGACCGGGATCATCCCGCCGGGGAGGCCACCGCCGCGTCCGCCACCACTACCGCGGGTGTCCTCGACACCGCTGGTGTCGAGATCCGCATCCGGATTGAATTTCATGCCACATACACTAGGTCAGCACACTCGGCTGAAGCTCTAGCGAAAAGGACCCCTACGAACCCCGATGATCACTGTCTCCAATCTCGAGGTTCGTGTTGGTGCCCGTCAGCTGCTCGCGCCCGCCTCGTTCCGGGTAGGCCCCGGCGACAAGGTCGGGCTGGTCGGCCGCAACGGCGCCGGCAAGACGACGCTGACCAAGATCCTCGCCGGTGAGGGGCTGCCGGCGAGCGGTTCCGTGACGTCCTCGGGCGAGATCGGCTACCTGCCGCAGGACCCGCGCACGGGCGATCTCGACGTACTGGCCCGGGACCGGATCCTGTCCGCGCGCGGCCTGGACGACGTCGTACGCCGGTTGCGCTCCGCCGAGAAGTCGATGGCCAGCGCGGACGACAAGACCCGCGCGAAGGGCATGCGGCGCTACGAGCGGGCCGAGGCGGACCTGCACGCCGCCGGTGGATACGCCGCCGAGGCCGAGGCGGCCCGCATCGCCGCGAACCTGGGCCTCCCGGACCGTGTCCTCGGCCAGCCGCTGTCGACCTTGTCCGGTGGTCAGCGCCGCCGGGTCGAGCTGGCCCGGATCCTGTTCGCGCAGGCCGAGACGCTGCTGCTCGACGAACCGACGAACCACCTGGACGCCGACTCGATCATCTGGCTGCGCGACTTCCTGAAGTCGTACGCCGGTGGCGTGATCATGATCAGCCACGACGTGAACCTGCTGCAGGACACCGTCACCCGGGTCTTCCACCTGGATGCGAACCGGGCCGAGATCGACGTCTACAACGTCGGCTGGAAGGCGTACCTGCTGCAGCGGGAGACCGACGAGCGCCGTCGCAAGCGCGAGCGGGCGAACGCGGAGAAGAAGGCGACCCAGCTGGTCGACCAGGCGAACAAGATGCGCGCCAAGGCGACCAAGGCGGCCGCGGCGCAGCAGATGCTGCGGCGGGCCGAGCGGTTGATGTCGTCGCTCGAGGACGAGCGCAAGCAGGACCGCGTCGCGAAGATCTCCTTCCCGACGCCGGCGGCCTGCGGCAAGACGCCGCTGATGGCCCGGGAGCTGTCGAAGTCGTACGGCTCGCTGGAGATCTTCACCGACGTCGACCTGGCGATCGACAAGGGCTCGCGGGTCGTCGTCCTCGGCCTCAACGGCGCCGGGAAGACCACGCTGCTGCGGATCCTCGGCGGGATCGAGAAGGCCGACACCGGTGAGGTGGTCGACGGCCACGGCCTCAAGCTCGGGTACTACGCCCAGGAGCACGAGACCCTGGACGTCAACCGGACGGTCCTGGAGAACATGAAGACTGCGGCTCCGGACCTGAACGAGACGCAGGCCCGCAGCGTGCTCGGCTCGTTCCTGTTCACCGGCGACGACGCGGACAAGCCGGCCAAGGTGCTGTCCGGCGGCGAGAAGACCCGCCTCGCGCTGGCGACGCTGGTCGTGTCGGCGGCGAACGTCCTGCTCCTCGACGAGCCGACCAACAACCTGGACCCCGCGTCCCGCGCCGAGGTGCTGAACGCGATCCGCTCGTACACCGGCGCGATCGTCCTGGTCACCCACGACGAGGGCGCCGTCGAAGCCCTCGAGCCCGAACGCGTCGTCCTCCTCCCCGACGGCGTCGAAGACCTCTGGACCAACGAGTACGCCGACCTGATCTCGCTCGCCTGATTACTTCCGGGTAATATCCGCGCCATGACAGGTCTGCGGTTGACGGTGGACGGGCCGGTGGCCCGGGTTGTGCTGGATCGTCCCGAGGTGCGCAACGCGCAGACTCCGGCGATGTGGAGTGCGCTGGCCGACTTCGGTACGGCGCTGCCGTCCGACGTCCGCGTGGTGGTCGTGTCGGGGGAGGGCCCGTCGTTCTCGGCCGGCCTCGATCGCCGGCTGATGGTCGGCGATCCCGTCGACGGTCAGGAGCCGTTGCTGACGCTGGGCGCCAAGCCGGAGCCGGAACTGCTGGAGCTGATCGCCGCGTTCCAGTCCGGGTTCTCCTGGCTGCGCCGTCCGGAGATCATCAGCATCGCGGCGGTCCAGGGGCACGCTGTCGGTGCCGGGTTCCAGCTGGCGCTCGCCTGTGATCTGCGGGTCGTGACCCCGGACGCCCGCTTCAGCATGCGCGAGCCGGCCCTCGGTCTGGTTCCCGACCTCGGTGGCACCCAGCCGCTGGTACAGCTGGTCGGCTATTCGCGGGCGCTCGAGCTGTGTACGACGACCCGGTGGGTGGAGGCGGCCGAGGCGAAGGAGATCGGGCTGGCCAACATCGTCGTACCCGCCGACGAACTGGCGGCGACGGTGAAGGACCTGACCGACGCCGTCCTCGGCCCGCTCCCGGGTGCGATCCGCGAGACCAAGGCGTTGCTGCTCGGCGCCGCGGACCGCACCTACGAGGACCAGTTGGCGGCAGAGCGCGAGGCTCAATCCCGCCGCCTCAAGGAACTCATCGCCGCACTGGGTTAGGGGCAACGCCGTTCGGTTGAGCGAGGGCAGAGTGTCGTCAAGCTGCTGAGACAAGACGTGGTGGGTGGGGGCGTTTGGTGGGTGGGCGTCTGAGATGGTGGGTTTGTGCCTGGTATCTGGGCTGCCAACCCGGCATCTCGGACGTCCACCCACCAAACGAGGCTCTTGTGTGCCACGTGTGGGTGGCTCGGCCGCACCGCCGGTGCCGCCGGTACCTCGAGTCGTGGATTTCGGTGACCAAACGCAACCGCGATCCACGACTCGCGGTTCCCGGGGTCAGCCAATCGCCACGACTCGGCGTGTGTCCCCCCGGACAAGGCAGTCGAGTTGCACAGACACCGGCCAGCCGCGCCGGCGCCTTGACCGTGTAGCCGTCCTGTACAACCGAGACAGCGACGCCCAGCCGGTTATCCCCTCGTGTGCAGGGTTCTCTACTCGTGTATCAGTAGAGAACCCCCGACGCGAAGGGATAACCCGTCGTCTGTTCCCCGCGCGGGCGGCGGGGCCACGGGCGGTGGTTGGGAGTGGGGATCATCACCCGCACACCGGACAGAAGAGCCTCAAATGAGGCGGCCGGCAGCCCGGTGCAGAGCGCGGTTCTTGACACGGCCGCCCTTTCCCTAACCGAACGGCGTTGGGGTTAGTGCCAGTTGCTGACCAGTACGTCGTGCGGCGCGGGCTCGCCCTTGCCGGTTTCGACGTACTGCTTGAGGCTCATCAGGAACGTGGCCCACTTGGTGCTGCAGTGGTACATGAACTCGACCGGCTCCCGCCAGCCGGCCTGCTTGAACAGGACGATCGTGTACTCGTCGGTCTGGGACAGCTCGAAGGTGACGTGGGTGCCGATCCACTCGTCCGGCCCGCCGACGACCTCCCAGTGGACCAGTTCGCCGGGCTTCGTCTCGACGACCTTCATGTCGAAGCCGTCGCCGCCCGCGGTCGCGAACCGGAACTGGATCACCCCGTCGGGGTCGCCAACCGTGTCCTCGGTCCACCAGCCGGCCAGGCCGTCGATCGTGGTGAGTGCGGCGTACACGTCCTTCGGGTCCGCGATGACGCCGACCCGGTGCAAGATATCGCTCATGGCTGTTTCCTCTCGTGCTGTTCGATTGCCTCGGAGATGCGCTTGATGCGCTGCAGCCGCCGGTCCCAGGCGTCGGTGACGTCGGTCAGCTGACTGATCGCGCGGGCGAGGCGGTCCTCGTCCACGGTGTAGCGGCGTTCCCGTCCGGACGGCGTGGAGTGCACCAGGCCGGCCCGGTCGAGTACGCCGAGATGCTTCGCGACCGCTTGCCGCGTGACGGGCAGTTGCTCGCTGAGACCGGTCGCCGTACCGCCGCCGCCCGCGAGCAGCAGGTCGAGCATCCGCCGCCGGGTCGGGTCGCCGATCGCCGACCAGAGCTCGTCGTCGATCACGGCCGCTGCGCCAGCTTCCCGGCGTACGGCGCGATGCGGGGGAGGAAGTAGTCCCAGCCGGTGGTGTGGTCGGCGAGCATCTCGTCGGGCTTCGACGCCGCGTCGTACCCGGTCTCGGCGAAGCGAAGGAGCGTGCCGCCGTCGGCCGGGATGACGTCGAAGGTGACGAGCAGCGAGTTCTCCGGGGTGGCGGTGTCGCCGGTGTAGGCCCAGCGGAAGGCGAAGCGCCGCGGCGGGTCAGCCTCGACGACCGTCAGCGGCTCGACCTTGTCCCCCTCCGGCCGCCGGAAGGTGATCCGCCCACTCGCCCCGGGCACCGGGTCGAGGTCAACCTCTTCAGGCCACCACTCGCGCAGGTGCTCGGGCGAGCTGATCACCTCGTAGACCACCTCGGGGCTGGCCTGCACCCGGATCTCCCGCTCGATGCTCCTGGTCATTGCTTCCGTCCTTTCGCAACCTTTGGTTGCATGTGACTCTAGACCAGGCCGCACCGATGCGCAACCAAAAGTTGCGGGAAGCGTCGACGGGCTCCGGATGTTGAGAAGATGCAGGTGAGAGGGAGGGAGCCGGATGTCGGGAATGATGCGCCCAGGGATGGGCGCGATGGGCTGGCGGCGCCAGGACTCGTCGGTCCTCGAGCAGAAGCTCGCCAAGGGCACGCTGCGGCGGATCGTCCGGTTCGCCCGGCCGTTCCGCTGGCACATCACGGCGTTCCTGCTGCTGGTGATCGTCTCGGCGGTGCTGGTGATCGCGTCGCCGCTGCTGTTCAAGAAGATCGTCGACGACGGGATCTCCAAGGGGAACGCCGGCCTGGTGACCGCGCTCGCCCTGGTGGTCGCGTTGCTCGCGGTCGTGGAGGCGGCGCTGGGGCTGGTGCAGCGCTGGTTCTCGGCGCGGATCGGTGAAGGGCTGATCTTCGACCTGCGCACTAAGGTGTTCGCGCACGTCCAGCGGATGCCGGTCGCGTTCTTCACCCGGACCCAGACCGGCGCGCTGGTCTCCAGGCTCAACAACGACGTGATCGGTGCCCAGCAGGCGTTCACCTCGACCCTGTCCGGCGTCGTCTCGAACGTCATCAGCCTGATCCTGGTCATCGGTGCGATGCTCGTGCTGAGCTGGCAGCTGACGGTGGTCGCGATCCTGATGCTGCCGATCTTCCTGATCCCCGCGCGGGTCCTCGGCCGCCGGCTGGCCGCGATGACGCGCGAACAGATGAACCTCAACGCCGAGATGTCCACCTCGATGACCGAGCGCTTCAGTGTCGGCGGCGCACTCCTGGTCACCCTGTTCGGCCAGCCCCGCCTCGAGAACGCGGACTTCGGCGAGCGCGCCGGGCGGGTCCGCGACCTGGGTATCCGGATCGCGATGCTCGGCCGCGTGTTCTTCACCGCGCTGACCCTGGTGGCGGCGCTGGCCACCGCTCTGGTGTACGGCGTGGGCGGCAACCTGGCCGTCCGCGAGACGTTGACCATCGGCACGCTGCTCGCGCTCGTCGCCCTACTCGGCCGGCTGTACGGTCCGCTGACCGCGCTGTCGAACGTCCGCGTCGACGTGATGACCGCGCTGGTGTCGTTCGAGCGGGTCTTCGAGGTGCTCGACCTCGAACCGATGATCACCGACGCCCCGGACGCGACGGATCTGCCGGCCGACGCGGCGAGTGTCGAGTTCGAGCATGTCGCGTTCGCGTACCCGACGGCGGAGCAGGTCTCGCTGGCCAGCCTCGAGTCGGTCGCCGTCCTGGACAAGCGGGTCTCGGCCCAGGTGCTGGAGGACGTGAGTTTCGTCGTACGGTCCGGGCAGATGGTCGCGTTGGTAGGTCCATCCGGGGCCGGTAAGACGACCATCACGAACCTGGTGGCCCGGCTGTACGACGTGAGCGGGGGAGCGGTGCGGGTCGGCGGTCAGGACGTTCGCGACGTCACCTTGCAGTCCCTGCACGACACGATCGGGTACGTCACGCAGGACGCGCACATGTTCCACGACACGATCCGCGCCAACCTGGCCTACGCGAAACCCGGCGCGGCCGAGGAGGAGATGGTCGCGGCGCTGCGGGCCGCGCAGATCTGGGAGCTGGTGTCGGCGTTGCCGGACGGCCTGGACACTGTGGTCGGCGATCGCGGTCACCGGCTGTCCGGTGGCGAGCGGCAACGACTCGCCATCGCCCGGTTGTTGCTGAAGGCTCCGAAGATCGTCGTCCTCGACGAGGCGACCGCGCACCTGGACTCCGAGTCCGAGGTCGCCGTTCAGCGGGCGCTCGACACCGCGCTCGAAGGCCGTACGTCGCTGGTGATCGCGCACCGGCTGTCGACGGTGCGGAACGCGGACCTGATCCTGGTGGTTGACCACGGCAACATCGTGGAGCGCGGCACGCACGAGCAGCTGCTGGCCGCCGGCGGCGAGTACGCTGATCTGTACCACACGCAGTTCAACGAATCCGGCACAGCGGCAGGTGTCTGATGATCAAACTGGGACTCGTCCTGGCGGCCGGGTACGCCGGGTTCAAGGTCGCGTACCATTCCGAGGACGGCCGCCACTACGGCCGCACCGGTGACCGCGCGATCCGCACGACCCTCTCCCTCCTGATCGCCAGCCTGGCCGGAGGCATCACCTACGCGGCACTCCTCCCGCACTAAGAGCGGAGGCCGACCGAGTCGTGCCGCCAGAACGGCTCCGCATAGACCAGCGTGCCCGTCATCCACGGCTCGTGTCCCGGGAGCCTGACGACCTGGAAGGCGCCGTCCGGGATCCGCAGCGACGGCTTCCGGAAGCCCAGTCCACCGGCGGGCTCGAAGCCGAAGCGCGAGTAGTAGCCCGGATCGCCCTCCAGGAAGACGAGCGGAACAGCCCGCTCGGCGAGGGCCGTCAATCCGTGCTGGACCAGTGCGGAGCCGATTCCGCGTCGATGGAATTCAGGGAGCACGCCTAACGGGCTGAGGACCTGCACGTCGACCAGGCGGCGATCGGCGTCGAGAAGGCTGCGTGTGAACATCACATGGCCGACGACCAGCCCGTCCTGCTCGGCAACCAGCGAAAGGCCGCCGTCGGGTGCGATCGTGTCCCGCAGGCTGTCGACCAGGTCGGCCACGACCGGCCCGTGGTCGCCAAAAGCCTGCAGGTGCGTGTCCCGCACGGCCTGCCGGTCGCTGGGGCGCTCTTCGCGAAGATCCATGCCCGGAGGGTAAAGCGGCTCCGGGTGCCGTGCACCCGGTTTACTTGGTCGCGGCTGGGCGTGAGTCGTGTTCCAGAAGATGCAGGACCGGTACGCCGAGGTGTCGGCGGGCCGAGTTGGTCCAGTCGAGGTGGAAGAACTCCGCCACGATGTGCGGTCGCGTCAGGATGATGACCTCCTGGCCGTGGACGTGCTGCACGGTCGCGACCAGGGCGTCGATCGGCCGGTCGTGCGAGATCCCGCCCTCGGCGGTCTGTCCGAGGTCGCGCAACCGCTGGACGCTGCGGCCGCTGCAGCCCTTGGCCTCGGTGTCGATCGCCTTCTGCGCCTCCGCTAGGTCCTGGCGCTGACCGGCCAGGCCCGGCCCGTAGAGGTCCGCGGTCCCGAGCGCGCTGATCGACGCCTCGACACCCGCCTCCGCGTTGTGGCAGGGCACCAGTACGTGGTACCTGACCGGATCGGGCATGTCCTGATGGAGTTCGACGACGCGTTTCGCGTCGGGCTCGGACAGTTCCTGTTCGACGAGCAGTACGACGTCGTACATCGTGCCACCTCCGTGCTTACCAGTCGGTATACCCCCATAGTGCCCCCTCAGCGGGTGGAAGTATTCAACTGGATCGTTCCAGTCTCCGTCGTCCGTACGTTCGGAGCGCGCGGAGCAGGTCCACCTCGCGGAACGCGGGCCAATAGAGGTCGCAGAACTCGATCTCCGAGCCGGTCGTCTGCCACAGCAGGAAGTCCGACATCCGCAGCTCGCCGCTGGTCCGGATCACCAGTTCGGGGTCCGGCAGGCCCGGAACGTACAGGTGCCGGCTGATGTCGTCCTCGCTCAACGCGTCCGCGACGTCCTCGATCGACCGCCCGTCCGCGGCCGCATCGTCGAGCACCGACCGGACTGCGTCCAGCACCTCGAGCCGGCCGCTGTAGGCGATCGCGATGGTCAGATCGCCCGCGTCCGGACGGTCGCGCGTCTCCTCCACGGCCTCCTTCAGCGCACGAGCTGTTGAATCCGGCAACAGATCCAGCTGGCCGGCGACGTGCAGCCGCCAGCGACGGTCGCGCCGGACGTGCTCCGCGAGCACCGTCTCGGTGAGGTTCATCAGGTAGTCGACCTGGTCCGCGTCGCGCTTGCGCAGGTTGCTCGGCGACGCGACCCAGGCCGTGACACACGGGATCCCGGCGTCGCCGCACCACTGCAGGAACAGCTCCAGGTGTTCGGCGCCGAAGCGATGGCCGATGCGTACGTCGTCGTACCCGGCGCGCTTCGCCCAGCGCCGGTTGCCGTCCATCGCGATCGCGATGTGCTGCGGCTTCGGAAGGCCGACAAGCTGGCGCCTGAGACGGCGCGTGTAGAGGCTGTAGAGCATCAGCGTTGGGCGCTCGACAGGACGTCGGCCAGGTCGAACTTGATCGGTTCCTCCAACTGCTCGTACGTGCACGACTCGGGCGTGCGATCCGGGCGCCAGCGGACGAACTGTGCGGTGTGCCGGAAGCGGATACCTTCCATGTGGTCGTACCGAACCTCGACGACCCGCTCGGGGCGCAGCGGAACGAAGGACAGGTCCTTGCCCGCCTGCCACCGGCTGCCCTCCGCGTTGCGCGGCGTACGGACGCCTTCCTCCTGCTTCGCCCACGCCCACGGGTGCTCGTCGAACGTCGTGACGAGCGGCTGCATCTCCTCGAAGAGCTCCTTGCGGCGCTCCATCGGGAAGGCGCCGATCACGCCGACGCTCGCGAGGGTGCCGTCGTCGTTGTACAGCCCGAGAAGCAGCGAGCCGATCCGGTCCGGGCCGCTCTTGTGCAGACGGTAGCCCGCCACCACGCAGTCCGCCGTACGCTCCGGCTTGATCTTGAACATCACCCGCTTGTCCGGCTGGTACGTCCCGTCCAGCGGCTTGGCGATCAGCCCGTCCAGGCCGGCGCCCTCGAACTGCTCGAACCACTGCGCGGCCGTGTCGTGATCGGCGGTCGCGGGGGTGACGTGGATCGGTTCCTTCACGTTCGCCAGCGCGTCGATCAGCGCCGTACGGCGTTCGCTGAACGGGCGCTCGGTGTAGTCGTCGTCACCGAGCGCCAGCAGGTCGAACGCGACGAACCGCGCCGGCGTCTTCTCGGACAGCATGTTCACGCGGCTCGCGGCCGGGTGGATCCGCTGCTGCAGCACCTCGAAGTCGAGCCGGTCGCCGGACTCGCCGATCACGATGATCTCGCCGTCGATCGCGCAGCGCTCCGGGAGATTCGCCTTCACCGCCTCGACCAGCTCGGGGAAGTACCGGGTCATCGGCTTCTCGTTCCGGCTGCCGATCTCCACCTCGTCGCCGTCGCGGAAGATGATCGAGCGGAAGCCGTCCCACTTCGGCTCGTAGGACAGCGCCCCGCGCGGGATCTCCTTGACCGGCTTGGCGAGCATCGGCTTGACCGGCGGCATCACAGGCAGTCGCATCCCGTCATTCTGTCCCACGGCGCGGACAGTCACCAGGAACGTACCGTCACAGTCTCGTGGTGGACAGTGAACCGGACTGCCCCGGACAATGCCCTCATGAGTACGGTCGGGGTGCAGTGGGGGCGTCCGTCGGACGCCGAACGCGACCGTGCGCTCGCCGTACTCCGCGACGGCGCCGGCTCCGGCCGCCTGTCGCACGACACCTTCATCCGCCGGATGAACTTCGTCCTCCGCGCTCAGAGCCGCGGCGAACTGGCTGACGTACTCCGCGACCTGCCGCGGGCCGAACCGCGTCGTACCAGTTGGCTGCAGGATCTGCGCGCCAGACTCCCACGCCTCGTGAGTGGCCGAACCACCTCGTCGCGGCGTCTCCCGCCCCCGCCGACCCCAGCGGCGTTGGCGCTGCCGGAACCCGGTTCTCCCACCGTTCGTATCGGGCGCTTCCCCGGCGCGACGCTCCGGCTCGGGGACGTCACCGTGTCGCGCTTCCACGCCGAGCTGCGGCACCTGGGCGACGGCTGGATGCTCCGCGACCTGGGCTCGATGAACGGCACCTGCGTCAACGACCTCCGCATCACCACCACGGTCCGGGTCCGTCCCGGCGACCGGGTGAGCTTCGGGGCGGTCACCTTCACCCTGACCTCTGGGCAGTAGTTGCATCCGGTACGCCGGTACAGGTCTACCGTCGAACCATGGACGAGACCTGGGCCCCGGAAGCCTGCACCCTGCCCACCGCGGAGCGGCCGTTCCGCGTCGCCGAGTTCGACGACCTGTTCGCCACCCATCTGCGGGACGCCGAGCGCGTGGACCCGCAGACCCTCGACCTCACCCTGAACCCGGAATCCCGCGCGACGGTCGAAGACCTCACCGCCCGCGAGACCGAGTGCTGCTCCTTCTTCACCTTCACCCTGACCGGCACAACCGAACTCCACCTGCGCATCACAGTCCCACCGACCCAAACCGCCGTACTCGACGGCTTGCTGGCGTGAGCGTGCTGAAATCGGTCGTGCTCTTCCTGCTGGCGGCACTCGCCGAGATCGGAGGAGCGTGGCTGATCTGGCAAGGCTGGCGCGAGCACCGCGGTCTGTTGTGGATCGCCGGCGGGATAGTTGCCCTAGGCGCCTACGGCTTCGTCGCCACCTTCCAGCCCGACCCCAACTTCGGCCGCATCCTCGCCGCGTACGGCGGCATCTTCGTCGCCGGCTCCCTCGCCTGGGGAATGCTCGTCGACCACTTCAAACCCGACCGCTACGACCTCATCGGCGCCACCATCTGCCTGTTCGGTGTCCTGGTCATCATGTACGCCCCCCGCAATACCTGAGCCTCACGGGATGAGGACGACCTTGCCGGTGGTGTTGCGGGTTTCGAGGGCTTGGTGGGCGGAGGCGGCGTCGGACAGGGGGAACGTTGTGGTCAGCGCCTTCCAACGGGCTGACGTGACTTCTTCCAGGGCGGCTGCTTCGAGGGCTCGGAGGTGGCGGGTTAGTTTGGGGCCGATGGCCCAGGCGGCGGTTAGGCCGCGGGACATGAGGTCTTCGTGGGTGAACTCGATGGGGCCGCCGCCGGACCAGCCGAACATGAGGGCTCGGCCGCCGGTGGCCAGGAGGTCGAAGGCCTGCTGTCCGTTGGTGCCGCCGACGCCGTCGAACAGGATGGAGATCTCCCGGTCGCCCAGCTCCTCCTTCAACGCCTGCGGCCAGTCGGGGTCGCGGTAGTCGATCGCGTGCTGCGCGCCGAGCGAGCGCACGAGTTCGACCTTCTCCGGACCGCCCGCCAGGCCGATTGCCAGCGCGCCGACGTTCCGCGCCGCCTGGATCAGGTAGCTGCCGATCCCGCCCGCGGCCGCGGTCACCAGGACGACGTCGTCCGCGGTGAGGTGCGCCTGCCGGAGGATCCCGGCCGTCGTGCGGCCGGTGCCGATCGCCGCGACCGCCTGGCCTGCGTCGACGTGATCGGCCAACTCGTACAGCGACTCGACCTTCGCCACCGCGCGTTCGGCGTACCCGCCTGGCACCATGCCCAGATGGACCACGACCCGTTTGCCGATCCAGGTCGGGTCGACGTCGGGGCCGACCGCGCTGACCCGGCCCGCGACCTCGCGCCCGGGGATCGTCGGCAGTTCCGGGACCGGGATCGGGCCGCCGCCGGTGGTGCCCGCGCGGATCATCGTGTCGACGAGGTGGACACCGGCGGCCTCGACCTCGACCAGCACCATGCCGCTGCCGGGAGTGGGGTCCGGTGCGTCTTCGTACGTCAGGTTCTCGGCCGGACCGAACGCGTGCAATCTGATCGCTTTCACACCGCAGACGCTAGAACCTCAACAAAGATTGAGGTCAACCTCTGCCACTTCCTTACGTTGTGTACTAAAGTGCGCTCCAAGGGAGGGGCGACGTGGCGAAGATGCTGAGAGGTGCGACCGCGCAGGAGACGCACAGCGCGATCCTCGACCTGATCCGTTCCAGCGGCACGGTGACCCGCGTCGACCTCGCCGACCGCTCCGGCCTGACCGGCGCGTCGATCTCCCGGGTGGTCAAGAGACTGCTCGCCGACGGCCTGATCATCGAGACCGGGTACGGCGACCCGACCGGCGGGAAACGCGCCACGCTGCTGCAGTTCAACCCGCGCGCCCGGCACGCGGTCGGAATCGCGGTCGACACCCCGAGTACGACGTACGTCGTCACCGACATGAGCGGCCGGGTGATCGAGCAGCTGTCGTCGCGGGGGATCGGGAAGGACGCACCGGCGACCGCTGTGCGGCGGATCACCGCCGAGCTCGAGGATCTGATCGTGAAGGCGGAGATCGAGCCGTCCACGCTGGTCGGGGTCGGCGTCGCGCTGGCCGGCCGGCAGGGCCGCGGCGGGACGCGGCTGCTGCGGACGGACTCGGAGAAGTACGCGTGGGAGCCGTTCGCGGTGCGGGACACGCTGAAGGCGGCGATCGACCACCCGATCGTGGTGGAGAACGACTCGACCTGCGCGGCGATCGGCGAGTTCTGGGCCGGGAAGATCCCGTCGGTGAACGACTTCGCCACCGTGTACCTGGCGGCCGGTTTCGGGCTCGGCCTGATGACGAACGGCGATGTGTACCGCGGCTCCTCGTCGAACGTCGGCGAGATCGGCCACATGGTGCTCGACGTGAACGGGCCGATGTGCTGGTGCGGCGGGCAGGGCTGCCTGGAAAGCCTGGCCGCCCCGGCCGCCGTGGTCGCCCGCGCCGAGCAGGACGCGGCGCTCGCCGACAAGCTCGGTCTGCGCGGCCGTCAGACGTCGGTACGGGCGGACTTCGCCAAGATCGCGCGCCTCGCCGCCGGCGGTGATCCGCGGTGCGTGGAGCTGATCGAGGAGTCGGCGACGTACCTGGCGAAGGCGCTGCTCTCGATCACGAACCTGCTCGACCTCGACCAGATCATCCTCGCCGGCCCCGGCTTCAGCGAGGCCGGCGACATCTACGTGCGACTCGCGGCGCAGGAGCTCAACCGCCTGTCCTTCGTCCGCGCCATGCACCCGACCCGCGTCGAGCTCTCGAAGCTCGGCCCGAGTGCGGCGGCTCTTGGCGCCGCCTCACTCGTCCTTCACAGCCAGCTCACTCCCCACCAGAACCGCTCGTGAGGTAGTTCTTCAGCCAGGCGCCGCTCTTCTTCACGATGCGGGCCTGTGTCGCGTAGTCGACGTACACGATGCCGAAGCGGCGGCTGTAGCCCCAGGCCCACTCGAAGTTGTCGAGCAGCGACCAGGCGAAGTACCCCTTCAGCGGGAAGCCCTCGGTGACCAGCTCCTGGCAGACGGCGACGTGCTTCTGCAGGTAGTCGAGTCGCTCGTCGTCCTCGACCGTCCCGTCCGCGGTCACGAAGTCGGGGTACGCCGAACCGTTCTCGGTCACGTACAACGGCAACTCGGGCGCGAGCTTGTTGATCGTGACCAGGATGTCGCGCAGGCCGGTCGCCTGGATCGGCCAGCCCATCTGGGTCCGCGGGAGGCCGGTGTCGACGGCGACGACGTTCTCGCTGCCCGGCTGGGTGGAGGCGACCGGCGACGAGATCGGCCCGTCGGGCGCCGCGACCGTGGTCGGGCAGTAGTAGTTGACGCCGATGAAGTCGAGCGGCGCCCCGATCAGCGGGAGGTCGGCCTCCTGCGCCGCGAACCACTCCGACATCCCGGTGTCCTCGAGGACGTCCGCCGGGTACTGCCCGGACAGCAACGGCTCCAGGAAGAGCCGGTTCCGCAGGCCGTCGATCCGGCGGGCGGCGTCGCGGTCGGCGGGGGAGTCGGACGCGGCGTGGATCGGCGCCGGGTTGAGCGCGATACCGTACGTGCCGCTCTCGGACCGGATCGCGTCGAGCGCCAGACCGTGCCCGAGCAGCAGGTGGTGCACCGCCTTCAAGGCGTCGGCGCCTTCGGTCCGGCCCGGCGCGTGCTCACCGTTGCCGTACCCGAGGAACGCCGAGCACCACGGCTCGTTCAGCGTCATCCAGTGCTTGATCACGTCCGACAGCGCGTCGTGGGTGACGGCGGCGTAGTCGCGGAATCGCTCGGCCGTATCGCGCACCAGCCAGCCGCCGGCGTCCTCGAGCGGCTGCGGCAGGTCCCAGTGATACAGCGTCGCGTACGGCGTGACGCCGTTCTCCAGGCACGTCTCGGCGAGTCGCCGGTAGAAGTCGAGCCCAGCCGTGTTGACGGCACCGTCGGGCATGATCCGCGGCCAGGCGATCGAGAACCGGTACGCGTTCAGCCCAAGGTCCGCGAGCAGCCGGACGTCGTCGGCGAACCGGACGTAGTGCTCGTCGGCCACGTCGCCGGTGGTGCCGTCCGCGATCCGGCCCGGGGTGTGGGCGAACGTGTCCCAGATACTCGGGCCGCGGCCGTCCGCGGAGACCGCACCCTCGACCTGGTACGACGCGGTCGCCGCGCCCCAGGTGAACCCGCTCGGGAAGCCGTTC
Organism: Kribbella speibonae; assembly: GCF_004331375.1. Taxonomy (NCBI): domain Bacteria; kingdom Bacillati; phylum Actinomycetota; class Actinomycetes; order Propionibacteriales; family Kribbellaceae; genus Kribbella; species Kribbella speibonae. The sequence goes on along the minus strand of NZ_SJKC01000002.1, from coordinate 85,239 downwards.
GTCACGTCGTCTCCTTCTCGACCCAGTACTGCCTGTCCGGCAGCAGGCTACCTAACCGGTTAAGCAGTTCCTCGGGCAGGTCCGCATCCCGGGCAGCGAGCAACGCGTCGACACGAGCCGGCTTGCTGATGCCGACGACAGTGCCCGCGATGCCCGGGTCGTCGATCGAGTGCCGGAGCGCGGCCGTCGCGAGGTCGGTGCCGTACTCCTGGCACGCCTTGTCCATCTCCGCCACGGCCTGCAGGACCGCGGCCGGCGCCTCGCGGTAGGCGTACTTCGTCGCGCCCGAGGGGTTGGCGAGGATCCCGCCGCCGTAGACCGCGGCGTTCACCACCGCGATGCCCTCCGCGCGGGCCCGCTGGAAGATGCCGTCGGCCGAGTGGTCGACCAGGCTCCAGCGGTTGTGCACGAGCAGTACTTCGAACCCGCCGAGATCCAGGTACCGGGACAGCTCCCGCGTGTCGCCGCCTGCCAGGCCGACGTGCCCGATCTCCCCGTCGGCGCGCAGCTGCATCAGTGTGTCGACGGCGTCGCGCATCGACTCGAAGTCGTGGGCCTCGGGGTCGTGCAGGTGGACCAGCGGCAGTTCGTCCAGCCCGAGACGCTCCTTGCTCTCGGCGACGCTCGCCCGCACGCGCGCGCCGGAGTAGTCGCCGTCCTTCGCGTCGACCTTCGTCACCACCAGGAATCCTTCGGGCAGTCCGCCGTACTCGCGGATCGCCTGCCCGATCCGGGTCTCGCTGGAGCCGTCGCCGTACCCGTTGGAGGTGTCGATCCAGGTGAGGGGGCTGTCGAACACGCGCAGGACCAGGTCGACCGCTTCCTGGGCCGTGACGTCGTACCCGAAGACCGCGGGCATGCCGGCGATCCCGCTGCCGCCGGCGCCGACGGCGGAGACGGTCAGACCGGTGGAACCCAGCGGACGGAGCCAGTTGTGAGTCATGCGCCGGAGCCTACGGCGTACGTGAACCCGTCGGGGTCGACGTAGACCTTCGTCCCGTCCGGCGAGATCGCGACCGGCAGGCCGAGCAGGTCAGTCGGGTCGCCCGCGAGTTCGGCGTACGCGAACCCCGCGACGTCGAGCTGCGGGTCCCGCGAGGTCTTGGGGACGTCGTAGGTGAAGACCTCGAGCACGGTGTCGCCGCCCTTGAGGTAGCCGATGTGGAAACCGCGGGCGTCGTGCGGCTGCTCGATGGTTCCGATGAAGTCGAAGCCGTGACGCTCGTGGTAGTGGGCGGCGGTGGCGTCGCGGTCCTCGATCGTGACGGCGACGTGGTCGAACCGCGGGCGCGCCGGTACGCCGAGCGCGCGCTCCCGCGCCACCCCGTCCGCGTCCAGGATCTCGGCGTACTGCAGGTCGCCCTGGATCATCTCCAGCAGCGTCCCGTCCGGGTCGTAGAAGAAGCAGATCCGGACGTTGCCCTCGGCGTCCAGCGGGTCGAGCTTGAACTCGACGCCTCCGGCCTTCAACGTGCCGGCCCGCTCGTCGAGACGGTCCACCTTGAAGCCGATGTGCCGGAAACCCTTCTGCAGATCGTCGGGTGACCAGGTGCTCTGCTCACGGCCGTTGCCGACGGCCCGCAGTTCGACGGTCGCGGTCACCGCGTCCAGGACGGCTCGCTCGGCGGTCGGTTCGCCGACGACGCGGAGTTCGAGGAAGGTGGTGTAGAACTCGACGGAGCGCTGCACGTCGGTGCAGTTGACCACGACGTTCTTGATCGGCATCCAAGCTCCTAATTCTTGACGGCGCCGAGCATCATCCCGGCGACGAACTGCCGCTGCATCCGGACGTAGACGATCACGACCGGTACGACGGACAACGTGAGGCCGGCGGTGAGCGCCGGCCAGTTCGTGGAGTACTGGCCCATCAGCGTGAACAGCACCGGCTGCAGCGGAAGTGAGTCGGTGTTCCGCAGCACGGTGTTGGCGATCAGGAACTCGTTCCAAGTGGAAAGAAATTGGAAGATGACAACGGTCGCGATGCCGGGCCGGGTGAGCGGCAGGATCACGCGGCGGAAGATGGTCAGCTCGCTGCCGCCGTCCACCCGCGCGGCCTCGATCAATTCATCTGGAAGGGTCTGGAAGAACGCCCGCATCAGGAACATCGCGAACGGCGCCGATCCGGAGATGTACAGCACCAGCAGACCGGCCTGACTGTCGAGCAGACCGAACGACTTGAGCTCGAGGTAGAGCGGGATGATCAGCGCCGTCGACGGCATCATCAGCGTCGTCAGCAGGAGGACGAAAAGCGTGTTCCGGAAGGCGAAATCCAGCTTGGCGAACGCGTACCCGCTGAGCGTCGCGAAGACGAGTACGCCGATGACCGTCACCGACGTGATCCACACGCTGTTCCAGAAGTGCAGCGGGAACTCGATCGACGTCCAGGCGTCCGGGTACGCCGTCCCGGTGAGCTTCCGCGGGATGATCGGCCCGTTGAAGATCGTGTTCTGCTCGCGCAGCGAGGTCAGCAGCATCCACACGAACGGAAACGCCATCAGGACGCAGAACGGAAACAGTACGAAAGTCGCGAAGGATTTTCCGGCCCACGGTTTCCTCATCGGTCCGCCCTCCGGGTCAGCCAGAGCTGCGCGATCACCGCGAGCGTGCAGAGCACCATCGTCACGACGCTGAACGCGCTGGCGTACCCCAGTTGCGGGATCGAGCCGGACGTCGTACCGAAGGCCAGTGAGTAGAGATAGGTGCCGAGTACTTCGCTGGCGTGGTTCGGCCCGCCGCCGGTCATCACGAAGATCACGTCGAACGCCTTGAACCCGTTGAGCAACCCGAGGCTGACGATCAGGCCGGTCACGATCCGCAGACTCGGGACCGTGATGTGGCGGAACTGCTGGACCGTGTTGGCCCCGTCCATGGCCGCGGCCTCGTACAGGTTCGGATCGATGCTCTGCAGCCCGGCGAAGTAGATCAGCATGGTGAAGCCGAGTCCGCCCCAGACCGTCACCACGACGATCGCGGGCAGCACGGTCTTGTGGTCGGCCAGCCACGGGTGCTGCAGGCCGTCCAGACCGATTGCCCCGAGCAACCGGTTCAGTGTGCCGATGTTCGGGTCGTAGATGAGTTTCCAGAGCACCGCCGACACGACGAACGACACGATCCCGGGAATGAACAGGATGGTCCGGACGACGACACCGACCTTCGGCCAGATCACGTTCACCAGCACCGCCGTGACGAGGCCGAGGAAGGTCAGGACCGCCGTCGTCACGCCGGTCAGCACCAGGGTCACGATCAGCGCCCGGCGGGCCACCGGGTCGTGCAGCATCCGGCTGTAGTTGTCGAACTGCACGAACCGCGGCGCCCCGAACCCGCCCCACGAGGTCAGGCTCAGGTACGCCGTGTAGAGGATCGGCCACAGCACGAACGCCAGGAACAGCACGAACGTCGGCAGGATGAAGGCGTAGCCCGCGATCCGCTGTGATTTTCTGAGGGGTGTTCCGAGGAGGTGGCCGGCGCGCATCCAGTCAGCCGCCCTTGGCGTTCTGCACCGCCTGCTGCATCGCCTTCGCGACCGCCGCCGGCTCGCCGCTGCCGTCGAAGATCTTCGCCAGCGGGTCGCCGGCCGCCACCGACCCGGGACCGAACGGGATGTGCGGGCAGCCGTCGCCGTCGAGCAGCCACGACGTCATCTGCTTCATGATCGGCAACTCGATCCGCTGCGCGGCGCTCTTGGTGGCCGGCATCGAGTTCGAGCCGTTCATCGTGGGGGAGTACTGCTCGGCCGAGTACATGAACTTCAGGAACTCCAGCGCGGCGTCCTTGTTCTTGCTGGTCGCCGACACCGCCCACCCGGCGCCGGCCTGGTTCGCCGTCCAGTGCCGCTTGCCGGGCGCGATCGCCGGCGTCTTCATCACCTTGTACAACTTGTTGAACGCCGGTGTCGCGTCCTTGGTCAGCCCCTGCGGCGTCCAGCTGCCGTTGAACAGCATCGCGGACTTCCCGGTGTAGAAGATCTGCGGCGCCTGGTCGCCGCTGGTGCCGGTCGTCCCGGGCTGGAACACGCCGGCCTTGACGATCTTCTGCTGCAGCTCGATCGCCTGGACCACCTTCGGGTCCTCGTACGTCGCGCCGTCCTTCAGCTGATCGAGTTTCAGGTAGTACGTCGGGTCGTCGGCGACCTGGGTGATCAGCGGCAAGAAGAAGTCCAGCGAGCTGGTGGTGGGATTGCAGCTGAGCGCCACCGGGAACTTGCCGGTCGCCTTGATCTTCGCGGCCGCCGCGATCAGGTCGTCCCAGGTCTCGATACCGTCCTCCGCGACGCCGGCGTTCCTGAGCAGGTCCGGGTTGTAGAAGAGCCCGAACGTCTGCGCCATCCAGCCGACGGCGTACTGCTTGCCGTCCAGCGTGTACTCCTGGTTGGCCGAGTCGAAGAAGTCCTTCAGGAAGTCGTCGCCGAGCTCCTGCTTCAGGTCGGCCGACACCCCGCCGGTGCCGTACGTCAGCGCCCGCGTGTGCGGCGCGAAGATCTCCGGTACGTCGCCGCCCGCGACCGCCGCCTGCAACGCGGGCAGGTACTGGTCCGGGGTGCCGAAGATCCGGTTCTCGATCTTGATGTTGCCGTGCGCGGCCTCGAACGCGCTGATCAGCTTCGGGAACTGGTCTTCCTGGTCGTTGTACCAGGACCACATCCGGACCACGGCCTTCCCGCCGCTCGTGGTGCCGCCCCCGCTGTCACTACCCCCGCAAGCGGCCAGCGCCGCCCCGAGCCCAACCGCCCCCACCGCGCTTTTCAGAACCGTCCGCCGCCGCACGTGCTGTTCGCCCATCGGAGACTCCTCACGATCGCCTACCCAACTTCCTAACTGAAAGTAAGAAAGTGGTCAAGGCCACAGCCGCATCTTTGTGCACGCACCAACCGTTTCGGCGGGCGATTCCTGGTTGGTGGGTGCTCAAAGTGGGGTGGTTAGGGTTGGGCGCATGGTGGTGCGGTTGAGCGAGGTGTGGCCGGAGGTGGGGGCGGATCGGCTGTTGTCCGAGTGCGTGCCGCCGCCGCGGTTCGCCGATGTCCGGTTCGGCACGTACCGCCCGGATCCGGACGAGCCATCGCAGGCGGAGGCGCTCGCGGTGCTGTCGGCGCGCGCCGACAAGCTGGCCGGGCCGCGGCCGGCGCCGTCGCTGTGGTCGCGGTTGCGCGGACGGAGCCAGTCCCCGGACAAACCGGGCATCTATCTCGACGGCGGATTCGGAGTAGGCAAGACACATCTCCTCGCCTCGCTCTGGCACGAGTCCTCGGGCCCGAAGATGTACTGCACGTTCGTCGAGCTGACCAACCTGGTCGGTGCTCTCGGGCTGCGCACCGCGGTCGAGGCGCTGTCGTCGTACCGGCTGATCTGCGTCGACGAGTTCGAGCTGGACGATCCCGGCGACACGATGCTGATCTCGCGGCTGCTCGGCCAGCTCGTCGAGGCCGGTGTCGAGTTCGCGGCGACCTCGAACACGCTGCCCGACAAGCTCGGCGAGGGCCGCTTCCAGGCGGTCGACTTCCTCCGCGAGATCCAGGGGCTCGCCGCGCGGTTCGACGTACGGCGGGTGGACGGGCCCGACTACCGCCATCGCGGGCTTCCGGTGGCGCCCGGCCCGTGGCCCGACGAGAAGGTCGAGCAGGAGGCCGCGGCCCGGGCGGACGCGTCCTGCGACCACTTCGTCGACCTGCACCGCCACCTGGCCGAGCTGCATCCGAGCAAGTACGGCGCTCTGCTCGACGGGATCGAGGCGGTGGCGATCACCGACGTACGGCCGCTGACCGACGAGAACGTGGCGTTGCGGATGGTGGTGTTCGCGGACCGCATGTACGACCGCAACCTGCCGCTCCTCGCGAGCGGTGTCCCGCTCGACCGGCTGTTCTCGCCCGAGATGCTGAAGGGCGGCTACCGAAAGAAGTACCTGCGGGCCCTGTCGCGCTTGATCGCGTTGGCCCGCGCCGCATGATTCCCTGAAGCGATGAGGGTCGAAGGAGGGCGACGTACGGTCTCGCTGGCGCTGTTCGCCGTCGGGCTCGGGTTGCTGGTCGTCGGGGGATTCGTGCAGTTCAACGACACGTCCGGATTCGGCAGCGATCGCTGGATCTACCCGCTCGGGCTGCTCGCGGTGGTGCCGGCGGTAGCGGCGGTGGTGGTCGCGTGGCCGGAGCCGCGGGCTCGGTTGTCGCTGGGGATCGTGCTCGGTGTGCTGACCGTGGCGATGATCTGGCAGGACATCGCGAACGACGGCTTCCGGTTCGTCTGGAACCAGAACGAGGGCGAGCTGCAACAGCTCGAGCTTGTGCTCTTCGTGCTGGCGTTCGTACTGCTCACGACGGCCGGAGCGCGGCTCGGCGGCGGGCGGTGGCTGGTGCGAGCCGCGGCGTACCTGGTCGGCACCGTCGTGGTGACGCTCGTCGTCACCGTGATCGGGATGGTCTATTACGGCGAGACTGCGTGTGCCGACGACGCGGAGGAGTGCCTGGCTCCGCTCGCGGGCATCTTCTGGGGCGCGGCCGCGGTCGTGGCCTGCCTGGTGGCGGTGCTCGTGATCGAGTTGATCTTGTGGACCAGACGGCGGCGCAAAGCCGCTGAAGTCACGGGCCGATGAGGCAGGATGACCCCATGGCGAAGCAGAAGAAGGGCCAGAAGGCAGCCGGTGGGGGACTGCGGGAGCAGCTGCGGGTGCCGGCCGGCGAGGTGGACCTGACGACGTACGACACGCGTGCGACGGCGGGTTTCAGCGGGACCAAGGACGACGGCAAGCTCGCACTGGACGCCCTCGGCGCCGAGGTCTCGGACTGGCAGGAGCGACTGTTCGCCGAGGGCCGGACCGGTGGCGAGCGAAGCATTCTGCTGGTGCTGCAGGGGATGGACACCTCCGGCAAGGGCGGCGTGATCCGGCACGGTGCGGGGCTCATGGACCCGCAGGGGCTGAAGATCACGTCGTTCAAGGCGCCGACGCCGTCCGAGAAGCGCCGCGGGTTCCTGTGGCGGATCCGGCAGGCCGTGCCGGGGCACGGGATGATCGGGGTCTTCGACCGGTCGCACTACGAGGACGTGCTGATCGCCCGGGTGCGCGAACTGGTCACGCCGAACGTGTGGACCCGGCGGTACGACCAGATCAACGACTTCGAGGCCGAGCTGACCGCGAGCGGCGTGACGATCGTGAAGTGCTACCTGCACATCTCGCCCGAGGAACAGCGCGCCCGGCTCGAGGCGCGGCTCGACGACCCGACCAAGCACTGGAAGTACAACCCGGGCGACGTCGACGAACGACAGCTGTGGCCCGACTACATGGAGGCGTACCACGCCGCGATCGAGCGCTGCAACACGCCTGACGCGCCCTGGTACGTGATCCCGAGCGACCGCAAGTGGTACCGCAACTGGGCCGTCACCACGATCCTGCTGGAGACGCTCAAGGAGCTGAACCCGCAGTGGCCCACGGCCGACTTCGACGTGGAGAAGGAGAAGAAGCGCCTCGCGGCGACGTGAGCCTCAGCTGTCCGGATCGATGTCGTGGCGGCGGAGGAGATCACGGAGTTTCGCGACCTGCTCGTGCAGGCGCTCGTTCTCCTCGAGGACGGCGTTGAGTTCGGCGAGCAGGTGATGCCGGCGGCCGTACGTCGTCCACGTGTTGGCGGGATCCTCGGCCAGCATGCCCGTGACGAGGTCCTCCGACCGGCGGCGCCAGTTCAGCCGCTTCTCGAGCTTCCGGCGTACCTCGTCGGTGCTCTCGGCGAGCTTGGTGATGATCTGACCGCCGACCCCGTCGCCGTCGTGCAGTACGCCGAGGAGCAGGTGCTCCGGGCCGACATCCGCATCACGCGCCCGCGCCTCACCCCACGCGAACTCGAAGGTGCTCTTCGCGCGCGGCGTGAACGGGATCGCGCCCGCCGCCGCGCCGCTCCGGCCGCGGCCGATGATCTCCACGACCAGGTCCCGCACCGCCGGAGCCGTGATACCGAAGTCGGCGAGCACCCGAGTCGCGACGCCCTGCCCCAAGGTCACCAGCCCGAGCAGGAGATGCTCGGTGCCGACATACACGTGGTCGAGCCGGCGGGCCTCCTCCTGTGCCAGCACGATGACCTGGCGCGCCGGCTCGGTGAACTTCTCGTACATCGGATCTCCCCTCCACCAGTCCTGCAATAGGTCGCCGAGGCCGTCGAGCAGGTCGATCTCCAGATGCTCCTGCAGGTCCTCGGCCGTCACCGGGTGATGCTCGAGCCGGCTCCGGATGAAGGCAGCCGCTTCGGTGTGCCCGGCATCGCCGGCCGCGATCCGGTCGAGCAGGTCGTCCACGTCGGTCACCGGCTCGAGTTGCAGCTCGGCGCGGTTCAGCGAGACGAACTGCAGCACGACCGCGACCGCCACCACCCGGTTCGCTCCGCCGAACGGCCGCGCCCGCACGAGACCCGCGAGGAGCACCCCGGCCGATTCCGCGAGCCCGCCGGTCAGCCGGACGCCGTCCAGTACGCGATCGATCGCGTCGAGGTTCGACCGGCGGACGACGTCGTCGGAGTCGCACCGCAGCACGCGCGCCGCGATCGCGAGAACGTCGTACCGACCGAGGTAGCGCATCAGTCGTCTCCACGCAGCCGGCGCAACGACTCCTCGTGCCGGACGAGGTTCTGCTCGAGCAGGTCGCTGAACTGCGCGTCCTGCCGGCGCTGATCCACCAAGGCCGCGATCGCCTCGCGCGCCACGTCCGACACCGACCGCCCCTCCACCGACGCCACGGTCTGCAGCCGCTCGGCCAGGTCCGGGTCGAGCCGCAGCAGGATGTTCTTGGTCGCGTCCTTCGCCATGGATATCAAGATATCACGCTAGCTGTGAAAGAGTCGGAGCATGCAGACGGATGTGGTGGTGGTCGGGCTGGGCGCGTTCGGGTCGGCGGCGTTGTGGCGGCTGGCGGCGCGCGGGGTGAACGTCGTCGGGATCGAACGGCAGGGGATCGGGCATCCGTTCGGCTCGTCGCACGGGACGACGCGACTGTTCCGGGTGGCGTGCATGGAGCATCCGGGGCTGACCGAGATCGCACGGAAGTCGCTGGCGTTGTGGACCGAGCTCGGGGAGCGGACCGGCGAGACGTACGTCCGCCAGACCGGCTCGCTGAACGTCGGTGGGCCGAACAGCCGGCCGGTGCAGGGCGCGCGGCAGGCCGCGGCCGATGCGGGCGCGCCGACCACTGATCTGACCCACGACGAGCTGCACAGCCGGTTCCCGCAGTACAACCTGGCGTCCGATGACGAGGCGGTCTGGGATCCGGGCGCGGGGATCTGCTACGCCGAACCGACCGTGCGCGCGCAGGTCGCCGACGCGCAGCGGTTGGGGGCAAAGGTCTACGAGCACACGATGGTGACGGCCGTCGAGGTCGGTCGCGACGCGGTGACGATCCGGACGCCGACGCTCGACATCACCGCCGACCAGGTCGTCATCAGTACCGGCGCGTGGCTGAGCAAGCTCGCGCCGACCGTCACGTTGTCACCGCGACGTACGCCGTTGTTCTGGTTCCAGCCGAAGGACCCGGCGTCGGACGCGTTCCAGTTGCGGAACTTCCCGTCGTTCATCTGGGAGTTCGCCGACGGCAAGGGTCTGTGGGGACACGGGTCCGACGAGGACTTCCTGGTGAAGGTCGGTCTCGACGGCGCCGAGCGGGACCGGGACGTCGACCCGGACGAACTCGACCGCTACATCCACCCGCGCAAGGACATCACCGAGCTGTCCGCGGCGATCGCGGATCACTTTCCGGAGCTCGATCCCGAGCCGGTGAAGCTGATGCCGTGCATGGTGACGGACTCGCTCGACGGGCAGTTCCTGGTGGGACGGACCGACGAGCGCGTGGTGATCGCCGGCGGCGACAGCGGGCACGGGTTCAAGCACTGCGCCGGTGTCGGCGAGCTGCTGGCTCAGATCACGACGAAGGAGACGCCGTACACCGACGTCTCCTTCGTTGATCCACTGCGGTTCTAGGCGGCTCTAGGCGGTACGCACCAGCTCCGGGCGGGCGATGACCGGACGCGGCGCCGGCTCCAGAGTGAGCAGGTCGAGGCCCGCGACGCCGTACCGGAGGAGGACCAGGCGGGCCACCTCCGCGCTGACGCCGAGCGGGGCCGACACCGCGACCGCGCCGGCGCGACGGGACGTGGTCTCGGCTCGGTCAGGGAGTACGCCGGGCGCGAGGAACAGCGAGCCGACCGCGACGTGGCGGCGGCCCTCCAGACGCCACTGGAGCACGGCCTCGGCCGGTGACGGCGAGGCGGCGCAGACGAAGGCGGCGGTCACCGGGAGGCGGTGACGCTGGCCCCACAGCCGCGCGAGGCGGGTGACGCTCGCGTTCGCGTGCGAGTCGCTCGAACCGGCCGCCGCGAGCACCAGTGCGTCCAGCTCACGGACCCGGCCGCCCTTCAGCTCGGCGCGCATCCGGCGGTCGAGGACGTCGAGCAGCGTGTCGTCGTACCCGAGCACGTCGGACGCGATGATCCGCAGGTTCGGGAACCGGCTCCGCGCCTCGTCGAGGACGGCCGGTACGTCGATCCGCGCGTGGTACGCGGCCGACAGCAGCAACGGCAGGACGACGACCTCTTCGACGCCTTCGGCGGCGAGCTTGCCGAGCACCTGGTACGGCGTGGGCGGGCAGTGGTCGAGGAAGGAGGCTTCGATCCGCAGGTCGTCACGCATGTCGCGCAGGCACTTGACGAGGGCGTGGACGGTGGCGGCCGAACGCGGATCGCGGCTGCCGTGGGCGAGGACTACGAGAGCTGGCGCAGTCATAGCAGTTCCCCTTCTTCGTCGTCGATCATTCCGGCCGCGAGGGTCCACCCGTCGTGGGCGTCGATCAGCAGGAACGATCCGGTGATGGCGTTGCTGGAGTACGGGTCGGCGGCGAGCGGTGCGGCGATCTTGAGTTGCACCTTGCCGATGTCGTTCAGGTCGAGCTCGGCGGCGTCGATGACACCGAGCGTGTCGAGGTCCAGCGCGCCGGTGATCTTGGTGACGATCGCCTGTGCGGTGGTGGTGGTGTGCTTGATCAGCACCCGGGCCCCGACGGTGAGCGGCCGGTCGGACAGCCAGCTGATGGTGGCGGCGAGTTCCCGGCGGGTGCCGGGGGAGTGCTCCGCGGCGACGATCACCGAGCCGCGGGCGACGTCGATGTCGTCGGCCAGCCGGACCGTGACGGCTTCACCGGCGATCGCGGACGGCCGCTCGACGACCGCTGTGCTGGTCGCGGTGACGACCGGGCGGTCGATCCCGGCGATCGACGTACGGCGTCCCGCGGGCAGCACGATCACGGGGTCGCCGACCGTGACGGTGCCGGAGGCAACGGTTCCGGTGTAGCCGCGGTAGTCGCGGTACTCCTCGGTCTGCGGGCGGATCACGTACTGAACCGGGAACCGCAGCGGCTGGTTCGAGGTGTCGGTGCGTCCGTTCGCGTTCTCCAGGACCTCGAGCAGCGTCGGCCCGTCGTACCAGGAGGTGTCCGCCGAGTGCTCGACCACGTTGTCGCCGACGAGCGCGGAGACCGGGATCGCCTGCAGGTCGGCGATGCCGAGCTGGTCGGCGACCTCGCCGACGTCCTTGGCGATCTTGGTGAACACGGCCTCGTCGTAGCCGACCAGGTCGATCTTGTTCACCGCGAGGACGACGTGCGGCACCCGCAGCAGGCCCGCGACGGCCAGATGCCGGCGGGTCTGCTCGAGGACGCCGTGGCGGGCGTCGACCAGGATGATCACCACATCCGCCGTCGACGCACCCGTCACGGTGTTCCGGGTGTACTGCACGTGCCCGGGGCAGTCGGCCAGGATGAACGAGCGCTTCTCGGTCGCGAAGTACCGGTAGGCGACGTCGATCGTGATGCCCTGCTCGCGTTCGGCGCGCAGGCCGTCGGTGAGCAGTGCGAAGTCGAAGTCGCCGCCGCGGGCCTCGGAGACCGTCTTCACATGCGCGATCTGGTCGGCGAGGATCGCCTTGCAGTCGTGCAGCAACCGCCCGACCAGCGTCGACTTGCCGTCGTCCACCGATCCTGCCGTTGCCAGACGCAACAGGGTGCTCATCAGAAGTACCCCTCTCGCTTGCGGTCTTCCATCGCGGCCTCGCTGGCCCGGTCGTCGGCGCGGGTGGCGCCGCGCTCGGTGATCTCGCTGGCCGCGACCTCGATCACCACGTCGGCAGCGGTCGTCGCTGCGCTCGCCACCGCTCCGGTGCAGGACATATCGCCGACGGTGCGGTATCTCACCAGACGCTGCGTGACCGTCTCGTCGGATCGCGGCTGCGAGTAGGGGCCGACGGCAAGCAGCATGCCGTCGCGCTCGAACACGTCCCGCTCGTGCGCGTAGTAGATCGACGGCAGCGGGATCTGCTCGCGCTCGATGTAGTTCCAGATGTCCAGCTCGGTCCAGTTGGACAGCGGGAACACCCGCACGTGCTCACCCGGCCGGTGCCGCCCGTTGTACAGCGACCACAGCTCGGGGCGCTGGTTGCGCGGGTCCCACTGACCGAACTCGTCGCGCAGGCTGAAGATCCGCTCCTTCGCCCGGGCCCGCTCCTCGTCGCGCCGGCCGCCGCCGAAGACAGCGTCGAACCGGTGCGCGTTGATCGCGTCGAGCAGCGGAACGGTCTGCAGCTGGTTCCGGGTCCCGTCGGTGCGCTCACGCAGCCGGCCGTCCGCGATGTAGTCCTCGACCTTGGCGACCTCGAGCCGCAGCCCGAGTTGCTCGACGACCGCGTCACGATAGGCGAGTACTTCGGGGAAGTTGTGGCCGGTGTCGACGTGCAGCAGCGTGAACGGCACCCCGGCCGGCGAGAACGCCTTCCGGGCGAGGTGCAGCATCACGATCGAGTCCTTGCCGCCCGAGAACAGGATCACCGGCCGCTCGAACTCCGCCGCCACCTCACGGAACACGAAGATGGATTCGCTTTCGAGAGCATCGAGCTCTGTCACTGTGATGCTCATGTGTGCAGCCCGCATTCCACCTTGCCGGTGCCCGCCCAGCGGCCGCTGCGTGGGTCCTCACCGGGCGCGACCTGCTGCGTGCACGGCTCGCAGCCGATCGACGGGTAGCCGTCGTACTGCAGCAGGTTCACCAGTACGCCGTTGTCCTGGATGTAGCTGTCCAGGTCCTCCTGCGTCCACGGCGCGATCGGGTTGAGCTTCACCATGTCGCGCTTCTCGTCGTACTCGACGACGGGCGTGTTCGCGCGGGTCGGCGCCTCCTCGCGGCGGATCCCGGTGACCCAGGCCTTGTAGCCGGACAGGTACCGGTTCAGCGGCTCGACCTTGCGCAGCGCGCAGCACTTGTTCGGGTCGCGGTCGTGGAGTTTCTCACCGTACTCCGCGTCCTGCTCCGCGACCGTCTGCTTCGGGGTCGCGTTGATCAGGTGGATCGGCAGGGTCGCTGCCACCGCGTCGCGGGTCCCGATCGTCTCGGCGAAGTGGTAGCCGGTGTCGAGGAACAGTACGTCGACGCCCGGCGCCGCCTGCGCCGCCAGGTGGGGGAGTGCGCCGTCGGCCATCGAGGCGGTGACGACGAGCTCGTCGCCGAACGTCTCACGTGCCCACGCGAGCACCTCGACCGCCGTCGCGTCGGCGAGCCGTTCGTTCGCCTCCTCGGCGATCGTCTTCAAGTCCGTACTCATTCCACTGTCACCCGCAACCCGATCATCTTCAGCTGGAACACCCGTGCACACGGCCGGCACTCCCACGCGCCATGGCCTTCCTCAGAGGGCCTGAGGTCCTCGTCCCCGCAGTACGGGCAGTAAAGAGGTGCAGCTCGTTCGCTCACTGAAGTGCCTCCTGGTCCGCTCGGGTAACCCACTGGGCGAAGCGCTCGCCTTCGTTGCGCTCCTTCAGGAAGTTCTGGGTGACGCGTTCCACGTAGTCGGTGAGGCCGTCCGCGGTGACCTTGTGACCGCGGAGCTTCCGGCCGAAGCCGGCATCCAGGCCGAGGCCGCCGCCGAGGTGCACCTGGTAGCCCGGCACCTGGTTGCCGTCGGCATCCAGGACCAGCTGGCCCTTCAGGCCGATGTCCGCGACCTGGATCCGGGCGCACGAGTTCGGGCAGCCGTTGACGTTCACCGTGATCGGTACGTCGAGTTCGGGGATCCGCTCCTCGAGCTCGTTGATCAGCTGCGCCGCCTTCGCCTTCGTCTCGACGATCGCCAGCTTGCAGAACTCGATCCCGGTGCAGGCCATCGTGTTCCGCCGCCACGCCGACGGCTTCGCCTGGTACCCGAGCGCGTCCAGCTCGGCGACCAGCGAGTCGACCTGGTCGGCCTCGACGTCGAGCACGAGCAGCTTCTGCTGCGCGGTCGTCCGGATCCGGTCCGAACCGTGCCGCGCCACCACGTCCGCGACCTGCGCGAGCGACGTACCGGAGACCCGGCCGACGACCGGCGCGACGCCGACGAAGTACTTGCCGTCCTTCTGCTGGTGGACGCCGATGTGGTCACCCTGGATCGCGGGGACCTCGGGCGCCGGACCGTCGATCAGCTTCCGCTTGAGGTACTTGTCCTCCAGCACCTCGCGGAACTTCTCGACGCCCCAGTCCGCGAGCAGGAACTTCAGCCGGGCCCGCGTCCGCAGCCGGCGGTAGCCGTAGTCGCGGAAGATGCTGGTGACGCCCCACCAGGCTTCGGCGACCTCGTCCAGCGGGATCCAGGTGCCGAGGCGCTGCGCGAGCATCGGGTTCGTCGACAGGCCGCCGCCGACCCACAGATCGAAACCCGGGCCGTGCTCGGGGTGCACGACGCCGACGAAGGCGATGTCGTTGACCTCCGGTACGACGTCGTGCGACGGGTGCCCGGTGAGCGCGGTCTTGAACTTCCGCGGCAGGTTCGAGAACTCGGCGCTGCCGATGTACTTCGAGACGATCTCGTCGATGGCCGGCGTCGGGTCGATGATCTCGTCGGCCGCGATCCCCGCGACCGGGCTCGCGATGACGACCCGCGGTACGTCGCCGCACGCCTCGGTCGTGTACAGGCCGACCGACTCCAGCTGCTCCCAGATCGCGGGTACGTCCTCGATCGCGATCCAGTGCAGCTGGATGTTCTGCCGGTCGGTGATGTCGGCGGTGTCGCGCGCGTACTTGGTGGAGATCTCGGCGATCACCCGGAGCTGCTCGGTGGTCAGCTGGCCGCCCTCGACCCGGACCCGCATCATGAAGTAGCGGTCGTCCAGCTCCTCCGGCTCGAGCGTCGCGGTCTTGCCGCCGTCGATCCCGGGCTTGCGCTGCGTGTACAGACCCCACCAACGGAACCGGCCGCGCAGGTCGGCCGGGTCGATCGAGTCGAACCCGCGGTGCGCGTAGACGTTCTCGATCCGGGCCCGGACGTTCAGGCCGTCGTCGTTCTTCTTGTTCTCTTCGTTCTTGTTCAGCGGCTCGCGGTATCCGAGCGCCCACTGGCCTTCGCCCTTGCCCTTGCGGGGGCGGGCCGGTTTGCGGGCGGGGGAGGTGACGCCGGCAGTCATCGGGGGCGTGTCCTTGTCCTCGTGACAGGTGCTCACCGAGAGCGGGCTGATCGAAGCGTCGTCGGTTCGATACGTTCCGCGCGGTGCGCACCCAGCGGTGATCGGGGGTGATCAGGGGGCCGTCATTGGCCCTGGCAGGGTGGCTGTCAGAACATCGAAGGACAACAGATGGCGCTGCGCATCCGCCCGAGGTCGACATGAATGCGACCTACGAGGTGGGTGGAGAGGGCAGCGAGCATGTCCACAAGCGTCAGCGCCAACCGCTGACAAATCAACTCCCATTCCTACATCCTGAGACGCAATCTCACGATGCGGCTATCTCTACCAGTCTGGTGTTGATTGAATCGGGTATGGAGCGCGTCGTACAAGAACTCTTGTGCAAGAGTTCTTGTGGAAGCTACGGTGCTGTTCATGACGCCTCCGAACCGCCGGACGGTGACACCGTCCGTCCTCGCCGCCATGCACCATCCGCTGCGCCGCCGGCTCCTCGACCTGATCTACGTCGACGGGCCCGCGACCGCGTCCCGGCTGGCCGACTCCACCGGAGAACTTGTCGGCAATATCAGTCATCACCTGAAGGTTCTCGCGTCCGCGGGCGTGATCGTCGAAGCTCCGGAGCTGGCCAGGAACCGCCGCGAACGGTGGTGGAAGCTCGGCGACACCTCGGAGTACTCGTGGTCGATCGCGGACGCCGCCGGTGATCCGGCGGCCGAGTTGGTGGCGGCCACGGCCGAGGACGCGAACCTGGCCCATCACGTCGGCAAGGTGCGCCAGTGGTTCGACATGCGGTACGAGTTCGAGGAGCCCTGGGTGCGGGCGGCGTACGCCACCGAGAGATGGCTCACATTGACGCCCGATCAGCTCACTGAGCTGAGTGAACGGATCGAGGATCTGGTCCGGTCGTACTACGACAACCCGGCTTCCGGTGACGACGCGCAGCGGGTGTTCTTCTTCGCCCACGCGGTGCCGGCCCGCCCATGAGTACGACGGTCTTCCCGCCGCTCCGGAGAGACCGTCGGGTGCACGGATGGATCGCGTCGGCCGCGGTGTCACAGGCCGGCGACATGGCCTGGTACGTCGGGCTGGCGTGGAGTGCCGCACAGGTGACGAGCCCGGCCGGTGCGGGTCTGGTGATGGGGATCGGGGCGCTGCCGAAGGCGCTCATCCTGCTGTACGGCGGGGCGCTCGCGGACCGTTTCGACGGCCGGCGGACGATGATCCTCGCCAACCTGGCGCGGATCGTGGTCCTGGTGCTGGCCGCGACGGCGGTGGCGGTCTGGGGGCTTTCGCTAGCACTGCTAGTGGTCGTGGCGGTCGTGTTCGGCGCCGTCGACGCGCTCTACACGCCGGCGTCCGGGACGCTGCCGCGGCGCATGGTCCGCTCGGAGGACCTGGTCAAGCTGTCGGCGGGGACCCAGTTGGCGCACCGGCTCGCGGTCTTCGCGGGCGCCCCGCTCGGTGGCCTGCTGGTCGCGCACGGCGGGCTCATCACCGTGATGATCGTCGACGCGGCGTCGTTCGTGGTGATCGCGGTGGTGCTGGCGTTCCTGGTGAAGCCGCGCCTCCCGCAGCCGGTCTCCGCCGGCCGCTCGATCCGTGCCGACCTGCGCGACGGGTTCGCCTACCTCCAGCGGGACGCCCGGGCGCGGACGCTGGTGATCGCGTTCTCCGGCCTGAATCTGTGCGTCGGCCCGATCCTCGCGGTCGGTCTGGTCCAGCGCACCCACTCCGCCGGCTGGGGCTCGGCCTGGTACGGGTGGTTCGAGGCGTGCTCGGGGGTCGCGGCCGCGGTGGGCGCACTGGTCGCGATGCGCTGGAAGCCGGCCGACCTGGCGCGGTCCGGTCTGCTCGCGCTGGTCGTCCAGGCGGCCGGGTGCGCGATGATCGGGCTGATGCCGAAGCTCGGTGTCTTCGTTGCGATGGCGATGATCGGCTGTACGGCGGGGATCGCGTCGGCGCAGCTGTCCGCGGCGTTCCAGCAGAGCGTGGACCCGACGTACCTGGGGCGCAGCTTCAGCATCGTGAACCTGTCCGACGAGGCGATGATGCCGCTCGCGATGGTCGGCTTCGGGGCGCTGATCAGCCTGTCGGGGATCGCGGTGGCGTGCGTGCTGGTCGCCGCCGGTTTCGCGGCGATGATGCTCTGGGCCGCGGTCCGGGTCGATCGCTGAGGTCTGTACTCCGGGAGTCCGGTGCGCTACCGTCCGTCCGAGTAATAGGAAACTTTCCTAACGATTGGTCGGAGGGAGACAATCGTGAGGTCCTGGCGTCGGGTCGGAGCGGTGGTTCTGGCAGCGGGTCTGGTCGTGGGGTCGGTGGGTCCGGTGAGTGCGGCAGATGGTGTGGCCGGGGCGGTTCGCGTGAATCAGCTCGGGTACGGCGCCTTCGACGGCAAGGCGGCGTACGTGCTGAGCCGGTCGGCCGTGAGTCGCTACGAGGTGGTGGACCGGCATGGGCGCCGGGTGCTGAGCGGCCGGGTCGGCAAGGACGTGGGGGAGTGGAATGCGGCGTACCCGCACGTCTATCAGCTGGATCTGTCGGCGGTGAGGGTGCCGGGGAGCTATCGGGTCGAGGTGCCGGGCCTGCCGTCGGCGACCTTCGAGGTGCGGGCGTCGTCGGACCGGCTGCTGACGGGCGCCAAGGACAAGGCCGTCTCCTTCTTCACGGCTCAGCGCGACACGGCTCATCGGAATGACGCGAAGGCGCTCGTCTACGAGACGCCCGAGTTCGTGGATCCGGACACCGACCAGACCGTCGGCGAGCTGCAGCGGATCGGTGGGCCGGTCGACGTCTCCGGCGGGTGGTACGACGCGGGTGACTACCTCAAGTTCACGCATATCGCGGCGTACTCGGAATCGTTGCTGTGGGCATCGGCTCGGGAGAAGTGCGATCCGAAGGTGCTGGCGGAGGCGCGGCACGGGCTGGACTGGCTCGGCAAGATGTGGGACGAGCGGACGCGGACGCTCTACATCCAGGTCGGCGTCGGGACCGGCAACGCCGAGGAGACGTTCATCGGTGACCACGACATCTGGCGGCTGCCCGGTGTCGACGACAACCTGACCGATCCGTCGGAGCGCTTCCTGCGGAACCGGCCGGTGTTCCGGGCCGCGGCGCCAGGTCAGCCGATCAGCCCGAACCTGGCCGGTCGTACGGCGGCGGCGTTCGCACTCGCCGCGCAGGTCGAGCCGGACCGTGCGTCGGCCCGCCGGCATCTCGAAACGGCCGCCCAGATCCTCGCGCAGGCTAAGACGACCGATGTCGGGCAGCTGGTGACTTCGCTGCCGTTCGCGTTCTACCCGGAGACTGCTTGGCGGGACGATCTCGAGCTGGGTGCGACCGAACTCGCCCTGGCTGCTCGGCGGTTGGGTGACCCGCGGGGCGGGACCTGGCTGAAGCAGGCGGCGTACTGGGCGACGCAGTACATCGAGCACGAGGCGGGCGGCGACACGCTCAACCTGTACGACGTGAGCGCGTTGGCGCATGCCGATCTGATCCGGGCGGCGCGCACCGATCGGCCGCTGGTGCCCAAGCTGGTCGGCGATCTGCGGGCGCAGCTGGAGATCGGGGCGTCGCGGGCCGCGGTGGATCCGTTCCGGGCCGGAGCGCAGTACGACAACTTCGACGCCGTACCGCATGCCTTCGGGCTCGCGGCGACCGCGCGGCTGTACCGGACCGCGACGGGCGAGCGCCGGTACGACGCCTTCGGGCAGCAGCAGCTCGACTGGAACTTCGGGGCGAACGCGTGGGGTGTGTCGTTCATGGTGGGCGTCGGCCGGAACGCGGAGCGCTGCCCGCACCACCAGATCGCGAACATCACCGGCCGCACGCTGACCGGGGCCGTGGTCAACGGGCCCAACTCCGCGTCCCTGTTCGACGAAGGGCTCGGGGATCACCTGGACGGGATGAACCCGTGTCCCGCCGACGGCGTCGACCGGTACGCCGAGTTCACCGGCCACGGCTCGCGGTACGTCGACGACGTGCGCTCCTGGCAGGCCTCGGAACCGGCCGACGACTTCGCCGCGATCGCCGTGTACGCGCTGACTCGGTGACAGCTCAGGTTGTCCGCTGCTGCCGCACGCGCCGCGTCATGACCACACCGGGGATGCCGAGCCCGAGCAAGAACGGGATCGCGGCGAAGATCCCGAACCAGAGAAAGATCGCGAGGTAACCATAGGCGGCGTTGTCAACGTCCGCGTCCGCCACTGCGAGGAGGACAAAGCTCGCCACGAGTGCGACCACCATGAGGACCGCGAGGGCGATTGCCAGCCCGATGAGAATCCTGGCCCACCGCCGGTAGCCGGCGCTGATCACCCGGACTTGCGGCGGTGCGTACGCCGCAGGCCCACCAGGCATCTGAGGCGGGTAAGGGGGCGGCTGCTGTTCGGACATGGACCATTTCTAGTGTGTGCGGCCCCGAAACACCATTTACGCTCTGGTCCGGTGACCACTCACAGGAGGCGTGGATGGCGTTCGGCCCTCGTCGCCCGATGACCGCTCGGGCTGTTGCTGAGCAGGTGCGGTCGGGGGCTGTGTCTGCCCGGGAAATCGTAGAGAGCGCTCTCCAAGCGGCGCGGGAGCTCGATCCGGTGCTGCATTTCCTGGACGAACTGGACGCCGACGGGGCGCGGCGTGCTGCTGAGCGGCTGGAGCCGGGCGGGCCGTTGGCCGGCGTACCGTTCCTGATCAAGGCGCGTACGCCGCCTGAGTCGCCGATCCTGACCCGGTTGGTCGCCGGCGGCGCGATTCCGATCGGGTGGGCGACGCGAGCCCGGCCGGGTGCGGTCTCGCTGACGTTCGGGTGGAACGGGACCGAGTACACCCGCAATCCGTGGGATCTCACGCGGTCGCCGGGCGGATCGACCGCGGGTGGAGCGGCGGCCGTCGCGGCGGGCGTCGTACCGCTGGCTACCGGTGGTGACAGCGGCGGGTCGTTGCGGATCCCGGCATCGTTCTGCGGGATCGCGGGATTCAAGGGAACGTACGGTCGCGTCCCGCGCCCAGGCGGCCGCGCGCTCGGCGGACTGACCACCGCCGGCGTGATCGGCGCCGACCTCGACGACGTCATCCTCGCCACCAGCATCGCCAGCGGCCCGCACCGCCTGGACCCGACTGCCTTGCCCCACTGGCCGGTTCCCGTCTTTGAGAACCCACCAACCAAATCTGATGCCGATTCTTGGTTGGTGGGTTCTCAAAGACGGTGGCGGGTGGCGTATCGGTCGACGTTGGGGGCCTCGGCTGCTGATCCGGGCGTGGATCGGGTGGTGCGGGAGCGGTTGTCGAGGGCTGACGTGGAGTTGGTCGACGTACCGCTGGAGCTGGAGTCCACGGAGGAGGCTTGGCCGGTCCTGTCGGACCTCGACAACGGGCGCGGCGCGGAGGCAGCCGCCGCGAATCGGGCCCGCTTCATCAGGGATCACAACAACACCGCACTGGCGGACGTGTTCACCGCGGTGGATGTGCTGGTCACCCCGACCACCCTGACCGTTGCCCACGGCTACGATCAGCACGAGCAGAACATCATCACCGCTGACCCGTGCTGGATCTTCAACGTCACCGGCCATCCCGCGGTGAGCGTTCCGGCCGGTCTGTCGGACGGGCTCCCGGTGGGGATGCAGGTTGTTGCGCCGCACGGGGCGGATGAGATTGCGCTGGCGGTGGCCCGCCGGCTCCAGATCGAGCTGCCTCCACCGCCTGTCCGCTGACCGCCGGCGGCAGCGCCTTGGCCACGACGTCGATCGCCGACGCCAGCCGCTGGTCGGTTCGGGTCTCACCGCGAGCAGTCGGGGAGCGGAGCGGCTCGGGTTTCACGAAGTCGGCGACGGCCGCCACGACCTCCGGCGTGTAGACGTCGTCGTACGTCGCGGCGGTCGGTGCGGCGGACCCGGTCGGCGGCCGGAAGACCTCTTTGAGCTCGATCCGAAGGAACTTGACCAGTTCCTTCGCCCGGAGAAAGCGGCTCCGACGGAGAATCGCTCGTTCGCCGGTGAGGGTCGCGGTGTCGCGCCAATGGACGTCGCACATGATCCGCCCGAGCTGGAAACCCGGATTCGTCTCGCCTCCGGGGTAGCCGCGCGCATTGCCGTGCGTGAAGAACTCGCTGTAGAACGCGCCTTCGTCCTCGTACTTCAGCACGTTCCAGGCCCGGAACGGATCCGTCGGCAGGTCGCCTCGCACCCACGCCTCGTCCATCAGCGCGTGCGACGTCGCGTTCAGCGGCCGATGGCCGACATAGCGGTACTGCGGTTGCTCACCACGCCGGCGCCGGTCGTACTCGGCGATGATCTGCGGCCACTCGTCGGCGGACACCGCACGCGCCAGGCGCGACGCGAACGACGTCCGCGCACGCAGCTCGGCCCGCGACATGACCGGGTGGTCGGTGCGCCCGGTCATCGTCTCGAGTTTGTCCATCACGAAGGTCCCGCCGTGCGGCCCGACCCGCTCCCAGCGGGTGACTTTCAGCGACGGGCGGTTCGGTCCGCCGGTGACGGCGTTCAACGCGCGCAGGGCCGCGATCCCGATACGGTAGAGCGGGACCCGGCGGCGCATGATGCGCGTCTCCCAGGCGGTGCGGTACGCGCTGTTCAGCCACGCCGTACCGACGAGCTGCTTGGCTTCGCGGCGGTTCATCGCGGGTGTTTCGCCCGCCACTCCTTGATCATTTGGTCCATGTCGGCGTGGATGAACGCGAAGAAGTCGGCGGCCTCGGTCAGGCGCCGGCCGACGGGGGTGTCTTCGCCGAACAGTGACGCGCCGGAGCGGCTGGTCGACTCCCACTCGGTGAGTGCGAGGTTGCGGCGGTCCAGGATCGCGGCGAAGACGTCCTCGCGGATCCGGTAGTGGTCCTTGCGCGAGCCCGGCAGCCGCTCGCGGGAGATGAACGAGACCTGGAGCAGCTGGCGGACGGCACCGGACACGGCCGGCTGGCTGATCTGCAGCAACTCGGCGAGTTCGGCCGCCGTCATCGTCCCGGTCGGGCTGACCAGCATCGCGCCCATCACCCGGGCCGACATCGTGGGTACGCCGCTGTTCGCCAGCACGCCCGCGAAGCGCTCGACGAACTGGCTGACGGCCTCCCGGCTCGGTTCCTCGCCCATGGTTGAAGCTTACAGTAATTTGATCTATCGCAACTATCACAGACTTCTGATATTTTGAATTTCATGACCTCGACCACCGACACCGTTGGGCCGACGCTGACCGGCGCCCGCCGCTTCGGTGTGCTCATCGCTCTGTGTCTCGCCGTGCTCGTGCTCGGCCTGGACACCACCGTGCTGAACGTCGCGCTGCCGACGCTGGCCAAGGACCTGGAGGCGTCCACCAGCCAGCTGCAATGGATGGCGAACAGCTACAACCTGGTGCTCGCCGCGCTGCTGTTGCCCGCCGGTCTGCTCGGCGACCGCTACGGGCGCCGCAAGATCATCGCGATAGCGCTCACCCTGTTCGGCCTCGCGTCACTGGCCTGCGCGCTCGCGGACTCGGCCGGCCAGTTGATCGCCGCCCGCGCGTTCCTCGGGATCGGCGCGGCGATGATCGTCCCGGTCGCGCTGTCGCTGATCACCGTGCTGTTCCGCACCGCGGAGGAGCGGAAGAAGGCGATCGGGTTCTTCGTCGTCGCCAACAGCATCGGGATGCCGCTCGGCCCGATCGTCGGCGGCCTGCTGCTCGACCACGCCGGCTGGCAGTGGATCTTCGTGATCAACATCCCGATCGCGTTCCTGGCCGCGCTGGCGGTCACGCTGCTCGTCCCGGAGAGCCGGAGCGCGAACCGCCCGGCGATCGACTGGCTCGGCATGATCCTGTCCAGTGCCGGTCTCGCGGCGCTCGTGTACGGCGTGACCAAGGCGGGGGAGACGTCGTGGGGTGACGCCGCAACGATCGTGTTCCTCGGGCTGGCCGTCGTCCTGATCGCCGGGTTCCTCGGGTGGCAGCGGCGCAACAGCGATCCGTTGATCGAGCTGCGGCTGTTCCGCGAGCGGGTGTTCACCGGTGGCGCCGTACTGCTGACCGTGTCGGTGTTCGCGATCTTCGGGCTGCTGTTCACGATGCCGCAGTACTTCCAGGGCATCAACGGGTCGGATGCGCTGCACACCGGGCTCAAGCTGCTGCCGTTCATCGGCGGTATGACGGTCGGCGCGAAACTGGCCGAGCCGGTCGAGGCGAAGGCGGGTACGCGGCTCGTGGTGATGACCGGCTTCGTGGTGATGGCGGCCGGGTTCGTGCTCGGTGCCTTCACCGACCTCGGGACCGGGTACGGCTACACCGCGATCTGGTTCGCGGTGGTCGGTTTCGGCCTCGGGTGCTCGATGCCGCAGGCAATGAACGCGGCGCTCGGCGTGCTCGACCCGGAGCGGGCCGGGACCGGATCAGCCCTATTGCAAGCGTTCCGGCAGGTCGGCGGCACGGTCGGCGTCGCCGTACTCGGCACGGTCCTGAACTCGGTCTACCGAGACGACGTCAACACCACCGGATTGCCCGCACAGGCAGCCGACGCGGTCGAGAAGAGCCTGGCCGGCGGCCTCGCGGTCGCCGAGAAGGCCGGTTCCCCAGCCCTGCTCGCGAACGTCCGCGACGCCTTCATCAACAGCCTCAACACCACGATGTGGGTCTCGGCCGGAATCGCCGTCGCCGGCGCGATCCTCGCCGCCGTCCTGATGCCCGCGCGGGCCGAAAAGCCCTCGCAGGAGGCCCTGATGGGGGTCAAGCAAGACAGCACAACGCCCGCCCCCTGAATGCGGAGCGGGCGCTGTGACGAGGAGTCAGCTGAGCTCGAGGCCCGGGTACAGCGGGAACTTGTCGAGCATTTCGGCCGAGGCGGCCTTGGTCTTGTCGGCGACGCCGTCGGCCAGCACGTACTTCGCCTTCGACGGGGCACCGGCGGACGTGGTCGTCGGTGTGGTGGAGGACAGGACGTCGACGATCAGCTCGGCGACGCGGTCGAACTCGTCGGCGCCGAAGCCGCGCGTGGTGAGTGCCGGCGTACCGATCCGGACGCCGGAGGTGTACCAGGCGCCGTTCGGGTCGCGCGGTACGGCGTTCCGGTTGGTGACGATGCCCGCGTCGAGCAGCGCCGACTCGGCCTGCCGGCCGGTGATGCCGTACGACGAGACGTCCAGCAGCACCAGGTGGTTCTCGGTGCCGTCCGTCACGAGCTTCACGCCGCGCTTCATCAGGCCCTCGGCCAGCGTCACCGCGTTGTCCGCGACGGACTGCGCGTAGTCCTGGAACGACGGCTGCCGCGCCTCGGCCAGCGCGACCGCCTTGGCGGCCATCGTCTGGCTGAGCGGACCGCCGAGCACCATCGGGCAGCCGCGGTCGACGGAGTCGGCGTACTCCGGCTGGCAGAGCACCATGCCGCCGCGCGGGCCGCGCAGCGACTTGTGGGTCGTGGTCGTGGTGACGTGCGCGTGCGGGACCGGGTCGAAGTCGCCGGTGAAGACCTTGCCCGCGACCAGACCGGCGAAGTGCGCCATGTCGACCATCAGGGTGGCGCCGACCTCGTCGGCGATCTCGCGCATCTTGGCGAAGTTCACCTTGCGCGGGTACGCCGAGTAGCCGGCGATCAGGATCAGCGGCTTGAACTCGCGGGCGGCCTCGGCGACCTTGTCGTAGTCGAGCAGACCGGTCGACGGGTCGGTGCCGTAGGAGTGCTGGTTGAACATCTTGCCGGAGATGTTCGGCCGGAAGCCGTGCGTCAGGTGACCGCCCGCGTCCAGCGACATGCCGAGCATCTTCTGGTCGCCGAGCGCCTTGCGGAGCTTGGTCCAGTCCTCGTCGGTCAGGTCGTTGACGTGCTTGGCGCCCGCCTCGGCCAGCGCCGGGGACTCGATCCGCTGCGCCAGGATCGCCCAGAACGCGACCAGGTTCGCGTCGATCCCGGAGTGCGGCTGAACGTAGGCGTGCGGGGCGCCGAACAGCTCGCGGGCGTGGTCGGCGGCGGTCTGCTCGACGGTGTCGACGTTCTGGCAGCCCGCGTAGAAGCGGTGCCCGATGGTGCCCTCGGCGTACTTGTCCGACAGCCAGTTGCCCATCGTGAGCAGGGTGGCGGGGGAGGCGTAGTTCTCGCTCGCGATCAGCTTCAGCGAGGACCGCTGGTCGGCGAGTTCGGACCTGATCGCGCCGGCGATGGTGGGCTCCACCGCGGCGATCACCTGCAGCGCGTTGTTGTACGCGGCCGACGCGGCGGCCGCGTCGAAGGACTGAGTCATCGTTGTCTCTCCTGCGGTTGCAGTGGGTCGAAGGCACCCAGGCGCACGGTGCCGACGGGTTTCGCTCCCCGGTGGTTCTCCACCTTCAGCGCGCCAGTCGCGACGAGGCTCACCCTATCGTGCGCTCGACGATTTGCTCGAAGGGTGTCGTCCGCGGCAACGTCCCGAACACACCACCCCAGTCGCCGGCCAGCCGCGACGCCACGAACGCATCTGCGACCGCGGGCGTCGAGTGCCGGATCAGCAACGAAGCCTGCAGGCACAGGGCCATCCGGGCGGCCAGCCTGCGGGCCCCGGCTTCGGCGTTCTCGATGTCAGCAAGCGCTTGCAGTACGTCGTTCACCGCCGCATCCAGCCGCGCATCCGCCCCCTGCACGGCGGCCATCTCGGTCAGCCATGCCTCGAGCGACTCGGGTCGGCGCAGGGCCCGCAGTACGTCGAGCGCGTTGACGTTCCCCGACCCTTCCCAGATCGAGTTGAGTGGCGACTCGCGGTAGAGCAGCGGCAGCCCGGACTCTTCGACGTACCCGTTGCCGCCGAGGCATTCCAGCGCCTCCGCGACCATGAACGGCGTCCGCTTGCACACCCAGAACTTCGCGAGGGGCAGGGCTATCCGCCGGAACGCCGCTTCCTTCGGGTCTGAGGAGTCGACTGCCGCGGCGAGGCGCATGCCGAGGGCTGTTGCCGCCTCGCTCTCGATCGCCAGGTCCGCCAGCACGTTCTGCATCGCGGGCTTGTCCGCCAGCAACCCTCCGAAGGCCGACCGGTGCCGGGTGTGCCAGATCGCTTCCACCAGCGCCCGCCGCTGGAGCGCCGCCGAGCCGAGCACGCAGTCGAGCCGGGTCGCGGCCACCATCTCGATGATCGTGCGCACCCCGGCGCCCTCGTCACCGAGGCGGTACCCGATCGTGCCGTGGAACTCGACCTCGCTGGACGCGTTCGAGCGGTTGCCGACCTTGTCCTTCAGGCGCTGCAGCGCGAATGGGTTCCGGTTGCCGTCGGCAAGAACCCGCGGTACGACGAAGCAGCTCAGCCCGTCCGGCGCCTGCGCGAGGACCAGGAACAGGTCCACCTGCGGCGCCGAGCAGAACCACTTGTGCCCGTTCAGCTGGTACACATCGCCGGCGGGCGTCGCCGTCGTGAGGTTCGCCCGTACGTCGGAACCGCCCTGCTTCTCGGTCATCCCCATCCCGGCCAGTACGCCGTTCTTCGCCGCGGCCGGCAGCCGGCGTACGTCGTACTGCGTGGACGCCAACTGCGGGATCCACTCCTTCGCCAACTGCTCGTCCGCCCTCAAAGCGGGCACGGCGGCGTACGTCATCGAGATCGGGCAGCCGTGGCCCGGCTCGACCTGCGACCACAGGTAGAACCCGGCCGCGCGGGTGAGATGCGGCGACGGGCGCTCGCTGGTCCACGGCGCCGCCTGGAGCCCGAAGCCGACGGCCTGCTCCATCAGCCAGTGCCACGACGGGTGGAACTCGACCTCGTCGATCCGGTTCCCGTAGCGGTCGTGGGTGCGCAGGATCGGCGGGTTCTGGTTCGCCGGGAGAGCGTGGGAGAGCGCCTCCTCGGACCCCGCGAGCTCGCCGATCCGGTGCAGATCGGGATCGCCGGTGAGGTCGGCGTACGGACGCAGAGCGTCACCGAGGGCCGCGTCCCGGGTGAAGAAGTTCACGCCCCGCAGTGGGGGAGCCTGATTCGTTACCGCGAATGGGTCCGCCATGTCAGTACGGTAAGCGGTATGGCACGTTCTGGGGCAGGACCCACTGGTGGGAGCTCCCTCTCATTGGCATGGGTTCGCAGGGTCCCCGCGACGACCTGGAAGCTGCTCACCCAGACGATCGGCGTCTGTCTGCGCTACCGGGTCACCGGACTCGCGGCCGAGGGGGCGTTCTTCGCGATCCTCTCGCTGCCGCCGCTGATCTTCGGGCTGGCCGGCTCGCTCGGTTACATCGCGAGCAAGTGGTTCGAGGTCGAGACGATCAACGACATCAAGCAGCAGATCGTCGACCTGGCCGCCCGGGCGCTGACCGACGACTCGATCAAGAACGTCATCGCCCCGACGCTGGACCAGGTGCTCAACGGCGGCCGGCCGGACGTCATCTCGATCGGTTTCGTGCTGGCGCTGTGGTCCGGCAGCCGCGCGCTGAACGTGTTCGTCGACACCATCACGATCATGTACGGGATGGGCGGCAAGCGCGGCATCGTCCGCACCCGCGCGCTGTCGTTCTCGCTGTACTGCGCGGCGCTGGTCATCGGTGTGATCGTCCTGCCGCTGGTGCTGGCCGGACCGGACGCGGTCGACGCCCTGCTGCCGCACCGGCTGGACTTCCTGAACCAGCTGTACTGGCCCGTGGTCACGATCCTGTCCGCGGGCTTCTTGAACACCCTGTACCACCTCTCGGTCCCGATCCGGACGCCGTGGGTCTCGGACCTGCCCGGGTCGTTCCTGGCGCTGTCGATCTGGATCCTCGGCAGCTTCGTGCTCCGGTGGATCCTGCAGAGCACGGTCGGCGGTACGTCGATCTACGGCCCGCTGGCGGCGCCGATCGCCGTACTGATGTGGCTCTACATGACAGCCATCGCCGTACTGATCGGTGCGGCGCTGAACGCGGTCGTGGACCGGCTGTGGCCGCACAAGGCGCACGTCACCGAGGTGAAGCAGGCGGAGGCCGTCGAGGAGCCCGACGCGGCCGAAGAGATCGAGCCGGTGATGAAGGCGGAGCCGGACCCGCACCACGAGGAAGGCTACGTACCGACGCCCGCGGAGTCGGAGGAGCGTCCGGAGGCGGCTGTCGGGCGGAAGGTGGAGAAGCTGGGCCAGCGACCCCGGAAGGTCGCTCCCTCGGCTGCGCCTCGACCTGAGCGTGAGCCTGAAGCTCAAGTTGAGCCTGAGGCCGCGCGGAAGCCCGCGTCGGTCGGAAAATCCGGTGCGCAGAGTGACACCGACGACCTAGGCTGACGGCATCGCGACACACGGTTCCGGCTCGGGACCGCTGGGATTCGGAAGGGAGGCACCCGCCATGAGCTTGCAACAGGCCCGGTGGGCCGTTGTCTCCCGCACCGTCCGTCCGCTGAGCTGATCTCGCGGCCGGACCCTCTGAAAGGTTCGCCGCATGTCAGCCACGCTTGAGGCCCTGGGACTCGACAGTTCCACGGCCGAGTTTCTGCAATCCGTCCCCGACGACCTCGTCGCGGGACGCGTCGCCCGGGTCGACAAGGGCCTGGCGACGGTCTTCACCGAGGACGGCCCGGTCCGCGCCAGCTGGTCCGGGGCGCTGCTCGCCGAAATCGCCGCCGACGCGCAGGCCGGCCCCTGCACAGGGGACTGGGTCGTCCTGCGGTTCTGGCCCGACGACCGGATCACGCTCGAGTCGGTGCTGCCGCGCCGTACGACGATCGTCCGGGCGGAGGTCGGCGGCTCGTCCCGCGGCCAGGTACTCGCGTCGAACGTCGACGTGATCGCGATCGTCGTCGGACTCGTCCCGGAGCCGAACATCGTCCGCATCGAGCGGTTCCTGGCGCTGGCCTGGGAGAGCGGTGCGCGACCGGTCGTCGTCCTGACGAAATCCGACCTCGTCGGGGACGCCGAGTCGGTGGCCGAGGACGTAGCGGTCGCCGCGCCCGGTGCCGACGTACTCGTCTGCAGCGCCACCACCGGCGCCGGGATGGACGACGTACGGGCGCTGCTGGACGGGAACGCGACGCTAGCGCTGCTAGGTTCCAGTGGCGCCGGCAAGTCGTCGCTGGTGAACGTACTGGCGGGTGTGGAGCTGCTGGACGTGCAGGACATCCGCGAGGACGGGAAGGGCCGGCACACCTCGGTACGGCGCGAGCTGATCGCGCTGCCCCAGGGCGGGGTCGTGATCGACACACCTGGGCTGCGGGGGATCGGTCTGCAGGAGAGTGGTGAGGGCATCGCCGCGGCTTTCCCGGACATCACGGCGTTGGCGGAGCAGTGCAAGTTCAAGGACTGCTCACATGTGATGGAACCGGGGTGCGCGGTCCAGGCCGCGCTGGAGGACGGGTCGCTGCCGTACCGGCGCTACGACAGCTGGGTGAAGCTGCAGCGCGAGGCGGCGTACATGGCTCGTCGCACGGACGTCCGGCTGCGGAACGAGGCTAAGAAGGAGTGGGTCCGGGCTGCGAAGTCCTATCGCCGGGAGTGGAAGCCGCGACCGTGATGCCGTGCCTTTGATGGCAGGATCGGTTCTATGAACCGATCGGTGCTGGTGACAGGGGCTTCGCGGGGGATCGGTGCGGCGGCGGCGCGGGCGTTCGCTGCCGCGGGTGACCGGGTGGCCATCCACTACAGCGCCTCCGCGGACGCCGCGGCGCAGGTGCTGAAGGAGCTGCCGGGTTCGGGGCATCTGACGGTGCAGGCGGATCTGGCGGACCCGGCGGCCATCGAGGCGATGGTGTCGGATGCCGCCGCGGCGCTGGGCGGGATCGACGTACTCGTGAACAACGCCGGCGTGTATCACCCGCACCGGATCCGCGAGACGACGTACGCCGAATGGCAGCAGGCCTGGGCGGACACGCTCGCGGTGAATCTCGTGGGTCCGTCCAACGTCACGTGGTGCGCGGTACGGCACATGGCGCGCGGCGGCCGGATCGTGAACGTGTCGTCGCGCGGCGCCTTCCGCGGCGAGCCGAACCAGCCCGCGTACGGCGCCTCGAAGGCGGCGATCGTGTCTTTCACGCAGTCGCTGGCGCGGGCGCTGGGGCCGGAGGGGATCGCGGTGACCGCGATCGCGCCGGGCTGGACGGTCACCGACATGGCCGCGGTGAACCTGGCCGGTGACGGGTACGACCGGCGCCGGCTGGAGAGCCCGCTCGAGCGCGTGGCCGACCCATCGGAGGTCGCGGCCGCGATTCTGTACCTGGCGTCGCGTGAGGCCGAGTTCGCGACCGGGACCGTTCTCGACTTCAACGGCGGGTCGTACCTGCGGATGTAAATCCGTTCGCTCGATGGTTCCGGGCTGGTTAGGGTCCTTCTCGTGCATCGCATCATCACTCCGCCGGCCGCCGCTTAGCGGACGGCGTCCTCGCGCTCAGGCCTGGTGGCCTGGGCTTCTTCGGGCTGTTCGCAGACGCCCCGACCATTCGTTGCGAACACCTTCCCGGAGTGTCCGATGCATCATCGTCGCTCGACGAGGCGCGCCCTCGTCTACGTCGTCCTAGCCGCCCTCGCCTGGGGCACCGGCGGCCCAACCGGCGCCCTGCTATCCCAGCACGCCGACCTAACCCCACTAGCCACCTCTTTCTGGCGCCTATCCGCAGCCGCCGCCTGGCTGGCCCTCGCCCGCGTCGCCGCAAGCCGCGACCCTCTCCGGCCAGTGCTTGTCGCTGGCCCGCTCCGCTACGTCCTGAGCGGTTTGGGTCTGGCGGTGTGCCAACTCGGCTACTTCACCGCAATCCCGCGCGTCGGCGTAGGCATAGCCACCGTGATCGCCCTAGGCGCAGCCCCACTCCTCATCACCCTCGCCACCCGAGAACGACTGACCCCAGCCCTCTTCGCCGCCCTGGCCGGCCTAATCCTCCTGTCAGCAACCAGCGGCACAACGAACCTCACCGGTATCGCAGCAGCCGTCCTCTCCGCAGCCGGCTACTCCCTGACAACCCTCCTCAACCGCAACACCTCAGACCCCCTAACCACCGCACTCCTGGGCTTCACCGCAGGCGCCCTCTTCCTGGCCCCCTTCGCCGCCCTGCCCACCACACCCATCGGCTGGCTGCTGATCGCCTACTTCGGCCTGATCCCAACAGCAGTCGCCTACACCCTCTTCTACATCGGCCTAAGAACCCTCAAAGCCTCAACAGCCGCAGTGCTAGCGCTCCTAGAACCAGTAGTAGCCGCAGCCATCGGCGTACTCGCCTTCCACGAACACCTCACCCCGCTAGCACTGCTAGGCGCCGCCGTACTCCTGCTAGCAGTAGCAGCCCAAAGCCGCCGCTGAAATGCGAACAGGCGGTGAGTGCTTTCGCACCCACCGCCTGTTCGTTGCGTGGACGATACTGGGATCGAACCAGTGACCTCTTCCGTGTCAGGGAAGCGCGCTACCGCTGCGCCAATCGTCCTCGAGGTGGAGACGGGATTCGAACCCGTGTACACGGCTTTGCAGGCCGTTGCCTCGCCTCTCGGCCACTCCACCAGGTGGCCTCTCCGAGCGGACGACCGGGTTCGAACCGGCGACCTCAACCTTGGCAAGGTTGCGCTCTACCAACTGAGCTACGTCCGCACTGCGCTCCGTCGCGTTTCCGCTCGGTGCGAGAGCAGAACAGTAGCGCACTTTCCGCCCGGACAAAAACCCGATTTCACCGCCTCGGGACGAGTCTGAATCGCACCCCATCCGTCACACGAGTCCCATCGATCCTGTCCACTCGCCACGCCGTTCGGTCACCCCTTCAACGACACCAGATCGACGTTTTCGAGGTACTCCGCATCGCCCCGGAGATCGATCGCGGCGACACGCCCGTCGACCACGGTGAAAGAGAACACAACCAGTGGTTCACCACGCTGCATCCACACCAGGCCAGGCATTCCGTCGACGAGCACCAGCTTCGCCGCGGCCGCCCGACCGGAGAACACCTGTGCCACACGGTCGGCTCCCGCGAGCCCCGGCGTACCGCCGTAGGCAGCTGCGCCCGCGTCACTTCGTACGACGACCTCCGGGTCCAGCACGTTCAGCAGTGCTGAGAAGTCCGCACCCCGGGCCGCGGCGAGGAAGGCGGTGACGACCTCCTTCTGCCGCACCACGTCGACGTCGGTCGGTTCCGGCGTACCGCGGACCCGCCGTCGCGCGCGGCTGGCGATCTGGCGCGCGGCGGCGGGCGACTTGCCGATGATCGGCGCGATGTCCTCGAACGGTACGGCGAACAGATCGTGCAGTACGAACGCGAGCCGCTCGGCCGGCGACAGCGTCTCGAGAACCACTAGCAGTGCTAGCCCAACCGAATCGGCCTGTACTGCTTCGAGCTCGGGATCCGGTACGACGTCGTCCGCGATCCCCGGGGAGTGGTCGCCGACCGGCAGCTCGGGCCGTCCGCGCCGGGTCCGCAGCATGTCCAGGCAGATCCGCCCGACCACGGTCGTCAGCCAGCCGCCGAGGTTGTCGATCGTCGCCGTGTCGCTGCGACTCAGCCGGATCCAGGTCTCCTGGACCGCGTCCTCGGCCTCGGGTTCGGAGCCCAGGATCCGGTACGCGACAGCTCGCAGCCGGTCCCGGTTCTGCTCGAACCGCGTCGCGAGCCAGTCGTCCCCGCCCATTCCGACCACATCCTTCACCTGTCACACTGACCGGCCGAGCGCCGTCATGCGATTGACGGAGTACGAGCACCACATGTGACAGAGGAGTGAGCGATGACGGCAGAGGCCCGCCCGTTGGAGGTCCGCAAGCAGGACGTCCTGAACCGTCTGGAGAAGGACGTCGATGCGTGGGTTTCCACGGCGTCTCCGGACGGTACGCCGTACCTCATGCCGCTCTCGTTCCTGTGGAGCGACGGCACGCTGCTGCTGTCGACGGCGCGGACGAACCCGACGGCGCGGAACCTGCTGGCGAATCCCGTCGTACAGCTGACGCTGGGGGAGGTGCGCGACGTGATCCACGTGGCCGGCACGGTTGCGGTCGGCGACGTGTCGGAGGCCGAGGGCGACGCGTTCGCGGCGAAGGCCGGCTTCGACCCGCGTCCGCTGGCGAACTACCCGTTCTTCCGGGTCACGCCGACGAAGATCCAGGCCTGGCGCGAGGTCAACGAACTCAAGGACCGCGTCCTGCTGGACCACGGCACCTGGCTCGTCTGACCCGCGATCCGAACCCGCGGGTGAGCAACCGCCCAAACCAACCACCGCAGCCGAGCGAAGCGAAGGCGTCTAGGCGCGGGGCGGTTGGACGTGTGGTGAGCGACCCGCGAACTGGACCCACGCAGGTGAGCGAACTACCCAAGCCAACCCCCGCAGCCGAGCGAAGCGAAGGCGCAAGGGGGTGCGGGTGGCGGAGCCCCCGCCGCGCGGCAAGCGAAGCGCAGCCGCACAAATGACGAAGGCGAGCCGCTCCGCGCTTTCCGCGGACACGACTCGCCATCGCCTTCGTGGGCGATACTGGGTTCGAACCAGTGACCTCTTCGGTGTGAACGAAGCGCGCTACCACTGCGCCAATCGCCCGGGGTGGTGCTGATGTTTCTTGTGTGGTGTTGCGGGTGAAACCATAGCGCATGATGAAGCGACGATCTAATCGGGCCGGGCTACTCTTGCTGCAGGACGGAGACCCCGTCACGTTGGAGACGTGATTGTGACTTTCTCGCACGACACCGAGCAGGCGCTCGGGACGCTGGTCCGGCTGGTCAACACGATGCCCGGGCCGAACAGCCAGGTCGATTCGCTGGAGGCTCTGGAGGAACTGGAGAAGTTCGTCCAGGAACGGGAGTTCAGTGCGGTCGACACGCTGACGGAGAAGGACCTGGCCGAGGTCCGCGATCTGCGGCCGTTGTTCGCGCCGGTGTTCACCACGGATTCGGACGCGTCGGCGGCGTCGATGATCAACGCGATCATCGCGCGCGGTACGTCGACTCCGCGGCTGACCAACCACGACGGGCACCCGTGGCACATCCACTACTCCCGCGACGGCGCGTCTTTGGCGTGCCGGATCACGGTGGAGTGCGGGATCGCGCTGGCGCAGGTGATTTCGGCGGGCGAGCGTGAACGCCTCCGCAGATGTGAGGCGCCGGATTGCGACGACGCCCTGATCGACCTGTCCCGCAACCGTTCCAAGCGCTACTGCGACGCCCGCACGTGCGGCAACCGCTTGCACGTAGCCGCCTACCGCGAACGCCGCAAAGCCTCGGGCGAGTAACCGAACCGGCCGGCCACGCGGTCCCACGGCATACGTCCCACCACACGCACCACCGGTCTGCACCCGAGAGCCGGTCGGCCTCGCTCGACAACGCGAACGGATAACCCTTGCCGTTGGGGGTTCTCTGTTGGTGTGCCAGGGGAGAACCCCCGACACGCGGAGTTATCTGCTCGCGTTGGAACGGGCTTGGTGGCGGTGGGCCGGTCGGCGCCTGCCGGCGCTCTTTCCGGAAGTTTTTGTGCGTCTGATGGCAGTTATGTTCCGGAAAGGGCGGGGCTACGGGTTCGGGTTTTCAATCGAGCGTTCGGTGAAGATTTTGGCGACCTGAGCGGTGATGGTGCCGGGGGCGGGGAGGTCCCGGTTGTCGGCGCGGTGGATGGCCTGGACGTCGCGGGTGGTGGATGTGAGGAAGATCTCCTCCGCGTCGAACAGGTGCTCCAGCGGTACGTCGCGCTCGACGCCGCCGAACCATTCGAGGACGAGGCCGCGGGTCACGCCGGCCAGTGCGCCCGACTCGAGGGTCGGTGTGACGAGTTCACCGTCGTACACGCAGAAGATGTTCGAGCCGGTGCCTTCGCTGAGGTCGCCGATCGTGTTCGCGAAGATCGCCTCGCTGCCGCCGCGCTCCTTCGCGTAGGCGAGCGCGCGGACGTTCTCGGCGTACGACGTGGTCTTCAGGCCGGCGACCGCGCTGCGTTCGTTGCGCACCCACGGGACCGTGATGATCGCCGACACCGGCGACGGGCGCTTGATCTCCTGCGTCGCGATCAGGACGGTCGGGCCCGACGTACCGCGGTCCGACGACAGCGGAGAGACGCCGCCCGTGTACGTGATCCGCAACCGCCCGAACGGGATCCCAGGATCCGCCGCGACCACCGCGTCGATACCGGACTCGATCGCCGCGACATCCGGCGCCGGGAGGCCGAGCCCGACCGCCGAACGGACCAGCCGGTCGAGATGCCGCCGGACCGCGAACGGCCGGCCGCTCTCGATCTTGATCGTCTCGAAAACGCCGTCGCCGGTGGTCAGCCCGTGATCCAGCGGCGAGACCGTCGCCTCGTCGTCCAGCAACGCGCCGTTGAGCCAGATACGCATGTGGTGCTCCTTCCGCGGAACACCTTAGTGCGCAGGTGATCCCGGTCCGCGCGGGAGTCCGGGCGGGAGTCCGAAGGTGAGCAGTTGATGACCGTACGTCGACGGACCGGGGACCCCCGTTTTTGAACTCAGGCGGAGATGGGCTAATGTTCTTCTCGCGCCGGAGACACCGAAAACCGGTCGCACTGCGGACGTAGCTCAGTTGGTAGAGCGCAACCTTGCCAAGGTTGAGGTCGCCGGTTCGAACCCGGTCGTCCGCTCGGAGAGGGTTCGGCAGGCCAGCTTTCTCAGTGGTGGAGTGGCCGAGAGGCGAGGCAACGGCCTGCAAAGCCGTGTACACGGGTTCGAATCCCGTCTCCACCTCGAGAACCCCACCAGGTTCCCTTGGACGATTGGCGCAGCGGTAGCGCGCTTCCCTGACACGGAAGAGGTCACTGGTTCGATCCCAGTATCGTCCACGAAGCCGATAGGCGAGGTGTGTCGCGCAGATTCCTGCGCTGACCGCCTCGCCTTCGTCATTTGTGCGGCTGCGCTCCGCTTGCCGCGCGGCGGGGGCTCCGCCACCCGCACCCCCCTTGCGCCTTCGCTTCGCTCGGCTGCGGTGGTCCAGTTCGCGGGGCACTCACCACACGTCCAACCGCCCCGCGCCTAGACGCCTTCGCTTCGCTCGGCTGCGGGGGTTGGCTTGGGTAGTTCGCTCACCTGCGTGGGTTCAGTTCGCGGGTCGGTCACCACGCGTCCGACCGCCCCGCGCGTGGGTGCCTTCGCTTTGCTTGGCTTCGGGGGCGGGTTGGGCGGTTCGCTCACTGCGCGTCCGACTGCCTCGGTGTGTGGAGGAAGCGGCGGCTGGTGGTGGGGGGTAGTTCCTGCATGCCGGCGGATTGCATTACGTGGGCTGAGGCCGCGTTTGTCAGGTGGCATTCGCCCCAGACTGTTACGTCCAGGTGGGTGAGGGCGGCGGCTAGGGCTTCTGTGGCGTAGCCGTTGGTGCGGTGGGTGGGGTGGATGGCGTAGCCGAAGCTCCAGTCGGCGGTGGGGTCTTCGCTGGCGCCTAGGCCTAGCCAGCCGACGGGGGTGGCGTCGGTTCGGCGGGTGAGGATCAGTTGGAGGTGGGTGCCGTCTCGGTTCGTGCCGCTGGTGTGGAGGTCCAGCCATGCGCGGACGGCCGGCTCGTCGCGGGGGCCGAAGTCGTCCATGAAGCGGGCGACGCGGGGGTCGGTCCACAGTTCGACGAGGGTCTGGAAGTCGGACTCGATCGGCCAGCGGAGCGCCAGCCTGGGGGTGATGAGTGGCAGCTCCATTCCGGCAAGTTAGCTGCCGACGTCGTTCGGGAGCGACCGGATTTCGCGCCAACGGTTCGATTGACGACGAACAGATGTACGATCATCATCAAACAAGTCAGAGGATGGTGAAGTCATGCGGGCGCTGGAACAGCCTTCGTTGGACGGTCCGGGAGCGATGCGGTTCGTGGAGGTCGCGGTGCCGGTGGCGGGGCCGGGGGAGGTCCTCGTGAAAGTCGGTGCCGCTGGAGTGAACTTCGCCGACGTGATGCAGACGCGAGGCACGTACGACGGCGGTCCGAAGCCGCCGTACCTCGCGGGCTTCGAGGCAGCCGGGACGATCGTCGCCCTGGGGGACAACGTGACGAACGTGGCGCTCGGCGACCACGTCATCGGTACGGGTGCCGGCGCGTTCGCGGAGTACATGCTGATGCCCGCGAACGCCGTCGTACCGGTGCCCACCGGCTGGAGCGACGACGAAGCCCTCGGTCTGGTCCTGAACTGGGCGACCGCTCTCGCGTCTCTCCGCCTAGGGCAACTGACCGCGGGCGACACCGTGCTGATCCACGCCGCCGCCGGTGGTGTCGGGCAGGCGGCGGTGCGGATCGCCAAGCACTACGGCGCGACGGTCATCGCCACCGCGTCCGCGTCGAAGCACGACGTCGTACGGCGGCTTGGCGCGGATCATGTGATCGGGGCCGCGGACCTGGTGGCCGAGGTACGTCGGCTGACGGGCGGGCGTGGTGCCGACATTGTGCTCGAATCCGTGGGCGGTGAGACGTTCCGGCACAGCGTCGAGGTCGCGCGCCGGGTGACCGGGAAGGTCGTGGTGATCGGGGCCGCGGCGGGTGAGTCGTCGATCAGCAACTGGGAGCTCAACTTCAAGCACCCGGTGCACGTGATCGGCCAGCACCTGACCACCACGATCCAGCACGCGCCCGAGCTGTTCGCCCAGGTCCTCGAAGAGCTCGACGAACTGATCGACGCCGGTGTGTACCCACCCGGCCGCCCGACCGTTTACGACCTCGCTGACGGCCCGAAGGCCCTGGCCGAACTCGAAGCCCGCGCCACCGTCGGCAAGCTCGCCCTCCGGCCGTCAGACGACTGACTGCGCGACCCGAAAGCCGAGGTCCTCGATCGCGAACGTCGGATGCGATCGCCGGCGAACCGTGGAGCCAAGAGAGCGCTCCGAGTCCGCGAAACCGCCGCCGCGGAAGATCCGGTACGAGCCGTACGCCTCCGGGTCGTACAGATCCCAGCACCACTCCCACACGTTGCCCAGCATGTCGTGCAGCCCCCAGGCGTTCGGCGTACGCAGGCCGATGGGATGCGGATGGCCGTCGGAGTTCTCGGCGTACCAGGCGATCTCGTCGAGCGCGCCGTACCGATAGCCCGGTGTGCCGGCGGTGCACGCGTACTGCCACTCGGCTTCGGTGGGCAGCCGGTAGCCGGGGGAGGACTGATCCCAGTCCACCTGCTCGCCATCGATCGTGTAGGCAGCGGGCAGGCCAGCCTCGGACGACAACTGGTTGCATATGGCAACCGCGTCGTACCAGTTGACGCCCGTGAGTGGCAGTCCGCCGCGAGTCACCGGGCACCGGGCCAGACGGAACGCGGGCAGGTTCACGTGCCACCTCTTGCGGACGCGGTCGTCCCGCAAGAACACGAGCCCGGCAGGAAGGTCAACGAGGTCCACAACGTCCAACCGTAAGGGTGGTCAGTAGAACTGCCGGACCTTCGGCCACAAGGTGGACCACGGTTCCGCTGGTGCGCTGCACAGGACCAAGGCGGTTCCGTCCTCGTCGTTCGAGACGGTGCTGTCCACCGTGCCGACCTGATTGCAGTCCCGGAAGTGCGACTCGAAGCCCGGGTTCCGTTCGATCTCGACGAGCAGCACCGGGCCGGTGTTGGTGTCCGGCGGCCGCGACCAGTCCCAGAAGCTCATGTGCGGGGAGTACGGCGTTGGCAGGCCGTGCGCGGGCCCGTAGCGCATGAGTGCTCCGGCCTCGCCGTAGTTGCCGGTCAGGAGAGTCGCTCGCTCCGGGGACGAGATCTGTCGCCAGGCGCTCGCGACGGACGTGGTGAACGCCGGCCACCCGATCTGCTCGCCCTGCTCCTTGTTCACCGGGATGACGAAGTCGGCCGCTGACGCGGGTAGCACCGGAAGCGTGAAGACGGCGGACGTCGCGGCCGTCAGGACGAGACCGACGACGGCCTGGGTTCGGTGACGATCCACCCAGCGCAGCGCAGGCTCACAACCGGCCGCCACGAGCACGAGCAGCAGCGGTAGCGCGTAGTACGACTTCCCGCCGGTGACGAGCACGACGACGCACAGCACCGGGTAGGCGAGCGCGACGGAGCGAGCCCATTGGAGCTGCCGCCAGATCCGCAGGAAGCCGGCCACCCAGATCGGGACCAGGAACGGTGACAGCTGCAGGAGTTGGAGCGGGACGAACATGATCCGGTTCTCGGCGCCGTCGTCCTCGCTGATGCCGGTGGCCACCGTGAGCTGTGGCCAGTCGTGCTGGAACTGCCACAGCACGTTCGGCAACGCGATCAACCCTGTGACCGCCACGCCCGCGACCAGCCACCAGGACCGCAGCACCCCGCGCGGCCCGACGATCAGCAGCGAGATGAGCAGGGCGCCGATCGGCAGTACGACGAGGTACTTGTTCTCCACCGCGATGCCGGCCGTCAGCCCGAGCGCGAGCCACCACCGGCCGTCACCCGTCCTCAGCAGCTTCACCGCGAACAGAGCGATCAGCATCCAGGCCAGCAGGTCGTACGTCGCCGTAGACACCAAATGCCCGACGCCGAGGACGAAGCCGGACACCGCGGCGCAGATGGCCGCCAGGATCTGACCGCGCCGCTCGCTGCCGAACTCCCGCGCGATCAGCGCGACGACGACGATCGTGGCGACGGTGCTCAGCGTCGACAGCACCCGCAGCCCCATCACGGTGTCGCCGAAGACGGCCGTCGACACGCGCGCGATGAACGGGGTCAGCGGCGGCTGGTCGACGTACCCCCAGCTCAGATGCCGCCCGGCGACCATGAAGTACAGCTCGTCGCGGTGGTAGCCGTAGCGTCCGGACAGCGCGGTCAGCACCGCGCCGACGATCAGCGCGACAGTCATCACGGGCCGGACCGCGAAGGCGGTCGCCGATGGGCGGGTCATGACGGAATGGTGGCAGTCCCGAAGGGCCGCCACCACCGTCCACCGACGGTTCCCGTGGATGATTGGATATGTCAACCGGACAACTCGCGAGGGGATGTGCTGTGGCACTGCTGTACGAGCGGATCTGTGCTCACGTGCTGGAGCAGCTTCGCCGTGGCGCGCTGCGGCCGGGGGACCGGGTCCCGTCGGAGATGGAGCTGGCGACTCAGTTCACGGTCAGCCGCATCACGTCCAAGCGTGCTCTGGAGGTACTGCGGGAGGCGGGTCTGGTCGAGCGCATCCGGGGCAAGGGGACCTTCGTCGTACGCCGGCTGCCCGATCTCACCGACCTGACCGTGCCGCTTCGCACGAGCCCACGGCGTGAGACGCTCTCGATCGCCTACATCGTGCCGTCGATGTCGGAGGCGTTCGGGCTGGACCTCCTCAACACGATCGAGGAGCGCTGCGCGGAGCACGGCGCGCACCTGCTGGTCCGGCGTACCCATGGGCGTCAGACGGACGAGGAGAAGGCCGTCGATTCGCTGGTGGCGACCGTGGACGGCTTGATCGTGTTCCCGGTGTACGGCGACTTCTACAACGCCAGTCTGCTGCGGCAGGTGCTTGACGGCTTCCCGGTGGTACTGGTCGACCGTCAGCTGTCCGGTATCCCGGTGTCCGCCGTACTGACGGACAACGTGGCCGCCGCGCGGGCTCTCACACAGCGGCTGCTGGACCAGGGGCATGAACACATCGCCTTCGTCTCGCCGCCTGCCGTCAACACGTCCTCGATCGAGGAGCGGCTCGAGGGCTTCCGGTCCGCCTTCGCCGGCCACAAGCACGCTCAGCCGTACGAGCTGACCGACCTGCGGAGCACTCTGCCCGGTTCGACGACCACCGAGAGCGTCCGTGCGGAGATGGACAAGATCCGGTCGTTCCGCGAGCAGAGGCCCGAAGTGACGGCGTACTTCGCGTGTGAGTACAACCTGGCGCGCATGGTGGACCGGGCCCTGGGCGGCGACCGTGTGATCGCGTGCTTCGACTCACCGGGGGACTCCATCGGCGGGCCGCCGTACCTGCACGTCCGGCAGAACCAGACGGAGATGGGCCAGCTTGCCGTGGACCTCCTGCTTGCGCAGCTGCGTGGCGAGCAGGTGCCGAACCTGTCGTACGTGCCGTTCGAGCTGATCGATGCGGAGACCTGACTTTCGGCAGTACGGCGCGCGCCGTGCGACTGTGTAGCGTCTACGTCATGAAGTGGCGGCGCCTGGGGGATGTGGGTCTGTGGGCCGCGCTGAGCTTCCTGGTGCTCGCGGAGAGCGGTGCACGGCACGACCCGTACTGGTTCCGTGCTGTCTGCCTCGCCGTACTGGCGTTTGCGGTCTTTGGGCGCCGTCGGTGGCCCCTGGTCGCTTTGGGCGTCGTGGCGTGGACGGAGATCGTCGTCCTCGCCTTCGCACTCGGTACGACGAACGGTGTGCAGATCGCCCTGGTACCCGCGATCAGTCTGCTGAGCTACCTGGCCGGACGGCGTGAGACGCAGCTCAAGCACTTCGTCCTGCTGTGCAGTTGGTCGCTGCTCGGGATGCTTCTGCTCGCCCTGACGGTGCGCAGGGGAGCTCAGGCGACAGAGGCCGTGCTGACGTGGCTCCTGCTGCTTCTGCTCGCGCTACTCCTGGTCGTGCTCCCGTGGCTGATCGGCCGCTACAGGGCACAGCAGGCCCTGCTCGCCTCGGCGGGCTGGGAGCGGGCCGAGCGGATCGAACGCGAGCAGCAGATGGAGATCGACCAGGAGCGCCTGCGCGAGAGGTCCCGGATCGCGGAGGACATGCACGATTCGGTCGGTCACGAGCTCAGCCTGATCGCACTGCGCGCTGCAGCCCTCGAACTCGACCCCTCCCTGCCAGACGCGCACCGACGGGCTGCGGGTGAGCTACGCGAGTCAGCCGCCACGGCGACCGAGCGGCTCGGGGAGATCGTCGGTGTACTGCGGGAGCAGGACGCACCGGTCGTTCCGCACGACGAAACCGTGCGTGCGTTGGTGGATCGGGCTGCGGCGTCCGGTCTGGCGGTGCAGCTGACCGAGGACGTCGACGGCGTACTGGCGCCGATGGTGGACCGTGCCGTGCACCGCGTGGTGCAGGAGTCGTTGACGAACGCGAGCAAACACGCACCTGGCGCGTCCGTGACAGTCAGCGTGACGACGCACGAGGACGCCGTACAGGTGGACGTTGTCGACACCGGGGCGAGTCAGCCGGTGGCTGCGCCGTCAGGCGGGCGTGGCCTCGACGGCTTGCGTGAACGAGTCCGGCTGGCCGGGGGTTCATTCACTGCGGCTCCACGACCAGACGGTGGTTTCCAAGTCACTGCCACGATGCCGCGTGCGGGAGGCCGACCGGAGCCACCCACTGCCGCGGTGGAACGAGCCACAGTACGGCGGAGCGCGCAGCGTGGCCTGAT
Source organism: Kribbella speibonae (assembly GCF_004331375.1). Classification (NCBI taxonomy): domain Bacteria; kingdom Bacillati; phylum Actinomycetota; class Actinomycetes; order Propionibacteriales; family Kribbellaceae; genus Kribbella; species Kribbella speibonae. Next base: position 42,761 of record NZ_SJKC01000002.1, on the reverse strand, counting down.
CACGGCCATTGCCGCTCCGGTCCTGCTCGGTGCGGTGGTGAGCGCGGTTGCCCTTGGCTACTACCTCGTCGCGGGCTACAGCGCCATCCTGCGACCCGCGCAGTACGACGGACTCACCATCGGCCAGTCCGAAGCAGACGTGGAGAAGGTGCTGCCGCGGATGCAGATGATCGACCCGCCGGGGGAGGGCTACCACCCGCCGGCCGACTGGAGCTGCCGGTATTACCGGCCGGCCGCTCCGTTCTCCACCAACTACGTGTACCGCCTGTGCTTCGCGAATGGCGCACTCGTCGCCAAGGCCGTCGTACAGAGCGGTTCCGTCCCACCGACCCCGGAAGGCAACGGATGATCAGGGTGATGCTCGCCGACGACGAGGCGATGGTGCGGGCCGGTGTCCGCGCGATCCTCGGCACCGACGACGAGATCGAGGTCGTTGCCGAGGCAGCCGACGGCGTGGAAGCGGTCGAGGCGGTACGGCGGCACCGGCCGGACGTCGCCGTACTGGACATCCGGATGCCGCGGATGGACGGACTGGCGGCCGGCGCGGAGATCCGGCGGACGGTCCCGGACACGGCGGTCGTCATCCTCACGACCTTCTCGGAGGACGCCTATATCGCCCGTGCACTCGGCGACGGCGCAAGCGGGTTCCTGCTGAAGTCCGGTGATCCGCGGGAGCTGATCGCGGGGCTGAAGGCAGTCGCCGACGGCGCCGCCTACCTGTCTCCGAAGGTCGCGCAGCGGGTGATCGCCGAGCTGAGTGCGGGGTCCGGCGGCGGTGCGATGGTGCGTGCGGCGGCTGCCAAGGAGCAGGTCGCCGCATTGACTCCCCGCGAACTGGAGGTGCTCGGGCTGGTCGGCGCGGGTCTCTCGAACGCCGAGATCGCGGCCCGGCTGTACTTGGTCGAGGGGACTGTGAAGGCGTACGTGAGCGCCGTACTGCTGCGGCTCGGCGTGAAGAACCGGGTCCAGGCGGCGATCGTCGCCTACGAGGCGGGTCTGGTGACGGGCTGACCGGCCTGAGCGGGTGGATCTGGCCGCTTCGGGTCATCGGGACGCATGGTCCGGGCGAGCCTGGATACTGGTTGCGGAACCGTCATCGAACGCTCCGGGTGGTGACGTGGTGAGGACACCGGGTCATGGGATAGTGGACCCTCCCGGCGACCTCACCTCTCCGGACCACCCAGCAAGCCTCCAGGGGCCACCCGCCCCCTCGTACAGAAACGGGGATCCAGGTCGTGACCGACTCGCACAACTCCGGACAGCACAAGGACCGGGAAGCGGCGGCGGCCGAGGTCCGGAGAATGTGGCAGCCGACCCCCTCCTGGTCTCAGCCGGACCCTAGCCAGACCGCCGACGCCGAACCCGTCGAGGAGACCGAAGAGCAGCAGCCGGACGCCCTGTCGCAGGAGTTCCCTGGCGACGCGTGGTCCGGACCTGCGACCAAGCCCGTCGACCAGCCTGCGCCGTGGACCCAGCCGAGCACGCCCGCCCCGTCGTGGACGCAGCCGGCCGCTGAGTCCGGTGCCGCGTCGTGGAGTCAGCCGGAAGAGCAGGACGACGAGGTCGAGCCGGCCGCCACCGAGGAGGCGCCCGCTCACGAGGCCGGTCCTAGCAGCCCTGTGTTCGGCGGTTCGTCGTTCCATGGCTCCGGGCAGGAGCAGGGCGCGCAGTCGCAGGCAGCTCAGTTCCCGCCTGCTCAGCCCCCGCAGCCCGCTCCGGGTCCCCAGCAGGGACAGGGCGGACAGCCGCTGTCGCCGGCGGCCCAGCACTTCTTCCCGCAGGGTGTCCCGGGTCAGCAGGCGCAGCAGCCGCCGCAGAATCTGTCGTACCGTGCCGACGAGCTGATCCAGGCGTTGCCGTTGCCGCGGGAGGCTCCGGCCGAGCGTGGCGTGCGGAGCATGCTGAAGCTGCGTCCGGGCACCACCGAGCGTTCCGAGCGGATCGCCCGGGCGACCGCCGCGACGGCCTTCCGCCGCCCGGTGACGATCGTCGTGGCGAACCCGAAGGGCGGCTCGGGCAAGACGCCGACCACGCTGATGCTGGCCGGTGCGCTCGGTCAGGCCCGTGGCGGCGGTGTCGTCGCCTGGGACAACAACGAGCTGCGCGGCAACATGCACCTGCGGACGCACGACACGAACTCGCGGTCCACCGTCACGGACATGCTGCTGGCGATGCCGATGCTGACCCAGCCGGACGCCCGGCTCGGCGACGTCGCGGCGTACCTGCGGCACCAGGTGGCCGGTCAGTACGACGTGCTCACCTCGGCGACCACGACGTACGCGCAGATCGAGGCCAAGGACTTCGACCAGATCCACCGTCTGCTGAGCCGGTTCTACAAGGTGCTCGTGATCGACACCGGGAACAACGAGGGCTCCAGCAACTGGCGCGAGGCGATGAAGGCGGCCGACGCCCTCGTCATCCCGATCAAGTGGAAGAGCCTGTCCTGCGCGGCCGCCGTGCAGATGCTGGAGGAGCTCGACAACCAGGGCCCGGAGGCGCAGCGGCTGATCCGCCGCGCGATCATCGCGGTCTCCAACGGCCCAGGCGATGTGAACAAGGAGGTCGAGAAGCAGCTCCGCCCGTACTTCGAGTCACGCGCGGCCGCCGTCATCGACATCCCGACGGACATGCACGTCGCGGCGGAAGGTCCGCTGGACCACAACGCCCTGCAGCCCGCCACCCGCCGCGCCGCACTGGAGCTGGCCGCCCGTGTGTCGGAGCAGATCACTACCGCTCTCAACACCCCACGCTGACAAGAAGTCCGGCGGCGCAACGCGGCGCCGCCGGACCTTGGCTCACGCGCAGAGGTTGATGTACCAGACGTCGTCCCAGTTGGTGATGAACTTCTTGCCGACCGACATGTACCGCAGGTGCTCGTGGCGCGAGCCGAGCAGTTCGACGCGGCGGGTCTGGTTGTTGAAGTAGTTGGTCGTCCCGAGCCAGTTGGTCAGGCTGTAGACCTGGCACCGGTAGAACTGGAACAGCGAGTAGCTGGTGCTGCTCGAGCTCGTGTACCTGATCCAGGTGCAGAACCGGCCCGCCGGACACCGGTTCACCCAGGCGGTGGCCTGCGCCTGGCTCCAGTTGTACTTCGTGTCCCAGATCTCGGGACTCGGGCTGACCGCCGGCCACTTGTACGGCGCCTGCACCACCGCCGAGGCGCCGTCGGGCCGCGGCTCGACAGCGACCGCACTCGGGGCGGACAGGCCAAGTACGAGGGCGGCCGCAACCGCCGATGCTGCGAGGATTCTCTTGATCATGCGACCAGTGAACGGTCCTGCTCTTTCAAGTCGCTTTCAGGGCGGTTCTTGCGGAGGCGGTGGCGGATCAGCTCGACGATGAGGGTGACTGCCAGGGCGAGGCCGATGCCGAGGGCTACGCCCTTCAACGGGTTGTCCTCGAAGGCTTTGCCGCCGATGTAGCCGACCAAGGTGCAGTACACACCCCAGCTGATGGCCGCGAGGGCGGCGTACGGCGTGAAACGGCGGAGGGGGAAGCGGACCGAGCCCATGGTCAGGGTGACCGCGGTGCGGCCGCCGGGGACGTAGCGGGCGACGACGAGGACCAGGCCGCCGCGTTCGGCGAGTGACCGGCGGGCCCACAGGACGGCGGCGTGGCGTTTGGTGCCAGGCTTCACGCGGTCGAGCAGCCGGCCGCCGGCACCGCGGCCGAGGGCGTACGACACGTGGTCGCCGATGAATGCGCCGACCGCCGCGACGACGATCACGGCGTACAGATTGGGTTCGCCCGAGGCGGCCGCGAACACGCCCGCGGTGACGACCAGGGTCTCGCTCGGGATCGCGGGGAAGAACCCGTCCAGCGCGGCGAACCCCCACAACGCGAGGTAGATCCACCACGAGGACATCAGTTCGTCGGCGAAGTGCAGGATGGCGTCGCTCATACCTAGAACCTAGAAATGCGGGCACCCCCGGCACATCGGACGAGCGGCTGGTCCCGACCCCTACTTTCGTCAGGTGTGTCGATACCATCTGTCCGTGACCGGTAATCGGCTGGTCGAGACCCTGGGAGTGAACGTGTCGGAAGTCAAGGTCCACCTGATCGGCGTCGAGGGCGAGGCTGAGCGGAGTGTGACCGAGACGACGACGATCGGGGAGCTGTTCGCCGAGATCTTCGGCCAGGACCGCTCCGCCATCGCCGCCCGGGTCAACGGTGAGCTGCGGGACCTGTCCCGGGTGGTCGCCGACGGCGACGAGATCGAGCCGGTCAAGGCGGCGTCCGACGACGGCCGCGCGATCATCCGGCACTCGACCGCGCACGTCCTCGCCCAGGCGGTGCAGGACCTGTTCCCGGAAGCCAAGCTGGGCATCGGCCCGCCGGTGGAGAACGGGTTCTACTACGACTTCGACGTACCGACGCCGTTCACGCCGGAGGACCTGACCAAGCTCGAGAAGAAGATGCAGCAGATCATCAAGGAGCGGCAGCGGTTCAGCCGCCGGGTGGTCTCCGACGACGACGCGCGCACCGAGCTCGCGGCCGAGCCGTACAAGCTGGAGCTGATCGGTATCAAGGGCTCCGCGGCGGACGCGGCCGAGGGGGCATCCGTAGAGGTCGGCGGTGGCGAGCTGACGATCTACGACAACGTCCGCCGCGACGACAGCGTCGCCTGGAAGGACCTGTGCCGCGGCCCGCATGTCCCGGCCACCGGGTACCTCGGCAACTTCAAGCTGATGCGTACGGCGGCGGCGTACTGGCGGGGGAGTGAGAAGAACCCGCAGCTGCAGCGGATCTACGGCACCGCCTGGGAGTCGCGGGACGAGCTCAAGGCGTACCTGACCAGGCTCGAGGAGGCCGCCAAGCGCGACCACCGCAAACTCGGCACCGAGCTCGACCTGTTCAGTTTCCCGGACGAGATCGGCTCCGGTCTCGCGGTGTTCCACCCCAAGGGCGGTGTGCTGCGGAAGGTGATGGAGGACTACTCCCGCCAGCGGCACGTCGAGGACGACTACGAGTTCGTCTACTCACCGCACATCACCAAGGGCCAGCTGTTCGAGACCTCCGGTCACCTGGACTGGTACGCCGACGGCATGTACCCGCCCATGCACCTGGACGAGGAGCGCGGCGCGGACGGGCAGATCCGCAAGCAGGGCCAGGACTACTACCTGAAGCCGATGAACTGCCCAATGCACAACCTGATCTTCGCGGCCCGCGGCCGGTCGTACCGGGAGCTGCCGCTGCGGCTGTTCGAGTTCGGCACGGTCTACCGGCTGGAGAAGTCCGGTGTCGTGCACGGTATGACCCGCGCCCGCGGCTTCACCCAGGACGACGCGCACATCTACTGCACCCGTGAGCAGATGCGTGACGAGCTGCGCAACCTGCTGACGTTCGTGCTCGGGCTGCTCGCCGACTACGGCCTGGACGACTTCTACCTAGAGCTCTCCACCAAGAACCCGGACAAGTTCGTCGGCTCCGACGAGGTCTGGGAGGAGGCCACCCAGACGCTCCGGGAGGTCGCCGAGGGCTCCGGCCTGGAGCTGGTTCCGGACCCGGGCGGCGCCGCGTTCTACGGCCCGAAGATCTCCGTCCAGGCCCGGGACGCGATCGGCCGGACCTGGCAGATGTCGACGATCCAGCTGGACTTCAACCTGCCGGAGCGGTTCGAGCTGGAGTACACCGCGCCGGACGGTTCCCGGCAGCGGCCGGTGATGATCCACCGTGCGCTGTTCGGTTCGATCGAGCGGTTCGTCGCGGTGCTGACCGAGCACTACGCCGGCGTGTTCCCGCCCTGGCTGGCCCCGGTCCAGGTGATCGGCATCCCGATCACCGACGGGCACGTCGACTACCTGTTCGAGATCGCCAAGCAGCTGAAGGCACAGGGGATCCGGATCGAGGTCGACGCGTCCGACGACCGGATGCAGAAGAAGATCCGGAACGCCCAGAAGGCCAAGGTCCCGTACATGCTGATCGCCGGCGACGAGGACATGGCCGGCGGCTCGGTCTCCTTCCGCTACCGCGACGGCACCCAGAAGAACGGCGTACCGATCGCCGACGCCGTCGCCGAGATCGTCGAGTCCGTAGCGAAACGCGTCCAGGTATGACGGACCACCCCGACTCGCCGTACACGCCTGAGGAGTTGGCGCGGCAGGATGGGGTCGGGGTGCCTGACCCGTTCATGCGGTTGTGGACGCCGCACCGGATGGCGTACATCGAGGGTGAGAACAAACCCACGAGCGACGAGGCCGGTGCGGGGTGCCCGTTCTGCCGGTTGCCGGGGCTGCCGGATGTGGATGCGCTGATCGTGCATCGAGGTGAGGCGGCGTACGCCGTCCTGAACCTGTATCCGTACAACCCGGGACACCTGATGGTCGTGCCCTACCGGCACGTCGCCGACTACACCGAGCTGACCGAGGCGGAGGTCGCCGACGTCTCGGCCCTGACCCGGCAGGCGATGCAGGCGATCCGCACGGTGTCGGGGGCGCACGGCTTCAACATCGGCATGAACCAGGGCGAGATCGCCGGCGCCGGCATCGCCGCCCACCTGCACCAGCACGTGGTCCCGCGCTGGGCGGGCGACACCAACTTCATGCCCGCCATCGCCCACACGAAGGTCCTGCCCCAACTCCTCCCGGACACCCGCGCGCTGCTCGCGAAGTCCTGGCCGTAACGAACGAATCGCCCCACCCGAGGGTGGGGCGATTCATTCAGAGAATCACTCGCCGTTGAGGTCCTGGCCGGTGAAGTTCTTCCAGAGGAAGTACGTCGGGTCGGTGAAGCTGCCCGCGGCCTTGCCGAGCGACTGGATCGTCGTGGCGGTGCCGTTGGCGTGACCCACGTGGTACAGGTAGCCGGAGTCGCTGTCCTTGTCGATCGCCAGCAGCAGCGTGCCGTCGCCGCACGGCGCCGCGACCAGCGACTCGAAGCCCTGCCAGGTCGAGCCCCGGACCTCCTTCACCACACCCGGGATGACCTGTCCGCCGGCCAGCGGCAGCCGGGCGGTGTACAGCTTCCCGCTGGTCATCGTCATCAGGAACGTGTCGTACGTCGAGGTCTGGCTGATGAGCGTCATCGCCTTCACCCCGCTGTACCCGGACTGCCAGCCGGTGACCTGCCGGCTCGTGACGCCGTCCTTGGAGACGACGTTGCGGCGGTACAGCGTGCCGTCGGTGTGCAGCGAGTACTCGGTGTCCCGCTGCGTGGTCGCGGTGACCACGGTCGAACGGTCGAGCGACCGGTACACGTCCCAGCCGCCACCCACGCGGGTGACCTGCTTCTGCGAGACCGTGCCCCCACCGGCCGGCGTCAGGTACGACGTGTCGTACAGGCTCGACCCCATGATGACGGGACCGGTGTGCGCGTCACCGCCGACCTCCGTCGCACCGAACCGCATCGTCGCGCTCAACCGCACCTGCCCGTCCGGGTAGATGTCCTTGGCAACGATCTTGTCCTCGATCTTCGCGGCGTCGGTGCCGAACGTCTGCAGCCGGTGATCCCCGCCCGCCGTCACCGAACCGATCTTGATACTGCACGTGGCGCCCGACGTGCTTGCCCCGCCGGTGGGCTGTGCCGCGGCGAAACCCCCGCCCAGCAAGGCCGCGCTGACAACCCCGGCCGCGACCGCTCCGCCGTACCTGGCCCACTTGATCATTCTGTTTCCCCCTGCTCGTGTGTATCGGACGGCAGTGAGATGCGGCCATGACCGAAAAAGTTCGGCCCGACTCCGAAGAGCCGGGCCGAACCCTTTGAATCAGTGCCGAATCAGTCGCCGGACGGGTGTTCGTTGGTGTCGCCCTGGAAGTGGAAGTAGACCGGGTCCTTGTAGGTTCCCGGCATCTTGCCGATCATCCGGATCGGCGTGGCGGCACCGTTGGCGTGGCCAACGTCGTACAGATAGGCCGAGCCGGTGTCCCGGTCGATCCCGAGTAGCAGCGTGTCGAACCCGCAGGGCGCCGAGACGAGCGACTCGAACCCCTGCCAGGTCCCGTTTCGAACCTGCTTCACCACGCCCGGGATGATGTGCCCGCCGGCCAGCGGCAACCGGGCTGTGTAGAGCTTGCCGGACGTCAGCGTCATCAGGAACGTGTCGTACGTCGCTGTCTGGCTGATCAGCGTCATCGCCTTGACGCCGCGGTAGCCGGACTGCCATCCGGTGATCTGCCGGCTGGCAACGCCGTTCTTGTAGGTGACGTTACGGCGGTAGAGAGTGCCGTCGTTGTGCAGTGAATACTCGGTCTCGCGGTGTTGGGTGGCGGTCACGTACGTGGACCGGTCGAGGGTCCGATACACCTGCCAGCCCGGCCCGACCCGCGTCACCTGCTTCTGGGTCGCATTCCCACTGCCGTCCTTGGTCAGGTAGCTGGTGTCGTACATCGTCGAGCCCATGATGACCGGCCCGCGATGGTCGGTACCGGCGCCGGATCCGCCAGCGAACCAGATCGTTGCGCTCAGCCTGACCTGACCGGGCGGGTACAGGCCTCTGGCGACGATCCAGTCGTCGAGCACGACCGCTTTGTCCGGTGAGATGACCTGCTGCCGATGATCGCCACTCGCCGTCACGGATCCAAGGTTGAGTCCGCAGCCCCTGGTCCCGCGGCTTGCACCGCTCGGTTGTGCTGACGCCGGTCCGGTGAGGAGGCCGGCGCTGAGAACCCCCGCGGCCAGAACTGCGCCGTACTTCGTCCAGTTCTTCATTTGTCCCCCAGATCACTCGCCGAAGAGCAGTGGGTCGCTGAACTTGGTCCAGCTGAAATACACCGGGTCCTTGAAGGTGCCGGGAGCCTTGCCGAGGCCCTTGACGACGGTGGACAGGCCGTTGGCGTGGCCAATGGAGTAGAGGTAGCCGTTGCCGGTGTCGCGGTCGATGGCGAGGACGACGGTTCCCTGGCCGCAGGGCGCTGCGACGAGGGTCTCGAACACCTGCCAGGTCGACATCCGGATCGGTTTCACCACCGACGGGATGATGTGCCCGCTGACGCGTGCGAGCCGTGCGGTGTAGAGCCGCCCGGTGGTGTGCGTCATCAGGAACGTGTCGTACGACGCTGTCTGGCTGATCAGCGCCATGCCCTTCACGCCGCGGAAGTTCGACACCCAGCCGTCGTGGTGCCGGTAGAGCCGCCCGTTGGCGTCGGTCTTGACGGTGCGGCGATCCAGCTCGTAGCCGGCGTTCCGCATCGACCACTCGACGCTTTGCGAGCCGACCGTCGACCGGTCGAGGGTCTTGTAGGCGTCCCATCCCGGCCCGACCCGCGTGAGCTGCTTCTGCGACACCGTCCCGCCGCCGGTCGGCGTCCGGTACGAGAAGTCGTACAGGACGGATCCCAGAACCACCTGGCCGGTGTGCAGCTCCGAGCTTCCGCTCGGGCCGTACCGGACGGCCGCGCTGATCCTGGTCTGACCGTCGGGGAAGACGTCCTTCGCGACGATCTTGTCGGTGACCTTCGTGACCGGTGCGGTCGCCGAGAACGTCTGCATCCGGTGATCCCCGCCGGCCGTCACCGAGCCGACCGAGATCGTGCACGGCGCCGTCGTCCCGCTCTGCTCCGCCGTCGCCGTGCCGGTCGTGAGCAGTCCCGTGGTGAGCGTTGCGGCGGCCATCAACCCGCCGTACCTGACAAGCGTGCGCATTTCCACCACCCCCATTGCTGATAGATGGAGGTTGGACGCTGGTATGTACCGGAAAGTTCAGCGCAGGAACAAGGGAAGCATCGGGTCGACGAGGTCGGTGAGAGTGGCCAGCGTGACCGCGCGCGGCGGGTTCGTCAGGGCGGTGACGCGGACCACCCGACGCCCCTGACGGAACACGAGTTCGCCCTCTTCCGGGAGGTAGTAGCCGGGCTGCCCGATCGGCGCGAACCGCGGCGGTGGCACCCGTTGTGCTTCCGGGATCGTCGGCTGGTCGAACGCCTCCACGATCGACACGGTCGCGTCGTACGTTCCCCAGATGCAGGTGAGCGCGCCCTTCACCCGGTAATCCCGCCGCAACTGCACCTGCAGCCGGATGAACCGCTCGGCCGCCGACGTGGCCAGCTGGCACGTCTCGTCGGACTGCCGTGCGGGCCGCAAACTCCGGGGTACGGCGTCCTGTGCGGCCAGCGCGATCGCGATAGCCCTTGCCCGCTCGATCCCGTCGGCCGGATCGCGGTCGATACCACCGGCCGGCGTGATCCGGACCGCCCGGTCGCCCACCCGGAAGACGATCCGCGACTCGCTGATGGTCGCTTCCGGCCCGAGCTCGGGAAGCGGTTCGACCGCCCCGGGGTTCTCCACCAGCCGGTCGAGCGTGTCCCGCTGGATCGGCAGAGCGCTCACGCCGATCGTGACCGGCAGGTCCCCGAGCAGCAGCGTGCACAGGTCCATCGCCGGGAGTCCGCCGTCGTTCCAGGTCTTCGGTCTCGCCGTGATCGGGGTGCGGAAATGCGCGGTGAGCGTGCGCGTGATCGCCGTACAGACCTGCGGTCCGGGCGCTCCCGCCGTACCGTCCAGGCCCTCGGCCTGCTGGGGAGCGATCGCGGTGGGGACGATCACGGAGGGTGGCAGCGGGTTCGGGGCGGTGCCGTTAGCGCGCTGCGCCACCGAGCAGCCGCCCGTCGCGAGGAGGAGCACCAGCGCACCCGCGAGTTCCTTCCGGCGCATGGCGGTCACCTCCTCACCCACCAGCATCCTCCGCACCAAGGCCTCCCGCAGGCCGAAACCCGTGCCTTGTCACCGGATCGCCATCCGGGTGAACTACGATCGCGTCGCCATGCTTAACAGATTCCGGCAGTTCTGGACCAAGGTGATCACGCCGATCGCCACCCTCCTGCTCAAGCTCGGCGTGAGCGCCGACGTGGTCACGCTGGTGGGCACCATCGGTGTGTCCGCCGGGGCGCTGATCTTCTTCCCGCGCGGCCAATTGTGGATCGGCGTGCTGGTCATCACGCTGTTCGTGTTCTCGGACCTGATCGACGGCTACATGGCCCGGACGTCGGGGACGTCGTCGAAGTGGGGCTCGTTCCTGGACTCGACGCTGGACCGGATCGCCGACGGCGCGGTCTACGGCGGCCTGGTGATGTACTACGCGAACTCGCAGGCCGGCGACTCGACGCTGATGGCGGCCGTGACGCTGTGGGCGCTGGTGATGGGCGCGGTCACGTCGTACGCGCGGGCCAAGGCGGAAAGCCTCGGTCTGAAGGCGAGCGGCGGCCTCGCCGAGCGCGCCGACCGTCTGGTCTTCACGCTGGTGCTGGCGTTCTTCTCCGACCTCTTCGACCTGCCGATCCTGCTCCAGATCGTGATCTGGTACGTCGCCGCGGCGAGCACGATCACGGTGATCCAGCGGTCGCTCTCGGTGCGCAAACAGGTCCTGGCCAACCCGTCTGACGCGGGCCTCGACACGCCGCCGCCTGACCCCAAGGCGTGATGGAGAACGTCCGGCATCGCGCCGTCGACCTGGCGTTCGCTCTCGCCTGGACCCTGGTACGACGCCTGCCGGAGCGGACCGTCACGTGGCTGTTCCAGCGGGCCGCCGACCGCACGTACCGCCGCAACGGCCGCGGCGTACGGCGCCTGCGCGGCAACCTGGCCGCCGTACGCCCGGATGCGACTGCACAGGAGGTCGACGAGCTCACGCACGCCGGCATGCGGTCGTACCTGCGGTACTGGCAGGAAGCGTTCCGCCTGCCCGAGTGGACCGACGAGCAGATCGTCGGCCGGGTCCGGACGGTCAACGAGAAGGTGCTGCGCGATGCGTACGCCGCGGGGCAGGGCGTGATCTGCGCGCTGCCGCATCTGGCGAACTACGACCACGCGGGGGCTTGGGCCGGACTGACCGGGATGCCGGTGTCGACGGTCGCGGAACGCCTGCGGCCGGAGTCGCTGTTCGACCGCTTCATCGCGTACCGCAAGAAGCTCGGCATGGAGGTGCTCCCGCTGACGGGCGGTGACGACGACGTGACCGGCGTACTCGCGGATCGCCTGCGGGCCGGGGGATTCGTGTGCCTGGTCGCCGACCGGGACCTGTCCGAGCGGGGTGTCCCGGTCACCTTCTTCGGGCGGCCGTCGCGGATGCCGGCCGGGCCCGCCGCATTGAGCCTGAAGACGGGTGCGCCGCTGATCCCGGCGACGCTGCACTACGAGGGCCGCGACCTGGTGATCACCTTCCACGACGTCGTCGACCCCGAGGGCGGTACGGCGCTGATGACCCAGCGCTGCGCGGATGCGTTCGCCCTCGGGATCGCCGAGCATCCCCAGGACTGGCACATGTTGCAAAGGATTTTCCTGGAGGAGTAACAATCCTCCTGTGAGGATCGGTGTGGTGTGCCCGTACTCGCTGGGCACGCCCGGCGGGGTGCAGAACCACGTCCGCGACCTCGCGGAGGCGCTGCTGTCCCTCGGCCACGAGGTGTCGGTCCTCGCCCCGGTCGACGACGGCGCGATCCCGCCGTACGTCGTCTCGTCCGGACGGGCCGTCGGCGTGCCGTACAACGGGTCGATCGCCCGCGTGACGTTCGGTCCGCGGACCGCGGCGCGGGTGAAGAGCTGGCTCGCCGACGGGAACTTCGACGTCGTCCACGTCCACGAGCCGACCACGCCGAGCGCGTCGATCATCGCGCTCTGGTCCGCCGATGGGCCGTTCGTCGCCACGTTCCACACCTGGCAGGTCCGGTCCCGGGCGATGAGCGTGGCGTCGAGCCTGCTCCGGCCGGCGCTGGAGAAGATCGACGCCCGGATCGCGGTCTCCGAGAACGCGCGCTCGATGATGGTCCAGCACATCGGCGGCGAGGCCGTGGTGATCCCGAACGGCCTCTACACCGCCCGTTTCAAGGGCAGTCCGCGCGCGGAGTGGATGGGCGAGGACGGCGCGATCAGCTTCCTGGGCCGGCTGGACGAGCCGCGCAAGGGCCTCGGCGTACTGCTGGACGCCGTACCGGCGTTGATCGCCGAGCGTCCGCGGCTGAAGATCCTGGTCGCCGGATCCGGTCAGGCTGACGGGGCGCGGCGGTCGCTGCCGCCGCGGTATCACGACAACGTGCTGTTCTTGGGCGCGATCGACGACGAGGCGCGCGCGGACATGCTGGCCGGTTCGGACGTGTACGTCGCCCCGCATCTCGGCGGCGAGAGCTTCGGCATCGTCCTGCTGGAGGCGATGGCCGCCGGAGCGCCGGTGCTGGCGAGTGATCTGCCCGCGTTCCGGCAGGTGCTGGAGGGCGGGCAGCTGGGGGAGCTGTTCGAGCCGGGCGACGCGGGCGAGCTCGCGTCCCGTGCACTCCGGCTGCTGCGTCGACCCGATGAGCGCGAGCAGCTCCGGTCTGTCGGGCTGGCCGCCGTACCGAAGTACGACTGGTCTGTGCTCCTCCCTGAACTCCTGTCCGTCTACGAGCTCGTCGCCAACCGGTAGCGCTCCGCCAGCCGCTCCAGGTACGCCGTCAGCTCCGGAGGCCCGTCCCGTACGACGAAATCCACGTCGAGCAGACTGAGATGCACCGCGAGACTCTGCACGCTGTCAGCACCTGTCTGCAGCAGACACCGCTCGTCGTCGATCGGCTCGACCGCGCCCACAGCAGCCGTCAGCTGCTCAGCGAGTACCGACGCAGGTACGGCGACCTCCACGGATGCCCTGTACCGCCAGGCCGCAGCAGACACCCGCCGAGACACGTACGCCGCCACGTCACCGTCCTCAGGCAGCTCGCGGGGAGTGAACCGCGGACCGGTCGGAATGCGCGGTCGCACCCGATCGACCCGGAACGTCCGCCAATCCTGCTTCTCCACGTCAAAGGCGACCAAGTACCAGCGGCGTCCCCAGTTCACCACTCGGTGCGGCTCGACGCGCCGGAGCGTCTCCGACCCGTCATGTGCCAGGTAGTCGAACCGCAGCTGCTCCCGGTCCCGGCAGAGCGCGGTCAGTTGCGTCAGCAGTTCCGGGTCGACCTGCGGACCCACCTCGTCCGGCGGCACCTGCACTGTGTACCCGGCGAGTGTGTTGACCCGCCGGCGCAGCCGCGACGGCAGCACCTGCTCCAGCTTGCTCAGCGCCCGCAGCGAGATCTCCTCCACTCCGGAGATGCCGGCGGCCTTCCGGAGCCCGATCGTCACAGCCACAGCCTCGTCGTCGTCCAGCAGCAACGGCGGCAGCGCGGCCCCCGCCCCGAGCCGGTAACCGCCGACGGACCCACGGGTGGCGTCCACCGGGTAGCCGAGCGACCGCAGCCGCTCGACGTCGCTGCGGACCGTCCGGGCGCTGACCTGCAATTTCTCGGCCAGCTCGGCGCCCGTCCAGTCGCGTGGCGACTGCAACAACGTGAGCAGCTTCAGCAGCCGCGCCGAGGTCTCGATCATGTCCGAAAGTCTCTCAGACCATTAGGAAGCTAACTCGCCTAATGGACTTCTAGGTTGAAGACATGACGAACAACACCGAGATCCGGCCCTTCCGCATCGACATTCCGCAGGCGGACCTGGACGACCTGCGCGACCGCCTTGCCCGCACCCGGTGGGCGAGCGAACTCGACATCGACTACACCGACGTCGTCCAGACCGGGCCGCTGCCGCCTGAGTGGGAGTACGGCGTGCCGCTGTCCTACGTGCGGCGGCTGGCCGAGCAGTGGCTGACGTCGTACGACTGGCGGAAGTGGGAGGAGCGCCTGAACTCCTACCCGCAGTTCGTCACCGAGATCGACGGACAGAACGTGCACTTCTTCCACGTCCGCTCGGCCGACCCGAACGCGATCCCGCTGATCCTCACCCACGGCTGGCCGAACACCTCACTCGAGTACTTCGACCTGATCGAGCCGCTCACCAACCCGCAGAACGGCGAGCAGGCGTTCCACCTGGTCATTCCGTCGGTGCCCGGCTTCGGCTTCTCCGGCCCCACCAGGGACCGCGGCTGGAACAGGTACCGCGTGGCCGCCGCCTGGGCCGAGCTGATGCGCCGCCTCGGCTACGACCGGTACGGCGCGCACGGGAACGACGGCGGCTCGTACGTGTCCCCAGAGGTCGGCCGGGTCGACCCGGAGCACGTCCTCGGCGTCCACGTCACCCAGTTGTTCTCGTTCCCGACCGGCGATCCGGCCGAGCTGGAGAACCTCACCGAGGAGGAGCAGAAGTACCTGCAGTTCCTCCAGTACTTCAACGAGAACCTGGGCGCGTACGCGAAACTGCAGGAGCAAGCGCCGCAGAACGTGGCGCACGCACTGGCGGACTCGCCGACCGGTCAGCTGGCGTGGATTGCGCAGCTGCTCAGCTCCTGCTCCGACGAGCACGTCCTGACCAACGCGACGATCTACTGGCTGACCAACACCGGTGCGTCGTCAGCCCGCTTCTACTTCGAGGACAAGCACGCCGACCACCCGAAGGAACCGACGACCGCGCCGACCGGTCTGGCCAGTTTCGCCTTCGACTTCCGTCCGCTGCGGCGGTTCGCCGAGCGGGATCACGCGAACATCGTGTCCTGGCACGAATTCGACCGCGGCAGCCACTGGGCCACGCAGGACGCTCCGGACCTGTTGGCGCAGGACCTCCGGGAGTTCTTCGCCGCGCTCAGCTGAGCTTGGCGGCCGTCGCCTTGATCTCGTCCAGGTCGCCGGCGTGCGGGTGCCAGGGCAGGACCATCGGGTCGTTGGGGTAGCGCGGGATTACGTGTAGGTGGGTGTGGAAGACGGACTGCCAGGCGTCCGCGCCGATGCAGCTGAGCAGGTTAGCGCCGGTCGCGTCGTCGAGGCGCTCGATGACGCGACCGACCAGCGACTGGGCGAGCGTGGTCGCGGCGATGAGGTCCTCGGGCGCGGCCTCGCGGAGATCGGTCGAGTGTTCGCGCGGAATCACCAGCAGGTGCCCGGGCGTCGCCGGGGCGATGTCCATGAACGCGATCGCCCGGTCGGTCTCCGCGACCCGCGTGGAGGGGATGTCGCCGGCCACGATCCCGCAGAAGATGCAGTTCTCGCTCATCCGCACAGGCTATACACTGCGCGAGCCGAACCTCTGCCCTCTGCACCTGGAGCCCGATGCCGGACGAACTCCTGCGCCCGACCGTCGGCGCCGGCGTGGACATGTCGGTGCGCCCGTGGCGCCTGACGTCCCAGACGTACGTCGCCTTCTTCGGCGGCGTGCTCGCGTCCACGGCCGTGGCGTTCCTGAACGCCGGCCGGCTCGGTGTCGACGCCGCGAAGCGCCGGCTGATCCTGCTGACCGGCGTCGTCGGCCTCCTCGCGGTGATCGGCGTGTTCGTCCTGCTGTACGGCACAGGCGACGCGGGCGACACCGGCGTCACCTCGGGTCTCCGGGTGAGCATCCGCGTGGTCGCCGTACTGTGCTGCCTGGTGCAGTTGCGGCTGCAGCGGCCGATGGACCGCGCGTTCCAGTTGCGCGGCGCGGACTACGGATCCCTGTGGGGCTGGGGGATCGCGGTGACGATCGGCGGCGCGATCGCCGAGGCGTTGATCCTCTTCCTGGTGACGGTGGTGTTGTGAACGAAACGAGTGAGGCGCGGCTGCGGATGGCCGCGCACTGGCTGCAGATCGGCCGCCCCGAGCGCGTGCTCGACGAACTGCAGGGGCTGTCCGGCGATGCTGCGGTGGACTACCGCGCGTACCTGTTCCGTGGCGCCGCCCTGCACGCGCTGGACCGGGACGCCGAGGCAGTCGACGTACTGCGGGACGGCCTCGCCCTGCACGGCCCGTTCCCCGCGATGCTGCACGTCCTCGGCTCGGCCCTGCGTTCGGAGGGCCGACTGCCCGAGGCCGAGGCCGCGTTCCTGCAAGGCCTGAGCCTCGACCCGAACGATCCGGACCTGCTGCTCGGCTACGCCCACGTCTGCCTGGCCGCCGGACAGGCCGAGAAGGCGAGCGCCCTGGTCGAGCGTGCCGCGTCGCACGCGCCGGAGAGCGTGGCGGTCTCGGCTGCGCGGGCGCAGGTGGCGTTCGCGCTCGGCAAGGACCGCGACATGCACCGGCACAGCACAGAGGCGCTGTCGTACGACCCTGAGGACCCGAACGCGCGGGCCTTGCACGGTACGGCGTCGATGCTGACCGGTGACTCGCGCGCCGGATACAACTCGCTGCGGTCCGCCGCCGCCTCGCAGCCCGACGACGCGGACCTGCGGGCCGCCGCCCGCGAGGCGAAGCTGTTCAACCACCCGCTGATGGTTCCGCTGCGCCCGTTCGCCCGCGTCAACCCGTTGATCGTCTGGGTCGGCGCGGTCGCGGTCATCTACGGCCTCCGCGCGGCCGGTCTCGCCCCGCTGTCCTTCCTCTTCGCGATGGCGTGGCTGGGTTTCTGCGTCTACTCCTGGGTGGTCCCACCGCTGGTCCGCCGCTGGGTCAACCGGAAATGGGGATCATGAGTAGTAACGACCGGATCGAGGCCCTGCGCAAGGCGGTCGACGCGGCCCCGGACGACGTACTGCTGCGGCTCGTGCTCGCGGAGTCGCTCGCGACGGCCGGCGAGACCGAGGAGGCACTCGACCAGTACGTCGTCCTGCTGGATCAGCACGGTCTGCCGGACGACCAGTTCGTAGCGGTCGGTGAACTGGCCGCGGCGAACGGGCGGCTCGCCCTGCTGCGGAACCTGCTCGAAGCGGCACGTCAGCGCGGTGTCGTCGAGGGGACCGGGCGGCTGCAGCAGCTCGTCGACGGCATGATCGCCGAGCGCAGCGGCGTACGGATCAAGGTCGGGCCGGAGGACGAGCAGGATCCGCTGATCCCGGACACGCCCAAGGAGACCACCACCTTCGACCAGGTCGGAGGGATGGAGGAGATCAAGCGGGTCATCCACCGGATGGTGATTCTCCCGTTGAGCCGGCCCGAGCTGTACGAGAAGTACGGGCGGAAGTCCGGCGGCGGCGTGATGCTGTACGGCCCTCCCGGCTGCGGTAAGACCCTGCTGGCGCGGGCGACCGCGGGGGAGTGCGGGCTGCCGTTCGTCAACGTCCGGATCGAGGACGTGATGGACCCGTACCTCGGGGTCTCCGAGCGCAACCTGCACGCCGCCTTCGAGCGGGCCCGCGCCAACGCGCCGTGCGTGCTGTTCCTCGACGAGCTCGACGCGCTGGCCTTCGCGCGCCACAAACACGGCGGGTCCGAGGCGCGCCGGCTGGTCGACGTACTGCTGCAGGAGCTGGACGCGATCGGCTCCGAGAACGAAGGCCTGCTGGTGCTCGCCGCGACCAACGCGCCCTGGGACGTCGACGAGGCGATGCTGCGCCCCGGCCGGTTCGACCGGGTGATCTTCGTGCCGCCGCCGGACGAACCGGCCCGCGCCGACATCCTGTCCGTGCTGACGAAGGAGGTCCCGGCCGACGGCCTCGACCTGAAGGCGCTGGCCGGTCAGACCGCGATGTTCAGCGGCGCCGACCTTCGCGCGCTGATCGAGCGCGGCGTCGACAAGGTGATCGACGAGGCGCTGTCGAGCGGTGGTGAGCCGCCGCTCGCGATGCGGCACCTCACCGACGCCCTGACCGCGGTGAAGCCGTCGACCCTCGACTGGCTGCACCGCGTCCGCTCGTACATCGAGTTCGCCAACCAGAGCGAGCGGTACGACGACGTGGCGGCGTACCTCAAGTCTCGCGACGTACGCCGCCGCCTCAGCCGCGACTCGAAGTCCTAGCTCATTTCAGTTTGGACGCGGCCGACTCCGGCATCGCCTCGTAGCGGGAGAACTCGCGGGTGAACGACGCCGAGCCGTGCGACAGCGAGCGGAGGTCGATGGAGTAGCGGGTGATCTCCACCTGCGGCACCTCGGCCTTCACCAGCGTCCTGTTCTCGCCGACCTTGTCGGTCCCGAGCAGCCGCCCGCGGCGCCCGGACAGGTCGCTCATCACGGCGCCGACGAGGTCATCGGGTACCAGCACCGACACCAGGTCGACCGGCTCCAGCATCGAGACCTTGGTCGCGGCCGCCGCCTCGCGGAGCGCCAGCCCGCCGGCCATCTGGAACGCCATGTCGGACGAGTCGACGCTGTGCGCCTTCCCGTCGCGCAAGGTGACCCGGATGTCGACCATCGGGTACCCGGCCCCGACGCCCTTCTCCATCTGCGCCCGGATGCCCTTCTCGACACTCGGGATGAACTGCCGCGGTACCGCACCGCCGACCACCTTGTCGACGAACTCGAACCCCGACCCGCCCGGCAACGGTTCGACCTCGATGTCACAGACGGCGTACTGCCCATGGCCGCCCGACTGCTTCACGTGCCGCCCGTGGCCCTTGGCCGGCCCGCCGAACGTCTCCCGCAGCGGCACCCGGAGCTCCACGGTGTCCACGGTCACGCCGTACCGGTTCGACAACGCGTCCAGTACGACGTCCGAGTGCGCCTCGCCCATGCACCACAGCACGATCTGGTGGGTCTCGGGATTCTGCTCGATCCGTAGCGTCGGGTCCTCGGCCGCCAGGCGCTGCAGGCCGGCGCCGAGTTTGTCCTCGTCGGTCTTCGCATGCGCCTGGACGGCGATCGGCAGCAACGGCTCCGGCATGTTCCACGGCCGCAGCAGCAGCGGGTCCGCCTTGTCGGAGAGCGTGTCACCGGTCTCCGCGCGGGTCAGCCGGCCGATCGCGCACAGGTCACCGGCGACCACCTGCCCCGCCGGGCGCTGCGTCTTGCCGAGCGGGAACGACAGGGTGCCGATCCGCTCATCCTCGTCGTGGTCCTCGTGCCCGTGCGTCGCCCCGCCGTGTCCACCGTTGTGGTCCCCGAAGAACGACGTGAAATGGCCCGACACGTGAACCGTCGTGTCGGGCCTGATGGTGCCGGAGAACACCCGCACCAGGCTGACCCTGCCGACGTACGGGTCCGACGTCGTCTTCACCACCTCGGCGAGCAGCGGGCCGGCCGTGTCGCACGTCAGGCCCTGGCGGGCGACTCCGTGCGGGGTGAAGACGTCCGGCAGCCTGTGCTCGAGCGGTGACGGGAACCCGCTGGTGATCACCTCGAGCAGTTCCTGCGTGCCGACCCCGGAGGCGCTGCAGACCGGGATCACCGGGAAGAACGAGCCGCGCGCGACCGCGCGTTCGAGGTCCTCGATCAGCACCTTCTGGTCGATCTCCTCGCCCTCGAGGTAGCGGTCCATCAGCGACTCGTCCTCGGACTCCTCGATGATGCCCTCGATCAGCGTGCCGCGCAGTTCCTCGACCTCGGCGGCGGACGACGGGTCCGGTTCCGCGGCCGAACGTTTGCCGTCGGCGTACTCGTAGTACGACTGGGACAGCAGCCCGATCAGCCCGTCACCAGCGGGCAGGTAGAGCGGCAGGACCTTGTCGCCGAACGCGGTCTGCGCCGTGGAAAGCGCGTTCTGGTAGTTCGCGCGGGCATGGTCGAGCTTGGTGATCACGACCGCGCGCGGCATTCCCACCTGGTCGCACTCCTGCCAGACCGTGCGGGTCGGCTCGTCGACGCCCTCGCTCGCCGAGATCACGAACAGCGCACAGTCCGCGGCGCGGAGGCCGGCCCGCAGCTCACCGACGAAGTCGGCGTACCCGGGCGTGTCGATCAGGTTGATCTTGACCTTGCCCTGGCCGCCGTCGTGCGGCAGCGAGGCGAGCGACAGGCCCACCGAGCGCTGCTGCCGGATCTCGGCGTCGTCGAAGTCGCACACCGTGGTTCCGTCCAGGACGGTGCCGGGTCTGTTCAGGACTCCGGAGGCCACCAGCAGGGCCTCGACGAGGGTGGTCTTGCCGGAGCCCGAAGGGCCGACCAGGACCACGTTGCGGATGGCGGCCGGGCTGTCCACAGCGGGCGCGGCTCCGGTGCCTTGAGAAGCGTTCGTCTTGTCTGCCATGACGTTCCTCCTGGTCCACCCACGATTCCCCTAACCGACACTTCGCACAAGGCCCCTCAGCTCGCGGATTCGTGTCGAGCCCGCGAACCCCGGACCCCGCCCCTCGGTAGTGTCGCGGGCATGCGTAGGGCACTCGGGGTCGTCGTCAGCACGTTGTTCGCCAGTCTGGCGCTGGCGGGTTTCGCCGTGCCCGCGAGTGCGCGGACGATGGAACCCGGCGACGAGGTCAAGAACTTCACGATTGCCTACACCGTGTCCGAGGACGGTGTGCTGCACGTCGAGGAGACGATCGCCTACCACTTCGAGGGCAGCGGCCGGCACGGGATCTACCGGGACCTGGTCACCCGCGAGCCCTACAAGGACGACGACTCCAAGGACCAGGAGTACCAGGTCTCGAACATCAAGGTCTCGTCACCGAGCGGCGCGCCGGACAAGTTCACCGTCGACACCTACGAGGGAAACAAGGGCCGGTACGGCGAACTCCAGATCAAGATCGGCGACCCGGACCGGGTGATCTACGGCACCGAGGCGACGTACAAGATCACGTACGACGTCCGCGGTGCGCTCCGGCACTTCGACGACCACAGCGAGCTGTACTGGGACGCCACCGGCAGCGCGTGGGACGCGGTGATCGACCAGGTCACGGTCAACGTCGACGTACCGCAGGGCGTCACCAGGACCGAGTGCTTCATGGGCACCGCCGGCTCGAACCGGACGTGTCCGCAGAAGTCGGTGGTCGGGGACAAGGGCGTGTTCGGCGCGACCCACCTGGAGTCCGGCGAGCAGCTGACGATCGTCGCCGGGATCACCGCCGGCGCGGTCCAGAACGACACGCCGATCCTGGTCGACCCGCCGAACTGGCTCGAGCGCAACGGCGTGTCCTGGCTCTCGCTGATCGGCTCCGGCGTCGCGACCGTGGCCGCCATCGTGCTCGCCACGCTCTACTCCAAGTTCGGCAACAAGGACCAGCGGTACGCCGGGATGCCGCCGGGTGCGTTCCCGCCGGACGGGGTCGCCGCGCAACCGGTGAAGGACGACCTGACCGAGGACCAGATCCCGGTCGCGTTCGCGCCGCCGCGGATCCCGGTCGCCGAGGGCGGTCTGCTGATCGACGCGAAGGCGAACACGACCGAGACGGCAGCGACGCTGATCGACCTGGCGGTCCGCGGCGGCGTCCGGGTCGACAACGACGGCACGTCGCAGAAGGCCGTGCTTCTGAACCCGGCGGCCGCGACGGCGCCGCACGAGCAGGCGCTGATGCTCGGCCTGTACCCGGGGCTGCAGCCGGGCATGGAGGTGCTGCTGGAGCGTGGCGCGGTGGGCGACAACACCATGCGGAACGCGCACAACGAGATGATCTCCGCGCTCCGCAAGCAGGTGAAGGACCGCCAGTGGTACCTGCGGATGCCGCGGGCCGGCGGCGGCTCGGCGTTCAAGAACGGGTTCGGCTGCGCCTGTATGGCGATGATCGCGATCTGGGTCGTCGGCGCCGGGCTGATGGGGACCGTGATCAGCGCCGCGACCGGCGGCTTCGGCCGGGCGGTGGTCGTCGCGGTACCGGTCATCGCCGTACTCGTTGCCATCGGCATCTGGATCGGGATCCGGGGCCGCGGGCAACGGAACCCGGCCGGCCGGGCGGTGGCCGACCAGCTGATCGGCTTCCGGAAGTACCTGGCCACGGCCGAGGCGGACCAGCTGCGGTTCGAGGAGGGCGAGGACATCTTCTCGAAGTACCTGCCCTGGGCGATCGCCTTCGGTCTCGCCGACCGCTGGCAGAAGGTGTGCGAGCAGCTCGTCGCCGCCGGCCGCATCACGCCCGACCCGTACTGGTACTCCGGACCGTCGTACTACGCCTCCGGCTGGACCGCGGGCGCGGTCGGCACGACCCTGTCGAACACGTTCGACCCGCCGCCCACGCCGTCCAGCTCCGGCGGTGGCGGCGGCAGCTCGTCCGGATTCAGCGGCGGATCCTCCGGCGGAGGTGGCGGCGGTGGAGGCGGCGGCAGCTGGTAGTGGCCTTCTGCACCGCTACATTCCCGTCATGCGCCGGGGGCTCGGGATCGTCATCAGCACACTGTTCACCGTTCTCGCGGTGGCGGGTTTCGCCGTACCGGCCGGGGCCGCGACCACGGCGTACGGCGACGAGATCGAGTCGTTCACGATCGCGTACACGGTCTCCGAGGACGGCGTACTGCACGTCACCGAGACGATCGACTACACCTTCGCGGAGTCCGGACGGCACGGGATCTACCGCGACCTGGTGATCCGCGAGCCGTACGCCGACGACCAGTCGAAGGACCAGAAGTACGAGGTCTCGAACATCCTGGTGTCGTCGCCGACCGCGCCGGACCGGTTCACGAAGGAGACGGCGAAGTACAACCTCGACCGGGACCAGACGCTGCGGATCAAGATCGGCTCGAAGGACCAGACGATCTGGGGGACCAGCGCGAAGTACGTGATCTCGTACGACGTCCGTGGCGCGCTCCGGCACTTCGCGGACCACAGCGAGCTGTACTGGGACGCCACCGGCTCGGCCTGGGACGCCCACATCAACAAGGTCACCGTGAGTGTCCAGGTGCCGCAGGGAGTGCAGCAGGTCGAGTGCTACAGCGGCAAGGCCGGCTCCACGAGTTCTTGTGAGAAGAAGTCCCTTGCCGGCGGCATCGGGCTGTTCACCGGCTCCAAGCTGGTCCGCGGTGAGCAGTTGACGATCGTTGCCGGGATCAAGGCCGGCGCCGTGCGGAACGACACCCCGATCGTGGTCGACCCGCCGAACTGGCTGGAACGCAGTGGGCTGTCCTGGCTCGCGCTCGCCGGGTCCGTCCTCGCGACTGTGGCCGGCGTCGCCGCGGCGTTCCTCTTCCACCGGCGCGGCCCCCGCGACCAGCGGTACGTCGGCGTGCCGCCAGGAACCGTCCCGCCCGCGAACGCACAGATCGGCAAGGACCAGCTCGCCGCGGACCAGATCCCGGTGGCGTTCGCGCCGCCCGAGGTCACGGTCGCCGAGGGCGCCGTGCTGGCTGACGCGGCCGACAAGTCCACCACCCTCGCAGCAACCCTGATCCACCTCGCCGTCCGCGGCGCGATCCGCCTCGACAACACCGACGAGGGCGCCCGCAAGGCGGTGCTGGTCGATCCGGAGGTCGCGACCGCGCAGCACGAGAAGGTGCTGCTGAAGGGACTGTTCCCGAAGCAGGAGCCGGGGGAGGAGCGGGCCCTCGAACGCGCCGAGGTCGGCGACTACTCGCTGGTGCAGGCAGCGGACAAGATGTACGACGCCGTGTGGACCAGCATCAAGCGGCAGGAGTGGTACCTCAGGTTGCCGGCTGCGTCCGGGAACGGCGACGGGTCGACCGCCCTCGGCTGGATGCTCACGATCGCGCTCGTCATTCTCTGTTTCGGCATCGGGCAGATCGGATCCGGCCCGGCGACCGCGGGCCGTGTGATCGCGATCATCGTCCCCGGGAGCGCGTTGCTGACCCTGCTCTGGATGTGGATCGGGCGGAAGCGGCGCGGGCTGCGGAGCGCGGAGGGCCGCGCGATCACGGACCAGGTCCTCGGGTTCCAGCAGTACCTTGCGACTGCCGAGGCGGACCAGTTGCGGTTCGAGGAGGGCGAGGACATCTTCTCGAAGTACCTGCCCTGGGCGATCGCGTTCCGGCTCGCGACCCGCTGGCAGCGGGTGTGCGGTGAGCTCGTCGAGGCGGGCCGGCTGACACCCGATCCGACCTGGTACGTCGGCCCGTCGTACTACCACTCCAACTGGTCGGCGAGCTCGATCAGCACCGCCGTCCAGAGCACGTTCGTGCCCCCGCCGGCTCCTGCGCCCGCAGCGGGCTCCGGCGGCGGCAGCTCGTCCGGCTTCAGCTCGTACAGCAGTTCCTCGTCGTCCTCGGGCTCCTCGGGCGGCGGAGGAGGCGGAGGCGGCGGCGGCGGGAGCTGGTAGGTCAGACCGTTCCGCCGGCGGCGGTCGGGGCCGTCGGGTCGGTGCCGGCGTCGCCGACGGTCTCGCGGGCGAGGAAGTCCTCGAGGTGGAACAGGTTGTCGCCGGCGCGCTTGGCGACGTTCACCAGGGTGTTCATCGCCGCGACCTCCTCGACCTGCTCCTTGAGGAACCACTGCATGAACTGCTCGCCGATGTAGTCGCTCTCGTCACGGGCTGTGCGCGCGAGCATCTCGATCTGCTTGGTGACCGTGATCTCCTGCGCCAGCGCGAGCTCGAGCGGCTCCAGCGCGGTCTTGAAGTCCGACTCGACCTCGCCGACCGACGGGATGTGCGGCCGGATGTCCTTGTCGAGCAGGTACTGGACCATCATCATCGCGTGGTTGCGCTCTTCCAGTGACTGCTTGTAGAAGTGCGCGGCCAGCTGCGGAAGGTCCTGGTCGTCGAACCAGACAGCAACTGCCACGTACTGCTGCGCGGCCGTGAATTCGTTACGGATCTGTTCCTGCAGGAGTTTCTCGTACGTGCTCATGCCGTCAATCTAACGGCCATCCGCCGAATCCACACCCTTGGCGAGCCTGACCTAACCGGCTCGATTCCGTCCCAGTTCGACCACCTCGGTACCGCCTCCGGGCAGGCTGATCCGCACCGTCGCACCGTCCACGGCCACATCGATGCCCTCGGCAAGCGCCTCCGGTCGCAGAGCGTCGCGGGTCAGGAGTACGGCGTTCACGAGCACCAGCGGCTGCCCGTGATGCGGCGCCGTCAGGTACGGCGTCGCCGAGTGCGCGCCGTACGGGTTCACTCCGAGCCCGCGGTGCACACCCGCCGCGTCGTACCCGTGCAGGCCGACCACCGCCGACACCAGCCCGTCCGAGTTCCGTGCGGAGGCAGCCTTCTCGCCGGATGTTGCCTCCGGCAAAGAGTCGCCCGCGACCGCGAACCCGCCGCTGCGTACCAGTGCACCGTCCGGGCCGTCGACCAGCGCGCATCGGATCTCCCAGCCGCTGTGCACGACCGACGTGATCTCGATCGTCCACGGTCCTTCGTCTCCGAGCCAGGCGTTGTGCCACGAGGACGCCGTACGGCCGTCCACGCCGAGCCGCCGGATCCGCCCGCGCCCGCTGGCCAGGCCGTCGGGGGAGACCAGCGAGATCAGGTTGTCGACGTGCGGCTCGTGATCGGACAGATCCGGGCCTGCGTGGTTCGCGTACGCCAGCCGGTTGTAGTGCGGATCGCCCGCCGGCTCCACGCCCTGCGGCTCGGCCACAGGCGCGTGGTCGGCGCCGTGGTTGACCAGTTGCACCACCTGGTCGTGGCGGCTCGCGTGCACGATCCACCCCGGCTCAGGCATCGCCTTGAGCTGGTCCGCGTCGTCCAGCGGAATCGAATCCTCCGGGTCCGCCCACACCGGGTGCTCCGGCGGCAGGATCAACCCGACGAACCCCTTCGAGGCCCAGTACGGCGAACCGGGACCGGAGTACTGCTGCGTCGTCGGCAGGAAGGTGTCGTACCACCCGAGCGTCAGCACGCCACGCTCGTCCGGTACGCCGTGCTGTACGAAATGCCGTGCGACTCCCGAGCACAGCCGCCGCGTCTCACCCGGTGTCAACGGCGTCGAGTCGAGGATCGCGCCCATCCAGTACGGCGCCGCGGCCGCCATCCGGTACGTCAGCGACCGCCCCTGGTAGATCGGCGCGCCGTCGTTCCCGACCAGGTGGACGGCGTCTTCGAGGAAGAGCTTGATCCGCTCCTTGTAGAGCTTCAACCGGTCCTCGTACTGCGCTCCCGGCGTCGCAGCGGCCATCCGCGCCCACAGACCCGGGTACAGGTGCATCGCCCAGCCGATGTA
The DNA here is from genome assembly GCF_004331375.1 of Kribbella speibonae. Taxonomy (NCBI): domain Bacteria; kingdom Bacillati; phylum Actinomycetota; class Actinomycetes; order Propionibacteriales; family Kribbellaceae; genus Kribbella; species Kribbella speibonae. The sequence goes on along the minus strand of NZ_SJKC01000002.1, from coordinate 16,274 downwards.
GTTGTCGAAGTTCTGCCCGTCGCCGTCGGAGTACCAGCCGTTGCCGACGTACCAGTCCTCGATGCGGTCGAGACCTGCGTCGATGTCGTCCTGCTGGTACGGCGCTCCGACCGAGGCCAGGAACTGCTCGCTGACGACTTGGAACAGCCGCCAGTTGTTGTCGTGGGTGGTCGACCCGTTGAAGCCGCCGAGCCACTCCGCGACGTGTTCCTGGGCGCGCGTGTCGAGGCGATCCCAGATCCACTCACGGGTCTCGTGCAGCGAAACGGCGATCGCCGCGGCCTCCACCATCTGCTGTGACCTCGGGGTGAGCCGGAGCCACGCCTCGGGGTGGTCCGGGTTCGCGCCGTTTGCGACGCCCCGCGCGTACCGCTCGATCAGGTCCTCGCAGCCCTTGCCCTGGACGCCGGCGATCCGGAACGCGGCCAGCATGAACGACCGGGCGAATCCCTCCAGCGCGTCGGACGCCGTACCCGACCGGCTCGGCCGGCCCGGAAGCTCGACCAGGGAGGCGCCGGGGGAGAAGTACGGGACGAGCGAGTCGAGCAGGTGGTCCGCGAGCGCCTCCCAATGCGCCCGCACCCATCCGGTCTGACGGGACAACTCACGGTCGGTGTCAGGCAGGATCAAGCGGGTCATGCGAGTCTCCCGATCTCGGCGGGGCTGATGGCGTGTTCGAGGGGTTGGCCGGCGGTGAGGCGTTCGAGTTCGCTGACCGCGAGTTCGCCGAGGCGGGCGATCTCGTTGCCGACGGCGCCGGCGACGTGCGGGGTGACGAAGACGTTCGGCAGGTCGAGCAGCGGCGAGTCCGGCGGCAGCGGCTCGGGGTCGGTGACGTCGAGGACCGCGTCGATCCGGCCGGTCACGCACTCGCGGATCAGCGCGTCGGAGTCGATGATCTTGCCGCGGGCCGTGTTGATCAGCGACGAGCCGTCCTTCAGCAGCGCGAGCAGCCGCGCGTCGACCAGGCCGACCGTCTCCGGGAGCAGCGGCGCGTGCACGCTGAGGATGTCACTGCGGCGGAACAGCGTGTCGTTGTCGACCAGTTCCGCGCCGAGCGCCGCGGCCCCGTCGGTCGTCAGGTACGGGTCGCTGATCAGCACTTCCAGGTCGAACCCGCGCAAACGCTCCGCGACCATCTTCGCGATCCGCGACGCCCCGAGCAGTCCGACCGTCGTACCGTAACTGCCCGGCATCCCGTGCGGGTCCGCCTTGCGCCGCTCCAGCCGGTACTGCGCCGCGAGCCGGAACGCCCGCTTCCCGGCCAGCACGATCGCCGCGACCGTGAACTCGGCGACCGGCTGCGCGTTCGCGGTGGCCGCCGACGAGACCTGGATCCCGCGATCGAACGCCGCCGGATCCACGATCGCCTTGACCGAGCCGGCCGCGTGCAGGATCGCCTGCAGTTTCGGCGCCGCGTCCAGCACCTCCGGCCCGATCCGCGGGCAGCCCCAGCCGGTGAGCAGTACGTCGACGTCCGGCAACGCCGCCCGTACGGCGGGGTCGGCGAGGAAGCTCGCCCCGGGGCCGACCGGCAGCACGGTGGCGATCGCGTCGAGGCGCTGCCGGACCCGCGGCACGAGGACGCGGTCCCGGCTGGCGTCGTTCATCGCCAGCATGACGGTCAGGGCGGAGTTTGGTTCAGGGCTCACAGCGATAACCTAGCAAGCGCTTTCCAACCTGTCGCGCCGGAGACCGAGTCTTGGAAGATCCTGAATCTTTCGCGGCAGCCGGAATTTGTCCGCGACACCCGGGCGTTGGTCACTGTAGAACGGCCTGCTGGCAATTGCGAAGGAGACGACGATGCTGCGACCGGACGACCTCTACGAGATCGTCGACGAGTCGGTGGCCACCGGCCCGGCGGCGACGCCGAAGGTGCTGGTGCACTCGCTGGACGGGTTCATGGACGCCGGCCAGGCCGGGCGCGTGACCGCGGACCACCTGCTCGAGGTGCTGGACCACCGGCTGCTGGCGCGGTTCGACGTCGACCTTCTGCACGACTACCGGGCCCGGCGGCCCGAGGTGACGTTCGCCGAGGACCGGTTCACCGACTACACCCCGCCGCACCTTTCGCTGCATCTGGTGACGGACGACGCCGGCGTGGACTTCCTGCTGCTCGAGGGCGCCGAGCCGGACAACCACTGGGACCGGTTCGCCGGGGCGATCCGGCAGCTCAACGACCTCTACAACGTGACGCTCACGATCGGTGTGCACGGCATACCGATGGGTGTGCCGCACACCCGCCCGCTCGGCCTGACCGCGCACGCGACGCGGCCCGAGCTGGTCACCCGCTCGAACATCTGGGACGGCGAGATGATTCTGCCCGCGAGCGCGGGGACGATGCTCCAGGTCCGTCTCGGCGAGGCGGGCAAGGACGCGATGGGCTTCGCCGTCCACGTGCCGCACTACCTGGCCGAGAACCGCTTCCCGGGCGCCGCGCTGGCCCTCGTACACGCGATCTCGGCCGCGACCGGCCTGCTCCTCCCTAGCAAGGCCCTGCTCGACGAGGCCGCCGTCACCGGCCGCCTGGTCGACGAGCAGGTCGAGGCCTCGGACGACGCCAGCGCAGTGGTCAAGGCCCTCGAAACCCAGTACGACGCCGCTGAAGGCTCCGTAACCCGCAAGAGCCTCCTCGCCGACTCCACCCCCTCCGCAGACGAGCTAGGCGCCGAAGTAGAACAGTTCCTAGCCGAACTCAACCGCGAAGACGACAAGTAGCCGGTCCGCACCACGTCTGGGGGCCTTGAACAGGAACCGGGGGCGTTACACAGGTTATTGCCTGTGTAACGCCCCCGGTTCCTGTGTGCACCCCCGGTAGTTGGTGACGGTTGACACAGGGGTGCACAGCGTGCGCGGGGCCGGGTGCCTGTCAGGATGAGGCATGCCTGAGTCGCTGGAGGACCTGGTCGAGTTGCTCGACCTGGAGAAGATCGACGTCGACCTGTTCCGCGGTCGTCAGCCGCAGACGTCGATGCAACGGGTGTTCGGGGGACAGGTGCTCGGCCAGGCGCTCGCGGCGGCCGGGCGGACCGTCGACGCCGAACGCCTCGTGCACTCGCTGCACGGATACTTCCTGCGCGCGGGCGACACGTCCGTACCGATCGTGTACCGGGCGGAGCCGACCCGCGACGGCGGATCGTTCAGCAGCCGCCGGGTGGTGGCGTCGCAGAACGGGAAGCCGATCTTCTACATGTCCGCGTCCTTCCAGCGCCCCGAGCCCGGCCTCGACCACCAGGATCCGATGCCGGACGACGTCGTACCGCCGGAGGAGGCGCCGCGACTCGCAACCGTCCTGGAGGCACGGTCCGGCCGCCCGGCCGCCGACTGGGACCGCGAGTGGGCCTCGCTCGACGTACGCCTGGCCGGTGTCACCGGCCGGCAGTTCTGGATCCGTGCCGCCGGCAAACTTCCCGACGACCCGGCCCTGCACGCCTGCGTCCTCGCCTACGCCAGCGACCTGACGTTGCTCGGGGCAAGCTTGCTCCCGCACGGCATCGTCATCGGCGACCGCCGCATCCAGCCCGCCTCCCTCGACCACGCCCTCTGGTTCCACCGCCCGTTCCGCGCCGACGAATGGCTCCTCTACGACCAGTCGTCCCCCTCAGCCTCCGGCGCCCGAGGCTTCGCCACCGGCCGCCTCTACACAGAATCCGGCCAACTCATCGCCTCAGTCGCCCAGGAGGGCCTGATCCGCCCCGTCGGCCTCGACCTCAATGAACCGGCTTGACCTGCTATCGTGAATGACATGTTGCAGCGCGCTGTAGTCACGACGACGCCGGAGTATGTCCCGGCGCGCTGACACCTGACTGTCGACCGAAGCCCCGGGGCGAGTGCCCCGGGGCTTCGTCGTTCCCGTGGTTCCTCGCCCCACCCTGAACGAGGAGACCACCATGTACGACCACCGCAAACTCGGCCGCGAACTCGGCCTGTTCGACTCCGACCCGCTGATCGGCGCGGGACTGCCCTACTGGTTGCCCGCGGGCGCCGCGGTACGCCGTGCGCTCGAGAGCTACATCGCCGAGGTCGAACGAAGAGCCGGCTACCAGCAGGTCTACTCACCGGTCCTCGGCAAGCGCGAGCTGTACGAGATCTCGGGCCACTGGGCGAAGTACCACGAGGACATGTACCCGCCGATGGAGATGGGCGGTGAGGAACTGGTCCTGCGCCCGAGCATCTGCCCGCACCACGCGCTGATGTTCCGGTCGCGCTCCCACAGCTACCGCGAACTCCCGCTCCGCTTCTCCGAGCTCGGCGGGCAGTACCGCGCCGAACTCTCCGGAGCGATCGGCGGCCTGAGCCGGGTCCGCGCGATGCAACTCAACGACGCCCACATCTTCTGCCGCCTCGACCAGGTCGCGTCCGAGGCAGCCGAGGCGCTGCGACTGATCAAGCAGGCGTACGCCGACATGGGCATCGCAGCGTCCCGCTACGTGCTCGCGCTCCCGTCCGTTGACGCGGAGTTCAACAGCCCTGCCAGCAAGTACGTCGGGGACGCGGCGAGCTGGGCGCAGGCTGCCGACCTGCTCCGCGAGGTGCTGAAGAACGCGGGTGTCGAGTACGAGGACGCGCCGGGCGACGCGGCGTTCTACGGGCCGAAGATCGACATCCAGATGGAGGATTCGGCGGGTCGTGAGTTCAGCCTGTCGACCGTCCAGATCGACTTCCACCAGCCGGAGCGGTTCGGGCTCGAGTACATCGGTGCCGACGGCAACAAACACCGTCCGGTGATGGTGCACCGGGCGATCGTCGGGAGCATCGAGCGAGCGGTGGCTCAGCTGATCGAGGTGCACGGCGGCGCGTTCCCCGCGTGGCTGGCTCCGGTCCAGGTCGTCGTACTGCCGATCTCCGACGACGAGGAGAAGCTGGCCGCGGAGGTCGCGCGACGGGCCTCGGATCGCGGGCTTCGCGTGGAGATCGCGCACGCGGACGAGGGCAGCCTCGGCGCCCGGATCCGCGAGAACCGGCTGGCGCCGTACGCCGCGGTCATCGGTGCGCGCGAGGCCGCGGCACGCCAGGTAGCGGTCCGCGAACGCGACGGCCGGCGCTGGGACGCTGCTCCGATAGGTGACGTGCTGGACCGGATCCGGCGCGACGCGGATCCCCAGGCCCTCGCAATTGACGACGGTGGCGAGCTGTGAGCGTGGAGGCCGACCGAGGAGCGCGATTGTGATGGGCTGGCGGTTCAGTTCGCCTGGAGTTGCCCGATCAGGTGGGTCACGTCGTGCGACTCGTCGTACAGCGCGAAGTCGACCGTCTTGCCGGTCTGCTGGTACCCGAACCCGACCCGGGACGGGAGCAGCAACGGCTTACGGAAGTCCACGCGGACCGTGAACGCGTCCGGCAACACGCCGGCCCGCTGGATCGACGCCAGCGCGGCAGCCTTGGCCCACATCCCGTGCGCGATCTGGCGCGGGAACCCGAACGCCTGAGCGGTCAGCTTGAACAGGTGGATCGGGTTCCGGTCGCCGGACGCCGCGGCGTACCGGCGGCCGAGGTTGCCCCGCAGGTCCCACCACGCGCTCGGGCTCAGCACCGGGTCGATCAGCAGGTCGGCGTGCGCGCCTTCCGTCCCGGCCGTACGGCTGAGCAGCGTGGTGAGATCGCTCCATACCAGCTCGTGATCGACGAAGACCTCGCTGATCACGTCGAAGACGGTGCCCTTCGGATGCGGGCGTTCCGCCGTACTGTGCACGCGGATCGCCGGTTCGGCGTGCAGCGGGATCGGCTGCTTCTGCGTGATCGTGTTGGACAGGTGCACGATCCCCATCGGCTTGTACGGGAACGAGGGATCGGACATCAGGTCCAGGTGCAGCGGGAACGCCAGGACATGCGGGTACGTCGGCGGCAGCGCGGGACCCGCCGCGAACCCGGTGACTTCTCGGTAGGCCTGGAGGTGGTCCTGGTCGATCGCGGACCGGGGGAGCTCGAGGGTCAGGCCGTCCTCGTCCGGCTCGTAGTCGGCGCGCCGCAGAGTGGCTTTGACGGTCCGCGCGTACAGCGCGCCGAGGCCGGGGGAGTCGTCGTACCGCCGGGTCGGCATCTCAGGCGCCCAGCATGCTCTGGCCGCAGACCCGCACCACGTTGCCGGTCACTCCGGCCGACGCCGGATCCGCGAACCAGGCGATCGTCTCGGCCACGTCGATCGGCAGACCGCCCTGCTGCAGCGAGTTGATCCGCCGCCCGACCTCCCGGATCGTGAACGGGATCTTCGCGGTCATCTCGGTCTCGATGAACCCGGGCGCGACCGCGTTGATCCGGATCTGCCGCTCGGCCAGCGCGGGCGCCAGCGCCTGCACGAGACCGATCACGCCGGCCTTCGAGGTCGCGTAGTTCGTCTGGCCGTTGTTGCCCGCGATCCCGGCCATCGACGACACCCCGATGATCGAGCCGCCGTCCCGCAGCGCCCCGGAATCGACCAGGTGCTTGGTGATCCGCTCCGGCGCGCGCAGATTCACGTCGAGTACGGCGTCCCACGCGTCGGTGCGCATGTTGACGAGCCGCCGGTCACGGGTGATCCCGGCGTTGTGGACGACGATGTCGAGCCCGCCGTGCTGCTCCTGCGCGTGCGCCGCGATCCGCTGCGCCGCGTCGACCGCGGTGACGTCGAGGAGGAGCTCGGTGCCGCCGATCTTGGAGATCACCTTGCGCAGCGGGTCCGCGTTCTGCGGTACGTCGACGCCGATGATCGTGGCGCCGTCGCGGGCCAGTGTGTCGGCGATGCTCGCGCCGATCCCTCGAGCCGCGCCGGTGACGAGGGCTGTGCGGCCGGCGAGCGGCCGGGCCGGGTCGTTGCTGACGAGCGGGCCGGTGCCGATCCGGGCGACCTGGCCGTCGACGTACGCCGACTTGGGGGACAGGAAGAAGCGGAGCGTCGAGTCGAGTTGCTCGTGCGCGTCCGGGGCGACGTACACGAGGTTGACCGTGGCGCCGCGCTTCACCTCCTTGCCGAGGCTGCGCGTGAAGCCTTCGAGCGCGCGCTGGGCGACCTGCTGCTCGGGGGAGCTCGCGAGTTCCGGCGTACGGCCGACGACGATCACGCGGCCCGCCGGAGCGAGCTGGCGGACAACGGGGGAGAAGAAGCGCTGCAGGCTGGTCAGGTCCGCGGTCGAGAGGGCGCCGGTCGCGTCGAAGACGATCGCCTTCGGCCGGATCGTGCTCGACGCGACGCCTTCGGCCGCCGTACTGAACGAGGCGCCGATATCGCGCAGCAGCGCCTGCACCGCCTTGCCGGCGTCGGTCTCGCCGATCGCGCCGAAGACGACCGGCCCGTCGATCACCGGCGAGCCCTCGGTCCAGCGGGGCAGCGGCGTCGGGTCGGGCAGACCCAGGTTCTTCACCAGCGTCTTGCCGAGCGGCGTCGTGGTGAAGGTCTGGTAGCGATCCGTCATCTCAGCTCCTACTTCTCGAGGATGGCGACGACACCCTGGCCGCCCGCGGCGCAGATCGAGATCAGCCCCCGCCCGCCACCGTTCTCGTCCAGTTGCTTGGCCAGCGCGGCGACGATCCGCCCGCCGGTCGCCGCGAACGGGTGACCCGCGGCGAGCGAGCTGCCGTTCACGTTCAGCTTGCCTCGATCGATCTCCCCGAGCGGCGCGTCCAGGCCGAGCCGCTCCTTGCAGAAGATCGGATCCTCCCACGCCTTCAAGGTGGACAGCACCTGCGACGCGAACGCCTCGTGGATCTCGTAGTAGTCGAAGTCCTGGAGGCTTAGCCCGGCCCTCTGCAGCATTCTGGGCACTGCGTAGGCAGGAGCCATGAGGAGCCCCTCCGCGCCCTTGACGTAATCGACCGCGGCGGTCTGCGAGTGGGTCAGGTACGCGAGCGGTCGCAGACCGTGCTGCTCGGCCCACTCGTCGGTGCTGAGCAGCACGGCCGACGCGCCGTCGGTCAGCGGGGTCGAGTTACCGGCCGTCATCGTCGCGGTCTCGCCCTTGCCGTACACCGTCCGGAGCTTCGCGAGCTTCTCGAGCGTCGTGTCGGGGCGCAGGTTCTGGTCCTTCTCGAGGCCCAGGTACGGCGTGATCAGGTCGTTCTGGAACCCACGGTCGTACGACTTCGCGAGGTTCATGTGCGAGTTGTACGCGAGCTCGTCCTGCGCCTCTCGGGTGATGCCCCACTCGAGCGCGGTCAGCGCCGCGTGATCACCCATCGACTTGCCGGTCCGCGGCTCGGCGTTGCGCGGGATCTCCGGTACGACGTCCTTCGGGCGGACGCGGGCGAGGACCTTCAAGCGGTCCGGGTACGTCTTGGCGCGGTTGAGATCGAGCAGCACGTTGCGCAGATGGTCGTTGACGCTCAAGGGCGCGTCGGACGCGGTGTCGACACCGCCCGCGATCCCCGCGTCGATCTGGCCGAGAGCGATCTTGTTGCCGACCAGGATGGCCGCCTCGAGACCGGTGCCGCAGGCCTGCTGGATGTCGTACGCCGGTGTGGTCGGGGCGAGCTTCGACCCGAGGACCACCTCGCGCACCATGTTCCAGTCGCGGGCGTGCTTGAGCACGGCACCGGCGACCACCTCGCCCACCTCCTGACCACCGAGTCCGGTGCGGTCGACGAGACCGTTCAGGGCGGCCGTGAGCATGTCGGAGTTCGAGGAGTGCCGATAGGTCTTGTCCTGCCGGGCAAACGGAATCCGGTTGCCGGCGACCACAGCCACCTTGCGCGGTTCGGTCACGATATGTCTCCTGCTCTGGCTCTCGCGGAGCGGGTCTGTTTGGTGGTCTGTTTGGTGGTCTGTCTGGTGGGCAGCTTGGTTGTCAGCGCCTTCTGCCCGACGGCAGTGGCGAGTGTCGCCGTGATGGCGGTCGACCGGACGGTGCCGACATCGGCATGATGCACCACCGGGTGACCCGGGCCGCTGCCCGACACGATCAGCCCGACCCTTGCCATGTGCAACGATCCTAGTGTCTGCGTGTACAGGTGGTTCGCGAGGTACGCGGTGTCGACCTCGTCGAAGACCCCGGTGCGCTGGCCGGCCTTCAGGATGGTGGCGATCCGGTCCAGCGGCGCGGCCATCGCCGTACCGAGTTTGACCATCACCGGCTCGGTGATCTCACCGAACAGCTCGTCGCCGGTCCGTCGGAGCAGGCTCATCGCACAGTCGGTGAATGCCGGGTACTGCAGACAGAAGTCGACGAACGTCTCGCTGAGGCTTCGCAGCCGGTTGAGCGGTTGGCGGCGCGGACCGTCGGCTTCTTGGAGGCGCCCGTCCAGCTCGGTCAGGTAGTCGACCAGGGTGAGCGCGAACAGCTCTTCCTTGCCGGCGAAGTGCCGGTAGATGAGGGCCTTGTTGATCCCGACCCGCTTGGCGATATCGTCGATCTGGGCGTCGATCGTGCCGCGCTCGTCGAAGATCTCGCGGGTGGCGCGGATGATGTCCCGCTCGCGGTCGCGCCGACGCTCCGCCGTGGTACGGCGGCGTCCGATCGCGAGCAGCGCGGAGCTCATGAATCGATCTTAGCCACAGTGGTACCCCTTGGTGCAAACGACAGTTACACTCGTCGGTAACATACCCGCATTTGTGAGGACCTGATGAGCGACCCTGTTGTGTCCGCAGACGTGATGTCGCTGGCCGGCGAACTCGGCGCCGAGCGCTCGAAGCCGGACTGGAGCACCTTCTCGCTGGCGATCAACGACGACCAGCGCGAGATCCGGGACTGGGCGCACACCTTCGCCGCCGACGTCATCCGCCCCGCCGCGGCCGAATGGGACGAGCGCGAGCAGACCCCCTGGCCGATCATCCAGGAAGCGGCCAAGGTCGGCATCTACGGCCTCGACATGAACATCAACCTGTTCGTCGACCCGACCGGCCTGCTGATGCCGCTGGTCCACGAGGAGCTGTTCTGGGGCGACGCCGGCATCGCGATGTCCCTGAAGGGCACCGGCCTGGCCTCGTCCGCGATCTTCTCCAACGGCACCCCGGAACAGTGGAGCCAGTGGATGGGCCGCTGCTACGGCACCGTGGACGACGTACGCGTCGCCGCGTTCTGCTCCTCCGAGCCCGGCGCGGGTTCGGACGTGTCCGCGATCCGCACCCGGGCTGTTTTTGATGCTGTTTCGAACGAGTGGGTCATCAACGGCCAGAAGGCCTGGGCCACCAACGGCGGCATCGCCGACATCCACGTCGTCGTCGCCACCGTAGACCCCTCACTCGGCACCAAGGGCCAGGCCGCCTTCGTCGTACCCAAGTCCGAAGTCCGCGGCCTCGAACAGGGCACGAAGCTCCGCAAACACGGCCTCCGCGCCTCCCACACCGCCGACGTCTTCTTCGACAACGTCCGCATCCCCGCCGCCAACGTCCTAGGCGGCAAGGAAAAACTCGACGAACGCCTGGCCCGCGCCCGCTCTGCCACTCAATCGACCGGCCGCAACGCCTCCATGGCCACCTTCGAGATGACCCGCCACATCGTCGGCGCCCAAGCAGTAGGCATCGCGCGCGCGGCGTACGAGGTAGCCCTCGACTACGCCAAAACCCGCGAACAATTCGGCCGCCCCATCATCGACAACCAGGGCATCGCCTTCAAACTCGCCGACATGGCCCTCGAAATCGACGCCGCAAGACTGTTGGTATGGCGAGCCGCCAACATGTCAGCCGCCCTCATGCGAGGCGAAACCCCCGACTACCGCCACGGCGAAGGCTCCATGGCGAAGCTGAAGGCCGGCGAAGTAGCCGTGAAGGTAACCGAAGAAGCCATCCAAATCCTCGGCGGCAACGGCTACACCCGCGAATACCCCGTAGAACGCCTACACCGAGACGCCAAGATCTACACCATCTTCGAAGGCACCTCCGAAATCCAGCGGTTGGTCATCGCCCGAGCCATCTCCGGCATGCGAATCCGGTAGACGTTTCCGCAGGTCACAGGCTGACTTGAGGTTGGTGAGCGTACAGGCCGTCGTCCGGCTCCCAAGAAGCGGTGGGGGAGCGTACGACGGCCTGCTCCGTGACTGCTCCGTGGGATTTCAGAGAGAAGAGACGGGCAAGTCTGGAGTCGACCGCCTTCCTCGCACGCTCGTGCGACGACGGCAGCATGTGGGTGTACAGCCTCAGCGTGAACCCCGGGTTGCTATGGCCTAGGTACTCGGCCAGCTCCTTGATGTTGACCCCATCCGCAAGGGTGATGCTCGCGAAGTAGTGCCGCAGCGCGTGCATCCCGTTTTCCCGGCTCGACACGTACTGCCGCCGCCCCCGCCGATCCGTCTTCGGCTCCGCGATCACACCCGCGTAGAACAACGCCGGCTTCCAGACCAGCTCGTCGTATGTCCGCGCCCGAATGTGCTTGTCGTCCGTCCACCTGAACATGAGCTTGACGGTCCGCGGCTTTCCGTCCGTCTTCTCCCAAGGCAAGCTGTACGGGCGTGGCTCGCGCGCATCGATGTGCTCCTTGAGAATCAGCGCCGTCCCGTCAGACATCGGCACCGTCCGCTCGGTGTCGTTCTTCGGCAGCGCAAACACGAACTCTCTCCCGAGCTTCTTCACCTGCCGCCGAACGTGAATGACCATCTCCTCGAAGTCGACGTCCTCCTCGGCCAGCCCAAACAACTCACCCTGCCGTAGTCCGCATGCCGCTCCTACCGCTGCGATCGGCCGGTACTCCGGTGCGTGTCCCTCGACGATCCGGAGCACCACATCATCGCTCCAGGCGACCGTCCTTCCGCTCTTCTCCGCCGGCACCTTGACGGCCCGACCCTTGGCGGGATTCTTCTTGATCGCCTCGTCATCGACCGCGATCTCGAGCGTTCCATGCAGCACGAGGTACGCCGTACGTGCAGTCGACGGCCCGAATCGCGCATCCAGATCGGCAACCCAAGCGGCGATCTCGGACGGCTTGATCGTCCGCAGTTGCCGCCGCCCAAACACCGGATCCACATGCAACCGGAGCGACGACTCATACCTGATCACCGAAGCCGGATCCACCACCCGGGATGCCAACCACCGCTCCGCAACCTCCCCAAACCGAACCTTCCCAGCCTCCGGATCGATGTACTCCCCACGCTCCCGATCTGTCTCCATCGCATTCGCATGCCGCTCAGCTGGTCCCTTGGTCCCGAACGCCTTAGTCCGCTCCCGCCCCTCCGGATCCACCCACCCCGCCAACCACCGCTTCCCCTTCCCCCACCGCTCATTCCGCACTCGGGCCGTCGTCCCATCCGCCTGCTTGACCGCCCGTGTCCACAGATCCTTCACATATGCCACCGCACCGCACCTCCGTCGTCGTCGATGTGCGGCAGATCAACGTGTGGGATCGGACGACTTCCGTGGATCGACAAAACCTGGACGACGTGCGCGGCAGACGACCTACGAACTTCCTCCGCGGTGGGCGACACCCGCGCTCGCCGGCTCGCACGACTGTGCGTGGAGAATGCGTGACAGCAGAGAAGGCCTAGGACCCTGGTGCGATCACGAAGTCGCAGTCGTGGCTTTGGAGGTCTCCACCAGCACCGTTTGTAGGTCAGTGCCGACAACACCACCCGGACTGTCAACGGCAGTTGAAATCTGACCAGTTGGCGGCAATTGAAATCTGACCACCTTCTGGTTCATGGTTCGTCGGTCGCGGTGGTTGGGATGCGGCCGAGGTTGCGGTCTTTGAGGCGGTAACTGTCGCCTTTGAGGGCGATGACTTCTGCGTGGTGGACGAGTCGGTCGATCATCGCGGCGGCGACCACGTCGTCGCCGAAGACCTCGCCCCAGCGGCCGAAGGGTTTGTTGCTGGTGACGATCAGCGAGGCGCGTTCGTAGCGGGATGAGACGAGTTGGAAGAACAGATTCGCGGCCTCGGGTTCGAACGGGATGTAGCCGACTTCGTCGACGACCAGGAGTGGGTAGCGGCCGAGCCGGACGAGTTCGGTTTGGAGGGTGCCGGTGGTGTGGGCGTCGGCGAGCCTTGCGACCCATTGAGAGGCGGTGGCGAACTGGACGCGGTGGCCGGCTTGGCAGGCGCGGATCGCGAGCCCGGTGGCGAGGTGGGTCTTGCCGGTGCCGGGTGGGCCGAGAAACACGACGTTGTCCTTGGCGGTGATGAAGTCCAGGGTGGCCAGGTGGGCGATGGTGTCGCGTTTGAGTCCGCGGGCGTGGTCGAAGTCGAACTCCTCGATGCTCTTGCGGGCGGGGAATCTGGCGGCGCGGATCCGGCCCTCGCCGCCGTGGGACTCCCGTGCGGCGACCTCGCGTTGCAGGCAGGCGACCAGGAACTCCTCGTGGGACCAGGACTCGGTCCGGGCCCGATCGGCCAGCCGGGCCGCCGATTCGCGCAGGGTGGGTGCCTTCAACGCTCGGGTCAGGAAGGCGATCTCGGCGGTCAGATCACGCTGTCTCGGGCTCGTCGCCGATCGGGTGGCCATCACGCCACCCCGCCATCGGTGAGACCGAGCGCGGTGTCGTAGTCGGTCAGTGCCCGTTGTTCGACCTCGGGCTCGCGGGTTGGCGGGGCGGGTCTGAGGATCTCCAACCGGTCGCGGCGCAACGCCCGCGCCGCGGTGAGATGATCGGGAGCCGAGATGGTCTGGTGCTTGGCCCAGATCCGTTCATGGTCGGCGACCTGGCGCCCGTCGCAGAACACCCGCACCCTGTCCAGGTCGGCGTGGATGTCGATCCGGCGGCCGATCACGCCGGGGTGGACGGAGTAGTCGTTGCCGTCGAGGCGGACATAGTGATCGCGCGCGAGCCGGGTCGACGACCGCCACCCAACTGTGGGCGGCACTGGCGGCAGCGCGAGCATCGCGGCTCGGTCAGCCGCGATCCGATCCGCCGGCCGGCAGCCCAATGCACGGTGCTGGCGGGTGTTCGCCCGGACCAAGAAACCTTGGAGTTGGGCGTTGAAGTCACCGGGACCGGTGAAGGTCCGGCCGGGCAGGAACGAGCGCTCCAGGTAGTCGTGCAGCCGCTCCACCAGCCCCTTGGCCTCCGGATCGGCGGGCCGGCAGACCACCACCTTGGCCGCCAGCGTGCCGCGGAACCCCTGACACTCCACAGTCAGTTCGCTGCGCCGGCCGCGCCACCTGCCGATCGCGCCCTCACCGTCCCAGACCAGCACCCGCGGAACCGCGCCCAACGCCTCGAGCAGCTGCCACCACCCGGAGAACAGATCCTCGGCGTGACGGCTCGGGATCAGCACCGCTGAGTCCCACCGGGCATAACCGGTCACCATCGTCAGCACCGGCAGCTGCTTCGCGGTGCGGGTCTGACCGAACCCGACCGGCAGCTCGATGTCGGGGAACCAGAAATCGCACTGCGCGATCTCACCGGCGGCATAACTGGTTCGGCTCGCGGGGTCCGGCGGCAGATACACCGGCCGCAGCTCGGCCACCCGGCCACTCAACGTCCGGATCGAGTACGGCCACCCGATCCGCTCGCCGATCACCGTCGCCGGCATCGTCGGATACGCCCGCAGCAACTCCCGAACCCGCGGCTCGAACCCATCCACCACCGAACCCGCCGCCCTGCGGCGATACCGCGGCGGCTCATCGCTGGCCAATGCCGCCTTCACCGTGTTCCTCGAGATCGCCAACACCCGCGCGATCTCCGAGATCGACACACCCTCCGACCGACGCAACCGCCGGATCTCGGCCCAGTCCTCCACGCTCAACACCTGGCTCCCTCCCCGGCTCGCTACAAGCCCAGGGTCTCGGGAAGCTGGTCAATTTTCAGTTGCCGTGCACTGGTCAGTATTCAGCTGCCGCCGACACGGACCAGGAGGGCACCCTAGTGTTGGTGGGAGTTGACACCACCCTGGCGGGCGCGCAAGCGGAGCTCGTAGAGCAGGCCAAGTGGCGGGAGCACCCCAACCGGGACGCCCCGAGCACGTCCGCGATCAGGCCGAACTGTGGGCGGGACAGGCACGCACCGAACTGCAGTCCTGAGCAAGTGACTGTCTGAGGGCGCCTACACCATGGCCGATGATCCGGGTTCGTGGCGAACGGTCCCCGATCACCTCAAGATGCGCTTCTAACCAAACTTGACTAGACGCTCCTTCTCGTGCACGCTGGCCAAGTAGCCAAACTTGACTAGTATCAACTAATCCGTTCGCAACACCGGGAGAAGGAATCGAACCCATGGGAAAGCTCGCGATCGAGACGAGAGGGTTGAGCTGCGTCTCCACTCGAACCTCGCCGCGCAGGTTCAGCGCAAGTTCAGTGCTGCGTCAGCGGCAGTCCATGGTGCGTGCTGTGCGGTTTGCTCGACGCTTATCCGTACCGAGCAACAGCCAGATCGGACGGGGTTAGAGGCAGATGCGAGTCGCTTTCGGGTACTTCAAGAAGCACTTCCTGATGAGCGACCCCGAGATCGCGGCACGTCGGCAAGCGATTGTCGACTGCGCGGGAGCGAACGGCTGTGTACTCATCGCGCTCTTCATCGACGAGCTGGAGACCGCGCCAGACGAACTGCACAAGGCGCTCGCCGCCGTGATGGAGGTCGACGAGGGCGTACTAATCCTGCCGAACCTTCATCATCTCGCGTCGGTTGGAAATCCGATCGCCATCCGCCAGCACCTCCTCGCCAGCCATGTCGAAGTCCTGCTGTCGGAGATTCCCAAGCAGGCGGGGCGGGTGTGCTGAGACGGGCTCTCCTCCTCAATGGCCCCTGCACTCCGCGCCCGTTCCGCCCTCCAACAGAACCTCACCGCCGGATCTCCTCACGGATCGCGGTCGAGGATCTGAGCCGGTTCGGTTGGTGCTGACACCTCTCAGCGCCAACCGAACCGGTGCATCTCCCGCGGACCAGATAGGCAAACGCGGCACCGCCCCACCTCCGCCTGCGTCAAGCATCGAACCCCGAACGCGAGCCGTACGTCTACGGTTGATCCCACGCGCGGTACAGGCTTCGAGCCGATATCAGACGCGTTTGCGCGTGCCTCAGGGCTTCGCGGAGGCCTGCATTGGCACGCTGAAGTTCGGCGACCTGATGCTGCAATCGGCCGACTTCCGCGAGCAACACGGTCACGTGTTCAGCCTCAATCGCGTCTGCCGACAACACCCGTCGGCGGCTTCGCCAGTGGCGGAGACGGCAGCGATCTGAGCAGAAGCGTTGGTCGGATCTGGCCGCGATGTAGGTCTCGCCGCAGCGCTCGCAGACGTGCCGGCGCGCAGTCAGATCGGGCCCGAACGGGAGTGGGAGGTCGTCCATACATGCTCAACGTGCGTACCGCGACAGAACCGAATACGCGTTGCAGATCGTTGAAGACCGGTAGCCAGTCCTATTCGACTGTCGCCAATCATCGGTGCTCGACGTTTGGCGTTGCTGCTGGGTTGTTGTCAGGTCCGGTCGGGCGGTGTGGATC